>NZ_JAGKRG010000004.1:0-895450 GCF_017939565.1 Aeromonas sp. SrichE-2G
TGGCGGCAATAGCGCAGTGGAACCACCTGACCCCATGCCGAACTCAGAAGTGAAACGCTGTAGCGCCGATGGTAGTGTGGCATTCGCCATGCGAGAGTAGGACACTGCCAGGCACCCAATTGAAGAAGCCCGCTCATTCGAGCGGGCTTTTTTATTGCCTGAAATTGGCCAGAACGGCGAATTTCCACCTTCAGATAGTCCCGCCGTTTTGTCATTAACCACCCTAGCTTCACCAATCCCTTTGATTCTCTGTTCGATATTTATCCATTGATAGTGTGCGTTGGATATAAAAAACACAGAATGTGATGCCTCTACCTTTCTTGCGATGCCCGCTCTGCTTTAATTCGTCAGCCCACGTTCGATGGGCCAAGGAATCACAATAATCTGAGGAATGGACACATGTTCAAAAGAACAGTAACGATGATGCTGGCGGCGGGAACCCTGGTATTAGGCGGTTGCGCATCAAATGGCGGTGCAGAGCAGGCGGCAGACAACAGCGACTTCGGCGGCAAGTCCATCTACCTGCGAGGGGAGATGAACGACTGGATGGCGACCGATGAGAGCAAGGTGGTCAAGGTCGCCGACAAGCTTTACATGGCCAAGGGCACGCTCAAGAAGGAGTGGGCTCCCTACAAATTCAAGTTCGCTGACTCCGGCTGGAGCTGCGGTACCAACTTCGGCTACAAGAGCCCGAGCGATGGCGTGGCCGTACTGGGCGGGGAGCCCGTACCGGTCAACCCTTGCTCCAAGTATGAGGACATGAAGTTCTCGCCCGATGCGGATGGCGTCTATGAGTTCTATCTGAATATGGCGGGTGAGACACCGAGCGTTTACGTCAAGAAACCCTGAGATCCCGCTTCGCATTAAATCTCTCGGGAATTGAACCGCTTAAATGCCCTGGCCCAGAAATCTGCTGGCCGGGGCATTTTTTTAGGATAGAATCTGCGCCCTCGTTATGACTGGTTTACTATATATAGTGTTGTCTGCCTTAAATTTCACTATTAGTTGTGCTTTTAGTGTTGTCAGGGTGTAGATGCATTCACATGAGGTTGATTGAACATGGCTAAATCCACCCCGGTGCTGGAGAGCGACACCCTCGCCCGCCAGATCCCCCTGCAGGAGACGTCCCTCGAGATCTGGGACAGTAAATATCGTCTCAAGAGCAAGGATGGCGCCCCCATCGATGGTTCCATCGACGAGACCTACCAGCGGGTCGCCCGCGCGCTGGCTGCGCAGGAACGCGAACCCGAGGCCTGGTATGCGCCCTTCCTGTGGGCCCTGCGCAATGGTGCCATTCCGGCGGGCCGTATCACCTCCAACGCCGGAGCGTTCGAGCACAAACCCGCCACGTCCACCATCAACTGCACCGTCTCCGGCACCATCGAAGATTCGATGGACGATATCCTCGGCAAGGTGCATGAGGCTGGGTTGACCCTGAAGGCCGGCTGCGGCATCGGCTATGACTTCTCGACCCTGCGCCCGCGCGGGGCCTTCGTCTCCGGTGCCGGCGCCTATACCTCGGGTCCGCTCTCCTTTATGGACATCTACGACAAGATGTGTTTCACCGTGTCTTCAGCTGGCGGCCGTCGTGGCGCCCAGATGGGCACCATGGACATCCGTCACCCCGACGTGATCGAGTTCATCCAGGCCAAGCGGGAAGATGGCCGCCTTCGCCAGTTCAACCTCTCCCTGCTCATCACCGAAGAGTTTGTGAAGGCGGTGAAGGTGGATGCCCCCTGGCAACTGATCTTCCCCTACACCGCCAAGGAGGTGGAACAGGACGGCATCGCGCTGGACGACCCGCTGCAGGTGATCTGGGCGGACTGGCCCAACAAGGAAGGGGTGGTGATAAACGAGCTGGGGCAGGTAGCCTGCAAGGTCTACAAGACCTTACCCGCCCGCAAGCTCTGGAACGTCATCATGACCTCCACTTACGACTATGCGGAGCCCGGTTTCATCCTGATCGACAAGGTCAACGAGATGAACAACAACTGGTTCTGCGAGGAGATCCGCGCCACCAACCCCTGTGGCGAGCAGCCCCTGCCGCCCTATGGCGCCTGTCTGCTGGGCTCGGTCAACCTGACCGCCTTCGTGCGTGACCCCTTCACCGAGCAGGCCGCCTTCGACTGGCCCGCGTTTCGCAAGGTGGTGGCCATCTTCACCCGCATGCTCGACAACGTGGTGGAGATCAACCAGCTGCCGCTGGCCAGACAGCGCGAGGAGATTACCGCCAAGCGCCGCCACGGCATGGGCTTCCTCGGCCTGGGCTCGGCCCTGACCATGCTGCGCATCAAGTACGGCTGTGCGGCGTCCGTCGCCTTTACCGAGCAGGTCTCCCAGGAACTGGCGATGACCGGCTGGCAGGAGTCCCTGCGGTTGGCGAAGGAGAAGGGGCCGGCGCCCGTCATGGAGCAGGAGTTCGAGGTCACCGGCAAAATGCTGCGCCTGCGCCCCGAGATGGCGGCAGATGGCATCAAGATCGGCGACAAGGTGAAGGGCAAGGTGCTGCACTCCCGCTACAGCCGCTACATGCAGCAGGTGGCCGAGGTGGATCCCGCCCTGGTGGCCGAGCTGGCCGAGGTGGGTGGCCGTTTCACCCACCACAGCAGCATTGCGCCGACCGGCACCATCTCCCTGTCGCTCGCCAACAACGCCAGCAACGGTATCGAGCCGAGCTTTGCCCACCACTACAGCCGCAACGTCATCAAGCCTGGCAAGAAGAGCAAGGAGAGCGTGGATGTCTACTCCTTCGAGTTGCTCGCCTACCGCGAGCTGGTGAACCCGGCTGCGATGCCCTATGGGGCGGATGAGGCCAGTCGCCTGCCGGATTATTTCATCACCGCAGACGACATCAGTCCGACCGGGCACGTGGACATCCAGGCAGCGGCCCAGCGCTGGATTGACTCCTCTATCTCCAAGACCGCCAACGTGCCGACCGACTTCCCGTTCGAGCAGTTCAAGGATATCTACCTCTATGCCTCGGATTCCGGGCTCAAGGGGTGCACTACCTTCCGCTTCAATCCGGAGGCCTTCCAGGGCGTGCTGGTGAAGGAGAAGGATCTGGAGAACACTCAGTACGAGTTCACTCTGGAGGATGGCTCCGTCATCACGGTGAAAGGGAACGAAGAGATCGAATACGATGGCGAGCTGCACACTGCCGCCAACCTCTACGACGCCTTGAAAGAAGGCTATTACGGCAAATTCTGAGAACGACACATGGTCAAGAAGATCGACAGAAAAATCGTCGCCTACAAGGTGAAAACCCGGGATGAACCGCAAGAGGCACCGGATCCCCAGGATGACGTGGTGCACATGCACGAGACGGTGCTGCGCCCGGAACGGCTGATGGGCACCACCTACAAGCTGAAGACGCCGGAGCACGTCTCCGAGCATTCGCTGTTCATCACCATCAACGACATCATTCTCAACGAGGGCACGGTCCACGAGACGCGCCGTCCGTTCGAGATCTTCATCAATTCCAAGAGCCTGGAACACTATCAGTGGATAGTGGCCCTGACCCGTATCATCTCGGCGGTATTCCGCAAGGGGGGGGATGTCACCTTCCTGGTGGAGGAGCTGCGCTCCGTGTTCGATCCCAAGGGCGGCTACTGGAACAAGGGCAAGTATGTGCCCTCGCTCATCGCCGAAATTGGCAACGTGATAGAGACCCATCTCACCGAGATCGGCATGCTTAAGGTGCCCGGGCTGGACGAGCACCAGCAGGCGTTTCTGGCCGAGAAGCAGGCGGAACTGCAGGCACAGCAACAGGCAGAAGAACAGCAGGCGGGCAGCGGTTTCCCCCCCAATGCGGCGCTCTGCTACAAGTGCCACACCAAGGCGCTGGTGCAGAAAGATGGCTGCATGACCTGCCTCAATTGCGGTGATTCCAAGTGCGGCTAACGGGGCCGCTTGGGGGATAATCACGCTTAAAAGATCGGCCAGAGGGCCGGTCTTTTTTATTGATTGCTTTATATACAGTCAGTTGGGGCGTGCAAGGGAAATGTTGCACGCCGGTAAATTCGGGCGTAGCGTTGGGGGTAATAAAACTGTCACGGTCGTGTGGTTTCAATGACATCTGAGATTCACACACGTGGCACCTTCAGTGCCAAGGAGGATGCTTATGGACAACACGGACCGAAAGCTGTTTATCCTGGATACCAACGTTCTGCTTCACGAACCCCTCGCCATCTACTCCTTCAAAGAGCACGACGTGCTCATCCCCATGACGGTGCTCGAAGAGCTCGACAACATCAAGGATCGCCAGAAAGACGTCAGCCGTGATGCCCGTATCGCCATTCGCGCACTGGAAGACGTATTCCGCGACGCGACCCCGGAACAGATAGTGCAAGGGGTGGCGCTGGCCGGCGAGGCGAGCGGTCGCATCTCCATCTTCAGCGATCACCATCTGCCTCAGGATGCCGAGGTGTTCACCGACAAGGAGGCGGACAACCGCATCATCAATGCGGCCCTCTATCTGCAAAAGCATGAGATGAAACGCCAGGTGGTGCTGGTGACCAAGGACATCAACATGCGCCTCAAGGCCAAGGGGGCCGGCCTTGCCCATGTCGAGGACTACCGCAGTGACCAGCTGATCGACGACATCCGCCTGCTGGCCAAGGGCTTCCAGGTGGTGCCCGGCAGTTTCTGGGAACGGGTCGGCGAGTGTGACAGCGAGACCCATGGCCGCGATACGGTGCACGTCATCGACTCGGCCCTGCTGGAGGGGGTGCACGTCAATCAGTACCTGCTGGACGAGGAGAACTTCTTTGCCGCTAGGGTACTCGCCCACGACGGCCAGAAGATCCGCCTCAAGGATCTGGGCCGCGAGCGGTTGATGTCGCGCAAGGCCTGGGGCGTGCATCCCAAGAACATCTACCAGGGCATGGCCCTCGACGCCCTGCTCGATCCCCATATCGACCTGGTGATCCTGACCGGACCTGCCGGTTGCGGCAAGACCCTGCTCGCCATGGCGGCGGCCCTGGAGCTGGTGATCGAGAAGGGGATCTACGAGAAGGTGATCGTCACCCGCAACACCCCGGAAATCGCCGAGAGTATCGGTTTCCTGCCCGGCACGGAAGAAGAGAAGATGATGCCCTGGCTGGCGGCGGTGACCGACACCCTGGAGGTGCTGCACAAGCAGGACGAGAACATGAGCGGGTCGCTGAGCTACATCATGGAGAAGGCCAACATCCAGTTCAAATCGGTCAACTTCATGCGCGGGCGCAGCATCCAGAACACCTTCGTGCTGCTGGACGAGTGCCAGAACCTGACGGCGTCCCAGATCAAGACCATCATCACCCGTTGCGGCGAGGGGACCAAGATCGTCTGCTCCGGCAACCTGGCCCAGATCGACTCCAACTACCTGAGCCCGGTGACCTCGGGTCTGACCTACATCGTCGAGCGTTTCAAGGACTTCGACGGCAGTGCCAACATCTTCCTGAATGGCGTTGTGCGCAGTCGACTCGCCTCCTTCGCCGAAGAAAACCTCTGATCCCGGCCGACAAACCATGCATGAAAAAGGGAAGCCAGCTGGCTTCCCTTTTTTGATCCCGTCTACCTAGGCCCCCTGGGGACGACCGAGATAGCGCAGCAACCCGGGATGATCGCTGCTTTGCAGGATCTCGGGCTTGCCCTGCAAGGCGATGCATCCCTCGTCGATGAAGAGTACCTGGTCGGCGATAAGCTGGGCGTCTTCCGGGTTATGGGACACCATCAGCACTGTAATGCCTTGTTCGCAGGCGAGGCGGGCGACTTCTGCCAGCATTTCCCTGCGCAGGGCCGGATCCAGGGCCGAGAAGGGCTCGTCCAGCAACAGCAGCGGCTTGCCCCGCACCAGGGCGCGGGCCAGGCCCACCCGCTGTTGCTGGCCACCGGAGAGCTGATCCGGCAGGCGCATCAGCATGGCGCCGAGGCCCACCCGCTCGGCCGCCTCGTTGACCTGATTCCGCTGGGCGGCGTTGAGACGCAGCCCGGGGTGCAGGCCGATGGCGATGTTGTCGAACACCGACAAATGCAGGAAGAGGTTGTGATCCTGGAACAGGGTGGTGACCGGCCGCTCGGCCGGGCCCAGCGGCATCAGATCCTGACCGTCGAAGGTGAGGGTACCGGACTCCACCGGCACGAAGCCGGCGATCATGCCGAGCAGGGTCGACTTGCCGGCGCCGCTCGGACCGATCAGGGCGGTGATCTCCCCCCTGGCCAGGGTGGCGGTGAAGTCGACACGCCAGTCGGGGTAGCTGGTGACCAGTCTGTCGATGTTCAACATCTTTTGTTCTCCGGGGAGCTGTGTGAGCGGCCAGCAGGGCTGTGTCGGGACCCTTGCAAGGTGCCGCGGATTTCAAGGTTCGGCATGCTTCCCTCCAAGCCCCCGCTCGACCAGCCAGAACAGGGAGAAACAGAGCGTGAGCAGCAGCAGGGCAGTGGCGGCCGCCTCGGTCAGGCGGTAGCTGCCGAGCTGCTGATAGAGCAGCCAGGGCAGGGTGGTGAGGGTCTGGCTGCCGAACATGGCGATGGCGCCGAGATCACCCAGCGACAGGATCATGGAGAGGGCCATGGCCAGGGCCAGCGGGCGGCGCAGCAGGGGCCACTCTACCAGCCGCAGGCGATGCAGGCCGCGTACCCCCAGACTGTCCGCCAGCCGATCATACTGGCGCACCACCAACTGCATGGGGGCGTTGAGGGTGCGCAGCACATAGGGCAGTGCCATCAGGGCGTTGACCAGTACCACCAGCCAGGGGCCCAGGGAGAAGACATCGGTGAAGGGCATGAACATGATGAAAAGCCCGGTGGAGAGCACCACCGCCGGTATCATCAGGATCATGGAGCCGCTGGCTTCCCACAGGGCGGCGGCGCGCCGCTTGCGATCCCGCACCCTGAGGTGGCGGCTGGTGAGCAGCAGGGCGGCGCCGAGCAGGGTGGCCAGGGAGCCAGCCGCCAGCGCAATGGCCAGCGACTGGCCTCCCGCCTGCCACAGCCGGTTCGACGTCAGTGCCGGCAGCAGGCCGGGGTTGAACCCGGCGACGACGATGGCCAGCAGCGGCGGCAGGAAGATGGCGAGCCCCAGGGTCAGGGCCAGCCCATCCACCAGGGCCGTGCCCCTCTGCTGACGGTCCGGGCGCAGGCAGGGGCGACGGCTCTCGATCCGGCTTGCCGGCGTGGTCTGCAACTTGTGCTGCAACAGGAGCAGGGCCAGGGTCAGCAGCAGTTGCACTAGGGCGAGCCCGCCGGCGGTGGCGAGATCGAAGTCAAAGCGTAGCGCCTGATAGACCGCTACCTCCAGAGTGGTGGACTTGGGGCCACCGCCGAGCGCCAGCACTGTGGTGAAGCTGGTGAAGCAAAGCATGAAGATGAGGCTGGCGAGCCCCGGCAGCATGCCCCGGATGATGGGCCACTCCAGCAGCCGGAAGATGTGGGAGGATCGCATGCCGAGCTGGCTGGCGAGGCGCCAGGAGGACTCGGGAATGCTCTCTATGCTCTGCAGGATGAGGCGTGCGGCGAGCGGCATGTTGAAGAAGACGTGGGCCAGCAGGATGCCGAACAGGCCGTAGAGGTAGTTGCCGGGATCCACGCCCAGACCGCACAGCAGTTGCGGCAGCCAGCCCTGACGGCCGTGTACTGCCACCATGCCGAAGATGGCGATGATGACGGGCAGCACCAGGGAGAGGCCAAACAGCTTGAGCAGCAGGCGGCGGCCGGTGAAACGGCGCCGAGCCAGGGCCCTGGCCACCGGAATGGCTAACCCTAAGCTCAGCAGGGTGGAGAGCAGGGCCTGCCAGAGGCTGAAGCCCAGCACGTGGCGCAGATAGGGATCGGCCATCAGGGTGCGGGGGGACAGGGTACCGGCCTGCCACAGCAGGGCCGCCAGCGGCCCCAGGGACAACAGCAGGATGATCAGGGTGGCTGCGCTGCCCGGCAGCCACCAGAGGGGTCGAGACTGTGGTTTCACGAAGTGATGGCTCACTGGGTGACGGCTTGCAGCCACTCCCGGATCCAGCCCTTGCGGTTGGCGGCCACCTCGTCAGAGGTGAAGCTGAGCGGCTTGTTGACGGTGATCATCTGCTCGAAGCCCTTGGGCAGCGGGGTGTCCGTCACCGGATACATCCAGTTGCCGGTGGGGATCTCGTTCTGGAAGGCGGGGCTCAGCATGAATTGCAGGAACTGGTCGGCCAGCTTGCCCTGCTTGGCGCTCTTGAGCTTGGCGGCTACCTCCACCTGGCGGTAGTGACCCTCCTCGAACGCGGCCGCCCGATACTGGGGCTTGTTCTCGGCGATCAGGTGATAGGCCGGGGAGGTGGTGTAGGAGAGCACCATGTCCGCCTCGCCGTCGAGGAACATCCCGTAGGCTTCTGACCAGCCCTTGGTGACGGTGACCGTCTTCTTGGCCAGCTGCGCCCAGGCGGCAGGGGCCTGTTCACCGTAGACCGACTTCATCCACAGCATCAGCCCCTGCCCCGGGGTGGAGGTGCGGGGATCCTGATAGATCACCTTGAGATCGGGGCGCTCCACCAGCTCTTTCAGACTCTTGGGGGGTTGCTTGAGTTTGCCGCTGTCGTAGACGAAGGCGAAATAGCCGTAGTCATAGGGGACGAAGGTATCATCCTGCCAGCCACCCGGCACCTTGAGGCCATCCAGCTTGGTGGAATGAGACGCGAACAGCCCGCTCTGCTTGGCCTCGCTCACCAGGGCGTCATCCAGCCCCAGCACCAGGTCGGCCTTGCTGTGCTGGCCTTCCAGCCGCAGCCGGTTGAGGATGGCCACGCCATCTTCCAGCGCCACCAGATCCAGGGTGCAGCCGCACTCCTTCTCGAAGGCCTGCTTGATCTTGGGGCCCGGGCCCCATTCGGCGGCGAAGGAGCTGTAGGTGTAGACGGTGAGGGTATCGGCGGCAAATGCCTGGGCCGAGAGCAGGCCGGTGGCGAGCAGCAGCAGGGTCTTCATCAATGGCACTCCTGTGGGTCCTGAGGTGCCATGGGCAGCGGGCTGCTCATCAATGGCACGTCTCGTGTGGTGAGGGCCAGCGGATGAGGGCGCAAAAACGCGCGTCATGCCTCAAATTCCTCCGCCAGCATTATCTGGATCAGGTTCACGGGTATAATCTCAGCGGTAAACCGCACCCCGTTTGAGCAACGCATCGCATTGTATGGGCGTTCCCAGGGGGAGGCCAGCACTATGTTTCACGGGCCGCATCGTGCGCGCCACCACCCAGGAGGATGCCCCAAGTGATCACCAGCACCAAGGAAAGACGAGCCTTCCAGCGCATGGTCATCAATGCCCCCGTCACCCTGTTCCAGCATGATCTGGTGCTGGAGGGGATCTGTCGGGATCTCAGCGCCAACGGCATGGGCGTCGAGGTGAACGAACACGGTTTCGATCCGGATC
Organism: Aeromonas sp. SrichE-2G; assembly: GCF_017939565.1. Classification (NCBI taxonomy): domain Bacteria; kingdom Pseudomonadati; phylum Pseudomonadota; class Gammaproteobacteria; order Aeromonadales; family Aeromonadaceae; genus Aeromonas; species Aeromonas sp. SrichE-2G. The sequence goes on from NZ_JAGKRG010000004.1 coordinate 9,379, forward strand.
AACCCGTCCGGGTGAGCCTGGCCACCAGCAGCAACCTCCTGCCTCCCTTCGAGGCCCAGGCTCGCATCGTGCGGGTGCTGGAGGAAGAGCACGGGCTTCTGCTGGCGCTGGAGTTCCAGTCTCTGGCCTGACGCATACCCTCACCCCTTCTCACTCTCTTATCTTATCGGTCGGCCGAAGCTGGCCGCTCTGCTCGCCTGCCCGGTTCTTCACTGGTTGGCCAGTACCGGCTGCACGCTGAGCTGGCCGCTGTCGACCAGCACCCGGCTGGCGGGCGCGAGCTGCCCCAGGGGGAGCTGGGCAGGGCCGGTCGGTTCCATCAGGAGATAGGTTTCCCCATCCCGGCTCAGGGTCGCCGCACCCGGTGTGGCCGGCAGGGCCACACCCAGCAGGGCATGGCCAGGCACGAATACCATGGTCTGCCTGAGCTCGGGGAAGAGCTGGGCCAGCAGGGCGGCCATCAGGGTCACCTTGCTGTCGCAGTCCCCCCCGTTCTGTTCCAGCACCTGGCGGGGGCTCAGAAAGCCCTTGCCCGAGCGCCCCGACTGGCTGTCTAGCAGCCGATAGGGGATGGCCTGGACGAAGTCGAGGATGTACTCCACCGTCTTCTGGCGCGCCTCGGTTTCTGTGGTGCCTTGCCGCTTGAGCTGATCGGCGAGCGGTGCCAGTTCGGTCCGGCTCTCCAGGGCGATGCGCACATGATCCTGCTTGATGGCGGAGGCGCCGTCGGGAGCGGTGAAGGGCTGGAAGTAGTGCTGCGTGAGCCACTCGGACTCCAGCTTGCCGCGCTCCCGGGTGAGCCAGCTCATGGCCTGGTTGACCTGCTCTGGCTGGCGGCTCTTGAGCTGAAGCTCCATCCCGGGGCGGGAGAGGGAGAACTGTACGCCGGGGAACTCGGCCACCCCCTTTTGCAGCAGGCGCTGCAGTACCTCTTCCTGCATGCGGGCCGGCCGGTAGGCGATGAGTGGCGGCAGTTTGCCCGCCTCCAGCCGGTAGGTGAGCTGCTGCACCTCGCCCTCCCTGTCCTGCCAGCCGACGTTAAGCTGGCCGCCGCTGCTGTGGAAATAGGTCTGCCCGGCGCTGGCCGGGAGGGTGAGCAGCAGGATCAGCAGCAAGAGGGGGCGGGTACTTGTCATCATCCTTTCCTGTGGGTGAGCCCGTGGCGGGCGGGAAATAAAACAGGGAGCCTGGGCTCCCTGTGGATTCTACTCGCTTTATCGCGTCCGGGCCTTGTCAGATCCGGCTCGGCAACCTTGTCTCGAAGGCGCCTGGGCGGCTCTTGTGCTTGTCAGATCCAGCTCGGTTGCTTCGCCTCGAAGGCGCTGATGGCTGCCTCGTGCTGCAGGGTCAGGCCGATGGCATCCAGCCCGTTGAGCAGGCAGTAGCGGCGGAACTCGTCGATCTCGAAACCGAAGCAAAGTTCACCGGCTCGCACCTGGTTGGCCTCCAGATCCACTTCGATCTCGATGCCCGGCTGGGCGGCAACCAGCTGGAACAGGGCCTCGACCTCCTCCTCCTTCAGGCGCACCGGCACCATGCCGTTGTTGATGGCGTTGCCGTAGAAGATGTCGGCAAAGCTCGGGGCGATCATGGTCTTGAAGCCGTAATCCGCCAGCGCCCAGGGGGCGTGCTCGCGGCTCGAGCCGCAGCCGAAGTTTTCGCGGGCCAGGAGGATGCTGGCACCGGCGAACTGCGGCTGGTTCAGCACGAACTCGGGGTTGGGCTGCTCCCCTGCATCGTCCAGGAAGCGCCAGTCGTGGAACAGGTGCTTGCCAAAACCGGTGCGGTTCACCTTCTGCAAGAACTGCTTGGGAATGATGGCGTCGGTGTCGACGTTGGCGCTGTCGAGGGGAACGACGATCCCTTTATGTTGTTTGAATCCTGTCATCTCTCTTCCCTCTTACAGTGCGCGAATGTCGGCGAAGCGGCCGGTGACGGCGGCGGCGGCAGCCATGGCCGGGCTCACCAGATGGGTGCGGCCGGCACGGCCCTGGCGCCCTTCGAAGTTGCGGTTGCTGGTGGAGGCGCAGCGCTCCCCCGGTTGCAGCCGGTCGTTGTTCATGGCGAGACACATGGAGCAGCCGGGCAGGCGCCACTCAAAGCCCGCTTCGATGAAGATCTTGTCCAGCCCCTCGGCCTCGGCCTGGGCCTTCACCTGTTCGGAGCCCGGCACCACCAGAGCCTGCACGCCGGCGGCGACCTTGCGGCCACGGGCGATGGCGGCGGCGGCGCGCAGATCCTCGATGCGGCTGTTGGTGCACGAACCGATGAACACCTTGTCGATGGCGACGTCGGAGAGCTTCTGGCCCGGTTGCAAGTCCATATAGGCGAGGGCCTTGCGGGCGGACTGTTGCTCCACCGGATCGGCGAAGGATTCCGGCGCAGGGATGGGCTCATTGACGGCGATCACCTGACCCGGGTTCGTGCCCCAGGTCACTTGCGGGGCGATGTCGGCGGCGTCGAGCACCACTTCGGCATCAAATCTGGCATCGGCATCGCTCTTGAGGGTCTGCCAGTAGGCGATGGCCTGCTCCAGGACCTCGCCCTTGGGGGCGAACTCCTTGCCACGGATGTAGTCGATGGTGGTCTGGTCGGGGGCAATCATGCCCGCCTTGGCGCCGAGCTCGATGGCCATGTTGCACACTGTCATGCGCCCTTCCATGGTGAGCCCCTCGATGGCCTCACCGGCGAACTCCACCACATAGCCGGTGCCGCCAGCATGGCCGACCTTGCCGATGATGGCGAGTACCACATCCTTGGCGCTGATACCTTCGGCCAGTTTACCGTTGACCGAAATACGCATGGTCTTGGCGCGGCCCTGTTTCAGGGTCTGGGTCGCCATCACGTGTTCCACTTCCGAGGTGCCGATGCCGAACGCGAGCGAGCCGAAGGCGCCGTGGGTGGCGGTGTGGGAGTCACCGCAGACGATGGTGGTGCCGGGCAGGGTGATGCCAAGCTCCGGTCCCATCACGTGGACGATACCCTGGTATTTGTGGTTGAGATCGTAGAGACGAACACCGAACTCCTTGCAGTTGGCGGCCAGCGTCTCCATCTGGATGCGGGCCATCTCGCCGGAGGCGGCGATGTCCTTGGTGGTGGTGGAGACGTTGTGATCCATGGTGGCCCAGGTCAGATCCGGGCGACGCAGCTGGCGGTTCATGGCGCGCAGGCCGTCGAACGCCTGGGGGCTGGTCACTTCATGCACCAGGTGACGGTCGATGTAGATGAGGGGCGTTTCGCCTTCCACTTCCCGCACCACGTGGGCGTCGAACACTTTCTGATAGAGGGTCTTGGACATTGCTCTCTTCCTTGTTATCTGGTGGCGTCAGATGCGCGCGGCGATCTGGCTGCCCATGTCGGCGGTGCTTTGTACCGGGTGCTTGGCGCTGGCCTGATGCAGATCGGCGGTGAAGTAGCCTTCGGCCAGGGTCTGGGCCACGGCCTGCTCGATGGCCTGGGCGGCGGCTTCCTGACCGAGGCTGTAGCGCAGCATCAGGGCGGCGGAGAGGATCTGGGCGATGGGGTTCGCAATCCCCTTGCCGGCGATGTCGGGGGCCGAGCCGCCGGCCGGTTCGAACAGACCGAAACCGGATTCGTTCAGGCTGGCGGAGGGGAGCAGGCCCATGGAGCCGGTGATCATGGCGCACTCGTCGGAGAGGATGTCGCCGAACAGGTTGGAGCAGAGCAGCACGTCGAACTGGGACGGATCCTTGATGAGCTGCATGGTGGCGTTGTCGATATACATGTGGTTCAGCGCCACGTCCGGATAGGATTTGGCGACCTGGGTCACCACCTCGCGCCACAGGATGGAGGAGGCGAGCACGTTGGCCTTGTCGATGGAGGTGACCCTGGCCTTGCGCACCCGGGCCGATTCGAAGGCTATCTTGGCGATGCGCTCGATCTCGAAGCGGTGGTACACCTCGGTGTCGAACGCCTTCTCGGTGGCGCCTTCACCCTCGCGTCCCTTGGGCTGGCCGAAGTAGATGCCGCCGGTCAGCTCGCGCACGCAGGCGATGTCGAAGCCGCGATCGGAGATGTCGGCACGCAGGGGCGAGAATTGCTCCAGACCGGTGTAGATACGAGCCGGACGCAGGTTGCAGAACAGCTTGAAGTGGGCACGCAGGGGCAGCAGTGCGCCGCGCTCCGGCTGATCGTTCGGTGGCAGATGCTCCCACTTGGGGCCACCCACCGAGCCGAACAGCACCGCATCGGCCGCTTCACAGCCGGCAATGGTGCTCTGGGGCAGCGGGGTACCGTGGTTGTCGATGGCGATGCCGCCCACGTCGTGGCGGTCATAGTCGAGGGAGAAGCCGAATTTGGTCTGCACCTTTTCCAGTACCTTGATGGCTTCTGCCATCACTTCCGGGCCAATGCCGTCACCCGGCAATACTGCGATCCGATAACTGCTCATACTCTCTCCGTCTTGATAGTGTTATTCCATTTCATCTGCGAGGCCCGGACGCTGCCCGGGCGGCTGTCGCCTTGATGTTGTGCTGTCATCTTGTCCGGCGGGCTCAGACGGTTTCCGGCTTGATGGTGTTGTTGCGTTCCATCTGCTCGGCGACCTGGTCTGCACGCCAGATGCTGTTGATCACGTGGACCAGGGCCTGGGCCGACGACTCGATGATGTCGGTGGCCAGCCCCATGCCGTGGAACTTGCGCCCCTTGTATTCGGCGACGATGTCCACCTGGCCGAGGGCGTTTTTGCCCTCGCCCTTGCCCTTGAGTTCGTACTTGTCGATGCGGATCTCGTAGCCGGTGATGCGGTTGATGCACTGGTAGACCGCGTCCACCGGGCCGTTGCCGGTGGCCGCCTCGCACACCAGATCCTGGCCTACCTTAAGTTTCACCGAGGCGGTGGCGAGCACCGAGCTGCCGCTCTGCACGCCCAGGTACTCCAGCTTGAAGTGCTCCGGCTCTTCGTGGATCTGGCTGAAGAAGGCGAGGGCCTCCAGGTCGTAGTCGAATACCTGCCCCTTTTTGTCCGCCAGGGTGAGGAACTTGCCGTAGAGATCGTCGAGGTCATAGCTGCTCTCGGCGTAGCCCATGGACTCCATCCGGTGTTTGATCACGTGGCGGCCGGAGCGGGAGGTCATGTTGAGGTTGTTCTGGGTGAGGCCGATGCTCTCGGGGGTGATGATTTCGTAGGTGTTCTTCGCCTTGAGCACGCCATCTTGGTGGATGCCGGAGCTATGGGAGAAGGCGTTGGCCCCGACGATGGCCTTGTTCGGCTGCACCGGCATGTTGCAAATTTGACTGACGAGCGTGCTGGTGCGGTGGATCTCGTTGTGGCGGATGTTGGTGTGCACCCCGAGCAGGTCGGCGCGGGTCTTCAGGATCATCGCCACCTCTTCCAGGGAGCAGTTGCCCGCCCGCTCGCCGATGCCATTGATGGTGCACTCGATCTGGCGGGCCCCCATCTGCACGGCACCGATGGAGTTCGCCACCGAGAGGCCCAGATCGTCGTGGCAGTGCACCGAGATGATGGCCTTGTCGATGTTGGGCACCCGGTTGAACAGGGTCTGGATGATGCCGGAGAATTCGGTCGGCACCGTGTAGCCGACGGTGTCCGGAATGTTGATGGTGCGGGCGCCGGCCTTGATGGCGGCCTCCACCATGCGGCACAAATTGTCTATCGGGGTGCGGCCCGCATCTTCACAGGAGAACTCCACGTCGTCGGTGTAGCGCAGGGCGTGCCTGATGGCGCCGACCCCCATCTCCAGCACGTCCTCGAAGCTCTTCTTGAGCTTGCTCTCGACGTGGATGGAGGAGGTGGAGATGAAGGTGTGAATGCGAAACGCCTCGGCGACTTTCAGCGCCTCACCGGCGGCATCGATGTCTTTTTGCAGGGCGCGGGCGAGGGCGCAGACCCGGCTGTTCTTGATGTGGCGGGCGATGGTCTGCACCGATTGAAAATCGCCGGGGGAGGAGACGGGGAAACCCACTTCCATGATGTCGACCCCGAGCCGTTCCAGCGCCTGGGCGATCTGCAGCTTCTCCTTGACCGTCAAGCTGGCCGACAACGCCTGCTCGCCATCACGCAAGGTGGTATCGAATATGATGACCCGATCTGACATGTGACTTCCCTCTTCCTAAGTTCGCTTCGTGCATCCTGCGTGGCATAAAAAAACCCGTGCGGGGTGCACGGGTTTCTGTAAATTCCGGCTATGCCTAGCCCGGCTACAAGGATCCCGCGCGAGGAGTCGCGATTAGGGAGATAAGTAGTAGCGGGGCGGCAATACGCATGATGACTCAATCCTTCCAGTCGATAACGCTACTACCAATATCGAGATTTTTATGCTGTGTCAACCTGAACGGACAGGTTCAATTCACTGGGTTATTTAATCGAATTGTAAAGGAGTGCAAATTCTCTTGTCCCATATTCGGTTCATGCCTGATTATCTGGTTATTCCTGCTGTACTCGATCACCCTCACAATCAGATCGACTTGTCAGCCCTTGCTGAATTATCTGAGGTATTCCATGGAAAAACGCAGACCTGGCCGTCCGGTCGGACGTTCCGACATCCGTGACAAGCTGCTTGCCGCGGCGCGCGAACGTTTTCTCAACACCCCCTACAGCAAGGTGACGACCCGGGAGATCGCCGAGCTGGCCGGCTCCAATCTGGCGATGATCCACTACTACTTCGGCAGTAAGGAGGGTCTCTACAAGGCCGTGCTGGGGGACGTGGCCGAGCCGCTGGATCAGGCCTGGCACGACGAGAGCAGCAACCGCAGCCTGACCGATCTGCTCAACACCTACTATCAGGTGATGGCGCCGAACAGCGAGCTGACCTCCGCCATCTCCAGCGCGTTATCTACCGAGAAGAGTCCGGGGCGAGATTTTGTGCTGAATCGTCTGCTGGAACGCCAGCTTCCCCAGTTCGATGCCCTGCTCGCCACCATGCGATCCAACGGCCAGCTGGCGGACAACCTGGATCCCGAGATGCTGAAGATCTCCTTCCTCAGCATGATGTGGCAGCCGTTCGTGATGAAGGATCTCTACGAGCAGGTGTTTGGCCTGACGGTGGACGAGAGCTTCATGAGCCGGCTGGCGGCCCACAACTGCCAGCTGATGGAGAACGGCCTGCGCGGTTCCCTGAACTGAGCGTTGCCGACAACCTGCTGAAAAGGGGCCTTAGGGCCCCTTTTTTCATCAATCCGTTATTTGTGCGTCAACGAAGTGTCACGACCGCGCCCTAGTCTGTAGCCAAGACTCAAGGGAAGGGGGCGTGATGAACAAGATCCAGCAATGGGACCTGCGGGTGTGTCGTGTCTGCCTGCTTCACCCCTACAACCGGCCACAGGCCAGGATCAGCCTGCTCGTCTCCCGCACCGGTGACGGCCCCCTCTATGCCGTGCTGGCTGGCCTGCTCTGGTGGCAGGGAGAGGCGGGGCGGGCCGTGGTGCAGGCGGCCTTGTGGGCCTTTGCCCTCGAGCTGCCGCTCTATCTGCTGCTCAAGAACGCCCTCAGACGCCAGCGCCCGGCGGGCCTGCCGGTATTCATCACCCCGTCCGATCGTTACAGCCTGCCCTCCGGCCACACGGCCGCCGCCTTCCTGATGGCGACCGTGCTGGCCGCCGGCTTCCCCTCCTGGGCTCCCCTGTTGTTTGCCTGGGCGGCGCTGGTGGGGGCGTCCCGCCTGCTGCTCGGCGTGCATTACCTCAGCGATCTGGTGGCCGGTGCCCTGCTCGGCGGTGGCTGTGCCCTGTGGGCGCTCGGCTGGAGCCAGGGATGAGAATACTGTTTGGAGTGCAGGGGACCGGCAACGGTCACATCAGCCGTAGCCGGACCCTGGCGCGTGCCCTGAAGAGCAGGGGAATGGCGGTGGACTACCTGTTCAGCGGCCGCGCCGCCGACGGCTATTTCGAGATGGGGGAGTTCGGGGAGTATCGCACCTTTCCCGGCATCACCTTCGCCAGTCATCAGGGGCGCATCTCGGGCTGGCGCACCCTCAAGGGGCTCTCGCCCCTGCGTTTCTGGCAGGATCTGCGAGCCCTCGACTGCCGGGACTACGATCTCGTCATCAGCGACTTCGAGCCGCTCAGTGCTCATGCCGCCCGTCGCTGGGGCAAGCCCAGCCTCACCATCAGCCATCAGGCCAGCTTTGACTGGCCCATCCCGCGTTGGGGGGAGAGCGGCTTCAACCGCCAGCTGATGCGCCATTTTGCCCCGGTACGCCAGTCCCTCGGGCTGCATTGGTTCCATTTCGGTCAGCCTCTGCTGCCCCCCATCATAGATCCGCTGGCACCCACCCCCGATAACCAGCAGATCCTGGTTTATCTGCCGTTCGAGCAGACCGAGGCGATAGCGGCCCTGCTGTCCCGCTTCCGCCAGCAGCACTTCGTCTGCTTCCACCCCGAGGTGCGCAAGCGCAGCGAGTGGCGCAACATCCGCTTCGAGCCCCAGGCAAGGGACGGGTTCAAACAGGTGCTGGCCGGTTGCCGGGGAGTCATCAGCAATGCGGGGTTCGAGCTGGCATCCGAGGCCCTGTCGCTCGGCAAGAAGCTGCTGGTCAAGCCCCTCGGCGGCCAGTTCGAGCAACTGACCAACGGCAGAACGCTGGAGCTGATGGGGCTGGCCCAGCTGATGGAGACCCTGGATGCCAACGCGGTCCGCGCCTGGCTGGACACGCCGGCGCCGGGATGGGTGCGCTACCCCGATGTGGCGGGAGAGCTGGCCGACTGGCTGCTGGCGGGGGCGGAGGAAGAGCTTGGCTCCCTTTCCCGCCGCCTGTGGGGGCGCACCCTCTTCCCGGAGGAGGTGTGCGATCGCCTCAGCGAGCTGGCGGGTGGCACCCCCCTGGAGCACCCCTGGTTATCCCAACTCAGCGCCTTTGACTAAACTGAGTCGATCCCACCACGGAGAGGACGGACATCATGCGCTTTACCAATGAAAAAGGGGACACCATGACCCTGGCGGACAATTTGACACTCCACGAGCTGATCGACATGGGGGTCAGCATCTCCGTCTGCGAAGAGACGGATCCGGACCAGCAGATCTGGCTGGCAGAGCCCGAAGACGAGCAGTAGAACCGCCTCGTTTATGACGGCCCACCCCCTGGGGGTGGGCTGTTTATTTTGTCCTTTCCGCTACCTGACAGCATGATCTGCTGGCATCCTCCCCCCAGGTCCCCCTTTGTTGCACGTCAGGTGACCAAGTCACTGAATGTTAATAGCTGTTTGAAATTTCTGACTGTTCTGGCCAGACAAAGCCGTGGACAAGCGTTCACGGGCGGGTTAAGTTGGTTTTTCACCCGCTTTTCGGGTGAATGATGGAAAACCCCTACTTTTCTACTATCGACGGCTCCGAACTCGCCTGATCTGCCTGCAGACAACAACAAGACTCGGATCGGCGCTGCCGGGAAGCAGCGGACTGTCGATAGCTTTCGCTTAACGGAGCAAAGCCTGGAGGGCTTTATCATGGAGATGTTATCAGGCGCCCAGATGGTGGTTAGAGCGCTGGAAGATCAGGGAGTTGAGCACGTTTTCGGCTACCCTGGTGGCTCAGTGCTCGACATCTATGACGCTCTCTTCGAAAACGGCAAGATGGAGCACGTCCTGGTGCGGCACGAGCAGGCCGCGGTGCATATGGCGGACGGTTACGCCCGTTCCACCGGCAAGGTGGGCACAGTGCTGGTGACCTCGGGTCCCGGCGCCACCAACTGCATCACCGGGATCGCCACCGCCTACATGGATTCCATTCCCCTGGTGATCCTGTCCGGCCAGGTGCCGACCAGCATGATCGGGGAGGATGCGTTCCAGGAGACCGACATGATCGGCATCTCCCGCCCGGTGGTGAAGCACAGCTTCCTGTGCAAGAAGGCGAGCGACATTCCCGAGGCCATCAAGAAGGCCTACTACATTGCCGCCAGTGGCCGCCCGGGGCCCGTGGTGGTGGATCTGCCCAAAGACGTGCAGAATCCGAAAGAGAAATTCCCCTACGAGTACCCCGAGACGGTCTATCTGCGCTCCTACAATCCGACCAAGGCCGGACACAAGGGCCAGATCAAGCGGGCCGCCAAGCTGCTGACCGAGGCGAGCCGCCCGGTCATGTACGTGGGTGGCGGTGCCATCAACGCCAATGCGGATCACCTGGTGACCAAGCTGGCGGAGCTGCTGAACCTGCCGGTGACCACCACCCTGATGGGGCTGGGTGCCTTCCCCGGTACTCACCCGCAGTTCATCGGCATGCTCGGCATGCACGGCACCTTCGAAGCGAACAAGACCATGCACAACGCGGATCTCATCTTCGCCGTGGGTGCCCGCTTCGATGACCGCGTCACCAACAACGTGGCCAAGTTCTGCCCCAACGCCACCGTGGTGCACATCGACATCGACCCCACCTCCATCTCCAAGACGGTGCAGGCCCATGTGCCCATTGTCGGCTCGGTGGAAACCGTGCTCGAGCAGATGCTGGAAGTGATCCGCGAGTGCGGCTTTGACAACGACAAGCAGGTGCTGTCGGACTGGTGGGAGCAGATCAACCAGTGGCGCTCCCGCAACTGCTTGGCCTATGAGACCTCTCCCACCCTGATCAAGCCGCAACAGGTGATCGAGACCCTCTACAAGGTGACCAAGGGGGAGGCTTTTGTCGCCTCCGACGTGGGTCAGCACCAGATGTTTGCCGCCCTCTACTACCCGTTTGCCAAGCCACGCCAGTGGATCAACTCCGGTGGTCTCGGCACCATGGGCTTCGGCATTCCGGCCGCCATGGGCGCCCAGTTTGCCAACCCGGATGCAGTGGTCTGCTGCGTTACCGGCGACGGCTCGGTGCAGATGAACATCCAGGAGCTCTCTACCTGCATGCAGTACGGGGTGCCCATCAAGATCATCTCCATCAACAACCGTGCGCTGGGCATGGTCAAGCAGTGGCAGAAGATGTTCTACGGCGGCCGTCACAGCCACTCCTACATGGAATCCCTGCCGGACTTCGTCAAACTGGCGGAAGCCTACGGCCATGTCGGTATCGCGGTGAGCGATCCGGCGGAGCTGGAGAGCGCCATGGAGAAGGCCTTCGCCATGAAGGACAGGCTGGTGTTCATGGACATCTCGGTCGATCCGGACGAGCACGTCTATCCGATGCAAATCAAATTTGGCGCCATGGACGAGATGTGGCTGAGCAAGACAGAGAGGACTTGACAATGGGACACATTATTTCGGTCGTACCCATGGAGCTCAAGTTTGGTTCCATCAATGACGAGATGTGGCTGAGTAAGACGGAGAGAACCTGATGAGACACATCATTTCAGTACTGCTGGAGAATGAATCCGGCGCCCTGAGCCGTGTGGTGGGCCTCTTCTCCCAGCGCGGCTACAACATCGAGACCCTGACGGTGGCCCCCACCGAGGATCCCACCCTGTCGCGTATGACCATCGTCACCATGGGTGACGAGCGGGTGCTGGAGCAGATCCAGAAGCAGCTGCACAAGCTGGTGGACGTGCTCAAGGTGTGCGATCTGAGCGAAGGGGAGCACATCGAGCGGGAGATCGCCCTGGTCAAGGCGCGCGCCGCCGGTGGGGCTCGTGACGAGCTGAAACGGCTGGCGGACATCTTCCGCGGCCAGATCGTGGACGTGACCCCCGAGCTCTACACGGTTCAACTGGTGGGCACCAGCGATAAGCTGGACGCCTTCATCAAGACCGCGGCCCAGACCAACGAGATCGTCGAAGTGGTGCGCTCCGGCGTCTGCGGCATCTCCCGGGCGGACAAGTCACTGCGTCCCTGATCCGCTTCGGTTGTCACCTCTGTTCATCAAGGGCTCTTCGGAGCCCTTTTTCATGGTGGAAGGGAGGGCGAGGCGTTGTCCGAGGCTGTCATTTTCTTTCAAATGATCGACAAACTATCCACAAAAGCTGTGGAAAACTCTGTAGATTAGCGGTGTGTCTGACTTTAGTGTCATGATCTTAAAGGGATATTTCCATGTGATCCTGGCTGGATCGCATTTGTGCAATCCCCTGGCACGGGTGTGAGCGTTTGCTTATCCCCCGGGCCTTGCCGAGGGGGGCTCGTGGATCGGCAAGCGGATCCGGCAGGGATCCGGTTTTGATCTCGCCGATCAACATCCTGCCGAGCAGCCATAAAAAAGGCGCAGTCCCAATTATGTGTTGGAAGGCTAATCTGGAAGTAGGTCATCACCGCGAGGACCTTCATCATGGATACCCCAGCCTTCCAACACCTGTTGTCCCTCTCTCCATTACTTACTCTTCGTCAGCGCCGTGTCGCTCAGCATGAGCTCGCCGCTCCACACCCGATTACGTCCCTCCATGCCCAGTTACCCACATGCTGCGGCTGTCCCCACTGTCAGGCGGATGCCACCCAGCTAGCCCCCTGGGGCTGGAGCCGTGGGCTGCGTCGCTACCGTTGCAAGCAGTGTCGGCGAACCAGCTCCCTCCTCACCAAGACGCCTTTGGCCAGATTACGTAAGGCTGAGCATTGGGAGGACTACGCGCAGGCCCTCATAGATGGACTCACTGTCCGTCAGGCCGCCGTCCGCTGCGGTGTTTGCAAGAACACAGCCTTCTTGTGGCGTCACCGTTTCCTGAAGGCGATGGCAAACCACCAGGCAACACGGGAAGAAGGCATCGTGGAAGTGGATGAAACCTTCTTCCTCGAATCGTTCAAGGGGCAGCGAGGGTTGCCTCGCCCGGCAAGACATCGTGGCGGGAAAGGGCGCACCCGGGGGACCGGACGGGATTACATCCCGGTGATGGTGGTGCAGGACAGGGCGGGCCACCAAGCCGACTTTCAGCTGGAAAGGCTGGATGCGCAGACGGTGAAAGCAGTGTTGCAGCCACTCATCGCGCCCGATGCCGTGCTCTGCAGTGATGGTGCAGGGGTGTATGCCAGTTTCAGTCAAGCGCGGGGCATAACCCATCAGGTGGTGCACAACCGTCGAGGTGAGCGAGTGATTGGGGCATACCACATCCAGCATGTGAACGGATATCACCGGCGGTTGAAGAAGTGGATGGAGCGATTCCATGGAGTCGCGACCCACTATCTGAAGAATTATCTGGGCTGGCGCAGGATGCTGGAACGTTACGGCAGGGAGGTAAACATTAAGATGTGTTTACATGAGGCGCTAGGGCGCCCCATGCAACACGTAATTGGGACATAGCCATAAAAAAACCCGCCTCTCGGCGGGTTTTTCACAGGGTCAGACGACAGGGCGATTACTCGGCCTGGGCTGCCTGGATACCGGTCAGGGCGATGGTGTAGACGATGTCGTCCACCAGGGCGCCGCGGGAGAGGTCGTTGACCGGCTTGCGCATGCCTTGCAGCATGGGGCCGATGGAGACCAGCTCGGCGGAGCGCTGTACCGCCTTGTAGGTGGTGTTGCCGGTGTTCAGATCCGGGAACACGAACACGGTGGCCTTGCCGGCAACCGGAGAGTTTGGTGCCTTGGACTTGGCCACGTTCTCCATGATGGCCGCGTCGTACTGCAGCGGGCCGTCGATGATGAGGTCGGGACGCTTGGCCTTGGCCAGCTCGGTCGCTTCACGCACTTTCTCTACGTCCGCGCCGGCGCCGGAGGTGCCGGTGGAGTAGGAGATCATGGCCACGCGCGGCTCGATGCCAAAGGCGGCAGCGGAGTCGGCGGACTGGATGGCGATCTCGGCCAGCTGCTCGGCAGTGGGGTCCGGGTTGATCGCGCAGTCACCGTAGACCAGCACCTGATCCGGCAGCAGCATGAAGAAGATGGAGGAGATCAGGGAAGAGCCCGGAGCGGTCTTGATGATCTGCATCGGCGGACGGATGGTGTTGGCGGTGGTGTGAACCGCGCCGGATACCAGACCGTCGACTTCGTTACGCTCCAGCATCATGGTACCCAGTACCACGTTGTCTTCCAGCTGCTCGCGGGCCACCACTTCGGTCATGCCCTTGTTCTTGCGCAGCTCGACCAGACGGGCCACGTAGCGCTCGCGTACGGCAACCGGATCGATGATCTCGACGCGGTCGGTCAGGATCACGCCTTGCTGCTCTGCGACGCGGCGGATCTCGTCCGGGTTGCCCAGCAGTACCGGACGGGCGATGCCACGCTCGGCACAGATGGCGGCGGCCTTGATGGTGCGCGGCTCTTCCCCTTCCGGCAGCACGACGCGCTTGTTGGCCTGACGGGCCAGCTCGGTCAGCTGATAACGGAAGGCCGGCGGGCTCAGACGACGGGAGCGGGTGGACTTGGCGGAGAGAGACTCGATCCAGTGCTTGTCGATGTGGCCAGCCACGTAGTCCTGCACCAGCTCGATACGCTCGCGGTCATCTTCCGGGATGTCGACGTTGAAGTTCTGCAGGCTGACGGCGGTCTGCCAGGTGTTGGTGCCGGTGATCATGATCGGCAGGCCGGTGGCCATGGCCTGTTGGCACAGGGCCATCACCTGGGGTTCCGGGTGATAGTTGCCGGTCAGCAGCAGGGCACCCAGCTTGACGCCGTTCATGGCGGACAGGCAGGCGGAGACGATGACGTCGGAACGGTCGCCGGAGGTCACCAGCAGGCTGCCCGGGCGGAAGTGCTCGATCATGTTGTGGATGGAGCGGGCGCAGAAGGTCACGGTCTGCAGGCGGCGGCTCTCCAGCTCACCCTTGTTGATGATCTTGGCGGCCAGGTGCTTGGCGAGATCCTTGGCGCGGGGGGCGATCAGCTGGGTGTTCCAGGGGATGCAACCCAGGATGCGCAGCGGGCTCTTGCCGAAGACCTGCAGCACTTCCAGGTTGTGGCCGGTGTCGGCGCCGTGGTGGTGCGCCTCGAACATCTCGGTCAGGTCGGGACGGGTCACGCCGTGCTCGTCAACCGGTGCACCCACCTTGTTGATGACGCAGCCCACGATGCGCGGGTTGCTGACGCCACCGAAGTTGGAGCAGGCCAGCTCGATGCGCTCCTTGAGCTTCTGGCTGGAGTCGTTGCCCGGATGGGTCACGAACACCATGTCGGCGTCCAGCGCCTTGGCGACGTCGTAGTTCAGCTTGTTGGCAAAGGGTTGCTTGTCGGTCGGCACCAGGCCCTCGATCACCACCACTTCGGCACCGCTGCTCTTCACGTGCTCTTCGAAGCGGGCCACGATCTCTTCCAGCAGGATGTCGGTGTTGCTGGAGGTGATCATGTTCTCGGCGTAGGAGAGGGCGAACGGCTCGGGCGGGTTGATGTTGGCGGCGGCGCGGATCACGGCGGTGGAGCGCTCGGTACCGGTTTCACCCGGACGCGGCTGAGCGACCGGTTTGAAGAAGCTGACATTGACACCGTGACGTTCCATGGCGCGAACGACGCCAAGACTCACGGAAGTTACGCCGACACCAGTGCCGACCGGGATGAGCATAATAGTGCGTGCCACTTATTACCCCTTGTTCATTTTTTGGGATCAGGAAAAGGCCGCCCTGGGGCGGCCTTGCTCTACAGCTAATTTATGCGCCGACCAGTTCCAGCGCGTCGTGGGCGATGACCCACTCTTCGTTGGTCGGGATAACCAGGGCCTTGGTGGAACCAGCTTTGGTGATCTCGCCGCCCTTGCCGAAGCGCGCTTTCAGGTTGGCGTCGTGGTCGACGTCAAAGCCCAGCAGGCCCAGCTTGTTCAGGGTGATCTCACGGATCGGGGCGGAGTTCTCGCCGATGCCACCGGTGAAGACCACGGCATCCAGACGACCGTCCATGGCGGCGGCGTAGGCAC
Organism: Aeromonas sp. SrichE-2G; assembly: GCF_017939565.1. Lineage (NCBI taxonomy): Bacteria > Pseudomonadati > Pseudomonadota > Gammaproteobacteria > Aeromonadales > Aeromonadaceae > Aeromonas > Aeromonas sp. SrichE-2G. The sequence goes on from NZ_JAGKRG010000004.1 coordinate 25,035, forward strand.
CGATGTACTTGGCCAGACGGTAGCAGTACACGTCCATGGCGCGCTTGGCTTCTTCCTTGCTGTCGTAGTTGTCTTCAACGAAACGGCAGTCGGAGGTGACTTCGGTCAGACCCTGCAGGCCGGATTCCTTGGTCAGCATGGTGTTGATCTCGGCAACGCTCATGCCCAGCTTGTCGTGCAGGAAGAAGATGATGGCCGGATCGATGTCACCGGAACGGGTACCCATCACCAGACCTTCCAGCGGGGTCAGGCCCATGGAGGTGTCGACGGACTGGCCGTTCTTGATGGCGCAGACGGAGCCGCCGTTGCCCAGGTGGCAGTTGATGATGTTGAGCTCTTCCACCGGCTTGTTCAGTTGCTTGGCGGCTTCCAGGCTGATGTAGTAGTGGCTGGTGCCGTGGGCGCCGTAGCGACGGATGCCGTTCTCTTTGTAGAGCTTGTACGGCAGGGCGTACAGGAAGGCTTCTTCCGGCATGGTCTGGTGGAAGGCGGTGTCGAACACGGCGACGTTCTTCTCGGCCAGTTCCGGGAAGACTTTCAGGGCGGCACGGATACCGATCAGGTGAGCCGGGTTGTGCAGCGGTGCGTAAGGGATGGCGGCTTCGATGCCGGCGATCACGTCGTCACAGATGCGCACGGAGGAGGTGAAGCGCTCGCCGCCGTGTACCACGCGGTGGCCGATGGCGATCAGGTTCTTGGACAGCTCGGGGTTGAGCGGCAGGATCTTGTGAACGATGAAGTCCAGCGCTTCCTGGTGAGCGGCACCGGCACCCAGATCGGCGTTGCCTTTCTCGCCGTTCAGCTTCCACTTGATGCGGGCATCGTCGAGGTTGAAGCATTCGGCCAGGCCGGACAGCAGGTCATCACCGGTGGTTGCGTCAATGACAGCAAACTTCAGGGACGAGCTGCCACAGTTAAGAACAAGAACCAGCTTACTCATGAATAAATCCTATCGCAGATTGGGTTGGGTTGGAGGATGCGCCGGACGCGGTGCGTCCAAAAACAATCAACTTATCCTTATGAGGGTTGGCAATCTGTTGCTTGCCCCTTGTATAGTGATACAAGACCCGAAACTCAGACGTCCCTGACTGGCCAGCGACCGTGCGCCAGCGTAAAAATGGGCGTACAAAGGATAACCTGATTGTTGAAAAATAACAAAGTCATCCTCAACCTTTGTTATTGCCTCTCAAATATTGTCGAGGTTTTGCCGTTAATGCGTTCGAAAAGAGCTCGGAGGTAGCATGAGCATGAACATTTTTGGAACTAAATTACAGCAAGGCCGTCATTATATGACTCTTTGGCCGCGCCGTCCCGAGCTTAATTCCATGTTCCCGGAGAATCGGGTGATCAGAGCCACCGAGTTCGCTCTCAAGGTGATCCCGGCGCTGGCGGTGCTCAGTGTCATGCTGCAGTTCCAGTTCGGCGAACAGCACTACTGGCCTTCCGTCATGACCTCCGTACTCTTCCTGCTCAGCCTGCCGCTGCAGGGCTACTACTGGCTGGGTCAGCGCGCCGACACCCGGCTGCCGCCTTCGCTGGCCAACTGGTACCGGGAGATCAACGGCAAGATGAACGAGCAGGGCGGCCAGCGCCAGCTGGTGGCCCATCCCCGCTATGAGGAACTGGCTGACACCCTCAACGCCGCCTTCAAGCAGCTGGACAAATCCTTCCTCTACGAGTGAGGCCCGTGGGCCTGCCAACCGGACAAAGGCGCCTCGTGGCGCCTTTTTGATGCCTGTCGTATCAGGCGGCCAGTATCTTGCCGATCTCCTGGATGGAGAGTTTGTACTGGCGGGGGCACTGACGCCAGACCGCCAGCATGCGCTGGTATTTGTCCCGCATGGCGATATCGCTGGAGAGCTCGTCGCAGGGGCAGGGCAGTTCGGGGAAGCGCTTGTCCACCTCCAGCAGGAAGCAGACATAATCCGCCAGCTCCCGCTCCTGGCTGCGGCTGTAGCCGTTGAAGGCCAGGCGGCTCTCGTTGACCTCGGCCCGGGCACCTGCATCGAGATTGCCCCAGGAGATGGCCAGCGCGTGGTGCATCTCCAGGGTGTCCAGCACCTCCCGGCAGGTGGCGAGATCCAGGTGGCCGAAGCTCTTCTCCAGCTCGAGGATCTGCAGGCAGTAGCCGCGCTCGACTATGGTGCTGGCCCGCTGGTAAAACGCCGCCTTCTCCGGATTGAGTTTGGCCAGGATCTCGTACTGATTGCTCAGGATCAGGCGTTCGGTGTGGCTCATGTTCATGGGCTGTCTCACTGGAAAATGAATCTGGGGTCACGTTAACCCATATCCAGGATGAATTTTTTGATCTGGCAGGGGAGGTTGGCGAGAAAAACGGGGAAGAGGGGCCGCGTTGGCCTGCAAGCTCTGGTTAATTAAATACCGCCGACACAGCTTGCATTTTGTGCCGGGTCGGCAAGAATGGAGGCGTCATTCGGCTCATGCCAGATGACCTACCACCAAGGCACCCAACAGGGTGCAAGCAATCCTGATAAGTATCTCGCCGCAGCCCTTGGCTCGCAGGCGGGGCAGGCGGCTGCTTGCCCACCTTCCTATAAGAGTGGCCTCAGGCCATCGAAGCGTGACAACAAAGAGGGCCTGCAACAGCAGGCCCTCTTTGTTGTTAAAAGTGGCACGAATCAGGCGCCCGCAGACTGGTTTTTCACCAGTTCGAGCACCACCTGGTGGTGATCACTGGTCTTGAACTTGTCGAAGCGATGGCTGATCTTGCCCTCCGGGTCTATGAGGAAGCTCAGGCGGTGGATGCCGTCATACTCCTTGCCCATGAATTTCTTCGGGCCCCAGACGCCGAAGGCATCGGCCACGGCGTGATCCTCGTCGGCCAGCAGGCGGAAGTTGAGGTTGTCGCGCTCCTCGAATTTCTTCAGGCGCTTGGCGCTGTCCGGGCTGATGCCGAGCACCACTACACCGAGGGCCGCCAGCTCGCTGTTGACGTCGCGCAGGCCGCAGGCCTGGGTGGTGCAGCCCGGCGTCATCGCCTTGGGATAGAAATAGACGAGCACCTTCTTGCCGCGTAGATCGCCAAGACGTACCAGGTTGCCATCCTGATCGGAGAGGGAGAAGTCGGGGGCCTGGGTACCAGCTTCTAGTGGTGACATGGGGTCTCCAAACGCCGTCAGGCGTACTTGTGGTTGATGATGAATTCGAATGACTCGGCGCCCAGTTCGCGGCAGAAACCGGCGAAGGCGGCCTTGGAGCCGCTCTCGTCTCCCTGCTTGGCCAGGTTCAACTGGAAGTTGGCCTTGAGCAGGTTGAACGGCTGTTGTTCGAGAGTCATGGTCTGCATGGCCTGGATGTCCCAGCCGTGATCGCTGAAGAACTGGGTACACTGGCTTACGATGCCGGGCTGATCCCGGATCAGCACCTCGGCGCTGGCGCTGATGTCGTATTGCAGCGACTGGTGGCGCTCGGTGCGCTTCATCATGGTGATGAGATCCCACTCCTGACTGCGCAGGGGGAGGCTGATTTCGAGCTGCATCAGACTGTTCCAGTCACCGGACAGCAGCATGATGAAGGTGAATTCGTTGCCGAAGATGCCAAGACGGCTGTCGACAATGTTGCAACCGCAGCCACTGACGTGTCGGGTCACCTCATTGACGATGCCAGGCCTGTCCGTGCCGATGGCCGTTACGACCAGGTAGTGAGTCATAAATCGTCTCTCGTCCATTTATTGCGAATGCGGAGACAGCGAGCGTTGCTGGCGGGCATGACACCCTGCTCCGGGCCCTGTCCTGCCCTCGTGCATCCATACGTTTTGTGGCGGATGGTAACACGGCTTGTCCCTTGCCTCCCTTGTTTTTCAAAAGGGGCAGCTTTACCATTACGCCCCTGAAAATCGGGAGAATTATCCATGTTACGCGGTAGTATTGTTGCGCTCGTTACCCCCATGCTGGCCTCGGGTGACATCGATTGGAGCAGTCTGGCTGCACTGGTTGAATATCATGTCGATGCCGGCACCAGTGCCATCGTTGCGGTGGGCACGACGGGAGAGTCGGTCACCCTGAGCGAACAGGAACACATCGCCGTCGTCGAAAAGACGGTGGAGTATGCCGCAGGACGCATTCCGGTCATCGCAGGATGCGGTTCCAACAACACGGCCCACGCCATCGCCCTCTCCAGGCGTTTCGCCAGCACCGGCGTGGTGGCGGGTCTCTCGGTCACCCCCTATTACAACAAACCCACCCAGGAAGGCCTCTATCGTCACTATTGTGCGATCGCCGAGGCTAGTGGTCTGCCCCAAATTCTCTATAATGTGCCCGGTCGCACCTGCTGTGACCTCAAACCTGAGACGGTGGCCCGTCTGGCCAGGGTGCCCGGCATCATCGGTTTGAAAGAGGCGACCGGCGATCTGAGTCGCACCCCGCTGCTGCGCGAGCTGTGCGGGCCGGATTTTGCGCTTTATAGTGGCGATGATGCCAGCGGATGTGATTTTATGCTGCAGGGGGGCGACGGAGTCATTTCGGTCACCACCAATATTGCGGCGCCCCAGATGGCCGACATGTGTCGTGCTGCGCTGGCCGGTGATGCCGGGCAGGCTCATGACATCAACAATCGATTGATGCCGTTGCATCAGACTCTGTTCTGCGAACCGAGTCCCATTCCGGTGAAATGGGCCTGTGCCCGGCTGGGATTGATGGCGACGGCGACCTTGCGCCTGCCCTTGACCGACCTCACCCCAGAGGGAGAACAGGCGATGGCGCGAGCACTGACGACTGCGGAGTTGATGGCGAGTGTTTAAAGCAAATGGAAAGGGAAATGCAGCGCGCCTGGTGCTGAGTGTCGCGACGGTGGCCGTGCTGGCCGCCTGTAGCTCGCCTCAGGATCGCAAGATGGCCAACCGTGGTTTCGAGTATGAAGAGAGCCGCCTCGAAGGCCGCGCCTTCCTTGTGCCCGCCGGGTTGAGTACCCCCGCCTTTAACAGCAATTTCGACATTCCCGCCCTGCCGGAAAGCAGCCGTGAGGGGGCCCTCGGGGCCAAGGTGGACGTGCGTCCGCCTGCCCAGCTGCTGACCGTGGTACCGGGTAGCCAGGTAGTGGCCAATGCCAGCGAACCCACAGTGGCCTTCTATGCCCTGAGCACCAGCCAGAGCGTCGAGCGCGACACCTGGGCCTTCCTGATGAACTTCCTGGCCGAACACAAGGTCACCACCGAGAGGCTGGATCAGCAGGCTGGAGTCTTGCAGACCGGCTGGTTCGACAACTCCGCCGTGCTTGATGGCTGGGCGGAAGAGGATGATGACTTCCAGATCCGCCAGCGCTACCAGTTCGTCTTGAAGAATGATGTGCAGCGCCACGCCACCATGATGTCGGTACGGGTGCTGGATCACGAAGAGACCATCGATGGCGAGACCAGCACCGAGCTGACGCCGGCCGATGCCCAGCGCTACGCGACCCGTGCCCTGAACCAGTTCTCCCTCTATTACGACAAGCAGCTCAAGGCCCGGGAACAGCACAAGTCCAGCGATGGCATGGGGCTGCAGCTGGGACTGGACAACAACGAGCTGAGCGCCTGGATTGCCGAGGGGTCGTTTGACCAGGTCTGGCGCCGCCTCAACCAGGTGCTGCCGGCCTACGGCTTCACCATCAAGGATACCCAGCAGTCCCTGGGCTGGATCGACGTCGAGTATGACGATCCGGGCAGCGAATTCTGGCAGGCCAAGGGTGCCGAACCGTTCAAGCTGGAGGAAGACAAGTACCGCTTCCAGCTCGGTGAGATGGCGGGGGGCAAGACCTCCATCACCCTGTTCGACAAGGACAAGAAGCCTGTCTCGTCTGGCGTCATCTCCCAGATGTACATCAGCCTGTCCGAGGCCTTTGCCAAGGGCTTGGCCGATCAGGGAACAAAATAAGCATGAAAACAGGGGCCTCGCGCCCCTGTTTTGTTATGCCCGACTCGCCGCAGGGCCTGCATGTCGGGCCGACGGCAAGGAGCCTTCGGGCTTGATGATGAGAATCCCCCACAGACAGGGGCCTGTGCGCCTGTCTTACTAGTCCCACAACAGGAAGTGTTATTAGCCATGAGTCTTGCAGATCAAGTATTGGCGGTGAACGACGATTTGCCGATCCGTACCGATAAACCTGTCCATTCCGGCAAAGTGCGCAGCGTCTACTGGTTGACCCCCGCAGACAGTGCCCGACTCATCAAAGAGAAAGGCTATGATGTGCCGGCCGATACGCCGCTGGCCCTCATGGTGATCAGCGACCGCATCTCGGCCTTCGACTGCATCTGGCAAGGGGTGGACGGCCTGAACGGCGTCCCGGGCAAGGGCGCGGCGCTCAACGCCATCTCCAGCCACTGGTTCAAGCTATTCAAGGAGAAGGGGCTGGCGGACAGCCACATCCTGGACATCCCGCACCCCTTCGTCTGGATAGTGCAAAAAGCCCGTCCCGTGATGATCGAGGCCATCGCCCGCCAGTACATCACCGGCTCCATGTGGCGTGCCTACAAGGATGGCGAGCGCGAGTTCTGCGGCATCACCCTGCCCGAAGGGCTCAAGAAGGATCAGAAGCTGCCCGAGATCCTCATCACCCCCTCCACCAAGGGGATCCTCAAGGGGCTGGACGGTGTGCCGGAAGCGGACGACGTCAACGTTTCCCGCAGCGACATCGCGCGTCACTACCAGGCGTTCGGCTTCCGCTCCCCGGCGGACATCGACCGCTACGAGGCGCTGCTCAAGGAAGGTTTCAACGTCATCAGCGAGGCGCTGGCTGCGCTGGATCAGGTCTTCGTCGACACCAAGTTCGAGTTCGGTTACGTGACCGACGCCGCCGGCAACGAGAAGCTGATCTACATGGACGAAGTGGGCACCCCCGACAGTTCCCGTATCTGGGATGGCGCCGCCCTGCGTCATGGAGAGATCGTGGAGAAGTCCAAAGAGGGCTTCCGCCAGTGGCTGCTCAACCACTTCCCGGATCCGGACATCCTGCTCAACAAGAACCGCATGCCGGAGCGCTTCGCCCTGGCCCGGGACAACAAGCTGCCGACCGAGGTGATGATGGACATCTCCAACACCTATGTGGGGATCGCCGAGAAGATCATCGGTCAGCCGCTGGTGCGCAGTGCCAATCCGAAGCAGGAGATCATCGAGGTGCTGCACGAGCAGTACGGTCTGATCGACTGAGACCGGGCGCATTTTTTGCCGCTGGTGAACAAACGTTTGCTGATGGCGGGCGAGGTGTTCTCAAAACGGATAAGGAAACGGGCCCCATGACGGGGCCCGTTTTCATTGGTGTGTCCGGTGAGTTCAGCCATTGACCCGGAAGATCTGGCCGGTCTGCACTCCCAGCACCGACTTCTTGTAGGCCTGGGCCACCCTGGCGGCGGGCACAGGCACGAAGCCCGGAAAGAAGTCGGCGTATTTACCCATGGACTCTTCCAGCACGGTGGGGCTCACCACGTTGATGCGCAGCCCCCGGGGCAGTTCGCAGGCGGCCGCCTTCACGAAGTGCTCGATGGCACCGTTGATGGTGGTGGCGCTCACCCCCCAGTTGATGGGGTCCTCGCTCAGGATGCCGCTGATGAGGGTGATGGATCCCCGATCGCTCAAGTGGGGGATGGCGGCCCGGGTCAGGTTGATCTGGCCCATCAGCTTGCTCTGGAGGCCCAGCTGCCACTGCTCGTCGCTCATCTCCGTCAGGGCGTTGAAGGCGACGCTGCCGCTGGCGACCACCAGGGCGTCGAAGGTCCCGATCTGGTCGAACAGCGCCTGGATGGAGGCCTGGTCCCGCATGTCGACGGTCGCATCGCCCCGGCTGTGGCCGACCCGGATCACCTGGTGCTCCTTGGCCAGCAGGTCGCTCACGGCGGAGCCTATGGTGCCGGAAGCACCCACAATCACAATTTTCATCTGCGTCACTCCTGGTTGGGATAGGTTGATGATAGCTGGATGAAAAGAGAGAAAAAGCGCTTATGATGAACCCATTGTTTCCGTATTGGAGCTAATGGATGGACATCGCCCATCTGAGCAGTTTCTATGAGGTGGTGCGGCGGGGCAGCTTCTCCGCCGCTGCCGATACCCTGGGGGTGAGCAAGGGGATGCTGAGCCGCCACGTCAGCGCCCTGGAGTCCTCCCTCAATGCCCAGTTGCTGCAGCGCACGACGCGCCGGCTGAGCCTGACCGAGGCGGGCAAGACCCTCTATCAGCAGGCGGGGGAGATCTTCGCACTGGCCCGCCAGGCGGAGCAGGACATCCAGGCCCTGACCGAGGAGGACGGCGGCCGACTGCGGTTCACCTGCCCGGTCAGCACGGGGGACAGCATGGTGAGCGATCTGCTTGCCCGCTTCGCCGAGCTCTGCCCCGGCGTCCAGGTGGAGCTCAACTTCACCAACGCCATGATCGACATGAGCCAGGGGGAGCATGACATCGCCCTGCGCGCCATGAGCCGCATCCCCGACAATCTGGTAGCGCTCTCCCTCGGGCAGTTGAAGGACGTGGTGGTGGCCAGCCCCGCCTTGCTGGCCCGGGAGGGGGTCCCCGCCACTCCCTATGAGCTGGGAGGGCGCCCCTGCCTGCTGCAGGGGCACAACCCGGACTGGGAACAGTGGCACTTTCGAAAGGGGGAGGAGGAGGCGCACATCCTGGTGCAAGGGAAGGTGCGGGCCAACCACTACAGCACTGTGCTGCAGCTGGCCCGGGCGGGCATGGGCTTTGCCAAGTGCCCCCTGATGCTGGTGGAGGCCAGCCTGGCCAGGGGGGAGCTGGTGCCGGTGCTGGAGAGCTGGCAGACCGGGCTGCACCCTATCCATGTGCTGCACGCCCAGCAGCGGCGGGTGCCGCGCAAGATCCGGCTGTTCAAGCAGGTGCTGGCCCAGTGGTTCGCCGAGCGCCCCCACTACCTGCTGCGATGAGGTGAGCCAGGGGGCCGTTATTTTTCTGTCATATGGGGCTGCTACCCTGCGCCATCATCGCGAAAGGAGAGAGACAGGGAATGAAGCGTCATCAGGGTTGGGCTGGCGTTGCGCTGCTGTGCTGCGCCGGTGTGCAGGCCGAGGTCAGGGTAGAGGTGCCCCGGGATTTCCAGATCCTGGCGGTGAGTGCGGGCAAGGTGCAGGACGAGCAGCACGCGGTGCTGGCCGACGGTGTTCAGCAGTTGCTGGTGCGCTATGAGGGGGTGATCCCGAGCCGCAACAGCAGCGACAACGATCGCCAGATCCGCTCCGAGCCCCAGGTGCTTCGTTACGAGGCCAGCGGGCAGTCGGTGCGTCTGCAGGCCACTGTGCCCAGCGACGAGAAGGGGATGGAGCGCTACGCCAGTGCGCCGACCCTGGGCCTGGTGGCCGGTGGGCAGCCCCTTGGCGTGCAGCAGGATGTGCTGGTGGTGCAGGGGATGCAGATAGGCATGGACTGGCATGCCAGGCTGATGGAGTACAATCGTGGCACGGGCGCTGCGGTGCTGGCCAGCGTGGCTCCGGTCGCCCAGTCTACCCCGATGCCCCAGGCAGCCACAGTCCCGGCCAGCGCCCTGGAAGGGCAGTTGCAGCAGCTCTTCCTGCAGGCGGACCCCGAGCTTCGCAAGCGCTTCATCGGCTGGGCTGTGCCCCGCCTTTAAGTTTGCCTCCCGTTGCAGTAACGTGGGCACTCTCATCCCCTGACGTGCCCATGTTGACCAGCGAGGCCCCCATGTTCGAATTGCATCCCCGCCTGCAGGCGGATACCCGTGTCCTCGGGGATCTGCCCCTCTGCCGCGTCCTGCTGGCCAGGGACAGCCAGTATCCCTGGCTTATCCTGGTGCCCAGGGTCGCCAACCTGCGGGAGATCCACCACCTGCCCCCTGCGCAGCAGCAGCAGCTGATGCAGGAGTCCTGCGCCGTTGCCACCCTGATGGAGCAGGCGCTGAACCCGGACAAGATCAACGTGGCGGCCCTCGGCAATATGGTGCCCCAGCTGCACCTGCACCACGTCGCCCGCTTCGCTTCGGATGCCGCCTGGCCAGGTCCCATCTGGGGTGCTCACCCCGCCGTGCCCTATGAGGCGCAAGCATTGCAAACCGCGGCCGATAACTGGCGAACCCGGTTGCTTCCCCTCGCTGGATTCCAGCCCTGGCCGGACGATAATTGCATCAAGTGAGAGGTGGCTCCCGCTTTGCGCATCGGGAGCATGCAATCTGTTAGCGTCTCGCGCCCGTGCGTGATGACATGGGCGGCCAGCGAGACAAGCCTATTTTTTCGATCAGCAGGAAGGTTCCATGATAGTGACAAGATCCGAGGATGATGCCGTATTGACCACAGAGGATGTGCTGCTGAGTCTGTGCAATTCGGTGACGAGCGTATTGAGTGCGGCGACCCAGACCCAGGTGCGCTTCTCCGGCATGGTGCAACGGATCAGCAAGACCTGCCTCAAGCCTGACATCGGCTGCTTCGTGCTGTTTGACGGCGGCTTCTCCGGCCTGGTGGTGATCAACTTTTCCGCCGCCGCGGCCATGGAGCTCTATGAGAGCTACATGCTGAGCATGGGGCTCTCCAAGGAGGATCTCGCCATCTCCCATACCTCGGACGAGGTGAGCAACGTCATGGGCGAGCTGATGAACCAGATCGTCGGCAGCTTCACCACCAAGGTGGGGCGCGAGTTGCAGACCCACATCACCCAGAATCAGCCCAAGATGCTGGCCCTGAACAAGCAGGTGATGCTGAGCGTGGACACCAACCTGGACAACCCCGAGACCCGCCGGGTCACCTTCTTCACCGCCAGCAACAACATCTTCTATCTGGAGCTGGCCATGGACAAGACGGAGTTCATCCGGATTCACGATGGCGGCGTGCAGGAGGAGGTCGATCCTGACGAGCTGATCGCCCAGGCCAAGCTGGCGGCCAAGCCGGCCCCGGCCGCCGCCCCGGCGAGCAACGAGCACGACGATCTGCTGGATTCCCTCGGCATCTGACCGCGCAGGCACAAGACATGAAAAAGGCCACCCAGAGGGTGGCCTTTCTCGTTGGCAAAGGGCCTAGAAGTTGTAGAGCAGGCCGGTGCTGACGCGGGTGGCGTGGCTGTCGTAGAAGTCGATGTCGGAGTCGGCGCTGGAGTAGGCCAGGGTGAAGGTGGAGGAGAGGGACTTCACCCCGAACAGGTTGTGCCAGAAGAAGGTGCCATTGAGGGCGAACTCGCTGGCATCCGCGCGCTGGCCGAACAGGGGGTTCGCCTCGTCATACTTGCGCTTGCCGCCATAGACGTTGCTTACGATGGACCACTGGGGGCCGCGTTTGGCATAGGTCAGCTGCAGGCCGGTGTTCTGGTAGCTCTCTGCGCTGCCGTCGAGATCTGCCTCCTTGTAGAGGATCGCGGGCTCCAGCAGCTGGTTGCCGGCGAGGTGCCACTGGTAGGAGAGCTCAATAGCGTGGATCTTGCCGTTGCGATCCAGCATGGGGGCGTAGTGGGTGCCGTGGGTCAGGTCGTACTGCTGGCCGCTGCGCTCCTCGTCGAGCTCCACTTCCCGGCTGGTCAGTGTGCCGTAGAAGTTGCTGCCCCAGATCCTGTCCCAGGCGAAACGCACCCCCTTCGACTCGAGATCGGTCTCGCTGCGATCCACCCCGGTGGCGAAGGGATCGCTCCACAGCTTCACCGGCATGAGGTTGAACACCAGAGAGGTCGCGACTATGCCCTTGTCGCCCATCTCCTGGCGCAGGCCGAACTGCTGGGTGAAGTCGAAGCGCACCGCGTCCTGGATCAGGTTGCCGAGGAACACCTGGGTGCGGGTATCGGCGAAGGTGTAGCGGATGTCGGCGTTGATGAGGGGGCTCAGGCCGCTCTCGCTGTCGGGGGAGCCGAGATCCTGGATGCGGCTGTTGCTGTCATCGCCGGCATAGAAGTTGGACTCGTAGCTGGTGGCGTTGACCCCGCCCAGCAGGAAGCCTGACCAGCCCGACACCCGGGGGATCTCCCCCAGATCGGCGTGGGCGGCGTTGGCGACCAGCAGGCCAAGACTCAACAGAACATGATTGCGCATCGGGAGTGCTCCTGACATAACGGATGACAAGGGAGTCAGCAAGATCCGGCCTGGCAGGCTGAACCGGCGCTGACTGACGCATGGCGGGCATGCTACTCCAGTCGGAGTGTGACGTTAATCAATAATTTATGGTGCGGCGGGCAAGAGTTCAGGGCGCCGTACTGGTATCCTGTTTGCGCAATAAAAGGGGAGAAAACACCGCGATGAAGCAGATCAAATCCTGGGCGCAATATTACGTCGACCTGATGACCAAGCTGGGGCTGGTGCGATTCAGCATGCTCCTGGCGACCGGCATCATAGTGCTGGCGGTCTCCATCCAGATGGGCGTGACCCTGTTTCTGCGCGGCACAGTGGACATCGTCGACCTGGTACGCTCGGTCTTCTTCGGCTTGCTGGTGACCCCCTGGGCCGTCTACTTCCTCTCCATCGTGGTGGATCAGCTGGAGGACTCCCGTCAGCGGCTGACCCGCATGGTGCGCAAGCTGCAGGACATGCGGGAGCGGGACCTCGAGCTCAACAGCCAGTTGCAGGAGAACATCAGCCGCCTCAACGCCCAGATCGCCGAGACCAACCGGGCTGAGACCCTGCGCCAGCAGGCCATCGAGGATCTGGAGAACGAGGTGTTCCAGCGGGAGAAGGCCCAGCTGCACCTGGGGGAGCGCACCGCCCTGCTGCGCTCCTTCATCGACTGTTCGCCGGACCTGGTTTACTACCGCAACGAGGACGAGCAGTTCTCCGGCTGCAACCGCGCCATGGAGGAGCTGACCGGCAAGGTGGAGGCGGAACTCATCGGTCTGACCCCCTTCGACGTCTACAAGCACGACATCGCCAGCAAGGTGGTGGAGACCGACAAGCAGGTCTTCGCCAGCAACGAACCCCTCACCTACGAGCAGTGGCTGGAGTACCCGGACGGTCGCAAGGCCTACTTCGAGCTGCGCAAGGTGCCCTTCTTCGACCGCTTCGGCAAGCGTCTCGGCCTGCTCGGCTTTGGCCGTGACATCACCGAGCGCAAGCAGTACCAGGACAAGCTGGAGAAGGCGAGCCGGGACAAGACCACCTTCATCTCCACCATCAGCCACGAGCTGCGCACCCCCTTGAACGGCATCGTCGGCCTGAGCCGGATGCTGATGGACACGCCGCTGGATGCGAAACAGCAGCAGCAGCTCAAGACCATCCACCTGAGTGCGGTGACGCTCGGCAACATCTTCAACGACATCATCGATCTGGACAAGCTGGACCGGCGTCGGCTGGAAATCGCGCCGGCCCCCCTGGATCTGCCCGCCTTCCTCGACGAGCTGGAGACGCTGTCGCGTATCCAGGCGGAGCAGAAGGGGCTCTATCTGCATTTCGACCGGGATGGCGACATGCCGCAGTTCGTGATGGCGGACGGTACCCGGCTGCGCCAGGTGCTGTGGAACCTGGTGGGCAACGCGGTCAAGTTCACCGACGAAGGAGGGGTAACGGTGCGCTGCCTCGCCCACGCCGCCGACGCGCCGGGCAAGCTGGCGCTGCACTTCGAGGTGGAGGACACCGGGGTAGGCATTCCCCGTGCCCAGCAAGAGAAGATCTTCGCCATGTACTACCAGGTGCAGGGCAAGAAGCACGCCACCGGCACCGGCATCGGTCTTGCGGTCTCCCGTCAGCTGGTGCAGGCCATGGGGGGCCAGCTCTATGTGGACAGCGATCCGGGTGAGGGTTCCTGCTTCACCGCCGAGCTGGAGGTGGCGTGCGTCGAGCCCCAGGCCGCGGCCCCGGAGCCCGAGATGCCCTCCCTCGACATCCTGCTGGTGGAGGACGTGGAGCTCAACGTGACCGTGGCCTGCGCCCTGCTGAACAAGCTCGGCCACCAGGTCAAGGTGGCGCGGGATGGCGCAGAGGCGCTGGCCATGGCCAATCCGGACGATTTTGATCTGATCCTGCTCGACATCCAGCTGCCGGATATGACCGGCTTCGATGTGGCGGAGCAGCTGCTGGCGCGCTATGGCGACAGCCTGCCCCCCATGGTGGCACTCACCGCCAACGCCACCGGGGATCGCCAGTACTACCGGGATCACGGCATGCAGGACGTGATCAACAAGCCGCTCGGCTCCAGGGCGGTGCGGGAAGTGATTGGTCACCTGTTTGCGGATCTAGCCGACGACGAGGCGGACGAGCAGGACGATGCCCACCACCAGGATGCGCTGCTGGATCTGCCCTTCCTCACCGATTACGCCAGCACGGTCGGCAAGCCGGTGCTGCTCTCCAGCGTCGAGCTGTTCGAGAAGATGATGCCGGACTACATGGCGGTGCTCGACTCCAACATGATCGCCCGGGATCAGGCTGGCGTGGTGGAGGAGGCACACAAGATAAAAGGGGCGGCGGGGTCCATCGGCCTGCGCCGGCTGCAGCAGACGGCCCAGCTTATCCAGAGCCCGGATCACCCCGCCTGGTGGGAGAACGTGGAAGACTGGATTGAGACGCTGCGCCGGGAATACCCGGGCGATATCGCTCGCCTGCGGCGCTGGTTGCTGTCGTGACGCCACCGGGAGCCGCTGGCAAGGAGCCACACCATGTATGACCGTTTGATAACCCCCGAGCGCATCCACCCCTGGGGCGACGGCAGCCTGCTGGAGGCGACCGAACAGGATCGCGCCCGCATCGTGCAGGCGGCGCCGGTGCGCCGCTTGCAGCAGAAGACCCAGGTCTTCCCCCTGGACGTGAAGGCCTCGGTACGCAGCCGCCTCACCCACTCTCTGGAGGTGCAGGAGACCGGTCGCCAGATCAGCCGACGCATCCTGTCCCTGCTGCCTGCCAACACGGTGTGCGAGGGGGCCTTTATCAATCTGGTGGAGATGTCCTGCCTGCTGCACGACGTGGGCAACCCGCCGTTCGGCCACTTCGGCGAGCAGGTGATGAGCCAGTGGCTGGCACAGGAGCTGGACGGCCTCTTCGCTCGCGCCCACGATCGGCTGCCGAGCGCCCAGTGGGCCGAGCTTCGCCAGGATCTGCTGGTGTTCGACGGCAATGCCCAGAGCCTGCGGCTGGTGCACAGCCTGCACGAGCTGAACCTCACCCTGGGCCAGCTGGCGGCCCTGTGCAAGTATCCGCAGCAGCCCCAGCCGGGGCTGCACAGCCCCCAAGGATATGGCCAGCATCACGGCTGGACCAGCAAGCGCGGCATCTTCTTCAGCGAGCAACCTCTCTACAGCGCCCTCGGTCAGAGCCTGGGGCTGGCGCCCGGGTGCCGCCATCCGCTGGTCTACATCATGGAGGCGGCGGACGACATCTCCTACTGCATCGCGGATCTGGAGGATGCGGTGGACAGGCATATCCTCACCCAGGGGGAGCTGCTGACGGCGCTGCGCACGGCCGACCGGGGGGACTACATGGCCGCCCTGCTCGACGAGGCACTGGCCTCGGGTCGGGGCTTCTTCCCCCATTTCCGCCAGCAGCTGACCCGGGATCTGGTGGCGCTGGCGGCCCACACCTATGTGAGCGAGCACGAGACCATACTGAGCGGCGCCTACCCCAGGGCGCTGCTGCACGGCCAGGCCCCGGCGGCCCGGGTGCTGGATGTGCTCAAACAAGTCGCGAAGGCGCAGGTGTTCATGCGCCCCGAGGTGGAGGCCCTGGAGCTGGAGGGCTATGCCGCCCTGCGCGGCGTGCTCTCCACCTATGCCTGTCTGCTGGCCCTGCCTGCCAGCCAGTTCGAGCGGCTGCTGGCCGGTGACGGGGGCAGCGAGCTCTTCTTTGCGAGGCGGCTGTTCCACCGCCTGTCGGCCCGCCACCTCAAGGCGTATCGGCTGGCGGTGGCGAGCCGGGATCCCCGTTTCGACGAGGAGGCCGAGCAGGAGTGGTACTACCGGGTGCGCCTGCTGCTCGACTACGTGAGCGGCATGACGGATACCTATGCGCTGGAGGAGTTCCGGCTGTTGTCCGGCATATGACGGTGTCTTGCCCCCACCCATATGGGTGGGAGCGATATTGCGTAAAATTCGGTGTTTTTTTACACTGTGGCAACTTGTTCAACTTTCACACGGTAAGGAGACGAATATGCAACATTCCATGCTAAACGTTGCGTTCGATCGCTGCTCTGGCAGCGCGAAGACTCGTGCTCTTTATTCACCGCGTGGAGGGAACAGGTAACACCTGCTTTTCCATCACCCGCGGTTGTCCCGCAGGGTGATCACCTCTCTCCGGGAGAACCGCACGTTCAACTGGAGATGATTATGTCTATCGAACTCACCCTGCTGCGCCACGTCGAGACCCTGGTTCAAAAACGGATCACCCGGCTGGAGCGTCGCGTCAGCTACCTGCACCTCTCCCCGGCCCTGCTCAAGGACATCGGGCTGGAAGGACAACAAGTGCACGTCGCCCATATCCGTGAGCGGGAGTTTCAAACCGGTTTCCGGCTCGGGAATCGAATAACCTGAGGGGAGGGGCACAAGCCCCCCATCTCGTGGATGGCAGGCCTGGGCCTGCCATTTTTCTTTGCCCCCGGGCACGACGGCAATTTATATGTTTTAAAGGGGTCAAACCCCCTATGATCCCCCCAGTCTGTCAGGGAGTTGATTATGTTCCGCCGCTGTTGCCACCTCATCCTGTTCTGCTGGTTGACCTGCTGTAGCCTGGTGGCGACGGCGCATTCGTCTTACATGGACAGAAGCGTCTTCACACCGGCCGAGCAGCATTGGCTCGCGACCCACGACGAACTGGTGATCGGCATGCCGACGACGGCCTGGCCGCCCTATGTCTATACCGATGGCCGGGGCAACTTCACCGGTCCCCTGAACGAGTTTGCCTTGCTGATAGCGCAGCGGTTGGGGCTCGGGGTCCACTACCGGACCTATGCCAGCAACGCGGCGCTGCAGCAGGCCTTGCTGGATGGCGAGATAGACATGCTGTTCGGCGCGTCGCCGAGCCCGACCCGCACCTTGCGGATGCTGTTCACCACCGAGCTGATGGCGCTGCCCCGCGCCGTCCTGCTGATCGGGGGACGGGAGAGCCTCTCCCTGGAGGAGGCTTACGGAATGCGCTGGGTCTGCGTCTTCGGCGTCGGCGCCTGCGACGCGCTGCTGCACCTTGGCATCTCGAACCTGGTCACGGTCGACAGCCGGGACGAGGCTATCTTCATGCTCAAGGAGGGGAGGGCGGACGCCTACCTGGCAGATCTCCCCATGTTGAGTCGCCTGCAAGCCATGGCGGGCATGACCCTGACCACGGTGGACTGGATGAGGGACTCCTCGCTCACCATGGCGGTCGCCCCGGATCAGGGGCCCCTGCAGGGGCTGCTGGAGCGTGCCCTCGACGACATATCCCCTCTGGAGCGCCGCCGCATCCTGGAGGCGGGGGGCATTCTCGACTACGACCTGGTGCAGGAGAGCAGGGCGATTGCCTTCACGGCGCAGGAGCAGGCGTGGCTGCAAACGCACCCGGTGATCCGCTACGGGGTCGCTCCGCAGTGGACCGGCATGAGCGAGCTCGACGATCAGGGGCGGCTCAAGGGGTTCGTCGCCGACCTGCTGGCGATGATGAGCCAGCGTGCCGGGCTCCAGTTTACCCTGGTGCCGACCAGGAGCTGGGCCCAGACCGTCGAGCTCTTCCAGGGACACAAGCTGGATCTGATCCCGGCCATGACGCCAACCGCGGAGCGGCAGCAGTTCGCCCGCTTCACCCCCCACTTCGCCTCCCTCAACCGGGTGGTCGTGGCCAGGCAGGGCACGGCCGAGCTGGCCAACCTCAAGGAGTTGAAGGGACGCCGGGTGGGCATGGTGGGAGGCTCGGTGGAGCAGTCCCTGCTGAGGGAAATGGGGGCCGAGTCCGTTGCCGTCGGGAGTGACGCCGAACTGTTGCCGCTGCTGGATGCGCAGAAGGTCGACTATGTGCTGATGGGGGTGACCTTGCTTGGGCAGTCGCTGCAGAAGGGATTCAGCGATCGCTACCAGGTGGTCTTCTCCGGCAGCGATCTGCGGGTTCCCATCGCCATGGCCACGCACCTGCAGGATCCCATGCTGCAGCAGATCATGACCAAGGTGCTGCTCTCCCTGCCGCCGGAGGAGCTGACCGCCCTGGAGAAGAAGTGGCTCTCCCTGACCATACAGACGGGGCTGGATCCCCACAAGGTGCTGCTCTGGTCCTCCCTCGGAGTCGGCCTCTTCCTGTTAAGCCTGCTGCTGTTCCTGGGCTGGAACCGGACGTTGCGCCGCCAGATGAGTCAGCGACGGGAGGCGGAGCGGCGGCTCGAGGAGCAGCTGGCGTTCGTCCAGATGATGCTCGATGCCCTGCCGAACCTGGTGGTACTGACCAACGAGCACTACGAGGTCGCGATGACGAACCAGGCGTACCGACAGGTTTTCTTCGGGGGAGAGAACCTGAAGGGCTCCTACGAGCGGCTGCTCCAGCATCAGCTGCCGGAGGCGATCCGGATCAAGGTCATGAAAGAGGATGCCCGGGTGTGGGAGAGCGGGGAGGAGCTGCGTGGCCGTGGCGAGCACCAGAAGGAAGACGGCAGCCTGCACCAGATGATCTACACCAAACGCCTGTTCGTGGGGCCCGACGGCAAGCGACTCGGGATCCTGACCGTGCTGACCGACGTGACCGAGCTGGAGCAGGCGAGGTTTGCGGCCCAGGAGGCCCAGACCCGGCTGACCCAGATCACCGACAGCATGCCGGGTGTCGTCTATCAGTATCAGTGGCTGGGGCCGGGCGAGGGGCGCTTCCTCTACACCTCCCAGGGGCTTAAGGAGATGATGGGCCATGACACGGATCCGGTGACCGAGATGACCCGGGGATCCACTATCCTGGGGCTGAAAGGACAGGCTCAAGAGGAGTTCGTGGCCACGGTCGCACGCCATGCCAGGGCCATGGAGCCGCTGGATCTGGAAGTGGAGATCCAGCGTCAGGGACAGCCTGGCTACCTGCAGATCCGGGGTCACTTCGTACATCAGGAGGGAATGGACGGGGTCATCCTGAACGGGGTGGTGCAGGACATCACCAAGCTCAAGCGCCAGGAACTGGAGCTGCGCGAGGCCAGGCGGGTCGCGGAGGAGGCCACCCAGGCCCGCAGTCGATTCCTCGCCACCATGAGCCATGAGCTGCGCACCCCCATCTCCGGCATGCACGGCATGCTGGAGTTGCTGCAGATGAGCGCGCTGGACGACGATCAGCGCTACATGTTGCGCAATATTGCGACCTCCACCAACCATCTGCTCTATCTGGTCAACGACATCCTGGACTTCTCCAAGATGGAGGCGGGGCAACTGCAGCTGCATCCTCACCATTGCCGGCTGACCTCGGTCATCTGCGACGTCATCCGCGGCCATGCGGCCCTGGCCTATGGCAAGGGGCTCAACGTGACGCTGGCATGGGGGCTGGCGGTGCCGGATCAGGCCAGCATAGACGCGGTGCGGGTGGGTCAGGTGATCTCCAACCTGTTGAACAACGCGGTGAAGTTCACCGAGGCGGGGGAGATTGCCATCCTGGTGGACTACCACGACAACAGGCTCACCCTGCGGGTGCGGGACACCGGGATCGGCATCGCGACGGAGCAGCAGGAGAACCTCTTCATCCCGTTCAAGCAGGTGGAGTCGGACATCAACCGGCGCTTCGGCGGCACCGGGCTCGGGCTCGCCATCTGCGATCAGTTGACCCAGAAGATGGGTGGCAGCCTGACGCTGGAGAGCAAACCCGGAATAGGCACGACGGTGACCTTCGCGATCCCCCTGGCCGACAGCCAGTGGGATGCGCCGCCCCTGGCCGGCCAGACATGGTGGTGGTACGGCGAGGATGAGGCCTTGCCGTCGGTGATGGCGCGCTTCGGCGCCACCTTGCAGCGGCTGGATGCTCGCCAGTGGCAGCAGCCTCCCTCGGGGTATCTGCTGGCGCAGGAGAGCTTTCTGGAGCAGACCCTCGGCGGAGACTGGCTTACCCATTTGCAGCGATCTGCCCTCAAGGGCATAGTACTCTCCCCCCATGAGGCCCTGCGTGGCCGCATGGACAGCGATGCCTGGTGGCGGCTCGGACAGTCCCCCCTCTATCCCGATCTGCTGCTGGAAACCTGCCAGCAGCTCTTGAGCCAGGGGCCGAGCCCGGCGTTGCAAGTACCCGGGGAGAAGCTCGGCGGCCGCGTGCTGGTGGCGGACGATCATCCCGTCAACCGCGCGCTGCTGGCTCGCCAGCTTGCTATTCTGGGGTTGGAGCCCGAAGTGGTGGATGACGGGGAGAAGGCGCTGCGCGCCTGGCAGGGGCAGGATTTTGCCCTGCTGTTGACGGATTGCCACATGCCGGTGAAGGATGGCTATGCCCTGGCACGGGCCTTGCGTACTGCGGGAGATGAGGCCCCCATTATCGGGGTCACGGCCGATACCTCGGAGGAGGCGATCGAGCAGATGCGGGAGGCCGGCATGAACGACATGCTGCTCAAGCCCTACAGCCTGGAGGCTCTGCGCCAGATCCTGGTGCGCTGGTTACCCTTGCCCGGGGCACAAGAGGAGGCAATCTCTCCCCGGCAAGCCCGGGCCCAGGCGCCCGGCATAAGCTGGTTGACCCTGTTCGGCGATGAGGGGGTGGCGCGCAGCATGGCCATCGAATATCTGGAAGCCAATGAACAGGATGGCGAGGACATGAAACAGGCCCTGGCGAGGCAGGATACCCAGGCGCTGGTGGAGACCGCCCACCGCATCAAGGGTGCCGCCCGCATGGTGGGTCAGATGGATCTGGCAGAGGAGGCTGCCAGGCTGGAAGCGGCCGCCCGATTGAAGCAGGTGGACAGGCTCGACGAACTGGGTCGGACGGTACAGGGATTGATGGACACTATCAGAAATGAAACGGGGTTATGGCTCGATGAATAATGCACGGCATGACTTGATGATCATGGTGGTGGAGGATCACAGCTTCCAGCGCAAGGCCCTGATGCACCAGATCCGCGGCCTTGGCTACGGCCGGCTGCTCGAGGCGCAGGACGGTGAGGAGGCGCTGGCACAGTGCCAGCACCATCAGGTGGACATCCTGTTCTGCGACCTGCGCATGCCAGGTATGGATGGCATGGCCCTGCTGCGACGCCTCTCCCTTGGCGGGTTTCGCGGTGGCATTGTGCTGTCCAGCGCCCTGGAGGACGACGTGGTCGATGCCGTGCTGCGCATGAGCCGGGCCTATGGTCTGCAGGTGCTGGGACGCATCGACAAGCCCGCCTCGGCCCAGCAGATCGCCCAGCTGATCGCGGCTTGGCGTCCAGAGATGGCGCGCAGTCAGGAGGAGGACGGCTATCACCTCACCCTGGGCGAGCTGTGTCAAGCCATGGATCAGGACCAGCTGCTGCCCTGGTATCAGCCCAAGGTGAGTTTCGACACCGGGGACTGGGTCGGCATGGAGGCGCTGGCCCGCTGGCAGCACCCGGAGTACGGCCTCATCTCGCCGGCTCGCTTCATCCCGCTGGCGGAGCACAACGGTCTTATCGATCAGTTGACCGAGGTGATCATCGGCAAGGCGCTGCGCGACGGTCACCTCTGGGCGCAGACCGGGCTCTCCCTCAACCTGTCGATGAACCTCTCCACCACCTCGCTCATCGAGGGGGATTTGTGCTACACCCTGCTCAATCACTGCCAGCGCTGGAGTATCAACCCCGAACTCATCACCCTGGAGGTGACCGAGAGCGCCTTCGTCAAGGATCTCGGCAAGTCGCTGGAGGTGCTGACCCGGCTGCGGATGCACGGTTTCGGCCTCTCCATCGACGATTTCGGCACCGGCTACTCCTCCATGCAGCAGCTGGCCCTGCTCCCCTTCACCGAGCTCAAGCTCGACAGATCCTTCGTCGATCGCTGCTATGAGGATCCCTCCCGGCTCGCCATCATCGAATCCAGCATCGAACTGGCCCGCAAGCTGGGGTTGAAATCGGTGGCCGAAGGGGTCGAGGATGAGGCGACCTGGCAGCTGCTGGCGAAGCTGGGGTGCGATCAGTGCCAGGGGTTCTTCTCCGCCCGTCCCATGCCCAGCGAGGAGCTGAGCGTGTGGCACGAGGACTGGCTGGCTCGGCTGCCCACGTTGATCGGGCACTAAATCAGGGCAGGATGCCCGTCGCGATACAAGGATGTACATGAAACTATCAAGCAAGTTGCTGTTGAGCTTCTGTTTTATCAATCTGCTGATCATTCTCTCCTCCGCCCTCGTCTACCATCAGCTCGGCCGGATCGAGGGCTCCCGGGAGGCCCTGCTGGGGCAGACCCTGCCCGCCCTGCAGCGGGACGAGGCGAGCCAGAAGGCCCTGATCGCCACCGTTTCCTCCCTGCGAGCCTACCTCATCCTCGGCAAGGACCCGGTGCAAGGTGCGCGCATCCAGCAGGAGTGGGAGGGGGCCTGGCACCTCATCGAGCGCCAGCGCTTCGCCCCCGCCCTGACCCGCGACCTCAAGGGGTTCAAGGGGGCCCAGGAGAAGGTCTGGGCCCTGGCCCATACCGAGGAGAACCTGCCGGCCCATACCCTGATGCTGCTGGAGGCGGGCCCCCTGGCGGAGGCCGCCCTGGATCAGCTGCAATCCATCGCCAATGAAGAGGTGGCGACGCCCGAGGCGGCGCTGCCGGGGGATCGCCGTCTGCTGCTCAAGCAGGTGGGGGACGCCTACAACGGTCTGGCGAACGCCCTCTCCGCCCTGCGGGACTTCCTCATCTCCGGGGAGAAGGATTACCGGGACAAATACCAGGACTACTACCAGTACCACCAGCAGCGGGTGGCGGAGCTGAAACAGCAGCAGGAGCACTTCACCGAGGCGCAGAAGGGGCTGTGGACGCTGTTCGAGGAGATGTCGGCCCCCTTCGCCGAGCTGGTCGGCCAGGTGATCGAGAAACGCCAGTCGCCGGACTGGAACCGGGCCAACCATCTGATGGCCACCGACATCGAACCCGCCCTGACCCGGCTCGCCGATCGGCTGGCGACCCAGGTGAGCCATACCCGGGGGGAGGTGGACAAGATGGCCGGGGAGATGACCGCCGCCGGCCAGACCATTCACCGCACCCTGCTGCTGGCGACCACCAGCGTCATCCTGCTCGGTACCCTGGTGGCCCTGCTGTTCAGCCGGCGTCTGACCCGGGACATCGCCAGCCTGGTGAAACGGGCCGGTCTGGTGGCCGATGGCCGGCTACCGCTCGACCCCCTGCCGGTGCGAAGGCAGGATGAACTGGGGGGCCTGACGGGCTCCATCAACCGGATGTCGGCCCAGCTACGCGAGCTGGTGGGGGAGATCCAGGGGGCGGTCGCGCAGGTGGAGGGGGCCGGTCGGGAAGTCGGCCATACCACCAATGCCATCGCGGACGATCTGGCGAGCCAGAGCCTGCGGCTGGATTCGGTGGCGGCGGCCATCGAACAGGTGTCGGTCAGCACCCGGGATGTGGCGGGCAACATCGCGGGGGCGGCCGGGGCGGCCCGCGAGACGGAGCTTCAGGCCAGGCAGGGGGAGCAGGCACTCGGGCGCATGGGGGCCACCATGGCGCAGATTGCCGCCATGATAGCCCAGGCGAACCAGGCGATGACGCAGCTCAGTAGCCAGAGCGAGCAGGTGGGGCGCGTCACCGAGGTAATCGCCACCATCGCCGAGCAGACCAACCTGCTGGCCCTCAATGCCGCCATCGAGGCGGCCCGCGCTGGCGAACAGGGCCGCGGCTTTGCCGTGGTGGCCGACGAGGTGAGGCAGCTGGCGAGCCGCACCAGCGCGTCGACCATGGAGATCAACCAGACCATCGCCAGCATCCAGCAGCAGACCCGGGAGACGGCCGATACCGTGGGCAGTGGCACCCTGCTGGTGGAGCAGGGACGGGGGGCCATGGCCTCGGTGACCGAGACCCTGAATGCCATGACGCTGCTGGTGCAGGATCTAAGCGGCCAGCTTGCCGCCATCGCCGCAGCGACCGAGCAGCAGTCCAGGGTGGCCCAGGAGGTAGCTGGCACGGTGGAGGAGATCGCCGGGCTCAGCCACCAGTCCAGCGAGCACAGCCAGCAGGGGGAGCAGATCGCCGCCCGGCTGACGCGGGAGACAGGCAGGCTGACCTCGACCATCAGCCGGTTCGATCTGAATGCCTGACGAGGGGACGGGAGAGCGCAAGGGGCAGGCCGGGAGGTCTGCCCCGTTTTATTGGGCCCAAAGGTGGGAACTGGGAGATGTCACTCCAGATGGTCTGGTTTCCGACGAGCCGGTTCACCAGCAGGAGAGGAGGGCTTCTCGATGTGGATAGCCCCCTGCGCCGTCATTCCAGACGGCGGAAGGACTGATTCTCGAAGCTGCTGCAGGTCTCCTGATTGAGCAGGTTCACCAGCAGGAGAGGAGGGCTTCTCGATATGGATAGCCCCCTGCGCCGTCATTCCAGACGGCGGAAGGACTGGTTTTCGAAGCTGCTGCAGGTCTCCTGATTGAGCAGATTGACCAGCAGGATGGCCCGCTTCTCGCCATCCGGCTCCAGATAGATGGCCTCAAACCCGGCGAGGGGGCCCGATTCGATGAGGACCTTGTCCCCCTGGGACGGCAGGCGGGCATAGCTGGCGCGCGCCTCGTCGCTGTCATCCCGGCTCATCAGCCGGTAGATCAGCTGGCTGCTGACGGGGGTCCACTCCTTGCCGAAATGAATGATGCGGCTGATGCCCCGGGTGGATTTCAGGGTCACCGGGGTCACCTCTTCCAGATCCACATAGATGAACAGGTAGTTGGGGAACATGGGTTCACGCTGGGGAACCCGCTTGCCCCGCCGCAGCTTCTCGATTTCGACCATGGGGTAATAGGATTCGACGCCCTGGGCAGCCAGATGAGCGCGGGCGCGGGCCTCTTCTTTTGGCTTGCAGTAGGCCAGATACCATTTTTTCATGTGATCAATACGTTCGTGTTGCCGTGCTCGCGGATATGATAGCGGCGCCCAATAAAAAGGCCACGCAAAGCGTGGCCTTTTTTACTGAATGAACAATTACCAGCCTTTCACCAGGCCGCCCTTGAACAGCTCGGTACCCTTCTTGTAGACCTCGTCGGTCTGGAAGGACTGGACGAACTCCTTGACCTTCTCGTCGTCCTTGTTGTTTTCGCGGGCAACGATCAGGTTGACGTAGGGTGACTCCTTGTCTTCGACAAACAGGCCGTTCTCGGTCGGGGTCAGGCCAATCTGACCGGCGAAGGTGTTGTTGATGATGGCCAGATCCACGTCTTCCAGGGAGCGGGGCAGCTGTGCGGCTTCCAGCTCGACGATCTTGAAGTTACGCGGGTTGTCGACGATGTCCAGCACGGTCGCTTCCAGACCGGCACCCTCTTTAAGCTTCAGCAGGCCCTGCTTCTCCAGCAGGATCAGGGAGCGACCCAGGTTGGTCGGATCGTTCGGCACTGCGATCTGGGCACCGTCCTGGATCTCGGAGAGCGCTTTGATCTTCTTGGAGTAACCGGCGATCGGGTAGACGAAGGTGTTGCCAACCGGTACCAGCTTGAAGCCGCGATCACGGATCTGGGCGTCCAGATAGGGTTTGTGCTGGAAGGCGTTGACGTCGACGCTGCCGTCGTTCAGGGCCACGTTAGGGGTGACGTAGTCGGAGAAGGTGACCACTTCGACGGTCAGACCGTATTTCTCCTTGGCCACCTTGGCCGCGGTCTCCACCAGCTCGGTCTCGGGACCGGCGATGGCGCCCACTTTCAGGGTCTTGTTCTCTTCTTTCTGGCCGCAGCCGACCAGTACCAGGGTAGCCAGCAGGGCTGCCGCCGCGGATTTGATGCCCAATTTCATAAAAACCTCCTGTCAGAAATCGACGATTAACGATGATCACATTGTTTGACCAGGCGCTCACCCGCGCTCTGGATGAGTTGAACCAGCACCACCAGGATGACCACGGTGACCAGCATGACGGTCGGATCGAAACGCTGGTAGCCGTAGCGAATGCCCACATCGCCGAGACCACCGCCCCCGATGGCACCGGCCATGGCGGAGTAGTTAACGAGCGTGACGAGCGTGATGATGATGCTGTTGAGGATCCCCGGCAGGGCCTCGGGCAGCAGCACCTTGGCGATGATTTGCAGGGGCTTGGCCCCCATGGCCTTGGCCGCTTCCAGCAGGCCGTCCGGCACCTCCATCAGGGCCCCTTCCACCAGGCGGGCGATGAAGGGGATGCAGCCGACGGTCAGCGGCACGATGGCGGCGATGGTGCCGATGCTGGTGCCGACGATGAAGCGGGTCAACGGAATGATGGCGACCAGCAGGATGATGAAGGGCACGGAGCGGCCGACGTTGACGATGACGCCCAGGGTCCTGTTGAGCACAGGGTTGGCCAGGATCTGGCCGGCCTTGGTCACGTGCAGCGCCACGCCGAGCGGCAGGCCGAGCAGGCAGCCGAACAGGGCGGAGGCAAACACCATGATCAGGGTGTCGCCGAGGGCCGAGATCAGCAGATTAATCATTGCTTCGGACATGAGTCATTACCTCCAGCTGGATAAGATGGCTGAGTCGCCGAGGATGGGGCGCAGCAGATTAGTCATTGCTTCGGACATAACCCATTACCTCCAGCTGAATGTGGTTGTCGATGAAGAACTGCTGGGTGGCCTCGCACTGGGCCTCGTCCCCGAACAGTTCCGCCAGCAGGAAGCCGAACTTGACGCCACCGGCGTACTCGATGTCTGCGCTCAGGATGCTGATGTCTATGTTGAAACGGCGGCTCACCTCGGAAATCAGCGGTGAATCGACGGTGGTGCCGGTGAAGCCGAGCTTCACCAGGGGATAGCTGCCGGGCACCCGATCGCGGCTCATCCTGTCCTGGTACTCCTGGGGCACTTCCAGGTGGATGGTGGAGTGGATGAAGTCACGGGCCAGCTGGGTCTTGGCATTGCTGAAGAACCAGGCGACCTCGCCCTGCTCGATCAGGCGGCCGTCGCTGATGATGGCCACTTCGTCGCAGATCCCCTTCACCACGTCCATCTCGTGGGTGATGAGCAGTATGGTGAGCCCCAGCTTGACGTTGATCTCCTTGAGCAGGCTCAGGATGGAACGGGTGGTCTGGGGATCCAGGGCCGAGGTGGCCTCGTCGCACAGCAGCACCTTGGGCGCCGGCGCCAGGGCGCGGGCGATGGCGACGCGCTGCTTCTGACCGCCGGAGAGTTCGGACGGATAGGCGTGGGCGCGGGCTTCCAGCCCGACCAGGGCCAGCAGCTCATCGACTCTGGCCTGGATCTGCGCCTTGCTCCAGCCCGCCAGTTCCAGCGGGAAGGCGATGTTGGCGGAGACGGTACGGGAGGAGAGCAGGTTGAAGTGCTGGAAAATCATGCCGATCTGGCGGCGAGCCTGGGTCAGATCCCGCTCGCTCAGGGCGACCAGATCCTGGCCGTCGACGATGACCTGGCCCTCGGTGGGGCGTTCCAGCAGGTTGACGCAACGAATGAGGGTGCTCTTGCCGGCACCGGAGGCGCCGATCACCCCGAAGATCTTGCCTTGCGGCACATGCAGGCTGACATCACGCAGGGCGTGCACGGCATCACTGCCTTTACCGTAGACTTTGTTGAGACCGATCAACTTAATCATGGATTCTTCCGTGCTAACAGCCTTAAAGCACAGGGCGCTACAGGCGGGTGAATTGGGCAGAGGTTTCACTGGGTGACACTGCCATCATGGAGGATGATGCTAAGATGTCCGGATGGCCGTGTCAACGTATGTTTCTACGTCTAGACGTCTAAAAAATGGATAAGAATTGCCGCTCATTGACTATGGCACAACGGGACATGGGAGAGTCCCAATATTAGATTCTGGAATGGTGATTAATGGCCGAATATAACCTGGATAATCACCCATAAGCTGATGATCTGATGTTTCCTTCCAAGGGCGAGGTGGAAAAATCACCGGTTGTCGTCCCGGCACCGCTGCCCACCCTGCGCGCACTTCTTTTCTTTTTATTTCTTCTCCATCTCCTTGACGCAGAACAATAAGCGACCAGTTATCGGCCGGGGCGAGGCGCCGCCTCCTTATACTGGCAGAAGGTGGGTGCCAGGAGGGAGGAGAGATGCGATTTCAACAGATCAAGGACCTGATGCTGTATCTCGAACAGCTTCATCACCAGCAGGGGCTCGGCTATGGGCGCCAGATCTCCCGGGTGGACGGGGAGCGCAGCCGGATGCTGCTGGCCTATCTGCAGGGGCGGGAGGACGCGGCGGCGGCCCATCTGCACGATTACCGCGAGCAGATGGGGAAGGCGGTCAGGGAGACCTGGCTGGATCAGGGATTCGGCGAGGATCTGCTGGCGGAGTGCCAACGCCTGGCGCTGGAGGCCGGGACTCGACCGGAAGAGATAGTGGCGCTGGCGTCGCGGCAGGAGGAGAAGCTCATCGGCGAGTTGTCACGCCTGGCCCGGGAGTGCCCCACGCCGGGCACGGTGGCACTGCTGAAGGCCCTGGCCTCGATGGCACAATCCCGCCTGACCCGGCTGGTGCACGGGGCCCATCGACTCGACGACATCTGACCCCGATGGCTGGGGCTCGGCAAGGGACGAGCCCCCGAGTTCAGAGCGGGGAGAGACTACTCCCCCTCGCGGGACGCACCGTAGAGGGCGGCCCCTATGATACCGGCCTGGTTGAGGCTGGCCGCCGCGACCAGGGGGGCGCGGGTCTCTATCCTGTCGATGAACTTGTCGAGCTTGGCAGCGCTGCCGCCCCCCAGGATGAAGAGGTCGGGGGAGAAGAGGAACTCCAGCCTGGCGAGGTACTTGTTGAAGCGCTTGCCCCAGCGGCTCCAGGAGAGATCCTCGCGCTTGCGCACCGCGTCGGAGCAGTAGTGCTCGGCGACCATGCCCTCCAGGATCAGGTGCCCCAGCTCGGTGTTGGGCAGCAGCTGGCCATTGACGAAGACGGCGGTGCCGATGCCGGTCCCCACCGTGATGAGGATGATGATCCCCTTGCGATCCCGCCCGGTACCAAAGCGCATCTCGGCGAGGCCGGCCGCATCGGCGTCGTTCAACACGTGGCAGGGCAGGCCGGTCACGTCGGCAAACAGATGGGCGACATCGGTCTCAATCCAGCTCTTGTCGATATTGGAAGCGTTCTTGGCGATGCCGTTGTGGATGGTGGCGGGGAAGCCGCAGCCCACCGGGCCCTTCCACTGGAAGTGCTCGACCAGCGCCTTGAGGGTGTGTGCCACGGCGGCCGGGGTGGCCGGTTGCGGCGTAGGGATGCGGTGGCGCTCGCCAATCAGTTCCCCGGTCTCGGTGTCGACCAGGCACCCCTTGATCCCGGACCCACCAATATCTACTCCCAACATCTGCATCAAAATCTTCCTTTTTATAGTGCCGATGACCAATGGTCGACAGAGCATGAAAAAATGGCTGCGATCCGACAAGGGTCAGATCGTCTATGCGTGATCCGGCAGACCTTTTTCGATGCAGCGGATCAGCAAACGAGTCTTTTTGTTCTCATCTTGCTGGCGCCTGGCCAGGGTAGCCAGGGCCCAGTCGATGTGCTCGGCCACCATGGGCTCTGCCCCGGGCCTTGCCTGTTGCAGGGCGGCCATCACCTCCGGGGTCGCCGGCCCGTTGCCGAGGGCGACCGCCAGGTTGCGGCGCCAGCGCTGGTAGCCGATGCGGCGAATGGGGCTGCCCTCGGTGTGCTTCAGAAATTCGCTCTCGCTCCAGCCCCACAGGTCAATCAGGGGAGGGCGGTGCAGGTTGGGCCTGGGGCTGAAGTCGGGTTCTGGGCTCGCGTCCGCGTAGCGGTTCCAGGGGCAGATGAGCTGGCAGTCGTCGCAGCCATAGATGCGGTTGCCCATGAGCGGCCTGAACTCTTCCGGGATGGGGCCGTCGTTCTCAATGGTGAGGTAGGAGATGCAACGACGGCCGTCCACCACATAGGGGGCGACGATGGCCCCGGTCGGGCAGATGTTGATGCAGGCCACGCACTTGCCGCACTGCTCCTTCTCCACCGGGGCATCCAGGGGCAGCGGCAGGCTGACGAGGAGCTCCCCCAGGAAGAAGAAGGAGCCGGCGGATTCGTTGAGCAGCAGTGAGTGCTTGCCCACCCAGCCAAGCCCGGCCTTGGCCGCCAGCGGGCGTTCCAGAATGGGGGCCGAGTCGACGAAGGGGCGCCACTCGCCCATGGGGTCAGTGGTGGTGTGAAACAGCTCGGCGCAGCGCTGTTCGATACGCTCCCCCAGCTGCTTGAGCCGGTTGCGCAGCACCTTGTGGTAGTCGCGGCCGAGGGCGTAGCGGCTGATGTAGCCCAGGGTAGGATCCTTCAGGGTGGTGGCGAAGCCGGCCTCGAAGGGGAGGTAATTCATCCGCACCGACAGCACCCGCAGGGTGCCCGGCAGCAGCTCGTGGGGGCGGGCTCGCATCATACCGTGGCGCGCCATGTAGTCCATGGTGCCGTGATGGCCTGCATCCAGCCAGGCCTGCAGCCTGGGCTCTTCCAGGGCGAGATCCGTGTCTGTGATACCGACCTGGTCAAATCCTAGCTCCCGCGCCCAGAGCTTGATATCTTGGGCCAGTTGTGCGAGTTCGGCGGCCATCATGCTGCGGCGCCTGCCGGCCGGCCGGTGCGCCGTCTGTGCCGGGTCATGGGATGAGGAAGGTTGGAGGCCGTCATGGTACAGGTGTTCGGGGACGCTATCCGCAAAAATGAGTGGGAGAGTCTAGCACAACCCCTGTGGCGGGCCGAGCAGATCCGCTGCATGGAGGAGCGCTGGGCCGCGCGCGAGGGGCTGCCCCTCTATGTGCTGATGGAGCGCGCCGGCGCCGCCTTGTGCAACTATGCCTGCCACCACTGGCCCGAGAGCCGCAACTGGTGGATCTTCGTCGGCCCTGGCAACAACGGGGGGGATGGCTATGTCCTGGCCCGCCTCGCCAGGCGCCTCGGCCTCGAGCCCCTGGTGATCGCCAGCCGGGCGCCCGACCTGCTTCGCGGCGACGCCAGACGGGCGGCCGAGGAGTGGCTGGCGGCGGGGGGCGGCGTGATGATGGCGGAGGAACTGGCGCAGGCGCCGCTGCCATCGCCGGATCTGGTGATAGATGCACTGCTTGGCACCGGTGTCCAGCTCCCTCTCTCCCTCTCAATGACAAAGATCGTCGCAACAATCAACGACTTGAACGCCCCCGTGCTGGCGGTGGATCTGCCCTCCGGGCTCAATGCCGACACTGGCCGCGCCATGGGCGCCCTGGTTCGCGCCACCCGGACTCTCACCTTTATCGGCATCAAGCAGGGCATGCTCACCGCCGACGGAGTGGACGGCGTGGGCCACCTCGACTGGGACCCCCTCGGGGTCACGGTGGAGGAGGGCGTCACCCCCGCCGCCTGGCGCATCGACTACCCCCGTCTCAAGGCACTGTTGCCCCCTCGAGCCCGCTCCGCCCACAAGGGGCGCCACGGCCGGGTGCTGCTGGTAGGGGGCAACCTGGGGATGCAGGGTGCCATCCTGCTGGCGGGACAGGCCTGTCTGCGAGCAGGGGCAGGCCTGGTGCGTCTTTGCCAGCACCCGGACGCTCCCCCGGCCAGCCTGGTGCAACCCGAACTGATGGGGTGCCCGGACGGCATGGACGAGGCGTGGGCATCGGTGCGGGTGCTCGGACCCGGACTCGGCCAGGATGAGTGGGCCAGGGCGCAGTTCGATCGCCTGATCGCGACCCCGGATCCGCTGGTATTGGACGCCGATGGATTGAATTGGCTGGCGCAGGCCCCCCGTCATCAGGATAATTGGGTGCTTACCCCCCACCCGGGGGAGGCGGCCCGTTTGCTGGGTTGTACCATCGCCGAGGTCGAAGGGGACAGATTCGCCGCCGTTTCGCGGCTGCAGCGGCGCTACGGTGGCGTGGTGCTGCTCAAGGGGGCCGGGTCGCTCATCTGCGATGGCCGGCACATCAGCCTCTGCAACGAAGGCAACCCCGGTATGGCCAGCGGCGGCATGGGGGACCTCTTGTCTGGTATAATCGCCGCCCTTCTGGCCCAGGGCTGGACCGCCGGGACAGCCGCCCGACTGGGGGCCGTCATCCACGGGGAGGCTGCCGATCTGGCCGCCGCCGAGGGAGAGAGGGGCATGCTGGCATCGGATCTGCTGCCCTGGATCCGTCGTCTGGTCAATCCGACACAGTAACTAGTAACAAGAAGAACATGGCAAAAACGTTGATGATGACACTGCCGGACGAGGCAGCAACCGTGGCTCTGGGTGGCCGTCTGGCGCAGGCGTGCCAGCAGGCGACCACCGTCTTTCTGCACGGTGCCCTCGGGGCCGGCAAAACCACCCTGACCCGCGGCTGGGTGCAAGGGCTCGGCCATCAAGGCAAGGTTAAGAGTCCGACCTATACCCTGGTCGAGCCTTATGAACTGGCACAGTGGCAGGTCTATCACTTCGATCTCTATCGACTGGCTGACCCGGAAGAGCTGGAGTTCATGGGTATCCGCGACTATTTCGGCGCCGATACCCTCTGCCTGGTGGAGTGGCCGGAGAAAGGGGAAGGCTGGTTGCCCGCCCCGGATCTCGAGATCACCCTGACATATGTAAACGAGCAGCGCGAGGCCCTGATCGCGGCCCGCACTGCTATCGGCGAAGCCATTCTGGAACGGTTATCATCTCAGTGCGCGTGATCCTTGTCTTTCTTCTCTCCCTGATGGCCCTGCCTGCCTGGGCGAATCAGCTCAAGAGTGTGCGGGTGTGGCCATCCCCGGACAACACCCGGGTGGTGCTCGACATGAGCAGCGCCCCCAATTTCAATTACTTCACCCTGACCGGCCCGAATCGCCTGGTGATCGATCTCAAGGGGGCCAGCAATGCCGCTAACTTGACGCGTATCGAGAACAAGAGCGAGCTGGTGCGCAAGATCCGCGAGAGCACACCGCTGGAGAAGGGCAGCCTGCGCCTGGTGCTGGATCTCGACTCCGCCATCAAGCCTGTGGTCTTCCCGCTGGCGCCGGCGGGCCCCTACGGTCACCGGTTGGTGATCGATCTGCCCTATGAAGAGAAGGGGAGCGCCTCGGCCCAGCCCGCGCCCGTCGGGGGACAGGGCAAGGCCGTTGTCATCGCCATCGATCCGGGCCACGGGGGGGAAGACCCCGGTTCCATCGGCCCGCGCCGTACCTATGAGAAGCGGGTGACCCTGTCGGTGTCGCAGAAGCTGGCCGCCCTCATCGACCGCGAGCCCGGCATGCGTGCCGTGCTGACCCGTCGTGGCGACTACTTCGTCGACCTGAACAAGCGATCCGAGATTGCCCGCAAGGCCAAGGCGGATCTGTTGGTATCGGTCCACGCCGACAGCTTCCACAACTCGACACCCCGGGGCGCGTCCGTCTGGGTGCTGTCGACCAACCGCGCCAACCGCGAGATGGGCAGCTGGCTCGAGAAGCAGGAGAAGCAGGGGGAGCTGCTGGGCGGGGTCGGCAAGGTATTGGCCGAATCCGATCCCAACCCCTATCTGGCGCAGACCTTCCTCGATCTCTCCATGGACAAGTCCAGGGCCGAAGGCTATGAGGTGAGCCGCCAGATCCTGCGCTCCATGGGCCGGGTGGCCCGGTTGCACAAGAAGGCCCCCGAGCACGCCAGCCTGGCAGTGCTGAAGGCGCCGGACATCCCCTCCGTGCTGGTGGAGACGGGCTTTATCTCCAACCATGCGGAAGAGAAGCTGCTGGCCACTGCCAGCTATCAGGATCAGCTGGCCCGCGCCATCTTCGAGGGGATCCGCACCTATTACCGCAGCCACCCGACCAAGGGGCCCGTGCTGACCGGCAAGGGGCAGGTCGCCTCCACACAGGCGACTAGCCGCCCGGCGCCCGCGAGCAAGCCGGTGGCCGCCAGCAAACCGGCCGCGCAGCCAGCACAGCAGGTTGTCACCAACCGGATGCCAGCGACCGAGCCGTATCGCGTCGGCGATAGCGGTGCCCCGGTCAGCAGCGTGGGCAGCGCCTCCGGCGCCGGGGTGATCAAACCCTACAAGGTGGCGGCCAAGGAGCCGAGCGCGCCGGCCGCCAGCAGCCAGAGCAACGACAAGAGCAAGATGATCCGCCACGTGGTCACCCGGGGCCAGAGCCTCTCCCGCCTCGCGGAGAAGCACGGCGTGAGCCAGGCGCGGCTGGTGGAGATCAACAAGCTCAAGTCACGGGACATCCAGATAGGGCAGGTGCTCTACATCCCGCAGAAATAGCGCTGGATGAGCGCCGCGCCCGTCAGTGCCAGCAGCATGAGGGCGCGGCACCTCTTAAGTCATGAACGCCACGGGTTTCCCCAGGCTTCATCTCGGGAGCGGGTAATGCCGCTCCCCATAGTGCCGCCGAACCTGGTCCACCAGCTTGTTGCGGGAGATGGCCGGACAAAGGAACCCGCTTCCCCAGATCCACGCTCAGGAGTCAGCGATGCCGATCCGTATATTGCCTCCTATCCTGGCCAACCAGATCGCCGCCGGCGAGGTGGTGGAGCGGCCTTCGTCCGTGGTGAAGGAGCTGGTGGAAAACAGCCTGGATGCGGGCGCCGACCGGGTGGAAATCGACATCGACAAGGGCGGGGCCAAGCTCATCCGCATCCGTGACAACGGCTGCGGCGTCGCCAGGGATGAACTGGTGCTGGCGCTGTCGCGCCATGCCACCTCCAAGGTCGCGACCCTGGACGATCTGGAGGGGATCAACAGCCTCGGCTTTCGCGGGGAGGCGCTTGCCTCCATCAGCTCGGTCTCCCGACTGACCTTCACCTCCCGCACGGCGGAGCAGGCCGAAGCCTGGCAGGCCCAGGCCGAGGGGCGCGAGATGAGCGTCACCATCAAGCCGGCGGCCCACCCGGTGGGCACGACGGTGGAGGTGGTGGACCTCTTCTTCAATACCCCGGCGCGGCGCAAGTTCATGCGCAGCGAAAAGACCGAGTTTGCCCACATCGACGAGCTGGTGCGGCGCATCGCGCTCTCCCGCTTCGATGCCACCCTGATCCTGCGCCACAACGGCAAGGTGGTGCGCCAATACAAGGCCGCCAACACGGTGGCCGAGCAGGAGCGTCGCCTCGCCGCCGTCTGTGGCTCCCCCTTCATGCACCACGCCCTGGCGGTATCGAGCGAGCACAGCGACGTGCGGCTGTGGGGCTGGCTGGCAACCCCGGAAGGAGCCAGGCCGCAGAACGATCTGCAATACACTTATGTGAATGGCCGCATGATGCGCGACAAGCTCATCAATCACGCCATCCGCCAGGCCTATGACGAGCTGCTGCCCGCCGATCGCTTCGCGGCCTATGTACTCTACATCGAGCTGGATCCGCGCCAGGTGGATGTGAATGTCCACCCGGCCAAGCACGAAGTGCGTTTCCATCAGGCGCGCCTCATCCACGACTTCATCTTCCAGGCGCTCTTTACCGCCCTGCGCCGGGAAGGCGTTACCCGGGAGGCGCCGCTGGCCGAGACCCTGGTCGAGCTGCCGGGCAGCCCGGAGGTCACTTACCCCGGTCAGGCGCCGCGTACCGAGTGGTACGGTGCCGAACATAGTTATCGGGCCCCCGCCCAGACGAGAGAGGGGGGCGCCGTACGAGAAGGGGCCGGGCGCGGGGGCAACTACCAGCCCCCCGAGTCCCCGAGCCGGGCAGCGATGCGTGGCATGGGCGCCCTGCTCACCACCTTGCCCGAAGTGACGCCGGCAGCGTCGCTGGCCGAGGCGCCAGAGCGCTTCGCGAGCACCGCGCCAGGCACCACGCCGAGCACCGCCCCGAGCGGGCGAATCGGGGAGTGGCGTGCCCTGACCCTGGTGGAGCAGGCCTATCTGGTGCTGGAGCGCAGCGGCCAGCTGGCGCTGCTCTCCCTGGTGCGGGCGGAGCGCCTGCTGCTGCGCCGCTGGCTGCTGGACGCCTGGGGCCAGGGGCTGGCGGCCCAGCCCTTGCTGCTGCCGGTCTCTTTCAAGCTGCCGAAAAACCTGGTCGCCCTGGTGGAAGAGCGGGAGCGCCTGCTCAAACGCATGGGGCTGGAGTTGAAAAGCGGCGGGCGCGACACCATGATCCTGACTCGGGTACCGGCCCTGCTGCGCCAGACCGATCTGGCCCGCCTCTTACCCGAATTGCTGCAGCTGGTCGAGAGCGGATCTGACAGTGATGTGGATGCGCAGGCTGGGATACTATGCCAATGGCTGGTGGAACAGGGCATAAGTGCCGATAAAATATACGATTTTGCCACGGCAAACCGATTGCTGACGGAACTAGTTGCCGATTTCAGTGACCAACTGGCAGACGCGCGCCTGGTGCGCCCGCTGCCGCTGGCCAGCGTGCTGGCCGAGTTCGCCGATGGCAAGTGAGGGGGATGCCCCCTCTTGAACCCATAAACCAGTTTTTTGCAGGTGCGC
Source organism: Aeromonas sp. SrichE-2G (assembly GCF_017939565.1). Lineage (NCBI taxonomy): Bacteria > Pseudomonadati > Pseudomonadota > Gammaproteobacteria > Aeromonadales > Aeromonadaceae > Aeromonas > Aeromonas sp. SrichE-2G. Next base: position 61,243 of record NZ_JAGKRG010000004.1, read on the forward strand.
CGCCAGGGTGGCGACCATGCAAGGGGAGTTTTTCACGTGGCTGACTTGCCGACTGCAATTTTTCTGATGGGGCCCACGGCCTCCGGCAAGACGGATCTCGCCATCGAACTGTGCCAGGCACTGACCTGCGACATCATCAGCGTGGATTCCGCGCTCATCTATCGCGGCATGGACATCGGCACCGCCAAGCCGACGCCGGCCGAGCTGGCGCAGGCGCCGCACCGGTTGATCGACATCCTGGATCCCGCCATGAGCTATTCGGCGGCGGATTTTTGCAAGGATGCGCTGCGCGAGATGAAGGAGATCGCCGACCGTGGCCGTATTCCGCTGCTGGTGGGCGGCACCATGCTCTATTTCAAGGCGCTGCTGGAGGGGCTCTCCCCGCTGCCTTCCGCCGACCCCGCCATTCGTGCCGGCATTGAAGAGGAGGCGGCGCGCCTTGGCTGGCAGGCGTTGCACGACGAGCTGGTGCGCATCGACCCGGTAGCCGGCGCCCGCATACACCCCAATGACCCGCAGCGGCTCAGCCGGGCGCTCGAGGTCTACCGCATCAGCGGCAAGACCCTCACCGAGCTGACCCGGGTGCAGGGGGAGGGGCTGCCCTACCGTGTGCTGCAGTTTGCCATCGCCCCTCAGGATCGCGCCGTGCTGCACCAGCGTATCGAGCAGCGCTTCGACAAGATGCTGGGAAGCGGCTTCGAGCAGGAGGTCAGGGCGCTTTACGAGCGGGGGGATCTCACCCCGGAACTTCCTTCCATTCGCTGCGTGGGATACCGCCAAATGTGGGACTACCTGGCGGGGGAAGTGGAGTATGATGAGATGCGTTATCGTGGAATTGTTGCCACCCGCCAGTTGGCCAAGCGTCAGATGACCTGGTTGCGCGGTTGGTCTGATGTGACCTGGTTGGAATCTGGTGAGTCTGGCAATCTGGCCAGGGTCGTCGCCCGAGCCGGTGCGGCTTGACACTCCTGTATAATCAGGTTGTTATATTGAATATCCGGTGTTTAAAAACAACAAACTATAAGGAAAAGAAAGATGGCTAAGGGGCAATCTCTCCAAGACCCGTTTTTGAATGCGCTGCGCCGTGAGCGGATTCCTGTTTCTATCTATTTGGTGAACGGCATCAAACTGCAGGGTCAGATCGAATCGTTTGACCAGTTTGTCATTCTGCTGAAGAACACCGTGAGCCAGATGGTCTACAAGCACGCCATTTCCACCGTGGTGCCGGCCCGTGCCGTCAACCATCATCAGCACGCCCAGGGTGCTGCCGGTGAAGAGCAGGGTGAAGCCGAGGCGTGATATCCCGCGGCGAGCCCACTCGCCAACACAGATCCATCATGATACCTGTCAAGGAGCAAGCGCTTGTTTGACCGTTACGAAGCTGGTGAACAGGCCGTTCTGGTACATGTCAACTTCAGCGATGAGGGTGAGCGGGAGGATCTGGACGAGCTCAAGATGTTGGTGAGCTCGGCCGGGGTCAATGCACTGGGGGTGATCACCACCAGTCGCAGCGCGCCCAGCGCCAAGTTTTTTGTCGGTAGCGGCAAGGCGGAAGAGATCGCGTCCCAGGTCCAGATGCTGGATGCGGACGTGGTCATCTTCAACCATGCCCTGACCCCCGCCCAGGAGCGCAACCTGGAGCGTCTGTTCCAGTGCCGGGTGGTGGACAGGACTGGCCTCATCCTCGATATCTTCGCCCAGCGCGCCCGTACTCACGAAGGCAAGTTGCAGGTCGAACTGGCCCAGTTGCGCCATCTTTCCACTCGCCTGGTGCGAGGCTGGACCCACCTTGAACGTCAGAAGGGGGGGATCGGCCTGCGCGGCCCGGGTGAAACCCAGCTTGAAACCGACCGACGTTTGCTACGTGAACGCATCAAGGCGATTCTGCGCCGGCTCGACAAGGTGGCCAAGCAGCGGGAGCAGGGGCGCCGTGCCCGCAACCGCAACGAGGTGCCGACCGTTTCCCTGGTGGGTTACACCAACGCCGGAAAATCCACTTTGTTCAACCAACTTACAGATGCCAGCGTGTATGCTGCCGACCAGTTGTTCGCAACCCTGGACCCTACCCTGCGAAAATTGGTGATCCAGGATGTGGGTGATGTGATCCTGGCGGACACAGTTGGATTTATTCGGCACTTGCCCCATGATCTGGTCGCGGCCTTCAAGGCGACGCTGCAGGAGACCCGCGAAGCGGATCTGCTGCTGCACGTAGTGGACTGTGCCGATGAACAGATGCAGGAGAATATCGACTCGGTCCAGCAAGTCCTGGCCGAGATCGAGGCGGACGACCGCCCCCAGCTGATGATCTGCAACAAGATCGACAAGCTGAGCGATCGTCCTGCCGGCCTGGAGCGTGACGAGGCGGGTCGCCCGGTGCGAGTCTGGCTGTCGGCCCAGACCGGCGAAGGCAGCGAATACCTTTTCCTGGCCCTGACCGAACTGCTGGCCGGTTCCATGGTCCATCACACCCTGCAGTTGCCGCCGTCGGCCGCCAGATTGCGCAGTGCGCTCTATCGGCTGAAGGGCATCGAGCAGGAAGGTTTCAGCGAGGAGGGGGATTTCGTCCTGGAAGTCCGCCTGCAACTGGCCGACTGGAACCGCCTCATGAAACAAGAAGGTGAGAGTTTACAACGCTTTATCAGGCATTGATTCGTCGATGACGATGAATGTTTACAGGTTTCATCGACGAGAGATGGCCCGATAGAGATGATATCCATCCGCATGTATTAATGGAGACGCTGATGGCTTGGAATGAGCCTGGTAACAATGGCAAAGACCGTGACCCCTGGGGGAACAACGGCAAGAATCAGGGCCCCCCTGATCTGGACGAGATGCTGCGCAAGGTGAGCCGTCGTTTCGGCGGTCTGCTCGGTGGTGGCAAATCCGGTGGTGGTGACGTGGGCAAGTTTGGCCTCTCCATCGCCCTGGTGGTGGCCGTGGTGGTGTGGGTCGTCAGTGGCTTCTACACCATTCGCGAAGCCGAGCGGGGCGTGGTGCTGCGCTTTGGCGAGTACTCCCACAACGTGGATCCGGGCCTGCGCTGGAAGCCGACCTTCATCGATCGGGTGATCCCGGTGGATGTGGAGTCCGTGCGCTCCCTGCCGGCCTCCGGTTTCATGCTGACCCAGGACGAGAACGTGGTACGGGTCGAGATGGACGTGCAGTATCGCGTGGTCGATCCCGAGCAGTACCTGTTCAGCGTGACCAATGCCGACGAGAGCCTGAGCCAGGCGACCGACAGCGCCCTGCGCTATGTGGTGGGTCACACCAAGATGGACGACGTGCTGACCACGGGTCGTGAGAAGGTGCGCCAGGAGACCTGGCAGGTGATCGACAGCATCATCGAGCCCTACCACATGGGTCTGCAGATCGTGGACGTCAACTTCCTGCCGGCTCGTCCGCCGGAAGAGGTGAAGGACGCCTTCGATGACGCCATCTCCGCTCAGGAAGATGAACAGCGCTTCATTCGTGAGGCGGAAGCCTATGCCCGTGAAGTGGAGCCCAAGGCCCGCGGCCAGGTCAAGCGCCTGGAGCAGGAAGCCGAAGCCTACAAGTCCCAGATCGTGCTGAAGGCCAAGGGTGAGGTCGCCCGCTTCAACGAGCTGCTGCCCCAGTATCAGGCTGCCCCGGAGCTGACCCGCGATCGTATCTACCTGGAAACCATGGAAGAGCTCTATCAGCAGGCCAACAAGGTCCTGGTGGACATGCCGGCTGGCAACAACAGCATGATCTACCTGCCGCTGGACAAGCTCTCCGGCAAGGCGAATGCCGTGCAACCGGCGCGTCCTGCGAGCACCCCTGCCGTCGAGCCGGCCCAGCCGTCCAACGAAGGGGCCAATTCCACACCGACCCCGCTGCGTGGCGGTGATCGTTTCAGCACAGGGAGAAACTGATAGATGAAGAAGATAGCTATTGGTGTCATCGCTGTGGCCGCCATGGTCTGCTTCTCTTCCGTCTTCATCGTCGATGAAGGCCAGAAGGGGATCGTGGTGCAGTTTGGCAAGGTGAAGCGGGTGGATTCCGGTGAGCCGCGTCTGTATGAGCCGGGCCTGCACTTCAAGGTGCCGCTCATCGACCAGGTGCGCAAGATGGATGCCCGTATCCAGACCCTGGAAGGCCAGGCGGATCGTTTCGTCACCTCCGAGAAGAAAGACCTCATCATCGACTCCTACGTGAAGTGGAAGATCGAGGACTTCTCCAAGTACTACCTGGCGACCGGTGGTGGCAACAAGATCCAGGCCGAAGACCTGCTCAAGCGCAAGATCAACAACGGCCTGCGTTCCGAGATCGGTAACCGCACCATCAAGGACATCGTCTCCGGCGAGCGCAGCACCGTGATGGAAGATGCCCTGATGAAGATGGCGCGCTCCTCCGAGCTCGGCATCAAGGTGGTGGATGTGCGGATCAAGCAGATCAACCTGCCGGTGGAAGTCTCCAGCTCCATCTATCAGCGGATGCGTGCCGAGCGGACCGCTGTGGCCCGTGAGCACCGCTCCCAGGGTCGCGAGCAGGCCGAAATCCTGCGCGCCGACATCGACCGCAAGGTGACCGTCATGATCGCCGATGCCGAGAGTAACGCCCGCCAGCTGCGCGGTGAAGGGGATGCCGAAGCCGCCAGGATCTACGCCGACAGCTACAAGAAGGACCCCGAGTTCTTCAGCTTCGTGCGCAGCATGGAGGCCTACCGCAAGAGCTTCGCCAGTGGCAATGACCTCATGGTCCTGAAGCCGGACAGCGAGTTCTTCCGCTACCTCAAGTCTCCTAACGGGGACAAGCAGTAAACACCGAATGGTGATAGCAAAGGGCCTGAGCATTCAGGCCCTTTTCCATTGTGAGGCATTTCTTGTGAGGAGAGGGGATGCTGACATCCATCCTGATGGGGTTGGGGTTGCTGCTGCTATTCGAGGGACTGGGTCCCTTGCTGGCCCCCAAGGCCTGGCAGCAGATGCTGCGGATGCTGAGCGATCAGCCACCTGAACAGCTGCGCCGCATCGGCGGCTGCCTGGTGGTGGCGGGGGCTGTCATCCTCTGGGCACTCGGCCACTAGCCACCCCGGCGATAGAGAATGAAAAAAGAGGCCAATGGCCTCTTTTTAGTGGATTCGGAAATTCGACTCAGGCGCTACGCTGTACTGCCATGTGGGCCAGGGTTTCCAGTGCCTGCTTGTGCTGGGAGTCCGGCAGGATGGCGAGGGCGGCAATGGCCTTGTCGGCCTCTTCCCGGGCCCGCTGGCGAGAGTATTCGAGGGCACCGGTACGGTCGAGGATGGCCAGGATGCGTTCCAGGTGATCCATGCCGTTGCGGTGCTCGATGGCGTCGCGTACCAGCTGGCGCTCTTCCGGTGTACCCACTTCCATGGCGCGCAAGAGCGGCAGGGTGGGCTTGCCCTCGGCCAGATCGTCGCCCACGTTCTTGCCCATCTCGTCGCTCTGGGAGCAGTAGTCCATGACGTCGTCGATGATCTGGAAGGCGGTGCCGAGATACTTGCCGTAGTCGGTCATGGCCTGTTCGACGGGGGGGGGCTGATGGGTCAGCACGGCGGCGAGGCGAGTCGCGGCTTCGAACAGCTTGGCGGTCTTGCAGTAGATGACCGTCATGTAGCTCTCTTCCGTGGTATCCGGGTCGTTGCAGTTCATCAGCTGCAACACTTCCCCTTCTGCGATGGTGTTGGTGGCATCGGAGAGGATCTCCATCACCTTCAGGTTGGAGAGCTCGCTCATCATCTGGAAGGAGCGGCTGTAGAGGTAGTCACCCACCAGAACGCTGGCAGCGTTGCCGAACAGGGCGTTGGCGGTTTCCCGGCCACGACGCAGGTCAGATTCATCGACCACGTCGTCGTGCAGCAGGGTGGAGGTGTGAATGAATTCGATGATGGCGGCCAGCTTCAGGTGATCTTCACCCTCGTAGCCCAGGGCGCGCGCCGCCATCACGGTCAGCATGGGGCGCATCCGTTTGCCACCGGCACTGACAATATAGAAACCCAGCTGGTTGATCAGGCTGACATCGGACTGGAGTCTTGCCAGGATCAGTTCATTGACCGCCGTCATGTCGGCGGCACAGAGCGCACGGATAGTCTGTTGGTCCATAAGTCTCGTAACGTGACGGCAGCATTTACTGCGTTTTTAGCAATGGCGGGGATTCTACACGATTTCACAATGGGTTACAGTTAAGCGTTTATTCACGGCGAGGGATATGCGCACAAAATAAACTTTTTGCTAAATTGGCCTTGCCTCGGCAAATCGTTCTGCGTAGAATGCCCGCCCATTGTTATAGGTTTTTGCGCGTGTCTGGCCTTGAGCAAAAGACACGCCTTTACGGAGTTAATCAAATGTACGCGGTATTCCAAAGCGGCGGAAAACAACACCGTGTGGCCGAAGGTCAAATCGTTCGTCTGGAAAAGCTGAACGTTGAGACTGGCGCTACCATCGACTTCAACGAAGTACTGATGGTTGCTGCAGGCGACACTTTCAAAGTAGGTGCTCCTTTCGTTGAAGGTGGCAAGGTTGTGGCTGAAGTTGTGGCTCACGGCCGTGGCGAGAAAGTGACTATCGTCAAGTTCCGTCGTCGTAAGCACCACCGTAAGCAAGCGGGCCACCGTCAGTGGTTCACTGAAGTCAAAATCACTGGCATCAGCGCTTAATTAGAGGAGTCCGATAGATGGCACACAAAAAAGCTGGCGGTTCATCCCGCAACGGTCGCGATTCTGAAGCTAAACGCCTGGGCGTGAAGCGTTTCGGCGGCGAAACAGTTCTGGCTGGCAGCATCATCGTTCGTCAGCGCGGCACCAAGTTCCACGCTGGTGAGAACGTTGGTCTGGGCAAGGACCACACTCTGTTCGCTACCGCGAACGGTAAAGTGCAGTTCGAAGTTAAAGGTCCGCAGAATCGTAAGTACGTCAGCATCGTTGCTGAGTAATTACGGACCGCAAGGATCCGAAGCCCCGCCCACCTGGCGGGGCTTTTGTTTTTCTGATGAGTTTGACGAAAAAACGGCACGCGGATGAGCTGGCGCAGGCAGGCTCAATCGGCCAGATGCGTCTCGCCCGAAGGGGCCCGTATCACTATAATTGCGTATCGGTTTTTCGAATTAAGGTGACGGTTACCTATGAAGTTTGTTGATGAAGTCCAGATTCGAGTCGATGCCGGTGACGGTGGTAACGGTTGTGTGAGCTTCCGCCGCGAGAAGTACATCCCGAACGGTGGCCCGGACGGCGGTGACGGCGGCGACGGCGGCGACGTGTATCTGGTTGCCGATGAAAACCTGAACACCCTGATCGACTACCGCTTCGAGCGTTTCCATGCCGCCGAACGTGGCGAGAATGGCCAGAGCGCCAACTGTACCGGCCGCCGTGGCAAGGACAAGATCCTGCGCGTGCCAGTCGGTACCCGTGCCAGCGACGAAGACACCGGCGAGCTGCTGGGGGATCTGACCAGCCACGATCAGAAGCTGCTGGTCGCCAAGGGCGGCTTCCACGGCCTTGGCAACACCCGCTTCAAGAGCTCCGTCAACCGGGCCCCACGCCAGAAGAGCAACGGTACCCCGGGTGAGGTGCGAACCCTGAAGCTGGAGCTGCTGCTGCTGGCGGACGTCGGCATGCTGGGTCTGCCCAACGCGGGCAAGTCCACCTTCATCCGCGCCGTCTCCGCCGCCCGTCCCAAGGTCGCCGACTACCCCTTCACTACCCTGGTGCCGAACCTCGGCGTGGTGCGTGGCGAGAACTCCCGTTCCTTCGTCATTGCCGACATCCCGGGTCTGATCGAAGGGGCTGCCGAGGGGGCCGGTCTGGGGATCCGCTTCCTCAAGCACCTGGAGCGTTGCCGCGTTCTGATCCACCTGGTGGACATCTGCCCGGTAGATGGCTCCGATCCGGCTGAAAATGCCGTGACTATAGTCCGGGAGCTGGAGAAATACAGCCCGGAGCTCGCGAGCAAGCCGCGCTGGCTGGTGTTCAACAAGATGGACCTGATCCTGGAAGAGGAAGCGGACGAGGTGATGGAGCGCGTCAAGGCCGCCCTGAACCACGAGGGCCCGGTCTACGCCATCACCGCCATCAGCAAGGAAGGCACCAAGAAGGTGTGCTACGACATCCTGGATCTGCTGGACACCATGCCCCGTCAGCTGGATGCCGATGCCAAGGCCGCCATCGAGAAGGTGGAGTTCAAGTGGGACGACTACCACAAGAACCAGCTGGCCCAGGCCGAGGCGGAGGCCCTGGCGGCGTCCAAGGCTTTCGACGATGGCCTGGACGATGATGACTGGGACGACGAGGATGACGACGGCGTCGAAGTCATCTACGTCCGCGATTGAGTATCGCCTCAGTGACGAAACCGGAGCCCCGAGAGGCTCCGGTTTTTTTATGGGAGGATCGACGGGATCACCCTATAGATATATTTTTCATCTCTCTTATTGCCTGCCTGCGGCTGCAGATTATACTGCGCTCCTGAACTTAACCTCCTTGAAACATTATGCTAACCAATAAAAATGAATTGATATGCATGACTGTTTTGGTTTGTTCTTATGGATGGTTTGCCTGATAAAATATTTATGCTTGAGATAATGTATAAAAAGCTTGTTTGTGCACTTTTTTACGTTATTCTTGCGCCCGCTTGCCGGGTGAGAGCATGGATATGCAGGTGGCCTGGCTGAAGGAAAAGTCACATTTAAGGTTTTATCATGTTGGAAAAGACCCTGGAGGCACCGGCGATCCGTACTCGCCGCAACGTGCTGATGTTTTTGATCCCGTCGCTGATCGGGATCCTGCTGTTCATGACCCCGGTCCTCTACGACGGCAATGTCACCATCCCAGTCGCCGTGCTGGCGAAGCTGGTGCAGACGGTGTTTGCCGATCATCTGGTTGCCATGGTCAGCGCCATCATCACCACCACCATGCTGATGACCCTGGTCGCCTGGCTGTTCAAGCCGGCCATCCTGGTGCGTCGCCCCTTCCTGAACAGCCTGTTCAACGTCTCCCCCTTCTGGGCCTGCGTGCGGGTGTTGGGCGGGATCTTCGTGCTGCTGACCTTCTTCGAGGTTGGCCCCGAGGTGCTGCGTTCCGGCGCGACCGGCGGCCTGGTGCTGCACGATCTGCTGCCGGTGCTGTTCTCGGTATTCATCTTCGCCGGCTTGCTGCTGCCGCTGTTGCTCGACTTCGGTCTGCTGGAGTTTGTCGGCACCATGATGACCCGCATCATGCGCCCCGTGTTCCGCCTGCCGGGCCGTTCTGCGGTGGACTGCTTCGCCTCCTGGCTCGGGGATGGTAGCGTTGGTATTCTGCTCACCAGCAAACAGTACGAAGGCAAGTTCTATACCCAGCGGGAAGCCGCCGTCATCGGTACCACCTTCTCCGCGGTCTCCATCACCTTCTGTCTGGTGGTGATCTCCCAGGTGAAGCTGGAACACATGTTCGTGCCCTTCTACCTGACCGTCTGCCTGGCTGGCGTGGTGGCCGCTATCGTGGTGCCGCGCCTGCCGCCGCTCTCCTGGAAGAAGGATGTCTACAGCGACGGTACGCCCCTGTGCCGCAAGCAGGAGGCGATCCCCCATGAGCACAGCGTGCTGAGCTATGGCTATCAGCGAGCCCTGGCCAAGGCCGACGGCATGACCGACATGGGCGCCGTGGCGCGGGAAGGGGTGAAGAACGCCCTGGACATGATTTTCGGGGTACTGCCCGTTGTGATGGCCATCGGCACCTGTGCCCTGATGCTGGCCGAACACACCCCGGTGTTCAACTGGTTGGGGGCGCCTTTCGTTCCCCTGCTGGAGCTGCTGCAACTGCCGGAGGCGGAAGCCGCATCCAAGACCATCATGGTGGGTTTCGCCGATATGTTCATCCCGGCGGTGCTGGCCTCGACCATAGAGAGCGATATCACCCGCTTCGTGATCGCCGCCATGTCGGTGACCCAGCTTATCTACATGTCGGAAGTGGGCGCCTTGCTGCTGGGCAGCAAGATCCCGGTCAAGCTGTGGGAGCTGTTCATCATCTTCCTGCTGCGCACCCTGATCACCTTGCCGGTGATCGCCGGTGTGGCCCATCTGCTGTTCTAAGAGGCAGTACTTTAAGAAAAAACGGTCAACCCAGGTTGACCGTTTTTTTATGGGCGGCGGTGAAGGCTAGTGCGCCTCTGCCAGCAGGGACTGGCAGGCCGTCTCGTCGAGCTGCTCGGGGGCGAGGAAACGCCTGGCATAGTCGCGCCAGACGCCGCTTTCGATGAAGAGGGCGAACAGGGTCGGGTCTATGTGCTGCTCCTCTACCATTTTCTGCATGATGCCCAGGGACTGGGAGACAGTCTTGCCCGACTTGTAGGGGCGATCGCTCGCGGTCAGCGCCTCGAAGATGTCGGCGATGGCCATGATGCGGGCGGGAATGCTCATCTGCCCCCCCTGCAGCTGGCGTGGATAGCCGGTGCCATCCATCCGCTCGTGATGACCCCCGGCTATTTCGGGCACCTTGCTAAGGTGGCGGGGGAAGGGGAGGCGCTCCAGCATGCGGATGGTCTGGATGATGTGCTCGTTGATCTTGTAGCGCTCCTCCTCGGTAAGGGTGCCGCGGCCGATGGCGAGGTTGTAGTGCTCCCCCCGGTTGTAGAGGTGGGTGGGCACCCTGACCTTGAAGCCCCAGGGGTTGTTGCGGGCGAGGTTGTCCTGGTCCGGGCGGGGAATGAGGTGAACCGGCTTGTCGGCGAGCAGCTGCTCGCGGCAGGGCAGGGGGGAGGGGCCTGGATGGCGCTTTCTCTCCTCCTGGCTGATGCCGAGGCGATCGTCCAGGGTGCGTAGCCAGCTACGTTTGGCGATGGCATCCAGCCTGGCCAGCTTCTCCGGCGCCATCCACTCGCCTCCCAGGTTGCACTCGGCCACGAAGGCAAACTCCTCATCCAGGGTTTGCCAGTGGGATGCCAGCGCCTCCTCGGCCGCCTGCCGCTCCGAGGCCGGCAGTCTGGCCGCCAGCGCCTCGATGTGGGCATCGCGCTTGAGCACCTCGAAACGGGTGCGGATCTCGTGGATCCGGTCGTAGATGGTCTCCAGCTTGGTGGCCTTGTCGACCACGAACTCCGGGGTGGTCACCTTGCCGCAGTCGTGCAGCCAGCTCGCGATGTGAATGGCCTCCCACTCCTCGTCGTTGAGGTTAAAGTCCCTGAAGGGCCCCTGCTGCTGTGCACAGGCCGCCTCCGTCAACATTTTGGTCAGTTCGGGGACGCGCTGGCAGTGGCCGCCGGTGTAAGGGCTCTTGGCGTCGATGGCGCCTGCGATGAGCTCGATGAAGGCCTCCAGCAGCTGTTTCTGCTCTTCCAGCAGGCGCTGGTTTTCGATGGCGGAGGCGGACATGCCCGCCAGCGCCTCGATGAGGCTGATGCGTGAAACCAGCTCCCGGGGGGAGCAGTCCGGCAACACCAGCAGCAGGCTGCCGATCAGCTCCTGGCGGTGGTTGTGCAGGGGTTCGACCAGCAGCTGGCAAGGGCCGGGGAAGGGGCCCCAGCCCACGAGGCAGCGGTTCCACTGCTCCTCATCGAGGCGGAGGCTGAGACGCTCCGTGTGATAGAGGCCGGCGAGCAGGGTATCCTGCCAGATCACCTGTTCGCAGGGCAGCGGTTGCCCCTGCCAGATGGCCTGAACGGCCTGCATCTGCTTCTTCTGCGCCAGGTAGAGGGCGCCTCCTTCCGCCTGGGCCGCGGACACGGTTTCATGGAGGATGCGGCTCAGCAGAGAATCGAAGCGGTGTTCGGCCGTCAGTGCCCGTCCCATGCTCATGAGGTTGCCCAGGGTCAGCCGCATGCTGGACATGGCGCGGGCGAGATCGTCTATCTCCCGGATGGCCGAGCCGGGCTCCTTGCTCTGGCCAAAGTCGAATTGCTGGATCCGCTCGGCCTCTGCGGTCAGAGCCAGCAAGGGGGTGGCCGTCCGTCTGGCCACCAGCCAGATGACGGGCAGCAGCAGGAGCAGGCCGGCGAATGCCCAGGCCAGGTTGTGCAGGGCATCCTGGCGAGCCGGGGCGGTGAGCACCTTCGCCGGAACCAGCAGGGCGAGATAGAAGGGGGAGCCTTCCCCGAGGGAGGAGAGGTTGATCAGCCAGTCCTCCCCCTTGTCGGTGCTCAGGGTCAGCTCGGAGGGGTTGTGCAGCAGAGTGGGCTGGCTCGCCATCTCTTGCTGCAGCAGGGCCAGGACGGGATGCCTGAGGGCTGTCAGCATGGGCAGGCGGCTCAGCTGGTCGAAGCTCGGCAACTGTTTCGGGTCCGTGGCCAACAGGGTGCCGGCCTCGTCGAACAGCACCAGCTGGCTGTGGCTGGGAAGGGGCAGCTCGCCGATGAGGGAGGAGAGCCCCTCTACACCGGCATCCAGCCCGATCACTGCCCGGCGGTCATCGCTCTCCACCGCCAGGGTCATGCCAGGCTCCCGGGTGGTGAAGAAGAGGTAGGGGTGGGTCACTATGATGCCGGTATTCCAGCGTGCCTGCTTGTACCAGCCGCGATCGCGGGGATCGAAGCGGTACTCCGGCATGGGGCGTCGCTCCAGCAGCCGCTGGCGCTGATCAAAATAGAGAAATTCCCCCCGACCCTGACTCAGGCTCTGGACCAGCAAACGGCTCTCGGCGGGCGGATTGTCCAGCGCCCCTTTCGCCCGTTCGGTCAGCTTGCGCACCAGGAAGAAATCACCATTGTCATAACCCACATAGATGGCGCCATAGCTGCTGCTGTTGGCCAGCACTTCAGCCAGCTGGGGCAGAAAGGCGAGTCGTGCCTCCAGGTCCGGCATGGCAGAGAGCTGACCGCTTCGCAAGAGGCTCAGTGACATGCGCGCGGGGCGCTGGTTCAGCGTGATGGCCAGCGCCAGCTGCTCCCGATAGTGCTGGAAACTCTGTCGTTCGTGCGCCAGCCCCTGTTGCATGCCCTGCTGGAACTGCAGGAGGATGAGGGCCCCTCCCAACACGGAGAAGAGCAGGATGAAGAGGGTGGCAATGTGTACGTAGAAGGGTTTGCGGCTGAGTTGTGTGCTTGTCATGGACGGGTCCTTGTCCTCCGGCGATCGCGGTCATGATCGCCTATCAGTGTGCTCGCTTAATGACAAAAAGCATAGGGCCTGACGGGATGGAATGAGGCCTTAGTGACCTCTTTCGCAGCGCATAGTGAATGCGTACCGACGAGTGGACCGCTCGGGAACGTCTTGCCAGCCTGCTCCGGTCACGTGATTCATTCAGATATCTCGTGCTACATTGCTGCACTGGCAAATGCCCTGTGAATCAAAGGAGTGTCCCATGTCTGTCGTTCCCTATTCCGTACTGGATCTGGTGCCCGTTCCCGAGGGCTCATGGCCGGCCGAGTCGTTTCGCCGCTCTCTGGACCTGGCCCGGCATGCGGAACGCTGGGGGTACCACCGCTACTGGCTGGCGGAACATCACAACATGCCGGGGATCGCCAGTGCCGCCACCTCGGTGCTCATCGGCCATCTGGCGGGGGGCACCTCCACCCTGCGGATCGGTGCCGGTGGCATCATGTTGCCGAACCATTCGCCGCTGGTGATTGCCGAGCAGTTCGGCACGCTAAGCTCCCTTTACCCGGATCGCATCGATCTCGGCCTCGGCCGCGCTCCCGGGAGCGATCAGCGCACCATGCAGGCGCTGCGCCGGCAGCGCAGTGGCGAGGTGGACGATTTCCCGGCGGATGTGCGCGAGCTGATGGGCTACTTCGGGGACGAGATCGGCGCCGTCCAGGCGGTACCTGGCCAGGGGCTGCACGTCCCCATCTGGCTGCTGGGCTCCAGTCTCTACAGTGCCCAGCTGGCGGCAGCCATGGGGCTGCCGTTCGGCTTTGCCTCCCATTTTGCCCCCGGTCTGTTGCTCCAGGCGCTGGAGCTTTACCGCACCCAGTATCGCCCCTCGGTTCGCTGGCCCAAGCCCTATGCAGTGGTCTGCGTCAACCTGATCGCCGCCGACAGCGAACGGGAGGCCCGCTTCCAGTTCACCACGGTACAGCAGCAGTTCCTACGCCTCTACCGAGGGGATGCCGGCAAGCTGCCGCTGCCGGTGCAGGCGCTGGGGGAGGAGTGGTCCCCCCGGGAACTGATGGCGATGGAGCAGACCCTGGCCCGCTCCCTGGTGGGGGATCCGGAGCGGGTACGCCACGGTCTCAAGGCACTGCTGGCGGAAACCGGGGCTGACGAACTGATGTTCAACGGGCCCATCGTGGATCATCAGGCCAGGCTGCGCTCCTTCGAGATCGGCGCCGAGCTGATGCAGGGGCTGTAGACCAGCCCTTTGGACCAGTTTCGTTCCCATGCCGGGTCGCCCGGCTGGATGCTCGGCCGGATCCGCTTTGCGGCGAGACCCCGCATGGCGGGCCTGGCCCTGTCTGGTTTCATGGACGAAAGATCGGCTGTGCACAATCCTAATTGTCTGATTTTAAAAGTAAGTCAGGTAAGTGTCGGCCCTCTGTCGTGTCTCTCGTTCGGCTCTGTCCCTATGCTGGTCCTGTCAATCACCACAAGGAGCACAAGATGATCGTCAGGAAGTTGAGATTGCAACGGGGATGGTCCCAGGAACAGCTGGCGACCCTGACTGGCCTGAGCGTTCGCACCATCCAGCGGATAGAGCAGGGACAGTCACCCGGACTGGAATCCCTCAAGGCCCTGGCCGCCGTCTTCGAGCTCGATGTGACCCAACTGCAGGAGAGCGAGATGAGAGGAAACGAAGTGGACGGTCGGGAAGCTGTGTCAGTGGCGCGGGATGAGCGGGAGGCGATGAAGTTCGTGGAGGGGTTGCGGGGCTTCTATGGCCACCTCATCAGCTATGTGCTGGTGATAGGGGGGCTGTTCGTCATCAACTACCTGAGCAATCCGGACTACATCTGGGCCTGGTGGCCCATGCTGGGGTGGGGGCTGGGACTGGCTTCCCACGCCATCAATCTGTTCCAGCCGTTCAGGCTGTTCGGCCCGGAGTGGGAGCGGCGCCAGATTGAGAAGCGGCTGGGGCGCAGGCTATAGCCTTGTGGGGTGTGATAACAAGACGGGCCCGGTGATGCCGGGCCCGTCTTGTTTTTTTCTCCCCTGACTGGTGTTTGCTGCCTGGCAAAGGCTAGGCGGGAGTCCTCTGACTGTGCCGGAGCGTCAGGCCCAGCAAACTGGACCCAGATCCTTACTTGGCATAGACAGGGCAGGGCGTCGCTATCAGGGCGTCGTCCTCGTAGCGCCACAGGGTGAGGCTGTTGCCCCAGACGCAGCCGGTATCCAGCCCTTTGATGTCGTCCTTGCCGGTCTTGCCCATCAGTGCCGCCCAGTGGCCAAACACCAGGATGGGGTCATCCACATGGTGCTCGCGCTGCTCGAACCAGGGGCGCAGGCCCGGGGTCGATTCGGTGGGGCCCTTCTTGCATTTGAAGTCGAGCCGGCCATCGAAGTAGCAAAAGCGCATGCGGGTGAAGCTGTTGATGATGTAGCGGTAGCGCTCTATCCCCAGCAGACCCTCGTCCCAGCTGTCTGGCTGGTCCCCGTACATGTTGTGCAGCAGCCAGCTGTACTGATCCCCGCGCAGCAGGGTCTCCACTTCCCGCGCACAGCTGCGAGCGGTGTGGGCATCCCAGGCGGGGGAGAGACCGGCGTGGATCATCATGATGGGGAGATCGGGGTGCTCAGCCAGCAGCGGCCGGTGACGCAGCCACTCCAGCAGCTCGTCCCGATCCGGTGCTTCCATCAGCTCCTGCAGCTTGTCCTTCTTCTTGAGGGGCGCGACCCCGTGGGCCACGGCTAACAGGTGCAGGTCGTGGTTGCCGAGCACGGTCACGGCCTGTTGTCCCAGTGACTTGACGAAGCGCAGGGTGTTGAGAGAGTCCGGGCCGCGGGCGACGAGATCACCGCACAGCCAGAGCACGTCGTTATCGAAGTCGAACTCGGCAAGATCCAGCAGGCGGCGCAAGTCGTCGTAGCAGCCCTGGATATCGCCGACGAAACAGTTCGCCATGAAACCTCAGTTGATAATGTTTGGAATGGCCAGTGTGAAGGGGGCGATGGGCGCCTCGAATTGCTGGCCAGATTCATCTTGCAGGATGTAGCTGCCTTCCATCACGCCGAGCGGCGTGGCGAGCGGCACGCCGCTCTGGTAGGTGAAGGTCTCGCCTGGGGCGATCAGGGGTTGTTCACCGACGACCCCGGGCCCTTCCACTTCCTGCATCTTGCCATTGGCGTCCGTGATGAGCCAGCGTCGATGCAGCAGCTGCACCGTGCCCGGACCCAGGTTCTCTATCTCGATGCGATAGAGAAAATGGTAAGGGTCTGCGGTCCCTGCCACATAGCTGGGGTGGGGGCGGACCAGGATCCGGGCTTTCGTCATGGGATCAGGCCTGCTGCTGATCGGCCAGCCAGTTGGCGATCGTGACGAACTGCTCGAGGGAGAGGTTCTCCGGTCGCAGGTTGCCATCGATGCCAAGCTCGGTCAGCTGGGCGTCTGTGATGAAGTTGGCGAAGCTGTTGCGGATGGTCTTGCGACGCTGGCCGAAGCCCTCGGTGCAGACCCGGTTCAGGCAGCGGATATCCTTCGCGACTATGGTCGGGTTCTTGTGCGGCACCAGCCGCACCACGGCGGAGTCCACCTTGGGTGCCGGCTTGAAGGCGCCAGGGCCCACTTCCAGCACCGGGATCACCTGGCAGTAGTACTGGGTCATCACGCTCAGGCGGCCATAGGCCTTGCTGCCCGGACCGGCGGCCAGACGCAGTACCACCTCTTTTTGCAGCATGAAGTGCATGTCTTCGACCCGATCGGCGAACTCGCACAGGTGGAAGATGAGCGGGGTGGAGATGTTGTAGGGCAGGTTGCCGAAGATACGAAGCGGCCCCTTGCCTTCCCCCATCAGGGTGCTGAAGTCGAAGCGCATGGCATCGGCCTCGATGACGGTCAGCTTGTCTTTAAGAGTGGGGTGATCGCGCAGGCGTGCGGCGAGATCCCGGTCCAGCTCGACCACGGTCATCTTGTCCATCTGGGCGGCGACCGGTTCGGTCAGCGCCGCCAGACCCGGCCCGATCTCCACCAGGTTCTGACCTGGCTGGGGGTTGATGGCGGCCACTATCTGGTCGATCACATAACGGTCGTGCAAGAAGTTCTGACCGAAACGCTTACGGGCCGTGTGGCCCATGTGCACCTTACTGCTCATATCTTTTTTTCTCTACCATCTGGATGGCGTGGTTGATCGCGGTGATCAGGCTGCCGGGATCGGCCAGGCCCTTGCCTGCCAGATCCAGCGCGGTGCCGTGATCCACCGAAGTACGGATGAATGGAAGTCCGAGGGTGATGTTGACCGAGTTGCCAAAGCCCTTGTACTTGAGCACGGGCAGCCCCTGGTCGTGGTACATGGCGAGTACCGCATCCGCATCCTTGAGGTATTTGTCCTGGAACAGGGTATCGGCCGGCAGGGGGCCGACGAGATCGATCCCCTCCTGGCGCAGAGCGGCCAGAGCGGGTTCGATCACCTCGATCTCTTCACGACCGAGGTGCCCCCCTTCCCCGGCGTGGGGGTTGAGGCCGCAGACGTAAATCCGGGGCTGTTCGATGCCGAACTTGCGCTTGAGATCCGCATCCAGGATGCGGATCACCTTGCCAAGGCGCTCCTCTGTGATGGCCTTGGCCACATAGGCCAGCGGGATGTGGGTGGTCGCAAGCGCCACCCGCAGCCCTTCGGTGGCCAGCAGCATCACCACGTCGGCGGTGTCGGACTGCTGGGCGAAGAACTCGGTGTGGCCGCTGAACGACACGCCCGCCTGGTTGATGATCCCCTTGTGCACCGGCCCGGTCACCACGGCGGCAAACTCGCCGCTCAGGTTGCCGTCGCAGGCGCGCTGCAGGGTGGCCAGCACATAGGCGCCGTTGCCTTCGTCGAGCATGCCCGGCACAGCAGGGGCGCCAAGGGGCACGGTGCAGATGCTCAGGGTCCCCGCCCGCTGGGGGCGGGCAGGGGCCGTGGCGTCGTAGGGTTCCAGCTCGACAGACAGCCCCAGCAGGGCTGCCCGCTCTTGCAACAGGGCGGGATCGGCGATCACCACCAGTTGATGGGGCCAGTCCCGCTGGGCGATGTGCAGCACCAGATCCGGACCTATGCCCGCCGGCTCACCCGGGGTGATGGCAAGACGATGACAGCTCATCAGTTCGGTTCGATCTGGATGTAGGCTTCGTCGCGCAGCTCATCCAGCCAGGACTGGGACTCTTCGGCGAAGCGGCGGTTGAAGATGAGCTGGTAGGCTCGCTGCTCCTGGGCCTTGCCGGTGGCATCCTGGCTGCGGCGATCCTCCAGCTGGACGATGTGCCAGCCGTGAGTGGTGCGGAAGGGTTCGCTGATCTGGCCAGGTTGCAGGCGGCCCACCATGTCGCGGAACTCCGGCACGTAGACGTTAGGATCAGACCAGCCCAGCTCGCCGCCCTGTACCGCGGAGCCCGGATCCTCGGAGTACTTCTCCGCCATGCTGGCGAAGCTCGCCTTGCCGCTCTTGATCTCGTGCAGGATGCCGTCCAGGGTGCTCTTGGCCTTCTCCTCGCTCAGGATGATGGAGGGCTTGATCAGGATGTGACGGGCCTTCACCTCGGTCTGCATCACCTGCTGCTGACCCTTGGTGTCGAAGATCTTGACGATGTGCAGGCCGGCGCCGGAGCGCAGCGGGCCGACGATGTCGCCTTTCTTGGCGCCCTGTACCGCTTCGGCCATCAGGGTGGGCATCTCCTGCGGGCTCATCCAGCCCCAGTCACCCCCTTCCAGGGCCTTGGGACCGTTACTCTCGGCGATGGCCAGCTTGCGGAAATCCGCCCCCTCTTTCAGGGCGGCGAGGATGCGTTCGATCTTGGCCTTGGCGGCGTTGAGCTGTTCGGCATTCGGGTTGTCCGGCAGGGCAACCTGGATGTGGCCGATATGGAACTCAGTCTGCTGCTGGCCCTGCTTGCTCAGCGCCTCGACCACCTGCTTGACCTCCTGATCGGAGATGTTGATGCGGCGACGCACCTGGCTGCGGCGGACTTCGTTCATCAGGATCTCGCGACGCACCTCTTCCCGGTACTGGGCATAGGTCAGCCCTTCCCGATCCAGCTGGGCACGCAGCTGCTCCAGGGTCATCTTGTTGTCAGCGGCGATGCTCTGGATGGCCTGCTCCAGCTGGGTGTCACTGATCTTGAGCCCCTGGCGCTCCGCCAGTTGCAGCTGCAGGCTCTCCTGGATCAGGCGGTCCAGCGCCTGCTTGCGCAGGGTGACGTCATCGGGCAGGGATTGGCCACTCTCCTGGGCGGATGCCTTCACCTTCTGTACCAGGGCTTCCTGCTGACTGGCCAGCACCACGTCCTTGTTGACCACGGCCAGCACCTTGTCCATCAGCTCGGGGGCGGCGAAGGCGCCCTGGCTCATGACACCGAACAGGCCTGCGGTCAGCAGGGAAATCAACGTCTTCTTCATATCCATCTCTCAAGGCGTTTGCCAGACCGGTTATTGGTCTCGCAGGTTAAACGGACGAATGTAAGGCAGTGCTTCGGTGTCCAGGGAGGTGCCCTTGGCGCCGGTACCCACGCTACCCAATCCTTTCATTTCAAATTGAATGCCGAAACTGCGCTCCGAAGTCGGCTCCAGATTCACGTTATCCGGTGTGTTGACCCACTCCAGGTTGAAGTTGATGCTCCAGCAGCAGGAGTCGTACTTCAGGCCCACCTTGCGGTCCACTTTGACGTTCTGGTTGAGCTCCTGATAGTAACCCCCGTAGAGGTGCCACTGGTCGTTCAGGGGCGTGGTCAGCAGCAGGCCGATCTGGTTGAGATCCGTGACCTGTCCCTTATTGTCGAGGTCGTAGTTGGCATCCCGCACGAAGCGGTGGTTCAGCTGGCTGATCAGTTTCTCGTGGCGGTACTCCAGGGCGCTATTGGCTGAGCTTATCTGGCGTTGTTCCACGTCATACTGTGCCCCGGCATGGGCGTACCACTGCTCGTTGATCTTGGCGTCCCCCTCGAACGACAGGGGCGAGCGGGTATTGGTGCTCAGCTCGTCGCTGCTGTAGAGCTTGACCCTGGGGGCCACGAAGTCGAAGGCTTGGGCAACGGCCAGCCGGATTCGTTCATCCCCGGCCGGATCATAAATGCGGGTCGTGACGCCCAGGGAGAGGCGATTGGAGTCGCTGATCCGGTCCAGACCGGCGTAGCGGCGATCGCTGAACAGGCTGTAGTAGTCCTGGCGCATGGTGGTGGAGTCGTAGACCCCGATGTTGTCCTGATCCTTGTAGGGGATGTAGAGGTACTGGAACTCCGGCTCCAGGGTCTGGTTGGCGCCCTCGCCAAACCACTGCTGATCACGCTCGAAGGTCATGCCCCCCTTGAGACGGAAAGAGGGCAGCACCCGGGTGATGGTGCCTTCTTCCAGCGTGACATCCCCCCCGCCTACCGGGGTGAAGCGGCTGGTGAAGGTGCTGCTCATGTTGTCCGGTACCGTCTGATCGTAACGGGTGTACATCAGCTTGTACTGGCTGTCGAGGAAGTAACCGGCTTCGTCGATGAGCGGGATGGTCAGGGTGGGCGCCGTGTGGAAGCGGGTCCCGGTGTAGGCCTCCCCCTTGTTCTGCGCGATGGCCTGATCGTTGTTGTAGCCGAAGTTGGTCAGTTCGGTGTTCCAGGCCAGATCGTACCAGCTCCCCTGCTGGTAGTAGTTGTGGTTGATGCGCGGCATCAGCTCGTGGGGCTGCTGGGCGCTGGCCAGCAGGATCTGGTAGGTGCGCACCTCGGCATCGAGGTTCCAGTTCTGCTGGTAGTAGCCGGCCTTGAGGGACTGTTGCAGCTGGTTGTCGACCTGGGTCCCCACCTTGGGGGAGAAGTCGTTGAAGTAGTTGTAGTCCTGATCCCGCACCTTGGTGTAGTCCACCGACACTCGCAAGGCATTGTCCTGGAACATGGAAGTATGGCGGGCGCTCAGCAGGTAGCGGTGGCCGTCGGAGAGGTGGTCGTTGAGGCTGTCCGTCTCGTCGTACTGCTTGTCGTTCGCCAGGTTCTCGAAGTAGAGGCTCCCCACGTGGGCCGGATCCGGCATGTAGCGGAACTCGACCTGCTCCATCAGGCCCCGTCTGTCCATGAAACGGGAGGTGATGGTGGCATCGTAGTTGGGCGCTATGTTCCAGTAGAAGGGCTGGGTGATGTCCATGCCGTTCTTGGAGCTCTGGGTATAACCCGGGTAGAGCAGGCCCGTCTTGCGCTCGTCCTTGATGGGGAAGTTGATGTAGGGGAAATAGAAGACCGGATAGTCATAGAGCCAGAGGCTGGCGTTCCAGGCTTCCCCGAACACCTCGGACTGGTCGATGTCGATGCTGCCGGCCTTCAGGGTCCAGACCTCCTGACCCGGCGGGCAGGTGGTGTACTGGGCCCCTTCCAGGGTGATGTTCTGGTTGTTGTTGGTCATGGTCACCTTCTCGGCAAAGCCGCGCACCGGTGAGCCGTGAACCTGATACTTGCCCTCTTCCAGCTCGGAGTTCTTGGTGTCCAGGTTGGACTTGAGGGTCTTGTCGCTGGTGACCGTGATCTGGCCATCGTTGTAGTAGATGTTGCCGATGGCGATGACGTCCCGGCTCTTCTGATCGAGCTGGGCGTAGTCGGAGTCGAACTTGCGCACCCCCTGACGAACCTTGACGTCGCCCTCGTAGACGGCGGTGCCGCCCTGCTTGGCCTCCAGGCGATCGGCATCCACCTCGACGGGCAGGGCATTGGCATCCTGGCCCGAGCTGGGTTTCTCTATCTTGGGCACATAGTCATAGCAGAGGCTGTCGAGGATCCCGGTGGCGGGCGGTGCGTTGAGTGGCGCAGCCTGAACCATGAGCGGACTCACGGCAGGAACAAGGCTGATGGTCAGGGCGATGGGACAGGAGTATCCCAGTGTCCATTTTGTCATGTGAAAGGCTCGCGCAATCCGTAGTAAAAACGGTTAGTTCAGGGCATGCATTTTATGTCAGGATCCATCGAGTTGACATTGCATGTCATTGCTTTATGTTAGCCGGCAATGATAAAGCATTATTGCGGCCAGGGCTAACAGCCAAGTGCTGCTTTCCAATTTGGTTCCCGACTCATGCACGATCGCGCTTCCCTGCTTTTGCAATGGGCACGCCGGATTTCCGGTGATGCCAACCTTCCGTTGACCCTCATTTCCGGTGACGCCAGTTTCCGCCGTTACTTCCGCGGTGGCGGTCTGGTGTGGGTGGATGCTAATCCTAAAACCGAAAAAAATCATGAGTTCGTTCGCAATGCGGCGGCACTGCATGGGGTGGGGTTGAAGGCGCCCGAGGTCAGGGGGGTGGACTACGATCACGGACTGCTGGCGGTGACCGATCTGGGGGATACCCAACTTATTAGCTGCCTGAACGCAGACAATGTGCTGGCCTGGTATGGCAAGGCCATCGCCCTGTTGCCCCGTCTCGGCGCTGTTGAACTGGAGCTTGAGCCTTTTGATGCCGCCTTCATGGCCAGGGAAAACGCCATCTTCCCCGAGTGGCTGCTGGGGCAGCACCTGCAGCTGACCCTGAGCGCCGAGGAAGAGCAACTGCTGGCGGAGACCTTCGCCTGCCTCACCGCGAACAACCTGGCCCAGCCCCAGGGGGTGATGCACCGGGACTTCCATAGCCGCAACCTCATGGTGTGCGGTGGGCAGACCCCGGGCGAGAGCGAGCTCGCCATCATCGACTTCCAGGATATGGTCATCGGCCCTCTGAGCTATGACCTGGTCTCCCTCCTGAAAGACTGTTACGTGCGCTGGCCCGACGAGGTGATCGAGCAGGGCATGCGCCAGGGCTTCGAGACCCTGCACCAGGCGGGGCTGCTCGGCGGGCTCGACTATGCCGCGTTTCGTCGCGCAGCAGACCTCACCGGCATGCAGCGTCACCTCAAGGCGGCGGGGATCTTCACCCGCCTCTGGCATCGGGACGGCAAGTCCGGCTACCTCAAAGACATTCCACGCACCCTCGACTATGTGGTCGATGTCTGTCGCACCCATGGCGAGAGCTATCCCGTGCTGGTCCGCTTCGGTGCCTGGCTGGAGCAGGTGGTGCTGCCGGGTCTGACCCGGGTGGCCGAGGCTCGTGCCGACGGAGCGGCATCATGAAGGCGATGATCCTGGCCGCCGGCCGCGGCGAGCGGATGCGCCCTCTTACCGACAGTCTGCCCAAGCCGCTGCTGGCGGTGGGAGGCAAACCCCTCATCGTGCACCATATCGAGAAGCTCAAACGCGCCGGCATAAGCGAGCTGGTCATCAACCATGCCTGGCTTGGCCACAAGCTGGTGGAGGCCCTCGGCGATGGCAGCGCGTTCGGGGTGTCTATCCGCTGGTCGGCAGAGGAGAGCGCGCTGGAGACCGCAGGCGGCATCGTGCAGGCGCTGCCCCTGCTCGGCAGCGACCCCTTCCTGGTGATCAACGGCGACACCTGGATCGATGCTGACTATGCCTCCCTGGTAAGTCAGCCCCTGGGGGGGGATCTGGTCCACCTCTGGCTGGTGCCCAATCCCCCCCAGCATCCCAATGGGGACTTCTCCTTGCAAGCCGGCCGGGTGCAGGATGCCCCGGCCCTGACCTTCAGCGGCGTAGGTCTCTACCACCCCGCCGCCTTTGCCGATCTGCCCTCGGGCGCCCGCAAACTGGCGCCCCTGCTGCGGGACTGGATGGCGCAGGGCAGAGTCGGCGGCAGCCTGCTCGCCGGCGAATGGCGGGACATCGGCACCGTGGAGCGGCTGCACGCGCTGGACGAGCAGCTGCTCGCCGGCACTCATTAACATCACGAGGTCTTGAACCATGCGTATTTGGGGTAAGGTGCTTGGCGCCTTCTTCGGTTTTCTGCTCGGCAACATCTTCGGGGCCCTGCTGGGTCTGTGGATAGGTCACCGCTTCGATCGGGGCATGGGCATGTCCTTCCGCCGTGCCCCCAGCCAGCAGCAACAGGCGGTCTTTTTCCACGCCACCTTCGCCGTCATGGGCCACATCGCCAAGGCGAGCGGGCAGGTCACCGAACACGAGATCCGGGTGGCGTCCAACCTGATGGACAGGATGCGCCTCTCCGGTGAGCAGCGCGTGCGCGCCCAGGAGTCGTTCCGTCAGGGCAAGGAGAGCGACTTCCCGCTGCGCGAAACCCTGGCGGAGTTTCGCCAGGCCAGCCAGGGGCAGCGGGACATTCTGCGCTTCTTCCTGGAGGTCCAGCTACAGGCCGCCTTTGCCGATGGCAAGGTGGAGGCCAACGAGCGCGCCATCCTGCAGACCATCGCCGACGAGCTGGGGTTCAGCCGTATCGAGCTGGCGCGGATCCTGGCGATGGCCGAGGCCCAGATGAACTTCTTCCACCGCCAGCAGCAGGGCGGTGGGCAGGGGCAGCAATACCGGCAGGAGCCGCCCTCCCGGGATCGTCTCAAGGATGCCTATCAGCTGCTCGGGGTGAGCGAGAGCGACAGCGATCAGGAGATCAAGCGCGCCTATCGCAAGGAGATGAGCAAGCATCACCCGGACAAGCTGGCCGCCAAGGGGTTGCCGCCGGAGATGATGGAGATGGCCAAGGAGAAGGCCCAGGAGATCCAGCAGGCCTGGGAGTGGATCCGCGAGGCTCGCGGCATCCGCTGAGCGGCGATGCCAGACATGAAAAAAGCCCGTCGATGACGGGCTTTTTTGTGGGTGCAAGCGAGGGTTAGTGGCTGTCGACCCAGACAAACTTGAGCACGAACAGCAGGGCCACCACCAGCACGCAGGGGTTGATCTCGCGCCAGCGGCCGGTGCCCGCCTTCATCACGCAGTAGGAGATGAAGCCCACGGCGATCCCCTCGGTGATGGAGAAGCTGAACGGCATCATGACGGCGGTCATGAAGGCCGGCACCGCCTCGGTCAGGTCTTCCCACTTCACCCGGGTCAGCTCGGAGCACATCAGCACGCCCACGTAGATAAGGGCGCCCGCGGCGGCGTAGGCCGGCACCATGGCGGCGACCGGGGAGAAGAAGATGGCCAGCAGGAACAGCACGCCGACCACGATGGCGGTCAGGCCGGTGCGACCGCCCACGGCGACGCCGGAGCTGCTCTCGATATACGCCGTCACGGAGGAGGTGCCCATAAAGGCACCGCCGACGGAGCTTACGCTGTCAACCACCAGGGCCTGTTTCATGCGCGGGAAGTGACCCCTGTCATCGGCCAGCTTGGCGCGGTTGGTGACCCCGATCAGGGTGCCGGAAGAGTCGAACAGGTTGACAAGCATAAAGGAGAAGATGATCCCCGCCAGGCTGATGTCGAGCGACCCCATCAGATCCAACTGGCCGAATACCGGCTCGACGCTGGGGGGCATGGAGACGAAGCCCTTGAAGGTGACATCCCCGAACAGGAAGCCCAGCCCTGTGGTGACCACCATGGAGATGAGCACGGCGGAGTGCACCCCACGGGCGGAGAAGATGCAGATCAGGAAGAAGCCCAGCAGCCCCAGCAGGCAGGGCAGGGAGGTGAGGTTGCCCACGGTCACCATGGTCGCGGGGCTCGCGACGACGATGCCGGCGTTGTGCAGGCCGAGCAGGGCGATGAGCAGGCCGATGCCGGCGGTGATGCCGACCCGCAGGGTGAGCGGGATGTTGGCGATGAGCCAGTAGCGCACCCGCAGCAGGGTGAGGATCAGCAGGCCCAGGGCGCCCCAGAAGATGGTGCCCATGCCGACCTGCCAGGAGTAGCCCATGCCAGCCACCACCACGAAGGCGAAGAAGGCGTTGAGGCCCATGGCGGGCGCCAGGGCGATGGGCAGGTTGGCCAGGAGACCCATCAGGATGCTGCCGATGCCAGCGATGAGGCAGGTGGTGACGAACACGGCCTGGGTGTCCATGCCCGCAGCAGAGAGGATCTGCGGGTTGACGAACACGATGTAGACCATGGTCAGGAAGGTGGTGATACCGGCGATCACCTCGGTGCGTGCCGTGGTGCCATGACCGCGCAGGGCAAACAGGCGCTCGAGCAGTCCATGCCCGGCAGCCGGGCTGGCGGTCTGCCCGGTAGCGTGATGTGGTTGATTCATGTTGGATTCCAATGGGTAACGTGAAATAAGCAGCAGGGGGGCCGCACCCATCCATGCGGGGTGAAGGGCCCTGTTTCTGGCGGTGAAATGACCAGACTCGTCCTGATACCGTGACAGCGCGCACATTTTTACACAGGCGGCCAGGTTTACAAACCCCGGATCTGCGAGGCGGATCAATGAATAGAGCAAAAATTCAAACGTTTGCTCCGGGAGGCGTTAAAACGGGGCTCGATAGAACCTTATCTGTGGGGGCCATCAACGGCTCTTCAGGTAGCGCTCGATAAGCTGGCTCAGCACGGCGTCGCTCTGTTCCAGCAAGGGGTCGAGTGCCAGCCCCAGGCGCTGCAGCAGCAGGCCGGCCTGGGCCTCGCTCAATTTGCGCCCCTCGATGAGGAACTCCTGCTCCGGCAACTGCTTGTCATGGCGGGGGATCAGCACCCAGTTGACCCGTTCGGGCTCGATGACGGCAAAGACCCGACTGGCTGCCGTGCAGAAGGCGTCGATATGGTGCTTGCCATCCGGCCCCAGGCAACCGGGTTCAAGCCGGATCTGGATGGTGAGTCTGGGGGCGGTGGGCTGGGTCATGGCTCATTGTCACTGGGTGAAGGAGGGGATGATTGTAATCCGGAAGGGGATAAAAAGGGGAGCTGTGCTCCCCTTGTCATCACGGCGTTTGCCATGCCGTCCCCGGTCGGTGTGGTCAGGCAGGACGCACCGAACCGGCATGATTTGGCGATCCGCTTGCGTATCCGGAGCGGTGCGGTTGGGCCGCCTTGATCCATCGCCAGGCTCAATTACTTGGCGATACGCTTGTATTTCGCGCGATGCGGCTGGACGGCCTCGGCGCCATAGGTCTTCTTCTTCCACTCTTCGTATTCGGTGAAGTTGCCCTCGAAGAACGCGATCTTGCCCTCGTCCTGATAGTCCAGGATGTGGGTGGCGATGCGGTCGAGGAACCAGCGGTCGTGGGAGATGACCATGGCACAACCCGGGAACTCCAGCAGGGCGTTTTCCAGGGCGCGCAGGGTTTCGATGTCCAGGTCGTTGGTCGGTTCATCGAGGAGCAGCACGTTGCCGCCGGTCTGCAGCAGCTTGGCCAGGTGCAGACGGCCACGCTCGCCACCGGAGAGCTCGCCGACGCGCTTCTGCTGGTCAGAGCCCTTGAAGTTGAAGCGGCCGATGTAGGCACGGCTCGGGAACTCGTAGTTGCCGATGCGCAGGATGTCCTGACCGTCGGCGACCTCTTCGAATACAGTCTTCTTGTCATCCATGCTGTCGCGGAACTGATCCACCGAGGCCAGCACCACGGTTTCGCCCAGGGTGATGGCGCCGGAGTCCGGCTGCTCCTGGCCCGACATCATGCGGAACAGGGTCGACTTACCGGCACCGTTCGGGCCGATGATGCCGACGATGGCACCCTTGGGAATGGCGAACGACAGGTCATCGATCAGCACCCGATCACCGTAGGATTTGCGCAGGTTGGCCACTTCCACCACCTTGTCGCCGAGGCGCGGTCCGGGCGGAATGAACAGCTCGTTGGTCTCGTTGCGCTTCTGGTAGTCGTTGGTGTTGAGCTCCTCGAAGCGAGCCATACGAGCCTTGGATTTGGCCTGACGACCTTTCGGATTCTGACGAACCCACTCCAGCTCCTTCTCGATGGACTTGCGACGGGCTGCTTCGGAACTCGCTTCCTGGGCCAGACGCGCGTCTTTCTGCTCCAGCCAGGAGGAGTAGTTGCCTTCCCAGGGGATGCCCTCGCCGCGGTCC
Organism: Aeromonas sp. SrichE-2G; assembly: GCF_017939565.1. Classification (NCBI taxonomy): domain Bacteria; kingdom Pseudomonadati; phylum Pseudomonadota; class Gammaproteobacteria; order Aeromonadales; family Aeromonadaceae; genus Aeromonas; species Aeromonas sp. SrichE-2G. The sequence continues at coordinate 89,002 of NZ_JAGKRG010000004.1, forward strand.
AGCTCCAGGATCCAGCCCGCCACGTTGTCGAGGAAGTAGCGGTCGTGGGTGATGGCCACCACGGTGCCCTCGTAGTCGTGCAGGAAGCGCTCCAGCCAGGCCACGGACTCCGCATCCAGGTGGTTGGTCGGTTCGTCCAGCAGCAGCATGTCCGGCTTTTCCAGCAGCAGGCGGCACAGGGCCACGCGGCGGCGCTCACCACCGGAGAGGTGCTTGATCTGGGCATCCCAGGCCGGCAGGCGCAGGGCGTCGGCCGCGCGCTCCAGCTGGTTTTCCATGTTGTGGCCGCCCTGGGCGGCGATGATGGCTTCCAGCTCGCCCTGCTCGCGGGCCAGCTTGTCGAAGTCGGCGTCCGGATCGGCATAGGCCGCATAGACCTCGTCCAGACGAGCCATGGCGCGTTTCACCTCGCCCACGGCCTCTTCCACCGCCTCGCGCACTGTCTGCTCCGGATCCAGCTTGGGCTCCTGGGGCAGGTAGCCGATCTTGATGCCGGGCTGCGGGCGGGCTTCCCCTTCGATCTCGGTGTCGAGCCCGGCCATGATGCGCAGCAGGGTGGACTTACCGGCGCCGTTCAGACCCAGCACGCCTATCTTGGCGCCCGGGAAGAAGGAGAGGGAGATGTTCTTGAGAATATGACGCTTGGGCGGCACGACCTTGCCGACCCTGTTCATGGTGTAAATAAATTGAGCCATTGGCTAATTCTCTTCCTTTCAGCAGTTTAATGTCTTGGCATTAACAGACTGATGTCGTGGTGGGGCCGGGTCGGCGGGGCCGACACGGTTCCAAAAAACCCGTCGATTGTAAACCAATGGGAGGAGGGCGGCAAAGCCGCCACCGGGGGGCTGGCGCTGGCGAGGCTGGGGAGCGGGAGGGCCGCATCAGGCCACCCGCCGGGGCTCATGCTTAAGACTTCCTTAACTCTGGCCCGATAGGATACCCACTGAACGGCGGTGTGGGCCCGGATGGTGGTCAGCGTGGCCGTTTCTGCCCCTTGTCCGCATCGTGTCCCGAGTAGTAGAGCACCCGCTGCACATACTCCTGGGTCTCCTGATAGGGAGGCACGCCACCGTGGCGCATCACGGCCTGCTCCCCGGCATTGTAGGCCGCGCTGATCCTGACCCAGTCAGGGCCAAACTGCTTCTCCAGCCACTTCAGGTAGATCATGGCGCCACGGATGTTCTGCTGCGCATCGAACGGGCGGGTCACGCCGAAGCGGGCCTGGGTCTCGGGGATAAGTTGCATGACCCCCTGCGCCTGTTTGGGGGAGACGGCCTGGCTGTTCAGATTGGATTCGGCGATGGCGATGGCCAGCGCCAGCCTGGGATCGACCTTGTGGCGCAGGGCCGCCTTGCGGATCTGGCTGGCCAGCTGCTGCTTGGCGACCGGTTGGCGGGCGATGTAGTGCTCCAGATCGAACGGCGTGCCCGGTTGCACCCAGGGGGCGCCGCCGCCTCCCTCGACGCCGCAGTTACCCAGGGGGGCATTGCCGACCCGTGCGTTGTAGTAGCGGGCGCCCTGCTGGTTGCCGAGGCGCATGGCCATGGCCAGGTAGGCGTTGGCGCTGCGGGCGTTGCGGATCCCCTGGGGGCCGCGAGCCAGCAGACGGCCGATGCGGAAATAGGCCTCGGGGTTGCCGAGGCGAGCCGCAGAGCAGTAGTGGGCGATGGCCTGCCTCGGGTTGCTGCGCTCCAGGGTGGCGCCCTGACGCAGGGCGCTCATCGCCTTGGGGGCCTGGCGAAAGGCTTCGGCGTGGGCGGGGGCCGTGGCCAGGAGAAGGAGGATCCCCCAGCCCCAGATGCAGAGTCTCTGCATGATGGATACCTCGTTTTCGTATCTGCAAGATATAGGTTCTAGGTGGGCTGGCTGCCAGCCAGATGATGGAACATGTGGTTATGTCTCAGTTCATCAGAGACGAAAATGGTATGGAACTTTTGACCAGGAGATGCACCTGCGGGTTGCGGTGCCCGGAAGAGCGGCAGGACAAAATGACTGCGTAATGCACCGTAGATGATGCCGTCGTTAATTGCAGAGTGGTAGACTGCGAACGTCATGATGCAATACCTTGTATTTTAGTGGGTTATGGCGTTAAGGCCCTCTCCCGATCTCATGATGTGAGCAACAGGATTCGTTGCGTTCTTCTATTGTTGGGAAGCTCTTATGGGTTATTCAGTGGATGTATCAGTCGTAGTGCCAGCCAAGGATGAGCGGGACAATCTGGCCCCCCTCATCACTGAAATCGATACCGCTTTGGGGGGCAGTTACGACTACGAATTGATCTATGTGGATGATGGCAGTGAAGACGACAGCTACGCACTCCTGTGCGAGCTGAAGGCCCGCTTTGCCAGGCTGCGGGTGGTGCGACACGTCAGGGCCGTCGGCCAGAGCATGGCGGTGCTGAGCGGCGTGCGCCAGGGGCGAGGTGACTGGCTGGTGGTCCTCGATGGGGATGGCCAGAACGATCCGGCCGACATTCCCGCCATGCTCGAGGAAGCCAAGCGCCGCTTCGAGGCGGACAAGAATCAGGTGGGACTCATCGGCCATCGCGTCACGCGCCGCGACGACTGGGTCAAGCGCCTCTCGTCGAAACTGGCCAACGGTTTTCGCGATCTGCTGCTCAAGGACGGTATCCCGGATACCGGTTGCGGGCTCAAGGTGGTGCGCCGTGAATGGTATCTGCGCCTGCCCTCCTTCAATCACATGCACCGCTACATTCCCGCCCTGATCCAGGCGCAAGGGGGTACCATGTCTCCCTGGCCGGTCAATCACAGGCCGCGGCAGGCGGGCGTCTCCAAGTACGGTGTCTGGAACCGGCTCTGGGTCGGGCTGGTGGACGTGGTCGGCGTCTGGTGGTTGCAGCGCCGCTCCAAGGTGGTCGAGATCCGGGAGATGCTGGAGTGATGGATACCCTGCTCTCCATGCCACTGGACTGGCTGGACTGGACCGGTCTGCATGTCACCGGCTGGAAGATCATCGGTTACACCGGGGCGCTCATGTTCGGCGGCCGCTGGCTGGTGCAATTCATTGCCTCGAAGCGGGCCGGGCGGCCCGTCATTCCCCGCCTGTTCTGGTACATGAGCGTGCTCGGCAGCCTGATGACGCTGAGCTACTTCGTCTTCTCCCCCAAGCAGGACTCCGTCGGCGTGCTGCAGAATCTCTTCCCCACCTTCACCGCCCTCTACAGCCTCTATTTGGACATCCAGCATCGCGGCTGGAACCGGGACAAGCTGGCCACCAACCGGGAGGTGCGCGATGGTGGCGAGTGATCGCTTCTTGCTCGACCAGCGCTCCCTGGGCTGGCTGCTGCTGATCGCCCTGGTTGTGCTGGGAGCGGGTCTGGGCTTGCGGGATCCCTGGCCGGCCGATGAGCCCCGTTTCGCCCTGGTGGCCAAGGAGATGGTGGAGAGCGGCCAGTGGCTGTTCCCCATGCGCGGTGGCGAGATCTACCCGGACAAGCCCCCCATGTTTATGTGGGGGATAGCGATAGGGTATCTGCTGACCGGCTCCATCAAGGTGGCCTTCCTGCTGCCCTCCCTGCTGGCGGGTCTGCTGACCATAGCGCTGGTGTGGGATCTGGGCCGCCGGCTGTGGAGCGCGCAAGTGGGCTTCATGGCCGGCCTGCTGCTGCTGTTCACCGTCCAGTTCACCCTGCAGGCCAAGACGGCGCAGATCGACGCCCTGGTGACCTTCTTCATCACCCTCGGCGTCTACGGTTTCATCCGTTTCCTGCTCTGTGGGGGGGGCTGGCGCTGGTACTGGCTCGGCTGGTTCGCCGCCGGCCTTGGCATCATCACCAAGGGGGTGGGGATCCTGGCCGTGCTGATCCTGATCCCGGCTGTCTGGACCCATAGGGAGCAGATCCGTGCCGCCTCCCGGGCCGCCTGGCTGAAAGGGCTGGCGGGGCCCCTGTTCATGCTGCTGGCCATCGGCCTGTGGCTGGTGCCCATGTTGCTCGCCGTGGCCCAGAGTGGGGATCCCGTGCTGCAGGCCTACCGGGACAACATACTGCTGCGCCAGACGGTGACCCGCTATGCCAACTCCTGGCACCACGTCAAACCCTTCTGGTATTACCTCACCTCGGTGATCCCGCCATTCTGGCTGCCCCTCTCCCTGTTGCTGCCCTGGCTGGTGGTGGCGTGGCGCAAGGCCGTTCAGGGGCGGGACAAGCGCATCATACTGCTGCTCGGTTACCTGGTGCTGGTGATCGTGTTCTTCTCGGTGTCGCCGGGCAAGCGCGGCGTCTATGTCACGCCGGGCACGCCGGCCCTGGCCCTGCTGACGGCCCCCTTCATCGCCGAGCTGCTGGCCCGGCGCTGGCCCGGCCGCCTGCTGTCGGGCCTTGGCTGGTTGCTGGGGATCGTCGGCGTGGGCGGTGCCGCGGCGCTGGTCTTCAGTGCCAGGCTGGCGAGCAAGGCCGGAGAGCTGGGGCCGGCCCCCTGGCTGCCCTTGCTGGTGCTGGGGGTTGCGCTGCTGCTCCTTAATGCCGGGCTGCGCCGGGCGCCCCTCACCGCCATCCTCAGTTCGCTGGCGGTGGGCTGGCTGATCTACTCCTGCTGGATCTGCGTGAAGCTCAATGACCTGCGCACCCCTGAGGGGGTGATGGCGCTGGCGGTGGAGCGGGTGCCTGCGGAGAACGCGCTGCTGCTGGCCGGCTTCAAGGAGCAGCACCTGCTGTTCACCCGTCAGCCGCTCTGGCACTACTCCTATCGGATGCCGGACGAAGAGCAGGCTCGCGAGGCGGCGGCCTGGGTGGCGGCGGCCCCCGGCCGCCAGGTGCTGGGGGCAGCCGATCTCATGGCGCGCTGCTTCGAGCCCTCCCTCATGGAGAATCTCGGCAATCGCCACCGCACCGACTGGATGCTGGCCGACAGCTCGGCCCTCAAGCCCCAGTGCCGCGGGCTTACCCCCGGGATCGAGCCGTTCCACTATGCCCCCGGCCCCTGAGGCTGGAGACCCGGATCGGATAAGCAGAAGGGCTGCCAGTGGCAGCCCTTCTTGTTGTCGGATCCCCTGGTGCGATCAGGCCTTGTAATATGCCTTGTACCAGTGGACGAAGCTCTCTACCCCTTCCCTCAACCCGACTCTGGGTCTATAGCCGGTTGCTTCGGTACGAACAGGGCCCGTTGGGGGCTCAGGCTTGGTAGTAGGATCTGTACCAGTTGACGAAACTCTCGACCCCCTCTTTCAACCCGACTCTGGGTCTATAACTCGTCGCCTCGAACAGCGCCTCGGTGTCGGCCCAGGTGGCGAGCACATCGCCGGGCTGCATGGGCATCATGTTGCGGATGGCCTGCTTGCCGAGGGCGGCCTCGATGGCCTCCACAAAGTCCAGCAGCCGCACCGGGCTGCCGTTGCCGATGTTGAAGAGGCGATAGGGGGCCGGGCTCGACTCGGTCTGCCCATGCCAGTTCGCCTCGCCGACCGGCGGGCGGTCCGCGATGCGCACTATGCCTTCCACTATGTCGTCGATGTGGGTGAAGTCCCGGCTGAGCTGGCCCTGATTGTAGATGTCGATGGGCTCGCCATTCAGGATGGCGCGCACGAACTTGAACAGCGCCATGTCGGGGCGTCCCCAGGGGCCGTAGACGGTGAAAAAGCGCAGTCCCGTGGTCGGCAATCCATATAGGTGGGAGTAGGAGTGGGCCATCAGCTCGTTGGCCTTCTTGCTCGCCGCATACAGGGAGACGGGGTGATCCACCCCGTCCGAGGTCTTGAACGGCATCTGCTGGTTGAGGCCGTACACCGAGCTGGAGGAGGCGTAGACCAGGTGCCCGACCCCGTGATGGCGGCACCCCTCCAGTACCGTTAGAGTACCGGTGAGGTTGCTGTCTGCGTAGGCAAAGGGGTTGTCCAGGGAGTAGCGCACCCCGGCCTGGGCACCGAGGTGGATCACCCGTTCGAACCGCTCCCGGGCACTCTCGCGGGCAAAGAATGCCGCCATGGCTTGCCTGTCCGCGAGATCGCAACGCTCGAAGCGGAACCCGGGCAGCGGCAGGAGCCGGGCCAGGCGCGCCTCCTTCAGGCTCACCTCGTAGTAGTCGTTGAGATTGTCGAGACCGACCACCTCGTGGCCCTCCTGGATGAGCCGCTGCGCCAGGTGAAACCCGATGAAGCCGGCGGCGCCGGTGACGAGATACTTCATTGTGCCTTCTCCAGAACGCGTGCCTGTTCCAGGCTGTTGCCGCGGCCAATGGCGTAATAGGTGAAGCCGCGCTGGTGCAGGCGGGCCGGATCATAGAGGTTGCGGCCATCGAGGATGACGGGCTGCTTCAGGGTGCGTTTGATGAGCTCGAAGTCGGGGGCGCGGAACTGTTGCCACTCGGTGCAGATGAGCAGGGCATCGGCGCCCTTGAGGGCGGCTTCCTGGGTGCCGCACAGGGCCAGATCGTCGCGCAGGCCGTAAAGGTGCTGGGCCTCTTTCATCGCCTCGGGATCGAACGCCTGCACCTTGCCGCCAGCGGCCCAGATGGCCTCCATCAGCACACGGCTCGGGGATTCGCGCATGTCGTCGGTGTTGGGCTTGAAGGCCAGCCCCCAGAGCGCGAAGGTGAGACCGCTCAAGTCTGCACCGAAGTGCTGGTGGAGGCGCTCGGCGAGCCTGTGCTTCTGTCTGTCATTCACCTGTTCCACCGAGCGCAGCAGGGGCACGTCACAGCCGTTTTCGCTCGCGGTATGGATCAGCGCCTTCACATCCTTGGGGAAGCAGGAGCCGCCGTAGCCGCAGCCCGGGTAGATGAAGTGATAGCCGATGCGCGGATCGGCGCCTATCCCCTTGCGCACCTCCTCGATATCGGCCCCGAGGCGCTCCGCCAGCCCGGCCATCTCGTTCATGAAGGAGATCTTGGTGGCCAGCATGGCGTTGGCGGCGTACTTGGTCAGCTCGGCGCTGCGTTCGTCCATCTGGATGATGCGATCGTGCTGGCGGTTGAAGGGGGCGTAGAGCTCCTCCAGCAGGGCGAAGGCATGGGACGAGCCGGTGCCGATGATGATGCGATCCGGCCGCAGGCAGTCATTGACGGCGGCCCCCTCCTTGAGGAACTCGGGGTTGGAGACCACCTCCAGGGGCAGCTCGACGCCGCGATCGCGCAGGATGGCCTCGATATGGTGGCGTACCCTGCCGGCGGTGCCGACCGGCACAGTGCTCTTGTTGATCACCACCTTGCCTGCCTGCATCAGCTGACCTATGGTGCCCGCCACTGCCAGCACGTGCTTGAGATCGGCGGAGCCGTCCTCGTCCGGCGGGGTACCGACCGCGATGAAGATGAGCTCGGCGAAGGCTACCCCTTCGGTCACGTCCGTGGTGAAGTGCAGGCGGCCGGCCTGATGGTTGGCCTGCACCATGGGGGCGAGGCCGGGTTCGAAGATGGGGATGATCCCCTCCTTGAGGCGCGCCACCTTGGCGGCATCCACATCCACGCAGGTCACCAGGTGGCCCATCTCCGCCAGCACGGCGGCCTGGACCAGACCGACATACCCTATCCCGAATACGGTGACTCTCATCTGCGATAGCTCCTTGAGGCAGACTTGTTGCAAGACAGCCATTCTAGAGCGATTCAACCCCGTGAACAGCGGGCTCTGCCGGGTTTTCAGCGTTTCTTCAGGTTCTCTTCAGCCTGGCGCAAGAGGGAGTGGCAGATCTTGGTGCAGGGGCTGTAACGCTGGGCTGACGAGCACCATTTTGGTGCGTGTGGCCGCGGACTTGTGATCCGGCTCACTCAAACCGGACACTGTGGCCATAAACGAAGTCCCGGCCCACGGGGCTCATTCCCGCCAGAGATGGCGGCAGACACTCTTTCACTTCGCATGGACACCCGGTTATGGACAACACCCCCCGCTCTGCGCACCCGCTCTATGAGGATGTGCTCGCCCTGCTGACCGCGGCAGGTTTCGTTTCACTCGGCATCTTCCTGTTTCATCAGGTCGGGCTGCTCACCGGTGGCACCGCCGGGTTGGCCCTGCTGTTGCAGCAGGTGACCGGCATCAGCTTCGGCCTGCTGTTCTTCACCATGAACCTGCCCTTCTATGCCCTGGCCTGGCTCAGGATGGGGCCGCGCTTCACCCTCAATACCTTCGCCGCCGTGGCCACCGTCTCCTTCATGACGGATCACCTCAACGCCGTGTTGCAGATAGGCAAGATTGAGCCCGTCTATGCGGCCCTGATCGGGGGCACCCTGATCGGCATGGGGCTGCTCATCATGTTCCGCCACAAGGCGAGCCTGGGGGGCTTCAACATCCTGGCGCTGTTTATTCAGGATCGGTTCGGCATCCGGGCGGGCAAGCTGCAAATGGGGCTGGATTGTGCCATCGTCATCGCCTCTTTCTTCGTGGTTTCCCCCTGGTTGCTGGCCCTCTCCGTGGTGGCCGCCATCATCTGTAACCTGGTGTTGACACTCAATCACAAGCCGGGCCGCTATCAGATTGCCTGAGCCGCCGGCTCGCCCCGACACAAAAAGAGCGCCTGATGGCGCTCTTTTTGTCTCTGCAGTCTGGTGCCCGACCCCGGCTCTCTGGGCAGTCCGTTTCCGGGGCCTGGGGGTTATCGCGATGGACGGCGGCGGGCCCGAGATCAGATCACCATGGGCAGGCCGCTTTGGGGGTGGTGGATCACCTGGGCCGGGTAGCCGTAGAGCCGCTCGATGAGCGCCGGCGTCAGCACCTCAGCCGGGGCGCCGTCCGCCATCAGGCGGCCCTGCGCCAGCATCACCAGCCGGTCGGCGTAGCGGGCCGCGAGGTTGAGATCGTGCAGCACCACCAGCACGGCGGTGTGGCGGCCGGCCAGGGCGCGGGCCATGGCGAGTAGCTGGTGCTGGTACTTGAGGTCGAGGGCCGAGGTGGGTTCGTCGAGCAGCAGCAGCCTCGGCTGTTGGGGCTCGTCGGGCGCCTGCCAGATCTGGGCCAGTACCCGGGCAAACTGCACGCGCTGGCGCTCCCCACCGGAGAGACCCGGATAGAGGCGGCCGGCCAGGTGATCCACCCCGGCGTGGGCCATGGCGGCCTGCACTATGTGGTCGCGTCGGCTGGCGGGCTCGCTGTGGGGCAACCGGCCCATGGCCACCACCTCCTCGCACAGGAAGGGGAAGCTCAGGGAGGAGCTCTGGGGCAAGACGCCGACCCGGTGCGCCAGCGCGTTGCCGGCCCACTCCCGCCGCTCCCGGCCAAACAGCTCTATCTGCCCCTGATGTTCCAGCTCGCCGGTCAGGCACTTGAGCAGCGAACTCTTGCCCGCGCCATTGGGGCCGAGCAAGGCGGTCAGGCTGCCCGCCTGCAGGCTGAGATCCAGGCTGTCAAGGATGAGGCGGTTGCCCCGGGTGAGGCTGATCTCCCGGCAAGCAAGCAGGGGGGAGGGGGATCCGGGCAAGGGGACTGTCTCCTGTTACAGGGTCCGGCGGCTCTTGACCAAGAGCCAGATGAAGAAGGGTGCCCCCATCAGGGCGGTGATGATGCCGACCGGCATCTCGGCCGGCGCCAGCAGGGTGCGCGCCAGCATGTCGGCGCCCAGCAGCAGGGCGGCCCCGAGCAGGGCCGACAGAGGCAGCAGCCGGACGTGGTTGGGGCCGGCCAGCAGCCGCACCAGGTGGGGCACCACTAGGCCGACGAAGCCGATCATGCCCGCCACCGCCACCGCCACGCCGACTCCGGCGGCGGTGAGCAGGATGAGCCGTCGCTTGAGGGCCTGCACGTTCACCCCCAGGTGGCGGGCCTCCCCTTCGCCCAGCAGCAGGGCGTTGAGGGGATTAGCATCGCGCGCGAACAGCAGCAGCAGGGCGGCCAGGGTCAGCAGCGCCAGCGCCACGTCCACCGGCTTGCCCGCCGCCAGCGATCCCATCTGCCACAGGCTCAGGTTGCGCAGCATCTGATCGTCGGCGAGATAGGTGAGCAGGCCGATCACGGCGCCGGAGAGCGCCGTGATGGCGACGCCGGCCAGCAGCATGACGGTGACCGAGGTGCCTCCCTCCCGGGTGCCGAGCAGATAGACGAGGGTGGTGGTCAGCGCCCCGCCGAGGAAGGCGAGCAGGGGCAGCAGGCCGAGGCCGAGCAACGCCTGCAGCTGCTGGCCCAGGGGAGCCAGCAGCACGATGGCCAGGGCGGCGCCGAGCGCCGCGCCGCCGGAGACGCCGATGATGCCGGGATCGGCCAGGGGGTTGCGAAACAGCCCCTGCATCACGGCGCCGCAGAGGCCGAGGATGCCCCCCACCGCGATGCAGAGCAGGGTGCGGGGCAGGCGGATCTCTTTCACGACGAGGAGCTTGTGGGCCTCCATCCCGCTCGCCTGCCCGGCGAACAGGGCGCGCAGGCTCTCGCCAAACGACAGGGACATGGGGCCGGTCGCCAGGGAGCCGACCAGCAGCAGCGCCAGCGCACCGCCGGTGAGGGCCAGCAGCCAGGGCAGTGGCAGGCGCATCATGATCCTTGCTTGATCCACTGGGCGATCTGGTTCGCCTGCTGCAAGGATCTCAGGCTCAGCCCCCCCTGCAGGGCGTGGCCGTCGATGGCGTGGATGGCCCCGCGCTTGCCGGCGGGGGTGGCTTCCAGCGCCGGCACCTGGCCCAGCACGGAGGCGGGATCCTGAAACTGCTGCCAGTCGCGGCCGCTCACCAGCACCAGGTCCGGTTGCAGTTCGATGAGGGATTCGGTGGAAACGGGTTTGTAGTCGTGCAGCCGGGCCACCGGGTTGACGCCACCGGCCAGGGTGATGAGGGCGCTGGCGGTGGTGTTGCCACCGGCGACGCTGGTGGGCTGCCCCTTGTGCAGCAGCAGGAAGAGCACCTTGAGCGGCTTGTTCTGCTTCGCCTGGGCGGCCAGGGCATCGCTCTGGACCCGGATCTCCGCCTTCAGGCGCGCGCCGGCGGCCGGATCCTTGAGCAGGGCGGCCAGGGTGTCGATGCGCTCGTCGAGGTTGGCGAGGGTGGGGGCGGTGGGCAGCACGTCCACCTCGACCCCGGCCCGGCGCAGCTGTGCCAGGGCGGGTGGCGGCCCCATCTCGTCGCTGCCGACCACCCGGGTCGGGGCCAGGCTCAGGATCCCCTCGGCGGCCAGGGCGCGGTGGTAGCCGACCCTGGGCAGGTTCTTGGGTTCAGGGCTGCTCACATCGGTGGCAATAATGCTCGACTCACCCCCCAGCGCCAGGATGAGTTCCGTGGTGGCCGGGCCTATGCTGACGATACGCTCCTTCGCCGCGGCGGGCAGGGAAGAGAGGGAAAGGGCGCAGCCTAACAGGCTGAGAGCGAGGGCAAAACGACGGCCCATGCGAACCTCCGAGGGGTGAGTGAGAGTGGGATTGCCGCCGAGAATATCAAGCCCGCAATAAAAATGCACTGAGAATGAAAGCGATTATCAATTGCGTTAAGTGGGGCGCTTCATTACAGTATCCGCCGCGACACCGAGCACCATTGCAGATCATCCAGGGGAGAACCGATGAGCATTGCACAACGCATTCAGACATTGCTGGAGCAGGACCCCAGCGCCCATCCGTCCAGCATCGCCACCCAGCTGGCCGTCAGCGAGTGGGAGGTGGTGCGCCACCTGCCCGCCGACTTGATGACGCAAGTGCCGAGCGATCAGGCCGAAGCCCTGCTGGCGGATCTGGCCGGCTGGGGCCCGGTGACCACCATCGTCGAGTCCGACGGCTCCATCTTCGAGGTGAAAGCCCCCTTCCCCAAGGGCAAGACGGCACGTGGCTACTACAACCTGATGGGACGGGACGGCGAGATGCACGGTCATCTCAGGCTCGACAACGTGGTGGGCATCGCTCTGGTCAGCAAGCTGTTCATGGGCAAGGAGGGGCACTCCTTCCAGTTCTTCGGCCACAGCGGTCGCTGCATTTTCAAGATCTACCTGGGCCGCGACGAGCAGCGCCAGCTGCTGCCTGATCAGGTAGAGCGTTTCATGGCCCTGCGCCACCAGTATCAAGAGGAAGTGAAAGCATGAGTGAACGTCAGGAGCGTCTGCAAAATCGCCTGCAACCGGAGATCCGCGAGTTTCGCGACGGTTGCCGCACCCTGCAGCTGGCGACCGTGGACAGTGAAGGCAACCCCAATGCCAGCTATGCCCCCTTCGTGCTGCAGGAGGATGGTTACTATGTGCTCATCTCCGAGATCGCCCGCCATGCCCGCAACCTGCAACAGGTGCCCAGGGTCTCCCTGATGCTGATCGAGGACGAGAGCGGTGCCCGCGAGCTGTTTGCCCGCAAGCGCCTCACCTTCGATGCGGTGGCCGAGGTGGTGTCCCGGGACGACGTGCGCTGGGAGAAGGCCGTTTCGGCGCTGGAAGGGCGCTTCGGCGAGATAGTCCGGGGGCTTTCCAACCTCAAGGACTTCGTGCTGTTTCGCCTCAAGCCCGAGCAGGGGCTCTTCGTCAAGGGCTTCGGCCAGGCGTTCCGGGTCTCCGGCGACGAGCTGGTGGACTTCGTCCATCTGGTGGAGGGGCACAAGCGCATCGACAACGGCGCAGAGCTGACCAGCCCGGCGGACGAACCTGTCTGACGGACGCGAGTCTGGCATGAAAAACGGGCAGCCCAGGCTGCCCGTTTTGTTGTCTGCACGCCCAGGTCACTCCTGCCAGGAGGCCTGGTTGGGGAAGGCATCGCGATCGGCCTGGGAGGCGGTCTCGTTGCACTCTCCCCGGATCTTCCAGGAGGTCTGGCTGAGGACGATGTAGCCACTGCGGCAATACTTGTTCGTCGCCAGCATCTGGGTCAGCTGATCGTCCTGCAGCGCCTCCCGGCGCTCCAGCAGGCTCTTGCTGCGGCGGGTCAGACGACTGTCATCGTCCTCCTGCAAGCGGCCCGGCAGGGCGTCTAGGGGCGCGGCCTCGAAGGTGAAGCGCTTGCTCCCCTCCTCGTTGATGTGGGTGTGGAACAGGGGGGCCGGGCCATCGGGCGCTATCCCCGGCAAACCGGAGCAGGCGGTGATCGCCGGTAACAGCAGCGTGAAGGCAACGGCAGAGAGTAGACGCACACAAGACTCCAATCAGGTGATCGCTTCAGGGCGGGCAGCTTATCACGCCTGCACGCCTTGAGGGTTGGTGAGCAGTTGATCCGTGGTGAGCAGGGTCACGCTTCTGCCCTGTGGCAGGCTCAGGTGCCGCCACATCCAGTGGTGATGCTCGATGATCTGTTCGGCACTCAGGTGTGGCCTGTCCGCCGTGGTGTGGGCATCGGTCACCGCGAAGACGTCGAACCCCTGGGCCGCGGCGCTGCGCAGCGTGGTGTCGACGCAAAAGTCGGTGGCGCAGCCGCACAGCAGCAGCCGGTCCACCGGTTGTTCCGCCAGCAGGAAGCCGAGCTCGGTGTCGAGGAAGCTGTCGCAGGCGGTCTTGCGTACCCGGCTGTCATGTGCGCCCGGCGTCAGATCGGCGTGCAGTTGCCAGCCCGCGCTGTGGGGTTCGAGCTCGGAGCCCGGCTCGTCGTGCTGCACATAGATGACGCGCCCTTGCCGGGCCCGCACGGCGTCGGCCAGACGATTGACGTTGGCGATGACCCGGGCGTCCTGATGGCGGGGTTGCTCGAAAAGCCCTTGTTGCATGTCGATGACCAGTAACACATCCATATGAAATCCTTGGGCTATTTGTCAGGGTTGCAGCCACTGGCTGCAGTCACGGCTGCGGGATTGATGCAGTGCGCCCATATCTTGCTTCATTTCCTCCGCATTTAGCCAGCGCTCCGGCAAGGGGGTGATCTGCACCCTGACGTCTGGGGTACTCCCCGGGGCGGCCCTGGCATCCGTCTGCGGCACGATCAGCGCCACCTTGAGGGCCGGGTTGCGGCTGGCGATGCGGCTGGCGATGCCGAGCCCCCCCTCCACGTGGAAGTTGCCGGCGATGTGCAGGATGCGCCGGCCGGGGTGCTTGCCGAGGTAGTCGACCATGCTCTCGGCCATGGTGTCGTCCCAGCTGGTCTGGGCGGCGAAGCGGCGGGCATTGCCATCCGCATCCCCATGGTGCATGGAGGCCATGAACTTCTGGCGATAGGGATCATCGCCGAGGGTGAGTTCGCGGGCGAGCTGGCTGCGGCGGCTTGCGGGCAGCCTGTCGAGCCAGGTCGCGCCCTCCTGGCCGACACAGCTCACCAGCGGCTTGGGGGCATTGGCGGCGATCACCGGCAGTTGATGGCTCTTGGCAAATTCCACCAGGGGGCGGTAGTCGCTCGGGTAGTTGGGCCAGGCATGGCCGTCTCGGATCAGCGCCGACTCGCCGATGCGCCCGGCGAGGTAGGCGTCCAGCACCGGCTGATCGGCGCGGCTGAACTGCTCCATGGAGAGCACCAGGGCGCGGCCATCCCCCTGGGCGATCCCGGCCAGCCCCGCCAGCATTCTGGCCTGCAGCAGGTGAACGGCCGGGTGGGTGTGAAGCTCCCCCACCAGCACGATGTCGGCATCCTTCACCCTCTCCAGCGCCTGGGGCAGGGTTAGCGAGCGATCGCCATCCCCTTCTGCCAGGCGGTAGTCATAGAGGGTGCGGGGCGGCTCGCCCTGGGGCGGTGCGGCGCAGGCAGCCAGCAGCAGAGGCAGGGCGATCAGGGGGAGTCGTCGGGTCATGGCATCTCACAATGTCGGGGGCGCTGCGCCACACGATGGCAGCATGGCAAGCGGAAAAAAAGTGGCGCCAGTGTAAAAGGGAATAGGTGAAAAAGGAAATGAGAATGATTCACTTTATTATTGATCTTTGTCCGTGTCGGGGTAAGATGCCTCCCGCTTGATAATAATTCTCAATAAGGACTTTGCAGTGGCGCACAACTACACCCCCTCACTGATTGCCCTCGCCGTGGCGGCAGGGCTGGTTTCCCCCGCCTTCGCCGCAGACACCCAGACCGATGAGGTCATGGTGGTCAGCGGCTCCCGAATGGAGCAGAAGCTGGAAGATGTCTCCGGCCCCATCGCCGTCATCACCTCGGAGCAGATAGAAGAGCAGGTCGTCAGCAACGTGGCCGATCTGTTCCGCTACGAGCCGGGCGTGAGCGTGCAGGGGGGGGCGGGGGATGCCCAGACCTTCACCATCCGTGGCATGAGCGAGAACCGGGTCAAGGTGGTGCAGGACGGCGTGCGCCAGAACGATGCCTACAAGAATGGCGGAGTGGGCCAGACCTACTTCGACACCGACATGATCAAGCAGGTGGAAGTGGCCAAGGGACCGGCGTCCGCCGCCTACGGCTCCGATGCCCTGGGGGGCGTCATCGCCATCACCACCAAGGATGCCGGCGACTTCCTGAAGGGCCGCGACAGCTACCTGGACGCGACCACGGGCTACGCCTCCAGCAGCCACCAGAAGATGGCGGGCATCACGGGGGCGCTGCGCGCCGGGGAGTTCGAGAACCTGTTGCGCTACACCTGGCGGGACGGCGGGGTGACCCAGAATTACGACGGCGACAAGGACGAGTTCGACATCGTCAGCCAGGCCGTGCTGTTCAAGAGCAAGTGGAATCTCAGCGACGATCAGTTCCTGAAGCTGACGGTCGACTACTTCACCGAAGGGCAGGATCCGGATGCCGTCGATCTGACCAAGACCGGCTCCGTCTTCAACCAGCCGATCACCGACAAGGAGACCGACAATCTCTCTTTGGTACTGGATCACGGTCTCGCCCTGAACGCCCCCTGGGCGGATCGGGTGGACAGCAAGGTATATTACACCCGCACCAAGCAGACCCTGGATCAGTACGCCTCCTCCAAGTATCCGGTCATGCCGGGCAACCCCTATGTGACCAAGAACTCCCTGGATCACAACGGTTTCGAGCAGGAGAGCCTGGGGGCTCAGGTGAAGTTCAGCAAGGCCCTCGCCAGCCAGCGTCTGGCCTGGGGCCTGGAATACGAGCACACCGACAACGAGCGCACCCGCTTCAAGGGGCCGACCGTGCCGGGAGACTTCGTCGGCTACAGCGAGCTGAGCTTTCCGTCCACCACCAGCGAGCGCAGCGCGCTCTGGGCCTTCGACGAGATCAAGTTCGGCGATCGCTGGGTGCTGACCCCGGGCATGCGTTACGACTACTACAAGATGACTCCGGACGAGGATCCCGCCTACACGGGCGAGAACATGAAGAAGATCTCCGAGGGGGAGTTCTCGCCCAAGCTGGGGCTGGTGTTCAAGGCTCACGAGGCGGCGAACCTGTTCGCCCAGTACAGCCACGGCTTCAAGGTGCCCATGTATGACAACGCCTTCTCCACCCTGAACCACCAGGCGTATGGTTACCGCATCGAGCCGAACCCGAACCTCAAGCCCGAGAGCAGCGACGGCATCGATCTCGGCGTGCGCGGCAGCAGCGGCGGTTTCAGCTACGAGGTGGCCACCTTCTACAACAAGTTCGACGACTTCATCGAGCTGACCGGGGTGGGGACGGAAGGACGCACCGCCGTCTACCAGTACCAGAACCTGGACAAGGCGACCACCAAGGGGGTCGAGGCCAAGGCGGACTACTGGCTGAACGCCCTGGTCAACGTCTGGGGCAACCTGGCCTACATCGAAGGCAAGGATGGCGATGGCAACTATATCAACAGCCTGAGCCCCCTGAACGGCAGCCTGGGCGTGCGGCTGGAGCAGCCGAACTGGAACATCAACACCGCCCTGCGCTTTGCCGACGACATGGACAAGGTGGGCAAGGATGCCCGCGGCAACGACAACATCAAGAGCGCCGGTTGGGGCGTGGTGGATCTCTATGCCCAGTTCAAGCCGATGCAGGATCTGCAGCTCAACGTCGGCGTTTTCAACCTGTTTGACAAGGAGTACGTGAGCTACGAGAGCATCACCGGCCTCGCCGCCAGCGCGGACACCAGCGGTCAGACCGAGCCGGGTCGCAACCTGAGCGCACGGGTGAAGTACGTGTTCTGACAGGACGGTAGATGTCATGAAGAGGGGGCCACTGGCCCCCTTTTTCTATGGGAAGGGGAACGGCGCCAAAAAGAAACCCGCCGGCGGCGGGTGGAAGGATTGCAACACTCATCAGGAAGCGGTGTTATTCAAATAGACAGGGGGATGTGACAAAGGTTCAACTTTATTGATATTTCTGGTTTTTATCCTGGCTGCCGCCTGGGGATCCCCGCCCCGAAATCGGTTATCATTTGTGCCCCTTGTCTCGCAGTCGAGCCCCTATGCCCGCGTTCTCCTGGTTAGCCCTGTTCTTTGGAGCCTTCTACTTCGTCTATGGCGCCTATCTGCCGTTCTGGTCCCTCTGGCTGGAAGGCATAGGGGTGAGCGCCGAGCAGATAGGCCTCTTGCTGGGGGTCGGCATGGCCATTCGCTTCGCCGGCAACCTGGTGGTGATGGGACGGGTCAAGGGGGCGGGGCAGCTGCTGCCCGTCACCCGGCTGCTCTGCCTGCTGAGCCTGCTGGCCTTCCTCGGCTTCTATGTCAGCCACGGCATCTGGTGGCTGGTGGCGCTGACCCTGGCGGCCAACTTCATCTACCCGACCCTGATGCCCATGGGGGAGGCGCTCGCCACCCGTATGGTGGTGCAGACCCACCTGGACTACGGCAAGGTACGGCTGTGCGGATCCTTCGCCTTTATCGTCGCCTCGACCCTGGTCGGCGCCCTGGTGGGCAACTTTGGCAGCGACTGGGTGCTGCACACCATGGTGGTCGGGCTGCTGATCATGCTGGGGCTGAGCCTGCTGCCGCTGCACCCGGCCCCCCGGGAGCTGCAGGGGGAGCGGGCCAAGGCCTCCTTGAAGGAGACGCTCAAGTCCCCCTCGGTGCGCCGCTTCCTGCTCATCACCGCCCTGCTGCAGGGGAGCCATGCGGCCTACTACGGGTTCAGCGCCATCTACTGGAAGGCCGAGGGCTACAGCGGCACCCTCATCGGTTATCTGTGGGCCCTGGGGGTGGTGGCGGAGATCGCCATGTTCGCCGCGGACAAGCGCTTCCTCCAGCGCTTCGGGGCCCAGACCCTGTTCCTGGTGGGGGCCGTCGGTTGCGTGGCGCGCTGGGTGCTGCTCGGCAGCTCCACCGAGCTGGCGGTGCTGGTGATCGGCCAGCTGCTGCACGGCGTCACCTTCTGCATCAGTCACCTGGGGGCCATCCGCTTCATGACTCGCCAGCTGCCTGCGGAGCAGCAGATCCCCACCCAGGCGCTCTACGCGGCGCTCGGCCTCGGCATGACGGTGGCCGCCCTGATGACGGTGAGCGGCCTCCTGTTCGAGTCTCTCGGTGGGGGCATCTTCTTCATCATGGTACTGGTGGTGCTGCCGGTCTTCGTGCTGCGACTGCGTGAAGAGCGCGGCGACGCGCGGCCTGCACCGGGCCACTGAGACGGGCCCGCCTCTGGCGGGCCATCGACCAATCTGGACAAGGGAAATACGTAGATGCACCAAGGATGGCTGCTGATCGGGCTGTCGCTCGCCTATCTGGGACTGCTGTTCCTCATCGCCTTCGTGGCGGACAAGAACAAGCGCCGCCGCCCCAAGGGGCAGCCCCTGCTCTACAGCCTGTCGCTGGCGGTCTACTGCACCTCCTGGACCTTCTTCGGGACCGTGGGCCAGGCCAGCGAATCCCCCTGGTCGCCGGTGCCCATCTACCTGGGCCCCATGCTGGTCTTCCTGTTCGGCTGGCGCCTGCTGGCCCGCCTCATCCTGGTGGCCAAGCGCGAGCACATCACCTCCATTGCCGACTTCATCGCCGCCCGTTACGGCAAGTCCCAGCGCCTGGCCATGGTGATCAGCCTCATCGCCATCATGGGGATACTTCCCTACCTGGTGTTGCAGCTCAAGGCGATCGTCACCGGGCTGGATCTGCTGATGGCCAACAGTGCCGGAGCCAGCCCCACCAGCAACATGGCCGAACTGGCCCTCGGCGTCACCCTGCTGCTGGCTCTCTTCAGCATCCTGTTCGGCACCCGCAACCTGGACGCCACCGAGCACCACCGCGGCATGGTGGTCGCCATCGCGTTCGAATCCGTGGTCAAGCTGCTCGCCTTCATGGCGGTGGGGGGCTTCGCGCTCTGGCTCATCGTCAGCAAGCCGAGCGAGGCCCGCACCCTGGTGGCTGGCGACTTCCTGGAGGCGGTGGTGGCGGTGACGCCGGGGGGCCTGCTGGAGCTTGCCATCTATACCCTGATCGCCATGTGCGCCGTCATCTGCCTGCCGCGCCAGTTCCACGTGACCGTGGTGGAGAACAACCAGGGGCAGGATCTGCACTGGGCGCGCTGGATCTTCCCCCTCTATCTCTTCCTGATGGGGCTCTTCATCTGGCCGCTGGCCCTGGCGGGCAAGCAGTGGGTGGGGGCCGGCATGGCCTCGGACACCTATGTGATCAGCCTCCCCATGTCCCTCGGCTACGACGGCATGGCGATGCTGGCGTTTCTCGGCGGCACCTCGGCGGCCACCGGCATGGTGATCGTCTGCACCATAGCGCTGGCCATCATGGTGAGCAACGATCTGGTGCTGCCGGTGCTGCTGCGCCGGGTCTGGCAGCAAGGGCGGGACGAGCGCCTGATGCGGCTGCTGCTGCAGGTGCGCCGTGGCGCCATCCTGCTGATCCTGCTGGCCGCCTGGGCGCTCTACCTCTGGCTCGGGGATCTCACCAGTCTGTCGCGCATCGGCTATTTGTCGTTCGGCGCCGTGGCCCAGTTCGCGCCGGCCCTGCTGCTTGGTCTCTACTGGCGGCACGGCAACCGCAAGGGGGTCTACCTGGGTCTTGCCCTCGGGGTCAGCCTCTGGTGCCTGACCCTGCTCGCCGAGAGCGGCCTGTTGGCGGGATCTCCCCTGGAGGCCCTGCTGGCCCCCCCCGACTGGCCCGCGTTTCGCGAGCTGAGCCTGGGGGCCTGGTGCCTCTTCCTGAGCCTCTTGCTCAACCTCGTGGGTTATGTGGCGGGCTCGCTCCTGTCCCGGGCGGCGGTGAGCGAGCGGCTGCAGGCGGCCAACTTCGTCGGCAAGCAGAGCCGGGACACGGCGGCGCTCTACCAGGCGCGGGTCTCGGTCAAGGAGCTGGAGATGCTGGCGGCCCGCTTCGTGGGGTCGAGCCGGGTCAAGCGCGCCTTCGGCCGTTTCGCCGGCGAGCGGGGTGGCACCCTGGCGCCCCAGATGCAGGCCTCGGCGGAGCTCATTGCCCACACCGAGCGGCTGCTGGCGGGGGTGTTCGGCACCTCGTCCGCCCGGCTGGTGCTGGCCTCGGCCCTGCAGGGGCGCAACATGCAGCTCGAGGAGATCGCCACCATAGTGGACGAGGCCTCCGACGTGTTCCGCTTCAACCGCGGCCTGCTGCAGGGGGCCATCGAACACATGGGGCAGGGGATCTCCGTGGTGGACAGGGAACTCAGGCTGGTGGCCTGGAACCGGCGCTACATCGAGCTGTTCTCCTATCCCCCCGGTCTCATTCAGGTGGGGCGCTCCATCGAGGAGATCATCCGCTACAACGCCGGGCAGGGGCTGTGCGGCCCCGGCGAGGTCGAGGCCCAGGTGGCGCGCCGGGTTGCCTTCATGCAGCGCGGCAGTCCCCACATCTCGGCCAGGGAGCGGCCGGATGGCCGGGTGATCGAGATGCAGGGAAACCCCATGCCCGCCGGCGGTTTCGTGATGACCTTCACCGACATCACCCCGTTTCGTGACGCCGAGCGGGTGCTGCGCGAAGCCAACGAACATCTGGAGGCGCGGGTGGCCGAGCGCACCCACGAGCTCTCCGAGCTCAACCGCCAGCTGCTGCTGGTGAACCAGCAGGTGGAGCGGGCCAACCACTCCAAGAGCCGCTTCCTCGCGGCGGTGAGCCACGACCTCACCCAGCCGCTCAATGCGGCCAAGCTGTTCACCTCCTCCCTGCTGGAGATGCTGCCCCCGGCGGACGAGCCCGCCCGCATCGCCCGCCACATCGACGATGCCCTGGGGGCGACCGAGGATCTCATCATGGACCTGCTGGATATCTCGCGCCTCGAGGCCGGCAAGTTCAAGGCCAAGAAGCTCGACTTCGCCCTGAGGGACGTGCTCGACAACCTCAAGGCGGAGTTCGGGGTGCTGGCCCAGGCCGGGGGGATCCAGTTCTCCGTGGTGGAGAGCAGCCTCGCGGTCTACAGCGACGTGCGCCTGCTGCGGCGTGTGCTGCAAAACTTCCTCACCAACGCGTTTCGCTACAACCCGGGGGGCCGGGTGCTGCTCGGTTGCCGCCGGCTGGGGGACAAGGTGCGCATCGAGGTGTGGGATAACGGCCCCGGCATCCCGGAGGGCAAGCAGGAGGCGATCTTCGACGAGTTCTCCCGCCTCGATCACTCCCGCACCGCCAAGGAGCAGGGGCTCGGCCTCGGGCTTGCCATCGCTCGCGGCATCTCCCTGGTACTGGGTCACCAGCTCTCCCTGCGCAGCTGGCCCGGAGCGGGATCCGTGTTTGCCATCACCCTGAACCTCGCGACCCGGCCCGTGACGGCGAGCCAGGTGACGGCGCCAGCCCAGCGGGACAGCCAGCTGGAAGGGGTCAGGATCCTCTGCATCGACAACGAGGAGGACATCCTCATTGCCATGGCCTCCCTGCTGGAGCGCTGGGGATGCGAGGTGCGCTGTGCCCAGAGCCTGGAACAGGCAGAGGAGATCATCGGGGCTGGCTTCCTGCCCCGGCTGGTGCTCTCTGATTACCACCTGGACGACGGCAAGACGGGGCTGCAGGCGCTGCACATGATCAGGCTGGCCCATGGCAACGGCATCGGCGGCATCATCATCAGCGCGGATCGCAAGAGCGAGCTGCAGACGCAGATCCGCGAGCATGGCTTCGGTTATGTGAGCAAGCCGGTCAAGCCGCTCAAGCTGAGGGCCCTGATGAACAGCCTGCTGCTGCCGGTTCAGTGACGGGAATCACAGAATCCATCATTGATTGACGTGGCTGATAATGGTTCTCATGCAGCATCATCGGCGACGTTGTTGCCGACTTGTATGCATTTTCGTGGCCAACTGGCAATGGTGAGTCCCTCTCACTGTTATTTTTACTAGGTGGCGGGCCGACGACTCTCCTCTATAGTCATTCGGCGATTATTTTCATCGCAAATCAAGTTGTGCAAAAAGGCAAACCGGACGAAAGTCCGGGACGCAAAGCTTCCGGTCTAAGGGTCAGCGGTACCTAGGATAGCGGGGCCACCACAGGTTGTTTCGTCCATGGGCCAAGCCATGGTGCGATGTCGTCTGCATTCCCTGTCAGGTTGCGTTGCCTTTTTCGTTGTTTACTCCAATAACGAAATAAGGAAGTTCAACTATGTTCAGTCCAAAACATACCCTGCTGGCGCTGCTGGTCGGGGGGATCTGTTCCACCTCCGCCCTCGCCGCCGCCCCCGGCAAACCCACCATAGGCTGGGGCGAAACCAAGTTCGCCATCATCCAGATCGATCAGGCCGCCACCTCCTACAACAAGCTGGTGACTGTCCACAAGGATGGTGCCCCCGTCAGCGTGAGCTGGAACCTCTGGTCCGGCGACGTGGGCCAGACCGCCAAGGTGCTGCTCGATGGCAAGGAGGTGTGGTCGGGGGCCGCCGCGGCATCCGGCACCGCCAACTTCAAGGTCACCCAGGGGGGCCGCTACCAGATGCAGGTCGCCCTGTGCAACGCCGATGGCTGCACCCTCTCCGACAAGAAGGAGATAGTGGTCGCGGACACGGACGGCAGCCACCTGGCGCCGCTCGATGCGCCGCTGCAGGAGAACAACAAGCCCTACGCCAACAAGTCCGGCAAGGTGGTGGGGGCCTACTACGTTGAGTGGGGCGTCTATGGCCGCAAGTTCACCGTGGACAAGATCCCGGCCAAGAACCTGACCCACATCCTCTACGGCTTCACCCCCATCTGCGGTGGCAATGGCATCAATGACAGCCTCAAAGAGATCTCTGGCAGCTTCGAGGCGCTGCAGCGCTCCTGCGCCGGTCGCGAGGACTTCAAGGTCTCCATTCACGATCCCTGGGCCGCCGTGCAGATGGGGCAGGGCAAGCTCACCGCCTTCGATGAGCCCTACAAGGGCAACTTTGGCAACCTGATGGCCCTCAAGCAGGCCAACCCCGACCTCAAGATCCTCCCCTCGGTCGGCGGCTGGACCCTCTCCGACCCCTTCTACTTCTTCAGCGACAAGACCAAGCGCGACACCTTCGTCGCCTCCATGAAGGAGTACCTGCAGACCTGGAAATTCTTCGACGGCGTGGACATCGACTGGGAGTTCCCGGGCGGTCAGGGGGCCAACCCCAACCTGGGCGGGCCGCAGGATGGCGCCACCTATGTGGCGTTGATGAAAGAGCTGCGCGCCATGCTCGACGAGCTGGAAGCCGAGACCGGTCGCCAGTACGAGCTCACCTCGGCCATCAGCGCCGGCGGAGACAAGATTGCCAAGGTGGATTATCAGGCGGCCCAGCAGTACATGGACCACATCTTCCTGATGAGTTACGACTTCAACGGCGCCTGGAGCAACACCGAGCTGGGCCACCAGACCAACCTCCATGCCGCGAGCTGGGATCCGGCCACCAAGTACACCACCGACAAGGGCGTCAGGGCGCTGCTCGGCCAGGGGGTCACACCGGGCAAGATCGTGGTCGGTGCGGCCATGTATGGTCGCGGCTGGACCGGGGTCAGCGGTTATCAGGCCGGCAACCCCTTCACCGGCACCGCAACCGGCCCCGTCAAGGGCACCTGGGAGAACGGGGTGGTGGATTACCGCGACATCGTCAACAACCGCATGGGCGCAGGCTGGGAGCAGGGCTATGACGAGGTGGCCGAGGCCCCCTACGTCTTCAACGCCGGCACCGGGGATCTCATCAGCTTCGACAACGACCGTTCGGTCAAGGCCAAGGGGCAATACGTGCTGGCGAACCAGCTCGGCGGCCTGTTCGCCTGGGAGATCGATGCAGACAACGGCGACATCCTCAACGCCATACACGAGGGGCTCGGCCATGGGGACGGCGGCACCACGCCACCGGTCAACAAGCCGCCGGTGGCCAATGCCGGCAGCGATCTGAACGCCACCGGCCCGGCGGAGGTGACGCTCAATGGCAGCGCCTCCCACGATCCGGAAAACGGGGCCCTGACCTACAGCTGGAAGCAGGTGTCCGGCCCGCAGGCCAGCCTGCTGGATGCCACCTCGGCCAAGGCCCGCGTGGTGCTGGATGCCGTCAGCAGCGACATCAACCTGGTGTTCGAGCTGACCGTGACCGACGATCAGGGGCTCTCGGCCAAGGATCAGGTGGTGGTGACCAACAAGGCACCGCAGCCGAACCTGCCGCCCGTGGTGAACGTGTCTGCCACCGCCAGCGTCGAGTCCGGCAAGCAGGTGACCATCCAGGCCACGGCCTCCGATCCCAATGGTGACGCCCTGAGTTATCAGTGGACGGTGCCGGCGGGTCTCAGCGCGACTGGCCAGGACAGCGCTAGCCTGGTGGTCACGGGCCCGAGCGTCACCAGCGACACCGCCTATGATCTGACCCTGGTGGTCACCGACGGTGCGCTGGATGCCACGGCGACGACGCGTCTGACCGTCAAACCGGCCAGCACGGGGGGCGGCTGCAGTGCGACCGATCCCGATGCGGCCAACCATCCGGCGTGGAGCGCCAGCACCGTCTACAACACCAATGACAAGGTGAGCCACAAGCAACTGGTGTGGCAGGCCAAGTACTGGACCCAGGGCAACGAGCCGAGTCGCACCGCCGATCAGTGGAAGCTGGTGAGCCAGGTGCAGCTGGGTTGGGATGCCGGCGTGGCCTACAACGCAGGTGACCTGACCACCCACAACGGTCACAAGTGGAAGGCCCAGTACTGGACCAAGGGCGACGAGCCGGGCAAGGCCGCCGTCTGGGTCGATCAGGGCGCCGCGAGCTGCAACTGATCGTCCGTGATACGACAATGGGGCCTGGGGCCCCATTTCTTTTGCAAGCGGATGATGACACCGGGTTGTGCCCCTCAGCGCAGGGGGGCAGGAGCACTCCCGGCTCAAAGCAAAAAGGCCCGTCAGGGCCTTTTTTTATTGCGGGTCAGAGCGGCTTCTGCCACAGGGTCAGCAGCAGATCCTGTTCAAGCTGATCCGGCCCCTGGTGGGTGAAGGCGTGGCGCTGCTCGCCGCTGGCACGCCAGCCGAGGCGACTGGTCTCCAGGATGTGCTCGCGCAAGCCCTGATCCAGCGCCGTGGTGAACTGGACGCGCTGCTGCTGGGCGAGGGTGAGCCCGGCGAGGCTAGGCCAGCTCAGGGGGTGTTCCATGCTCACCGGGTTGAGGCTGACGCGCAGTTGCCACTGGTGACGGGGGCCTGGCTGCACATAAAGCAGGTAGCCGCCCGGTGCCAGCCAGCTGACCAGCTGCTCGGTCTTGACCTTGAGATCGTTGACCAGCAGCACCTGGGCCTTGCCCGGCTGCAGCGGGGCGCGCGCCGGATCGGCGATGATGAACTGGCCTTCCGGCTGGGCCTTGTTGGCGGCGAAGATGGCGTTCTTGGCGAGATCGAAACCGCCGACCTGCCAGCCTGGCAGGCGCTCTGCCAGGGCCCGGCAGTAGTAGCCCTCGCCACAACCCAGATGGATCAGCTCATGTTCTCCGAGGGGAACCAACAGGGCTGCCATGGCCTCCACCAGGGGCAGCTGGTGGCCCTGCTCCAGGAATCGGCGCTTGGCACGCAGCAGGGCCCGGCTGTCGCTGTCCTTGGGGTTCTTGGTACCGGGGATGAGATCGAGATAGCCTTCCGGGGCAGGGTCGAAATGGTGCTTGTTGGCGCAGTAGCGGCCCTTGGAGGCCTCATGCAGCTGGAGTGGGCTGCGGCAAAGGGGGCATTGAAGGTGCATAGGCATTCTCTTGGGGACGGCCATGACGGCGGGGGCGTTCGGGATTATAGGAAAGCGGATCAGAAAAGGCTGCCGTGGCAGCCTTTTTATCCAACGGCTCTGTGCGGGAGCCGTCAGGGAACCCTGTCAGCGGGTGCCAAACACCACTATGGTCTTGCCGTGGGCGGAGATGAGCTCCTGCTCTTCCAGCATCTTGAGGATGCGGCCGACGGTCTCGCGGGAGCAGCCGACGATCTGGCCTATCTCCTGACGGGTGATCTTGATCTGCATGCCATCCGGGTGGGTCATGGCATCCGGCTGTCTGGCCAGGTTGAGCAAGGTCTGGGCAATCCGGCCGGTCACGTCCAGGAAGGCGAGGTTGCCGACCTTCTGGCTGGTGTGCTGCAGGCGCTTGGCCATCTGGCCGGAGAGGCGCATCA
The DNA here is from genome assembly GCF_017939565.1 of Aeromonas sp. SrichE-2G. Taxonomy (NCBI): domain Bacteria; kingdom Pseudomonadati; phylum Pseudomonadota; class Gammaproteobacteria; order Aeromonadales; family Aeromonadaceae; genus Aeromonas; species Aeromonas sp. SrichE-2G. Next base: position 115,114 of record NZ_JAGKRG010000004.1, read on the forward strand.
GGATGTCCGGGTTGACCTGGATCAGCTGGCGGAACTTCTTGTAGGAGATCTCGGCGACTTCACAGGCGCCTTTGGCACGTACCCAGGCGGAACGTTCCGGATTCTCGTTCTCTTCGAACATCCCCATCTCGCCCAGGAAATCCCCCTGATTCAGGTAGGAGAGGATCATCTCCTTGCCTTCGTCATCCTTGATCAGGACGGCGACGGTACCCTTGACGATGTAGTAGAGGGTTTCCGCTTTCTCACCGGCGTGGATCAGGGTGCTCTTGGCGGGATACTTATGAATGTGGCAATGCGACAAGAACCACTCCAGGGTGGGATCGCTTTGCGGTTTGCCAATGATCATGAGACTTCCTCGTAGTGTCTTTTTTATGGACTGTGCGTCCAGGCAAGTTGCCAAGCTTGCCATTCCTTACTCTTTGGTCGCAGTAGAATAAGAGCCTTTGCCTGTGCTGACAAGGCTTTGGGGTGTCGCGCTCCCTCGGGGAGCCGCGATCTGCTGCGCGATCCGGGCCATTCTAGGCAAGAAGGGGGGGGCAGATGTTGATTTCGATCTATTTCCCTCGGGGTCGCAGACGTTTCGATTGTCCCGTCCCGGTCGGTGGAAACGGGACGGGATCCTCCCCTGGCTGCAAGATGACGAGTCATGTGCCACTCGACCCCTGCTTGAGGTATGCTATGGGCGTCAGAATCGTCGTCATTGAGAGGAAGTGTGAGATGAAAGCCAAGGTCAGCTGGGTCGAAGGCATGAAGTTTGTGGGCGAGAGCGAGTCCGGTCATCAGGTGACCCTGGATGGCGCGAACCCGGGTGAAGGTGCCAGCCCGATGGAGATGATCCTGCTGGCGGTCGGCGGGTGCAGTTCCATCGACGTGGTTTCCATCCTGGAGAAGGCCCGCCAGTCCGTGACCGCCTGCCACGTCGAGCTGGAAGGGGTCCGTGCCGATTCCGTGCCCCGGGTGTTTGAGAAAATCCACCTCAAGTTCGTCGTGACCGGCAAGGGGCTGGCCGAGAAGCACGTCTCCCGCGCGGTCGATCTGTCCATGGAAAAGTATTGTTCCGTTTCCCTGATGTTGGAAAAAGCGGTAGAAATTACCCATAGTTATCAAATTCTTGAGGCTTGATCGTTGTAATTTGTCCCGTCGATAACGCCATGACATAAGGAAAGTGCGATGAAAAAAATGATGATGTTGCTTCCCCTGTTCGGGCTCGCTGCCTGCAGTGCGCCGCAGCCGACCCAGTATCAATACAGCCAGTATCAGTGCGGGGAAGAGATGCTGGGGATCACCTATGATGCCCAGGCCGACATGGTGCAGTTCCCTTATGCCGGCGTGTATCACAAGCTGGGCCGCATCGAATCGCCCAAGGAGGTCGCCAGCTATTCCGACGGGGTGACCACCTTCTCCCAGCAGGACAAGCAGGCCACTCTGGTCAAAAGCGGGGTGACCCAGCTGACCTGTGAACTGAAGTGATCTTCATGCCGACATGGCGTGTACGAAAAACGGCCTGCTTCAAGCAGGCCGTTTTTGTTGAAAGAGAAATCAGTTTGAGGGTAGCGAGCCCAGCAACTGTCCGGCCAGTTCCTGGCTGAGCTGGCTGCGGGCCTCCTCGGCGATGGGCACGTCGCTGGCGAGCTGGATGGCGCTGCTCCATACCGTCTGCTGGGTTCGCCGGTCGAGCAGCAGTATGGCCAGGGTACCTTTGCGGGCATCGGCGGCGGCATTCAGGCCCGGGGTCATGCCGAGGCGAGAGAAGATCTCCCCGTCGCTCATGTCCTGGCTGCCGGCGACGCCGATGGCAACCCAGACGTCCGCCTCATCCAGAGGCACGCTGCGCCAGCCCTTGCCGTCAAGCTGCCGGGTCACCGCCTGCTGGACCGGCTCCAGCCAGGGGGCGGCGCTGTTGCCCGCATACTGGAACTGCTCGGCGAGCGCGTAGCGTGGTGTCGCCCCATAGGTCCAGTTGTCTGCGGGACGCACCACCATGGTCCCCGTCTCGACGGTGGGGGCGGCGGGGCCCGTGCTGCAGCCGCCCAGCAGGGCAGCGAGTGTGAATGAGAGAAGTGCACCGCGCATCGTAAGCTCCTTGGCTCAGGTGATCTTGCCCGTTTCGATCAGTTGCTGGATCAGGGGGCGCAGGATCAGCTCCATGGCGAAACCCATCTTGCCACCCGGCACGACTATGGTGTTCATCCTGGACATGAAGGCGCCGTCTATCATCGACAGCAGGTAGGGGAAGTCCACCTGCTTGATGCCCCGAAACCGTATCACCAGCATACTCTCGTCCAGGCTGGGTATCACCTTGGCGCTGAAGGGGTTGGAGGTGTCGACGGTGGGTACCCGCTGGAAGTTGATGTGGGTGCGGGAGAACTGCGGCGTGATGAAGTTGATGTAGTCGTCCATAGAGCGCACGATGGAGTCGGTCACCGCCTCCCGGGAGTGGCCGCGCTCGGACGTGTCGCGAATGAGTTTCTGGATCCACTCCAGGTTGACGATGGGGACCACGCCGATGAGAAAGTCCACGTGCCGCGCCACGTTGTGCTCGTCCGTGACCACGCCCCCATGGAGCCCTTCATAGAACAGCAGATCCGTCTCCCCCGGCAGATCCTGCCAGGGGGTGAAGGTGCCCGGCATCTGGTTGAAGGGCACCGCCTCGTCGAAGCTGTGCAGGTAGCGGCGATACTGGCCGGTGCCGCTCTGGCCGTATTCCTGGAAGAAGGACTCCAGCAGACCGAAGTCGTTGGCCTCCGGGCCGAAGTAGCTGATGTGCCGCCCCTGCTCCCGCGCCTTGCGGATCGCCACGTCCATCTCGGGCCTTGTATAACGGTGGAAACTGTCCCCCTCGACCACGGCCGCCTTGTACCCGAGCTGATGGAACATGGAGCGAAACGCGTTGGTGGAGGTGGAGGTGCCGGCACCGGACGAACCGGTGACCGCGATGATGGGATGCTTGGCCGACATAGAATTCTCTCTTCCTTGGGAGTTCCGTTATAAGGGCTGGCCCAAAGTACGGTCAAGCCCCTGCAACATCTTCCGCCCCGGCCCTCGTCCGTCGGCCTGGCTGGGCGCGGGATCCCTCGGGAAGGGCAACCGGGCGTCGCGCTGCGGCCGGGAGAGAGGCCCGGGGAAGGGGCGGCTAGCCCGGGCATCGGGCGGAAGATCCCCCGCTCGTTCAGCCCGGGTTTCCGTTGCCGGTGTCATTCTGGTTGATAATCGTCCGTAGAGGCCTTGCTTAAATGAGTCTTGTGCACGACATTGACGCTCTCGTGCAACTCGCTGTAGACCAGCACGGCGATGCCTTGCTGTAATTGCTGACGGACCGCTTCGACCTTGTCGGCCAGGCTGACATCCTGTTCGCCGTATTCGGTGCCTTCTTGCAGGACAAAGTGCTCGAGCAGGTTGGTGAGGGTCTCGGGATCCAGTTCTTGCCAGGGGATAATCATGGTTTCATCTTCAATCAGTGGGGTGTGGGTATTGTCGATGCCAGTCCGGCAAGTGCAAGGAGTTTGTCTTGTGCCGTTCGAGGGGTTACATGAATTCAACTGATGCTCGTCGCCCTTCCGGGCAGCTCACCCAGCACCTGCTCGATGCCCGTCGGCAGGCCCTGGACTCCGGACTTCGCTGGTTCTGGGCCATCAATCTGATCGCTATCCTGTTCCTGCTGGCACGCTTCTATATCTATCAGGATGCGCACCTGGTGCTCAATGACCTCTTGCCTTGGTCCTACAAGTGGCAGCTCATCGCCATGGCTGGCGTTTGTCTGCTGCTGCCTATCGGATGGCGCTGGCTCTCCCGTCAGCCCCGTGCCCTCTGGCAGATCTCCCTGCTGGTTTGCGGCCTCTTCTGGGGACTGGCTTGGGCCTTGGTAGGCTATACCATCTCGATCGTCGATCTGAAGGGCGGTTTCAGCTTCATTTTCAACATGGTCAGCCTGTTGTTACTGACCGGTCTCATCGCGACTTATTCCGATGTACGGCTGTTCTATGCCCTGGTGTGTGCCCCTCTGCTGTTCTTGCTGTTAAGGGCTTGCTGGAGCCCTTCTCCATTTGTCATGGTCAATATCATGGTGGTCGGGGTTCTGCTGGTCGTGCTGGAGACGGGGCGACGCATGCTCAACGGCTGGTTCGAGCTGGCCGTGTCGAGGGAGTATGACAACCTGATGCTGGCGCACAAGATGAATGCCATGGCCCATCGGGATCCCCTGACCGGCCTGGCCAACCGTCGCCATTTCGATCAGGCGTGCAAGCGAGCCATCGCGCAGGGCACGACCCTGGAACTGCCGCTCACTGTGATCCTGCTCGATGTGGACTTCTTCAAACGCTACAACGATCGCTATGGCCATCAGGCCGGGGACGAGTGTCTGATCCTGGTGGCCGAGTGCCTGGAGGAGAGCGTGCGCGAACCCGGTGATCTGGTGGCCCGCTACGGCGGGGAGGAGTTCGTGGTGCTGCTGCAGGAGACGGATCTGGCGGGGGGGAAGGAGGTGGCCGAGCGCATTCGCGCCACCCTGGCCGCCCGGGCCCTGCCCCATGAAGACTCCGATGTCGCCCCCCACCTCACCCTGAGCCAGGGGATTGCCCAGTGGCGTCCGGGAGAGAGCCTGGTGATGCTGCTCGAACGGGTGGATGGCGCTCTTTATCAGACCAAGGAAGAGGGGCGCGACGGCTACCGGGTCGCGTCCTGAGCTTGCTCCTGCAGCCACTGGCTGATGCGCTCATCCAGCCAGAAGCGGGGACGCCAGGGGGAACCGTGCAGGAAGCCCACGTGGCCCCCCCGCCGGCTCAACTCGTAGCGCACTTGGGGTGAGAGCTGCTCCGGCGTCGGGATCACGGATCCGGTCATGAAGGGGTCGTCGGCGGCGTGAATGACCAGGGTCGGGATGGGGATGCGAGCCAGCATGCCCAGGCCGGAGCAGGTCTGGTAGTAGTGATCGGCGCTGTCGAAACCATGGAGCGGGGCCGTTACCTGCTCGTCGAAGTCGCGCAGGGTGGCGATGCGTGCTACCTGCGCTGGTTGCCAGCGTGCCCGGGCGGCCTCCTGATGCCGGATCTTGCTCTGCAGATTGGCCCGCATGGTGCGCAGCAGATAGCTCTGATAGACCCGTGAGAACCCCTGGTTGACCCGATCGGCACAGCTCGCCAGCTGCAGCGGTGCCGAAATCACCACAGCCGCTTTCAGCTCGGTTGGGCAGGCCCGTGCCAGCAGGTTGACCAGCATGTTGCCCCCCAGGGAATAACCGATGGCGATGAGGGGCTTGCCGGGGAAGCGCCGACCCAGCTCGGCAATCACGGCCTGGGCATCGTCGATGGCGCCGGAGTGATAGGCCCGCAGCAGCCGGTTCGGCTCGCCGCTGCACCCCCGAAAATGCATCAGCACCGCCTCCTGCCCCTGCTGCTGCAGATGGGCGAACAGCCCCTTGGCATAGTGGGAGTGAATGCTCCCCTCCAGCCCGTGGAACAATACGATAAGCGGTTGCTCGTCCCGGTGTGACCCTGTGCTCCAGGCGAGATCGACGAAGTCGCCATCCGGCAGCTCGAAGCGCTCCTGGGTGAAGCGGGCCGGGGCGCGGCGCAGCCACTTGGGCAGTATGGTTTGCAGATGGGGATTGCGGGCCCACCAGGGGGCGTGGAAGTGGCTTTCTGTCAGCATGCAACGGCTCGGGGCAGCAGGGAAGGGGAAGCGGCGGCGAGCCAGGGGCTCGCCGCGGTGTCAGGCGGGCAGGTGATCGTGGTGCTCGGCACCGCGCAGCATCGCCTGGATCAGTTCGTTGGCCTCAAACTTGGTGAGGGCCTCATGGGCCCCGACCTGATGGGCCCGCTCCACGCTGATCTCGCTGGAGAGGGAGGTGTGCAGGATGATGTAAGCCTCCGCCAGCCTGGGGTCACTCTGTACCTCGAAGGCCAGCTCGTACCCGTCCAGCCCCGGCATCTCGATATCGCTCACCAGGATGTCGATCCGCCTGCCCTGGGCGACGTTGGCCTGCATCAGGGCCAGGGCGTCCCGTCCGTTGGTGCAGACCTCGTAGGGGATGTTGATGTAATCCAGCGCCGCCATCAGCTGGCGGCGGGCGACGGAGGAGTCGTCCACCAGCAGGATCCGCATCGGCTTGAGCCGCTCGCGCTGCACATCGGTCAGCACGGGATAGAGGTGGCTGGGATCGTCCGGATAGACCCGCGACAGGATGAGTTCCACGTCCAGCAGCTGGATCAGCTGCTCTCCCACCCGGGTCACGCCGGTGACGAACACGTTCTGTCCGAGGGAGGGGGGCGGCGGCTCGATGTCACGCCAGTTGCACTCGGTGATCTTGTCGATGCCCCGCACCAGGAAACCCACCAGGGTGCGGCGGCAATCGGTGATGATGATGAAGCAGTTGGGCATCTCCTCCCTGGTGATGGGGCGATAGCCCACCGCCATCGCCATGTCGATCACGGGGATGGTGGTGCCCCGCATGCTGGCCGCTCCGAGCACGGTCGGATGAGACTGCGGCAGGGCGGTGAGCTGGGTGTAGGGCACTATCTCCTTCACCTTGAGCGTGCCGATGGCGAAGGATTGTCTGGCAGAGAGGTGGAACAGCAACATGCCCTGGGATTGGTTGGCCTTGCTCGTCATGGCGGATGTCCTGTTGATCTAGTCGGTGACGGTCAATCTGGTGTTCAGCATAGAGGATGGTGACATGGATGACTTCTCTGTTATTAACGGCGGCGCACCGTAAAACTGGATCCCTTTTCCCATCATTTTGTCGCCCCGTTTATCGGGAGGCGGACTGCTGTGCGTCCTGGTCGTGCCCCAGCCAGCGCCGGGAGGCATCGGCCAGCGCCGCCTCGTCCCGGTAACCCAGCCTGGCCACGACCTGGGCCGGGGTGCTGCCGCTTCTGAGCAGGCGAATCCCCTGCAACAACTGCCACTGGGCGAGCAGGCTCTCTGCATCCAGGTTATCCGGTTGCCGCTCGGCCAGCAGGGCCTGCCAGGCGGCCAGACTGCCCGGTTGCCGGGTCGCCAGCGCCTGCCAGGCGTCTTGCAACAGCTGATCCCCTTGCGGCGTGATGGTGCAACCCTGCAACTCGTCCCCCAGGATCTGCAGCCGCTGGCCATAGGGGCCTTGCCACTCTCTGGGCCGCGACCAGTGGGCCAGGTTCTCCAGCAGCGCATCCATCAGCGGACTTGCCTGCAGCCAGCCGGCCTGAGCCGGTTGGGGCACCCGCACCGAGCAGGCCAGCAGATCGTACTGGCAGCCCGCCAGGGGGGTGAAGGCGGCGAGGGCATCGGCACAGAGCCAGAAGTAATTCCCCTCCGTCAACAACAGCTCATTGGCGCCCAGCCTCAGCAGTGCCGCTCCCCGGGTGACGCGCAGCAGCTGGCCCATGGGAGAGCGCTTGCGGGGGCCGACCTGGAGGGTGGGAGTGGAAAAATGCTGATATTCGATGGCGTGATGCATGTAAAAACCCTGATATGATGCTGCCTGGAGGTAACAAAAATGGAAACCAGGCGTAAAAAACGCTTCATTGCCGGTGCGGTGTGCCCGGCGTGCGGCAAGATGGACACCATGATGCTGTATATGGAGCATGGAGTCGAGAAGGTGACCTGCGTCGACTGCGGGGACACTCAGGTGCAGACCCAGGCCGAGGTGGACAAGGCGACCCGGGAGGCTGAACAGGTCATAGGGGTGTTTCGTCCCGAGTGAGAACGAGCGGCCCGGTGAAGGGGCAGGGGAGGTTCCGGTGACAGCCGGGGCCATCTCTCGCTCCCGCAGCCGTTTTTGTCCGGTGCGGGACAGGCGTCTCTCCGGATTGCCGACTTTTTCAGCATGAGGGGGTTGGGCTGATCATATGCTTGGCCACCTTTTTGAGGTATTCTGGGGCCGTTTTTTCTATCCGCAGGATCCCTGACATGAAAGTAGCTCCCCTGAGCGTGGTTACGCTGGAATACACGGTCACCGACGAACACGGTGAAGTCATCGACACCACAGTCGGCAAAGAGCCGCTGGTGTATCTGCACGGTACCCGTTACCTGGTCTCCGGCCTCGAAGCCGAGCTGGAAGGTCGCAGCGTGGGCGAGGCCTTCGACGTCACCCTGACGCCGAACCAGGCCTACGGCGAGTACGACGAGAACCTGGTGCAGGAAGTGCCCGGCGAGTTGTTCGATGGCATGGAAGTGTCTGAAGGGGATACTTTTGTGGCCGAGACCGACGATGGCCACCGTCCGGTGACCGTCATCGAGGTGTCCGAAGAGTTCGTCAAGGTGGATGGCAACCATCCCCTGGCCGGCGTGACCCTGGGCTTCAAGGTCGAGATCAAGGACGTGCGTGCCGCGACCGCCGAAGAGCTGGCCCACGGCCATGTGCACGGTGCCGGTGGCTGCGGTCACGATCATGGCCATGATCACGGTCACGACCACGATCACGACCATGGCGGTTGCTGTGGTGGTCACGGTCACGCCCATGCTCACGATCACGGCGACGACCATGGTCACGGCGGCTGCTGCGGTGGTGGCGGTTGCGGTGGCAAGGGCCATCAGCACTGATCACGGCATGCCCGATGATGAAAAAACCCGCCTGGTGCGGGTTTTTTCATGGCCGTTCGCTCAGTAGTGCGGGGGCGGGGTCTCTTCGGCCATGCTGGCGATCTGGCTCGGCTGCACGCTCTGCAGCTTCTCCACCAGCAGATGGATCTGGTGCTTGAGCCGATCCAGCTCGCGGCCCTGGGTGGTGACTTCGTCGTTGAGCTGCTCCACCGTGTATTCGGCATAGGCGAGGCGGCTTTCCAGGGTTTCGAGGCGATCGTTTAATGACTGACTCATGGGCCTTTTGGTCCTTACTTGATTGTCCAGGTTTCGGCCAGGCCGCTTGAACTGGCGCTGACGAGGTGGCCATTGTCGCGCAAAGCCACGCCATAGACCACAGCACTCGGCGGTTTCACCTTGGGATGGGGCGAGACGCGCCAGCTCTGCAGCTGGCTGCCGTCGCTCACCTGCCACAGGGCGAGCTGGCGGGAAGGGGAGCCGGTGACGAGCCATTTGTCGTCATTGACGAAGCGGGCACTGGTGTAGACCTCGAAGCGATGGTCGAACTGCAGCCGGCTCTGCTCCTTGCCGGTTTTGAGATCCCAGATGCTGGCCTGGCGGCTGTCGGCGGTGAAGGCGAAACGCCCAGCCGGATCCAGCCTGGCCATCACCACCCGCCCGGCGTGATTGAAGCGCCACACCACCTGGCCCGTGCGGGTATCCCACAGGTAGGCGCTGTAGTCGTTGCCGCCGGTGAGGGCGTAGCGGCCGTTGGCGGAGAGATCCACCGTATTGACCTGTTCGGTGTGGCCGAGGAACTGCAGCCGGCGACCGGTCCGGGTGTCCACCAGCTCCGCCTTGCCGTCTTCCCGGCCGATCAGCACCATGCGCCCGTCGGCGGAGATGGCCGCGTCGCGCAGGCTGGATTCGGGCAGGGAGTAGTAGCCCTGGGAGCGGCCATCCTGCAGGCGCCAGATGGCAAAGGTGTGCTGGGTGGCGGTGATGGCGTGGCTGTCGTCGGGGGAGAAACGGGTCAGGGTGACGAACTCCGCCTGGTCGTCGCTCTGGCGCCAGCGCCAGCGCTCCTTGCCCTGTTCCAGATCCCACACCACAGTGCCCTGACCCAGGCTGGAGACGATGGCCTGCTTGCCGGAGCTCGCGAGATCCGCGCTCAGCAGACCCTGTTCGGCGAGGCGGATCTGCTGGCCGGGAAGGGCGCTCTGTTCGCACCCCGTCAGCATCAGGCAAATACCGATGAGATAAATGGCACTTTTGATCATTTTTCCTGTCTCATGCTTTCGTTACCCGCGATCACGGCGTTAGTATAAGGCGCTTATCACGATAAACCTCTCATTTCACGAAGGAACCGAGAGCGGTATTTAGCGTTTTGGAGAAACTGATGAACAATTTTCTGAAGGTGTCCCTGTTGGCTGCGGCAGTTGCCGTCGGCCTGACTGCTTGCCAAAAAGATGAGAAACCTGCTGCCAACACCGAAGTGAAGGCAGAAGCCAGCAAGCCGGCAGAGGCCACCAAGGCAGAGGCCAAGAGCTTTGAAGAGCAATCCGGCTATGCGATCGGCCTCTCCATGGGTCGTTATATCGCCAATACCCTGGAGCGCCAGCAAGAACTCGGCATCAAGCTGGACAACACCGTCATCCTGCAAGGGGTGACCGACGGTCTGGGCAAGAAGGCCAGCATGACCGACGAAGAGATCCAGAAGGTTCTGCAGGAATACGATGCCAAGATCAACGAGCTGACCAAGGCCAAGGCCGACAAGGATGCAGTTGACAACCTGAAGAAGGGCGAGACCTTCCTGGCTGACAACGCCAAGAAAGAGGGCGTGAAGAGCACCGAATCCGGCCTGCAATACCAGGTCGAGAAGATGGGTGACGGCGCCAAACCGAAGGCCACCGACATCGTCAAGGTTCACTACACCGGTACCCTGATCGACGGCACCAAGTTCGACAGCTCCGTCGATCGCGGCGAGCCGGCCACCTTCCCGCTGAACCAGGTTATCCCGGGCTGGACCGAAGGCGTGCAACTGATGCCGGTCGGTTCCAAGTTCAAGTTCTTCCTGCCGTCCAAGCTGGCCTATGGCGAGCACGGTGCAGGCACCATCCCGGCCAACGCCGTGCTGGTATTTGACGTTGAGCTGCTGGCCATCGAGAAGCCCGCTGCCAACGGCGACGACGCAAAGAAATAAGCTGCGATACGATGAAAACGGCTCCTCTGGGAGCCGTTTTTGCTTGTGGGTCAACACGGGCGATGGGAGAAAGCCGTTAGTCCGTCTTGAGTCTGTGACGGCTAGACCCCAGAATAGATAACAAAATCAAGCGCAAGGATGGATCTCGTGGCTGAAAGCAAACCCCGCGTTCTGCTGGTGGAAGATACCCGCAGTCTGGCTGTCGTCTATGAGCAGTACCTGACCCAGGATGGTTATGAGGTACAGCTGGCTGATTGTGGCCAGCAGGCACTGGCGCACCTGCTGGCCAGCCCGCCCCCCGTGGTGCTGCTCGATCTCGAGCTGCCCGACATGTCGGGCATGGCGATCCTGCAGCAGATCACGGAGCAGCAATTGCCTTGTTCCGTGGTGGTGATCACCGCCCACGGTTCGGTGGACGTGGCGGTGGAGGCGATGCGCCTCGGCGCCTTCGATTTCCTGACCAAGCCGTTCGACGGCAAGCGGCTGTGTGCCACGGCGCGCAACGCCCTCAAGCACCAGCAGCTCAGCTCCCTGGTGGCCCAGTATCGGGAGAACTTCGAGCGCAGCTCGTTTGCCGGCTTTATCGGTGCCTCCATGGCGATGCAGGCGGTCTATCGCATCATCGAGAGTGCGGCGCCGAGCAAGGCGACCGTTTTCATCACCGGCGAGAGCGGCACCGGCAAGGAGGTATGTGCCGAGGCCATCCACCAGTGCAGCCCGCGCCGGGATCAGCCCTTCATCGCGCTCAACTGCGCCGCCATTCCCCACGATCTGATGGAGAGCGAGATCTTCGGTCATGTGAAGGGTGCCTTTACCGGTGCCCAGGGGGAGCGCAAGGGGGCGGCCAGCCTGGCGGATGGCGGCACCCTGTTCCTCGACGAGATCTGCGAGATGGATCTGGACCTGCAGAGCAAGCTGCTGCGCTTCATCCAGACCGGCACCCTGCAGCGGGTCGGCAGCGGCAAGCTGGAGACGGTGGACGTGCGTTTCGTCTGCGCCACCAACCGGGATCCCCTGGCGGAGGTGAAGGCGGGGCGTTTTCGCGAGGATCTCTACTACCGGCTGCACGTCATCCCCCTCTACCTGCCGCCCCTGCGGGAGCGGGGCGAGGACATACTGCTGCTGGCGCGCGACCTCCTGCTGCGCTATGCCAAGGAGGAGAACAAGCACTTCCGGGACTTCGATGCCAATGCGGTGCGGGTGCTGCTCGATTACCCCTGGCCCGGCAACGTGCGGGAGCTGCAGAACGTGGTGCGCAACATAGTGGTGCTCAACGACCGCGAGCTGGTGAGCCCGGAGATACTGCCGCCGCCGCTCAACGGCGGCCGTGTGCTCACCACCGCGGTGGCGGCCCCTGTGTCCGAGGTGATCATGGATACGCCGGCCACCCCCATGCTGGCCCGTCCTCTCGTTCGTCCGCTCTGGCAGGTGGAGAAGGAGGCCATCGAGCAGGCCATCGCCAGTTGTGACGGCAACATCCCCAAGGCGGCGGCGCTGCTTGAAATAAGCCCCTCCACCATTTATCGCAAGAAACAGAGTTGGGAAGAGGCGAGTCTGGTCTGAGGCTGTAGATGACTTCTGTCATCCCTGACAGATAACCTGGTGAGCGGGGCGGCCCATTGGCCGCCCCGCTGCTTTGCTGGAAGGGTGGTGTCAGAGCTTGGCGAGCCGCTTGAGCCTGGCCAGCCGCTCCCCCTCATTGGCCCGGAGCCAGCCATCCTGCGACAGCAGGAACCAGGCCCGGGCGAAGTATTCCGGCGCGGCCGGGTCATCCAGCGCCAGCGCATTCTCCCCCAGCTCCTCGAACACATAGCCATCCTCGGGGGCCCTGGCCGCGTTCATGTCGGCCTGCAGTTGCTTCAGATCCGCCATGGCCTGCTCATGCTGATCCTTGGCCCGGCAGAGGCGCGCTAGGCTCCAGCGGGCGATAAAGGCCTTGGCCCTGTTGTTGTGCTGCTCGTGCCAGGCCAGGCATTTTTGCTGGCAGACGATGGCTTCGTCGAGGCGGCCCAGTTCGAACAGGGTCCAGCCCTGATTGTTGTAGAGGGTGGCGAGCCAGCCGCGCACCCGCTTGTCCTGGCTACGCTCGGCCAGCTCCATCGCGAGCTGGTGCCAGTGGCTCTGCTCTTCCAGGGGGGCGGCGATGGCCACCATGTGGGCCGCATCGATGGCCAGATAGCGCTCCTCGTGCTTGAGCCCGTGTTGCCAGGCCTGCTCGAACAGGGCTCTGGCACTGGCCTTGTCACCGGCGGAGTTGAAGGTGCGGCCGCGCTCCAGCAGGGCGCGCAGGCGGGCTCTCGGGGTCGCCTCGGTGAGGCGGGGTTCTATCTCGTCGAGCAGGCGGTGCGCCTGTGCAAACTGGCGGCGCAGCGAATGGGTGCGGGCTATCTGGGTGAGCAGTTCCAGTTCATATTGCAGATCCTGGTTGTCTGCCTCTGCGAGCAGCTGCTGAAAACGCAGGGCGCTGGCGGTGGGATCCTGATAGTCCCACAGCGCCATGAAATCGGGCGGATTGTCCATTTGGCCTCCTTGCTGGCTATCCGCTCACCAAGATGCCCGCAGGCCACTATTTGCACAAGGGGCGCCCGTCACGGAGCGCCCCTGGGGTCATGTCAACATGTCAGCCGGTCAATAGACCATGGCGAGGCTCATCAGCATCAGGCCGAGGGCGGCGAAGGCTCCTTCCTTGATGGCCAGACGCGGCACCAGCGCCTTGGGCAGGGCCGGGAACAGGCTGAGCGCAAAGCCCAGGCCTGGCATCAACCAGTGGAAGCCCGGGCTGCGGGTGCCGGGATCGGCCGCACCATTGATGATGATGAGCAGGATGAAGAGGGTGAACGCAGGCAGGATAAACCAGCGGGCGTGACCGGCGGCAACCGCCCGCAGCGGCGAGATGCGATAGAGCACCAGGGTCACGACAAACAGGACAAGGGGCGCCAGCAGATAGAGCGGGGCTGGATTCATGATGAGGGGTCTCCTGACAAGGGGGGCAGAGTGTACGCATGCCGGGCGCGGGATGACCAGCACCCCGCGCCCGGGCTGTGAAGCCGATCCCAGGGCAAAGGTTTGCCCAGGACGGGATCAGCGCAACCAGAACCAGAGGCCGGCAAACGCCAACCAGCTCAGCCCCAGCAAGATCCAGGGCAGCGGGTGCTGGCGGCTGATCTCGATCACCTCGACCTCGGGCTCTTCCTCCTGATGTGCCTGGGACGACAGCTTCGCCTTGATCTGCATCTTCTTCTGGCGGCTCGCCTCGCGGGCCTTGGCTTTCATCTGTTTCTTGTATTCGTCTATGCCCTTCTGGATCCCCTGGGCGATCAGCTGGGTCTGCTCCTTGGTCTGCCCCGGCTTCTGGTTGGCGCGGGCGATCTTCATCGCCTCCTGCTGGGTTTCGGGGGAAATCTTGTCGTACTTGGCCATGCAAGGCGCTCCTTGGCATCGAATGGCGGGAAGTATGCCATAACTGTTTCCGGCGGGCTGCCACCTTGCGCCGAAATGCGCGGAGACCTTGGTGCAGTCTTATCCGAATTAAGAAACAGGTTGCGCCAATGATCACATTTGGCGGAATTTGTGAGTCGCCGATGAAAAACCGTCACATGTTGTTTGTTATATTACCGGCCGACCCAAGAAGGGGTCATCCAATAACAAAATAACAAGGTGATATGGAAATGAATTATAAATTTGTCAAAGGAAGTATCGCACTGGCAGTGCTCGCCGCCCTGGGTGGCTGTAATACCTCGCAAAATGAAAGTGTCGCCCCCTGTACCGAAAATGTCTGCAAGCTGACCGTCCTCCATACCAACGATACCCACGGCCGTTTCTGGCACAATACCGACGGTGAATATGGCATGGCCGCCCAGAAGACCCTGGTCGAGCGTCTGCGCGCCGAGGCCAAGGCGGCGGGCAGCGAGGTGCTGGTGCTCTCCGGTGGCGACGTGAACACCGGGGTCCCCGAGTCCGATCTGCAGGACGCCGAGCCCGACTTCGTCGGCATGAACAGCATCCGTTACGATGCCATGGCGGTGGGCAACCACGAGTTCGACAACCCGCTGACCGTGCTGGAGAAACAGCGTGAGTGGGCCCAGTTCCCCATGCTCTCCGCCAACATCTATGACAAGGCCAGCGGCAAGCGCTACTTCGACCCCTACAAGGTGTTCAAGCTGGAGAACGGCCTCAAGGTGGCCGTCCTCGGCCTGACCACGGAAGACACCGCCCAGCTGGTTGACCCCAACAACGTCAAGACCCTGGAGTTCCGCGATCCGACCACGGAAGCGGCCAAGCTCGGCCAGGAGATCCGCAGCAACAAGGAGGCGAACCTGGTCTTCGCCATCACCCACATGGGCCACTATGCAGATGGCCAGCACGGCAGCAATGCGCCGGGTGACGTGGAGATGGCCCGTGCGCTGCCGGCAGGCACCCTGGACGCCATCATCGGTGGTCACTCCCAGAATCCGGTCTGCATGGAGCCGGGCACTCCGGACACCTATGCCGACTTCCAGCCCGGCGACGATTGCCAGCCGGATCAACAGAACGGCACCTGGATCATGCAGGCTCACGAGTGGGGCAAATATGTGGGTCGCGCCCAGTTCGACTACCAGAATGGCAAGCTGACCCTGACCGGATATGAACTTATTCCCGTCAATCTGGTGAAGCGTGATGCCAAAAATAATGCCATCAAGGATGACAGCGGCAATGTCCAGTTTATTCAGGATGAAATTATCAAGGATCCCGAGCTGAATGCCGCCTTGCAAGTATTCCAGGAGAAAGGAGAGGCTGAGCTCGGTGTAAGAATTGCCTCTACCGATGATCTGCTGTTGGGTGAACGCAAAAACGTTCGCTATATGCAAACCAATTTGGGACGCCTTATTACCACGGCGACCGCCGAGAAGCTGAATGCCGACTTTGGCATCGTGAACTCGGGTGGGGTGCGTGCCTCCATCCAGACGGGGGATATTGCCTATCGTGACGTACTGACCGTGCATCCGTTCGGCAATACCGTCAACAAGGCCACCATGAAGGGCAGTGAGCTGGTCGATTATCTCGGCCAGGTCGCCACCCTGACCGGGGGCGGTTATCCCCAGTTCGGCGGCATCAGCATGGAGGTCAACTGCAGTGCCAAGAGCGTCTCCATCAGCGCCATCGGCGGCAAGGCCTTCGATGCCAGCGCCACCTACAGCTTTGCCATTCCGAGCTTCAGTGCGGCTGGCGGGGACAAGTATCCCGTCATCAACACCATCAACGCCGGTCTGGTCGATGCGGGCGTGCTGAAGGAGTATCTGGAGTCCAAGCAGACCATCCATGCGGCCGACTACCAGCCTGCCGGCGAAGTGACCTTCATCAACAACAGCCTGAACCCGGCCAATACCAACAACTGCGGTCAGGATGCGATAGGCAACTGATCCCCTTGGTATCATCGTCCCTTGCGGGGGGCGCGCCAGTCAAAGGCAGTCATAGAAGGAGGGAGGCGCCATGCCTCCCTCGCTATTTGTTACCCACCCACACCCGCACTCAAGCCTCTTCAGGGCCAGGCTCCCGGGCCATCCTCCTCTCTTCACGGACTTGATGCCCAGACGGTCGCAAGGCGATTTTCCCTTGATCAAGCCAAGCGTCATGGGCAGGGTTGAGGCTGCCGCTGTGAGGACGTGGATGACACCAGGGGTGTGGAGCAATAAGCGGAGCAATAAAAAGGCGACCCTGAGGTCGCCTTGATGAGATGGGTCGGGAAGCGCTTAGAGCTGCTCGATGCCGACGATGTGCCAGGGGGCATTGTCCTTGGCCAGGTTGCGCTCGAGGTGCCACACCTCCTTGATGTCCTCCTCGACCTGCTCCTGGCGATCCATGTAGCGGCCGCTGAAGCGCACGCTCACCTGGGCCCAGTCGCTGCCGTAGTCGGCGCGCACCAGCTGGGTGTCCACGTACATCACCTCGGTGTGCTGGTCGCCAGTCAGCTCGGCGCGCTCGGCCTTGAGGCTGTCGAACAGTTCCGGGCTCACGTACTCGCGGATCTTCTCCAGATCGTTCTTGTTCCAGGCCTCTTGCAGGGTGCGGTAGTGATCGCGGGCACCGGACAGGAAGCCGTTCATGTCAAAGCCCGGGGGCAGGCGGAAGGGCACGTCGCTGTCGGCAAAGCCGGTGGCCTGCGGGGCGCTGTGGCTCTGCTCGAACTGCTGCGGGGCGGCCGCAGGCGGCTGGTATCCCGCATAGGCGGCCTGTGGCTGGGTCGCCGCCGCCTTGTTCTTGCGCAGGGCGCGGATCAGGAAGACGGCACCCAGTGCCAGCAGGGCGATCAGCAGGAAGTCCATTCCTTGCATGCCTTCGAAGGCGCCGCTGCCCAGCAGGTAGGCGAACAGGCCGCCGGCCAGCAGGCCACCCAGCAGGCCACCCATCATGCCGCTCTTCTTGGGCGCCGCGGCCAGGGTCGGGTTCTTGCCATTCACGGGAGCCGCAGTCGGAGCCGGCTGGGCTGGCGCCGTCTTGTAGCTCTTGCCAAAGGATTTGCCGCCACCAAGTTTCTTGGCCTCGGCGATGGGTGCCCCAAGGCCAATGGCCAGGATCACGGCAAACAGGGTCAGCATCTTTTTCATTTTGACTCTTTCACTCTCATGTAGGTGGGGGCATGCTCTGCTTGTGCAAGCTCAGCGAGGCGCATGGCAGGCTGCCAGTCCCTTTTTGTGTTGCAGCTTGCGCCTAAGGTAAACATGTCTGGCATGAATTATTCATGAACGGATTGAACCCTGAACAGGCAGTGGAGGCAGCGATGAAAAACAGACGACCGAGCCGCTCTGTGCGCAGGCTGCGCAACAAGCAGAGAGCCAAACAGAAAGACCAGACCCTGGTCTGGCCCTTCCTCGTCCTCTGAACGGCAGGAGGAGCCGAGAGACCCATCAACAGACCCGCACCTGCGTCCGGGCTTGTCACCGGATGAGGTGAATGGCGCGTATTAGCGCTCGCGATGACGGGGTTTCTTTTGTAAAATTCCCGTCCCCTTCCCGCTGCGGTTTTTATGTGTATGGCAGAGCAAGTGACGGCGAAAAAAGACGCCAAGACACAACAGCTGAAAGTCCCTCCCCACTCTTTTGAGGCCGAACAGTCCGTACTGGGCGGCCTGATGCTGGACAACGAGGCCTGGGATCGGGTCGCCGAACGGGTGATCGACAAGGATTTCTACAGCCGTCCGCACCGTCTGATCTTCCAGGCCATGACCCGCCTCTCCAACGCGGGCAACCCCATCGACCTCATCACCCTGCAGGAAGAGCTGGAACGCTCCGAGCAGCTCGAAGAGGCCGGTGGCTTCGCCTATCTGGTGGAGATCGCCAAGAACACCCCGAGTGCCGCCAACATCAGCGCCTACGCCGAGATTGTGCGTGAGCGGGCGGTGGTGCGGGAGATGATCTCGGTCGCCAACGAGATAGTCGAAGCGGGCTACGAGCCCCAGGGGCGTACCTCCAACGATCTGCTGGACTTGGCCGAGAGCAAGGTATTCCAGATCGCCGAGCAGCGCACCAGCGCCAACGAAGGGCCCCAGCCCTTGAAGCTCATCCTCGAGCAGACCGTCGACAAGATTGAGGAGCTGTTCAAGACCCCCCACAACGGGGTGACCGGGGTCTCCTCGGGTTACAACGATCTGGACAAGATGACCGCCGGTCTGCAGCGCTCGGATCTGGTTATCGTCGCGGCCCGTCCCTCCATGGGCAAGACCACCTTTGCCATGAACCTGTGCGAGCACGCGGCCCTCACCGCCGACAAGCCGGTGCTCATCTTCTCCCTCGAGATGCCCTCGGAGCAGATCATCATGCGTATGCTCGCTTCCGTGGGGCGCATCGACCAGACCAAGGTGCGGACCGGCCAGCTCGATGACGAGGACTGGGCGCGGCTCTCCTCCACCATGGGGCTGTTGCTCGAGAAGGGGAAGATGTATATCGACGACTCCTCCGGCCTGACCCCGACCGAAGTGCGCTCGCGCGCGCGCCGGGTGGCGCGGGACAACGGCGGCATCAGCATGATCATGGTGGACTACCTGCAGCTGATGCGGGTGCCGGCACTGTCTGACAACCGGACCCTGGAGATCGGTGAAATCTCCCGCTCTCTCAAGGCGCTGGCGAAAGAGCTGCAGTGCCCCGTGGTGGCGCTCTCCCAGCTGAACCGAAGCCTGGAGCAGCGGGCCGACAAGCGCCCGGTCAACTCGGATCTGCGGGAATCCGGCTCCATCGAGCAGGATGCGGACTTGATCATGTTCATCTACCGCGACGAGGTCTATCACGACGACAGCCCCGACAAGGGGATCGCCGAGATCATCATCGGCAAGCAGCGTAACGGCCCGATAGGAAGAGTGCGGCTTACCTTCCAGGGGCAGTTCTCGCGGTTTGACAACTACGCCGGTCCTGCGTTTGACGATGATTACTGATGAACAATCCGCAGGGTGACGCCAGCTCAGGTGTCACTATTGCGATCCTGACGGGGAGGGCGCTCGCAAGAAGGCCGACCCCGCCTCCATACACAGTTTTCCCGGTTCGACAATTCTGCCGGTCCGGCCCAAGACGATGAGATTTGAGGGCTGACACCACCCGGTGCCTGAATATCATGCCCTCGTAAGGGAAAACAGATGAAAGCGGCTATCGCCCAGATCAATACAGCGGCCCTGCGCCACAACCTCGCCGTGGTCAAGCGCCACGCCCCCCAATGCAAGATCATTGCCGTGGTCAAGGCCAACGCCTACGGCCACGGCCTGCTGCCGGTCGCCCGCACCCTGGTGGATGCGGACGCCTACGCGGTGGCCCGCATCGAGGAGGCGCTGATGCTGCGCTCCTGCGCCGTGGTCAAACCCATCGTCCTGCTGGAGGGTTTCTTCAGCGCTGCCGACCTGCCGGTGCTGGCGGCCAACAACCTGCAGACCGCGGTGCACACCTGGGAGCAGCTCGAGGCGCTGGAGCAGGCGGACTTGCCCGCTCCCGTGGTGGCCTGGCTCAAGCTCGACACCGGCATGCACCGCCTCGGGGTACGGGCCGAGGAGATGCCCGCCTTTATCGAGCGCCTCGGCAAGTGCAAGAACGTGGTGCAGCCGTTCAACGTCATGACCCACTTCAGCCGCTCCGACGAGCTGGACCAGCCCGCCACCCGCGAGCAGATCGACCTCTTCAGCCGGCTCACCGCGCCGCTGTTGGGTGAGCGCGCCATGGCGAACTCGGCAGGCATCCTGGCGTGGCCGGATGCCCACTGCGACTGGATCCGCCCCGGCGTCATCCTCTACGGCGTGTCCCCTTTCCCCAATACGGTGGCGGCGGATTACGATCTGCAGCCGGTGATGACCCTCAAGACCCAGCTCATCGCGGTGCGGGAGCACAAGGCGGGCGAGCCGGTGGGTTATGGTGCCAACTGGGTGTCGGATCGCGATACCCGGCTCGGGGTCATTGCCATCGGTTACGGCGACGGCTATCCGCGCATGGCCCCCAACGGCACACCTGTGCTGGTCAACGGCCGCATAGTGCCGCTGGTGGGCCGCGTCTCCATGGACATGACCACGGTGGATCTCGGCCCAGGCGCCACCGACAAGGCGGGCGACGAGGCGGTGCTCTGGGGCGAGGGGCTGCCGGTGGAGCAGGTGGCAGACCAGATTGGCACCATCCCCTACGAGCTCATCACCAAGCTCACCTCCCGCGTCTTTATGGAGTATGTGTAGGCGAGTCGCCCCCTCATCTCCGACCCTTCTCCCGCAAGGGGAGAACAAAAAGGCCGCCCCGATAAGGGCGGCCTTTTTTATGCCGCTTGCTCCATGGCAGAAAGAACAAGCCCCGCATTGGCGGGGCTTGGGGTTCTGTCACTGCGTGGCGCTTAGCCTATGGTCATCAGGCTGGCGTTGCCACCGGCGGCGGCGGTGTTGACCGAGAGGGCGTGCTCGATGAGCAGACGCTCCAGCGGGATATCGGTCTCGCCGCGGTGCAGGCCGTGCACGCCTATGATGGCGCCGCCCCGGGCCGCCTGACGGGCGGCGGCGAGCTTGCTCACCTCCCGCAGCTGATCGGAGTCGCCGTGGTGCAGCAGGGCATCGAAGTCAGCCTCGCCCGTAGCCCAGTCTGCCACCAGTGCGATGCGATCCCGCACCTCGGTCGGCAGGGAGGAGAGCAGGGTGCGGGTCTGGGCATCATCCTGCCACAGCACCCGGCTGCCCACTGCCAGCGCGGCGGCCAGCTGGGCCAGCAGATCTGCCTTCTCCTGTGCCAGGCACAGCACCGTCTCACGGGGCAGCAGGCTGTAGCTGTTGCGCTCGCCGGTGGGGCCGGCCAGCAGCTGGGTACGGCCGCTCTGGGAGAGCGCGGCGTAACGATCGCACAGGGCGGCGAGGGCCGGATCCTGCTTGCTCGCCCAGTTGCGCAGAGCCGCGAGGGGCGCCTTCGCTTCTGCTTGCGCCGTGGCGCCGGACTCCTGGCGCAGCTGGTTGGCCACCGCGTCCTGGGGACGGGCGCCCAGCAGGCGGTACATGTAGAGCGGGCCGCCCGCCTTGGGACCGGTGCCGGAGAGGCCTTCGCCGCCGAAGGGTTGCACCCCGACCACGGCGCCCACGATATTGCGGTTGACGTAGAGGTTGCCGACCTTGGCCACGTTCACCACCTGGGCGATGGTCTCGTCGATGCGGGTGTGTACCCCCAGGGTCAGGCCGTAGCCGCTGCCGTTGATCTGCTCGAGCAACTCGCCGAGCTTGGCGCGCGGGTAGCGAACCAGGTGCAGCACGGGACCGAACACCTCGCGACCCAGCTCGTCCAGGCTGTCCAGCTCGATCAGGGTCGGCAGCACGAAGGTGCCGCGGCTGCAGGCATCCCCCTGGGCGCGGGCGATCTGGTGCACCTTGCGGCCCTTGTCGCCCATCGCCTTGATGTGGCGCTCGATGTTGGCTTTGGCCTCGGCGTCGATGACGGGGCCGATGTCGGTGGCGAGGTGCTCGGGGCTGCCGACCTTGTACTCGGCCATGGCGCCCTTGAGCATCCGGATCACCCGCTCCGCCACGTCGTCCTGCACGCACAGCACCCGCAGGGCGGAGCAGCGCTGACCGGCGCTGTCGAACGCCGAGGAGATGACGTCCATCACCACCTGTTCGGTCAAGGCGGAAGAGTCGACGATCATGGCGTTCTGGCCGCCGGTCTCGGCGATCAGCGGAATGGTGCGTCCCTGGGCGTCGAGGCGACCGGCCAGGTTGCGGGAGATGATGCCCGCCACCTCGGTGGAGCCGGTGAACATGACGCCGCGGATCCGCTCGTCACCAATCAGGGCCGCACCCACGGTTTCACCGCGGCCCGGCAGCAGTTGCACCGCGCCCTCGGGCACGCCGGCTTCGCGCAGGATGCGCACCGCCTGGGCGGCGACGAGAGGGGTCTGCTCGGCCGGTTTCGCGAGCACTGTGTTGCCGGCGGCCAGGGCTGCACAGACCTGGCCGGTGAAGATGGCCAGCGGGAAGTTCCAGGGGCTGATGCAGACCACGGGGCCGAGCGGCCGGTGGGTGTCGTTCGCGAAGTGATCGCGGGCCTGGGCGGCGTAGTAGCGCAGGAAGTCCACCGCCTCGCGCACCTCGGCGATGGCGTTGGCGAAGGTCTTGCCGGACTCGCGCACCAGCAGGCCCATCAGGGGCTGCAGCTCGGATTCCATCAGATCGGCGGCACGCTCCAGCACGGCGGCCCGTTCGGCAGGCTGGGTGGCCTGCCAGATCTGGCCGCTCGCCAGGGCGCAGGCGAGGGCCTGATCCACCATCTCGACGGAGGCTTCGCTCACCTGACCGACGATGTCGCGGTGATCCGCCGGGTTGATCACGGGCTGGAAGGCACCTGGGGCGTCGAGTTCGCAGCCCAGCATGGGCAGGGCCTGGTAGGCGGTGTTGGTGCTGGCGAGCAGGGCGGCGGAGAGCGATCCCAGACGATGCTCGTTCGCGAGATCCAGGCCGGCGGAGTTCGGGCGGGCCTCGCCGTAGAGATCCCGGGGCAGGGGGATGCGCGGGTGCGGCAGGCCCAGGCTGCCTTCGCGAGCGGCCATCTGTTCGATCTGCTGCACCGGATCCTGCACCAGATCCGAGAGGGAGATGTTGTTGTCCGCGATGCGGTTGACGAAGGAGGTGTTGGCTCCGTTCTCCAGCAGGCGGCGTACCAGGTAGGCGAGCAGGGTCTCATGGCTGCCGACGGGGGCATAGATGCGGCAGGGGCGACCCAGCTTGCCGTCCGCTACCTTGCCGACCACCTGTTCGTACAGGGGTTCACCCATGCCGTGCAGGCACTGGAACTCGTACTGGCCCGGGTAGTAGTTCTGGCCTGCCAGCTGATAGATGGCCGACAGGGAGTGGGCGTTGTGGGTGGCGAACTGGGGATAGATGGCCTCAGGCACCGCCAGCAGCTTGCGGGCGCAGGCGAGATAGGAGACATCCGTGTAGGGCTTGCGGGTGTAGACCGGATAGCCTTCCAGCCCTTCCTGCTGGGCGCGCTTGATCTCGCTGTCCCAGTAGGCGCCCTTCACCAGGCGGATCATCAGGCGGTGACGGCTGCGCTTGGCGAGATCGATGACGTAGTCGATCACATAGGGGCAGCGCTTCTGGTAGGCCTGGATGACGAAGCCGATACCGTTCCAGTCGGCGAGGCTGGGGTCGAAGCAGAGCTTCTCCAGCAGATCCAGGGAGATCTCCAGGCGATCGGCTTCCTCGGCGTCGATGTTGATGCCGATGTCATACTGCCTAGCGAGCTGGGTCAGACCGAGCAGGGTGGGGTAGAGCTCTTCCATGACGCGATCGTACTGGGCGCGGCTGTAGCGCGGATGCAGGGCGGAGAGCTTGATGGAGATGCCCGGCCCCTCGTAGATGCCGCGACCGTGGGAGGCCTTGCCGATGGCGTGGATGGCCTGCTCGTAGGAGGCGAGGTAGCGCTTGGCATCCTCTTCGGTCAGGGCCGCTTCCCCCAGCATGTCGTAGGAGTAGCGGAAGCCCTTGGTCTCCATGGAGCCTGCGTTCGCCAGCGCCTCGGCGATGGTCTCGCCGGTGACGAACTGCTCGCCCATCAGGCGCATCGCCATGTCCACGCCCTTGCGGATGAGCGGCTCACCGCCCTTGCCGATCAGACCCTTGAGGGAGCTGTTGAGGCCCGCCTCGTTGTGGGTGGCCACCAGCTTGCCGGTGATGAGCAGGCCCCAGGAGGCGGCGTTGACGAACAGCGAGGTGCTCTGGCCCAGGTGCTGGCTCCAGTTGCCGCCGCTGATCTTGTCGCGGATGAGGGCGTCGCGGGTCGCCTTGTCGGGGATGCGCAGCAGCGCCTCCGCCAGGCACATCAGGGCCACCCCTTCCTGGGAGGAGAGGGAAAACTCCTGCAGCAGCCCCTGCACCAGGCCCTGGCGGCCGCTGGCGCTCTTCTGGTTGCGCAGTTTCTCGGCGATGCTCATGGCGAGTTTCTGGGTGGCGTCGGCCTTGTCCTTGGGCAGGCGCGCCTGCTCCAGCAGCATGGGGACGGCCTCGGTCTCGGGGCGGCGATAGGCCCCTGTGATGGCGGCCCGCAGGACGGACTGGGGCAGGATGCTCTCGGCAAACTCGAGGAAGACCTGGATGCCCTGCTCGGTCAGGGTCTCGACGGCCTCTTCCCCGGCGGCGGCGGCCAGTCCGGAGTGCTCGGGCGGGGTCAGACCGCGCTCCAGTTGCTCCAGATAGGTGAAGATCGCCTGCTTGATCAGCCAGTGGGGGGTGCGATCCAGGGTCTGGGCGGCCTGCTTGAGCCGGTCGCGGGTCGCTTCGTCGAGTTTAACGCCAAGGGTGGTGGTAGCCATGGGACTTCCTGTGTCTAGAAGGTAACAATATTACCGGACGGTTAAATTTTGACGATAATGGTGCAACTAGGTGCAACCTTCAAGCAAGAATTTTTAATGGTTGCGCTACATGGTTTCGTTTGAGTTGAAGCCGTGCCAGGGCAGTGCTGGTGGAAAAAACTGCCCCGGTAGTGATTTTTGCTGCTGGATCAGTTTGTTAACAATTTATATTGTGAATGTTGTTAATGGTGCAACCTGTAGATGGATCTCGGTTGCATCTTTTTTTTGCCGCTGTCTAAGATGTGCCGCGTGGGTGCAACCGAAGCATGGATGTGGTGCCCCACCACTAGCTGACAACAACCTTCAAGGAATGAAGACAATGATGACTACACCCCTGGTGCAGCCACAGACGGCTGCGACCCGAAAACGGGCGCTGATCGCCAGCCTGACCGGCAGCTCCATCGAATGGTTCGACTACTTCCTCTACGGCACGGCCGCGGCCCTGGTGTTCAACAAGCTGTTCTTCCCGAACTTCGACCCCGTGGTCGGCTTGATGCTCTCCTACCTCTCCTTCTCCCTCACCTTCTTCATCCGGCCCATCGGCGGCGTGCTGTTCGCCCACATCGGCGATCGCATCGGCCGCAAGAAGACGCTGGTGATCACCCTCTCCCTGATGGGGGGCGCCACCGTGTTGATCGGCTGCCTGCCGACCTATGAGCAGATCGGCATATGGGCCCCCATCTTGCTCATCTCCCTGCGGGTGGTGCAGGGCATGGGCATCGGCGGCGAGTGGGGCGGAGCCCTGCTGCTGGCCTATGAGTATGCGCCACCCAGGCGCAAGGGGCTGTTTGGCAGCGTGCCCCAGGTGGGCGTCACCATCGGCATGCTGCTGGCGACCCTGGCGGTGAGCCTGATGGCCATGCTGCCGGAGGCGCAATTCCTCTCCTGGGGCTGGCGGGTGCCCTTCCTGTTGAGCGCGGGCCTGGTGTTCCTCGGCCTCTGGATCCGGCACGGGCTGGACGAGACCCCCGAGTTCAAGCAGGCCAAGGCCAGCGGCAATGTGGCCAAGATGCCGCTGCAGGAGACTCTGCGCCACCACTGGCGGGAGGTGTTGATCGCCGCCGGCCTCAAGGTGGTGGAGACGGCCCCCTTCTACATCTTCTCCACCTTCGTGGTGAGCTACGCGGTCAACTCCCTGGCCTATGAGAAGGGGGTAGCGCTCCATGCGGTCATGCTGGGGGCCCTGGTGGCGACCGGCATGATCCCCCTGATGGGGGCGCTGTCGGACAGGGTGGGGCGCAAGGCGGTCTACATCGGCGGCATCCTGGGGCTGGCGCTCTTCATCGTCCCCTACTTCATGCTGCTCGACACCCGCGCCGACTGGGGCATCACCCTGGCGACCGTGATCGGCTTCGGCGTGCTCTGGGCTCCGATCACCGCCGTACTGGGCACCCTCTCCTCGGAGATCTTCGCCACCCGGGTGCGCTACACCGGCATCACCCTGGGCTACCAGCTGGGGGCCGCCCTGGCCGGCGGCACGGCGCCCCTCATTGCCACCTGGCTGCTGAGCCGCTATCAGGGGGACTGGCAGCCGGTCGCCCTCTACATGCTGGTGACCGTCGGCATCTCCCTGGCGGCCATACTGGCCATCGGCAGGGGGCGGGACGCCGAGCTGCCCGCCGGGGAAGTGGAGGCCGGGTAAGCCAGGCCTCCGGGCGACCCCCCGTCTGGGCGGAGCGGGGGGGCTGGCCTCTTCTATGCTGTTAGCTGGCCAGCGGGGCCAGCGACTGGTGACAAGGAGAAACCCATGGCGCGTGTGAGTACCTATCTCAATTTTGCCCGGGAGACTGAGGCCGCCTTCCTCTTCTACCGCACTGTGTTCGGCGGGGAGTTTGACGGCCCCATCCACAGGTTCAAGGAGTCCCCCGGTTGCCCGGGCCAGCCGCCTCTGTCCGAGGAGGACGGGGAGCTGGTGATGCACGTGGCGCTGCCCATCCTCGGCGGTCACGTGCTGATGGGCACGGATGCGCCCGCCAGCATGGGGTTCACCCTGGTGCAGGGCAACAACAGCTACCTCAACCTGGAGCCGGACAGCCGGGCCGAGACGGATCGCCTGTTCGCGGCCCTGGCCGAGGGGGGCAAGGTGGAGATGGCGCTGCAGGAGATGTTCTGGGGCGACTACTTCGGATCCCTGGTGGACAAGTTCGGTACCCACTGGATGTTCAACTGCCAGAGCAAGACGTGAGAACAGACTGCAAGCACGGAAGGAGAAGCAGGGGCGCCACGGCGCCCCTGCTTTTTTACGGGTCAGGCGCCTCCTTGTTCGCCGCGACCCACCATGTCGGCGGGGATCACCCAGGCATCGAACTGCTCCGCGCTGAGGTGGCCGGAGGCGATGGCCGCCTCCTTCAGGCTGAGCCCCTGGCGGTGCGCCAGCTTGGCGATCTCGGCGGCCTTGTCGTAGCCGATGTGGGGGTTGAGCGCCGTGACCAGCATCAGGGAGCGGGCCAGCAGATCGTCGATCCTGGCCTGGTTCGGGGCGATGCCGACGGCGCAGTGATCGTGGAAGCTTTGCATGCCGTCTGCCAGCAGCCGCACGCTCTGCAGGAAGTTGTAGGCGATCATGGGCCGGAACACGTTCAGCTCGAAGTTGCCGCTGGCGCCGCCGACATTGATGGCCACGTCGTTGCCCATCACCTGGGCGCAGAGCATGGTGAGCGCCTCGCACTGGGTCGGGTTGACCTTGCCCGGCATGATGGAGGAACCGGGCTCGTTCTCCGGGATGATGAGCTCGCCGAGCCCGCTGCGGGGGCCGCTCGCCAGCCAGCGCACGTCGTTGGCGATCTTCATGAGGGAGGCCGCCAGCGTCTTGAGGGCGCCGTGGGCGAAGACCTGGGCATCGCTCGCCGCCAGGGCCTCGAACTTGTTGGGGGCGCTGACGAGCGTGAGTCCCGTCTGCTCCGCCAGGGTCCTGGCCACCGCCTCGGCAAAGCCCGGAGGGCAGTTGAGGCCGGTGCCGACAGCGGTGCCGCCGAGCGCCAGCTCGCACAGATGGGGCAGGGCGGCGTGCAGGTGGCGCTCCCCCTGCTCCAGCTGGGCGACCCAGCCGGAGATCTCCTGCCCCAGGGTGAGGGGGGTGGCGTCCTGCAGGTGGGTGCGGCCAATCTTGACGATGTGGTCGAAGGCGGCGGCCTTGCCGGCCAGGGTCTGCTTCAGGGCGGCGAGGGCCGGCTGCAGGTGGCCCGTGATGGCGGTGACGGCCGCCAGGTTCATGGCGCTCGGGAAGACATCGTTGCTGGACTGACTCCGGTTCACCTCGTCGTTGGGGTGCACCAGACGCGCCTCCCCGCGGGGGCCGCCGAGCAGTTCGCTGGCCCGGTTGGCCAGCACCTCGTTGAGGTTCATGTTGGTCTGGGTGCCGGAGCCGGTCTGCCAGACCATCAGGGGGAATTCAGCGTCGTGCAGGCCGCGCAGGATCTCGTCGGCGGCGGCCATGATGGCCTGGGCCTTGCGGGCGGGCAGCAGCCCCAGGGCGTGGTTGACCCTGGCACAGGCGGACTTGATGCGGGCCAGGGCATGGATGATCTCCATGGGCTGGCGCTCCCCCGAGATGTTGAAGTGGTGCAGGGAGCGCTGGGTCTGGGCCCCCCACAGCCTGTCCGCCGGGACGGCTATCTCCCCCAGGCTGTCCCTCTCCATCCTGATGTTCATCGCGTTTCTCCTGCCGTTGGGGTGGTGATCCCCAGCATGAACTCAAACGGCGGGCGGGGCCAGCTTGCACATATCATCTCTTCGCTTATAATAAGTAAAGCTTATTATATAGGTTGCATGCCATGAACAAACAGCCCGACACCCTCGGCTTCCTGATAGGGGACGTCCAGCGCCTGATGCGCCGCCAGTTCCAGCAGCAGCTGGAGGGCAGCGGCCTCACCCTGGCCCAGGCCAGGGCCCTGGTGCATATCGCGCGCAGCCAGGGGATCCGCCAGGTGGATCTGGCTGATAGGCTCGACATCCAGCCCATCACCCTGGCCCGCCAGCTCGATCAGCTGGCGGAGAGCGGCCTGGTGGAGCGGCGCAGTGATCCCCATGACAGGCGGGCCTATCAGCTGTTTCTGACCGAGGCGGCCACCCCCCACCTGGCGATGATCAAGCGGGCCGCCGACCTGGTGCATCAGCGGGCCATCGGCGAGCTGGGGGAGGAGGCGACAGAGGCCCTGTGCCACTCCCTCAAGATCCTGCGTGCCAACCTCTGCCACTCCTGATTCTTTTTGTTTGACGCAACCAATGCGGAGCGATCTCATGACCCATGACTCACCCTCTTCCCCCCGTCCTGCGGCCAATCGGCGCCGCACCCGCCTGCTGTTGCTGGTGGTGGTGCCGGCCCTGGTGCTGCTCGGGGCGGGGGCCATCTACCTGCAGGGCGGACGCTATGTCGAGACGGACAACGCCTATGTGAAAGCGGACAAGGTGCCCATCAGTACCGAGGTACTGGGCCGGGTGGCCAAGGTGTTCGTCGACGAGAACCAGCAGGTCAAGGCCGGCCAGCCGCTGTTCGAGCTGGATCCCGAATCCTTCCGGGTCGCCGTGACCAAGGCCGAGGCAGAACTCGCCAAGGTGCGCACCGATCTGGTGGCGCTGCAGACCAGCTATCGGGGCCAGCAGGCCGAAATCGCCGTGGCCCGCACCCGCCATGCCTATGCCGTGAAGGAGGAACACCGCCAGGCGGATCTGGTGGCCAAGCACTTCACCTCTACCGCCAATTACGACGATGCGCGCCAGCTCACCATACAGACAGCCCAGCAGCAGGTGGCGCTGGAGGAGGGGCTCAAGAAGATTGAGGCCTCCCTCAGCGGGGACGTGAACCTGCCGGTGGAGCAGCAGCCCGCCTATCGGGAAGCCGCCGCCGGACTGGCCAAGGCCAGGCTGGATCTGGCTCGCACCACCGTTTATGCCCCCGCCAACGGCGTCGCCAGCCAGCTGCCCAAGCCGGGCCAGTACATGATCGCGGGCATGACCGCCATGATGCTGGTGGAGACCGACACCCCCTGGGTGGAGGCGAACTTCACCGAGACGGAGCTGACCCATGTGCAGCCTGGCCAGCGGGTCGACATCAGCGTGGACACCTACCCGGATGCCCATTGGACCGGGGTGGTGGAGAGTCTGAGCCCGGCCACCGGCTCCGAGTTCTCGGTGATCCCGGCCCAGAACGCCACCGGCAACTGGGTCAAGATCGCCCAGCGCGTGGCGGTGCGGATCAAGCTGGACACGGGGGCGGATCTGCCCACCCTGCGGGCGGGGCTGAGCGCCATCGCCGAGATCGACACCGGTCACCAGCGCTCCCTGCTCGGCTGGTCGAGCCGAGGTTGATATGACGAGCGCAGCCACAGAGGAGGCCGACCAGGTCTCCCGTCGCACCTTCATCACCCTGTCGGTGATGGTGGCGACCATCATGCAGGCGCTGGACACCACCATCGCCAACGTGGCCCTGCCCCACATGCAGGGGGCCATGGGGGCGA
The DNA here is from genome assembly GCF_017939565.1 of Aeromonas sp. SrichE-2G. Classification (NCBI taxonomy): domain Bacteria; kingdom Pseudomonadati; phylum Pseudomonadota; class Gammaproteobacteria; order Aeromonadales; family Aeromonadaceae; genus Aeromonas; species Aeromonas sp. SrichE-2G. The sequence continues at coordinate 145,087 of NZ_JAGKRG010000004.1, forward strand.
CCCAGGACCAGATCTCCTGGGTGCTCACCTCCTACATAGTGGCGGCCGCCATCTTCATGCCGCTGACCGGTTTCATCTCGGCAAGAATTGGCCGCAAGCGGCTGTTCATGTGGTCGGTGGCGGGCTTTACGGTCGCCTCCATGCTGTGTGGCGCGGCCCAGAGCCTGGAGCAGATAGTGCTGTTCCGCCTGCTGCAGGGGATCTTCGGCGCCAGCCTGGTGCCCCTCTCCCAGGCGGTGCTGCTGGACACCTACCCGCCGGAGAAACACGGCTCCGCCATGGCGCTCTGGGGCATTGGGGTCATGGTGGGCCCCATCCTGGGGCCGTCGCTGGGGGGCTGGCTCACCGAGTACTACAACTGGCGCTGGGTCTTCTACATCAACCTGCCGTTCGGTCTGCTGGCCTGGTTCGGGCTCGCCGCCTTCATCGAGGAGACGAAGATCGATGCCAGCCGTCGCTTCGATCTGCTGGGCTTCGCCCTGCTGAGCCTCGGCATCGGTGCGCTGCAGATGGCGCTGGATCGGGGGGAATCCCAGAACTGGTTCGCGAGCCGGGAGATCATCATCGAGACCGCCCTGATGGTGATGGCGTTCTACCTCTTCGTGGTGCACATCTTTACCCACCCGCACCCTTACATCGAGCCGGCCCTGTTCCGGGATCGCAACTTCAGCGTCGGCCTGGTGTTCATCTTCATCGTCGGCATCATACTGCTCGCGACCATGACCCTGCTGCCCCCCTTCATGCAGGGGCTGATGGGGTACCCGGTGATCGACGTGGGCTATCTGCTCGCCCCGCGCGGGGTCGGCACCATGTTCGCCATGATGCTGGTGGGGCGCCTGTCCGGTCGGGTGGATGCCCGCTATCTCATCCTCTCGGGGCTGCTGCTCACCAGCTTCTCCATGTGGGAAATGACCCTGTTCAACACGGACATCGGCAGCTGGGACATAGTGCGCACCGGCATCATCCAGGGGCTGGGGCTCGGCTTCATCTTCGTGCCGCTCTCCACCGTCACCTTCGCGACCCTGGCGCCGCGCTATCGCAACGAGGGGACGGCGCTGTTCAGCCTGGTGCGCAACATCGGCAGCAGCATCGGCATCTCGGTGGTGATCACCTACCTGGCCCAGCGCACCCAGATGAACCACGAGGTGTTCGCCGCCTACATCACCCCCTTCAACACCGGCCTGCACCAGGGGACGGGCATGGCGGAGCTGATGACGGCCAAGGGGCTCGCCACCCTCAATGGGGAGGTGACCCGGCAGGCCAGCCTGCTCGCCTACCTGCAGGATTTTCGCCTGATGATGTGGGTCAGCCTGTGCGCCGTGCCTCTGGTGCTGTTGCTCAAGGCGCCAGGGCGGGGTGGCAAGGAGGAGCTGGCGATCCTGGAGTAGGGCGCCGGCGTCACCCGCAAAGAGGGATGGCCTTGGCCATCCCTCTTTTCATTTGTGCGTGCGCGCGGAATCAGCCCCTGAGGGTGAAGGGAATGAAGGGGGTCAGCGCGGCCAGCGGCGCGGCGTCCTGGTACTCCCGGGGCGTCTCGCCGTGCCGGAAGATCTTGAACTCCTCGCCGCGGGCGCTCCAGTACTCGACGGTCTCGTGGCCGTTCTCGCCGCTGACCTGCAGCAGGCTCGCCTCGCGCAGGGCCACCACGTGCTCGCTCGGGTTGATGGCGCAGAACTCGGCCAGGCGCTCGTCCCGGGTCTCCCCCATGTGACCACTGATGCTGGCGTCCAGGTAGTGGGGGTTGATCTGCACGGGGAAGAGGCCCAGCGCCGGCAGCACGGCGACGCTGCACACCGGCATGTCGTTGGTGGTGCGGATGCTGGGGGTGGCCACGTTGCAGCCGGCGCTCCAGCCCACGTAGGGCACGCCCCGCTCGCGCACCGCCCTCTGGATGGGGACCACCAGACCGTACTCGTGCAGCCGCTGGTTCAGGCGCCAGGTGTTGCCGCCGCTGATGAAGATGGCGTCGGCCCGGTGGATGGCGTCCACGGGGTCGTCGAACTGGTGGATGCTGATGGTCTCGACCCCCAGGCTCTCGGTGAGCTCGCGGGCGCGGGCATCCCAGTCGCTGCGGATCACCGCGTAGGGGATGAGCAGGATGCGCTTGACCTGTTTGCGGGCGAGCAGGGTCTGCACCCGGTTGCGGGCCCAGCCGAGCAGGCCGGGGTGTTCGGTGGTTTTGCCGTTGCTGAGCAGAAGCAGTTCCATGAAAGCTGTCCTCAAAGAGTGAAAGCGGAGGAGGGAGGGCCACTAGGGCCAGGTTGGCCGATGCGGCCAAGTGGCCGTCTGGGCATGCTAGCATCCCGGGCCGGGCGGTTCTGTGATCCGGGGAGTCATTCAACCACAGCGAAAGGGCGGGTCAATGCCAATGGATGAATGTGCAGCGCCAATGAAAGACCCCGCCGAGGCGGGGTCTGGGGAGGGGGGCGGATCAGGAGGCGGTCGCCTCGGCCACCCGGAACTCGGGCTGCTGGCGCCGCTTCCACAGCTCGCTCCACTTGCGCAGGGCGGAGATCAGGATCAGCGCACCCAGCACCAGCATGATGAGGGAGATGGCGCCGTTCATCGGGTTGTAGCCCTTGGCGGCCGAGTTGAAGTAGACGTTTCGCATCATCCAGTAACCGGCGTAGTTGACGGTGACGAACAGGTAGGCCAGCGGGATCAGGCAGGTCAGCATGTAGCGGCGTTTGGTGGCGAGACGCAGGATGATGGTGGCTCCTATGATGAGGCCCACCGAGGCCATCAGCTGGTTTGATACCCCGAACAGCGCCCACACCGAACCGATATCACCGGACATCAGCAGATACCCCCACATCACGCAGGCGAGCACGCTGGCCCCGATGGCACCCGGCATCCAGTCGATGCGCTTGAGGGGCGGGTAGAACTCGCCGAAGAAATCCTGAATGAGGTAGCGGGAGACCCGGGTGCCGGAGTCGACGGCCGTCAGGATGAAGACCGCCTCGAACATCACCACGAACTGGAAGAAGTAGGAGGCGAGGTTACTGAACCAGGGTACCTTGGTGAAGATGTAGGACATGCCCACCGCCAGGGTGACGGCGCCGCCGGTGCGGCCGTTCAAGTCCATGCCGATCTCCTGGGAGAGGAAGGGCAGGTCCACCACCTGCATCCCCAGCTTGGCGAAGGCTTCCGGGGTGGCGTTGATGGCGAAATAGTCGGCCGGGTGCAGGGCAGTGGCGGCGATCAGCGCCATCACGCCCACCACGCATTCTGCCAGCATGGCACCGAAGGCGACCGGCAGGATGTCGTTCCACTTGTCCACCAGTTTCGGGGTGGTGCCTGAGCCGATGAAGGCATGGAAACCGGAGATGGCGCCACAGGCGATGGTGATGGAGATGAAGGGCCAGACCGGGCCACCCAGTACCGGGCCGCCGCCGTGGACGAACTGGGTCATGGCGGGGAACTGGATCTCGGGGTTGATGCAGATGACGCCGATGACCAAAGCGCCGAACACGCCGATCTTCATGAAGCTGGAGATGTAGCCGCGCGGGGTGAGCAGCAGCCAGACCGGCAGGGCAGTGGCGAAGAAGGCGTAGACCGGCAGCGCCAGGCTGATGGTCTCGGCGCGCAGGGTCAGCCAGGCACCGAAGGCGCTCTCCTGCACGTAGGGGCCGAAGAAGACGCAGGCCAGCACGGCGATGAAGCCCACCCAGGAGGCGGCTTGCAGGTTGCCGGTCAGCTTGTGCCAGATCCCCACCACCATGGAGATGGGGATGGTCATGAACACTGCAAACACGCCCCAGGCGTTACGCTCCAGCGCGTGCACCACCACCATGGAGAGACCCGCCATGGTGATGGTGATGATGAACAGCATCGCAAGGCCCGTGCACCAGCCGGCGATGGGGCCGAGCTCGGCCTTGGCCACCTCGGAGAGGGACTTGCCCTGATGCTTCATGGAGGCGAACAGCACGACAGTGTCGTGCACCGCGCCGCCGATGACGCAGCCGATCAGCAGCCAGAGGAAGCTCGGCAGGTAGCCATACTGGGCCGCCAGGACCGGGCCCACCAGGGGGCCGGCGGCGGCGATGGCCGCGAAGTGCTGGCCGAAGTTGACCCACTTGTTGGTCGGCACATAGTTCTTGCCATCTTCCAGCTCGTGGGAGGGAGTGACCAGCTTGTCGTCGGCCCGCAGCACCTTGCGCACAAAGAACACGCCGTAGAGGCGATACGCGATGGCGAGGATGCAGAGGGCCGCAATGACGAAGGTGATTGCGTGTTGCATGACGGAGTTTCCTTTTCCTGCGGCCAATCTGGCCGGGCTCAGGCTGCACTCTACGCAGGCGGTGGGGAAAGGGGAGCGCAGAAAGGGTCAGTGGCAGAGGGCCGCCCGCGAGCGGCAGAAAAGCGACCCCGAGCGGTTTGAGGGATGAGCCGGCGGGCGCGGCAAGCGGGTGAGCGGTAACGGGCAGGGGAGCGGGGGGAGTGGCCCGCTCCTCAGGGGATCTCCAGCAGCTCCTTGAGGGGCTTGAGGTAGCGGCGGCTCACCGGCACCTTGTGGCCGCCCTGGGTCACCACCTCCGCCAGGCCGCCGTCCAGCAGCAGGATCTCGCGGATCTGGCCCGGGTTGAGCAGGTACTGGCGGTGACAGCGCACGAAGCCGGTCTTCTCCTCCAGGGTGCGCAGGGTCAGCTCTGTGGTGCCCTGCTGCTGGGCGCTCACCACCTTGTTGCCGGCCAGATCGCTGTGGACGAACTCCACCTCGCCAAGGGGCAGCAGCAGGATGCGGTTGTGGCCGCTGCAGGGGATGCTGCGCAGGGGCTGGGCGATGCGGGTCGGGTCCGGCAGCGGTTGGCCCGCCAGCTCCCCCTTTGGCGAGAGCAGCCGGTGGATGCGCTCCAGCGCCTTGTTCATCCGCTGTGCGGTGACCGGCTTGAGCAGGTAGTCGAGGGCGTTCTCCTCGAACGCGCGCAGGGCAAACTCGTCATAGGCGGTGATGAAGACGATGTGAGGGCGCAAGTCCGGGTCCAGCATGCTCACCAGCTCCAGTCCGCTGATGCGCGGCATCTGGATGTCGAGAAACAGCAGGTCGGGCTTGAGGCGATGGATGGCGGGCAGCGCCTCCATGGCGTGGCCACACTCCCCCAGCAGGCGGATGTTGCCCGCCTGCTCCAGCAGCAGCCGCAGCTCCTCGCGGGCGAGGGGTTCATCGTCGACGATCAGGGCGGTCAGCATGGGCTCTCCTGCAGGGGAAGGGTGATCCTCACCCGGGTGGATTGATGGGGCTCGCAGTGAATGGTGACCCCGTACTCGGCGCCGTAACGGGCCTTGATGCGTCGGTCCACTATGTTCATGCCAAGGCCGCTCTCCTCCCGCCTGGCCTGATAGAGGCCGGCGTTGTCCTCCACCTCCAGCACCAGTTGTTCGCCCTCCTGCCGCGCCGTCAGGGTAAGTCGGCCGGGCTCGAACATCTGGGAGATGCCGTGCTTGATGGCGTTCTCGACGATGGGCTGCAGGGAGAAGGTGGGCAGCCGGTACTCCAGCAGCGGCTCGGGAATATGGGTCTGCACGCTCAGGTGCTCGGCGAAGCGAGCCTGTTCGATGTGCAGATAAGCGTTCACGTGCTCCAGCTCGTCGGCCAGGGTCACTTCGTCCCCTTGCCGCTTGAGGTTCTTGCGAAAGAAGGTGGAGAGGTGGTGCACCAGGGTGCGGGCATCCTCGGGGTCGCGCCGGATCACCGCCGCCAGGGTGTTGAGGGCGTTGAACAGGAAGTGCGGGTTGATCTGCGCCTGCAAGAGCTTGATCTCTGACTGGGCCAGCAGTCGCTTCTGCTCGTTGTACTTGCTGGCCAGGATCTGGCCGGAGAGCAGCCGGGCGATCCCTTCCCCCAGGGTGCGATTGATGGAGGAGAAGAACTTGCGCTTGGGCTCGTAGAGCTTGATGGTGCCCACCACCGACCCCTCTTCCCCCCGCAGCGGAATGACCAGGGAGGAGCCGAGCCGGCACTGGGGATGCAGGTTGCAGCTGTAGGGGATGAGGTTGCCGTCGGCATAGACCACCTCGTTGTGCTGGATCGCCTTGAAGGTGTGGGCCGAGTTGATGGCAGTGCCCGGCAGGTGGTGATCCTCGCCGATGCCGATGAAGGCGAGCAGCTTCTCCCGATCCGTGATGGCCACCGCGCCCACCCCGGTCTCCTCGTAGAGGATGCGTGCCATCTGTTGGCACGCCTCCTGGGTGAAGCCCTTGTCCAGCACCCGCATCGCCCGCTCGGCGATCTTGAGGGCGCGGGCGGAGAAGGCGACCGAATACTTCTCCAGCATGGCGCGGTGATCGAGGATCATCCGCATGAACATGGCGGCTCCTAGCGTATTGGCCACCAGCATGGGGGCGATGATGCTCTCGATGAGGTGGACGGCGTCGTCATACGGGCGGGCCACCAGCAATATGATGCCCATCTGCATCAGCTCGGCGATGAGGGCCACCGAGCCCACCACCCAGGGGCTGAACAGCAGGTCGAGCCGATGGCGGGCGACGAAGTGGCGGTGCACCAAGCCGCCGAGCAGCCCCTCGGCGATGGTGGAGAAGGTACAGGCGAGCGCGGTAAAGCCCCCCAGCGAGTAGCGGTGGATGCCGCCGGTGAGCCCCACCAGCAGGCCCACCACAGGGCCGCCGACGATGCCCCCCAGCACGGCGCCGATGGCACGGGTATTGGCGATGGAGTCCTCTACCCTGAGGCCAAAGTAGGTGCCCATGACGCAGAAGCCGGAGAAGATGAGGTAGCAGAGGATCTTGTGGGGCCAGCTCAGGGTCACCTGAGTCAGCGGCATGAACAGCGGCGTCTTGGAGAGCAGCCAGGCGATCACCAGATAGACGCAGAGCTGCTGGAAGAGAGATATCACGAGCGCGAATTGTTCGAAAGCCACGGCACACTATCTCGAAAGGGATGCTCATCCGATGGACGCGGAGTATTAGCAAACCCCGATTTTCGCCGCAAGCCGCAGGCGCCGGAATAGCGCGCCTGCGCACAGATTTGCCGGCCCCCTGAGCCAAAGGCATCCCTGCTGTCAGTCAATCGAGCTCGACGTCGACCCACACCAGGCGGTGATCCGAGCTGACGCCCTTGGCGATGCCGAGCTTGGCGTCGTACACCAGGTGATGGCCAGGCTCGAAGCTGGCCGGCCAGAACACGCCGGAGGCGACGGCGTTCAGGTTGGCGGAGGGCAGCACGTGGTCAAGCTGCAGGCCGCTGCTGCTGGTGATGCGCTCCGGGGTGGGGCGGTTGTTGTTGCGCTTGCACAGATCCGGCTGGCTGGCGAGGCACTCGGGGCCGCCCTGGCTGACCGGGATCAGGGCGCCGTTGGTGACGGCCTGGTTGACCAGCACATGGTTGTGCAGATCCTGAATGGCGGTGAGATCCCCATCGCCAATCTGGGGATCGGCGTTGAGATCGCCGGCGATGACGAACCTGGCACCCGCGGGCAGGCCACCGGCCTTGCCCGCGTCGTCCACCATGTAGCCGGCGCTCTCCACGTAATCCTGCCAGAAGGCGACCTCGGCCCGGTTGTGCCTGACGTTGTGGCGCGCCGCGTTGGCGAAGATGGGTGGGGTCGGGTGTGAGATGAGGAAGTGGATCACCTCCTCCTTGTTGCCGCGCTTGATGCGCACCGGCACGTCGGCGTGGTTCTTGGACGAGAGCGGGAAGGCCTGCCAGGCGGCGTCGTCATACCAGGCATCGCCACACTGGCGGCCGACCGGGATCGGCGCCCTGGCATTGTTGCAGTCGTCGATGACGGGGTTCGCTTCGCCCGGCATGTCCTTCCACTTGAAGTGCTGGAAGGTGCGGATCCCCTTGGTATCGATGGGGTACTGGGACATCACGGCGAAGGCGTACTGGCCGTGATAGTTGCCAAAGCCCCAGGCGTCGTCGGGCCCGTTGTTGCGCTTGCCGTCCAGGTTGAGGTCATGGCCGCTCATCAGGCCGGTGTTGGTGGCAAAGTTCTGCATCACCGGGTAGCGGATGGCGGTTACCTCGTCGTGCTGGGGGTGGGCCAGGTAGTTGTCGTTGAAGGCTTTGAGGTCCGTGGTATCGGCTCCCTTGCCGTCATTGTCGAATTCGTTGAGCAGGAAGACGTCGGGCCGGGTGCGCTGCACAATCTCGGCGATGTTGCGGATCTGCTGCACGTCGAGGGCCCTGGTCTTCTCGACGCCGCTCAGGGTGCCGTCGGCGAGGCGGGCCAGCAGGGCATCCTGCTCGGCGCGGCTCAGGGCCAGTTCACCGGCGAGCATGCCGGCGGCGGTGCGATCGAAGGAGAGGTTGAAGGTGGCGAAGCGAACCATGGGCGTCGGGGTCTCGGAGTCGTTCTGGCTGTTGCAGCCTGCCATCAATCCGAGGGAAATGGCAGCCGCGAGCAGGGTTTTATGGATGTTTTTCATTGTAATATTCCGTAGCATCAAGATGTTATGCCTCGATAGGGTCAGGCGAGGCGCGGTCATTATAGGGAGCCTGTCCGGAAACTGGGCTCTGAATGAACCAAAGTGCGGGGTCATTCACAGAGTCATCCGGAATCTGGTCATGGACGGGGCAGGCTTCGAGCACATTCACACGGCCAGGCTGGGCCGGAACCAGCGTCATGGACGGCACGAACGGGAGGCGGGATGAGTCGGCAACAAACGGCCCTGGTGGTCGAGGGGGGCGCCATGCGCGGCATCTTTGCCGCCGGCGTGCTGGACGCCTTCCTGGCGAAGGGAAAGGCGCAGTTCGATCACTGCATCGGGGTCTCGGCGGGGGCGGTCAACCTGGCGGCCTATCTGGCGGGGCAGCAGGGACGCAACCACAGGGTCATTACCGACTACTCCTGCCGCCCCGAGTTCATCAACTTCGGCAAGTTCCTGCGGGGCGGCCACTGGCTCGATCTCGACTGGCTGTGGGGGATCACCATCCGGGAGATCAGGCTGGATCTCGCGCACTTCGCCGCCAATCCGGTGCCGCTGACCGTGGTGACCACCCGAGTGGCGGACGGTCAGGCGGCCTACCTCAGGGCCACTGCCGCCGAGCTGGAGCAGCAGATCAAGGCCTCCTGCTCGGTGCCGCTCGCCTACCGGCACTTCGTGCGCATCGGAGGGGAGGCCATGACGGACGGCGGGGTGGCGGACTCCATCCCGGTGCGCCACGCCTACGAGCAGGGGGCGCGGGACATCACTGTGGTGCTCTCCCGGCCGCTGGGCTATCGCAAGCGGGCGCCCAGGCTGCCCGCTCTGCACCGCTATCTGCTGCGCCAGACCCCGGCCCTGGCCCGGGCGAGCCTCTCGCGCCATCAAAGCTACAACGACGCCATCGACTTCATCCGCCAGCCGCCCCGGGATTGCCGCGTCCGGGTCATAGTGCCGCCCGCGGGCTTTCGGGTCGGGCGCATGACCACGGACAAGGATCGGCTGGAGCAGGGGTATCAGATGGGGTGGCAGGCGGGGCTGGCCTATCTGGCGCAGGAGGACGCGAATGCAGGCCCTAGTTTGCCGCCTGGAGGGGCGCCTTGCCGAGCGGGGGCGCGCTGACCTTGGGGGTATGCGCCATCTGGATAGCCTGGGCCAGCCAGTCCCAGTCGAGCTGGGGGCTGCCAGCCTTGAAGCGCTGGTAGGCGCATCCCTGGCGGACGGTGAGGAAGAGGGTGCTCGGCAGGCCGAGGCGGTTGAAGTAGCGCACCATGACATCCCCCTGGTACTGGCGCAGGCGCTGTTGCAGCTCGGGCAGTGTCAGCCCCAGCTCGCGGCCCGTCTCATCCCAGATTTCAAACATAGTGTGCTCCTTTAACAACTGGAATCACTACTGTTTCGAAAACGTGGGGGAAGGGCAATTGTCAGATCTGACAGTGCCAAATGGAATCTGACCGGAAAAGCGAAAACCCGGCGCCAGGCCGGGTTTTCTGAAGGATGGTGGAGGGAGAAGGATTCGAACCTTCGAAGGCAGAGCCGTCAGATTTACAGTCTGATCCCTTTGGCCGCTCGGGAACCCCTCCACAGGGGCATTGCATATTGTGTCAGGAAGATGGTGGAGGGAGAAGGATTCGAACCTTCGAAGGCAGAGCCGTCAGATTTACAGTCTGATCCCTTTGGCCGCTCGGGAACCCCTCCACGGGGTATTTTCCTGATTTTTCGCACTTGAATGGTGGAGGGAGAAGGATTCGAACCTTCGAAGGCAGAGCCGTCAGATTTACAGTCTGATCCCTTTGGCCGCTCGGGAACCCCTCCCCAAGTGCGAGGCCGCATACTACCAGATCCGGCAAGGTTGTGAACCCCTTGGCCTCATTCTGACGACAAAAAAGTGTCAAGTGGTTATTTTTTGATATGTTTCGCTCAAAATTCACGCTTTTCAATGACTTTTATACCGCCCCCGATGTCCAGCCGGGAGAGGTCAGAGGGCGGGAAAGAGTAGGCGGGAAATAAAAAGAGGAGCCGCGCGGGCTCCTCTTTTTATCGGTGACGGGGTGGTAGCCCCGACGGGGAGGTCAGGCGTCCTGAGTGCGGGCCTGTTGGCAACCCTGCACCGCATGGGCGATGAGTTCCAGGGCGCTGTGATCGCAGGGGGGCAGCTCGTCCTCACACAGGGCGAGGGGGGTGACGCGATCCCCCCACTTGATGAGGGCGGCCCCCCAGGTGAGACCGGCCCCGAAGGCGGCGGTCAGCAGGTAGCTGTTCGGCTTGACCCGGCCCTGCTCCAGCGCCTCGCACAGGGCGATGGGCACGGTGGCGGCGGAGGTATTGCCGTACTGCTCGATGTTGACCATCACCTTCTCCATGGGGGCGTTCATGCGCTTGGCCAGGGTCTCGATGATGCGCACGTTCGCCTGGTGCGGCACGATGAGATCGACCTGCTCGGGGGCGATGCCGGCCTGGGCCAACACGGTGCCGGTGGCCTCGCCCATGCCGCGCACGGCGCGCTTGAAGATCTCCTGCCCCTCGAAGTTGAACGTGAAGAGGCCGTCGATGTCGGCGAAACGCACCCGATCCGTCCCGAAGTTCGGCACGTGCAGGATCTCCCGCGCCTCGCTGTCGCAGCCGAGTTTGTTCGCAATCAGGCCGCTCTCCTGCTCGCTCGCCTCGATGACCACGGCGCCAGCACCGTCACCAAACAGCACGGCGGTGTCGCGTTTGGCCCAGTCCAGCAGCTGGGTCAGGCGCTCGGCGCCGATCACCAGCACTCGCTGCATCATGCCGGTCTGCACCAGGGAGGTGGCGACCGAGAGCGCATAGACGAAGCCGGTGCAGGCGGCGTTGAGGTCGAATACCGCAGCCTTGTGGGCACCGAGGGCCTGCTGTACGGCGGAGGCACCATTGGGCACCAGGGTGCCCGGGGTGGCGGTGGCCAGGATGATGCCATCGAGGGCGGCGGCGTCCAGGCCGGCGCAGGCCAGGGCGCGGCGGGCGGCCAGGGTGGCGAGCGCCGTGGTGCTGACGTGGGAGACCCGACGGGCCTTGATGCCGGTGCGCGGGTAGATCCACTCGTCCGAGGTGTCCATGATGGTGCTGAGGTCATCATTGGTCAGCGCTGCGGGGGGCAGGCACTTTCCCCAACCGGTGATATTGGCGTATTTCATCTTGTCGTCGCTTATCGTGATGGCCGCCCGGGGCGGAAAATTGCGCAATTATGACGCACGGGGCCGCCACTGTCATCCAGCGGCCGGTGGCGTGCAGGGGAGAGGGGAGGGGCAAGACCGTGATTTTGCTTAAATTCCCGCTCTCCCTTGTCTTAAGATGAAGGCCCGACCCAGCCTGCCGCCACCCGAGGTGATCCCAGTGCACAAAGCGAATCTCAACCTCCTGCCCACCCTCAAGGTGCTGCTGGAGACCCGCAACATCAGCCGGGCGGCGGAGCTGCTGCACCTGAGTCAGCCCTCCATCAGCAAGCAGCTCGGCCAGCTGCGCAGCGAGTTTGGCGACGAGCTGCTGGTGCGGGAGGGGCAGCGCTGGCTGCTGACCCCGAGGGCGGAGGCGCTGGCGGCCCAGCTTGCCGATTCCCTCGGCGCCCTGGAGCGGCTCTACGAGGCGCCGGAGTTTGCCCCGGAGCGCTGCGAGCGGGTATTCCGGCTCGCCTCCTCCGACTACGTGGCCCAGCACATCCTGCCGGACATCTGCGCGGCGCTGGCGAAGGCCGCGCCCCAAGCTGCGCTGGAATACAGCCTGTGGGACAAGCGCCTGCTGCCCCAGCTCTGGCAGTCGGAGCTGGACATGGTCTCCACCATCACCGAGCTGGTGCCGGATCAGATCCGGGGCCTGCACCAGGGGGAGGACAGGCTGGTGGTGCTGATGGGGCGCCACCACCCGCTCGCGGGCACGGCCCCCACCCTGGAGGAGTACCTCGCCTGGCCCCACCTGCAGGTGAGCGGCGGCGGCGACAAGGACAGCCCGGTGGAGCAGGTGCTGGCTCCCCTCGGGCTCTCCCGCCGCTGGTTTGCCCGGGTGCCCTTCTTCCAGGCGGCGGTGGAGGTGCTGCTGCGCACCGACTGCCTGATGACCACCCCGGCCCACATCGCCTGGCAGCTCTCCCGGGAGCATGCCCTGAGCTTCTGCGATCTGCCCTTCACCACCCGGGTCCAGCAGTACCATCTGCTGTGGCACCAGCGCCACCACCTGGATCCGGCCCACCGCTGGTTCCGCGAGCTGGCCTATCCCTTCCTGCGGGATCACTTGCAGTTCACCCTGGGGGAGAGCCGCAAGCAGCTGGCCTCGGGGGGAGGCCAGCCCGGCTAGCACCGGCAGCGGGTGCCAGACCATAGCCAATGGCTATGAAATCTATTCATAACTTTCACTTCTGGCATAGCTGGCCGCCCCCTACTCTGATCGCCTGAACCGACATTCGACAGAGGAAGGAAAGGGTATGGAATTGACGAGTTGGCTGGCGCTGGCCGCCATCTGCGTGATGGGGGCCATCGCCCCGGGGCCGAGCCTGGCATTGATTATCCGCAACACCGTACAGGGGGGCCAGGGCCATGGGGTGGTGACGGCGCTCGGCCACGGCCTGGGGGTGGGGATCTACGCCCTGATCACGGCGCTCGGCCTCGCCATCTTGATCACCCAGACCCCGCTGCTGTTCGATCTCATCCGTTACGGTGGCGCCGCCTTCCTCGCCTGGCTCGGGGTCAAGGCGCTGCTGGCCAAGCCGGCAGGCGGCGAGACCGGTAGCGAGGAGGGGCATCCGCCACGGGGCCGTCAGGGGGCGTTCGAGGGCTTTATGGTGGCCTTCTTGAACCCCCAGCTCGCCATCTTCTTTATCGCCCTGTTCAGCCAGTTCGTACACGCCGATACCGGCTGGCGGGAGGGGGGGATCATGATGCTGACCGCAGGCGGCATAGACGCGCTCTGGTATGCGCTGGTAGCCCTGGTGCTCTCCCGGGGGCCCGTGCTTGCCTGGCTCAAGGCCAAGTCCTTTATCATCGACAAGATAAGCGGCCTGGTGTTGCTGGGATTGGCGCTCAAGGTGGTCATTTGATCCGCTTCTCAAGGGGGATCAGGGACTGATCCAATCCTGCATTCTGCGGTGATCTTAAGCGGGATCAAGGCGAGGGGAGCCGGGGCTCGCTAGAGTGGCGGCCATTTGTCGCTCCTCTGGGACCAGACCATGCACGATCAGACCCCGCGCCTCGCGCCCCCCGAACAGAACCGACTAGAGCTGCTGGCCCCGGCCAAGAACCTCGCCTATGGCATCGAGGCCATCAACCACGGCGCCGATGCCGTCTACATGGGGGGGCCCGCCTTCGGTGCCCGCAGCGCCGCGGGCAACAGCATCGAGGATATCGAGGCGCTCGCCCGCCACGCCCACCGCTTCGGCGCCCAGGTCTTCGTCGCCTTCAACACCCTGCTGCACGACCACGAGCTGGAGCAGGCCCGGCGCCTGACGCACCAGATTTATGAAGCCGGGGCCGACGCCCTCATCGTGCAGGACATGGGGCTCTTGGCGCTCGACCTCCCCCCCATCGCGCTGCACGCCAGCACCCAGACCGACAACCGCACGCCGGAGAAGGTGAAGTTTCTGCAGGACGTGGGCTTCTCCCAGGTGGTGCTGGCACGGGAACTGTCTTTGGCGCAGATCCGCGAGATCAGCGCGGCCACCAGCGTGCAGCTGGAGTTTTTCATCCACGGGGCGCTGTGCGTCTCTTACAGCGGTCAGTGCAACATCAGCCACGCCCGCACCGGCCGCAGCGCGAATCGGGGCGAGTGCGCCCAGCTCTGCCGGCTGCCCTGCTCCCTGCAGACCCCGGGTGGCGAGGTGCTGGTGGAGAACAGCCACCTGCTCTCCTTGAAAGACATGGATCAGAGCGCGAACCTGGAGGCGCTGATCGCCGCAGGGATCCGCTCCTTCAAGATAGAGGGGCGCCTCAAGGGGCTCGACTACGTCAAGAACGTCACCGCCTGGTATCGCCAGAAGCTGGACGCCATCCTGGAGAGCCGCACCGATCTGGTGGCCTCCTCCGCCGGCCGTTGCACCTACGGCTTCACGCCGGATCCCAAAAAGAGCTTCAACCGCGGCAGCACCGACTACTTCCTCCATGGCCGACAGCCGGGGATCGACTCCCCGCGCAGCCCGAAATACGTGGGGGAGCCGCTCGGGCGCGTCACCAGGGTGAACAAGGACGGGATAGAGATCGACGGCCAGCCCGTGACCCTCAATAACGGCGACGGCCTTGGCTTCTTCAAGCCGGGGGGCGAGCTGGTGGGGATGCGCCTCAATAAAGTGGAGGAGAAGGCACAGAGCAAGCGGTTACTGCTGTCGGAACCCATGCCCGGCCTCAAGGTGGGCACCGAGATCTTCCGCAATCACGATCAGGCCTTCAGCAAGCTGCTCGAAAAGTCGAGCGCGGATCGCCGCATCCGGGTCGACATGCGGCTCGGTGAGTGGGGCGAGGGATTGAGTCTCACCCTGACCGACGAGCAGGGCATTGGCGCCACCGTCACGCTCCCCTGCGACAAGCGGCCGGCTGACAACCCGGCGCGGGCGCTGCAACAGGCGCGCGACCAGCTCGGTAAACTCGGCAACACCCTGTTTGTGGCGCGCCAGATTGAGCTGGCATTCACCACTCCCCTCTTTATTGCCGCTTCACAGCTTAACGGTCTGCGCCGGGATGGCATCGCTGCCCTGGAGACGGCGCGACTGGCCGCCTACCGGCGACCCGAGCGGCGCATCCCCTTGCGCGATGCCGTCTACCCCCAGCACCGCCTCTCCTACCTCGGCAACGTGCTGAACAGTGCGGCGGAGCAGTTCTTTCGCGACCACGGGGTAGAGCGCATCGCCCCCGCGTATGAGGCAAACAAGGAGGAGCGGGAGGTGGTGCTGATGATCACCAAGCACTGCATCCGCTACAGCCAGCACCTCTGCCCCAAGGAGGTGCCCGGCCTCAAGGCCGAGCCCCTGGAGCTCAAGATGGGCAAGGATAGCTTCCGCCTGCGCTTTGACTGCCACCGCTGCGAGATGCAGGTGATGGGCAGCCTCAAGCGCTGACGGCTGCCCGTGTGGGGATGGGGCGGGTGGGGATTAGATGGCAGTATGGGGCGGGCTTGTCTCTCAAAGCAGCCCCATATCCTCAACTGACAAAGGATCCGTCATGAACATCAATGCACTGCCGTTTTGTACGACCCGTTGGGCCGAGGTCCCGCCGAGCGAGCACCAGGGGGAGCGCGGCGTCGCCCGCTGGCACACCCAGCAGTTCGGGGAGCTGCGGGTGCGGATGGTGGAGTACTCCCCCGGGTATCTGGCGGACCACTGGTGCAGCAAGGGGCACGTGCTGCTCTGCCTCGAGGGGGAGCTGCACACCGAACTGGAGGATGGCCGCGTCTTCACCCTGACGCCGGGCATGAGCTACCAGGTGGCGGACAACGCCGAGCCCCATCGCTCCTACACCGAACTGGGCGCCCGCCTCTTTATCGTCGACTGAGCCGTTCTTCCCGTTTTACCGGAGCTTGCCATGCTGGAACTCAGACCGAACTGTGAATGCTGCGACAAGGATCTGCCCGCCGACACGGCGACGGCCTACATCTGCTCCTTCGAGTGCACCTTCTGCGCCGAGTGCAACGAGCAGTATCTGCACCTGACCTGCCCGAACTGCGGCGGCGAGCTGGTCAGGCGCCCCCGCCGCCCGGCGGCCAAGCTGGTGAACAACCCCGCCTCCCTCCAGCGCGTCTTCAATCCGGATCTGAAAGCGGCGCTGGACAAGGGGCGCTAGGGCCCTCCCTTCATGGGAAGGGCTGGCAACTGGCTTGCCCCTGTGGCTCTTGACCTTCTCCCGGCGGCAGCCCCTATCAAGGGGGCTCAAACCAAAGGAGCAAAAGATGACGGAGCGATTCGACGGAGAAGGGGCGAGGGCCTATGACAGCCGCATCCCCCTGCTGGTGCCAGGCTACGAGCTGCTGCACCAGCTTTGTGCCTCACGGCTGATGGCCGCGCTGGGCCAGCAGGCCCGGGTGCTGCTGGTGGGGGTGGGCACGGGCAGCGAGTTGCTGCTGCTTGGCCGCCTCTGCCCCCGCTGGACCTTTGTGGCCCAGGATATCTCGGCAGACATGCTGGCCCAGGCCAGGATGCGGGCCGAGCAGGCGGGCATGGGGGAGAGGGTGTGCTGGCACCTGGGCCCGTTGCCTGTGGCGGATATGCCATGTGATGGAGCCCTCTGCCTGTTGGTGCTGCATTTTCTGCCCCTGTCGCAGAAAGCTGCGCTGCTTGGAGAAATCGCCCGCCAACTCGTGCCCGGTGCCCCCCTGCTGCTGGCGGACCTGATGGCGCCAACTGACCCGCTTGAGCGCAAGGCCATGGGGTTGCAGGCCGCCCTCGCCGGTCTGCCGCCTCCTGCCTGCGAGCAGATGGTGCGCCGCCTCGGGGAGGATTTCGTCACGCTGGACGAGGGGCAGACCCGGCACCTGCTGCAAGGGGCCGGTTTCGCCGCGGCGCACCGCTTCTTTCAGGCGCTGGGCTTTCACGGCTGGCTGGCGCAGCGGCGTTAGCCCCCTAACAGGGTGTGCAGCGCCCAGCCAGAGAGATACAGCCCCAGGCCGAACACGGCATGGTTGATCAGGCTGTGAACCCGGGCCGAGGCGGGGTGGGGCGTGCGGGAGGCGGCGATGCCAGCCCCCATGCAGGGCTGCATGACAAGAAACGGGGCTGCCACTGTGACCAGGCCCAGGGCGAGGGCCGGGCCCGGCGTGGGCGCCAGCAGCCAGTCTTGGCCCTGGGTGGCGATCAGCAGGGCGGCGAAGGCGATACCGATGAGGTAGTGGGCGCTCCAGCCGATGAGGCTTTCCCCCGGGATGGGGCTGGCCGCGCCAATGGCCTCATGACGGAATCGGCCCTGGCCCATGTGACCGATCCAGCGACCCATCATGGCGTAGCTCGGCAGCGGCATGCCCAGCAGCGGCTTGCGCACCACGCCCCACAGATCCATCAAGGCCGTTGCACCGACCCCGATCAACAGCACGGAAAACACAGTGTTCATGATTTTCTCTTCCCTTGTGATGACACGGACGCTAGCGTACGACTTCAAGTCGACTTGAGGTCAAGGGGGGCGTGTGGATATATCCGAGGTGGTGAAGCGGTCCGGGGTGCCTGCCTCGACCTTGCGTTTCTACGAGGAGAAGGGGCTGATCCAGGCTCTTGGCCGTCAGGGCATCAGGCGCCAGTTTGCGGCCAGCGTGCTGGAGCGCCTGGCGCTCATCGCCCTGGGGCGGGCGGCGGGTTTCTCGCTGGACGAGATCGCACGTATGTTCGGGGACGACGGGCGTCCCGAGATAGACAGGGAGCAGCTGCTGCACAAGGCCGAAGAGCTGGATCGCACCATAGTGAAGCTGACCGCCATGCGCGACGGTCTGCGCCATGCCGCCATCTGCCCGGCGCCGAGCCACATGAGCTGTCCCACCTTTCGCCGCCTGCTGGGGGCCGCCGCCCGTGGCGTCATCCAGAGACGCAAACCGCCGCGCCCCTGAGACGAGGCTGGGGCGAGCAGGCCGCTTTCTCAGGCGTCACTTCCCTCCAGCGCCAGCAGCGCCTGCTTGATGGGCAGGCCCCCCGCATAGCCGGTGAGGCTGCCGTTCTGGCCGATCACGCGGTGGCAGGGGACTATGATGGAGAGCGGATTGCGCCCGTTTGCGGCCCCCACCGCCCGCACCGCGCTCGGCTTGCCGATGGCGCGGGCGATGTCGCCATAGCTGCGGGTCTCCCCGTAGGGGATGTCGCACAGCGCCCGCCACACCGCCTGTTGAAACGCCGTCCCCCGCGCCGCGAGCGGCAGGGTGAAGCGCTGCAAGCGCCCTGCGAAGTAGGCCTCAAACTCGGCGAGGAAGGGGGCGAGCGCCTCGCCGTCCTGCAGCCAGTCCCGCATGTCGGGCAGTGGCCGCAGGCCGGCCACGAAGTCCACGTGGACCAGACCGCGCCCGTCGATGGCGACCAGCAGATCGCCGCAGCGGGTGGGCAAAATATCGTAGCGGATCATGATGTTTTCTCCTCGTCTCGTTCAGCTCGAGGCTGCGTGAGCAGCGCCGGTTGTTCGCTCATGGCGTGCCACAGCCAGCTTGCGGCATAGGCGCGCCACGGCTGCCAGGGGGCGCTTCGCGCCTCTGCCTCCTTCACCGGCAGCTTGTTCCCGTTCCCGAGCGCCTTTTGCAGCACGAGATCCGAGGCGGGGAAGGCGTCCGTGTCCAGCCCGCAGCGCAGCCGCCAGTAGGCGACCGTCCAGGGCCCTATGCCCGGCAGTGCGAGCAGCTGCTCATCGCTTGCTGTGCCCAGGGTGAGCGCGCCGCTCGCGAGCGCCGAGGCCAGCCCTTGCAGCGTGCGGATGCGGCTGCCCGGCATGCCGATGCCGTCCAGATTGAGCTCGCACAGCTGGGCCGGCGTGGGCAGCTGCGCCGTGCCGAACTGCGCCAGGGTGCGCGCCACCAGACGCCCCATGATGGTGATGGCGCCCTTGACCGACACCTGCTGGCCGACAATGGCGCGCAGCATCACCTCGTATTCATCCCACCCCCCCGGCAGCCGCACCCCGGGCCAGCGCTCCTGGATGCCGGCGAGCAGCGGATCCTGCCCCAGGTGTTCGCCGATACGGCCCATGTCGGCGTCGAGATCCCACATGCGGCGCACGCGGTACAGGATGTCCGGCAGCGCGCCCGGCGGCAGATCCCGCACCGTCAGCCTGAGCCTCTCCCCCTCGACGGGTTCGATGCGGATGAACCCCTCCTGATCGCCGACCCGGTGACGGCGCTCGTAACCGTGCTCATCCACCCGCTCCAGCCCCGGAATCGCGCGCAGCCGGTAGAACGCGAGCATGGCCTGGGCATCGAACGGCGGGCGATACAGCAGGTGCAGTTGCAGGTTCGATTGCGGCGCCGCCTCGCCAGTCCCCCCTTCCTGCTTGCGCAGGGTGCCCGGCGCCATGCCATACGCCTGAAGCCAGGCGTCGTTGAAGCGACGAATGCTCGCAAAGCCTGCGGCAAACGCCACGTCCGTGATCGGCAGGCGCGTCTCCGTCAGCAGCCGTTTCGCGAGCAGCAGGCGACGCGTCTGCTCCACCTGCTTCGGCGACGCGCCGAGGTGTTGCTCGAACTGGCGCCTCAGCGTGCGCTCCGTGATCCCGGCCTGCGCCGCGAGCGTGCCCAGGCTGTGCTCCGCGAGCTCGCCGCGCTCGATGCGCGCCAGCACCTGGGCGACGAGCGGCGGCAGATCGCCGCTCTGCGCCGGTGCGAGTTCGGGGCGACAGCGCAGGCAGGGGCGCAGTCCGTGCTGCTCCGCCGCCGCCGCGAAGCGAAAATAGTGCACGTTGTGCTCGTGCGGTGCCCGCGCCGGACACACGGGGCGGCAATAGATGCCGGTGGACAGCACGCCGGTAAAGAAGCGGCCATCGAAGCGCGCATCGCGTGCGAGCCGCGCGGCGTGGCACTGCTCCCGGGTGAGGCCCGGGATGATCTCGTCCCTGGGGGATGGGGGTGGGCTGACAGTGGTCATGGCATGACTCGGATTTCTGTGGGCATGTGCCTGAGACTAAGCGGGTGCGAGGGGGGTGACTAGCCAAAAACGGACAGGGATAGCAAAAATAGTCGGGCAGGGGGAAAGCGGGCGCGAGATGAGTCGCGCCCGGGAGCGGTTATTTCAGGTAGCGCTGTTCGAGGTGCTTGCGCAGCCACTGGGGATTGAGCGCCTCGCCGGTCGCGCGGCGAATCAGCTCGTCCGTGCCGTGCAGGCTGCCCTGGGACCAGATGTGGCGGCCGAGCCAGCCGAAGATCTCCGGCAGGCGGCCAGACGCCACGAGCGTGCCCATGTCGCCGAGCTCACGTTCGAGCGCGAAGCGCAGCTGCGCCGCATACATGGCGCCGAGCGTGTAGCTCGGGAAGTAGCCGAACGAGCCGTCTGTCCAGTGGATGTCCTGCATGCAGCCGTTCTGGTAGTTGCCCTTTGTGGACAGGCCGAGCCACTGCTGCATCTTCGCGTCCCACAGCTCGGGTATGTCCGCGACCTCGATACGCCCTTCCATCAAGTCGCGCTCCAGCTCGTAGCGCAGGATGACGTGCGCAGGGTACGTCACCTCGTCCGCATCGACGCGGATAAAGCCGGGCTCGACCCTGTTGTACAGCTTCTCGAGGTTCGCGGGCGCGAGCGCATCCTGTGCCCCGAAGTGCGCGCGAATGCGCGGCGCTATCAGCGACAGGAACGCGGGGTGATGGCCGAGCTGCATCTCGCAGAACAGGCTCTGGCTCTCGTGAATGCCCATGGAGCGTGCCTCGGCCACCGGCTGGCCGAGCAGTGCGCGCGGCAAGCCCTGTTCGTAACGCGCGTGGCCCGTCTCGTGGACGATGCCCATCAGGCTGGAGACGAACTCCTGCTCGTTGTAGCGCGTGGTGATGCGCACGTCCGTCGGCACGCCGCCGCAGAACGGGTGGCTGCTCACGTCGAGCCGGCCGTGCGCGAAATCAAAGCCGAGCAGCCCCATCACCTCCTGGCCGAGCGCCTGCTGCGTCGGGATCGGGAACGGGCCTTGCGGCGTCAGGATCATGTCGCTCTTCTGCCGTTCACTCACGCGCTGGATAAGATCCGGCAGCCAGCTCGTCAGATCGCCGAAGATCTGATCCAGCCTCGCGCTCGTCATACCGGGTTCGTACAGCGCCAGCATGGCGTCATAGGGGCGCACCCCGAGCGCCTCAGCGCGCAGGCGAGCCACCTCCCGCGACAGGCGTACCACCTCCTCGAGGTTCGGGGCAAAGCCTGCCCAGTCGTTCTCCTTGCGCTGGCGACGCCAGGCGTGCTCGCACTTGCTGCCGGCGAGGGACAGCGCCTCCACGAGCTCCCCCGGCAGCAGGCTCGCATCCTGCCACTGGCGCTTGATCTCGTGCAGGTTCGCGCGCTGGGTCGCGTCCAGGGCTTCCCCCTCGGCCGCCGCAATCCAGTCGCCGAGTTCCGGTGCTGTGCGCTTGCCGTGGATCAGCACGCCGAGTTCCGCCATCGCCTCGGCACGGGCCTCGTTGCCCCCCTCCGGCATCATGGCGGCCTGATCCCAGCCGCAGATGGCGGACAGGTGGGAGAGGCGGTGCAGTTGTTGCTGATGTTGTTCGAGTTTTTGGTATGACATGGGATTGTCCTTGTTATCGTCCCTGATGGTATGCACCCCGTACCTGGCATGATCGGGGCCGCCCGATGCTAGCACTGCCATCCACCGTGGTGCCACCCTCAGGCAGTCAGCCGAGGCGCTTCTGGTGACGTTCGCGGTTTTCCGCCTTCTTGCGCTCGCTCTTGCGCAGCAGCACATAGAGTGCACCGCTGCCGCCGTGGCGCCGCTCGGCGCTGTGCATGGCCATCACCGCCGGCAGTTGCGGCAACCAGGCGCTGACGTGACTCTTGAGCAGCGCGCGCGGCGTGCTGCGCTCCCCCTTGCCGTGCAGGATCAGCAGGCAGCGGATGTCCCGCGCCTCGCACTCCTGGACGAACTGCACCAGGGCGGTTCGCGCCTCGTTGAGCGTCTTCTGGTGCAGATCGAGGGAGCCCTGCAACTCGTACTTGCCGAGGCGCAGCTTCTTGTAGACCCCCTCCTGCACACCGTCGCGCTTGAAGCCGACGATGGCGTGGGGATCCAGCATCTCGATCCCCTCCATACCGAGGTGATCCAGGGTGAGTTGTTCGGCGGTGGCGGCCTGGCGGCGCGCGAGTTGCGCCTCGGTCGGCTGGCTGTTGCCCGCGGTGGGGGCGATGTGGTCGCTGCGCAGCGGCCGCACGTCGGCCACTTCCTGCAGGAACAGTGAGAGTTCGTCGTTATGAGACACGGCAGGCTCCCCGCATGAGAATGAGGGGGCCATTATAGCGGGGCTGGCCTGTGCTTAGAATGGCGGGGTGGGCGAGGGGGCACCCGCACGGGCTGGGCGTCTTGCCCGGTGGGACGCTGCGTGCACCTCCCTTTATGGCTGGCCCCTGGGGTTATTGTCCTTCCTTCGGCGGCTCTGCGTGCATCACCTTGTAGATGAAATAGACCGCGTAGGCGCTGATGAGCAGGAAGGTGCCGAAGATCACCAGCATGGACATCAGCCCCACGCTGTTGCCGAACATCAGGTTCATCCAGAATTCCATTTCGTTCACTCCTGTCACTGGGCGATGACAGGCATGATAGATACCTCTTTGGGAGGGTGGGGATGATCTCGATCAAGTCCCCTTCTGGTTGTTTAATCGGCAACCCATTCTGTGAGCCGCCTCCCATCGCCGGCCGCCGTCCCGGGGGAGACGGCGCTATTTCGCCCCCTCGGGGGTGGGCTCGGTGAGCGGCGTGATGCGCCAGCCCTGCTGCTCCAGCAGGGCGAGCAGCCCGTGCTCGCCGTAAAGATGCAGGGCCCCTACCACGATGAAACTCTCGTTCGGCAGGCCGGGCCACTTCTTGATCCAGTTGCGGTTGCGCTCCGCCAGCAGGGTCTGCTCCAGCCAGGCTTGCAGCTTGGGCGGTGCCATCTCCTCCTTCAGCAGGCTGATGAGGGTGGCCTCGTCCCCACGCTGCCAGGCCGTCATCACGGCGGCGAACCCCTTCTCGAGTTCGGGCAGTTCATCCAGGGTGCTCTCCAGCATCAGGGTCTGGTTGTCGCCGACGCTCGCGAGGTAGCCGAGCTGTTCCAGCAGGGTCTCCAGCCCGACGATGGGCTTGCCGCCGTCGCTCGCCCGTTTCGCGAAGTGCTGATCCACCCCGAGATCGCCGCGAAAACCGGTGCGCTCCAGGGCCGCCTGGGTCAGGGTGATGGCCGCAAACCAGGGACGCAGCGGGGCCAGCATGCTCTCGTTCAGGCCGTTCTGGCCGGCGGCGATCAGGGTGCGCCGGTAGAGATCCTCCGGCAGGTGATCCTTGAGGGTCTTGCCGTCCACCAGCCGCGTGATGGCGCCCATCTCCTGCCACTGGGTCTGGCTGATGCGGGTCATGTCGACCTCCATCACCAGGGCCCGGCTCTGTTGCCAGGCCCGCTCCACGGGATCCGGCAGGGGATAGAGGGAGGGCTTGCCCGCATGGATGGACCCCAGCAGCCAGTGCTGCTCCTTGCCCTTGTTGATGCGGTAGAAGGCCGGATCCGCGAAGGCGTACAGCGGCAGCAGCAGGCAGAGCAGGAAGGAGAGCAGCGTGGGATGGAATCTCATGAGGCACCTTATGTGAGCGGGATGAGTGCTCTATGATAAGTCCTCATTTGTCACAGCCAAGAGGTTTCCCATGCCCCACCTTCGTTTTCGGGCAGTTTCTGTCGACACCCTTCAGCGGATAAGCGTGCCCCTGACGGCGGAGCTCTGTGCCCTGACCGGCGGCAAGCCGGAGTTCGTCACCCTGGAGTGCGTCCCCACGACCCAGGTGCGGGACGGGGTGATCGAGGCCGGTTCCCCCTTCGTGGAGCTGGTCTGGTTCGAGCGCCCGCAGGAGGTGCAGGATGCCGCCGCGGCGCTTATCACCCGTCATCTCAAGGCGGTCCTGGGAGAGCAGACCTATGTGGTGGTGCAGGTGTTGCCTATCGTGAAATCCCACTACTACAGCAACGGCCAGCACTACTGAAAGATGCCGCCCCCTGGCCTCTGGCTGCGGGGCGGCGTTTGTCTGGCGTCAGGCGGATTTGATCAGCAGCCGGTCCAGCAGGCGGCTTGGCAGCAGGCGGCGTAGCACGGCGAACAGCCGGGTCGGGAAGGTGACGGGGTAGCGGTGCTTGGGGCGCCGGCTGCTGAGCGCGTGGATCAGCGGCGGGATGCAGGCCTCGCTTGGCAGGGTGAAGCCACGGGCCCCCCCTTCACGCTCCAGCCTGGCCAGCGTCTGGGTGTAGGCGGCCTGATGGCGGCTCGCACTCGGGTCGATGTGGCGCAGGAAGGCGTCCCGGGCATTGGCGCGAAAGCGGGTGTCGATGGGGCCGGGCTCTATCAGGCTGATGTGCACGCCGCTGCCCGCGAGCTCCAGGCGCAGGGTGTCGCTGTAACCTTCCAGCGCGAACTTGCTGGCGTTGTAGGCGCCGCGATACTTCATGGCCACCAGACCGAGCACGGAGCTATTCTGCACGATGCGTCCCTCGCCCGCAGCCAGCATGGGGGGCAGCACCTGACGAATGAGGTGGTGCCAGCCGAACAGGTTGGTGTTGAACTGCTCCCGGAGTGCCTCGGTGGGGAGATCCTCCAGGGCACCGGGCTGACCGTAGGCACCGTTGTTGAACAGACCGTAGAGGCGGCCCCCGGCCAGGGCCAGCGCCTCTGCCGCACCGTGCTCTATGCTGGCGGTGTCGGCGAGATCCAGCTGCACCGCCAAGAGACCCTGCTGCTGCAACAGAGCGACGTCCCCAGCCTTGCGGGCGGAGGCGATGACGGTGAAGCCGTGGGCGCCGAGCGCCTTGGCGGCGGCGAGGCCGATGCCGCTGGAGCAGCCGGTGACAAGCACGAAGGGGTGGGGCATGAAGATCATCCTGATTGGCGGCCGGCGGGTGGCCCGAACCGGCATGGTAGCGTGGCCGCGCCAAAAACAAAACCGGGCCAAGGGGCCCGGTTTTCGGTCACGTCAGATGCGTTATCACAGGATGGTGAACGGCATGATGATGTGGAACTTGACGTCATGCTCGGAGCTGAACATGTTCGGGTAGTACCAGCTGCCCTTGTCGTCCTGTTCGTTGTTGTAGTCGGTGTAGTGCAGCTTGAACAGCGTGCCCTTCAGCTTGCCATCCTGCACCGTGTACATGACGTCGAAGTTCGCCGCCCACTCTTTGCCGCCTTCCAGGGAGCTGTCGCCGTTGTTGGCATCCCAGCCGTAGGCACCGGAGACACCGACACCCCAACCCGGTGCGCCCACCAGATCATCCAGGGAACGGGTCACGCCGAAGAACACGGCCTTCTCGTCGTTATGGTTCCAGTCAGAGCGGGAATCCCACCAGATCTCGTTCGCACCCTGGGAGTTGCCGTAGCCGCGGGTCAGACGGGGCAGGTAGTTGCCCTGATCACCCTCGGCCTTGGTCCACAGACCTTCCAGACGGAAGCCGTACTGGGCGTAGTTCCAGCTGGCGGTCAGAGCCTGTTGCCATGCCAGACCATCGTAATCGTTGTTGTCGGTCTCGGAGCCGTAGAACTGGTAGCTGGTGTTCAGGCCACCCAGTACGTCGAACTTGTGGGCCAGCTTGAAGTGGTAGCTGTCCATGTAGCCTTCGGACTGACCGAAACCACCTGTGATGGCGGTGCCGTTCTCGAAGGTGTAGCGCGCGGCCAGACCGTGGATGTAGTCGATCTTGTTCGCGTCGCTGAAGGGATCGCTGGCGTAGGGGCTGCTCTTGGAGAAGCCTGCGGTGTTCTTGAACCAGGGAGCCTTGTACTCGTCGGCGATGGCGTAGGTCAGGTAGAGGCCGCCGAAGGTGCCTTCGATCTGGCCGCCGCGGTAGGTACCGGGTTGATAGGACCAGTTGACCCCCAGGATACCCGGGACGTAGAGCTGGGTATAACCACCCTTGGCGGTGACATGCTCACCGAACTTGAATTTCAGGGCGGCGTTGGAGAGGCTGAAGCCGTTCTCGGGCACGCCGTCACCACCTGAACCCCACTGGTCGCCCCAGAAGGAGAATTCGTTCTCTTCGTTGACGCCATTGCTCTCGTCAACGGCCAGGTCATAGGCGCCGAAACCGCCCAGATCGATACCCACGACGTCCCAGGCATAGCCGGAGTTGAAGTTCAGGGCTGCCTGGGTGGTGGCATGGCTCAGGTTGGAGTGGTATTTGCCATCTTGGCCGGGACCGGCCTGCTTGCGGTCACGTTCACGCTGGAAGTAGAACAGACCGCCGGTGACTTTGGCATCGTCGGTGAACGCCTGGTAGGACTTGCCGT
The DNA here is from genome assembly GCF_017939565.1 of Aeromonas sp. SrichE-2G. Taxonomy (NCBI): domain Bacteria; kingdom Pseudomonadati; phylum Pseudomonadota; class Gammaproteobacteria; order Aeromonadales; family Aeromonadaceae; genus Aeromonas; species Aeromonas sp. SrichE-2G. The sequence goes on from NZ_JAGKRG010000004.1 coordinate 171,353, forward strand.
ATTCCGGGCTCATCATGTCCTGGGCAGCCAGTGCCATGCCCGGGGCGACCAGCGCCGCGACCACGGCGGCACTCAAGGCGGCGCGCTTGAAGATCACTTTTTCCATTTGTTATTGCTCCTGATTTTATGGACTTAGCTTTTTTATCCGGCAGTCGGGTACGGGCCCGCCGCTCGGTATTGGCATTGCAATCAACACCCCGAAGGGCAAAAAAATTCTCTGTGTCGTGTCCCTGTGTCCGTATGCCTTGGCGCATCGTCACGGGACAATCTGCATCGTTTCAGTCGTTATTTTTTGAGTCTGGATCCTTGGCGATCTGACATCACCAAGAGTACGTTCGCGGTGCGAAATATCAACATGAAGTTCCCGCCAAGTTTCAAAAATATGACCGAGTGCAAATAATCATGATGCTTGATGTGGGCACTCTCAGGCCACTCATGTCGGCAATGAGAACGCTTTCAAGGTGTGTTCACCGTTATCCTGAGCGGATCTTGACGAGAAGGCTGAACTTTCTTTGTTAACTTGATGGCAACATATAATTTTGTGTCACAAAAAAAGATGTGGCCGACCCCGGGGCGGGCGCAGCCATGCTGGCATGGGGATCAGGCCTGCCACCCTGTGCGGGTGTCTGGGGTGGTCGCAGCCGCTCGGGAGGCGGCCTTGCAAGCCCGCCGGGGATGGCTGGCTCTTGCTGGAGACAGAGGGGGACGTGCGGGGAACCGCGACCCGGCGTGGTGCCGGGCCCGGAGTCAGGCCTGGCTCAGGATCCGTGGGATCTGCTGGGCCTGGTGGTGGATGTGCTCCGACACCTGGACGGAGAGCCGGCTGCCCTGGCGGGCGTGCTGGCTGATGCGGCCGATGAGGTCGGCAAAGCTCGCCAGCCTGCGCTCCTGGCTCTTGGCGTTGTCGGCCCCCTGCAGGGCGATGACGGCGGTGCTGCGCGCCATCTCCCGCACCGTCTGGGTGGTCTGGCGCAGCTGCTCGGCCTGCTGGCGCTGCCCGGCCGCCTCGGCGGTGATGCGGGACAGCACGGTGGCGAGCTGATCCCCCGCCTGGGTGAGACTCGCCAGGATCTCGGTGATCTGGCCGAGGGATCGCTGGGTGTCGGCGGAGAGGTGGCGCACCTCGTCGGCCACGACCGCGAAGCCGCGTCCCTGCTCCCCGGCCCTGGCCGCCTCGATGGCGGCGTTGAGGGCCAGCAGGTTGGTCTGCTGGGAGATGTGGCCGATGACGTCGACGATGGCGGTCACGTCCTCCACCGAGCGGGTCAGCTGGGCCAGGGCGCAGCTGCTCTCGTCGATGGCGAGCCCGGTCTGGGCGGTGGCCGTCAGCATGCCTCCCACCAGCCGCTCGCTCTGGCTCATGGAGTGCTCGTTGTGCTGGGCGTGCTGGGCGATTTCGGCGGCGACCTGATGCACCTCGCTGGCGAGCTGGTTGAGCTCCTGCATCATGGTGTCGCTCTCGTCCACCGCCTGTTCCGTGGTACGGGTGCTGTGATGGATCTCCTGCACCTGGGCCACCATCTCCTGCAGGCTGGAGGAGACGCTGGAGAGCTGCCCCGCCTTCTGCTGCTGATCCTGCTGCAGCCGCTGGATCAGGCGGTTGTAGCTCGCGACTATGTCGGCCAGCTCGTTGCGCTCGCGCCCCTGGGCCAGCAGCTGCGCCTGACCCGTGGCATCGAGCTGCAGGAAGGCGGCCCGCAGTTGGAGCAGCGGCCTGACCAGCCAGCGGCGCTGCACCAGGGCAAACAGCAGGGCGACCACCACCAGGCAGAGTGCCAGCACGCCGAGCACGGTGGCGAGCTCCCGGTTCACCGTCTGGCGGGCGGCGGCGAGCCGCTCACCGAGCTGCTCCCCCGCCTGCAGCAGGTGCGCGATGTCCTGCTGCACCATCTGACGGGCGGCCTGCTGCTGTTGCAGCGCCTTGCGGCTGTTCTCGAGCTCCATGGGGTAGCGTTTGAGCAGGGAGACCAGCTCGGCCTTGGGCAGATCCCCGAGCTCCTGGCGCTGCGGCTCCCCCAGGGTGAACTCGTCGGCGGGGGCCTCCTTGAAGAGGTTCAGGCTCGGCAGGGCCGCCAGAGCGTCCGCTTGCTTTTGCAGGGCGGCGAGCTCGAAACGCAGCCCTTCGAGGCGCTTGGCGCTCGCCTGCTCCATGTAGTTCTGGCGCTGGTGGGCGAGGGCGGGCAGGGCGGCCAGGATGTCGGCGGCCCCCTGGCGATACTGTTCGGCGAGCGCGGGATCGGCTCCCTGGGTGGCAGCCCCCTGCTGGCCATAGCGCAGCAGGGTACGGGCGTGGGCGGCGAGCTCGTTCTCGGCATTTTGCAGGAGCCACTGGCTGTTGCCCGACAGCTTGCCCGCCGCTAGGTAGTCGCCGTCGATGCGTGCGCCCATCTGCTCAAGCCGGGCGTTTAGCGGCTGGGTCTGGGGATCCGCCAGGCTGGACAGCAGCGCCAGCGCCTGCTGGCGCACCCCCTGGGCCTGGGCCAGCAGCAGGGGATCCCCGCTGCCGAGGTAGTCGCGAAGCGCCCCCTGCAGCGGGCCGCTCAGCTGCCGTTGCAGCTGCTCCTGCTGGCGCTGGGCCTGTTCGGCCCGATTGAACTGCTGCCACCCCTGATAGAGGGCGGCGGCCTGCACCCCGGCCACCAGCAGCAAGACGAGAGAGGAGAGGGAGGCATAGTGGGCAATTTTCACATCAGATTCCTGCTTGAACCACGCAATGGGCGCGAGCTTAAGCAGGCCTGATGGCGTTTTTATGACAGAGGCTCTGCAACTGGCTGAGTCTTGGGGTTTTTCACCAGCAGACCGAGCAGGGCGCCGCCCATGATGAGGGCCCCCGCCAGCAGGTGGCGCGGGGTGAGCGCTTCGCCGTTGAGCCAGACCAGCAGCAGGGTGCTCAGCAATGGGGTGAGGTAGGCCAGCGAACCGATGCGGCGAGGATCCCCGTCCCGCAGCGCCAGATACCAGGTGACAAAGGCCGCCCCCATGGGACCAAGTGCCAGCCCGACGATAAGCAGCCAGTCCGCGGTCGGGATCTGGACGAGGGGCAGGGGCCCTTCCAGCACCCATGCCAGCTGCAGGGCCAGGAGCCCGGCGGGCAGGCAGGCGGCGGCCGTCACCACGGCGGGGGCGGGGGGCAGGCGGCGGGAGAGCACGGAGTAGGCGCCCCAGACGATGGCAGCGCCGAGGGCCAGCAGGTAGCCGGGCAGATGGGCCTGTTGCAGCTGCAGGCTGCCATCGACCATCACCAGCACGGAGCCCGCGAGGCCGAGGGCCCCGGCCAGCAGATGGTGCAGGCTCAAGGGGTGACCCGGCAGCAGCAGTGGGGTGAACAGGATGATGCACAGCGGCCAGAGGTAGTTGATGAGGTTCGCCTCCAGCACGGGGGCGTGGCGAAAGCTTGTGAACAGCAGCAGGTGATAGAGCAGCAGGGCGGTGATGGTCACCAGCCAGGTGAGGGGGCTGGCGCGCCACTGACGCCAGAATGGCACGGTGCCCGCCCCGCAGAACAGCAGCACCAGCCCCACCAGCACCAGGGGCGAGACGCTGGTGATCCGGGAGGTGAGCGCGGCGAGGGAGGCCCACAGCAAGATGGTGAGCAGGGCAAAACCGGTGGACTTGTCCCACCAGGAAGACGCAGACATCCAACACTCCTTTGCAAGATGAATGAACGAAAAAGAGGGCCAGTCTAGCAGACTGGCCCTCGTCACACAGCGTTGCCGTGGCGCCCGGGATTATGACTCCCGGCTCGGGATGGCGTCGGCCACCGGAGCCAGGGACTGGCCCTTGACGTACCAGACGATGAGCGCCAGCACCAGCAGCGGCAGCACGGGGTCTAACCAGGTGCCGCCGGAGCCGAACATCAGGTTCAGCAGGGCGACGCCGGTGCCGCCGATGGCCCAGGCGATGGTGGTCGGGATGGACCAGACGATCATCTGCTGCTTCACGTCCGAGATGCCCATCATGCGGTTGACCACCCAGAACAGGCTGTCGTTGAAGTAGCCGAAGAAGAGCGACCCCATGGTGGCGGCCTGGGCGGCCAGCAGCATGTTGACCCCGGGGATCTGCGCCAGTATGGGGGCGGAGATGGAGGCCGCCGTCACCATGGCCACGGTGCCGGACCCCTGGATGAGGCGTACCAGGGTCGCCACGATGAAGGGGATCAGGATGGGGGAAATGGGCAGCTGGGCGATCTGCTCGGCCAGTTGCTGGCCCGCGCCGCTGTCGCGCAGCACGGCCCCCAGCGCCCCGCCGGCACCGGTCACCAGCAGTATGATGCCGGCGGATTGCAGCCCCTCTTCCAGGCGGGCGGCGGTGGCGTGCCTGTCCATATGCGGCACCAGGGTATAGACCGCCAGCAGCACGCTGATGGCCAGCGCTATGATGGGGGTGCCGATGAAGTTGACGCCCTGCACCAGGGGATTTGCCATCAGGCCGTCCATGCCCTCCAGGGTGGCCAGGGTGGTGAAGATGGCCTTCACGAAGATGAGCACAATGGGCACCAGGATCGGCAGCAGCGACAGGGTCAGGCTCGGCAGGGTCTTGCCCTCCTTCTCCTTGATGTACTGCTCGTAGGTGGCCTGCAGCTCGTCCGGGGTCTGGGCAACCTGGGCGCCGAACTCGGGGTACTTCTTGTCGAGCCACTGGGCGTAGAAGACGATGCCGAGCACGCAGGGGATGGCCAGGGCCATGCCGGTCAGCAGCATGGCGCCGATGTCCACGCCAAACAGGCCGGCAACCCCCAGCGGGCCCGGGGTCGGCGGCACGGTGTGGTGGGTCACCACCAGGCCGCCCGCGAGCGCCACTCCCAGGGTGAGCAGGGAGCGCTTGCCGCTCTTTGCCAGCGCCTTGGCAACCGGATAGAGGATGACGAAGGCGGAGTCCACGAAGATGGGGATGCTGACGATGTAGCCCGTGATGGCCAGAGCCCACTCCTCGCGACGCTTGCCGAGCCACTTGATGAAGCTGTAGGCGATCTGTTCGGCGGCGCCGGAGACCTCAAGCAGGCGACCCATCATGACCCCGAGGCCGATGACGATGCCGATGCTGCCAAGGGTGGAGCCAAAGCCCTGGGTGATCACGGTGAGGGTCTTGTCGATGGTCATGCCGCCGGTGATCCCGGCGATGCAGGCCGCCGCCAGCATGGCGATCAGGGCGTGCACCCGGGTACGGATGACCAGAAACACCAGCACGAAGACCGCGATGATGAGACCGATGATGGGGGTTGGGATGTCGCTCATGATGCCTCCTGCATGTCATGGGTGATGAAACTGTCGATGATGTCGGCAAACGTCCTGTCTGCCGCGAAGCCGAGGGCGTTGGCCCGCTGGTTGTCGATGCGTCCCGGCCAGCTGGCCACGATGCGCTCGATGGCCGGATCGGCGGCAAACTGCACCCGATCCAGAGCCTGCTGACCCCCGATTCTGGCGAGGGCCTCCAGCATTTCGCCGACGGTCACGCTGATGCCGGGCAGGTTGATGCTGCGGGCGTCACCGGTGGTGGGAAGCCTGGCCGCCAGCAGGAAGTTTGCGACCACGGTGGCGGGGCTGGAGAGCCAGAGGCGCAGCTCCGGGCTCACCGGGCAGAGGGCGCTCTCCCCTTGCAGCGGCTCGCGGATGATGCTGCTGACGAACGACGAGGCGGCGCGGTTCGGCTTGCCCGGGCGCACGCAGATGGTGGGCAGGCGCAATACCAGACCGTCGACGAAGCCCTTGCGGCTGTAGTCGTTGACCAGCAGTTCCCCCATGGCCTTCTGGGCACCGTAGGAGGAGGTGGGGGTCAGGGCGGTGCCGTCGTTCACCAGCTCCGGCAGTGGGCCGCCATAGACGGCGAGGGAGCTGGTGAAGACGAAGCGGATGCCGGGCCGGGCATGGCGGCACGCCTCCAGCAGGGTGCGGGTGGTGTCCAGGTTGACCTTCCAGCCCAGATCGAAGTCCTGCTCCGCGTGGCTGCTGACGATGGCGGCCAGGTGATAGACCACGGCGGTCCGCTCGCTGATGAGGGACTCGGCGACACCGGGTTCGGTGAGGTCGGCCCGCAGGCAGCGAACCCTGGGGTCCGGCAGGGGGGATTGCGGCTGCTGGATGTCCACCAGCAGCAGCTCGGTGAAGGGGTGGGGGCCTTGCAGCAGGGCCCGGGCCAGTTTCTGGCCCAGGAAGCCACCGCCGCCGGTGATGATGATCTGCATCTTGTTATCCTCAGACTCGTTCATGTTCAGGGTCGTTATTGTTGTGTCAGCCAGCCCAGCCCTTCCCGGGTGCCGGCTCTGGGGTTGTATTCGCAGCCTATCCAGTCGTGGTAGCCCGCCTGCGCCAGCGCCTTGAACAGGTGCGGGTAGGCGATCTCCCCTTCGTCCGGTTCGTGGCGATCCGGTACCGAGGCGATCTGGACATGGCCGATGGCCGGGCCCAGCTTGCCGATGAGACGGGTGAGATCCCCGTCCATGATCTGGGCGTGATAGAGGTCGAGCTGCACCCCCACGTTGGGTCTGTCTATCTCCTGCACCAGGGCCAGGGCGTCGAGCTGGTGGGCCAGGAAGTAGCCGGGGACATCCCGATCGTTGAGCGGCTCGAGCAGTACCTTGATGCCGTCCGCAGCCAGGAAGTCGGCGGCGAAGCGGATGTTGTCGATCAGGGTCTGGCGGTGGGCCGAGAGGCTATGTGCCGGGTCCACGATGCCGCTCATGGCGTGCACCTTGGTGCAGCCGAGCGCCAGGGCGTAGTCACGCACGGTTGGCAGGTGGCCGCGAAACTCCGCTTCCCGCCCCGGGATGGCGGCCATGCCGCGCTCCCCCGCGCCCCAGTTGCCCGGCGGCATGTTGAACAGGGCCTGGGAGAGCCCCTGCTCGCGCAAGCGGCGGCCCAGTTCGGCGGCCGGCCACTCGTAGGGGAACAGAAACTCCACCGCCTCGAAGCCGGCGTCGCGGGCGGCGGCGAAGCGATCGAGGAACGGCACCTCGGTAAACAGCATGGTGAGATTGGCGGCAAACTTGCTCATGGTTTAATCCTCCTCAATTCATCAATTTCGGGTTCGCCCAGGTAGCGGATGGACTGGCCATGGAGCATCAGTGCCAGGCGCGCCGTCTCCTCCAGCTCTTCCATGTTGTTGACCGCATCCACCAGATCCTTGCCCGTCACCACGGGACCGTGGTTGGCCAGCAGGAAGGCGTTGCCTTCGGGGGCGCGGCGCCCCAGCTCCTCGGCGATGCGGGCATCCCCCGGTTTGTAGTAGGGGATGAGCGGCAACTGGCCGACCCGCATCACGTAGTAGGGCGTGAAGGGGCGGATGACGTTGGCCGGATCCAGCCCTTCCAGACAGGAGAGGGCGGTCAGATGGGTGCAGTGCAGGTGCACCACGGCCCGGCAGTCCGGATTGTTGTGGTAGATGGCGAGGTGGAAGGCCACCTCCTTGGAGGGGCGATCTCCCCCCAGGTGTTCCCCCTGCAGGTTGACGTGGGAGAGCCTGTCGGCGCTCAGACGTCCCAGGCAGGAGCCGGTCGGGGTGGCGATCAGGGTGCCGTCCGGCAGCAGGGCGGAGAGGTTGCCGGCGCCTCCGGTGGCATAACCGCGCTGGAAGAGGGAGGCCCCCAGCATCACCATGGTGTCGCGCAGTGCCTGTTCAGTCATGGAAGTACTCCTGAGCCTTGTCGAAGAAGTCGTCGCTCCCGAAATTGCCGGACTTCAGTGCCAGGGAGAGGGGAGCGTCGATGGCCCGCACCCAGGGCACACCGGGGGCGATCTGCGGGCCTATGTGGAACGCCTTCACGCCGAGGGCCTGGGTGACCCGGCTCGAGGTCTCGCCACCGGCGATGATGAAGCGATCCACCCCGGCCTCCTGCAGCAGGCAGGCGAGGCGGCCAAAGCAGTGTTCCACCGCGTCGCTGGCCGCCTGCTGGCCGTGGGTCTCCTGAATGCGAGCCAGTTCCGCCGGGCTGGTGGTGGCGTAGACGAGCGGCGCCGGGGTGCGCGGCTGGGCCTGTACCCAGCGTGCCAGCTCGGCCGGGTAATCCGGGTTGGTGAGGCAGGCTTCCACCTGCAGCGCCAGGGCAGGAGCATGCTGGCGATAGCGGGCCACCTGACGGTTGGTCATCTCGGAGCAGGAGCCCGACAGCACCACGGCGCGGGTGCCTCTGGGCCAGCCCGCCTCACGGGCACCCTGCAGATCCCCGCTGCCAAGCCGGCGGGCGAGCCCGATGGCGAGGCCGGAGCCGCCGGTCACCAGGGGCATGTCGAGGGCGGCGGTGGCGATGTCCAGCAGGTGCTGCTCGGTCAAGGTGTCGACCACGGCGTAGCGCACGCCCGCCTCTGCCAGTTGCTCGAAGGCGTCGGTAATGGCGCCGGGACCCTGTGCGATGGTATTGAACGGTACCAGACCGGCGCGGCCCTGGGCCTGCCCCTCCATCAGCCGCAGCAGGTTGCTGTCCTGCATGGGGGTGATGGGGTGGTGGCGCATGCCGGACTCGGCCAGCGGCTGGTTCCCCACGAAGAGGTTGCCCTGATAGACGGTGCGACCGTTGACCGGCAGGGCCGGGCAGATCAGGGTGAACTTGCTCTCCAGCGCCGCCAGCAGGGCGTCGGTGACGGGGCCGATATTACCCGCCGCCGTGCTGTCGAAGGTGGAGCAGTACTTCTGGTAGATGCGGGGGCAGCCGCGGGCCTTGAGCCAGTCGAGGGCCGCCAGGGAGTCGCGCACCGCTTCGCCCGTGGGGCAGGAGCGGCTCTTGAGGCTGATCACCACGGCGTCGACCCCGGTCAGATCCGCCTCAGCCGGGATGCCGGCAAACTGGATGGTGGAGAGGCCGTTCTCCACCAGGAAACCGGCGATGTCGGTGGCGCCGGTGAAGTCGTCTGCGATGACTCCGAGTTTCATGCTTGCTCCTCCTGACCCGGCAGGGTAATGCCTGAGAAGATCTTGATGACGGCGCTGTCATCTTCCAGGCCGTGGCCCGCGTTGCTGGCACCGAGGAACATGTTCAGCGCCGTGCTCGCGAGCGGCAGCGGGAAGCGCAGCGCCTTGGCGGTGTCCGCCACCAGGGTGAGATCCTTGACGAAGATGTCCACCGCAGAGCGGGCCTGGTAGTCGCCGGCGAGCACGCGGGGCATGCGGTTTTCAAACATCCAGGAGTTGCCGGCGGCATGGGTGACCACGTCATACATGAGATCCAGCGATACGCCGGCCCGGCTGGCCAGGGCCATGGCTTCGGCCGCCACCGCGATGTGCACCCCGGCCAGCAGCTGGTGGATGATCTTGACTGTGCTGCCCTGGCCCGGCTCGCTGCCGACCCGGTAGAGCTTGCCGGCCACCGCATCCAGCACCGGGGCCAGCTTGTCGAAGGCGGCGTCTGAGCCTGCGGCCATCACCGTCATCTCGCCGGCATCGGCCTTGATGGCGCCGCCGGAGACCGGCGCATCCAGCATCGGCAACCCCATCTGCGCCAGCTCGGCGGCCAGGGTGCTCGCCTCTTCGGCGGCTATGGTGGAAGAGACCATGATGGCGGTGCCCGGCTTCAGGTGACGGGCCAGCCCCTCGTCGCCGAGCAGGATGCGGCGCACCTGAACGGCGTTGACCACCAGCAGCAACACCGCATCGAGCGTCTCCGCCAGGGGGCGGGCATCGGCCATGACGGCGGCGGCACCGGCCTGTTGCAGCTGGTTGCGCGCCTCTGCATTGAGATCGATGCCGTAGGTGGTGAGCCCGGCCCGCAGGCAGGAGCGGGCGGCGCCCATGCCCATGGCGCCCAGGCCGATGACGGCAACATGATAGGGAGTGCTCATCTCGTGATTCCTCGATAACGACTGATGAGCCGATAGTAGAGGCTTGTGGCGGTGAAATATCAGGCGCATGTCACAAAAAATAACTTAATCGGTGTTAATTTTTGTTATTCACGCGAGTTGAGATTCTTTTGAATCAAAAAATGATGCCTTTTGTGTGAATAAATGTGATTTGTGAGCCCATTCGAGGTTATTTATCATTTTTTACCATCTCACTGGGGTAGAATGGGGCCTCCTTTCCCCGAGGTGCGAGGCAAGATGATTCCCGTAGAGCGACAGCAACGTATCCTGCAACTGCTCGCCGAGCGCGGCGTGGTCAGCATAGTGGAGCTGACCGACTGGCTGCAGGTCTCCCACATGACCATCCGGCGTGACATCCAGAAGCTGGAGGAGCAGGGGCGGGTTCTGTCCGTCTCGGGCGGGGTCAGCCTCTCCCAGCGGATCAAGAGCGAGCCCTCCCACGCCGCCAAGCGCAGCCTGATGCAGGGGGCCAAGCTGGCCATCGCCCGGCTCGCCGCCGCCCAGGTGAGCGAGGGCAGCACCGTCTATCTGGATGCCGGCACCACCTCCCTGGAGCTGGCCCGGGAGCTGGCCCTGCGGGAAGACCTGATGATAGTGACCAACGACTTCATGGTGTGCGCCTACCTCATCGAGCACGGCCGCTGCCGCCTCTATCACACCGGGGGCCAGGTCATTCGAGAGAACCAGTCCTGCGCCGGGGAGGCCACCGCCCACTTCCTGCGCAACCTCCACCTGGACATCGCCTTCCTGTCCGCCTCCTCCTGGGACGGGCAGGGGATCTCCACCCCGAGCGAGCAGAAGGTGCCGGTGAAGCGGGCCGTGGTGGAGTCGGCGGCGAGCCGCATCCTCATCTGCGACTCGTCCAAATATGGCAAGGTGGGGACCTTCAACGTGGTGGGCTGGGATGCGATCGATCAGGTGATCACCGACGAGCAGCTGCCCCAGAGTGCCCGCGAGGTGCTGGCCCAGCATGGGGTCAGGGTGACCATGGCGCAGCTGGCCAGCCTGGTGGCAAGCGGCGAGTGAGTGGCTGGGGGCGTTGCAGCCCCTGATTGCCCCGGGGCGGGATCAGTGCCGGCCGGTGTCTTGCTCGCCCGTCAGGTTGGCGGAGCCCTGGATCACCTCACCCGCCTTCTCGATGTCTCGTCCCATCCCGTGAATGGTGTTGCAGCCCAGCAGCCAGAGGCTGGCGCAGAGCACCAGCAGCATTCGATGCGCGTTCATTTCTCTTCCTCCCATGCTATGGGGTCAGTTTGAGCAGGCGCCCGTTGCCTGAGTCCGTCAGCAGATAGAGGGCACCGTCAGGCCCCTCCTTGACGGTACGGATCCGCTCCCCCAGATCGGTCAACAGTCGCTCCTGTGACACTATGGTGTCCCCGTCCAGGCGCAGGCGCAACAGGGCCTGGCCGCGCAGGGCGCCGACCAGCAAGTCCCCCTGCCACCCCTTGAACAGGGTTCCCTGATAAAAGGTCATGCCCGAGGGGGCGATGGAGGGCACCCAGATCCAGCGCGGCGCCGTCAGGCCGGGTGCGCTCTGGCCCACGCCAATCTTGCCGCCCCCATACTCCTCGCCGAAGGTCACCTTGGGCCAGCCGTAGTTGTGGCCGGGCAGGATGAGGTTCACTTCATCCCCGCCCTGGGGGCCGTGCTCGTGGGCCCAGAGCTGCTGGCTGCCCGGGCGCAGGGTGGCCCCCTGCATGTTGCGGTGGCCCAGGCTCCAGATCTCCGGCAGGGCCCCCGGTGTCGTGACGAAGGGGTTGTCGGCGGGCACCCGGCCATCCTTGTGCAGGCGTACCGTCTTGCCGAGGTGGTTGTCGAGCGTCTGTGCCCGCTCCCGCTCGGTGTAACGATCGCCGAGGGTGATAAAGAGATAGCCATCCTCCGTCAGCACCAGGCGGGAGCCGAAGTGGGCGCCACCGGCCACCTTGGGCTGCTGGCGAAACAGCAGTTGCCAGTCGACGAGGGCGTCCTTTTGCAGCCGGGCCCGGGCCACTGCGGTGCCTGCCCCCCTGTCCCCCGGTTCGCTGTAGCTGAGATACACCCAGCCATCACCGTCCAGGGCGAGATCGAGCAGCCCCCCCTGACCCGTGGCGGCGAGGGGCGGCAGGCCGGAGACAATGTGGCGCTTGCCGCCTGCGTCGATGCGCAGCAGGCGGCCCGGGCGCTCGCTAATCAGGTAACCGCCATCGGGGAGAAGCGCGAGCCCCCAGGGGTGGCGCAGATCCCCTGCCACCGTGGTCAGGGTCAGCGCCCGCACCGGGAGCATCAGGCAGAACAGCAGCAGGGCAAGCAGTCGCAACACGACGTTTCTCCTCTCTCGGGTCTGGTCTGAACGTCGCTGAAGTATAGGGGAAGGGAGTGACAAAACGTCAGGCGCAACAAGCGATTGCATCACGCCCTGCATACACTTCAGGAGGTCATCAAGACGAACGCGGGGACCTGGCCGGTAGGTTCGCCGCGTCAGGAGGGTCCCGGGTTCATGGAGGATTAAAATGTCATCACTTGTGTCGGCGCCGGGGCGTCTTCTGCCCGATCTGCTGGCCGGTGTCACCGCGGCGGCCGTGGTGCTGCCCAAGGCCATGGCCTATGCCAGCGTGGCGGGGCTGCCGGTGGCGATCGGCCTCTACACCGCGTTCGTGCCCATGGTGATCTACGCCCTGCTGGGCTCCTCCCGGGTGCTCAGCGTCAGCTCCACCAGTACCCTGGCTATCCTGACCGCCACCCAGCTCGGGCTGGTGGTGCCGGACGGCGATCCCGGCCGGCTGCTGACGGTGACGGCCACCCTGACCCTGCTGGTGGGGGCCATGCTGATGCTGGCGGCCGCGCTGCGGCTCGGCTTCATCGCGAACTTCATCTCCCTGCCGGTGCTGGTGGGGTTCAAGAGCGGCATAGGTCTGGTCATCATCCTCGACCAGCTGCCCAAGCTGTTCGGGGGGCACATCCAGAAGGAGAACTTCTTCCTGGATCTCTATCACCTCGGCCAGGCGTTGCCCCAGACCTCCTGGCTGACACTGGGGGTGGCCCTCGCCACCCTGGCGGTGCTGGTGTTCATGGAGTGGCGCTTTCCCCACTCCCCCGCCCCCCTGCTGGGGGTGGGGATCGGCATCGCCCTGGTGTGGGGCCTTGGCCTGAACGAGGCGGGGGTCGCCATCGTCGGGGCCATCCCCACCGGGCTGCCCGGCCTGACGATGCCGGATCCGGCCCTGGTCATGCAGTTGCTGCCGGGGGCGGCGGGGATCGCGCTGATGAGCTTCACCGAGACCATCGCCGCCGGGCGGGCCTTCGTGGGCAAGGAGGAGCCCGAGATCAATCCGAATCGGGAGCTGGTGGCCACCGGGCTGGCGAATCTCGGGGGCGCCTTCTGCGGCAGCATGCCGGCGGGGGGCGGCACCTCCCAGACGGCGGTGGTGCGCGCCGTCGGTGGCATGAGCCAGCTGGCCTCTGCCGTCAATGCCGGGATGGCGCTGGCGACCATGATCTTCCTCGCCCCGCTGCTCTCCTGGCTGCCGAGCGCCACCCTGGCGGTGGTGGTCATCGTCTACTCGGTGGGGCTCATCCAGCCGCTGGAATTTCGCAAGATAGGGCAGATCCGCATGATGGAATTTCGCTGGGCCGTCACCGCCTGCCTGGGGGTGCTGCTGTTCGGTACCCTGCAGGGCATAGTGGTGGCGATCCTGGCCTCCCTGCTGGGGTTGGCGAGCCAGACTGCGCATCCGCCTGTCCATGTGATTGGCCGCAAGCCCGGGGAGGATGTGCTGCGCCCGCTCTCGGCGCGCCACCCGGAGGACGAGACGGTCCCGGGCCTGCTGATCCTGCGGCCGGAGGGGCGCCTCTTCTTCATCAATGTGCAGCATGTGGCGGCGAGGATGCGCGAACTGATCGCGACCCATCAGCCCGAGGTGGTGGTGCTCGACATGAGCCGGGTGCTGGACGTGGAGTATTCGGCCCTGATGGTGCTGAAGGAAGGGGAGCGGCAGGCCAGCGCCAAGGGGGTTACCCTCTGGCTGGCCGGGCTCAATCCCGGGGTGCTCGAAAACGTGCGTCGCAGCGGCCTGGCTGCCCGGATGGGGGACAGCCGCATGCTGTTCAATGCCAGGGCCGCCATCCGCCAGTATCAACAGATGAGGGGCGCGCCGGGGCCCGCCCCCTTGCCTAGAAGCGCTCCGGAATGATGCGCAGCGGATGCTCCGTTGGCTTGACCTTGCCAATCTTGCGCTTGGGCAGCTTGACCGGCTCGACCGGCAGTGTCTCGTAGGGAATGTGGGCCAGCAGGTGGGAAATGATGTTGAGGCGTACCCGCTTCTTGTCCTCTGAGCGGGCCACGAACCAGGGGGCCCAGGCGGTGTCGGTGGCGTTGAACATGGCATCCCGCGCCCGGGTGTAGTCATCCCAGCGATCGAAGGACTTGATGTCCATGGGGGAGAGCTTCCAGATCTTGCGGCCGTCGTCGATGCGATCCCGCAGTCGCCGCTCCTGCTCCTCTGGGGTCACCTCCAGCCAGTACTTCAGCACTATGATGCCCGAGTCGACCAGGGCCTTCTCCACCATGGGGGCACCTGCCAGAAACTTGTCGCTCGCCTCCTCGCTGCAAAAGCCCATGACGCGCTCCACGCCGGCCCGGTTGTACCAGCTGCGATCGAAGATGACGATCTCGCCCGCCGCCGGCAGATGGGGGATGTAGCGCTGGAAGTAGAGCTGGCTCTTCTCCCGCTCGGTGGGGGCCGGCAGAGCGACGACCCGAAATACTCGCGGGCTGACCCGCTCGGTGATCGCCTTGATGGTGCCCCCCTTGCCGGCCCCGTCGCGCCCCTCGAACACGATGCAGACCTTGAGCCCCTTGTGTACCACCCACAGCTGCAGCTTCACCAGCTCCTCGTGCAGGCGGCGCAGCTCCTTCTCGTATACCTTGTTGCCAAGGGGTTTCTGCGCCTCGGTCACAACCGGCTGTTCAGCCCTGGATTTTTTTTTGCTGCCCATGATGTCCTTCTCTTGATGCGAGCCCTGTTGCCCGGTCACCGGCATCGGCGACCGATTTTCTGAGTGTATATGAGGATGCAAACCATGATGGCCGCAGGCGAAGCCAGGGCGGCCGGGATCCCGGATGATCCTGTGGCTCTTTCAGGGCGGGCGCATCGGGGAGAGGGGAAGGTGGATCCGTGTTCGCCCGGCACTCAGCCTCTCTGGGCCGGTCGCCGGGGAGGGGTCATGGCTGGATGGAAGGGCCATCCCGGGCGGCATGAGCCTTCGAAAGCCCATGAAAAAAGAGCCGCAAAGGCGGCTCTTGGGAGGAGGGATGGCTTACCAGGCATAGCTGAGCGCCGCATTGAACGAGCGGCCGGGGTTATAGTAGTTGGCGGTTCCGGAGCCGACGACGTACTGCTTGTCGGTCAGGTTCGCCACGTTGACGGACAGGTTGGCGTCCCGGGTAATGCGGTACGCAAAGGCGGCGTCCAGCAGGGTGGCGGCTTCACTCTTGGCGGTGTTGTCCGCATCGAGGTAATAACTGCCGACGTAGCGGGCGCCCAGACCCAGATCCATGGTCTCGATGGGCAGGGTGTAGTAGCCCCACAGGGACGCGGAATGGTTCGGCGTGCTGGCGAACTCATTCCCTTCCAGAGAGGCGCCGGCGCGCGTCGAGCCGCGAATCACCTCGGACTTCATGTAGGAGTAGCCGCCGGTCAGGTTGAAGTTGTCCGCCACTTCCGCCTTCATCTCCAGATCGAAGCCTCTGACCCGGGTTTCCCCGACGGTTTCCCGCTCTATGGTGCCGTTGTCCTGCACGATGGCCATGGTGACATCTTTCTTGTTCAGGTCATAAATGGCGGCGGAGAAGAGGGCGTTGACCGACTCCGGGGCATATTTCACACCGAGTTCCAGCTGTTCACCGCGCTCGGGCTTCACCCCAATGGTGGGAGGGGCGACGGACTCGACCTGGCTCAGATAGGTCGACCACTCCCGGGTCATCTTGTAGGTCAGGGCCGCGCGCAGCGAAGTCTCAGAGAAGTCATCGCTGGTCTCGACGTCACTGATGTCGCGGCTCGACAGATCCATGTCGTCATGACGCGCCCCCAGGGTCAGGATATAGCGGTCATCCAGCGAGAGGTTCTGCTGCAAGAATGCCGAGGCGGTCTTGTAGTCCTGAGCGTTCTTGCTGTAGGGGGCGCCGACGACGGGGGCGCCACTGTAGACCGGATTGTCGAGATTGATGCTGCTGGCCGCGCCATAGACAGACTGGTCCTTGCTCGATGCATCGCGGTATTCCAGCCCGACCAGGGTGCTGCTGTCGATACGGCCAAAGTTCGTGTCGTATTGCACAATGGTGTTGCCGATCAGCTCGTTGGAGGAGGTGTCCGTGCCGAAGTAGTAGCGGGAGACATCGCGGCCGGTGCGCCCTTCGAAGTCATAGAGATAGAGGTAGCCAAAGTTGTCCTTCAGGTCGCTGTAGCGCAGGTTGGCGCTCAGCTTGAGGTCGCTGGAGAAGTAGTGGGCGATCTGGGCGCTGATGTTCGTCCGCTCCACATCGTGCTTGTTATAGTCGGGTTCGCCGTAGAACTGGCTGCGATCGTACTCTTTATCCAGGGGGTAACCGCCGCTGTTCGGGGTGGAGTCCCGGCCGAGGTAGTCAATGATCAGACTGGCCGTCGTATCCGACGAGGGTTGCCAGGTGATGCCGCCCATCACGAGCTGGGAGTCATCCTTCGAATGATCGTACTCCAGCTCCCCCTTCTTCAGCTTGGTGGTCACGCGGTAAGCCAAGGTCTTCTCTTCGTTTAGGGTGTCGCCAAAGTCCACCCCCAGCTCTTTGTTGTCGAACGAGCCATAAGAGACATAGCTGTCGCCGAAGCGCTTGAACTTGGGTCGCTTGCTCACAAAGTTGACCGAGCCACCGGGATCTGCCGGGCCAAACAGCGTCGAGTTGGCGCCGCGGATCACTTCCACCCGCTCATAGGCATAGGGGTCTTCACGCACCCCGCGCATGGACCCCAGGGTCAGGCCATCCCGATAGGTGGTTGCTTGAAAGCCCCGAATGGTGAAGTAGTCGTTTCTGTCATCCGAGCCATAGTAGTCGGTGACCAGGCCCGGGGAGTATTGCAACACCTCTTCCGTGGTCGTGGCGTTGCGCTGGTTGATCTCTTTCTCGGTGATCACGGAGACGAGGGCCGGGGTATCCAGCACACTGGTTGCGACCTTGCCGCCAACCCACAGCTCTTTGGCGACTGTGGTCTCGCTGTCGTCTGACAGGGGTTGGCCATATACGGTGATGGTATTGATGCGATAGGCCTCGGTCTGCGGATCGTCGGCCTTGTCCTGAGCATGGGTCAATCCTGAGCATGCGAGCACGGGGGCGCAGCATAGCCACAGGTATTTGGTTTGATAACGAGTTCTCGGCGAGAGGGTGCCACAGCTGATCTTATTCATTCTGTCCGGTTCCGTTTGACAAGCATTTTACCTTGCGGTAACACAAATGATAATACTTGTCATTTGCAACAAGTTAAATTAATATCGAGTCATCGATCGATGCCGACAGGGAAAGAAGTCGAGTGGAATTACGTCAGCTGAAGTACTTTCTAGCCGTCGCCGAAACGCAAAATATCCGTTCCGCCGCCCAGAGAGTTCACGTCACTCAACCTGCCATCTCAAGAAAGATCAAAGAATTGGAATCTGAATTAGGCGTGCAATTATTTGACCGCCTGCCAAGAGGTTTGCGCTTGAACAGGGCCGGCAAGGTGTATCAGAAAGAGCTCGGCGCCATCATTCGTCAAATTGACGATGCCAATGAGAGAATGCGTCAATTCAACCATACGGAATATGGTTCACTTACTCTGGGGGCGCCGGACTTTGTCTTGTGGGAAGGTGAAATAACGCAGTGTGTCAATCAATTCCACCACGCCAATATCGAGGTCGAGCTGGAGGTCTACTCCGATACGCCCATGGTCTTGCTGAAACGACTGGAGCTGGATCAGATAGACGGCGCCTTCCTGTATCACTTCTCCGACCTGCCTTCTGAATATGTCGTGCATCCTGTCGCACAAGACAGGCTGGTGCTTGCTTATCCCGCCTGTTGGGATATCGATATTCCTCGCTCCATTACGGTGGAGGAATTAAACCAGTTTTCCGCCGTGCGTCTGCCCAGAAGTACCGACCCCAATTATTACGACTGGCAGGAAACGCTATTTCAGGAAGTAGAGTGGCGGCCAGGTGTGACCCAGTGGGCACATGGTGAAGGCACCATGCTGGGGTTGGTGGCTTCCGGTAATGGCGTGGCCATCGTCAATGAACGTCACCTCAGTCGTCAGTCGAAAATGATCCGTTATACGTCACTGGATATTTTACCCCAGACGACCCCCCTTCATTTCATTTACAAACACACCTCTGACAACCCGGCGCTCAGCACCTTTCTCCAGCTCCTGTCCGGTCGTGAATAAATCCTGCCCATTGCTGTGTAATGGGTAGGATGACGGTTTACAGGGGCGGGTTATTTTTATGACGCCCGATCGGGATCATCATGGGAATATTCGAGACGGGATCTTGAATAATATGGTTGTGCAAGCCAAACACGGTCTGAATCATCTCTCGGGTGAACACCTCGGGGGGCGTCCCATGAATATGTACCCGGCCCTCCTTCATCGCCAATAGATAGTCTGTATAGCGCGCCGCCAGATTGAGATCATGGAGCACCATCACTATGGTGATCCCCCGCTGCAGATTCAGGTCGACCAGGAGGTCCAGCACCTCAATCTGATGGGTGACATCCAGGAAGGTGGTCGGCTCATCGAGTAGCAGAATGTCCGTCTCCTGCGCCAGGGCCATCGCAATCCATACGCGCTGCCGCTGGCCGCCGGAAAGCTGATCCACCTCCCTGTCGATGAGGTCTGCGGTCTTGGTCATGGCCAGGGCGTTGGCCACGGCCTGATCATCCTGGCTGCTCCAGCGGGACAGGAAGGTGTGATGGGGATGGCGCCCTCTCCCCACCAGATCCCCCACTGTGATGCCTTCCGGCGCGATGGGGGATTGAGGCAGCAAGCCCAGGGTGCGTGCCAGCAGGCGCGTGGGGGTGTGGTGAACGGATTTCCCGTCCAGCAGGACCTGCCCCCGGGTCGGGGTCAGCAAGCGGGAGAGGGTACGCAGCAGCGTCGATTTGCCGCAGGCGTTGGCCCCGACAATGGCGGTGATCTTGCCTGGCATGATGCCGAGATCCACATCCTGCAAGATGGTCTTTTCGCCGTAGCCGGCAGATAACTGCTCAACCACCATGTGATGGGCGATGGTCACAGGGCTCCCCCTTTTCGATTAACGCGGATGATGAGGTAAATCAGATACGGAGCCCCCAGGGCCCCGGTCACGACGCCGACCGGATAGCGGCTCGGCAATAAAAACTGGCCGATGTAATCCCCCACCAAGACCAGGCTGGCGCCCACCAGGGCTGCCGGGATCAATAACGAGCCGCTCGTGCCGACGATGCGTGCCGCAATCGGGCCAGACAAGAAGGCGACGAAGGCGATGGGGCCGGTCACCGCCGTCGCGACCGCGATCAATCCCACGGCGCACATCATCACGAGGAGGCGGGTCAGTCCAAGATTCACCCCCAATGCCGCGGCCGTGTCTTCCCCGAGTCGCAAGGCCTCGATGTCCTTGCCGCGATGCAGCAACACCCCACCAAACAGGACCAGAGAGAACAGCAATGGCAAGGCCTGATGGAGCTGGACGGCGTTGACGCTGCCGGCAAGCCAGCGCATCGCCTCCTGCAGATCCCATGAACTGGCCCGGGAGAGCAGATAGGCGATGACGCTCTCGATCATGGCCGACACGCCTATGCCGATCAGGATGAGCCGGGTCCCGGCGACCCCGTTGCGGTAGGAGAGTCCGTAGACCGACAGGGCCACCCCTAATCCGGCTGCGATGGAAAAGAGGGCGATGGCGGTGCCGTCCAGCCTCAGCACCACGATAGCGAAGACGGCGGCGGCACTGGCCCCCGATGACACGCCGACGATGTCCGGGCTGGCCAGGGGGTTGCGCAGCATGGTTTGAAACGCGACCCCCGCCATGCCAAAACTCATGCCGACCAGCAGGGAGATCAGCGCGCGCGGCAAACGCAGTTGCCCCACGGTGAAACTGGCGCCCGGGACAGGCTCGCCATTGAGCACTTGCCAGACGACTGCGGGGGGCGTGTAAGACTGCCCCAGTAGCAGAGTGAGCCACCAGGCTGCCGCTGCTATGGCCAGCAGCGTACAGACAACACGCATCCAGCAGCGGGAGCGCAGCACGCGTACCGCTTTGACCTGGCCACTCAGGGCCATACATTCACTCATCACAGCTCCCTGACCCGCTGACGACGGACGACCCAGATGAAGAAGGGGGCACCGATAAAGGCCGTCACCACCCCGACCGCCAGTTCGCTGGGGCGGGCAATCATGCGGCCGACAAGATCGGAGAGCACCAGCAGACTGGCACCACCGAGAGCGGAGAAGGGCAGCAGCCACCGGTGATCCACCCCCACGAGCAGCCGGCAGAAATGGGGCACCACCAGGCCCACAAAACCGATGGGCCCACAGATGGCGGTGGCGGCGCCACACAGCAAGATGGCGCCGAGTCCGGCACTCCCTCTGGCCCAGGCCACGTTTTCACCCAGGCCGGCGGCAAGATCGTCCCCGAGGGCCAGGGAGTTCAGCTTTCTCGCGGTCGCCACCGTGATGAGCAAGCCAGCCAGCATGAAGGGCAGCACATATTGCATGGCCTCGAAGGTGGCGCCGCCAACGCCGCCGATCTGCCAGGAGCGCACGCCGCCCGCGATGTCGTTGCGAGGCAGGACGACCGCCAGCGTAAAGCAGGACAGCGCGGCCGAGGTCGCGGCGCCGGCCAGCGCCAGTTTCAGGGGGGTTGCCCCGCCGCGTCCCATGGAGCCTATGGTGTAGACGAAGGCCGCCGTCACCGCGGAGCCCAGGATCGCCATCCACACATAGCTGTGCAGCTGATCGATACCAAACCACGCGAGGCCGATCACCACGAAGAAGGCGGCCCCGATGTTGACGCCGAGAATGCCCGGGTCTGCCAGCGGGTTGCGGGTCACCCCTTGCATGACGGCCCCGGCCAGGCCCAGGGCGGCGCCCACCATCACGGCCAGCAGGGTACGGGGAATGCGCATGGCGACGGCGGCCTCCCCCAGGGTGTTGGCCTGTCCCTGCAGTGCACCGGCGATCTCCGCCCAGGAGACCGCGCGGGTGCCGAAGGTCACCGACAGCAGGCTGAGCATGACCAGCACCAGGATCAGCATGACCAGGCTGGTTGAGCGGTTGAGCCGCGGGAAGGGGGCGCAGGCTGGGCGCCTTAGTGATGACATGCCGCTCATTGCACCTTGCGAGCAGCCGCTGCCAACGCCTCCAGATAATCGTCGAGCACCCAGGGGATGGACAACGGTGTGGGATTTGCGGCCGTCGCCAGGGGGCCGCCCCCCAGCATGACCATGGAGCCCTGCTTGACGGCGCGCATCCTGGCCATCAGCGGGTTGGCAGACAGCGGATCGAGCAAGGCCTTCCCGCCATAGGTGACAAAGATATCGACGTCATCGAAGGCATCGACCTGCTCGATGCTGGCCTCTCCGGAGAATTGCCCGGAGCGGCTGAGTGCCGCGATGCTGCCGGGGGAGGTGAGGCCCAGATCGGCAAAGAATTTGACGCGAGAATCGTTCGCCGTGTAGAAGCGCAGTACGCTCAGATCGGTGGGGTCGAGGTGGGTAATGAACATGGCGCTCTTGTTGCGAAGCTCCGGATAGCGAGCGAGACGCCGGGCAATATCCTGCTCAATCCGCTGGATGAGCGCCTCTCCTTCCTGCACCCTGCCCAACCCCAGGCTGTTGATGCGGATCATGCTGCGCCAGTCCGTTGCCCAGGGGGCGTCGGGATAGGCGACCACGGGGGCAATCATGCTCAGGGTGTCGTAATCCGAGCGGCTCAATCCGGAATAGGCAGCCAGGATCACGTCGGGCTCGGTGGCGGCAACGGCTTCGAAGTCGATGCCATCCCCCTCGTCAAACAGTGTGGGGATGGGGGTATGCAATGAGTCCAGTTGAGCCTTCACCCAGGGCAATACACCGTCCCCGTCGTCATCGCCAAATTTCGCGGCCGCGAAACCTACCGGAACAATCCCCAGTGCCAACGGCACTTCATGATTGGCCCAGGCCACCGTCGCCACGCGCAGCGGTTTTTTCGCAATGACAGTGGTGCCAAACGCATGGTTAATCGTGATGGGATAACTGACATTATTTTCTGCCAGGCACAGGGGGCTGGTCAGGGCCAATACAAGGGTAATGACCATGGCTTTCATATTAAGCATCAATTTGGCTTCTACTCAATCGAATCACTATTTGATTGCGGGGGCGACTCAAGGCTCGTTATCATGAACCAGATTATGATAATGGAAACTATTAGCAGTTAGAAGTGAGCTGCAAGCCGGTATTAATTACAAATAATTCATGACCGATAACCAAAGAGAATGCATACGATGAGTCAGATAACAACACTGGAACAACTCAGGGAACTTTACAGCCAGCCGGCACCGTTGGCGGTAGCGAAGGACCTTCACCATATTGATAAACACACCCGGACCTTTATTGAAAATAGCACCCTGTTTTTTTTGTCATCCCAGACGAGCGGCGGCTTTCTGGATATTTCCCCTCGCGGCGGTGAGGCGGGGTTTGTCAAAGTGCTCGATGATAATACTCTGGCTTTTCCCGACAGCCCGGGAAATAACCGTCTGGATACCCTGACCAATCTGCTGAAAAATCCAAGGGTCGGCATGCTGTTCGTGGTGCCGGGCATCGACGATATCGTCAGGATCCGGGGGACGGCCTCCATTCATGTTGACGAAAAGAGTCGTGAATTCTGTCTGGATGGGAATACAGTACCCAAGCTGGTTATCAAGGTGGCCGTCGAAACCCTGCTGTTTCACTGTCCCAAAGCCTTGATGAAGGCCGATATATGGAGCCAGAGCACGTATCAGTCCCGTGAATTCCTGCCATCACTGCTCACCATCATCAAGGAGCAGCAGGTCGAAAAACATCAGCGCGGCTGATATTTATTTCTCATGAAAAGCATGACGAAATAAGCAAGGTGTTCGCCATCTAAATGGGTGGCGACATGGCGGATGGAATATATAAATGACGATATATCCCTGGTGAGCGGTATTTAAATGTCGGAGCGTGTTGGGGCCGTAATACTGCCCTTTCGCAAGGATGGCTTTCCGGAACGCTGCCCGCTCAAATAAACCGGCGCAAAAAAAGGAGGGCATGGGTCCTCTGGTTTCTGGATGGCGCCGTTAGGCGGCAAAACGCGGCGGTTGTTTGCCAGGGGAGCATGGTTGAGTGCGTCGAGCGAGCCTCGGCCCTGCGGAGAAGGGAGGGGCCGAGGGGCAGCGGCCCAGATAACTCCGTGCCGGTGCCGGAAACGATCAAGGGGTTGGCACCATGACGATGCCAACCCCTTGTTTTGTATGGCGTTCCCGACTGGAGTCGAACCAGTGGCCTGTCCCTTAGGAGGGGACCGCTCTATCCTGCTGAGCTACGGGAACCTTGTGGCGGGCATTATACAAGAAGCCTTGTGCTTTTAAACCCTTGATTCCTATTCCAATACGGCCAAATCACCGATTTGGACGTTGAACGGCGAATATTTGTTCTGGCTGCTGATGACGGCGCCATCCTCGAACACCTGGACCACCTCGAACAGACCGTCGGCGGGATTGCGCATCACCCGGGACTTGCCGTAGGGATCGACGAAGTCGGCGCTGTGCTGCACGCGGAACTGGTCGCCGAGCTTGACGCCGTTGCGACGGCCCAGGTTGATGTGGGGACCGCGTTCATGCTGGGCTACGATCCGGGCGGTCACGGGGGCGCAGGCGAGTTCGGCGACGATGTCCTGGGCCGCCTCCTTCAGCTGGTAGCTCACCTCCTGGCCGTAGCTCGACTGCCAGAACAGGCCGCCGCTGCTGCCGACCTGCTCCCGCTTGGAGAAGGTCCAGTTGGCGCGCCCCTGGTACTCCTTGCGGCCGAGCAGGGTGCCGTTGATGCCGTCAAACAGGTAGAGCTGCATGCGAAAATTGCGCACGGGATCCTCGTACCAGCTGGTCAGGGCGTTGCCCTGGGGCTCGAGGGAGAGATCGTCGATGCTGCCAAGCACCAGGTACTGGCTGTCGGTGCGCAGGCTCAGGGCCTTGATCTCCTCGAGGGCGCTGCGATCCCCCTGCTGCAGATGGAGGGGGTCGATGCGCAGGTTTTCGTCGAGCCACTGTCGGGCGACCACCTGGGGCGTGGCGGCCAGGGTCTCGAACAGGCGGCGGGAGAGATCGGCGGGCATGTCGTCCAGGGCGCCGGTGCTGGCCTGATCCGGGTAGCGCATACGCAGGCGGACCAGCGTCAAATCCTTGGCGTAGTGCTGGGTCTGGCAGATCTGGCGCTCGGCCTGGATGTCGGCCACCAGCGTGATGTACATGCGGCCATTGCGCACCTCTTCACGCTTGAGGCGGTATTGGCGGATGTCGCCGCCGGAGCGGATCTGGATCTGCTCCGAGCGCAGGCTGCCATTTTCCAGGCGCTGGATGCTGGAGACGGATGCCCCGCTGGCCAGCAGAGCCTGGCGCAGCGCATCCCGGGTCGCCTGCTCGCGGGCATAGACCTCGTCCCCCCCCAGGATGGCGGCACTGCCCTGGGCTTCGATAAGCTCGGCCCGGGCCGACAGGCTGGCCAGCAGCAGGGTTAACAGCAGCGATACTTTCATGACGGACACCTTGAATAGATGGCCCCTGGGCCGCGACGAGGCGGGCAGGGGATCCTGGACACAGCCCGATGCGCACCGGGCAGGCAAATAAAAGCAAGATCCATGCCTTGTTCCTGGGATGGGGGGCTCCTCTTCGTCCCACCGGCCTGGGGCGGCAGGAGGGGGACTGGGCGGATCCTCGGGCGATCCTGTGTGCATTCCCGTCTCAAGTGTTGGCGTTTGCGACCGATAACAGGTCAGGTGCAGATGCAGGAAAGGTATCCATGAAGAGAATTATCACTGTGCTGGCGATAGCGCTGGCATTGGCCGGTTGCGGGTCGACCGACCCCATCAAGCGGGATCAGGGGGATCCTCGCCAGGCGGCGAAGGGGATGGAGCTGAACTGGCTGGTGGCCCGCATGACGGATCAGCTGATGGAGCGCAAGTCCCTCACTACCCTGACCGAGCCCATTGCGGTCGCGTCTTTCGTCGACCTCGACACCCTGAAGGACACCAACTGGATGGGTCAGCAGATCGAGGAGAGCTTCATCTACGAGCTGAACCGGCGCGGCGAGGTGGTGGTGGACTTCAAGACCACGGGCAACATCCAGGTGACGCCGCAGGGTGACTTCGTGATGAGCCGCAACTACAAGGATCTTTCGTCCCGTCTGCCCATCTCCCGCATCCTGACCGGCACCTTCAGCCGCAACCAGCAGGGGATCCTGGTCAACGCCCGCATCATCGATCTGCGCACCCGAATGGTGGAGACCACGGCCCAGAGCCTGATCCCGAAACAGTATCTGTCCGGCGCCAGCAACTCCTTTGGCCGGGCTTCCATCAACCGCGGTTACCTGATGCGGGGGGGCCAGAGCCCGTCCGGCCATCTGGTCAACCTGACCCCCTGAGGAGTAAACAGCGATGAAAATCTTGTTGGGTTGCCTGATGGCCATGTTGCTGACGGCGTGCAGCGGCAACCGTGTCGTGAACTACGACGTGGCCGAGAAGCCCGATGACTTCCCCGTGCTCAAGGCGGTGGGCTATGCGGTGATCGACATCCAGCCCGGTCCCTCCCAGTCCGAGAAGATGCTGCAGGCCATTCGCGCCTCCAAGATGGATGCCTACCGGGAGCTGGCCGAGCAGCTCAACGGTCAGCAGGTGCGCGGCCAGAGCAGCTACCGGGACTTGACCCAGACCTCCAACTCCCTGGATGTGTCGGTAGCCGGCATGGTGCGTGGTGCCCGCGTGGTGGCGACCTATCCCCGCGGCAACACCTATGCCACCGAGCTGGAGCTCGACACCCGCAACCTCTATCACCTGAACCAGCTGATGGCAGGCCAGTTCTGACGTCGAAGCGTTGAGGCGAATGGACGACAAAAAGGCGACCCCGGAGGGTCGCCTTTTCATTGGCGGTATCGGCCGGCAGATACCCAGGCCGGCCCAACCTTGGTGGGTCAGCTGCCCATCAGCACCGGCGGCACGGCGGTCGGCTTGACGTCTTCACTCGGGTAGCAGCCCAGCACCTTGATGTAGCGGGTGATCTTGGTCAGCTCCAGCAGGGCGGCCTGCATCTCCGGATTTTGCAGGTTGGCGGAGACGTCCAGGTAGAACATCTCTTCCCAGGGGTTGCCCTGCACCGGACGGGATTCCAGCTTGGTCATGTTGATCTCGTGGCTGCGCAGCACCAGGAGCGCTTCCACCAGGGAGCCCGGCTTCTGGGAGGTGGACATGATGAGGGTGGTCTTGGCCGGGATCTGGGGCGCCACGTCGATGGGCTTGCGCGCCACCACGATGAAGCGGCTGTAGTTCTCCTTCTGGTTCGCGAGCTGCTCGGCCAGCACGTCGAGGCCATAGAGCTCGCCGCCGGCGGCGCTGCCGATGGCCGCAGCCTCGGGGCTTGCCAGCTCCTTCACCTTCATCATGGCGCTGGAGGAGGAGTCGCAGATCTCGTGGCGCGCCCCTTCCAGCTTGCTCAGGTAATGGGAGCACTGCTGGAACACCTGGGGGTGGGCGTAGAAGGTCTTGATGCGGGACAGCTCGGTGGGCACGGCGGTGAGGATGCAGTGCTCGATGGGGTAGGTGAGTTCACCCACGATGGAGAGGGTGGTGTGCTGCATCACGTCATACACCTCGTTGATGGAGCCCGAGCTGGTGTTCTCGATGGGCAGCACCCCGAAGGCGGCGCGGCCAGACTCCACCGTGTCCAGCACCTCGCGGAAGTTCTGGCAGTTCACCTCGATTACCTGATCCTTGTAGCGGGCCAGGTACTTGCGGGCCGCCAGGCTGGAGTAGGAACCACGTGGGCCCAGGTAGGCGACGCTGGTCATGGGCTCCTGCTGCTGGGGGTTCAGCAGGCTCTGCAGGTAGGCCTGCTGGGAGAGCACGGAGTCTTCGATGATGGTGTGGTAGATGCGGGTGATGTACTGGGCATCCAGTCCGAGGGCGCGTCCCTTCTGGATCAGGGCGACCAGCAGATCCTGCTCGCGCTGGGTGTCACGGATGGGGCGGGGGTTGGCCTGCTTGGCACGGGCGACCTCGATGCTGAGGGTCTTGCGCTTGGCCAGCAGGGCGAGCAGCTCCTGATCCAACTGGGTGATGTCGTGTCTGATCTCGTCGAGCGTTGCCATGGTGGTTCCCTATCCAATTCTTCTGTTGTGTGTTGTGCAAAAAAAAGCCTCCGCTGGGGAGGCTCGATTCGTCTTTGGTTTCTGTTTACGCGAATGGTTCACGTGACGACGGGCCTTCCCTCATGAGGGCCGGGTAAACGAGAAAACAAAGAAGAATAGTGTGTGCATGAGAGTGTCCTGAATGTAACGCCATAACCATTAAGGGATTTGACGATGTGATGCAAGTAAAACTTGCCCGGGCGCGTTGAACCGTGCAGGGTAGATGGTCGGGGTTCGAGGGGTGATGAGTGCCATTGAGACCCCATTTTGTCGGGCAAGGCGAGGGAGGCGAGACGATGGCGATTATCTTTGATCTGGGTCGGGTGGTGGTGAGCTGGGATCCGGTCGGCATAGTGAGTGCGGTGAGGGGCCCCGAGGGGGCGGCGGCGCTGGCGGAGCGGTTGTTCAACCACCCGGACTGGCTGGAGGTGGACCGCGGCACTCTCTCCCTGCACACCATGGCGCGCCGGGCCGAGGAGCGCACCGGCCTGAGCGCGGCGGACAACCTCGCCATCCTGCAGGCGGTGCCGGCCTCCCTGCTGCCGGATCCCGCCATGGTGCGGCTCATCGAGGAGCTGCACAGTGCCGGCCATGTCCTCTACGCCCTCTCCAACATGGGCCACGCCAGCATCGACTGGCTGGAGCAGCATCAGGACTTCTGGCGCTTCTTCAGTGGCAAGGTGGTGTCGGCCCGGGTGCGCATGATGAAGCCGGAGCCCGACATCTATCGCTACCTGCTGGTGTCGTTCGACCTTGTTCCGTCCGATTGCCTCTTTATCGACGACAGCCCGGCCAACGTGGCGGCGGCCGAGGCCCTCGGCCTGCGGGGACTGGTCTTCACCGACCCGGTCCGGTGCCGTGACCACCTGGTCGGGCAGGGGCTGCTGCCGGCATGAGGAATGCGCTGCCGCTGCGGCGAATAAAATGAGCAAAATTCATCTTTAGAGCAAATAACATACAATATAACCATGCCGTTTAAGGGTATATTCAGCTTGGTGCGCGCAAAATGACATCCTGTTTATCATCCGGAGTGGTTGTGATGGATGCCAACGTAGTCGCGCTGAATCGGGGATACGATCAGCACTTTCAGGCCAGGGAACAGAGGCTCATCGATACCCTGGCAGGATATGGCGAACTACTTGTCTGCTTCTCCGGCCGCCTGGAATCCTGCTATGGCATGGATCTGTGTCGGGCCAGCGGGGTCCGCTTTCGTGCCGTGACCCTGGACAATCCCACCCTCAGCCGCAACTCGGTGGCCAGGGCCAGACGTTACTGCCAGCACTACGGCATCCCTCATCAGGTGATCAAGACAGACGAGATGATCTTCAGCGTGCACCTCGGCCACCTCGCCGAGGTGACGGATCCGGTGCGCTATCTGTGCCGACGCCTCGGGCAGGACGGTGGCCCGCCGATCCTGTTGTCGGCCTCCGTCGAAGAGATGCGGGAGTATCTGCGTCGCTTTCGCAGTCTGCCGGCCAACACGCTCTGGATCTTTGCCGAGCAGGGCATGACGAACCGGGATTTTCGCTATGGTTTCCACAAGCGGCAGCTGGCGCTCTGGGGCTCGGGAGGGGAGGCCTGCCTGAGCTGGCGCTTCTCCGACGTATCGAGCCTGGACAGACGCCACCTGCACATGGTCGACATGGCCGAGCAGATGCTGTTCGACATGGGGCTGGAGGGGGCCCAGGTCTTCTTCCACACCCTGGCGGACAGGGCCACCACCCTGGCGAGGATAAGGGTGCCCCAGCGCCTGCGCGCCCTGGTGTTCGACCTGCAGCCGACGATCCAGAAGGCGCTCAAGAGCGTCCATTTCGACCTGGTGACCCTGGATCTCGCCGCGGGCGAGGATCCCCAATCCCTGATCCTCTGATCCCGCGCAGGGGCACAACGTGAGTCGGGTCATAGGCAAGGGGGGCCCGACTCTTTATACTCCTCCTTTCGCATCCCTTACCGAGTTTCTGCCCATGAAATCCCTCTCCAGATTGCTGGTCGCCCTTTGCCTCTGCCCACTGCTGGCCGAGGCTGCCCCCCTGCACCAGATCACCCTGCCCGACGGTCGCCAGGTGCAGCTCAACGATGACTTCACCTGGGAATACCTGCTGATCAAGCCTGCCGAGACGAGTTCCGGCAAGGTGGTGACCACCAGCGTGGCGGCTCCCGTGCTGACCGAGCAGGCCCTGGCCAATCCCGACCTGCTCTCCCAGGCGACCCGGGACGGCATCACGGTGAAGCTCGACCAGATGGCGGGGGACGATCCCCTCAGCCTGCAGTTCCTGGTGAGCAACAGCGGCAGCCGCAATGTGGTGCGGGTGAACGGCAGCCTGACCCTGTTCAGCGCCGAGGGGGTGCAACTCTCGACCCAGCCGGCACGTTTCTGGGTCGGGGAGAACCGGCTGCCAGAGTCCTATCTGCGCAAGGGGGAGGCGCGCCCGTCCCGTGCCATCGAGCTGGCCCGCCCTGCCGGCCTCACCGGCAAGCCGCTGGTGCGGGTGCAGATCGACGAGGTGGAATTCCGCTGACAGGGTGGCGGGGGAGGCTGCGCTCCCCCGCCGATTGTTGCACCGTTAACGGCCTGCAACATCCGCTTACATCTGCCATGGTTTGGCAACAGCTTGCCGCTCGGCGCCTCCCCGTTTGCCCGTCACAATGACCCCATTCCAGTTAGGTCCGCCTAACTCAACACATGGAGTCAACGAAATGCAAAAGATCGCACTGTCTGTTCTGGTTCTGGCCGGTCTCTCTTCCACCACCGTCATGGCACAGGATGCCTTCAGCTACGCCAAGGGCTCAGCCACCTGGGCGCACACCAAGTCTGACTACATCGGCGGCAAGGATGGCGACAACCGCGACTTTGGCGGCCTGAGCGTGGATCTCTCCAAGAGCTTCGGCACCAACGTCTATGGCCGGGTCGGCACCGAATACACCTCCCGCAGCAGCGGCAACGACAGCATGGCCATCTCCAACCTGGGGGTCGGTGTCTTCACGCCCCTCAGTACCGGCCTGAACCTCTACGGTGAAACCGGTCTGATGGGTTACAGCATGGAGCGCGAGCTGGCCTCCGACGTGAACCACTCCGGCTGGGATACCCTGGCCCGCAAGCAGAGCGGCAGCCTGTACGGTGAAGTGGGTCTGCGCTACGACATCGGCGCGGTGGAGCTCTCCACCGGCTACCGCTACGCCAACATGACCGACGACATGCACGACTTCAAGGCGGGGGCGGCCTACAAGCTGACCCAGAACCTGGCCCTCACCGCCGATTACACCTACCGCAACTGGGATCTGCAAAAAGGCTCCATCTCCAGCCTGGGTGTGAAATACAGCTTCTGATCTTCCATCCTGTAGTGTCTTCCTATTTGCCCATGACCCCGGTCATGGGCTTTTTTGTTTGCCGGTGATCCACCCTTCACGCATGCGCCGTATCAGTCCGCAATAGTTATACAACTTTCATTTTTTTGTATAACTGCTATAACGAAAGTAAGGCTTATACAAGGGGTGTCATCATGTACAAGATTAAGGTCGGTATCAGCGCCTGTCTGCTCGGTCAGGAGGTGCGCTTCGATGGGGGTCACAAACGTTCCAGCTTCTGTGAGCGGGATCTCGGCCCCCATTTCGACTATCACCCCGTCTGCCCCGAGATGGCCATCGGCCTCGGCGCACCCCGCGCCGCCATCCGGCTGGTGAAGCGCCAGGGCGAGATCCGTGCCGAGGCGAGCAACGGCAGCTTTGACGTCACCGATCGGCTTATCGCCTTCAGCGAGCAGAAGGCGCGCCAGCTCGACTTTCTCTCCGGTTACATCCTCTGCGCCAAATCTCCCAGCTGCGGCATGGAGCGGGTGCGCATCTATGGCGCCAACAACGAGGGGAGCGCCAAGGAGGGGGTCGGCCTCTTTGCCAAGGCGCTGATGGAAGCCAACCCCTTGCTGCCGGTGGAGGAGGACGGTCGCCTGTGTGATCCCATACTGCGGGAGAACTTCGTGCTGCGGGTCTTCGCCTATCACGACTGGCAGCAGCTCTGTGCCCGGGGGATCACCGCCTCAGCCCTGATCCGCTTCCACTCCCGCTACAAGTACCTGGTGCTCTCCCACGCCACCACCCACTACCGGGCACTCGGCAAGCTGCTCGGCAACCTGGCCAAGGCAGACCTGCAGGAGGTAGCCGACAGCTACATCAAGGGACTGATGGCTGCGCTGACCCTTCGCGCCAACCGCCGCAGTCACACCAATGTGCTGATGCACCTGCAAGGCTACTTCAAGCGGGTGCTGACCCCGGCCCAGAAGCAGGAGCTGTGCGAGGCGATCGACAAATACCGCACCGGCCTCTTCCCGCTGCTGGTGCCCCTCACCCTGATCCGCCACTACCTGCGCGAGTACCCCAACCCCTATCTCGCCGAGCAGGTGTACCTCAATCCGCACCCCGACACGCTGAAGCTGCGCTACGGGCTCTGAAATGCGGTTTTGTACAGCTGAGCAGGTCTACCTCGACCTTCATCCCGACACGCTCAAGCCGCGTTACGGGCTCTGAATGCCCTGTGCGGGTCCCGGCCGATGGCCGGGGCCGCTCTCCCAATCTTTGATGGACACTGTCATGTCTGATGAATCGCAAGCAGCCGCGCCTCTCCCCGATGAGGGCGTCTACCCCATTCGCGAGGTCTCCCGCCTCACCGGCGTCAATGCCGTCACCCTGCGTGCCTGGCAGCGCCGCTACGGCCTGGTGCAGCCGGCCCGCACCGAGAAAGGGCACCGCCTCTACAGCGAACAGGATATCCGCCAGATAGGGGAGATCCTGAGCTGGCTGGAGCGGGGGGTGAGCATAGGCCAGGTGAAGGGGCTCCTGAGCGAACCCCAGAGTGCGCCGGTGAGCGATCACTGGCAGCAGACCCTGGAGCAGTTCAGCCTTGCGCTGCTCGCCTTCAACCAGCGCAAGGCGGAGGCCGAACTGAACGACCTGCTGGCGAGCTACCCCTTCGAGCTGGTGCGCAGCCGGGTGCTGCAACCTCTGGTGGAGCGGCTACTGGGGCTGTGGCGCGAGCGACCGGATGGCGAACTGCTGCAGCAGGTGTGGCTGGGCTGGCTTCATACCCGCTTCGCCCGCCACCTCATCGAGCAGGAGAAGGGCGTACCGGTTACCCTGGCGAGCTGGGGGCAGGTGGGGCCGCTGGATCTGGTCTGGGCCGCTTATGAGCTCATCAGCCAGGGTTATGAGGTGCAACTGCTGGGGGCGGTGGAGCCGCGCCATGTTGCCCTGCTGGAAGGGCGCGCCACTCCCCCCTGGCTGATACTGCTGGGGGCCGGGCTCGGCAAGCAGGATCTGGCCGCCGGGTGGCCTGCCGGCACCCGCTTCTTTGGCGAGCTGGGACGCCTCTACGACGAGGAGTGGCTGCGTGCCCGGCACTGGCACGCCACCCTGGCCGAGGCCAGTGCGACCCATCGCACGGCCAAGACGAAGGGCAAGGGCGGGAGAAAACCATCATGAGGCTGGTCTGGTTTCGCAACGACTTGCGTCTGGCCGACAACCCGGCGCTGCGGCATGCCTGCGCCAGTGATGAGCCGGTCGCCGCGCTCTTTATCCTCTCCCCCACCCAGTGGCGGCAGCACAAGCTGGCCCCGGTCCGCCAGCGCTTCCTGCTGGCGCAGGTGGATGTGCTGGGCCACGAGCTGGCGGCCCTTGGCATCCCGCTGCATCTGCTGCGGGTCGAGACCTTTGCCGAGGTGCCGGCGGCGCTGGCAGATCTTTGTCGCGAACTCGAAGTGAGCGAGCTCTATGCCAACCAGGCCATCGAGATAGACGAGCTGCGCCGCGACCAGGCGGTTACCGCCGCGCTGGCGGAGCAGGGCATGACCAGCCACTGGTTCAACGGCTGCTGCGTGCTGCCGCCGGGGCGGGTGCTGACCGGGTCGGGGGAGATGTTCAAGGTCTTTACCCCCTTCAGCCGCGCCTGGCTCAAGGCCCTCGAGGAGGATGGCTTCGTCATTCACCGTGCCCCCGCACCCCGCGGCGAGCCGCTGGTGTGGCAGCCGCTGGCCGAGCGGGGCTTCGTTGATGCTGCCCTTGGCGAGCTGACGGCAGACCCCCGCTGGCCGGTGGGAGAGTCAGAGGCGATCCGCCGGTTGCACGCTTTTCTGGATCAGGCGGTGCTCGATTATGGCGAGACCCGGGATTTTCCCGCCATGGCGGGCACGTCCGTACTCTCCCCCTATCTGGCGGCCGGCATCATCAGTGCGCGCCAATGCGTGGGGGCGCTGCAGCAGCGCCTCGGTTACCGGCCCCAGTCGAAGGCCCAGCCCGGCTTTGTCTGGCTCAACGAGCTCATCTGGCGCGAGTTCTACCGCCACCTGCTGGTGCGGATCCCGAGCCTCTCCATGAATCGCCCTTTCAAACCGGAGACATCGGCCCTGCCCTGGAGCTGGGATCCGGATGCCTTCGCCGCCTGGTGCGAGGGGCGTACCGGCTACCCCATCGTCGATGCGGCCATGCGCTGCCTCAACGCCACCGGCTGGATGCACAACCGGCTGCGGATGATAGTGGCGAGCTTCCTCACCAAGGATCTTCATATCCACTGGCGACTCGGGGAGGACTATTTCATGAGTCGGCTCATCGACGGGGATCTGGCGGCCAACAACGGCGGCTGGCAGTGGGCGGCGGGGACCGGGGCCGATGCGGCGCCCTATTTCAGGGTCTTCAACCCCACCACCCAGGGGCAACGATTTGATCCACAAGGGGAGTTTATCCGTACCTGGGTAACTGAACTTGCCGAAATCCCCCCGGCTTATGTGCACCAGCCCCACGACTGGCTGCGGCTCAAGGGGCGACAGGATTATCCGGCCCCCATGGTGGACCACGCCGTTGCACGGGTGAGGGCCATCGAGATGTTTCGCGAACTGGAGAGAAACTAGCATGGATGAGCCGCTGGCCCGCTTTGTCGCCCTCTATCAGCAGCTGGACAGAGACGAGCTGCACCGCTTGCCCGAGGTCTATGCAAGCGAGGTGCTCTTTACCGATCCCGCCCACCGCATCGAGGGGCTGGCGGCGCTCACCGACTATTTTTCCGCCCTCTATCGGCGTCTGGCCTACTGTCGCTTCGTCATCACCAGCCAGTTGCAGCAGGGGCGGCAGGCCTGGCTCGGCTGGACCATGACCTTCTCCCACCCCAGGCTGCGCGGCGGCGCCCCGGTGACGGTGGAGGGGGCCACCCGCCTCGAGTTCGACGAGGAAGGCAAGGTGTGCCTGCACCGGGACTATTTCGATCTCGGCGCCATGCTCTACGAACAGTTGCCGCTGCTGGGCCCCGTGGTGCGCACCCTCAAGGGGAGGCTGGGGGCATGAGCGGCCGGGTGCTGATCACCGGTGCCACTTCCGGTATCGGCCGCCAGCTGGCGCTGGATTATCGGCGTGCGGGCTGGGAAGTGTGGGGCTGCGGTCGGGACGAGGAGCGCCTGCAGGCACTGGCCGACGAGGGGGTCACGCCCCTGGGGTTCGACGCCCGCGACAGCGCGGCCATGACGGGGATCGCCGCCAGCCTGCCCCCCCTTGACCTGCTGATCCTCAATGCGGGCAACTGCGAATACATGGACCCGGCAGAGGGCTTTGACGGCGCCCTGTTTGCCCGGGTCATCGAAATCAACCTCATCGCCACCGGCAACGCCCTGGCCGCCTTTTTGCCGCGCTTGGGGCAGGGGGCACGGCTGGCCATCGTCAGCTCCTCGGTAAGCTGGCTGCCCCTGCCAAGGGCGGAAGCCTATGGTGCCTCCAAGGCCGCCCTCGACTATCTGGCGGATACGTTGCGCCTGGATCTGGCCAGCAAGGGCATAGGGGTGACCCTGATCCGCCCGGGCTTCGTGCAGACGCCGCTCACCGACAAGAATGATTTTCCCATGCCCTGTCTGGTGACGGTGGAAGAGGCTTCCCGCGCCATCATGGCGGGGCTGGCAGCGGGCCGCCACCAGATCCACTTTCCCCGCCGCTTCATCTGGCTGCTGCGCCTGCTCGGCGCCCTGCCAACGGGGCTCTGGCTGCGCCTTGGCCGCACACTCGTTTCGAAAGGACGCCCTTCATGAAGAAAAAGATCGCCATCGTCGGCTCCGGTATTTCCGGTCTCACCGCCGGTTTTCTGCTCCACAAGCTGCACGATGTCACCCTGTTCGAGGCAGCAGCGACCCTGGGAGGCCACACCGCCACCGTCGAGGTGGAGCAGGGGGGGAGAGGTTACGCCATCGACACCGGCTTCATCGTCTTCAACGACCGCACCTACCCCAACTTCCTCAAATTGCTGACACGGATCGGGGTGGGGCGCCAACCCGCCGAGATGAGTTTTTCGGTCAAGAGCCCCGAGGGACTGGAGTACAACGGCCACAACCTGGACACCCTGTTCGCCCAGCGCAGCAACCTGCTGAGTCTGCGTTTCTATCGCTTCGTCGCCGAGATCCTGCGCTTCAACCGGGAGGCGCGGGCCTGGCTGGCCGATGGGCCGCAGCAGGGGGCTGGCCTCGCGCTGACCCTGGGGGACTTTCTGCAGGCGGGGGCGTTTAGCGACTACTTCGCCCGTCACTACATCCTGCCCATGGGGGCGGCCATCTGGTCATCCACCCTGGCTGACATGCGCGCCTTCCCCTTGAGTTTCTTCCTGCGCTTTTTCGCCAACCACGGCTTGCTCGAGGTGGCGAACCGGCCCCAGTGGTATGTGATCCCCGGCGGTTCGCGGGAATACATAGGCCCGCTCACGGCCGGTTGGCAGTCGCGCATCCGCCTCGCCTGTCCGGTGCAGGGGATCCGGCGCCAGACGGACGGGGTGCTGCTCCAGAGCAGCCATGGGGAGGAGCGGTTTGACGAGGTGATCCTCGCCTGCCACAGCGATCAGGCGCTGACCCTGCTGACGGATGCGAGCGACGGTGAGAGGGCCATTCTCGGCGCCATGCCCTATCAGGCCAACGATGTCTGGCTGCACACCGATGCCTCCTGCCTGCCCGTGCGCCGCAAGGCGTGGGCGAGCTGGAATTACCGGCTCGGCGAGGATGACGGGGCGCGGCCCCTGGTGAGCTACAACATGAACATCCTGCAGGGGGTGAGTTCGCCAGAACCCTTTTGCGTCAGCCTCAATCCCCGTGGGTGGGTGGACGAGCGCAAGGTGCTGCGCCGTTTCGTCTATCATCATCCGGTATTCAATCAGGCCTCCATCACCGCCCAGCAGCAACGGGGGGAGATCTGCGGCCGACAGCACACCCACTTCTGCGGTGCTTACTGGTACAACGGGTTTCATGAGGACGGGGTGCGCAGCGCCCTGGACGTGGCCAGACGCTTCGGGGCCGAGCTATGAGCGGCGCCGCAGTCTTGACGCAAGGGGACGAGGAAATGGGGGAGGGGGTCAGCGCCATCTGGCAGGGCTCGGTGCGCCATCGCCGCTTCGCCCCCAGGGCTCACGCTTTTTCATACAGCCTCTTCATGCTGGGGCTGGATCTGGACGAACTGCCCGGGCTCGAGCAGGGGCGCTGGTTTGCCGTGGAACGGACGGGGCTGCTTTCGTTTCGCCGCGAGGACTACCTGAGAGGCAGCGAGGGGCCCCTCAAGCAGGC
Source organism: Aeromonas sp. SrichE-2G (assembly GCF_017939565.1). Classification (NCBI taxonomy): domain Bacteria; kingdom Pseudomonadati; phylum Pseudomonadota; class Gammaproteobacteria; order Aeromonadales; family Aeromonadaceae; genus Aeromonas; species Aeromonas sp. SrichE-2G. The sequence goes on from NZ_JAGKRG010000004.1 coordinate 208,111, forward strand.
GGTCTGGGACAAGGTGGCCGAACTGGGTGGCGAGGCCGAGCCCGGGGGGCGGGTGCTGCTGCTTGGCAACGTGCGCTGCCTCGGGTTTTATTTCAGCCCGGTCAACTTCTACTTCTGCGATCGGGCGGGAGAGACCCGCTACCTGCTGGCGGAGGTGTCCAATACCCCCTGGAACCAGCGTCACTACTACCTGCTGGATCTGGCGGCGCTCGTCCCCCACGACAAGGATTTTCACGTCTCCCCCTTCATGGGGCTGGCCATGCGCTACCACTGGCGCATCCGGCCGCCGAAGGAGGAGGCATTGATCCATATCGAGAGTCACCCCGTATCCGGTGAGGCGAAGCTGTTTGACGCCACTCTGGCCCTGCGTCGGGCACCGCTGTCGCGCCAGGGGCTGGCGGCGCTGCTGGCCCGATGGCCCTGGATGACCCTGAGGGTGCTGCTCGGGATCTACTGGCAGGCCCTGCGCCTTTTCATCAAACGAACGCCCATCTTCACCCACCCGGAGAGCCGCTAATGGAACTTGCTCAATCAACCCTCTCTGCCTCTTTCATCGACAAGGTGGCCAGGCAATTGCTGCTCAGGCTGCTTGGGCGCCTCGAACATGGCCAATTGCTGCTGCGCGATGGCGGCGAGCGTCAGAGCTTCGGCGCAGTAGGCAGCGATCTGCACGCCGAGGTGGTGGTGCAGGATCCCGCGTTTTATCGTCGCCTGCTGCTGGGAGGCAGTATCGCAGCCGGGGAAACCTGGGTAGAGGGGCTCTGGACCAGCCCGGATCCGGTGGCGCTGGTGCGGCTGCTGGCCCGCAACCTGGCGCTGCTCGACAACCTGGAGCGGCGCCTCGGCTGGCTCAGCTTCCCCTTCAACAAGGTGCGTCACTGGCTTAACCGCAATACCCTGACCGGGTCGAGATCCAACATCGCCGCCCACTACGATCTCGGCAACGCCCTCTATCAGGGCTTTCTCGACAGCCACATGCAGTATTCGAGCGCCATCTATCCCCACCTGGATGCCACTCTGGAGGAGGGGCAGCTGGCCAAGCTGCGCACCATCTGCGAGCGGCTCGAACTGGGGCCGGACGATCACCTGCTGGAGATAGGTACCGGCTGGGGCGGGCTTGCCGTCTATGCCGCCCGTCACCATGGTTGCCGGGTCACCACCACCACCATCTCCCGGGCCCAGCACGACTATGCCAAGGCGTGGATCGAGCGTGAGGGGCTGGGGGATCGCATCACCCTGCTGCTGGAAGACTACCGCAAGCTGGAAGGCACCTATGACAAGCTGGTCTCCATCGAGATGATCGAGGCGGTGGGGCACGCCTTTCTGCCCGACTACTTCCGCCAGCTGTCGCGCCTGCTCAAGCCCGGTGGCCGCCTGCTGATCCAGGCCATCACCATCGCCGATCAGCGTCACGCCCAGTATCTGCGCGGGGTGGACTTCATCCAGCGCTACATCTTCCCGGGGGGGTGCCTGCCCTGCGTCTCCCAGATGGCGGGGTTGCTGGCGCGGGAGACCGACATGCAGCTGGTGCGGCTGCACGATCACGGCCATCACTATGCCCGCACCCTGGCCCACTGGTGCGAGCGCTTCCTGGCGCTGGCCCCCGAGCTGCCGAGGCTCGGCTACAGCCAGGACTTCATCCGGCTGTGGCACTTCTACTTCGCCTATTGCGAAGGGGGCTTCTGGGAGCGGGCCATCAGCTTGGTACAACTGGAGGCGGCCAAGCCGGGGCCCCATGGCTGGACCGGAGACCTGCCAGTAAGCGGTCGCTGACCATGTGGCAGTGGGCCCACCTGCTGGGGTTCAACCTTTACTGGTTGCTGGCGGTGAAATGGCAGCAACCGGGCCTGCTGCTGGGGATGTTGCTGCTCCATTTTCTCTTCTCCCCCCGCCGCCAGCAGGACTGGCGGCTCATTCCCGTTGCCCTGGCTGGCTGTCTGCTCGACATCCTGCTTTGGGGGCTCGGCCTGTTTCACTTCCCGTCCGGTTTCCCGCTCTGGCTGGTGCTGCTCTGGTGCGGTTTCGCCCTGACCCTCTCCCACGGCCTGCGCTGGCTTCGCCCCCTGCCGCGCTGGCAGCAGGGGCTGTTCGGCATGGTGGGGGGCGCCTCTTCCTATATGGCGGGGGCCGCCATGGGGGCAGTAAACTTACCCTGGGGCATCTGGATCAGCACTGCACTGCTGGCAGTGATCTGGATGTGGTGGTTACCCGTACTCCTGTGGGTAACGGTCAAGCTGGAGGGTGAGACGAGATGAACACCTTTTCGACCGACGCCTTGTTGTTTTCCAAGTGGACCAGGGATGGCCAGTGCGAGCTGGCCGAGCGTTTCTATCTGGTGGTGGCCTGTCAGCGCGATGCCCGTGGGCAGCTGGCGAGCGTGGTGATGCAGGATATCAACACCCTGCAAGAACAGGAGATGGACTGGCATGAACTGGAGGATCCCGCCCGTTGGCACATGGGGTGGAACTAGCCTGCTGCTGGCAGTGTTGACTCTGCCCCTGTTGGCAACCGCCCAGGGCTCTGCCCCCCCCTGGCAGGGACTGCGCACCGTGGGGCAGGGGGAGATGCGCTGGCTCTGGTTCAAGCTCTATGACGCCACCCTCTACAGCGAGAGCGGCCGTTATCAGCCGGGGCGCTATCCCCAGGCTCTCAGCCTCACCTATGCAAGGGCCATCGAGCGCCAGGATCTGCTGGAAGCCACCGCCGCCGAGTGGCAGCGGCTCGGCCTTGGTAGCGAGAGTGAGCGCCAACGCTGGCTGGCAAGACTGGCCACTCTCTGGCCGGATGTGGTCCCCGGTGACAGGCTGGTTTTCTATGTGGACGCGCAAGGGAGAGGTCATTTCTGGTTGCGTGAACGGCTGCTCGGTACCCTCGATGATCCCGCTTTCGCCCCCGCGTTTCTTGCCATCTGGCTGACCGATGACAGCCGGGATCCCGCCCTGACACGCCGCCTGCGCGGCCAATCCTGATGGAGTTCTCCATGTCGTTGAAGCGTACCTGTCGTCTGTTGATGCTGTTGCCGCTGCTCTGGCTCTCCGGTTGTGGCGCCAGTCTCGAGGATTATCGCGGGCAGCAGCCGGGCTGGGATCTCGCCCGTTTCTTTGATGGCAAGCTGGTGGCCCACGGCCTGGTGACGGACCGCAGCGGCGAAGTGACCAGTCGCTTTCGGGTCGAGATGCAGGGGCGCTGGCGAGAGGGCAAGGGGGAGCTGTTCGAGCAGTTCTACTTCGATGATGGCCGTCGGCAGACCCGCACCTGGTTTTTGAGCAAGGGGGCGGACGGTCATTGGCGTGGCACCGCCGCCGACGTGGTGGGAGAGGCCGTGGGCAAGAGCGCCGGTTTTGCTCTCAACTGGCGCTATCAACTCGATCTGGCGTTGCTGGATGGCGAGGTGGTGCGGGTGAGCTTCGATGACTGGATGTACCTGCTGGATGAAGATCGCTTGGTCAACCGTGCCGCGATCAGCAAGTTCGGCATTCACCTCGGCGAGGTGATCCTCTATATCGAGCGGCTTGAGCGATGACGGGGTGACTTTCTCTTGTTGTCGATAGCCAGTCACTATTGATCAGCAAGGGAGGGACGATTGTCCTTTGAGTCTATGCGGGGATATGCTGACCTCATTCCCGATAATGCTTACCACCTGGAGGTGAATCATGAAGAGCCCCATTGGTCTTGATACCGTTCAATCACAGGCCCTGGCCGCCGAGCTGAACAAGCTGCTGGCAAGCTACCAGATCCTCTACATGAACGTCCGTGGTTTTCACTGGAACATCCGTGGCCACCAGTTCTTCGAGCTGCACCTGAAGTTCGAGGAGATCTACAACGATCTGTTGCTCAAAGTCGATGCTTTAGCGGAGCGTATCCTCACCCTTGACGGGGTGCCGTTGCACAGCTTCAGCGACTACCTGAACGTCTCTGCCATCCCCGAGCAGAAAGGGCTGCACGATGGCCGTGCCTGTATCGAATCCCTGCTGGAAAGCTTCCGCGAATTGCTGGTGGCCCAGCGCCGCATCCTGGGTCAGGCCGCCGAAGCCGGTGACGAGGGGACGGCGTCCATCCTCTCCGACTATGTACAGCAGCAGGAGAAACTGGTCTGGATGCTGCGAGCCTACCTGGCCTGATGCTTTGAAAGAGGGGGCGGCACCTTGATCCGGCCCGTTTCTCCACTACCCGATCCCTGAGTTGTCTCTCCATTTATCCACCCGCTTGCCGCCCTTTGGGCGGCTTTTTTGTTTTTGATCTGCATCAATGAAATATTAATTGGTAAATTGAATGCCTATTAAGTTTCGGGCCGGAGGAATAGAATCGCCACAAAACAAACAACTGAAATGTCCAATTAGGAGAGGCATGATGTTTTGTGTGCAATGTGAACAGACGATTCGTACCCCCGCAGGCAACGGCTGCGCCTATGCACAGGGCATGTGCGGCAAGACGGCCGAAACCTCGGATCTGCAGGATGTGCTGATCTATACCTTGCAGGGCCTCAGCGCCTGGGCGCTGGCCGCCCGCGAGCACGGCATCATCGACAGCGAGATCGACGCCTTCGTGCCCAAGGCCTTCTTCGCCACCCTCACCAACGTCAACTTCGACTCCGCCCGCATCGTTGGCTACGTCAACCAGGCCCTGGCCTATCGCCAGCAGCTGGCTGCCAGGCTGGCACCGCTGGCCGTGAATGTTGACGAGCTGCCCGCCGCGGCTCGCTTCGAGCCGGGTAGCGAGCTGCTGGAACAGCTGGCCCAGGCGCCCCAGACCGCGGTCAACCGCGGCAAGAACGAGGTCAACGAGGATATCATGGGGCTGCGCCTGCTCTGCCTCTATGGCCTGAAGGGCGCCGCCGCCTACATGGAGCACGCCCGGGTGCTGGATCAGCAGGATGCCGGGGTCGCCGCCGAATTCCACCGCATCATGAGCTGGCTTGGCTCTGACCCCTGCGATCTGGATCCTCTGTTCAAGTGCGCCATGGACATCGGCCTGCTCAACTTCAAAATCATGGAGATGCTGGATCTCGGTGAAACTACCGCCTTCGGCCATCCGGAACCGACCCAGGTTCGCGTCACCCCGGTGCCGGGCAAGTGCATCCTGGTCTCCGGCCACGACATGGTGGATCTCAAGCTCATCCTGGAGCAGACCGCTGGCACCGGCATCAATGTCTACACCCACGGCGAGATGCTGCCGGCCCTGGCCTACCCCTTCTTCAAGCAGTACCCGCATCTGGTGGGCAACTACGGCTCTGCCTGGCAGAACCAGCAAAAAGAGTTCGCGAACTTCCCGGGCGCCGTGGTGATGACCTCCAACTGCATCATCGACCCGAACGTGGGCAACTACAGTGATCGCATCTTCACCCGCTCCATCGTCGGCTGGCCCGGCGTGACTCATCTGGAAGGGGAAGATTTCTCCGCCGTTATCGCCAAGGCCCAGGCGCTGGACGGCTTCAAGCACGTTGAGCTCGAGCACTTCATCACCATCGGCTTTGCCCGCAACGCCCTGATGCAGGCGGCCCCGGCGGTGATCGACAAGGTCAAGGCCGGGGAAATCAGCCACTTCTTCCTGGTGGGCGGTTGCGATGGCGATCGCGCCGAGCGCGCCTACTACACCGAGTTTGCCAAGGCGGTGCCGCAAGACAGCCTGCTGCTCACCCTGGGCTGCGGCAAGTACAAGTTCAACAAGCTCGATTTTGGCGACATCGGCGGCATTCCCCGTCTGCTGGACGTGGGTCAGTGCAACGATGCCTACTCCGCCATCCAGCTGGCGCTGGCGCTCAGCGAGGCGTTCGAGTGCGGCGTCAACGATCTGCCCCTGACCCTGGTGCTCTCCTGGTTCGAGCAGAAAGCCATCGTCATCCTGCTCACCCTGCTGGCGCTCGGCGTGAAGGACATCCGTACCGGCCCGACCGCCCCGGCCTTCCTCACCCCGGCCCTGCTCAAGGTGCTGGAGGAGCAGTTCGGTCTCAAGGGCACCACGACGGCAGAGGCGGATCTCGCCGAGATCCTGGCGGCCTGACTCGAGACACAGCCTGACACGCTCAGCATGTTGTAAGCCTTTGGCGAGCCTGATGGCTCGCCTTTTTTCGACGCCATTCTTTCAACAAGAGGAGCCTTGCGATGACTTCCACCTCTTTCACCCTGCGCTGCGTTGGCCGCCTGGCGGATACTCACGACGTGGCGAGCTGGCGGTTTGTTCCGCTGGAAGGCACCCTGCCCCCCGTGCTGGCCGGCCAGTGTGTCACCCTGCACACCGAGATTGATGGTCAGCCCCACTGCCGCGCCTACACCCTCTCCTCCAGCCCGCAGGACCCCTTCTGGCAGGTCACCATCAAGGACGTGGGGCTGGTCTCCCACCACCTGCACCAGAGCCTGCAAGTGGGGGACGAGATCCGGGTGGACGGCCCCTTCGGCGATTTCAACCTGACCGCGCTGCCCTGCGAGCGGCCGCTGCTGCTGAGTGCCGGCTCCGGCATCACCCCCATGTGGGCCATGCTGCGGGACGAGCTCGCCAGGCGGCCCGAGGCGGATATCCGCTTTATCCACAGCGCCAGATCCCCCGAGGACGTGATCTTCGCAAATGGACTCGCTGCGCTGGCCGAGGCCCATGCCGGTGTGCGCCATGCCCTGATACTGGAAGAAGCCCCTTCAGAGCACCCCTGGGTAGGCCGGCTCACGCCGGAGATGCTCAAGGAATTGGCGCCGGATCTCTTGAGCCGCCATGTCTATCTGTGCGGCCCGGCCCCTTACATGGAAGCGGTCAGCACCATGCTGGCAGCGCTCGGGCTGCCGACTGAGCAGCTCCACCAGGAGTCCTTCGGTCTGCCCGCTGGTGCATCGAGCGCGGCGCCAGTGGACACCGGCAGCGACCACTTCTGGCTGACCCTGAAAAAGAGCGGCAAGAAGGTGAAGATACTGCCGGGCCAGACCCTGCTGGCGGCACTGGAGGGGGCGGGGGAGACCATGATGGCGGCCTGCCGCGCCGGGGTATGCGGCGCCTGTCGCTGCACCACCACGGGGGAGATCGAGCGCCAGAGTGTGATGACCTTGAGCGCGCAGGATCTGGAGAGCGGGGTGGCACTGGCCTGCTCCTGCACCGCCAGGGGGGATATCGGCCTCGACTATTGAGGGAGTCATGGGTATCTCCTGCTTTTCCCGCCGGAGCCGGGCGAGTAAACTCGCTCCAGTTGCAACAGAAAACGGGATAGACAATGACAATTCTGGTCACCGGGGGCGCCGGTTATATCGGCTCCCACACCCTGGTTGAGCTATTGAACGCCGGACAGCAGGTCGTGGTCTTGGACAACCTCTCCAACTCCTCGCCGGAGTCCCTCAAGCGGGTCGAGCGGATCACCGGCAAGGCGGTCACCTTCGTGGAGGGAGACATTCTGGACCGGACCTGCCTGCAGCGCCTGTTTGCCGAGCACAAGGTCGAGTCGGTCATTCACTTCGCCGGCCTGAAGGCGGTGGGGGAGTCCGGCCAGATCCCGCTCACCTACTACCAGAACAACGTGACCGGCACCCTGGTGCTGTGCGAGGAGATGGCCAGGGCGGGTGTCTTCCGCCTGGTGTTCAGCTCCTCCGCCACCGTCTATGGGGATCCGGCCTCTGTGCCCCTGCGAGAAGACTTCCCCACCAGTGCCACCAACCCTTATGGCCGCTCCAAGCTGATGGTCGAAGAGATCCTGCGGGATCTCTCCAAATCCGATCCCCGCTGGGCCATCGTGCTGCTGCGCTACTTCAACCCGGTCGGTGCCCACGAGAGCGGCCTCATCGGGGAAGATCCCAACGGCATCCCCAACAACCTGCTGCCCTATATCAGTCAGGTCGGTGTCGGCAAGCTCAAGGAGCTGGGGGTCTTTGGCAATGACTACCCGACGCCGGACGGCACCGGGGTGCGCGACTACATCCACGTCGTGGATCTCGCCATCGGTCACCTCAAGGCGCTGGCCCGTATCAAGAGCGATACCGGCGTCTTCACCTACAACCTCGGCACCGGTCAGGGTTATTCGGTGCTGGAGATGGTCAAGGCGTTTGAGGCAGCGAGTGGCCGTGCCATTCCCTACCAGATCAAGCCCCGTCGCCCGGGGGACATTGCCGAGTGCTGGGCCGAACCCACCCTGGCCCGTGACGAGCTGGGCTGGCAGGCCGAGCGGGGCCTAGAACAGATGATGGTGGACACCTGGCGTTGGCAAAGTCAGAACCCCAACGGCTACCAGGTCTGAATCCCCGTCCCTCGCTCCCTCCTTGATGGGGGACCCCAGGGCACCACGGAAACAAAACGCCCCGGCCATGCCGGGGCGTTTTCTATGGAGAGCGCGGGCTTACTGGATGCGCTTGCCGGCCCGCACGTCCTTGACGATCTCCTTGAGACTCGCCAGATCTCGCGGTGCGCCGCGCAGGATCTGATCGCCGATGATGAATGCCGGGGTGCCCGAGATGGCCAGGGCTTCGGCCAGCGCCCGGTTGGTACCGAGGTTCTGATCGATGCTGCCATCCTTGAACTTGGCCTCGACCTTGCTCCAGTCGATGCCGGCCGCCTGTGCCACTTGTTTCACCTGGGCCTCATCGGCCAGCGGTCCCTGATGGGCATACAGCTTGTCGTGGAAGGCCTGATACTTGTCCGGTTGGCCCAGCTGCACCGCCAGGGCGACACGAGCGGCATAGTAGGAGGTCTCGCTCAGGATGGGGAACTGTTTGTAGACGTAGCGAATGTCCTTGTCTTCGGCGAGCAGCTGCTGGACGAGGGGGTGGGCGCGCTTGCAGTAGCCGCAGTTGTAGTCGAAGAACTCGACCACGGTCAGGCTGCCCTTGGGGTTGCCGCTCTCGGGATCCTTGTTGGTGAAGAGCTGCTTGGCGTGGGCCTCGATCAGCGTCTTGTCATTCTCGGCCTGCTGGCTCTCCTGCTTGGCGCGCAGGGCATTGGACATCTCGACCAGGATTTCCGGATTCTTGACCAGATAGTCGCGCACGATCTGCTCGACATCGCTCTTGGTCAGCTCACTCGCCTGCACCGGGGCGGCAAGCAGGGTCGCGCCGCTCAGGGCGGCGAACAGGGCACGTTTGATTCTCATAAGTCCATCTTGTCTGGGGGGAATTGTAGTGGTGACTATAGTGGGTGACTCTGTTTTCAAGTCAAGCCATCCGTCTGAAAAACCCCCTTCTGGCGTGAGTTGGCCGGTTTTGTGCGCCATTTAGCCCAATAAATGGGCAAACAAACAGGGTGGGGATTTACAAGGGCGGGGGGCATGGGTAATATGCGTCGCACTGCTGCGGAGGGGTGGCAGAGCGGCTGAATGCACCGGTCTTGAAAACCGGCGATGGGCGACCATCCGTGGGTTCAAATCCCACCCCCTCCGCCACACATCAGAGCCCACCTCATTGATTGAGGTGGGCTTTTTCGTATTCGCGAGTCACATGCAGGTGTCATTGAGTGACAACCTGAGCGGGGCTCTCCCACCCACCTGTTCCTTCAATGGCCGCCACCACAGCACCCGTGATGACACTGGAAGTACCCGTCAGACCGAGGGCTGAGAGCCACTCCCTGCAGCCCCCAGCCGGCATTGCCGAGCGCCAGACATCAGGGGGCAACATCATGACGCTCCCCGCTGCGTGGCTCGTCTGGCCCGCCAGACTTGCAGGCGCTCCTGCGCCCCGATGATGAAGACAAAAAAGACCGGCACGAAGAAGATGGCCAGCAGGGTGCCGCTGATCATGCCGCCGAACACGCCGGTGCCGATGGCATGCTGGGTCTCCGCGCTGGCGCCGCTGGCAAGCATCAGCGGCACCACGCCGAGGGTGAAGGCGAGCGACGTCATCAGGATGGGGCGCAGACGCAGGCGTGCGGCGGTCACCGCGGCATCAAGCAGCGTGCGTCCTTCGCCGTGCAACTGGCGCGCAAATTCCACGATGAGGATGGCGTTCTTGGCCGACAGCCCGATGATGGTGATCATGCCCACCTTGAAGAAGACGTCGTTGGGCATGCCGCGCAACATCACCGCCGCCACGGCGCCGAGCAGGCCCAGGGGGATCACCAGCATCACGGAGAGCGGGATGGACCAGCTCTCGTAGAGCGCGGCCAGCACTAGGAAGACCACCAGCGCCGACAGCAGCATCAGCAGGGGGGCTTGCGCCGCCGACTGGCGCTCCTGCAACGATTGGCCCGTCCAGGCCAGGGCAAATCCCGGCGGCAGCTGTGCCATCAGTCGCTCCATCTGTGCCATGGCGGCGCCGCTGGAAACCCCGGGGGCGGCGCTCCCGGAGAGACGCACGGCGGGGAAGCCCTCGAAGCGCATCATCTGTTGCGGCGACTGGCGCCAGGTCGGCGTCACCACCTCCCGCAGGGGCACCATGCCGCCGCTGGCATTGCGCACCCGCAGACCGAGCACGTCATCAAGCTGCATGCGCGCCTTGGCATCGGCCTGCAGGATGACCTGTTGCATGTGCCCGCCGTTAGGGAAGTCGTTGATGTAGAGCGACCCCATCGCCGCCGACAGGGTGCTGCTCACGCTGGTGAACGAGAGTCCCATGGCCTCGGCCTTCTGCCGGTTGATCTCGAGGTGAATGCTCTCGCCGGGGGGCAGGCTGTCCGGATAGACATCGCTCACCACCTCGCTTTGGGCGGCCAGTGCCAGCAGTTGCGCCTGGGCGGCCAGCAGCGCGGCTTCCCCCTGATTGGCCCTGTCTTGCAGGAAGAGCGTGAAACCCGAAGAGGTGCCCAGTTCGTCGATGGCGGGCGGCAGCAGGCTCATCACTGTGCCTTCCTTGCTGTTGGCCATGGCGGCTTGTGCCAGCTCTGCCTCTTCGGCAGCCGTGGCACCATGACGCTGGTCCCAGTCTTTGAGCATGGTGAAGGCCATGGCCGCATTGGGGCCGGCGCCGGAGAAGCTGAAGCCCTGCACCACCAGGTTGGTGTCGAGCGCCTTGCGAGAAGCCACATGGGCCTCGAACTCCTTGATGACGGCCAGGGTGCGCTCGCTGGTGGCGCCGGTCGGCAGCTGGATGGAGGTCATGAAGTAGCCCTGATCCTCGTCCGGCAGGAAAGAGGAGGGTAGCTGGGCGGCGGCGATGGCCAGCACGGCACAGAGGGCAAGGAAGGCCGCCATCATGCGTCCGCTGCGCCCGACCAGCCGGGTGACCCGAACGCCGTAGCCCACCGTGAGGCGCTCGATGCCCCGGTTGAAGGCACCGAAAAAGCCGCGCTTCTCATGATGACTCGGGCTGACCGGACGCAGCAAGGTGGCGCAGAGCGCAGGCGTCAGGGTCAGGGCGAGGAAGGCGGAAATCAGGATCGACACCGCCATCGACAGGGTGAACTGCTGGTAGATGACCCCCACGGAGCCGCTGCCGAATGCCATGGGAATGAACACCGCCGTGAGCACCAGGGTGATGCCGATCACCGCCCCGGTAATCTCCTTCATGGCCCGCGATGTCGCCTCTCGGGGCGAGAGCCCCTGGGTGGCCATCAGGCGCTCGACGTTCTCCACCACCACGATGGCGTCGTCGACGATGATGCCGATGGCCAGCACCATGCCGAACATGGTCAGGGAGTTGATGGAAAAGCCGGCCAGTAGCATCACCGCGAAGGTGCCAAGCAGCGCGATGGGGGCGACGATGGCCGGGATCAGGGTGTAGCGCAGGTTCTGCAGGAAGAGAAACATCACCAGGAACACCAGCACCATGGCTTCCAGCAGGGTGTGGATCACCTTGTCGATGGAGACCTTGACGAAGGGGGCCGAGTCGAACGGGATCGAGTAGGCCATGCCCGCCGGCAGGGTGGGAGCGAGCTGGGCGAGACGGGTGCGCACCGCATCGGCGGTGCGCACGGCGTTGGCACCCGGGGAGAGCTGGATGGCGGCGCTGGTGGCGGCCACCCCGTTCTCGCGGTTGGCAAAGGCGTAGGATTGCGCCCCCAGCTCGACCCGGGCGACATCACCCAGCACCAGCTTGGCGCCATCGGCACCTGCCCGCAGCACTATGGCGGCGAACGCCTCTGGGGTCGTCAGCTGCCCTTGAACCGTAAGGGGCACCGTCACACGCTGCCCCGGCAGGGCGGGTTCATCGCCGAGGCGTCCCGGTGCAATCTGCACGTTTTGCTGCTCGATGGCCTGCGCCACCTCGCTGATGGTCAGCCCGTAGGCGGCGAGCTTGCCCGGATCCACCCAGATGCGCATGGCCTGTTCGGCGCCGAACAACTGCACCCGTCCCACCCCCTCGATGCGGCGCAGCTCCTGGACGATATTGCGCGCCATGTAGTCGTTCAGCGCAATTTCGTCGAAGCGGCCATCCGGCGAGGTCATGCCGACCATCATCAGAAAACCCGAAGAGGCGGACTCCACCTGCAGGCCGTTTTGCCGCACCGCCTGTGGCAGGCGAGGCTCGACCCCCTTGATGCGGTTTTGCACGTCCATCTGGGCCAGCTCGGGGTCGGTGCCCGGCTTGAAGGTGGCGGTGATCTGCGCGCTGCCCGAGGCGTCCACCGACGACTCGAAGTAGAGCAGGTTCTTGACCCCCGACAGCTCGCGCTCGATCAGGCTCACCACCGCATCGTTCAGGGTCTGTGGCGTGGCGCCCGGATAGGTGGCATAGAGGGTCACCGACACCGGCGCCACCGAGGGATAGCGGGAGATGGGCAACTTGGGGATGGCGATGACCCCCGCCAGCACGATGAAGAGGGCGATCACCCAGGCAAACACCGGGCGATGAATGAAAAACTGCGGCATGAAATGTCTCCGATTCAGCGGGTGTGGGTGCCGGCTTGCTGGCCGGCAACAAGGGGCTGCCAGGGGTGGGCAATAACCTGAACACCCGGGGTCAGGCGGTCTATCCCTTCGATCACCACCCGTTGTCCGGCGCTGAGCCCGGACGCGATGCGGTACTGGCGCTCCACCAGCTCACCGGTTGTGACAGCTATCTGTTGTGCCTGCCCATTGGCATCCAGCACCCACACGCTGGTTTGGCCCGATGTGCGCACCACGGCTTGCTGGGGCACGCTCAGAGCGTTGGCATAGCGGGCACGGGGAATGCGTGCCTGTACGTAGAGGCCGGGCAAGAGCCGCCGCTCCGGGTTGTCCACCAGCACCCGCAGCAGCACGTCGCCGGTCCCGGCATCCACCTCGATGCCGGAGAAGAGGATGTGCCCCTGCATGCCGAGCGGCTTGCCGTCGCTGCCGAGGATCTCCACCGTCAGTTCAGGTGCCGTCGAACCAGCCTGCTGGCGCAGGGTGTCCAGTACCGAGGCAGGTTGACGCACATCGACGTAGACCTGATCGATCTGCTGGATCCTGGCCATGGGGGTGGCATCGGTGGGGGACACCAGGGCCCCTTCGCTCACCAGCGCCTGATCGATGCGTCCGGCGATGGGAGCCTCCACGCTGGCAAATTGCAGGTTCAGCTGGTGCCGGGCCAGGGCCGCCCTGGCCTGAGCCACGTCGGCGGCAGCCTGATCCCGCTGGGAGACGGCGTCATCATAGGTCTGGCGGCTGATGGCCTCGGTGCGCAGCAGCGGCACCAGGCGGTCAATCTGGATGCGCGCGCGGGCCAGCACGGCCTCGGCCCGCTGCAATGCCGCGGCGGCGCTGTCGACATCCGCCTTGAAGGGGGCCGGGTTTATCTGGAACAGCACTGTGCCTGCGCCGATTTCGGCGCCCTGCTCGAACAGGCGGCGCTGCACGATGCCGCTTATCTGGGCGCGAATTTCGGCGCTGCGCACCGCGGCCACCCGGGCGGGCAGATCCTCGCTGATGACCAGGTCCTGTCCTGCCAGCGTCATCACCGACACCTGAGGAAGGGCCGGCGCGTCTTGCGCTTGCGGCGCCCCATCGCAACCGGCCAACCCGAATACGGCAATGACGGCGAGCAGAGCGCCCGCATACCGCTGTCTGACAAACATCATACTCACCTCGTTAAACCGTCTCCCCGGCATGGTGTTGCCGCGAGAGCACATCGAGCGGGCATTATGGAGAGGGGCTATTGCGAATGATTCGAGGCTTTGTGGAGAATCCATGGAGGCGGTGATAAAGTTCAAACCCACCATTTTCGAGGCCGACCATGTCGTATCTTCCTGCCTCCGCCAGCCCGGCGGCCCAGTCACTGGTACTGATTGCAGAGGATGAAGCCGAGATCGCCGACATCCTCGCCGCTTACCTGCAACGCCAAGGCTTGCGTACCCTGCATGCCGCCGATGGCCGCGCAGCCCTGGCCATGCACCAGACATGCAAACCCGATCTCCTGCTGCTGGATGTGCAGATGCCGCAGCTCGACGGCTGGCAGGTGCTCAGCGAGATCCGGGCCCGTGGCGACACGCCGGTGATCATGCTGACCGCCCTGGATCAGGACCTCGACAAGCTGATGGGGCTGCGCATGGGGGCGGATGACTATGTGGTCAAACCCTTCAATCCGGCTGAAGTGGTGGCCCGGGTACAGGCAGTGCTCAGACGCAGCCAGGCAGCAAAACAGGCCACGGCCCGGGTGTTGCGGGTCGGCCCCTTCGAGATCGATCTGGAGAGCCACGAGGCCAGCCTTTGCCGCGATGACGGGCAACTGGTGCTGGATCTGACCCTGACCGAGTTCAAGTTGCTCGCCTCCCTGATGCGGGCGCCGAAACGGGTGTTCAGCCGCGCCGAACTGCTGACCCACTGCCTGCCGGAGGGGGATACCCAGGAGCGCACGGTGGACAGCCACATCAGCAAGCTGCGCAAGAAGCTGGAGGCGCACGGCATCCAGGGGGTGCCCGCCAGTGTCTGGGGCGTAGGCTATCGCTTCGGGGGCGATGCATGACATCGGCCCCCGGCCTGCGCAGGCAGATCATCCGCTCCCTGGGGCTGATGGCGCTCGGCATCATCTCCCTCGCGGTGATCGGCACCTATGTGTTCTACGCCATTGCCGTGACCTATGTGCCTGGCAGCATCTCCGAGAGCTGGATACCCTCCAGGGTCGAGATGATCTGGATTGGCTCGACCATTCTGATTGCATTGGGGGTGGCGCTGTACGTGGCGGTGCGCCTCTCTCGGCGCATCCTGACCCCGCTCAATTCGGTGGCGAACAGCCTGCGCGAGGTGGCAGAGGGCAAACTCGATGCGCGCGTGCCGCTGGATGAGCAGGCGATCGGGGAGACGGCGCAACTGGTGCGCGACTTCAACACCATGGCCGAACGGCTGCAGAGCATGACCCGGGAGCGGGAGTTCTGGAATGCCGCCATCGCCCACGAATTGCGCACCCCGGTGACCGTCTTGCGCGGCCGCTTGCAGGGGCTGGCCGAAGGGGTATTTCCGCCAGAGCGTGCGCTCTTTGAAGGCTTGCTGCGTCAGGTGGAGGGATTGACCCACCTGATCGAAGACTTGCGGGTGCTTAGTCTCAACGACAGCGGCCACCTGGAGTTGCAACGAGAGGAGAGCAGGTTGGCAGACGAGCTTGCCGTGGTGCTCGAGGCGTTTGCCGCCTCTCTGGCCGCGAGCGGTTTCCCCCTCAAGGGGGAGCTCGATACCGAACTCCTTGTTTGTTGCGATGCACTTCGCATCCGTCAGGCCCTGATGGCGCTGCTGGAGAATGCCCAGAAGCACGCGGTGCCTGGCCTGCTGACCGTGCGCCTGCATCGCTCGGGCGCCCAGTGCGTCCTGAGCGTGGAAGACGAGGGGCCCGGCATCAGCGAGGAGGTCGCCGCCCATATCTTCGAGGCGTTTCGCCGAGGAGATCCGTCACGTTCGCGCAAGAGCGGCGGCAGCGGGCTCGGACTCGCCGTGGTCAAGGCCATTGCCGAGGCCCACGGCGGCAGCGTCACCTGCCAACCCGGTGAGCGGGGCGGCACCACCTTCCTGCTTTCCTGGCCCCTCCAGCTACCTGGCGGCAAGCCATGACTCCGGTCACCGCATCGGTTGAACGGGGATGGGCCGATTCGGGACGCACGAGCTGCGTGGATGGATAGTGTATCTGGCTTGCCTGGATGGGCTGCTATCTCACTGATTCCTTATTGTTTTTTTCGCTTCGATTGCCCCGTCCTCTGCGCCAGTATCTTCCCTCTCCCACAGGGGGCGCTGCCTGCCTCAGACCAGGGCGGCAAACACACCCTGAGTCAGGTAGCCCGGATGGCCACTCCCCCATCGACTCTGAGTCATCACATCGCTGCGCAGGTTTGCGTCGGGCTGGTCACGCAGAATCGGGAAGGCTGCGCGCTCCTGTGCGTCTCTCAATACGATGTGCTTGAGCAGGTCATCGCGTTTCTCCATGAGGAGTGCTGTGTGCGTGACAAGAAGGGGTGAGGGCATGGAGGATGGGCCGCTGTCACCTTGATCATTTCAATAATACTTGTATAGTTGAATCATAGCGTGAGTGAAGGGGGAAGCTGCATGAACAAAGAGATCGCCACCAAGGTATTCGAGTCCCTCTCATCCGGCATTCGCCTCGATGTGTGGCGCTTGCTGGTCAAAGCCGGGCTGGAGGGACAGGTGGCCGGGCAGCTGGCCAGCGAACTCGACATCGCCCCCAATACCCTCTCGTTCCACCTGAAGGCCATGCTGCACGCCGGGCTGCTGTCGGTGGAGCAGGAGGGGCGCTTCCTGCGCTATCGCGCGAACATTCCCCTGATGCTGGACCTCATCGGTTATCTCACCGAGGAGTGTTGTGCCGGGCATCCGGAAGCCTGCGGGGTGATGAGGGCCGAGTCCGGCTGCTCGCCCCATGTACTGCCTGCGCAGCCATGCTGCAACAAGGAGTAATGCCATGTCCGTCATCCAGATATTCGATCCGGCACTGTGCTGCGCCAGCGGCGTGTGCGGTGCCGAGGTAGATCAGACCTTGGTGAGTGTTGCCGCCGACCTGGCCTGGGCCAGGGAGCAGGGCGCCGCCATCGAGCGCTTCAACCTGGCCCAGCAGCCCATGGAGTTTGCCGAGACGCCGGCGGTCAGCGCCTTCCTGACGCATGCGGGAGAAGAGGGGCTGCCCCTGGTGCTGGTGGATGGCCAGGTGGTGCTCACCGGCCGCTACCCCAGCCGGGCAGAGCTGGCCCGCTACGCCGGCCTGCCCGCGCCGCAGAGCGCCATCAAGGGGATCGTCAAGAGCGGATGCTGCACCGGCAGCAACGGTTGCTGTTAAGGGGGAGTGCCGCACAGGCATTCCGGATGGTGGTTGTGTCGTTTGTCGTGAGGAGTCCATGATGTCCCCGTTGATGCATTACTCGTTTCTGACGGATGCCCCCCCGTTTCTCTTCTTCACCGGCAAGGGCGGGGTGGGTAAGACCTCCCTCGCCTGTGCGACCGCGGTTGCCCTGTGTGACAACGGCAAGCGGGTGCTGCTGGTGAGCACGGATCCGGCCTCCAACATCGGCCAGGTGTTCGATGCCGAGATCGGCAACCGGATCACCCGGCTTCCTCTCGTCGACGGCTTGTCGGCCCTGGAGATCGACCCGCAAGCCGCCGCCAGGGCCTACCGGGAGCGGATCGTCGGCCCGGTGCGCGGCAAACTGCCCCAGAGCGTGGTGCGCAGCATAGAGGAGCAGCTCTCCGGTGCCTGCACCACGGAGATCGCCGCCTTTGACGAGTTCACCGCCCTGCTGACCGACGATAACCTGGTGGGGCAATACGACCACATTGTCTTCGACACGGCCCCCACGGGGCACACCATCCGTCTGCTGCAACTGCCGGGGGCCTGGAGCGAGTTTCTGGAGCAGGGCAAGGGGGATGCCTCCTGCCTTGGGCCGCTGGCGGGGCTGGAGAAGCAGCGCAGCCAGTACGCACACGCCGTCGCCGCCCTGTCGGACGGGCAGAAGACCCGGCTGATCCTGGTGGCCCGGGCGCAGGCCTCCACCCTGCGGGAGGTGGCGCGTACCCACGACGAGCTGGCGGCCATCGGCCTTGCCAACCAGCAGCTGGTCATCAATGGCATCTTCCCGCAAGAGGAGCGGGTGGATGACCCCCTGGCCACCGCCGTCTGGCAGCGAGAGCAGCAGGCCATGGCACAGATGCCGGCGCTGCTGACCGGGCTGCCCCAAGACAGGGTACCGCTGCTCGCGACCAACCTGGTCGGGGTGGATAGCCTGCGCCAGCTGCTCGGTGGCGTGCCCGAGAGCAGGCCCGAAGAGGGGGATGACGCCGTCGGGGCAGCGCCGTCCCGGCACCCCGGGTTGCAGCAACTGGTGGATGAGCTGGCCGCCGACGGCCACGGGCTCATCATGCTGATGGGCAAGGGGGGCGTCGGCAAGACCACCCTGGCGGCCGCGGTGGCGGTGGAGCTCGCGAGCCGGGGGCTGCCCGTGCATCTCACCACGTCCGATCCCGCCGCCCATCTGGGGGAAACCCTGGCAGACGCGCTGCCCAGCCTGGCGGTGAGCCGCATCGACCCCCGCGCCGAGACCGAGCGTTACCGTGCCCAGGTGCTGGCCACCAAGGGGGCGAGCCTGGATGCCCAGGGCCGGGCCCTGCTGGAGGAGGATCTGCGCTCCCCCTGCACCGAAGAGATCGCCGTGTTTCAGGCCTTCTCGCGGATCATTCGCGAGGCCGGCAGGCGTTTCGTGGTGATGGACACGGCGCCGACCGGCCATACCCTGCTGCTGCTCGATGCGACCGGGGCCTACCACAGGGAGATCGCCCGGCAGATGGGCAGCAAGGGGATGCACTTCACCACCCCCATGATGCAGCTGCAAGACCCGAAACAGACCAAGGTGATGATCGTCACCCTGCCCGAACCCACCCCGGTGCAGGAGGCGGCCAACCTGCAGGCGGACCTGCGCCGTGCCGGCATCGAGCCCTGGGCCTGGGTCGTGAACCACATGCTCTCCCCGGTCGGCGTGCGCTCCCCCATGCTGCGCCGGCGTGCCCGTCACCAGCAGCCATATATCGCGGCGGTGAAGGGGGAGCATGCCCGGCGCTATGCCGTGGTGCCCCTGCTGGCGGTCGAGCCGGTCGGGGCCCGGGAGCTGCACGCCTTATGCCATCCCGTCCACCCGGAGGAGATGGCTGTCGGGTGACATCCAGGGGCCTTTCGGGGCTCTTGCGCACCCACCGTTTTTCATCAATATGACGTTTCAACGAGCCACGGAGTCGCCGTTTATCATGCACCCTTTCGACACACTGAACCTGGATAATGGCGCCCGCCTTATCTTCACTCCCTGCCCAGGCACCAAGGAGGCTTCCTTGCAAGCCTCCCTCAAGACCCTGCAAGCCGCCGGGGCTGATGCGGTAGTCACCCTGATGCCGAGTGCCGAGCTGGCACAGTTCCAGGCCGATGCCATGCCCGCCGAGTGCGCTGCCCTGGGGCTGGCCTGGTTCCATCTGCCGGTGGAGGACGACTGCGCCCCCGAGGCGCCCTTCAGTCAGGCCTTTGCCAGTCACAAGGCAGATCTGCTGGCACGGCTTGCCGCAGGCCAGACCCTGGCGATCCATTGCCGCGGCGGCTCGGGCCGTACCGGGCTGATGGCGGCCATCCTGCTGCTGGAGGCGGGCTATGCCCCCGCTGTGGTCAAGGGGATGGTGCAGGGGCTGCGTCCCAAGGCACTGACCCTGACCCCGCATGTTAACTACCTCAACAGTCACTATTCATTCGCCGGTTAAGGAAAACAGCATGACCATCAAAGTAGGTATCAACGGCTTTGGCCGCATGGGCCGCCTCTCGTTTCGCGCCGCCTTCGACTGGGAAGACGTGGAGTTCGTGCGCATCAATGACCCAGCCGGGGATGCGGCCGCCCTGGCACACCTCATCACCTTCGATTCGGTCCATGGCCGCTGGCATCATGAAGCCAGCAGCGAGGGGGACGAGATGGTGATCGGTAACCATCGCATCCTCTGCACTCGCAACAAGGAGATAGGCCAGACCGACTGGTCCGGCTGTGACGTGGTGATCGAGGCCTCCGGCAAGATGAAGACCAAGGCCCTGCTTGACGCTTATCTGGCGCAGGGGGTGAAGCGGGTCGTGGTCACGGCACCGGTCAAGGAGGAGGGGGTCCTCAACGTCGTCATGGGGGTCAACCATCACCTCTACGACAAGGCCCTGCACCCCATAGTGACCGCAGCCTCCTGCACCACCAACTGCCTGGCACCCGTGGTCAAGGTGATCCACGAGCAGCTCGGCATCAGGCACGGATCCATGACCACCATCCACGACATCACCAACACCCAGACCATCCTGGATGCCCCCCACGCCGACCTGCGCCGTGCCAGGGCCTGCGGCCTGAGCCTGATCCCCACCACCACGGGGTCCGCCACCGCCATCACCCACATCTTCCCCGAGCTCAAGGGCAAGTTGAACGGCCATGCGGTGCGGGTGCCCCTCGCCAACGCCTCCCTCACCGACTGCGTGTTCGAGGTGAGTCGCCCGACCACGGAGGCCGAGGTCAACGGCCTGCTCAAGGGGGCGGCCATGAACGAGCTCAAGGGGATCATGGGCTATGAAGAGCGTCCCCTGGTCTCGGTGGATTACCGGACGGATCCGCGCTCCTGCACCATAGATGCCCTCTCCACCATGGTGATCAATGAGACACAGGTGAAGATCTACGCCTGGTATGACAACGAGTGGGGCTATGCCAACCGCACCGCCGAGCTGATGCGCATGGTGGGGCAGATGGACAAGGCGCAAGGATAATCCGGCCATGGCAGCGACCCGCCTCTCCCCCGAGATCCGCCAGTATCTGCTGGTGACCGGCAACTACTGGGCCTTCACCCTGACCGATGGCGCCCTGCGCATGCTGGTGGTGCTCTACTTCCACGGCCTGGGTTACAGCCCGCTGGCCATCGCGACCCTGTTTCTCTTCTACGAGATCTTCGGGGTCGTGACCAATCTGGTGGGGGGCTGGCTTGGGGCTCGCCTCGGGCTCAACCGCACCATGAACATCGGGCTGGCCTTGCAGGTGGTGGCGCTCGCCATGTTGCTGGTGCCGTCGGTTTGGCTGACGGTTCCCTGGGTGATGGCGGCCCAGGCACTCTCGGGGATCGCCAAGGATCTCAACAAGATGAGTGCCAAGAGCGCCATCAAGTTGCTGGTGCCGGGGGAGGCACAGGGGCAGCTCTACCAGTGGGTGGCGCTCCTGACGGGCTCGAAGAATGCCCTGAAAGGGATGGGCTTCTTCCTCGGGGGGGCCCTGCTGACCCTGCTCGGGTTCCAGGGGGCCGTGCTGGCCATGGCCCTGGCCCTGGCGCTGGTGTGGTGCGTCAGCATGCTCACCCTGACGCGGGAGCTCGGCAAGGCCAGGAACAAGCCCAAGTTCAGGGAGATCTTCTCCAAGAGCCGCGCCATCAACACCCTGTCGGCGGCCCGTCTGTTCCTGTTCGGCGCCCGGGACGTCTGGTTCGTGGTGGCGCTGCCCGTCTACCTCGCCTCCAGCTTTGGCTGGGATCACTGGTTTGTGGGGGGCTTCCTCGCGCTCTGGATCATCGCCTATGGCGTGGTGCAGACCCAGGCGCCGCGCTTTACCGGCAAGCGGACGGGGCGGGTGCCCGACGGCAAGGCGGCCATGGGCTGGGCGCTGTCGCTGGCCCTGATCCCGGCCCTGATTGCCCTGGCGCTCCACCACGGGGTGCATCCTGCCTTCACGCTGGTGGGGGGGCTGATGGTGTTCGGCGCCCTGTTCGCCATCAACTCCTCCCTGCACAGCTACCTCATCGTCAGCTACGCCGGCGCTGACGGTGTATCGCTCGATGTGGGCTTCTACTACATGGCCAATGCCCTGGGGCGCCTGCTCGGCACCCTGCTCTCCGGGCTGGTGTTCCAGCTGTATGGCCTCGAGGCCTGCCTCTGGATCTCCACCCTCTTCATCCTGCTGGCGGCGCTGATCTCCCTCGGACTGCCCCGCCATCAGCCCCCCGTTTCATCCCTTCACGGAGACGCCCGATGAATACCGCCCCCTGCGGCGACCTGCCCGTCAGCAAAAAAATGAGTTTTCTCGATCGCAACCTTACACTCTGGATCTTCGTCGCCATGGCCCTGGGGGTGGGGATTGGCTACCTCTTCCCCCAGGTCGCCCGGTGGAACGAGGCCATGTCGGTCGGCACCACCAACATACCGCTCGCCATCGGCCTCATCCTGATGATGTACCCGCCGCTCGCCAAGGTGAACTACGGCACCATGGGCGCCATGACCCGGGATCGCCGCGCCATCACCCTGTCGCTGGTGATGAACTGGCTGGTGGGCCCCATCCTGATGTTCGTGATTGCCCTGGTGTTCCTCCATGACGAGCCGGGCTACATGGTGGGCCTTATCCTGATCGGTCTCGCCCGCTGCATCGCCATGGTGCTGGTGTGGAACGATCTCGGCGGCGGCAGCAAGGAGTACGGGGCTGGCCTGGTGGCGCTCAACAGCGCCTTCCAGATCCTCACCTACAGCTTCATGGCCTGGCTCTTCATCACTGTCCTGCCGCCCCTGTTCGGCCTGCAGGGCTTCGCGGTGGAGATCACCATGCTGGACATCGCGAAGAGCGTGTTCATCTATCTGGGGATCCCCTTCCTTGCGGGCTTCCTGAGCCGCAAATACCTGGTCAGGGCGAAGGGGGAGCAGTGGTATCGCGAGCGCTTCATCCCGGCGATCTCCCCCATCACCCTGATCGCCCTGCTGGCCACCATAGTGCTGATGTTCAGCCTCAAGGGGGAGATGATCGTCGAGCTGCCGATGGACGTGCTGCGGGTGGCGGTGCCGCTGGTGGTCTACTTCGTGCTGATGTTCTTTGCCAGCTTCCTGATCGGCAAGCGGCTCGGCATCCCTTACGACAAGAACGCCTCCATCGCCTTTACCGCCACAGGCAACAACTTCGAGCTGGCTATCGCGGTCGCCATCGCCGTGTTCGGCCTGAGTTCGGATCAGGCCTTCGCCGGCGTCATCGGCCCGCTGGTGGAGGTGCCCGTGCTGATCGCCCTGGTCAATGTCGCCCTGCGCATGCAGCGCCAGTACGGCAGTTGAGGGACAAGGTTGATAGCAGAGCCCCCTTGCCAGTGGCAAGGGGGCTCTGTCGTTCCAAGGGGAATGCCTGATGCGGTTATGGCGATACCGAAGGGGGGAGAACCATGGGGCCTGCGACCGCGCGGGCGGCCTCGTCACCTCGTAGTACCCGTACTATCTCGAGAGCGAACTCGATGGCGGTACCCGGGCCCTGACTGGTGATCAGGCGATGAGCTTCATCGGTCACCACCCGGGCCGTGCTCAGCTGCGCCGCGGGCAGGCGGGCCTGAAAGCCCGGATGGCAGGTGGCGCTGGCATCCCCCAGCAAGCCGTGATGGTGCAGCACCACGGCGGGGGCGGCGCAGATGGCGGCGCGCCAGCGGCCGAGCTGGGCTTGCTCCCGCAGCAGGTCGATGGCGAGAGGGGTGTCGCGGATCACTTCGCTGCCGGGCAGACCGCCCGGCACGACCATGGCCTCGAAATCGCGGCGGGTCAGCTCATCGAGATGGCAATCTGCGACCAGTTGTACACCCCGGGAGGCGCGGATCTGGCGTGCTCCCGTAGGGCAGCAGGAGGCCAGCACCACGTCGATGCTACCGCGTACCAGGGTGTCGACGATGGCGACCGTCTCTATCTCTTCCGACCCGGGGGCCACCAATACCAGTACGCTCATGGCTCGCTCCTCGACCGCAGGCCGGTCGGCCAGGGTCACTGTTTCTCTTTGATGGCCTGATAGAGGCCCTGGTTGACCGGCACCGCGATGCCATGCGCCGCGGCCCTGCCGAGCAGGAAGCCGGTGATGGCCTCGATCTCGGTCTCACGACCCTGCTCCATGTCCTGATACATGGAAGAGTAATTGTCGGCGGTGAGCTCCACCACCATCATGACGCGGCGCAGCAGCTCGTCGCTGGCGGTCGGCTGGCCTTCGGCCTGCATCACATCCGCCACCTCCACGCAGATCTGCTGCAGGACGTCGGCAAAACGCGGGCCCGTCAGCTCGCCATTGCGGAGTTTGTAGAGGGCGGTGAGCGGGTTGATGGCGCAGTTCACGGCGAGCTTCTGCCATTGGCGGGTCAGGATCTGCTCATCCCAGCCAGCCTGGCCGAGGGCACTGGCGAGCTCGTCCGCCAGATAGGCGTGCGCCTTGGCCGCCTCGTTGACAGGGCCGAGCCAGGTTTCGCCCTTGCCGGTGTGGCGGAACACGAAGTGGCCGCTCTGCATGGCGCCGTGGCTGGTGACGCCGGCGATCACCGGGTTGTGGGGGAAGAGCGTGACCACCTGTTCGGCGATGCCCATGCCGTTGTGCAGCAACACTATTGGTACTCCTGCTGCCAGCTGACCCACCAGGGGGGCCAGGGCCGATACCACCTGCCCTGCCTTGGTCATCACCAGCAGGCGCTTGATGCTGCCTGGATTGTCGATGAAGCCGCGTTCGATGGCGAGGAGCTGGGTGTGACCGTCGAGGGAGGTGAAGTCGATACCGGGGTGCAGGGTGGCGCGATGCCGTTCGCGCAGCAGGACGCGGGTCGGCTGGCCGCTCTGGGTCAGCAGGGAGGCAAAGACGCCGCCCAGAGCACCGCAGCCCAGCAGGGTCCACTCGGGAGAGACAGGGTGACGGTGTGTTTTCAGGTTGTTGTCGCGTAATCCGCTTGGCATGGAGAGGCTCGATCAAGGTAAGGGCTGCAATCCGGTCAACCGCCTACCGGGATAAGGGAAGAGGTCGCTTGGTGGACACTAACGGGTCTCACCATTCCTGTGCGCAGGGGATTCTAGCAGAGCAATCCTATCGAAATCAGCAAATTTGCCCGTTTTCTGGTAGATTTGCCCACCGATAAGTACAACCTGAAGTACAGCATGAGGAGCCCGGCTATGCCGTCATTCGATATTGTCTCTGAAGTCAAAATGAACGAGGTGTTGAACGCCGTCGATAACGCCAATCGTGAACTGGCGACCCGTTTCGATTTTCGTGGCGTGGAAGCCAGCTTCGAATTGAACAAGGAAGAGGTGAAACTGGAGGCTGACGCGGATTTCCAGCTCAAGCAGATGGTCGAGATCCTGCGCGGCGCCCTGCTCAAGCGCCAGATCGAAAACAGCTCCATGGACGTGGGTGACAGCGTTCACTCCGGCAAGCGTTTCCACCTGACCGTGAAGTTCAAGCAAGGGATCGACAAGGAAGTCGCCAAGAAGCTGGTGAAGCTGATCAAGGATTCCAAGATCAAGGTGCAGGCTGCCATCCAGGGCGACGAGGTGCGGGTCACCGGCAAGAAGCGCGACGATCTGCAGGAGACCATGGCTCTGGTGCGTGGCGCCGAGCTGGGCCAGCCGATGCAGTTCCAGAACTTCCGCGACTGATTTGGGCGGGGAGGGCGAGTCTCTCCCCTTGTTCCTGTATCAGGCCATAAAAAAACCGGAGCCATGGCTCCGGTTTTTTGTGTCCGTCGACGACAGGTTCGATTAGAACTTGTAGGTCACGGAGAAGTAGTGGCCGAAACCAGTGGTCTTCAGACCGTAGGAACCGTTCTGGATGCCGTAGATGTCGTTGAAGTACTTCAGACCGTAACCGACGGCGTAGCGGTCGGAGTGCCAGTACAGGCCGTTGAACATGGCGGTACCGTCGGTGGAAGTGTCCTTGGCATCAAACAGGTGATCCAGGTAACCCTGATAGGCTACGAAGCTGCCGTTGGAGAAGGTGTAGAAAGGCTTGAACCAGTTCATGGAGAACTGATAGCCGTTCCAGCCCTGCTCGCCACCGCCTTCGTTGACGTGACGTGCATACAGGTTCATGCCAACTTTGCCGAACCAGGGCACTTGTACGTCGGCACCAAGACCGGTCATGGCTTCAAACAGACCATCCGGACCACCTACGTTGACCAGGTTGGCGATGTAGACTTCCTGGATCGGACCGAAGGAGAGATCTTTGCCGGTCATGGCATCGATGGAGATACGCGGTGCGAACTTGATGAACAGGTTGTCTTGGTTGTGCTTGTCGTCGTGACGGTTCTGGAAGATGTCGAAGACGTCGACGTAACCGTACAGATCGAAGATACCGGAACGGCCACCAAACTCCATTTCGAAGTAGGTATCGTTGTAACCACCTTCAGACTCGCTGTAGGGCAGCTGGTCGATGGTGTGCATCACGTTGAACTGGAACCACTTGTAGTCGTTCTTGTGGATGTCGCCGCTGTAATCGGCAGCAAAGGCCGGAGTGGCGGAGGCAGCCAGCAGACCGGCAGCGATCAGAGTCTTGGTAAATTTGGCCATTTTATTGGTCTCTTGTGCGTTAGTTGAGGTTTTCCGTAGCCTGCCCACAAGGAGCGGGAGGGATTCTAGCCAAATAAATTCAACGGATAAACAAGCACCAGGGAACTTTGTCAGGATTTGTGAATCTAATCACCCCCAAAAATTAGCAAACGCTTGCTATTTGCTCGTTTGTGGTGACAAACCACTGTTTCGTTTGGCGACAATGATGATCAAAATCATCACCGGTACGCCGAGCAGGCTGGTGCCGATGAAGAAGCGGCTGTAGCCGACAAGCTCGACCACCTGACCGGAAAACCCCGCCAGCAACTTGGGCAGCAACAGCATGATGGAGCTGAACAACGCGTACTGGGTGGCCGAGAAGGCCACGTTGGTCAGGCTCGACAGATAGGTCACAAACGCAGCCGTGGCGATGCCGGCGCTGAGGTTGTCCAGGGAGATGATAATGGTCAGCAGCTCCAGATCGTGACCCACCTCGTTGAGCAGGGCGAACAGCAGGTTGGTGCTGGCGGTCAGCACGGCGCCGAGAAACAGGATGCGCAAGGTGCCAAAGCGCATCACCAGCACCCCCCCGAGCGCCGCCCCCACCAGCGTCATGATGACGCCGTACACCTTGGTGATGGTGGCCACCTCCGTCTTGCTGAATTGCAGGTCCACGTAGAAGCTGTTGGACATCACCCCCATCACCACGTCCGAGATGCGATAGCAGGCGATGAGCCCGAGGATCAGCAGGGCCGAGGTCCCGTAGCGGCGGAAGAAGTCGGCAAACGGGCACCAGATGGCCTCGTAGGTCCAGGCACCGAGCCCGGCCAGGGAGGATGACCAGCCCCGCGCTATCAGCTGCGCCTTGCGCTCCGCTTGCTGTTCATTCTGGGCGGCAATGTCGATGACGGGCTCGTGACAGAACAGGGTGGTGATGACGCCGAGGGACATCAGGCCCCCCATCAAGAGATAGGTGAGCTGCCAGCCGCGGTAGTCATAGCCGCTGTTGCTGCCAAGCCAGGCGGCCAGCGCCAGCGCCCCCGCCCCGGCCATGATCATGGCGAGTCGGTACCCGGTCATGTAGGAGGCGGCCATGGCCGCCTGCAACCGCTCTGGCGCAGACTCGATACGGTAGGCGTCGATGACGATGTCCTGGGTGGCGGAGGCGAAAGCCACCAGTAGGGCGAACAGGGCCAGCTGGGCGAGCTGGGTCTTGGGATCGCAATAGGCCATGCCGACCAGGGAGAGGGCGATCAACACCTGGGAGAGCAGCATCCAGCTGCGCCGCCGTCCCAGCAGCCGGGAGAGCAGGGGCAGGGGCAGTCGATCCACCAGGGGTGACCACAGCCATTTGAAGCCATATGCCAGCGCCACCCAGCTCATGTAGCCGATGTCGGTCAGGCTGACATCCGCCTCGCGCAGCCAGAACGAGAGGGTGCCGAAGACCAGCAGCAGCGGCAGACCGGAGGAGAACCCCATGGCAAACAGGATGAGCACCCGCGCTTCGAGATAGACGGCGAGGGCATCTCGCCAGCGGGTGGCGCGACCTGGGGTGTGGCTGGGCGGGCGGAGGTTGTTCAACTGCCTGACTCCTCAGAGAAAAGGGGGTCATTTTGTCAGGTTCGGGAGGCATAGCCAAGGCAAGCCGAGCGGGACCGGCAGGATTCAGGGGCGTGAACCGATGCAGTGACCCGGGCAGGGTCCCTCGGCGGTGAGGAAGTTGGCGCAGGCCATCAGCTGCAGGCGCAGCCAGGTGTCGCAGACGAGTTGCTGCTCATCCCACAGATGCAGGCTGTGCAGCAGGTGCCAGAACACCCCTTCTCGCTCGTTGGCGGGGGTCTTGTCCATGGGGATGACGGGGAGGGCCTGCCAGTGGGAGAGCAGTTGCCAGCTCAAATCTTCCAGCTGGTGATAGGGGATTTCCCGTGCCAGGAAATGACGAACCGCCTGGGCCAGCGGGCCGGCGTGTTGGGCTATGTAATCGTGACAGGTCACCGGCTCCTCCTCGCTCTGCTTTTGTGTCCCGCAATCATCGGGCAAGGGCAGAGTATAGAAAAGGAGGGCGGTGACCCGTTCAGGGGGGCGGCGGAATGTGATCCGGCCCGCGTTATTTGTCCGCTAGCAACACCACCTTCTTCAGGATGATGGGGCTGGTGGGGACGTCGTTGGCGCGCAGGATGGAGCTGTAGCCGGTCTGTACCTGAGCCAGCTTGTCCAGCACCTCCATGCCCTTCACGACCTGGCCGAACACGGTGTAACCGGCGCCGGCATTGGCGTTGAGGTTGTCGTTGTCCACCAGGTTGAAATAGAACTGGCGGGTGGCGCTGTCGACCGCCTGGGTGCGTGCCATGGCGATGGTACCGCGCTTGTTGGGCAGGCCACCCCGGGATTCATTGACCACGGGATCGAAGGTCGGCAGCGGCTGGAACTGCTGGTTGTAGCCTCCACCCTGCACCACGAAGTTCTGGATCACCCGGTGGAACAGGCTGCCGTCATAGCTGCCGTCCGCCACGTAGCGCAGGAAGTTCTTCACCGTCTGGGGCGCCTGCTTGGATGCCAGCTCCACGACGATGGTGCCATGATTGGTCTCCATCTGGACTTTGGGGCCGGCGAAAGCCAGGGGGGCGATCAGGGTGGCCAGTAGCCAGAGTTTCTTCATCGGTATCTCCTCGCTCAGCTCGGTTGGCCTTTGAGATAGCCGCGCAGTGCGGTATCCGCCATGATCTGTTGCAGCACGCTGCCGAGCTGCTGGTTCAGGGTCGACTCGAGGTCGGCCATGCTCGGCTCACCCGGCTCTTCCTTGCTGGAAGACATGTTGAACTGCTTGGTCAGCTTGCTGCCCTGGAAGTCGGCGATCACCTGCAGGCTGACGCGGGACTTGGTGACATAGGTAAAGGTCTTCTCTTCCACGGTGACGGCGGCAGTGGTGATGGCCAGCGTCAGGTTGGTGGTGCCGCTGTTGCCTACTTCCAGGCCCTGGCTGCGCAGACCCTCGGCGAGCTTCTCCGCCAGCAGGTTGTTGAGGGGCTGGCTGCTGTTGACCAGCACAGGGGCCTTCTCTTTCTTCTTGATGGAGAAGACATAGGCGGCTTCACGATTGTCCACCCCTTCCATGGTGATGCGGTTGCCAGAGTAGTACTGCTGGTTGGAGGGGATGACCTGCGGGTTGATCAGTGCGCTCTCCGGCCAGTGAGTGGCACAACCACCCAGCACCAGGGCTGCCAGCAGCAAGAGTGACTTTTTCATCATGGGTTTCCTTTAGCTTTGTCTTTAGCGTTTGATGGCTTTCAAAATAACGAATTTGCTGTTCGACGCAACGACTTGTGCGTTGCCAAACAGGCGCTTGAGTTTGTTGTGATAGTCCAGATGACGGTTGCCTACTATCCAGAGTTCCCCCCCTTGAGGCAATACCCGGTGCGCATCGCTGAACATCTGCCAGGCGATGTGATCGGTGATCGCCTGCAGCTGGTGGAAGGGGGGGTTGCAGAGGATCCTGTCCGCTGCTCCGGCGGGCACGTCGTCGAGACAGTTGTTGACCAGGAAGCGGGCCCGGGGCAGGGCATCCGGCAGGTTGTGCTCGACGTTGAGGCGGGCCGAGGCCACCGCCATGTGGGATTCGTCGATGAAGGTCACCTCCACCTCGCTGTCCCGCGCCAGCAGGGAGAGCCCCAGCACGCCGTTGCCGCAGCCCAGATCGATCACCTTGCGGGCGCTGTGGATCGGCAGGTTGTCCAGCATGAAGCGGGCACCGATATCCAGGCTGGTGCGCGAAAACACGTTGGCGTGGTTGTGGATCTGCATGGTGGTGCCTTCCAGCGGCCAGACGGTCGGGAAGGGGTTGGCCAGCGTGGGCCGTTCGGCCGCGGGCGTGCAGTGAATGAGGCGTGCCTTTTTCCAGGCGAGCGAGGTGCGGGTCTCCCCCAGATACTTCTCGAACAGCTTGAGGGTGGAGGTGTGGATGTCCTTGGCCTTGCCGGCGGCCAGCACCCGGGTGGCCGGGGTGACCACCTGGCGCAGGGCCAGCAGCTGCTGTTCCAGCAGCGCCTGATACTTGGAGACCTTGATCACCACCAGGGCGGGCGCGTCTGGCAGGGGCGCCAGGGCATCCTGCAGGGTGACAGTCCCGCTGTCCAGGCCGTTCTCCGCCAGGTTGGCCAGGGTGGCCCGTTCGCTGATGTGGGAGTCGGTCACGCAGACGGGAGAGTGGTCGTAGAGGTAGGCCGCCAGGGCGCCGAAGCCGTCGTTCATGATGATGACGGGGCCGTCCTGCTCGAGGGGATGCTCGGCCAACTGGTTGATCAGATACTCGTCCGCCGCGTCCCAGGCCTGCAAGGGATCCTGGCTCTGCCGCGGGTAACGGTACAGGGTCAGGCGGCAGTGGGCCATGTCGAGCAGGGTTTGCATAATAAAGAAGTCCAAGGTGTTGCTGAATGGATGACGACCGCCCGCGCCATGTTGTCCGGCGGGCAGGAAAGTGGCGCTATTCTAGCGGCGGCGGAGAAATTCACCAGCCCGCAGCGAAGAGGCTGGCCATTTCCCGTCCCCCTGATGCATCCGGTACGCAACCCTGGCTACAATGGCGGGACATTCGAGAGGAGTCTTCACCGTGAGCATGCAACAACAGATAGAGGCCAAGCTGGCCGCTGCCCTCGCCCCCACCCATCTGGAGGTGATCAACGAAAGCTACATGCACAGGGTGGCCCCGGGCTCCGAGAGCCACTTCAAGGTCGTGGTGGTGAGCCAGGCGTTCGAGGGCCAGCGCCTGCTGGGCCGTCATCGTCAGGTCAACGGGGTGCTGGCGGAAGAGCTGGCGGGGGCCATCCATGCGCTGGCGCTGCATACCTATACAGAAGCCGAGTGGCAGGCCCGGGAAGAGGCCCCCAAGACGCCGGGGTGTGTCAGCAAATCCCCCTTCGCCTGAGCCCGCCACCGGGCGGTTGTGCGCGAGGCTAACGATTTTGTCACGAGCATGCCGCCCTCTTGCCTGGCTGTTTCAGCGGGGTCAAAGGCGTGGTTGGATTATTTTTTCTAATCCATGCTCGCGGCAAGTTTGATTACCCACATTTGGGTATTAAAACAAAAAATCCTTTAAAACCACGGTGTGCAAGGGCGTGGGCGAAATATTCAGTGAGGGTTAATTTTGTGATAGGACGGGGATTTTCCCCATTTGGCGTGGCGGCAAACTTGCCTAAGGTGGTAAACTCAGGCGCTTTTGAATGATCCTGTATGTTGCTGATTTGTTTATTTCTTCGACAGTGATTCGCGATGTTGACGGGCTCATTCAACAACTCGTCGTGATGTATTTCTCGGCGCTAACCAACCTGTCTTCCCTTAACGGTAGTGCAAGTGAGTATGATTACAATTAAAAGAGGACTGGACATCCCCGTGCTGGGTGCTCCGGAGCAAGTAATCTACGATGGCCCGGCCATCACCCGTGTTGCTACACTCGGCGAAGAGTTCGTGGGGATGCGTCCTACTATGTTTGTCAAAGTAGGTGATCGCGTCATTAAAGGTCAGGAGCTCTTCGAAGATAAGAAGAATCCCGGCGTTAAATTCACGGCCCCCGCCACCGGTGTGGTATCTGAGATCAACCGTGGTGCCAAGCGCATTCTGCAATCCGTTGTCATCGACATCGATGGGTCCGACGAGCAGGTGACCTTCGAGCACTTTGCCTCCGCCGAGCTGGCCAAGCTCGAGCGCAGCAAGGTGCAGGAGATCCTGGTCGCATCAGGCCAATGGACCGCACTGCGCACCCGCCCGTTCAGCAAGGTGCCGGCCGTGGGTTCCACCCCGCGCGCCATCTTCGTCACCGCCATGGACACCAACCCGCTGGCCGCCAGTGCGGAGCTGATCATCAAGGAACAGGCCCAGGCCTTCCTCGACGGTCTGGCCGTGCTGACCCGCCTGACCGATGGCACCGTCTACGTCTGCAAGGGCGAAGGCAGCCTGCCGCACGCCTCCCTGGCCCAGGTCAAGGAAGAGGTGTTTGTCGGTCCGCATCCTGCCGGTCTGCCGGGCACCCATATCCACTTCCTGGATCCGGTCGGTGCCAACAAGGTGCAGTGGCACATCAACTATCAGGACGTGATCGCCTACGGCAAGCTGTTCACCACTGGCCAGATCTTCACCGACAAGGTGATCTCCCTGGCCGGCCCGAACGTGATCAAGCCGCGCCTGCTGCGCACCCGCATGGGCGCCTGCCTCAGCCAGTTGACCAACAACGAGCTGCGCGCGGACGAGAACCGCATCATCTCCGGTTCCCTGCTGAGCGGTGCCAAGGCTGACGGTGTTCACGACTACCTGGGTCGCTTCCACAATCAGGTGAGCGTGCTGGGCGAAGGTCGCGAGAAAGAGTTCATGGGCTGGGTCAAACCCAGTGCCAACAAGTTCTCCATCACCCGTACCACCCTCTCTCATCTGATGAAGGGCAAACTCATCAACTTCACTACCACCACCAACGGTAGTGATCGCTCCATGGTGCCTATCGGTAACTATGAGCGCGTGATGCCGCTCGACATCCTGCCGACCCTGCTGCTGCGGGATCTGATCTCCGGCGACACCGACAGCGCGCAGGCGCTCGGCTGCCTGGAGCTGGATGAGGAAGATTTGGCGCTCTGTACCTTCGTCTGCCCCGGCAAGACAGAGTACGGCCCCGTCTTGCGTGAGTGCCTGACCAAGATCGAACTGGAAGGTTAAGCGATGAGTTTCAAGCAACTTCTTGAAAATATGGAACATCACTTCGAGCCGGGTGGCAAGTACGCCAAGTACTATGCCCTGTTCGAAGCGGCGTACACCCTGTTTTATACCCCGGGTTCCGTGACCCGCAATGCCGCCCACGTCCGTGATGCCATCGATCTGAAGCGCATGATGATCATGGTATGGCTGGCCGTGTTCCCAGCCATGTTCTGGGGCATGTACAACGTCGGCAACCAGTCCATCGCCGCCATCGCCCACCTGGGCAGCGCGGCCGGTGCCGATAGCTGGCAATACGCCCTGGCTACCCTGTTCGGTGCCTCCCTGGATCCGGCCGTGGCCGGTGTCGGCAGCAAGATGCTGATCGGTGCGGCGCACTTCTTCCCGATCTACATCACTGTCTTCATCGTCGGTGGTTTCTGGGAAGTGCTGTTCGCCATGGTGCGCAAGCACGAGATCAACGAAGGCTTCTTCGTGACCTCCATCCTGTTCGCCCTGATCGTGCCGCCCGAGCTGCCCCTGTGGCAAGCTGCCCTGGGTATCACCTTCGGCGTGGTGCTGGCCAAGGAAGTGTTCGGTGGTACCGGCAAGAACTTCCTGAACCCGGCGCTGGCGGGTCGTGCTTTCCTGTTCTTCGCCTACCCGGGTCAGATCTCCGGTGATGCGGTCTGGGTTGCCGTCGACGGCTTCTCCGGCGCAACTGCACTGAGCCAGTGGGCACAGGGCGGCCAGATGGCGCTGATCAACGGTGCCACCGGTGAAGCCATCAGCTGGATGGACGCCTTCCTCGGCAACCTGCCGGGCTCCATCGGCGAAGTCTCCACCCTGATGATCCTCATCGGTGCGGCCATGATCGTCTACATGCGTATCGCCTCCTGGCGCATCATCGCCGGCGTGATGGTGGGCATGGTTGCGACTTCCCTGCTGTTCAACGTCATCGGTTCCGACACCAACCCCATGTTCAACATGCCGTGGCACTGGCACCTGGTGCTGGGTGGCTTCGCCTTCGGTATGGCCTTCATGGCAACCGATCCGGTCTCCGCTGCCTTCACCAACAAGGGCAAGTGGTGGTATGGCGCCCTCATCGGCGTGATGGTCGTGCTGATCCGGGTGGTGAACCCCGCGTTCCCGGAAGGCATGATGCTGGCCATTCTGTTTGCCAACCTGTTTGCCCCCTTGTTTGACCATTTCGTGGCGCAGGCGAACATCAAGCGGAGGATCGCACGTGGCGTTTAATAAAGACTCTACTACCGGCACGCTTGCCGTAGTGACCGGTCTGTGTCTGGTCTGCTCCATCGTGGTCTCCGTGGCCGCCGTGGGTCTGCGTCCGGCCCAGCTGGAAAACAAGGCGCTGGACAAGCAAAGCAACATCCTGTCCGTCGCCGGCGTCGACGTCAGCACCGTGGCCAAGCGTGACCTGGCCAAGCTGTATGGCGACAAGATTGAAGCGCGTCTGGTGGATCTGGCCACCGGTGAGTTCGTTGACGGCGACGCCGACAACTTCGACACCAAGGTCGCTGCCAAGGATCCTGCCCAGAACATTCGTCTGGCTCCGGCCGACGACAAGGCAGGCCTGCGCCAGATCTCCAAGCTGGTCCCCGTGTTCTTCGCGAAAGATGCCGAGGGCAAGGTCGACAACATCATCCTGCCGATCTACGGCCAGGGTCTGTGGTCCACCATGTACGCCTTCGTGGCGGTCGCGGCCGACGGCCAGACCATCAAGGGCATCACCTACTACGATCACGGCGAAACCCCGGGTCTGGGTGGCGAGATCGAGAACCCGGCCTGGCGCGAGCTGTTCGTCGGCAAGAAGCTGTTCGACCAGAGCGGTCAGCCTGCGCTGCGGGTGATCAAGGGCCATGCTCCGGCTGGCTCCGAGCATGAAATCGACGGCCTGTCTGGTGCAACCCTGACCGGTAATGGTGTACAGCACACCTTCGACTTCTGGATGGGCCCCAAGGGCTTCGGTCCCTTCCTGGCCAAGGTACGTGCAGGAGAAATCAACAATGGCTGACAAGAGCGAAATGAAGAAGTTGCTGTTGACGCCTGTGCTCGGCAACAACCCCATCGCACTGCAGGTGCTGGGTGTCTGTTCCGCGCTGGCCGTTACCAGCCAGATGAAGACGGCGTTCGTGATGACGCTGGCCGTTACCGCGGTCACCGCCTTCTCGAACCTGTTCATCTCCCTGATCCGCAACCAGATCCCGAACAGCGTGCGGATCATCGCCCAGATGGCGGTGATTGCCTCGCTGGTTATCGTGGTTGACCAGGTGCTCAAGGCGTATGCCTACGACATCTCCAAGCAACTGTCGGTGTTCGTCGGCCTCATCATCACCAACTGTATCGTGATGGGCCGTGCCGAAGCCTACGCCATGAAGAGTGCCCCGCTGCCCTCCTTCCTGGACGGTATCGGCAACGGTCTGGGGTATGGCGCCGTGCTGCTGACCGTGGCCACCGTGCGTGAAATCCTGGGCTCCGGCACCTGGTTCGGCATCGAACTGCTGCCGCTGGTGAACAATGGTGGCTGGTATGTGCCGAACGGCCTGCTGCTGCTGCCGCCGAGTGCGTTCTTCATCATTGGTCTGATCATCTGGGGCGTGCGCACCAAGGATCCCAAGCAGGTGGAGGCGAAGGATTAAGGTATGGAACACTATATCAGTCTGTTGATTCGCTCGATCTTCATCGAGAACCTGGCGCTCTCCTTCTTCCTGGGGATGTGTACCTTCCTGGCGGTGTCCAAGAAGGTCAAGACTGCCATGGGCCTGGGGATTGCCGTTATCGTGGTTCAGACCGTTGCCGTCCCGGCCAACAACCTGATCTACAACTACGTGCTCAAAGACGGTGCCCTGGTCTCCGGCCTGGATCTCAGTTTCCTGAGCTTCATCACCTTCATCGGGGTGATTGCGGCCCTGGTGCAGATCCTGGAGATGGCGCTGGACAAGTACTTCCCGGCTCTCTACAACGCCCTCGGTATCTTCCTGCCGCTCATCACCGTGAACTGCGCCATCTTCGGTGGCGTCTCCTTCATGGTGCAGCGTGACTACAACTTTGTTGAGTCCGTGGTCTATGGCGTGGGTTCGGGTGCAGGCTGGATGCTGGCCATCGTTGCGATGGCAGGGATCCGCGAGAAGATGAAGTACTCCGATGTTCCGGAAGGCCTGCGTGGCCTCGGCATCACCTTCATCACCGCGGGTCTGATGGCGCTGGGCTTCATGTCCTTCTCTGGTATTTCCCTGTAATCGGAAAGGAAATATAGATGGAAATTATTCTGGGTGTGGTCATGTTCACCGTGATCCTGCTGGCCTTGGTGGCAGTCATTCTGTTCGCCAAGTCCAAGCTGGTGACCGCCGGTGACGTGACAATCAGCATCAACGGCGACCCGGCCAAGGCTGTGACCAGCCCGGCGGGTGGCAAGCTGCTCGGCGTGCTCGCCGGCAGCGGTATCTTCGTCTCCTCCGCCTGCGGCGGCGGCGGCTCCTGTGGTCAGTGCAAGGTGCGCGTGAAAGCCGGCGGCGGCGACATCCTGCCGACCGAACTGGATCACATCAGCAAGGGCGAAGCCCGTCACGGCGAGCGTCTGGCTTGCCAGGTGACCGTCCGTTCCGACATGGACATCGAGCTGCCGGAAGAGATCTTCGGCGTGAAGAAGTGGGACTGTACCGTCATTTCCAATGACAACAAGGCCACCTTCATCAAGGAGCTCAAGCTGCAGATCCCCGATGGCGAGAGCGTGCCGTTCCGCGCCGGTGGTTATATCCAGATCGAAGCCCCTGCCCACCACGTGCAGTACAAGAACTTCGATATTCCCGAGGAGTATCGCGGTGACTGGGATCGCTTCAAGATCTTCGAGCTGGAGTCCAAGGTCAACGAGCCGATCATCCGTGCCTACTCCATGGCGAACTATCCGGAAGAGTTCGGCATCATCATGCTGAACGTGCGGATCGCGACCCCGCCGCCCAGCAACTGGACTGCCCCTCCCGGCCAGATGTCTTCCTACATCTTCAGCCTGAAGGCGGGTGACAAGGTGACCATCTCCGGTCCGTTCGGCGAGTTCTTCGCCAAGGACACGGACGCCGAAATGGTGTTCATCGGCGGTGGTGCGGGCATGGCGCCGATGCGCTCCCACATCTTCGACCAGCTGCGCCGTCTGAAGACCAAGCGCAAGATGAGCTTCTGGTACGGTGCCCGTTCCAAGCGCGAGATGTTCTATGTCGAAGACTTCGACATGCTGGCCGCCGAGAACGACAACTTCCAGTGGCACGTCGCCCTGTCCGATCCGCAACCGGAAGACAACTGGGATGGCTACACCGGCTTCATCCACAACGTGCTGTTCGAGAACTACCTCAAGAGCCACGAGGCGCCTGAGGATTGCGAGTTCTACATGTGCGGACCTCCCGTGATGAACGCCGCCGTCATCAACATGCTGAAAAACCTCGGCGTTGAAGACGAGAACATCCTGCTGGATGACTTCGGTGGTTAATCCATGCACAGCGTTGTAAAGACCTGGCTAGCCTTCGGGCTAGCCTTTTTCTTGACTGGGTGCGGTCAGGAAACGGTCCAATCCAAGCCGGAGATCCACATCACCGGCAGCACCATGGGTACCTACTACTCCATCAAGGTGGCGGATGACGCCGTCAAGGATGGGGCCAAGCTGCAGGCCGAAGTCGATGTGCTGCTGGAGCGGGTCAACGATCAGATGTCGACCTACAGGCCCGACTCCGAGCTGTCGCGTTTCAACCAGCACAAGGATTCGACCCCTGTGGTGGTCTCCCGCGATACCGCGCGGGTGGTGACCGAGGCCATTCACATTGGCCGCGAGAGCCGGGGGGCGCTGGACGTCACCGTCGGTCCCCTGGTCAATCTGTGGGGCTTTGGGCCGGACGCAAAACCGACCAAGGTACCGAGCGATGAGCTGATCGCCCAGACCCGGCAGAAAACGGGCCTTGGCAATCTGCATGTGATAACCTCTGTCGACGCCGATACCCT
Organism: Aeromonas sp. SrichE-2G; assembly: GCF_017939565.1. Classification (NCBI taxonomy): domain Bacteria; kingdom Pseudomonadati; phylum Pseudomonadota; class Gammaproteobacteria; order Aeromonadales; family Aeromonadaceae; genus Aeromonas; species Aeromonas sp. SrichE-2G. Next base: position 245,865 of record NZ_JAGKRG010000004.1, read on the forward strand.
GCAAAAGGACATCCCGGATCTTTACGTGGATCTCTCCGCCATTGCCAAGGGTTTCGGGGTGGACAAGGTGGCCGAATACCTGGAGTCCCAGGGGGCGCGCAACTATCTGGTGGAGATCGGCGGCGAGCTGCGGATCAACGGCGTCAACGGCAAGGGGCATCCCTGGCGCGTGGCCATCGAGAAGCCCACCGCCAATGCCGGCACTGTGCAGGAAGTGATAGTTCCGGGTGACAACGGCGTGGCCACCTCGGGGGACTATCGCAACTACTACGAGCTGGATGGCAAGCGCTTCTCCCACACCATGGATCCGCTGACGGGCAAGCCCATCACCCACCGCCTGGTGTCGGTGACCGTCATCCACCCCTCCTGCATGACCGCAGACGGGCTGGCGACCGTGTTCATGGTCATGGGCACGGAGAAGAGCCTGGCCTATGCCAAGGAGCGGGGATTGGCTATCTTCACCATCACCAAGACGGACGACGGTTTTGAAGAGGCGTATTCGGATGCCTTCAAACCTTATCTGGTCAAGAAGTAAGGGGTAACGACATGCAGATCTTTCTGATCACCTTCGGGGTGTTTCTGATGGTCGTGGTGGCCATGGCCATCGGCTACATCTTCCAGCGCAAATCCATCTCCGGATCCTGCGGGGGCCTCGGCACCATAGGTATCGAAAAGGAGTGCGATTGCCCTGAGCCTTGCGACAACCGCAAGAAGAAGATGGCCAAGGAAGAGGCCCGTCGCAAGATGCTGGTGGATAACCGCATCATCTGACGGCACGCATCTGCCCCGGCAGGAACATCCCGTGCAAGCGAGCCGACCCTGGGTCGGCTCGCTTTTATATGGCGTTCAGTAATCGTATTGACCGCACGCCTTCTTCTTGAACTCCGCCTTCCTCTTCGCCAGCTCCTCCCTGGTGCCCAGTTCATCTCCCTGCCTGATGGCGGTTTCCAGTATCTCGATGCGCTCGTACAACCAGCTGCACTCGGCCGTCGGGTGATCCTTGGCCATGGTCGCCAGTGGCAACAACAGCAGGCAGAGCCCCGCCCGGATGATGCTCATGCTCTCCTCCTTGAGTCTCGTGTGGATGTGGCCCTGAGAGTCTATGCCGCCGCGTCCGCTCGCAGACTGGTAGAAATGACAGGGCTGGGGTAGCATGAGTCAACAAACTGGTTATCCATACAGTGGTGTCGCCGGCAGGCCGCCCCGCCCGTGGCCATATGGCCGGCATCGACACGACAACAGACCCGACATGCGAAAGATCATTCACATCGACATGGACTGCTTCTTCGCCGCGGTGGAGATGCGGGACAACCCGGCCCTGCGGGACGTGCCGCTCGCCATCGGCGGCGCCGCCGATCGGCGCGGCGTCATCTCGACCTGCAACTATGTGGCGCGCCGTTTCGGGGTGCGCTCCGCCATGCCGAGCGCCCTGGCCAGGAAGCTCTGCCCCCCGCTGGTGTTGATCCCCGGGCGGATGGCCGTTTACAAGGAGACTTCCCGCCAGCTGCAAGCCATCTTTAGGCGCTACACCGAGCAGGTGGAGCCGCTCTCTCTCGATGAGGCCTACCTCGATGTGACGATGAGCCCCCACTGCGGCGGCAGCGCCACCCTGATGGCGACGGAGATCCGCGCCGCGATCAACGCCGAGCTGGGGTTGACCGCCTCGGCCGGGGTGGCCCCGAACAAGTTCCTGGCCAAGCTCGCCTCCGAGCAGCGCAAGCCGGACGGCCTGTTCGTGATACGGCCCCGGGAGGTGGACGAGTTCGTGCGCCAGCTCCCCCTCGGCAAGCTGCCCGGGGTCGGTCGCAAGACGGCGGATCGACTGGAGTCCCTCGGGCTTTACTCCTGCGAGGATGCGCGCCAGCTCGGCAACGAGGAGCTGATCGCCCGTTTCGGCAAGCTCGGGGAGATGCTGGCCGGCCGCATCTGGGGCCACGACGAGCAGCCGGTGCAGGCCCAGCGGGTGCGCAAGACCATAGGCGTGGAGACCACGCTCGCCAGCGACGTGCTGGACGAGGCAGCCTGCTGGGAGGTACTGAGCCGGCTCATCCCCGAGCTGGAGCTGCGTTTTGCCAAGGCCTGCCCGGCGGAGATGCTGATGGGGCAGGGGATCAAGCTCAAGTTTGCCGACTTTCATCAAACCACCGTCTACCGCAAGGGCAGCTATCAGGCCGTTCGCTTCCACGATCTGTTGCACGAGGGGCTGCAACGGGCTCAAGGAAAACCCATCCGTCTGCTGGGTCTGGTGGTCGGTCTGCCCGGGACCGGGGAAATTAATCAACTGAGCCTGGATCTGAGTTGATTTAGTTAAGTTTTTGTATCCAAAACCGATACAGTGTTCACCTCCGTAAACGATAGGAAATCGTGGCATGAGTTCTCTTTCCGTTCAGGGGCGGATCACCCTGATTGCCGGTTGCTGCCTCCTGGCCAGTGCCGCCGCACTGGTTGCCTCCTCTCTCTTCAACGCAGCCCGCATGCAGGAGCAGGTGCTCACCTCCACCACCCTTGAGGGACAACACGCGGCAGAAAACTGGATGCAGGCCATAGGCGCCACCCAGGCGGCCAGGGTGACCAGCTACCTCGACGAGGCCTACTTCAGGGCCAGCCTCTTGGCAGAGAGCATACTGTTCCAGCGCAAGAACGCGGCAGACAACTTCGTTCACTCCGAGGCGCTGCGCAATGCGGTGAACCAGCAGCTGCAGGATGCGGCAGAGTCGTCGACCAACCTGCTCGGCGTCTATGCGGTGTTCGAGCCGAACCAGCTCGACGGGGAGGATGACAACTACCAGGGATCGACGGCGCTCGGGGCCAACGACAAGGGGCGTTTCTCCAGCTATTGGGCCAGGGTCGATGGCAAGGTGACCCTGGAGGTGATGGACGAGGCGATGCTGGCCGACGACAAGCCATCCGAGCACGGCAGCCCGAACAACGAGTGGTACGGTTGCAGCGTGCGCAGCAAGGCGCTCTGCCTGCTGGAACCCTATGTGGATGACGTGGGCAACCAGCAGGTGCTGATGACGTCGGTGACCGTCCCCATGCTGGAGGAGGGGAACCTGCTCGGCATGGTCGGGGTGGACATCTCTCTCGCCACGTTGCAGAGCCTGGTGGAGGAGATGGACAAGACGCTCTATCAGGGGCAGGGCAAGGTGCTCCTGCTCAGCAGCGAGGGACGGGTGGCCGGCGTGCAGGGCTTCAAGGTCGAGCTCGGCAACCTGCTGGAGCAGCAGAACCTGGCGCAGGATCTCAAAGGCTGGCTCGCCAGGGGGGAGGTGGCGACCCGCTGGAGCCCGGACGGTGCCCTGCTGCAGACGTTCGTGCCGGTGAGCATGCGCGGCACGGATCGCAAGTGGGGCATCTACGTCGAACTGCCCCGCGCCGTGGTGCTGGCATCGGCCTTGCAGCTGCAAGGGGAGCTGGAGGATCAGTCCCAGCGCAGCGTAGCCACCCAGCTCCTCATTGGTGGGGGGATCTCGGCCTTCGCCCTGCTCTGCATCTGGCTGATGGCGCAGCGTATCGTTGCACCGATCCGCACCGTGGTGGCCCGCCTCAAGGACATCGCCAGCGGCGAGGGGGATCTGACCCAGCGCATCGTGCTGCAGCGGGATGACGAGATAGGCGAGCTGGCCAAGTGGTTCAACAACTTCCTGGACAAGCTGCAATCCACCATCAGCCAGGTGATCGACACAGTGTCCGGCACCCGGGCCAGTGCCGTCCTGGCGGCCCAGGGGGCTGAGCGAACCAGCGCCGGCATGCAGTCCCAGTATCAGGAGGTGGACCTGGTGGCGACGGCGTTCGAGGAGCTGAGCGCCACCGCCCTGCAGGTGGCCGGCAACGCCAATTCGGCGGTGAGTGCGGCCAACGAGGCGGACATGGCAGCACAGGAGGGCAAGGCCGTGGTGGCGCAGACGCAGGAGGCCATGTCGAAACTGATGACGGTGATCAGCGACGCAAAACCTGTGGTGGAGCACCTGGCCGCCAACAGCGACAACATCAACGACATCCTGGTGGTGATCCAGGGGATCGCCGAGCAGACCAATCTGCTGGCACTCAATGCCGCCATCGAGGCGGCGCGGGCGGGCGAGCAGGGACGCGGCTTCGCCGTGGTGGCGGACGAGGTGCGCAACCTGGCGGGCCGCACCCAGAACGCCATCGTCGAGATCCAGAGCCTCATCGGCCAGCTGCAGTCGGGGACGGAGGCGGTGGTGAAGGCGATCCTGACCGGCCACAGCCAGGCGGATGTGACCCTCACCAAGGTGGAGCAGTCAGTCCGCGTGCTGGAGCAGATCATCCAGGCGGTCGGCACCATTCACCAGATGAACGAGCAGATTGCGAGGGCCGCACAGGAGCAGAGCGGGGTGGCGGACGAGATCAACCGCAACGTCAGCAATATCCGTGACGTGAGCCACACCATCAGGGCGGAGGCGGCCACCTCCGCCGACAACGGACGGGAGCTGTCGCAGCTGGCGGACAAACAGCAGCAGCTGGTGGGGCAGTTCCGGGTGTAGACATAAGAAAAAAGGCGCCATCCAAGGGGAGGCGCCAAACACATTCAGATGACAGACTGGGTTAAATCGCACTGATTTAGCCCTTCTTCCCGCAGAGGAAGAAACACAACACCACAATCTTTGTCGACTCACTCACAAAAACCACATGTAAACCAACATGGAAGAAAAGGTGTGAGCCATATGACAACGAATTGCAGGGCGAATTATGTTTATTCACTGGTCGACCCGCAACCGACAATTTATAATGCGCCCCATTAGAAAAATTCATCGTCGGCCGATTCCATGTCTCGTCGTTTACCCCCGCTCAATGCCCTGAAAGCGTTTGAAGCCGCGGCTCGTCACTTGAGCTTTACCCGTGCAGCAGAAGAGCTGTTCGTGACCCAGGCCGCCATCAGCCACCAGATCAAGGCGCTGGAAGAGTACCTCGGCATCAAGCTGTTTCGCCGCAAGAACCGCTCCCTGCTGCTGACCGAGGAGGGACAGAGCTACTTCCTCGACATCAAGGACATATTCGCCTCCATCTCGGAGGCGACCGACAAGCTGCTGGCCCGCAGCGCCAAGGGGGCGCTTACCGTCTCCCTGCAGCCGAGTTTCGCCATCCAGTGGCTGGTGCCCAGGCTGGTGAAATTCAGCGAGCGCCACCCCGACATCGACGTGCGGATCAAGGCGGTGGACATGGACGAGGGGTCGCTGACCGACGACGTGGACGTGGCCATCTACTATGGCCGTGGCAACTGGCCGGGCCTGCGCTCGGACAAGCTGCACACCGAATACCTGATCCCGGTCTGCTCGCCCTTGCTGCTGACGGGCCCCAAGCCGCTGCGCACCCCGGACGATCTGACCCGCCACACCCTGTTGCACGACACCTCCCGACGCGACTGGAAGGCCTGGTTCCGCCAGCTCGATATCGATGCCCCCAACGTCAACCAGGGGCCCATCTTCAGCCACTCCACCATGGTGATCCAGGCGGCGATCCACGGCCAGGGGGTGGCGCTGGGCCACAGCGTGCTGGCCCAGCCCGAGATCGAGGCCGGGCGCCTCATCTGTCCGTTCGAGCAGGTACTGGTGAGCAAGAACGCCTTCTATCTGGTGTGCCAGGAGCAGCAGTCCGATCAGGGCAAGATAGTGGCCTTCCGCGACTGGATGCTGGAGCTGGTGGAGCAGGAGGAGGCGCGCCGCCGGGCCCGTCTCGCGGATGCCTGACGGGCAACGCCACTGTCGAGGGAGAATTGGATGAGTGACCTGACAAGAGAGGGGGCGAGCGACGCCCCCGTTCGCATTCTGCTGGCCCACGGCGCGGGAGCGGGCATGGAGCACGCCTTTCTCGCCGAGCTGTCGCGCCTGCTGGCGGGGCCGGACATCGAGGTAGTGCGTTTCAATTTCCCCTACATGAGCAAGCGGGCACAGGATGGCAAGCGCCGTCCGCCGGACCGGCAGCCCGTGCTGCTCGCGCACTGGCGCGAGATGGTGCGGGAGTTTGCCCATCCCAGGCTGTTTCTGGCGGGCAAATCCATGGGAGGGCGGATGGCGGCCGAGCTGTTTCAGGACGGGGACGGCGAGATGAATGCTGCAGGATTGATCGTTCTCGGGTATCCTTTCCACCCCCCGGCCAAGCCCGAGCGCTGGCGAGGGGAGGTGCTCAAGCAGATCACGACGCCCACCCTGCTGCTGCAGGGGGAGCGCGATACCTTCGGTTCTCGCGCCGAACTGGCCGATTTCCCCTTCTCACCCGCTGTATCGGTCCACTGGCTGACCGATGGGGATCATGGTTTCAAGCCGAGGAAGGCGAGCGGCCTGAGTGAGCAGGAAAACCTGCGTCTGGCCGCAGAGCGGATCAAGGGCTTTGTCGCGGCGACGGGCCACTCCTGATGCAGGCTGGCGAGTCGCGGCGAGAAGAGAGCAAGGAGAGAGGATGCAGATCCATCGACATTGGCTGGTGCTGGCGGGCTTCTTCGGTCTGACGGCCACCATGCTGGGGGCCTATGGCGCCCACGGACTGGCGGCGACCGGTATCGCCCCCGCGCTGCTGGCGGCGTTCAATACCGCCGTGCAGTATCAGTTTTTCCACGCCCTGGCCCTGTTGGTGCTGGGGTGGTGCGGCGTGCGCAGCAAGGTGATTACCTTCGCGGGCACTGCCTTTGTGCTGGGGATCCTGGGGTTCTCCGGCAGTATTTATGCCATGGTGCTGCTTGGCAGCAAGGGGCTGGGGCTTGTTACCCCGGCCGGTGGCCTCTGTTTTATGTTGGGATGGGCAGCCCTGATCTGGGCTGGCTGTCGTCTTGGAGGAAAAAATGAATAATCTGCTGCTTTATTGCCGCCCGGGTTTTGAGAAAGAGGCGGCGGCAGAGATCACCGAGCGCGCCAGCAACATGCAGTGCTACGGTTTTGCCCGGGTCAAGGACGACAGCGGTTATGTGCTCTTCGAACTGTATGACGAGGAGCAGGCCGACCTGCTCGCTCGCAAGCTGCCGTTCCGGGAGCTCATCTTCATCCGCCAGATGCTGGTGGTGACCTGCGAGCTGAAGGATCTCGATCTCTCGGATCGGGTCACTCCCATTCTGGAGGCGGCCCGGGACTACGCCATCTGCGGCGATCTGCGGGTGGAGACGGCCGATACCAACGAGGCGAAGGAGCTCTCCGCCTTCTGCCGCAAGTTCACCGTGCCGCTGCGTCAGGCGCTGCGCAGCAACGAGATCCTGACCAAGAAGGAGACGCCGCATCGCCCGGTGTTCCACGCCTTCTTCCTGGCCAATGATCATGTGATGCTGGGTTACTCCTACTCCTTCAACAACTCCGCCTTCCACATGGGGATCCCGCGTCTGCGCTTCCCGGCGGACGCCCCGAGCCGCTCCAGCCTCAAGCTGGAAGAGGCCTTCTATGTCTTCGTGCCGCGGGAAGAGTGGGACTTGCGCCTCTGCTCCGGCCTGAAGGCGGTGGATCTCGGGGCCTGCCCCGGCGGCTGGACCTATCAGCTGGTGCGCCGCGGCATGATGGTGACCGCCGTGGACAACGGCATGATGGCCCAGTCCCTGATGGATACCGGCCAGGTCAAGCACATCCGTGACGACGGCTTCGTCTGGCGGCCGAGCAAGAAGAACACCTACTGGCTGGTGTGCGACATGGTGGACAAGCCGGCACGGGTGACCCACATGGTCGCCGACTGGTTCCGGGAGAACGACTGCCAGGAGGCCATGTTCAACCTCAAGCTGCCGATGAAGAAGCGTTACGCCGAGGCGGTGCACAACATCGAGGTGCTGCGGGAGATGCTCAGGGAGATCGACAACAGCTTCGTGATCCAGGCCAAGCAGCTCTACCATGACCGCGAAGAGATCACGGTGCATGTCTTCAACAAGTACTGGGTCTCCAAGCTGACGCCCAAGGCCTGATGTTGCGAATGTGCTCCTGAACAAAAAACCGGACGGCAACGTCCGGTTTTTTTGTGGGCGATGCCCTCAGAAGCGGTAGTCAAAGCGCATCATGGACTCGTCATCGGTGATCTTGACCTCGATCTGGAGGGGAATGGTCTTGTCGGTGGGATTGAACTGCATCTTGACGCCATCGCCCCGCAACTTGACCGAGGTATTGATGCCACCGGCATTGAACTTGATCCTGGGTCTTTGCTTCTCGAAGGAGAGGCTGACGCTCTTCTCGGCGGTCAGGTTCAACTTCTGGTAGGCGCTGATCTGCTTGCCGCCATTGCTGTCGGTGATGATGTCCACGCCCAGGGAGAGCGGCTTGGGCGTCTTGAGCAGATCGTTGGTATCCAGGGTGGACTGCCAGGTCTGCTTGGCCGGTTGTTCATGCTGGGGTGGCGGTGTCAGCCAGGCGTTCTCGATGGGCCTGTCTAATGCCAGGGTACTGCTGCTGACGATCAGCAAGATGAAAGTAGCACGCATAGTGGATCTCCTTATCCCTCCTAAGAACATAGTATTCATCTGGCGAGGGAGGAAGGCGGATCCGGCATAAAACAAAGGGAGCCGAAGCTCCCTTTTTAAATCAATTGGTTAGACCTGTTTTACAGACGTTCTATGATGGCCTGGGTGAATTCGCTGGTGGACGCGGAGCCCCCTAGATCCCGGGTCACCCGATCACCGGATTCGATGGTCGCGCGGACCGCCTCGCGAATGCGCTCGGCCTTGTCCTGCATGCCCAGGTACTCCAGCATCTGGATGGAGGCGAGGATCACCGAGGTGGGGTTGGCGATGTTCTTGCCAGCGATGTCCGGTGCAGAGCCGTGCACCGCTTCGAAGATGGCGGCGCCATCCCCGATGTTGGCACCCGGGGCCATGCCCAGACCGCCTACCAGGCCGGCGCACAGATCCGAGAGGATGTCGCCGAACAGGTTGGTGGTGACCATCACATCGAAGCGCTCAGGGTACATCACCAGATTCATGCAGGCGGCGTCGACGATCATCTCTTCGCTCTGGATGTCCGGGTAGCGGGCCGCGATCTCGCGAGCCACTTCCAGGAACAGGCCTGAGGTGGATTTGAGGATGTTGGCCTTGTGGATGATGGTGACCTTCTTGCGTCCCTCCTGGCGGGCCAGCTCGAAGGCGAAGGTGACGATGCGTGCAGCCCCTTCCCGGGTGATGATGCTCATCGCCTCGGCGCTCTGGTTGTCGTCGCTGCGCTTTTGTCCGGCACCGGAGTACATCCCTTCGGTGTTCTCGCGCACCGTGATGATGTCGATGTTCTCGTAGCGGCTCTTGGTGCCCTTGAAGGAAAGCACGGGGCGCACGTTGGCGTAGAGGTTGAACTTCTTGCGCAGGGATACGTTGATGGAGGTGAAGCCGCCGCCGACCGGGGTGGTGAGCGGGCCCTTCAGGCTGACCTTGTTCTTCTCAATCAGGTCCAGCGTGGCCTGGGGCAGCAGCTCGCCGTGCTTCTCCAGCGCCACCAGACCGGCGTCTGCATATTCGTATTCGAAATCACAACCGGCGTGGGTCAGGATCTGGATGGCGGATTCGATGATGCTGGGGCCGATGCCGTCGCCCGGGATGACGGTAATTTTTCTTTTTGACATGAGACGTATCCACTTCTAGGGAACAGAGGGAGAGGATTCGGCGGATTTATACCATTTTTGCATCACTTCCTCCATGTTTCTTTACATATATCCCATTTATGTCAACAGGTACGGCCTCCCACTGTGCCATGGCGTGCTGGGGATCACGCCTGTGCACCGGCGTCGGGCGGATAGCGGATCTCCTTGAGGTTGAACCCAAGAGGAATGTCACGCTGCAGTTGCACCAGCCGCCGGGCCAGCAGGGCCTCTTCCTTGTGCTGGCGCAACTTGAGCAGGGGCCTGGCGGCATCCTCCTGCTCGCAGGCGGTCAGCATGGCGGCCAGGTCCCCGTATTGCAGCAACAGCTGGGTGGCAGTCTTGGGGCCTATGCCCGGCACGCCCCTGATGTTGGAGCCGCCGATGCCGGTCAGGGCCCAGAAGTCCACGAGCTGCGCCGGGGCGACGCCGTACTGCTGCTGCACGAAGGCGGCGTCCAGCCAGCGCTTGTTGAAGTAGTCGCGGATCCGGATCTGCGGGCAGATGAGCTGGCAGAAGCCCTTGTCGGTGGAGATGATGGTCGCTCTGCCCCCATGCTGGGCAAGGCCGCTGGCCAGGGTGGCGATAAGATCGTCCGCCTCGTCGGTCTGGGAGAGCAGGGCATCGACGCCACACTCCCAGAAGGCATCCTGCAGATCGGCCAGTCCCTCTCTCAGCTCGTCCGGCATGGGCGTACGCCCCTCCTTGTAGGCCGGATAGACCTCCTTGCGCCAGCTGTGCACCTCGGTGCCACTCTCTCCGTCAAAGACCGCGATGGCGTGGGTCGGCTCGCTGCTGGCCAGCAGCTTTCTGGTGGTGTTGATGAGGTTGGCGCGGGTGGCGATCAGAGCCTGGGCCGGAGTCAGCCCTTGCTGGTTCTGCACCGCGTGCAGGCGGCGGATGAGGTTGAGGGCATCGATGATGAGCAGGTGTGGCATGGGGCATTCTCGGGCGTCGGGGGGCTCATTGTAACAAGGGATGGACGCCATGCTAACCCTGCTGGGAGGAAGGGGCGGACATGAAAAAGGGGCCTTGCGGCCCCTTCTTCATCCGGTGACATCTCACTTCACGATTTCGTAGCAGGGGATGTACTGGCTGCCCGGCAGCTTCATGCGCTGCTGCTTGACGAAGCTCTCCAGCAACCTGTCCATCAGGTGCATCAGCTCCTTGTCGCCGTGCAGTTTGAAGGGGCCCTTCTTCTCGATGGCCCGGATGCCCCCTTCCTTGACGTTGCCGGCGACGATGCCAGAGAAGGCGCGGCGCAGGTTGGCCGCCAGCAACTGGGGCGGCTGGTTGCGGTGCAGATCCAGGCTGGCCATGCTGGCGTGATCCGGCTCGAACGGTAGCTGGAACTCCGGTTCGATGCGCAGGGACCAGTTGAAGGAGTAGGCATCCCCCACCGACTTGCGGTATTCGCGGATCTTCGGCATCGCTTCCTTCATCACGCGGGCCACCTCGGGGGCATCGCCGATGATGATGCGGTAGAGGCTGGTGGCCGCTTCCCCCAGGGTCGCCTTGACGAAGTCATCGATGGCACGGAAGTAGTCCGCGCTCTCCTTCGGGCCGGTCAGCACGATGGGGATGGGTTGGCGATCGTTGGCCGGGTGCATCATGATGCCGAGCAGATAGAGCAGCTCCTCGGCGGTGCCGACCCCACCCGGGAAGATGATGATGCCGTGCCCCAGGCGCACGAAGGCTTCCAGCCGCTTCTCGATGTCAGGCAGGATGACCAGTTCATTGACGATGGGGTTCGGCGGCTCGGCGGCGATGATGGAGGGTTCGGTGAGGCCGATGTAGCGGCCATTGCGCACCCGCTGCTTGGCGTGGCCGACGGCAGCCCCCTTCATGGGGCCCTCCATGGCGCCCGGACCGCAGCCGGTACAGATGTTCAGCTCGCGCAACCCCAGCTCGCTCCCCACCGCCCGGGTGTACTGGTATTCCACCTCGTTGATGGAGTGGCCGCCCCAGCAGACCACCAGGTTGGGGTCGGCGCCGGGCAGGATTGCCTTGGCGTTGCGCAGGATGGCGAACACCACGTTGGAGATGTGGGTGGAGCTGGTCAGGTTGACCAGGCGGTTTGATTCCAGCTGGGTCGACACATAGAGGATGTCCCGCAGCACGGAGAAGAGGTGCTCCTGGATGCCGCGGATGATCTCGCCGTCGACGAAGGCATGCTCGGGGGCGTTGAACAGCTCTAGTTTGACCCCGCGCTCGCGCCGGATCACGTGAATATCGAAGGACTTGAAGCGCTCCAGTATCTCTTTGGAGCTGTCGGTGTGGCTGCCGGAGTTGAGCACCGCCAGCGAGCAGTTGCGAAACAGTTGATAGATATCGCTGGAGGCGGTCTGCTTGAGGCGATCCACCTCGAGCTGGGACAGCAGGTCCATGCTGCCCACTGGATTGATGTGTGTAATCATAATTCCCCTTTCACTCGCTTGTTATCGTTGTGCTTTCCCTGGGGAGAAAACGGGATGCCTGGGCATCCCTCTTTTCGATAGTAGAGGCAAGGGGGTGGGCAGGGGAATAGGGGACAAGTGCGTTTGCCGGTTTTTTAGCCTCAGTTAAGCCCGGATTCAGGCGAGATTGACCTGATCCCGACCCGAGTGCTTGGAGCTGTAGAGCGCCTTGTCGGCACGCTCGAATGCGTCCGTGGTATGGTCGCCGGTGCGAAACAGGGTGGCACCGATGGAGATGGTGATCTCGACCCTGGCATCGCGGAAGCGGAACGGAATGCTCTTGACGGTCTGGCGCAGGTTCTCCAGGGGCTTCTGGTACTTGTCCGGATTGATGTTCGGCAGCAACACCACGAACTCCTCCCCCCCGAAGCGGGCGATGAAGTCGGTATCCCGCAGGGCGTTCTGCAGCGCCTTGGCGACCACCTTCAATGCCTTGTCGCCGGCCATGTGGCCATAGTTGTCGTTGATGTTCTTGAAGTGGTCGATGTCGATGATGGCCAGGCACAGCGGGGTGCCGTAGCGCAGCCATCGCTTGTATTCGAGCTCGAGCCGCTCGTCGAGGGCCGCCCGGTTGTGCACCTGGGTCAGGCTGTCGAGGAACAGCTTGTGCTTTTGAATGGTGAGCCGCTTCTTGTATTCGGCCGTCTCTTCCTTCATGAGGCGCAACTTGGCCTCCATGTTGGAGAGGTGGGTGAGCAGGTGGCGCTCGCGGTGGCTCATCTCGTCGCGCTCCTGCTGCAGGCGACGGATGGTGTTCAGGTGGCCGGAGATGGCTCCCTTGAGCGTCTGTGGCGAGTCGTGCTCGGCCATGGTGCGATCGATGGCGGTGAGCTCCCGCTCCAGCGCCTGACCGCTCAGGTGGGAGGCATTTTGCAGCGCACGGCCCTCGTCCAGGGACTCGGTAAAGTTGAAGTGGACCGCGGAGAGGCTCTCGTTCAGGGTGCTGAGAAACGCCTGGGAGGCTTTGCGCTCCTCCCGGGTGCCTTCGATGATGAGTTCGATGATCTGCAGGCAGACCTCGGCCAGCAGGGCAGGGCTGATCCCCCCGAGCAACTGGCGGCGAATGTCGGCCAGACTCTCGCCCACGGCCCCGGCGAAATCCAGCTCGGTGATGAGGCGCTGCAATTCATCGGAGATCTGGGCATGGGCCTTGACGTCGAAGGAGTCGGCAGGTGCCTGGCTGGAGAGCTCCGTGGTCATCTCCGGGGACGGCGGGATCAGCGGCTGGCGCGGCAGCAGCTGGATCTTGATGGCCTGCTGGTAGAACTCCAGCAGCCGGATCACCTTCTTCTGGTGATCGCCGATGCCATAACACTCGGGACTGGCGAGAAACTCCTTGAGGGAGCGCCGGGTCTCTTCCGGAAACCCCTTGATGGTCTTGAGCTGCTTGCTGCCCAGATCGATGGCGGTCCGGGTCAGGCTGATGGACTCTTCCATGGTGTGGCTGTGCTGCTGCAACAGCTTCTCGATGGCGGCGAGTTCGGCATCGATGGTGGTGAGCGGGGGATTGCCGTCCAGCTTCTGCTTGAGCTTGGCGAGGCGGTTGTCCAGCTCGCGATCGTGGCCACGGCAGGCCTGCATCAGCTTGGCGATGAACTGGATGCTTCGGGCGCGCTCGGCGTCGGAGAACGTGGCCATGCCATCGAGCTCCTGCTGTTTCTGCTGGAGGGATTCCCTGAGTCTTGCCAGTTGTCCTGTTACGGCAGCCATATCATTCATTGTTCAGGTCGCCCTGTCGTCATTATCGTTTTTGTGTCGTCCAGCAACAGTAAGCCAATGAAAGACCCCGTTGAGTACCTTGTTGTCACGGATTGTCCGGCGCTTTCGTCCGTGAAAGGGCAAGCCAGTTAACCCATTGCTTTTCATGAGAAGAATTTACTTTTACCAGTCCCTTGTCAATTGCCATCAAGCAGCATTGCCACACATCTCCATTAAAAAATGCGGCCTGCTGGCAATCGATGGCGGCCAGCTCCAGCCAGACACTTTGCTGGTATTTTTCGCTGAGCTGCATGGCCCCCGACAGCGCCAGGTAGCAAAGGTCGAACAGGCCGTGGTGATCGAGGGCGGTGGCGGCCTTGGGCAGGAAAGGATGGCTGACGATGCCGAGGCTGATGCGCCTGTCCAGCGGGTGCTCGCAGGGGAAGGCGGCCAGGGTCTCCAGCAGCTCCTGTGCCAGCTGGTGCAGCTGGGTCACGTGGCGCTGGGGCACCACATAGAGGAGGTGCCCCTCGCGCAGATCGTAGATGCGGCCATCCTGTGGGGTCAGCTTGGCGACGTAGCGGCCGAAGGCCTGCTCAATCTCGCGGCTGACCTGGTAGCCATGTTGCTCCAGGCTGTTGATCAGGAAGGGGACCCGGAACAGCAGGTAGTGCAGCTTGTCATCAAACTCGCTGGTGGGACGCTCGCTCAGATACCAGCGCTCGGATTTTTGCTGGCGCTTGGCCATCTCCCTCGGCCAGCGGCTCATCAGTCGCTGCCAGTTGGCCAGGCCGCTGCGGGGCTCCACCAGCAGGGCCTCTCCCAGCTGCTTGGCATTCAGGCGTGCGACCCTCAGCTTGAGCCAGAGGGTAAAGAACAGGTAGATGAAGAGTGCCAGCAGCAACCCGGTGCTGACGCTGGACCAGAGGTAACGCTCCTGCTGGTGCTGGCTCTGGTCCAGTTGCTGCTCCAGCTCCTTCACCTGCTGGGCCCGCTCCACCTGGGCATAGTTGTCGCGCACCGCCTCCTGCTCCAGGGCGATCTGCTGCTGGCGTACCAGCTCGCTGCGCTGGTGGAAGTTCTTGTAGCTCTGGAGGGCCTGCTGGAGGTAGCCCTTCTGCTCGTAGGCGATGGAGAGCAGGCGGAAGATCTCGAACTGGCGCCGGATGTCCCCGGTCCGGTTGGCCAGGGTCAGGGCGTTTTCCAGCTGCAGGATGGCGATCCCCGCTTCCTGCTGCTTGAGGTGAAGCTCTCCCAGGAGCAGCAGGGTGTCTATCAGCGACTCCTTGTCATCCCCCAGCTCGTGGGACTGGCGCGCCGCGTTCAGGTAGTTGCGTGCCAGGTTCAGGTTGCCGGTCTGCAGGTAGGTCTTGCCTATCTCGAACTTGAGGTGGGCGATGCGGGTGCGGTTGCTGTTCTCGTCCAGCAGATCCAGGGCGTTGAAGAAATAGACCAGCGCCATGTTCATCTCCCCCTGATCGCGGTTGAGACGGGCGAGCACGATCAGGGCATCGCTGAGCAGGGAGGGGTTGCCGAGGGCATGGAAGTAATTGGCCGCCTCGTTGGCGTATTGCAGCGCCTTCTGTGGCTCCTGCTCCGCCTGATAGAGGCTGATCATCTGGTTGGAGAGCAGACCGAGGAAGAGGGGATCCTGCAAGTCCCTGGCCTGCTGCTGGGCATCGATATATTCCCCCAGGGCGAGCTGGGGCTGGCCAAGGGCCTGATAGAGATCCCCCCCGACTGCGCTGGTCCAGGCCCTGGCCAGGGGGTTCTTGGCCTGCTCGGCCCACTGGCGGGCTTCAACCAGCTGGTGCTTGGCCAGATCGAATTGCCGCTCCTCGATGCTGGCGTTGACGTGCAGCAGCCGGCTGTAAACCTGCAGCTGGCTCTCCTTGAGGGTGGGGCTGGCGAGCAGCTGGTCGAGCTTGCCGAGTTGGGCGGCGCTGGCCCCATGGGAGTGTTGCTGCAGGTTCTGGCTGCGGATCTGGAGGTAGAGGCCGTGAGCCTGCAGTTCGAACTGCTGCTCCTTCTCCGCCATGGCGATGCCCTGCGCGAAGGCCTCCTGGGCCGGCTTGAACTGGCCGAGCTGCTGCAGGCACTCCCCCTTGAGCAGATAAGCCCCCGTGGTCTGGGTCGCCGTGCCGTAGTTCAGCATGGGCTCCCGATAGCCGTACTCCTGGCGACTGCTGATGATCTGCTTGGGGTTGTTGGCCGTGCGTTCGAGGAAGGAGGTGGCAATCTGCACGCATCTGGCGGGATCGGTCAGCACCAGGGTCTGGGCCTGCTGCAGATCGATGGACAACTGCTCCTTCGCCAGATCCAGATCCGGAGCCGACAGGGAGGACATCATCATTGCCAGAAAAAACAGTTGATTCATTGGATTAAGAACGGCACGGAGGTGCAGGCATGTTATCCAAGCCCACCCCCGCACGTCCAGAGTTTACTGAGAGGATGCGTGATGGGCCGGATGCCTTCAGGGGGGGCCGGATTTACTGGCGGATGAGGCGCAGATTCTCGGGTACCGCTTCCCAGTCGCTGCGGAAGGGATTGATATCCAGGCCACCGCGGCGCGTGTAGCGGGCATAGACGGTCAGCTGGGTCGGGGCACAGAAGTGCTTGAGATCGGTGAAGATGCGCTCGATGCACTGCTCGTGGAACTCGTTGTGCTGGCGGAACGAGATGAGGTAGCGCAAGAGCTTCTCCCGGTCGAGGCGCGGGCCGCGATAGCGGATCACCACTGAGCCCCAGTCCGGTTGGCTGGTGACTAGGCAGTTGGACTTGAGCAGGTGGCTGTGCAGGGTCTCCTCCACCACCTCGGTGCCTGCCGCGCCCCGCAGCAGGGTCTCGTCGAACTCGTAGTGGTCGACCTCGATGTCCTGGTCGTCGATGCACTCGCCCGGCAGCTGCGCGATGCGGTGGGGAGCCTGATCGAGGGGGAAGAGGGTGACGCTCACCGGGGCACCGGCACAGGCGCTCAGATCCTGGGTCAGCAGGGCCTGTACCGCGTCGATGGAGTCGCACCGGGTCTGGTTGAAGGAGTTGAGGTAGAGCTTGAACGACTTGGACTCGACAAGGTTCGGGCTGGCGGCGGGCACGGCCACCTCGCCGAGGGCGACCACGGGCTTGCCCTTGGCATTGAGCCAGGAGAGTTCATACAGGGTCCAGACGTCGCAGCCCTCGAAAGGCAGCGTCTCGCCCAGGCCCAGATCGTCGCGATTCAGACTGCGTGGCACGGGTTGCAGCAGGCTCGGGGTGTACTGGCTGATGTAGGCGGACTGCTGGCCCAGGCTCAGGCCCTTCAGCGCACTGGCGCCTGCGTATCTCTCTTGTTTGCTCATGCTGGTTTGCTCACGCTTGTCTGACAAAGGGTTTGATGGTGCAATGCCCGGATTTTTCGGTCACTGTCTTGCGGCGATCAGAGGCCGCTATTGTGGGGAATATCGATGTCGGATCAAGTCCTGTCTGCCCTGGAGCAGTTCTTTTTGCGCTGGCAGCGCGATGGCGAGGCGCGGCGAGGGCTGCCCCTGTGCGAGTGGGAAGCCGAGTGGCGCTCTCCCTGCGAACTGGATGAACCCAGGGAGGGGCGGGTCGCCTGGCGCGTGCACCGGCGTGCCGATCCCGCCGATTTCACGTCGATGAACGAGGCGCTCGAGCTGACCCTGCACCCGAGCGCCCTCGCCCTGTTCGGTCACTGGTTCAGCCGCCCCATCCCCTGTTCATACAAGGGGCTGCGCATCGAATTCATCCTGCCCTGGAACGACGCTGACCTGGACCTGCTCAAGGAGAACCTCATCGGCCACCTGCTGATGCTGCGCAAGTTGAAACGCTCTCCCTCGCTCTTCATCGCCACCACCCGCAACGAGATGACCCTGGTGTCGCTCGACAACGAGAGCGGCCAGGTGTGGCTGGAGTGGCTGGACTCCGGGCGTCGCCTGGTGCTGGCCCCCTCGCTGCCGGCGTTTCTGGCGCGGCTGGAGACGCTGCCGCAATAAGGCGGCATAGTTCTTCAAACGAGAAGAGCCTTGCCTGGCGGCAAGGCTCTTTTTCATGGTCGCCCGTTGGGTGAGGGCTCAATCCTTGAAATCCCAGGAGAGGTTGGAGACCAGGCGGCAGGGATCGCACTTGAAGTCGAAGATTTCGTGCAGGGGCTTTGCCAGTGCCCAGTCGCCGCCACAGCCCGGACAGGGGCGGGCCCGCTCCGCGGCGGCGCTCAGGCCACCGACCCGATAGAGATAGTAATAGGTGGGGATGCCGCTCAGGGCCTCCAGCCGCTTGACGAGATCGCTGCCCCGGCGATGGAGGCGGCTGCCCACCTCGCCGATCTCGTGCAGCGCCGCATGTTCGGCGATGGAGCCGTTCATCTGCAGCTGATCGCAGGCCTCCCAGTCCTCCTGCCACTTGATGATCTGTTTGTGGTCGCCATTGGCGACGGCAGGCAGTCGGTAGAGCGGGATGGGGGCGAAGTGGTCGCCGCAGCGCAGGGGGGAGCAGCTGTGCAGGAAGCTGGTGTAGAGCAGCATCCAGCTCGGCCGTTCGCCCTGCTCGCCGCACGGATCCGTGCTGTCCGAGAGCAGATCCATCCCCTGAAGCTGGAGCTTGGGAGCGAGCAGGCCGGCCTGATGCAGACCCTGTTCGGCAAGGGCCACGAGTTCGCTCTGGTTGTCCGGGTGCAGGCTGTCCTGCTCCGGGCAGACCACCCGGCTGATGAAGTGTCCCTGGTGCATGCTGGTGGGAAACTCCCGCCCCAGGATCTGCCCCTGGTAGCGCAGCATGTCGAGGTAGTGGACGATGGCCCGCTCGGCCGCGCCGAGGGAGGTGTCGCGGTAACACTCAAAGGTGAGTTCGAGAATGTACATGGGGGCGAATCAGTCCGACTTGTGGCTGAGCAGCAGGGCGGTCAGGCGATCGACCTTCTGCTCGAGCCGGTTGAGCTGCTCGCTCAGCTGTTGCAGGTCGACGGAGGGGGCGGCCTCGGGGGGCGTCGCGGGGGCGCTGGCAGGGGCGGGGACCGCCGGCTGGGGGTGCTGTTTCCACTGGCTCAGCACCTTGAGGAGCTCGGCCATGGGCACGGGGTGGGTGAGGCGGGCCTTGACCATGGCGGTGGAGGGGGTGATCCCCTTCGCGCTCAGTTCGTTGGCTATCTGGATGATCTCTTGGGCTGACATCTTGGCTCCTGCGCGGCCGTCTTGCTGGCTGGGGGAGAGAGCTTAACCAAAGCCCGGCGGCCAGGAAAGTGCGAGGCTCAGTTTGCCTGGCGCAGCATCACGTCCAGCTGGTCGATGGCTTCCGCCCAGTCTGAGTCATGCCAGAGCGCATCGCGCAGGAAGCCGGCCTGGGACGCGGTCCAGAAGGGGGCGTCCGGCAACAGGGTCTGGTTGTCCAGCGGGTGCTCGCGAATGAAGCGGTGCAGGCTGATGTCGTCATTGGCCAGCCCCAGCTGGGCAAACAGGGCGGTCATGTCATGGGTCAACAGTTCCATCTCGGCGCTCCTGGCAAGGGGATTGTCGAGAATTATAGCCAGTCCCTAGGAGGGCAGACGATGGGGGGGCAGCTCGACCCCGGCGACGTGCAGCCCCTGCATGCAGAGCTGGCCCTGGTAATGACTCTCCCCGTCACTGGAAAACTCGAACTGGTAGTAGGTGAGCAGGCGCAGGGGCTTGTGGCCCAGGGCGCGGTGGGTGCGTGCCAGCGACAGCAGTTGCAGATCGTGGTGCTGGCAGTAGCGGCGCATGTATTGCCATGCCAGCTCCGCCTGGCGGCGCTGTTGCCAGAAGGCCCAGCCGACGAGGCCGAGCAACAAGATCCCAAGCATTTCTCCCATCAACGGGTTCCTTCTGTGATGCATGAGCGGGGCCCGGCTCCCGCGGAGGCCGGGCCTTGGTATCGGATATCCCTACGCCGAGGTGAACAGGCGGCCGATGGCCTGACCCAGTGCCTCGCTGCGTTCGGGGTCACGCAGCCTTGCCAGCATATCATTGCGCAGGGCCGGCAGGGTCACGAGTTCGGCAAACACCTGGTTGAAGAACTGGGTGGGTTGCAGGGCGAGCTGCTCCAAAAACAGGCCGAGCAACTCGGGGCTCTTGAGATCGGGCCAGAGACGGCCTGCGATGGCAAGCAACAGGGACGGGCTGGAGCGGGTCTGCAGCAGAGTCAGCAGCTTGTTGCTGCGCAGGGCATTGCCGGGGCAGGAGGCCAGTGCCCGGCACAGATAGGCCAGGGTCTCGGCATCGGGGTCGGCGCACTCCTGCTCCTTGCCGATGCGCTCCAGCAGGGCGCCCTGCAGAGCCGGGGGCAGGGGGGCATTTTCCAGGCTCTGGCACAGGGCATAGAGGGGCGCTTGCGGCAACCTCGGCAGGGCCTTGCATACCAGGGCAAGATTGCGTTCATCCTGCAGCCGCTCCGCGAGATCGGCGAAGCCTTGCAGTCCCAGGCTCTGCCATCCCTCTTCCCCGGGCGCCGCCAGGTAGTGGCAGAGCGCCTCGTAGTAGGCGGACGGTGCCTGCTCCAGCTGGCGGGCCAGCTTGGCGTGCAGGCTCGCCATCTTGGCCTCCGCCGGCCGGAAGGTGTAGGGGTTGTCGGCGAGGCGCTGGGCCTTCTCTTCATCCAATTCCCCGGTGAGCTTGTAGCCCAGGGTCTCGACCACCTGATCCATAAAGTGCTTGGGGCCGCTCGAGATGAGCAGGCCGCGCTCATCGAGCGCAAACTTGAGGAACCAGAGATAGTGTTTCGACTCGGCTGGCTGGAAGAAGTGCACGCCGAGCCAGGCATGCTGTTGTAGCGGCCAGGGGTAGGGCTCCTGCTGCTGCTCGATGTGGATGAAGAGGTCGCTCGCCAGCGGGCGCACCTGGCGGCCCATGTCGAACAGTTGGAACTGGGTATCGGCCTGGGTCAGAAATTCGGTCAGCGTGTTGATGGAAGACATGGGGAGATCCGGCTTGAAGGTGATGCGGGGGATTATAAGGAGGCTGCACCAGATAGCCAGTGGTGGCCACACCGGGCACGGTGGCGACGGCAACATGGCAGCCACCCCGGGGGCAGTGTATAGTAGCGCCCCTTTTTGATGGCTGTAATGAGTGGGGCGCCGGCATTCGCCGACCGCACGAATGAGGAAGTGAGCGAGATGAATCAATATCTGCTGGTGGCCGGCCTGCTGGGAGAGCTGACCGCCGAGTTGCAACGTCTGGAACGCTGGCAAGCCGAGCATCCGGGGGAGGAGGCGCTGGCCAGCGAGCTGCCGTTCTGCGTCGATACCCTGAGTTTCGATCAGTGGCTGCAGTTCGTGCTGATCCCGCGCATGGAGCAGCTGGTGCTGTTGCAGGCGCCGCTGCCGACCAGCGTCTCCCTCTATCCCATGGCGAGCGAAGTCTATAAGGAAGAGCTGGCCGAGGTGGAGGCCCTGCTGCGCCTGATTGCCCGTTTCGATCTGTTGCTCTCCGGCAAAGTGGTTGACCAATGATGGCGGAGCAGACCGACGTCGAGAAAGCCTTGTCCCTGACCCTGCTCTATCAGGATGACTGGCTGGTGGCGGTGAACAAGCCGTCCGGCCTGCTGGTGCATCGAAGCTGGCTCGACAAGGGGGAGACCCGCTTCGCCATGCAGATGACCCGGGACCTCATCGGGGGCCGCCACGTCTATCCGGTACACCGGCTCGACCGGCCCACCTCGGGCGTGTTGCTGTTTGCGCTGGATCCTGCCGTCGCTCGCACCCTGACCGAGGCGTTTGCCGCACGCCGGGTGCACAAGGAGTATCTGGCGCTGGTGCGGGGATGGGCGCCGGAGGAGGGGCTCATCGACTATCCGCTCAAGGAGCAACTGGACAAGATTGCCGATGCCTTCAGCGACCCGAATCGCCCCGCCCAGGAGGCGGTGACCGCGTTTCGTCGCCTGCATCAGGTCGAGCTGCCCCATGCGGTCTCCAAGAAGCACCCCACCAGCCGTTACAGCCTGGTGCGCCTCTTTCCCAAGACAGGGCGCAAGCATCAGCTTCGCCGCCACCTGGACCACCTGTTCCATCCCATCGTCGGTGATACCACCCATGGTGATGGCCGGCACAACCGCTTCTTTCGCGAGCACTACGGCTGCGACAGGCTGCTGCTGATCGCCCACCGCTTGAGTTTCGAGCATCCCGTGCTCAAGGTGCCGATGCGGATCCAGGCGCCGCTGGGTCCCCAGGTACTGCAACTGTTCGCCGAACTGGGATGGCCCGCCAGCGAGAGCGACTACGGCAACTGATCGCCGTCTCCATCTGTTGCCTCTGACCGGGCTGTGGCATGCTGTAGGCCACGTCCGTCAGAGGAATGACTCATGGTTCCACACGCATTTTCCTTCGCAATACAGTGCGCACCTGCTTTGCCGGCGTGCGCCCTCCTGAGCTTAGAACCGGGCCCGCGAGCGCCTCTGGGGAGGCGCTGATGGCCGAGATCGACATCCTGGTCGGCACCGTCTATGGCGCAGCCATGCTGGTGGCCGAGACCCTGAGTGACCACCTGGAAGCCAACGGCCATGTCTGCCACCTCCATGAGGAGGCCGAGCTGACGGACATCGATGCCTCCCGATTCCTGCTGATCGTCAGCGCCACGACCGGGCAGGGGGATATACCTCCCAATCTGCAGCCTTTCGCCAGCGCCCTGGCCGATCGTGCACCTTATATGAAGGGGTGGCGCTATGCCCTCATCGCCATGGGAGACAGCAGTTATGAACACTTCTGCGGGGCGGGACGGCGGCTCGACGAGCTGTTGCAGGAGCTGGCTGCCGACGCCCTGGTGCCGCGTCTTGAGATAGATGCGACCGTGGAGGATGAGCCCGAGGTGGCTGCGCTGGCCTGGCTGAAGACCTGGGAAAATAGGCTGTAGCCGGATTGGGTCTGGTTTTTTAATTTCTCCCCCGTGATGCCGATGACGGGGGAGCTTTATTTTGGTCTATTTTTCTTCATTCCCTCAAATATTCCCTGCTTTTTTTTCGTTATTTTTCTCGCCGATGACGCCCTTTGCCAGGCTGATATTCATCAGAATGGCGACAAATCAGAAAATTAAAAGTTCCCCATTGAAAGCGATTTCAGTCATGTTTTTGTCACCGAACAGTGACTTTCATACTTAACAATCATCGCGAATTAATATTTGAAAGCGATTTCTTTGGTTTGTTGTTGTCTATTTTTTCTTTTTATTGGTGTTTGTCTTCTTTTTTTGTTCGTTTGTCATCTCTACTTCGCCCTCCTGGCGCGATGCGGGCGATTTGTCACCATTTTGTGAATCAGCTCATGTTTGTGCCGAAATCGGGTACATATAATCGACCCCGGTTATCACCAAAACGTTTTTCCGGTGATAAGAACTTGAATATCAGGATCACACTCCTCCCAGCGGGAATAAGGAAAATGAAAATGAAAGCAAAGTGGCTCCCGATCGCTGCAGCAGTTACCGCAGCCCTGGCTTCCCAAGCCGCCTTCGCCGTTGATTTCCACGGCTACTTCCGTTCAGGTGTCGGTGTTTCCGGTGACGGGGACATGGTCAAATACAACGTCAACAAGGTCGGTCGTCTGGGTAACGAAAACGACACCTATGGTGAAGTGCAACTGGGTCAGGAAGTCTTTAACAAAGATGGCAAGACCTTCTATGTAGACTCCATGTTTGCCATGACTTCCAATGGTTCCAATGACTGGGAAGGGACCGGCACCGTTTGTAACTTCGATGCCAAACAGTGCAACGGCGACTCTGAATTCGCACTGCGTCAGTTCAACGTACAAGCCAAGGGTCTGCTGGGCTTCGCGCCGGAAGCCACCCTCTGGGCCGGTAAGCGTTTCTATCAGCGTCACGACATCCACATCTCTGACTTCTACTACTGGAACATCTCCGGTCCTGGCGCAGGTATCGAAGGTATCCAGGCTGGCCCTGGCAAGATCTCCTTCGCCTGGGTGCGCAACGATCGCAGTGCGGCTGATGTCTTCGGTCAGTACAACCAGATCGGTACAGACCCGACTACCGGTGATCCCATCTATCGTAAAAATGAAGACCTGAACGTCAACACCCTGGATCTGCGCTATGCCGGTATCCCGCTGTGGCAAGACGGCTCTCTGGAAGTGGGCGCCATGTACGCCCTGGTCAATGAGACCGACGCCCAGAAAGATCTGAAGAACGACAACATGAAAGACGGCGTCATGCTGACTGCCGAGCTGACCCAGGGCATCTTCGGTGGCTTCAACAAGACCGTGCTGCAGTACGGTACCGAAGGCTACTCCAAGACCATGGCTTACTACGGTGATGGCTCCTGGTACGGTGCCGAAGCAAAAGACGGTGCCGACGGCTACCGTATCATCAACTGGGGCGTCATCCCGATGGGTAACTCCTGGGAGATGGGCCACCAGTTGGTCTACGGCGTAGGCAACGAGATGTGGAGTGGTCATGACGAGACTCAAACCTTCTCTGCCGTCGTCCGCCCGATGTACAAGTGGGATGACTTCAACAAGACCATCTTCGAAGGTGGCTACTTCAAGGACAAGACCAGCTATACCAGCGGCGGCAGCGACAAGGATGGTGGTTACAAGCTGACCCTGGCTCAGGCCTGGTCTGCCGGTGCCAGCTTCTGGGCCCGTCCGGAAATCCGTGTGTTCGCCTCCTACCTGGCTGACACCGAAGCTGATGCTAACGGTAGCAAGAACAGCTTCGAAGGCGGCACCTCCGATGACACCTGGCAAGTGGGTGTACAAGCTGAGGCTTGGTGGTAAGCAGTATCTTCAGTTAAGTTAGTGACTGCCCCCTTATGGGGGCAGTTTTGTTTCGCTGGATTTGGCTATCGGGTTATGGAGATAAGAAGAATGAAACTGGTAAAGATGTCTATCGCGGCCGTGGTTACCGCGCTGTTGGCCGGCTGTTCCGGTAGCATGGTTGTGCCCGTGCAGGAGCACGCCTCCATCCTGAGCAATGCCGACCAGGCCAAGCAGGCGCTCTCCCAGACGACGAGCTGCTGCAAGGATTTCAACGAATTCAATTATGTTTCTCTGCCGGAAGGCGAGACGCTGCTGGCCATCGATGGCAAGCAGCCCAGTTATCAGTTTGACGAGGGGATGAGCTACTTTGCCGCCTATCGTCTTCCGGCCAATACCGGCAACCTGGCCATTACCCTGGCTTCCCAGGTGAGCAAGACGGTGCTGGTTCCCAAGGTGATCATGCTGGATGCCCAGTTCAAGGTAACGCGCGTGCTGGGTGAATCGGTATTTGCGTACCAGCCTGCCCACCTGCTCGACAACGACAGGATCGAAGGTCGGGTGTTCGTGGATCGCAGCATGCCGGGCAATCCCGCCAGCGAAACCTATATGGTTGTCTACGCACCGGCCGATGAGCTGTCCGGCAGCACCACCATCCTGCACCCCGCCAAGGCCTTTGCCCGCGCCAATGGCACGGTCGAACCGGATATCAAGGACCCCGTGATCCCGCATTCCCCCTGGGGCCTGGTACAGATCAAGGTGACGGATATGGCCAAGGGGCAAGGCCTGGAGGCCGTGTTCAAGCCGGAATACGCCGACAAGGTTGCCATGAGCCAGGCCAAGCCGGCCGCGACTGCCGTGGCTGCGACAGCGACTACGGCTGCAGTGGCCGCAGCTCCGAGCACGCCAGCTCCCGCCATGCTGAGCGAGACCGAGAGCTTCTACAACGCCCAGATCGAGAAGGCCGTGAAGGCCGGGGATATCGACAAGGCGATGCAGCTTGTGAGCGAGGCCGAGCGTGCCGGTTCAACCAAGGCGAAGTCCGTCTTTATTGATGCGGTTAAGCGCTCACAAAAGAACTAAATAACAGGGGTTATTTAAATTAATATTTGTTGGAGGCCTCCCTTGTTGGAGGCCTTTTTAATCGGTAGACTGGATAATATAAAACTGCAATAAGTTACATATAGTTACAATGGGTTTCGTTGGGTATTGTTTTGTTTCTGTGTGATTTATTCTGAAGTGGTTTTTTTCTTTTTGCGGCGAACCCATAACAATACGAAATAATATTCAAGATAGTCCCCTTCCTGCATATTTATTATCTTGTGATCTCTCCTCCAAATTTATTATTAGCTTGCTCTGGGCTAAGGCATTTCTAATTCTTCTGGGTTATATTCTGATGGTCAAAATAAGCAACCCGGGAAACGTCTTCGGTACTATCGCGGATGAAGAAAATCGTCATCCATAACCTGTACTGTGTCGTTGTCGGAAAAAATCCATTCAGGAGCGCACACATGTTCAAAAATGCTTTCTCTAATCTGCAAAAGGTCGGTAAGGCGCTGATGCTGCCAGTATCGGTCTTGCCCGTTGCAGGTATCCTGCTGGGGGTGGGTGCTGCCCACTTCAGCTGGCTGCCGGAAATCGTCTCCCAACTGATGGAGCAGGCCGGTGGTTCTGTCTTCGGTCAGATGGCCCTGCTGTTTGCCGTGGGCGTGGCCCTTGGCTTCACCAATAACGACGGTGTATCCGGCCTGTCCGCCATCGTCGGTTACGGCATCATGGTTGCCACCCTGAAGGTGATGGCCCCTGTGATGGGTGTCGAGAGCATCGATACCGGCGTACTGGGGGGTATCCTCGCCGGTGGTGTCGCTGCCTGGGCGTTCAACCGCTTCTACAAGATCCAGCTGCCCGAGTACCTCGGCTTCTTCGCTGGCAAACGTGCCGTTCCCATCATCACCGGCTTCGTTGCCATCGGTCTGGGTGTTCTGCTCTCCTTCATCTGGCCGCCGATCGGTGGTGCCATCGGTGCCTTCTCCGACTGGGCTGCCAACCAGAACCCGGTACTGGCCTTCGGTATCTACGGCGTGGTTGAGCGCTCCCTGATCCCGTTCGGTCTGCACCACATCTGGAACGTGCCGTTCTTCTACCAGGCTGGTACCTGTGTCAACGCCGCCGGTGAAACCGTACACGGCATCATGACCTGCTTCCTGACCGCTGATGACGCTACCCGCGCTGCCGGTAACGGCTTCGGTCAGCTGGCCGGTGGCTACCTGTTCAAGATGTTCGGTCTGCCTGCCGCTGCGTTTGCCATCGCACACGCTGCCAAGCCGGAAAACCGTGCCAAGATCGTTGGTATCATGGCCTCCGCAGCCCTGACCTCCTTCCTGACCGGTATCACAGAGCCTATCGAGTTCTCCTTCCTGTTCGTGGCTCCGGTGCTGTATGCCATCCACGCCCTGCTGGCTGGTCTGGCTTACGTGCTGACCAACATGCTGGGTGTCGTGCACGGCCACACCTTCTCCAACGGCTTCATCGATTTCATCGTACAATCCCCGCGTGCCAGCAACATGCTGCTGCTGGTGGGTCTGGGTCTGGTCTATGCCGCTGTCTACTACGTCGTATTCAGCTTCGTTATCCGCGCCATGAACCTGAAGACCCCGGGTCGCGAAGATGAGACCGCACAAGAGTCCTCTGCCGCTCAGAGCAAGGACGAGATGTCTGCCGCTCTGGTCTCTGCCTTCGGTGGCAAAGAGAACATCTCTTCCCTGGACGCCTGCATCACCCGTCTGCGTGTCGGTGTGAAGGACGTGGCCAAGGTTGACCAGGCTGGTCTGAAGAAGCTGGGCGCTGCCGGTGTTGTGGTTGCAGGTTCTGGTGTACAGGCCATCTTCGGCACCAAGTCCGACAACCTGAAAACCGACATGGACATCTGGATGAAGAGCAACTAATCCCTGCTTTCATACCGAGTTCCGAAAAGGGAGGCGCAAGCCTCCCTTTTTGCTGGGCGCGAGTCAGGAGAATTGCCGAGACGAGGTAGTCTGATCCCGGCGAAGAGGAACAAAAAAGGCGCCTGATGGCGCCTGATGCATTGGGAAGAGGCTAGAGCTTCTCGAGATCCCGCTCAATCTCGCTGATCTTGTTCTGTACCACCTTTTCCAGATGGCGCAGGTCGCGCAGTATCTTCTGCTTGATATCCGGGTCGGCCTGGGTCTGTCCGCCCTGGGTCAGACTGTCCAGCTCGTCCACCACGTATTTGAGGTTGGCGTTGATCTCGGTGACATCCTTGTATTCATGGGTGCCCGAGTTGACCAGCATGGTCTTGCGCTGACGGGGATACTTGAACTTGACGCTCTTGGCGAAAAACTCGCCCTTCTGCTTCTTGAAATAGATCTTGAGGATGTCGTGATTGGCTTCCTGGCGCAGGGTATAGCTGTCCACCGAGGTGGGCTCCTGGATCCCCAGGCTCTTCAGATTCTCGTACATCGGGCTTCCTTGGTTTGAAACGATCCTGACCCGTATATCTTACCCGAGTCGCGCCCGCTTGCCTGTGACAGGTGCGCCAAATTCAAGATGGCTTCAAAGCGGTCTTTTGTATCGACGAGCAAAGGGGGAGTGCCTCGCCAGCATGGCCATAGGCGGCATGCCTGGCAAGAGGGGCGTAGTGATAGAGGGGCAGGGGATCTGGCAGGCCCATGAGACCGGGCATGAAAAAGGGCACCAGAAGTGCCCTCGATGACATCGGCGAGGAATTACTCGTCGATGGAGCGCAGCAGGGCGTTGATCCCCACCTTGGCGCGGGTCTTGGCATCCACCTTCTTGACGATGACGGCCGCGTACAGGCTGTATTTGCCGCACTTGGAGGGCAGGGAGCCAGAGACGACCACGGAGCCTGCCGGGACGCGGCCGTAGTGGATCTCGCCGGTTTCACGGTCATAGATGCGGGTGGACTGGCCGATGAAGACGCCCATGGAGATGACGGAGCCCTCTTCCACGATCACGCCTTCCACCACCTCTGAACGGGCACCGATGAAGCAGTTGTCCTCGATGATGGTCGGGTTGGCCTGCAGCGGTTCCAGCACGCCGCCGATGCCGACGCCGCCGGAGAGATGCACGTTCTTGCCGATCTGGGCGCAGGAGCCCACGGTGGCCCAGGTGTCGACCATGGTGCCTTCATCGACGAAGGCGCCGATGTTGACGTAGGAGGGCATCAGCACGGTATTGGGGGCGATGAAGGAGCCCTTGCGAGCGGTGGCCGGCGGCACCACGCGCACACCGGCGGCCTTGAACTGCTCGGCACTGTAGTCGGAAAACTTGAGGGGAACCTTGTCGTAGTACTGGGCGTCGTCGCCCTTGATGATGCCGTTGTCATTGATGCGGAAGTAGAGCAGTACGGCCTTCTTCAGCCACTGGTGGACGACCCACTCGCCGGCGATCTTCTCGGCGACCCGGGCCTTGCCGGAGTCCAGCAGGTCGATGGCTTCCAGAATGGCGGCCTTGGTGGTGGCATCGACGGAGCCGGGAGTGATGGAGTCACGGCGCTCGAAGGCCGCTTCGATGGTCTGTTGCAACTGGGTCATGACAGGTTTCCTTTAAAAAATTCTGTTTGTTGTATCACACTTTTCCAATCGTTTTTAAGGGCTCTCTCCGATTTCTTCCGAAGAAAGGCGTTTTATTGTGCTTGAGTGGCCCAACCACTTGTTATGATTGAGAAATCAATACCATGAAAAAGCCTCTTATGAGGCTTTTTCATGGCCTGTTCAGCCCGCCTCATCACCGGGCTCCCTGGGATTGAGCTGGTTGACCAGCCTCTCTTCCAGCGCTTGCTGTTCGGCCTGGCTGAGGGGCTCCCCGGCCAGGGTGGTGAGGCTGAAGAAGTCCTCCACCCGCTCGCCTATGGTGGTGATCTTGGCCGCGTGGAGCGACAGCCCGCACTGCTGGAACACGGCGCCGATGCGTGCCAGCAGGCCCGGGGTATCCAGTGCCGTCAACTCCAGCAGGGTGTGGCGGTTTTCCCCCTTGTGGGGCAGAAACACCACCCGGGTCGGCACGCTGAACTGGCGGTGGCGCCGTGACAGGGGTTTGCTGCGCAGCACCAGCTTGCCCGGCTCCTGCAACGCCTTCTCCAGCGCCTTCTTGATGGTGGCGGTGCGGTTGGGGCTGATGGGCTCGCCGCTCGGCTCCAGCACGATGAAGGTATCCAGTACATAGTCGTTGCGCGAGTTCATGATCTGGGCGTCGTGGATGCTGAGGTTCTTTTGATCCAGCGCCGAGGCCACGGTGGCAAAGAGGTTGGGCATGTCGCGGCAATAGATGAACACCTCGCTGCCGCCGCGGATGGGGTGCTTGCCGATGAGCACCAGAGGGGCCGGATTGTCGCCATGGGCGATGATCTTGCGGCAATGCCAGGCGATCTGCTCCGGGCTGTGGCGCAGGAAGTAGTCGGCCTTGAAGTCGTTCCAGAGAGTGTTGACCGCCTCCAGAGGCACCTCGCGCTGGGCCAGGATCTGCCTGGCCTGGCGCTGGTTCTCGCGGATCTTGAGGCGCATGTCCGGCGGGTTCTCCAGCCCTTGGCGCAGGGCTTTCTGGGTGGCGAAATAGAGCTCCCGCAGCAGGGTTCCCTTCCAGTCGTTCCACAGGGTGTCGTTGGTGGCGCAGATGTCGGCCACGGTCAGGCAATAGAGCAGATCGAGGTGCAACTCGTCGCGCACCTTCTGGGCAAAGTCGGTTACCACGTCCGGGTCGTAGATGTCGCGGCGCTGGGCGGTCACCGACATCAACAGGTGGTGGCGCACCAGCCAGGCGACCAGCCGGCTCTCGTAACGATCCAGCCCGTGCAACTGACAGAACTCCAGCGCATCGACGGCGCCGAGTTCGGAGTGATCCCCCCGCCGTCCCTTGGCGATGTCGTGGAACAGGGCGGCGATGCTGAGCAGCTCGGGTTTGCGCAGCTGGGTGAACACCTCGTGGCAGAGCGGGTGCGTCTGGCGGCTGGCCGGGTTGGGGAAACGGTGGATGTTCTGGAGCAGGCGATGGGTGTGTTCGTCCACCGTGTAGGCGTGGAACATGTCGAACTGCATCTGTCCGACGATGAGATTCCATTGGGGCAAGTAGGCCGCCAGGATCCCGTATTTGTGCATGAGCGTGAGCGGCTGGCCGATGCCGTTGGGGTGGCGCAGGAGCGCCATGAAGAGGCGGCGGCACTCGGGCAGATCCTGCAGCCAGCAGCTCAGGGTACGCCTGGCCTCACGCAACTGGCGCAGGGTGGCGGAGTGGATGCCGGCGATCTCCGGGTGCTGGGCTATCTGGTAGAAGAGGCGCAGGATGGCGGCGTGATCCCGACCGAACAGCTCGGAGTCCACCGCATCGATGAGGCGGCCACGCAGCTGGAATTCGTCGCTGATGCGGCGCACGTCCATGGCAGTGTTGCCGAGGATCGCCTCGTCAAACAGCTGCAGCAGCATCTCGTTGAGCTCGGCTACGCGCCGCACCGTCTGGTAGAAGCGCTTCATCATCTGTTCTACCGGGCCGTTGCCTTCCCCCTCGAAGCCCAGCATCTGGGCCACGGTGCGCTGGCGGTCGAACAGCAGGCGGTTGTCCCCCTTGTTGATGGCCATGTGCAGGGCGAAGCGCACCTTCCACAGGAAGTTCTGGCAGTCGAGCAGCTCGCGATACTCGGCGCGGTTCAGAAAACCGTGGCTGGTCATCTCGAACAGGGTGGTGGCGCCAAAGTGGCGGCGGGCGACCCAGGCCAGAGTCTGGATATCGCGAAGACCCCCGGGGTTGTTCTTGAGATCCGGCTCCAGCTTGTAGGCGGTGCCGAGGAACTGCTGGTGACGCAGGGTCTGCTCTTCGCGCTTGGCCCGAAAGAAGGATTCGCTCGGCCAAAAGTGCTGGGGCTGGGTGGCGGCCTGCAACTGCTCGAAGCCCGCCAGACGGCCGGTGATATAGCGTGCCTCGATGAGGTTGGTGGCGACCGTGATGTCGGCACGCCCCTGCTCGATGCACTCGGCCACGTTGCGCACCGACTGGCCGACCTCCAGCTTGAGATCCCACAAGAGGGTGATGAACTCGCCGATACGCAGTCCCAGCACCTCGTCCAGCTCATCCCCTTCGTAGAGCAGCAGCAGGTCGATGTCGGAGTGGGGGTGCAGCTCGCCCCGGCCATAACCCCCCACCGCGATCAGGGTGAGTTCCGTCTTGTCGAACCCGAACTTGTGCCACAGCCGGGTCAGCAGCGCATCCATGTATTCGGAGCGGGTGGCCACCAGTTCGATGATGTTGTCACCGGCATCGAAGCGCTCGTGCAGCCAGCCGAGAAAACGGCTCAGGTACTCCTTGCAGTTCTCGCGGGTGAGCTGATCGTCGGGCAGCAGATGGGGGGAAAGCAGGCTGGCGTCCATGGCGTCTCACACTCTTGTCGCAGGCCGCCGTGCGGGGCCTGCGGCTGATAAAAACAAAACCCCGGCGAGGGGCCGGGGTTTGATGTTAACCGTGTTTGATGAGACGGTCGATAGTGTCGTCCGGGCGCAGGGTCAGCACCTCGCAGCCATCCTCGGTCACCAGCAGGGTGTGCTCCCACTGGGCGGAGTCGCCGCCGTCCTTGGTGGTGACGGTCCAGCCATCCTTCGGATTGACCTTGCAGTGGTACTTCTTGCTATTGACCATGGGCTCGATGGTGAAGCACATGCCCGCTTTCAGCTCCAGCTTGCCGCCGTTGCGGTAGTGCAGGATCTGCGGCTCTTCGTGGAACTCGGCACCGATGCCGTGGCCGCAGTAGTCGCGTACCACGGAGAAACCGGCCTGCTCGACGATGGGCTGGATCACGGCGCCGATCTCGGTGATGCAGGCACCCGGACGCACCTTCTTGATGGCGGCGTAGAGGCTATCTTGGGCAATCTTGCACAGCTGGCGGCGCAGGGGCGTGGTCTGGCCCACGATGAACATGGCGGAGGTGTCGCCGTGGTAGCCATCCTTGATGACGGTGATGTCCAGGTTGATGATGTCCCCTTCCCGCAGCTTCTTGTGGTTGGGAATGCCGTGGCAGATCACGTCGTTGACCGAGGTGCAGATTGACTTGGGGAAGCCGTGGTAATTGAGCGGTGCGGGAATGGCCTGCTGTACGTCGACGATGTAGTCGTGGCACAGGGTGTTCAGTTCATCTGTGGTGACGCCTGCCTTGACGTGGGGGGCGATCATGACCAGCACGTCGGCAGCCAGCTGGCCGGCAACGCGCATCTTTTCAATCTCTTCCGGTGTCTTGATTTTAATGGACATGGGATCTCTCTTGGGGCCCGGTTGCGCATCCTGGCGATGACCAGCAACCGGGTAATGAAAAATAGATGCGTTTGCAATCAGGGCGAAATTTTATCCCCAACCCCCGTTTACTTCCAGTGTGATCGTCATCGCAACGTCATCCAGCGGTCGCACCCTGTGCAGGGATCCATTTTTAGCGCTGCCGCTGGTGGTGTCGTGACCAAACTTATGGTATAAAGCGCGCCGGAATGGGGAACTCGTGTCCCCCTCCATCACCCTTACTTAAACAACACACACACATCGACACCTGTACCGGGGTGCCCCCTTGGGGTCGGTTACATGGGATGTGTGGAGGCCTAACCCCAATACAGAGGTATAAAATGGCTAAAGTTTCTATGCGCGACATGCTGCAAGCCGGCGTTCACTTCGGTCACCAGACTCGTTACTGGAACCCGAAAATGAAGTCCTACATCTTCGGCGCCCGCAGCAAGGTTCACATCATCAACCTGGAAAAAACCGTTCCGATGTTTGACGATGCCATGAACTTCATCAGCTCCGTAGCTGCCAAGAAAGGCAAGGTACTGTTCGTTGGTACCAAGCGTGCCGCGTCTGAAGCCGTTAAAGAAGCCGCTGAGCGTTGCGACCAGTTCTATGTTAACCACCGCTGGCTGGGCGGCATGCTGACCAACTGGAAAACCGTTCGTCAGTCCATC
This sequence comes from Aeromonas sp. SrichE-2G, assembly GCF_017939565.1. Lineage (NCBI taxonomy): Bacteria > Pseudomonadati > Pseudomonadota > Gammaproteobacteria > Aeromonadales > Aeromonadaceae > Aeromonas > Aeromonas sp. SrichE-2G. Next base: position 279,221 of record NZ_JAGKRG010000004.1, read on the forward strand.
AAGCGCCTGAAAGATCTGGAAACCCAGAGCCAGGACGGCACCTTCGACAAGCTGACCAAGAAAGAGGCGCTGATGCGTACTCGCGAAATGGAAAAGCTGGAGAAGAGCCTGGGTGGTATCAAGAACATGGGCGGCCTGCCTGACGTTCTGTTCGTTGTCGATGCCGACCACGAGCACATCGCTATCAAAGAAGCCAACAACCTGGGTATCCCGGTAGTTTCCATCGTTGATACCAACTCCAACCCGGACGGCGTTGACTATGTCATCCCGGGTAACGACGACGCTATCCGTGCCGTACAGCTGTACCTGAACGCTGCTGCTGACACCGTTCTGGAAGCCCGCGAGCAGGACATCGTTGTTCAAGCCGAACAAGATGGCTTCGTTGAAGCTGAGTAATTGATAAGGACTGAAAAGCCCTTATTAACCAAGCTGATGTAATTGGTTAGCAGGGGCCCTTGTGGCCCCTGTTTCTTGTCAATTCAAGACCGAGGATACTGGACATGGCAAACATTTCTGCCGCCCTGGTAAAAGAACTGCGCGAGCGCACCGCCGCTGGCATGATGGATTGCAAAAAAGCGCTGGAAGAAGCCAACGGTGATATCGAGCTGGCTATCGAAAACATGCGTAAATCCGGTCAGGCCAAGGCCGCCAAGAAAGCGGGCCGTATCGCCGCTGAAGGTGTGATCTTCGCCCGTACCGAAGGCAACGTTGCCGTCATGATCGAGCTGAACTGCGAGACTGACTTCGTTTCCAAGGATGCCGGTTTCCTGGCCATGGGTCAGAAGATCGTCGAGATCGCTGCTACCCAGAAAATCGCTGACGTTGACGCGCTGAAAGCCGCCGACTTCGGTAACGGTGAGTCCGTAGAGCTGACCATCACCAACCTGATCGCCAAGATCGGTGAGAACATGAACCTGCGTCGCGTGATGTTGGTTGAAGGTGACAACCTGGGCACCTACGTTCACGGCTCCCGTATCGGTGTTATCACCAAGCTGGTCGGCGGTACCGACGAGCTGGCCAAAGATCTGGCCATGCACGTTGCTGCCAACAGCCCGCAATTCGTCAAGCCCGAAGACGTGTCTGCTGAAGTCGTTGCCAAAGAGCGCGAAATCCAGATCGACATCGCCATCAACTCCGGCAAGCCGAAAGAGATCGCCGAGAAGATGGTTGAAGGCCGCATGAAGAAGTTCACCGGTGAGGTTTCCCTGACTGGTCAGCCGTTCGTGAAAGATCCTTCCATGACCGTTGCCGAGCTGCTGAAGAAAGAAGGCGCTGACGTTGTTTCCTTCACCCGTTTCGAAGTGGGCGAAGGCATCGAGAAGCAAGAGACCGACTTCGCTGCTGAAGTAGCAGCCCAGATCGCGGCCGCTCAGAAGGCCTAATCGAACCGGTTTTTCCGTTTCCCCAGACCGCGACTTATGTCGCGGTCTTTATATGACCAGGAATCAGTGACATGAGTACCAATCCCAAGCCTGCATACAGACGTGTTCTTCTGAAGTTGAGTGGTGAAGCCCTGCAAGGATCCGAGGGTTTCGGCATTGATCCGGCGGTGCTGGAACGGATGGCCCAAGAGATCAAAGAGCTGGTTGAGCTGGGTGTTCAGGTCGGTCTGGTCATCGGCGGCGGCAACCTGTTCCGTGGTGCCGGTCTTGCCAAGGCGGGCATGAACCGCGTGGTGGGTGACCACATGGGCATGCTGGCGACCGTCATGAACGGCCTGGCCATGCGTGATGCCCTGCATCGTGCTTATGTGAATGCCCGCCTGATGTCTGCCATCTCCCTGCAGGGGGTCTGCGACTCCTACAGCTGGGCCGAGGCCATCAGCCAGCTGCGTGCCGGCAAGGTGGTGATCTTCTCCGCCGGTACCGGCAACCCCTTCTTTACCACCGACTCCGCAGCCTGCCTGCGCGGCATCGAGATCGAAGCCGACGTGGTGCTGAAAGCCACCAAGGTCGATGGTGTGTTCACCGACGATCCGGTCAAGAACCCGGATGCAGTGCTCTATCAGGAACTGAGTTATGATGAAGTTCTTGAAAAAGAACTCAAAGTGATGGATCTTGCTGCTTTTACCCTGGCCCGCGACCACGATCTGCCGATCCGGGTGTTCAACATGAACAAACCGGGCGCGCTGCGCCGGGTGATCATGGGCGAGCCGGAAGGTACCCTGATCCACCAGGGCAGCAAGTAAGGCAAGTGTGAGCCCTGCTCGCTTGTCCATTACGCCAGTCAACAAGATAGATACGGGCCGCCCGCCGGCTCGTTCGCCAAAAGGAAAACCACTGTGATCAACGAGATTAAAAACGACGCCAAGGACCGCATGGGCAAAAGCGTAGAGTCGCTCAAGACCCAGATGTCCAAGATCCGTACCGGTCGTGCTCACCCGAGCCTGCTCGACGGCATCCAGGTGGAGTATTACGGTGCTGCCACTCCTCTGAAGCAGTTGGCCAACGTGGTGGCAGAAGATGCCCGTACCCTCTCCATTTCCATCTTCGATCGCTCCATGATCCAGGCGGTGGAAAAAGCCATCCTGACCTCCGATCTGGGCCTGAACCCGTCCAGCAACGGCCAGACCCTGCGCGTGCCGCTGCCGCCGCTGACCGAAGAGCGTCGCCGCGATCTGACCAAGATCGTCCGTGCCGAAGCCGAAGGTGCCCGCGTCGCCATTCGCAACATCCGTCGCGATGCCAACGCCGACCTGAAGGCCCTGCTCAAAGACAAAGAGATCTCCGAAGACGACGACCGTCGTGCCCAGGAAGAGATCCAGAAGCTGACCGATACCTTCATCAAGCTGGTGGATGACGCCCTGGTTGCGAAGGAAAAGGAGCTAATGGAAATCTAAGCCTCCGACAGGTATATTACGAGCGCCGTGTAGTGCCCCTGCACGGCGCTTTTGTCTTTGTGGGAGAAATGAATGTCGCTTTTGGCTGCGCTTGGCGATAGCGCCGGCTCGTCCTTGCCTCGTCACGTCGCCATCATCATGGATGGCAATGGTCGCTGGGCCCAGAACCGCGGCAAGATGCGGGTCTCCGGTCACAAGGCGGGCGTGAAATCCGTGCGTGAGGCCGTGTCCTTTGCCGCCCGTGCCAAGATGGAGGCGCTGACCCTGTTTGCGTTTTCCAGCGAAAACTGGCGCCGCCCCGAGGGGGAGGTCAATGCCCTCATGGAGCTCTTCATGACAGTGCTGGGGCGTGAGGTACAAAAACTGCACGAAAACGGGATCCGTCTCAAGGTGATCGGCGATATCTCTCGTTTTAGTGAACGATTGCAGACCAAGATCGCCAAGGCCGAGGCCCTGACCGCCGACAACCGGGGGTTGACCCTCAACATCGCCGCCAACTATGGCGGTCAGTGGGACATCGCCCAGGCGGCCCGCAAGCTGGCCCGGGCCGTGGCCGCAGGCGAGCTGGATGCCGAGGCGGTCGACGAGGCTGCACTGGGACGCGAGGTCTGCATGGCCGACCTGCCGCCGGTGGATCTGCTGATCCGCACCGGTGGGGATCATCGCATCAGCAACTTCGTGTTGTGGCAGCTTGCCTATGCGGAACTCTATTTTACCCCGGTCCTGTGGCCCGATTTCGACGAGGCCGAGTTCAGTGGGGCAGTTGCCTCCTTCGTTGCTCGCGAGCGTCGTTTTGGGTGTACGGGTGAACAGATCCGGGAATTGATCGCCGCGCAACAGACCGGCTAAACCCCGCTCCCAAGAGAGAGGTTTCTTTTGCTAAAACAACGAATTATTACAGCACTACTGTTAGTGCCCCTGGTGTTGGGGGCGCTGTTTTTCCTGCCATTGAAATTCTTTGCCCTGCTCGCCGCCCTGGTCTTTCTGCTGGCGAGCCGTGAGTGGAGTGCCTTCGTTTCTGCCCAGCCGCAGCAGTGGCTGCCGCTGGTGTTCTGCCTGTTGCTCGGGGCCAGCCTGTTCTGGGTGCCGGTGGAACAACTCTGGATCCCCCAACTGCATCCGCTGGTGATGGGCGTGCTCTGGACCGCCGTCAGCTGGTGGCTGCTGGGGCTGCTGCTGGTGCTGCGCTACCCGCGCAGTGCCAGGCTGTGGCGAGAGTCCATCTGGCTCAAGTCCCTGTTCGGCCTGGTGACCCTGGTGCCCTTCTTCTGGTCCCTGGTGGCCATCCGTGGCTACAACTTCTACCACGACCCCATGATGGGGGCCTGGATCCTGCTGTTCGTGATGGGGCTGGTCTGGGCGGCAGATTCTGGCGCGTATTTCTTCGGCAAGGCGTTCGGCAAGCACAAGCTGGCACCGTCCGTCAGCCCGGGCAAGACCATCGAAGGCATGCTGGGCGGCCTGTTCACCGCCAGCCTTCTGGCCGTGGGCGTGACCTGGTTCATGGGGTTCGTGCCTGCCAAGATGGTGACAGTGCTGCTCTGCTCCCTGCTGGCGGTGCTGGCATCCGTACTCGGTGATCTCACCGAGAGCATGTTCAAGCGGGAGGCCGGCATCAAGGATTCCGGTACCCTGTTGCCAGGCCACGGCGGCATCCTCGATCGCATCGACAGCCTGACGGCGGCCCTGCCGGTGTTCCTGCTCAGCTACCTGTTGCTCGGTCAGGAGTTTTGATGCCTCGCGCACTGATGATCCCGGGAGCGTCCCGCTCCATCAGTCTGATACCCATTCAGGAGTCTTGATGCATAACCTGGTGATCCTGGGAGCGTCCGGCTCCATCGGTCAGAGCACCCTCAAGGTACTGCGACAAAATCCCGGGCGCTGGCAGGTGCTGGCGCTGACCGCGGCCCGCAGCGTGGACGCCATGCTGCGGGACTGCCTCGAATTCTCTCCCCGCTTCGCCGTCATGGTGGACGAGGCGGCTGCCAGCGATCTGGCGGGCCGGCTCAAGGCTCACGGCTGCTCCACCCGGGTGCTCTCAGGCCAGGCCGCCCTGTGCGACGTGGCCGCTCATCCCGAGGCACACAGCGTGATGGCGGCCATCGTCGGGGCGGCGGGGCTGGCGCCCACCATGGCTGCCGTGCGCGCCGGCAAGCGGATCCTGCTGGCCAACAAGGAGGCGCTGGTGATGTCCGGGGCCTTCTTTATGGAGGCGGTGCGCGCCCACGGTGCTGAGCTGCTGCCCATCGACAGTGAACACAACGCGATCTTCCAGTGTCTGCCCGAGGTCATCCAGCGCCAGCCGGGCTTTTGCGATCTGGCAGGCGCCGGCATCAGCAAGATCCTGCTGACCGGCTCCGGCGGCCCCTTCCGCTACACCGACATCGGCGAGCTGGCCCACGTCACCCCTGCCCAGGCGGTGGCGCATCCCAACTGGTCCATGGGGGCCAAGATCTCGGTGGACTCCGCCACCATGATGAACAAGGGGCTGGAGTACATAGAGGCGCGCTGGTTGTTCAATGCGGCACCTGAACAAATCCAGGTGGTGATCCATCCCCAGTCGGTCATCCACTCCATGGTGCAGTACAAGGACGGCTCCGTCCTGGCCCAGCTTGGCAACCCGGACATGTGCACCCCCATCGCCCACGCCTTGGCTTACCCGGCCAGGATTGAGTCTGGCGTGGAACCTTTGGATTTCTTCAGTGTCGGAGAATTCAGCTTTATCCGGCCCGACTACGCGCGCTACCCCTGTCTGCAGCTTGCCATGACGGCCTGCCAGCAGGGGCAGGCGGCGACCACTTCCCTCAATGCCGCCAACGAAGAGGCCGTCGCGGCTTTTCTTGCAGAGCGGATTGGATTTATGGATATTGCCAGAATCAATGAATCCGTCATGGCCGAGCTGGGCACGAGTGCCGCGGGCTCGCTGGCGGATCTGATCGCCCTGGACGGTACGGCCCGTGCCCGTGCCCAGCAACTGATAGAGGTACTTGCCCGATGAATGAAGCGCGTTGGTGTGACGCCCCTCTTGCTGCCGTTGAGGTGACGCACTGATGGGCGGCGTGTTGTGGAATATCGGCGCCTTCATCGTCGCCCTCGGGCTGCTGGTGGCGGTGCATGAGTTTGGTCACTTCTGGGTCGCCCGTCGCTGTGGTGTCAAGGTGGAGCGTTTCTCCATCGGGTTTGGCAAGGCGATCTGGCGCCGGCTCGGCAAGGACGGTACCGAGTACGTGCTGGCGCTCATTCCCCTCGGTGGCTACGTCAAGATGCTGGATGGGCGGGTCGACGAGCTCAAGCCGGGCGAGGAGCAGTACGCCTTCAACCACAAGAGCGTCTGGGCACGAATGGCCATCGTCGCGGCCGGCCCCATGGCCAACTTTGTGTTCGCCCTGTTCGCCTTCTGGCTGATGTTCATGATCGGGGTGCCGAGCGTCAAGCCGGTGGTCGGCGAGGTGCGCCCCGCCTCCATCGTGGCTCAGGCCGGCATCGAGCCCGGCATGGAGATCGTCGGCGTCGGCGGCGAGGAGACAGGGGACTGGGAGAGCGTGACCTATGCCCTCATCAGCCACCTTGGCGACAAGTCGGTGCAGCTCAAGCTCAAGGCGACCGGCACTAGCTACGCCGTGGACAAGACGCTCCAGCTCGAGGGCTGGACGTTCGATCCGGACAAGGAGTCCCCCATCGGGAGCCTGGGGATAGTGCCTCTCGGCGGCAAGGTGCTGCCCGTGGTGGAGGCTGTGGTGCCGTCGAGCGCCAGCGAGAAGGCCGGTCTTCAGATAGGGGATCGCATCAAAGGGGTCGATGGACAAGCCATCACCGAATGGGCACAGTTTGTCGAGCGGGTGCAGCAGTCGCCGGAACAGCAGATGCAGGTGACCGTCGAGCGGGCGGGCAGCGATATCACCCTGACCCTGACCCCGGATGCCAAGAAAGTACGTGGCCAGCTGGTGGGCTTTGTGGGGTTGTCGCCGCAACTGGTTCCATTACCGGATGAGTATCGAACTCTGTTACAGTATGGGCCTTTACAGGCCTTGTGGCACGGGGTCCAGAAGACCTGGAGCCTGATCACCCTGACCTTCGACATGATAGGCAAGCTGATCGGTGGCATCGTCTCCCTGGACAATCTGAGTGGCCCCATCTCCATCGCCAAGGGGGCCGGCAGCAGCGCCGATTACGGGTTGGTCTATTTCCTCGGGTTCCTGGCACTCATCAGCGTCAACCTGGGGATCATCAACCTGTTTCCCCTGCCGGTACTGGATGGTGGCCACTTGGTCTATTTCCTCATCGAGGCGGTCACCGGCAAGCCGGTACCGGAAAAAATTCAGGAAGTTGGGTTCAGGATAGGCGCCGCCATTCTGATGTTACTGATGGGCATTGCGCTGTTTAATGATTTCGCTCGCCTCTGAGGCCAGAGCATCAACAAGGACACATAAGAACAAAATGGCTGTTAAAAAAGCATTGGTGTTGAGTTGCCTGCTGGGGGCTAGCTTCCTGGCTCAGGCTGCCCCGGCCTCTTTTGTGGTGCAAGACATTCAGGTCGAGGGCCTGCAACGGGTGACCCTGGGTGCCGCCCTGTTGAATCTGCCGGTGCGGGTCGGTGATTCCGTCGATTCCGTGGCCCTGGCGAACGCCATCAAGAAGCTCTATGCCTCAGGCAACTTCGAAGACGTCAAGGTCTATCGTGACGGTCAGGTGCTGCAGGTCGTGGTCAAGGAACGCCCGACCATCTCCAGCATCGAATTCTCCGGCAACAAGGACATCAAGGAAGAGCAGCTGACCCAGAGCCTGGAGTCCTCCGGCATCCGGGTCGGTGATCCCCTGGATCGCACCGTGCTGAGCTCCCTCGAGAAGGGGCTGGAAGATTTCTACTACGGCGTGGGCAAGTACTCCGCCAAGGTCAAGGCCATCGTCACCCCGCTGCCGCGCAACCGGGTCGACCTCAAGTTCACCTTCGTGGAAGGTCAGGCCGCCAAGATCCAGCAGATCAACATCGTCGGCAACAACGTCTTCCCGGAAGAGAAGCTGCTGGCCCAACTCTCCCTCAAGGACGACGTGCCCTGGTGGAACTTCACCGGCGACCAGCGTTATCAGAAACAGAAGCTGGCGGGTGACCTCGAAGTGCTGCGCTCCTACTACATGGACCGCGGCTACATCCGTTTCACCCAGGAGTCCACCCAGGTCTCCATGACCCCTGACAAGAAAGGGGTCTACGTCACCCTCAACATCAAGGAAGGGGAGCAGTACAAGGTCTCCGGCGTCCAGCTCAAGGGCGACCTCATCGATCGCGGTGGCGACATGAAGGGGCTCATCCCCATCGAGGCCGGCAGCGTCTATTCCGCCAGCCAGGTGACCCACACCGAAGAGGTGCTCTCCAAGTTCCTCGGTCGTTACGGTTACGCCTATCCGAAAGTGGTCACCTTCCCCCAGATCAATGACCAGACCAAGGAAGTCGAGCTCATCGTCAACGTGGAGCCGGGCCCCCGTGTCTATGTGCGCAACATCAACTTCAGCGGCAACGTCACCACCAAGGACGAAGTGCTGCGTCGCGAGATGCGCCAGATGGAAGGCACCTGGCTCTCCTCCGACAACGTGGAGCAGTCCAAGACCCGTCTCAACCGCCTCGGCTTCTTCGAAACCGCAGAAGTGGATACCAAGCGGGTACCGGGCAGCGATGACCAGGTCGACCTCGACTTCAAGGTCAAGGAGCAGCCTGCCGGCTCCATCAACGCTGGTGTCGGCTACGGTACCGAGTCGGGCCTGAGCCTGCAGGCTGGCCTGCAGCAGGACAACTTCATGGGGACCGGCAAGAAGATCGGCATCAACGCCAGCACCAACGACTACTCGAAGAACATCGATCTGAGCTACAACGATCCCTACTTCACCGTCGATGGGGTCAGCCTGGGCGGCCGCCTCTACTACAACAAGTTCAGTGCGGCCGACGCCAACATCGTGGATTACGAGAACACCACCATAGGTTTCCGTCTCTCCAGCGGTTTCCCGGTCAACGAGAACAACCGTCTCGACTTCAGCCTCGGCTACGAGAACAACAAGCTCTCCCAGCCCAACCCCTATGTGCAGGTGGATGAGTTCTGGAAGGTGTATCAAGCCAACCTGGACGGTGACAACCGCATGGTGTTCAACACCGTCGACGTCACCGCTGGCTGGACCCGTTCCACCCTCAACAAGGGCCAGTTCCCGACTGCCGGTGACCGTCAGCGCGTGAACGCCAAGGTGACGGTGCCGGGCATGGATCTGCAGTACTTCAAGCTCAACGCCGAAGACTCCCATTACTTCCCGCTCGATGCGGACCACAAGTGGGTCATGCTGGCCAAGGCCCGCGCCTCCTACGGCAACGGTTATGGCAGCAACGGTGACTATGAGCACGTCCTGCCGTTCTTCGAGAACTACTACGCCGGTGGCTTTGACACCCTGCGCGGCTTCAAGAGCAACACCGTGGGTCCGAAGGCGCTCTACTACTACAACCTGGGCGGTAACGACGTGATCCAGGGTACCGACAGCTCGGTGGGGGGCAATGCCCTGGCGGTCGCCTCCTTCGAGATGATAGTGCCGACGCCGTTCGCCTCTGAAAGCTATCAGCCCCAGCTGCGGACCAGCTTCTTCGTCGATGCGGGTACAGTGTGGGACACCACCTTCGACTACAGCGATTACGAGAACCGTTGCTTCAGCGGCTGTAGCTATCTGATGGACTACTCCGACCCCAGCAACATCCGGGTGTCGACCGGCCTGTCGCTGCAGTGGCTCTCCCCCATGGGGCCCCTGGTGTTCGTGTTGGCGAAACCGATCAAGAAATACGAAGGGGACGATACCGAAGTCTTCTCCTTCAACATCGGCCGTACCTTCTAAAGGCGGACGACCCCCCGCTGCGGCGGGGGAAATATGATGGGTCACGCGGTGTGCGTGCCTCACCAGGTAACAAGACGGTCATGTGGATCGCTTGCACAATCAGGTAAATCAGGTAGCCCTCGACCGAGGGACCAAGGAGTTAGTGTGAATAAAGCGTTGAAAGTAGCTGGTTTGAGTTTTGCACTGATGGCTGCCGGCATGGGTTCCGCCTGGGCCGAGACCAAGATCGCTGTGGTCGACATGGCCGAAGTGTTCCAGAAACTGCCCCAGCGTGAAGCCGTTGCCAAGAAGCTGAAAGGTGAATTCGAACCGCGCATGCGCGAGCTGCAGAAGCTGGAGTCCGACGGCCAGGCGCTGGTCGAGAAGTTCAAGAAGGACGAAGCCTTCATGAGCAACGAGCAGAAGAAGCAGAACCAGGAGAAGCTGGCCAAGCTGCAGATGGAGTTCAACCAGAAGCGCCAGGCATTCGAGCGTGACAATGGCCGTCGCCAGTCTGAAGAGCGCAACAAGATCCTGACCAAGGTACAGGCTGCCATCGACTCCATCGCCAAGAGCAATGGCTACGATCTGGTGCTGGAGCGCAACGCTGCCCCCTATGCCGCCAGCAAGCTGGACATCTCCGGCCAGGTTATTTCTCAGGTTAGCAAGAGCAACTAATTGATGGCATTCACTCTCGCACAGCTGGCCCAGCAACTGGGGGCCGAGGTCCATGGGGATGGGACCCGGGAAATTCGCAAGGTCGCGACACTGGAAAAAGCCGGGGAGGGGGAGATCGCCTTCCTGTCCAACAAAAAGTACCGGCATTTCCTGGAGCAGAGCAAGGCGACTGCCGTGCTCATCACCGAGGCAGACCTGCCGTTTTGCCCCACCAATGCCCTGGTGCTCAAAGACCCCTATGTGGGCTTTGCCCGGGTAGCCCAACTGCTGGACACCACGCCGCAGCCGGCCATGGATATTCATCCGAGCGCCGTCATCGCGGCGGACGTGCAACTGGGCGAGAGAGTGGCCATCGGTGCCAATGCGGTCATCGAATCCGGCGTGGTGCTGGGTGACGATGTCCGCATCGGTCCGGGCTGTTTCGTTGGCAAGCACACCCGACTGGGCGCGCGCTCCCGGTTGTGGGCCAACGTCACCCTCTATCACAACGTGACCCTGGGCACGGATTGTCTGGTGCAAGCCGGAACCGTGATCGGGGCCGACGGTTTTGGCTATGCCAACGAGCGTGGCGAGTGGATCAAGATCCCCCAGCTCGGTGGCGTGACCATCGGCAACCGGGTCGAGATCGGTGCCTGCACCACCATCGACCGTGGTGCGCTGGAAGATACCCGCATCGCCGACAACGTCATCATCGACAACCAGTGCCAGATCGCCCATAACGTCGAGATCGGCTACGGTACCGCCGTGGCGGGCTCCACCGTGATGGCCGGTAGTCTCAAGGTCGGCAAATACTGTATCATTGGCGGCGCCTCCGTCTTCAACGGGCACATGGAGATCTGCGACCAGGCTACCGTCACCGGTATGGCCATGGTCATGCGGCCCATTACCGAGCCCGGTATCTACTCTTCCGGCATCCCCCTGCAAACCAATAAAGAGTGGCGCAAGACCGCTGCCCGGGTGATGCGTATCGAAGAGATGCACAAGCGGTTGAGCAAGCTTGAGAAAAAGCTGGATCAAGAATAATCACGATTGGTATAGGGTACTGTTTTGACTACTGAAAAGAAGAGCCTGGGCATCCAGGAAATCATGGATCTGCTGCCCCACCGTTATCCGTTCCTGATGGTGGACAAGGTGGAAAATTACGAGATCAGCGATGAGCGCAAGACCCTGCGCGCCATCAAGAACGTCTCGTTCAACGAGCCGATCTTCCAGGGCCACTTCCCGGCCAAGCCGGTGTTCCCCGGCGTGCTGATCCTGGAAGCCATGGCCCAGGCCACCGGTATCCTGGCCTTTACCATGGTGGGCAAACCGTCCCCCAACGAGCTCTATTACTTTGCCTCCATCGACAACGCCCGCTTCAAGCGCCCTGTCGGACCTGGCGATCAGCTGGTGCTGGACGTAGAGTTCCTGAAGGAGCGCCGCGGCATTGCCAAGTTCACCGGTGTCGCCACCGTCGACGGTGAAGTGGTCTGTACTGCCGAACTGATGTGCGCCAAACGCGAGGTATAACCGTGATCGACCAGACTGCCATCATCCACGATACCGCCATCGTCCATGAGTCTGCCGTCATCGGTAAAGGGGTTGAAATCGGCCCCTTTTCCGTCATCGGTGCCGAGGTGGAAATCGGCGACAACACCTGGGTCAGCTCCCATGTGGTGATCAAGGGGCCGACCAGGATCGGTCGTGGCAACAAGATCTTCCAGCACACCTCCATCGGTGAGGATTGCCAGGACAAGAAGTACGCCGGCGAGCGCACCTTCCTCGAGATCGGCGACAACAACGTGTTTCGCGAGAACTGCACCGTGCACCGTGGCACCACCCAGGATCAGAGCCTGACCAAGGTGGGCAGCGGCAACCTGTTCATGGTCAACGTTCACGTGGCCCACGACTGCATCATCGGTGACAACTGCATCTTCGCGAACAACGCGACCCTGGCGGGCCACGTGCATATCGGCGACTTCGTGATCTTCGGCGGTCTGTCCGCCATTCACCAGTTCGGCCGCGTCGGCTCCCACGCCTTCGTCGGTGGCTGCGCCGCCCTGAACAAGGACGTGCCGCCTTACGTGATGGCCGCTGGCAACTACGCCAAGCCGTTCGGGGTCAACTCCGAGGGGCTGCGTCGCCGTGGCTTCACGCCTGAGGCGATCTCCGCCGTCAAGCGCGCCTACAAGGAGATCTTCCGCTCCGGCAAGACCATCGAAGAGGTGCTGCCGGTGCTGAGCGAGATGGCCCAGTCCGAGCCTGCCGTCCAGCTCTACGTCGATTTCCTCAAAGACAACGAGCGCGGGATCATCCGTGCCTAAGCCCATTCGCATCGGCATCGTTGCCGGAGAGGCCTCCGGCGACATCCTGGCCGCAGGGCTGGTGCGCGAACTGCAGCGTCGCTATCCGGACGCGCAGTTCGAGGGGATCGCCGGGCCGCGCATGCAGGCCCTGGGCGTCAAGGCGCTGTTCGAGATGGAGGAGCTCTCCGTCATGGGCATCGCCGAGGTGCTGGGCCGTCTGCCCCGCATCCTGCAGGTGCGCCGCGAACTGCTGCGCCACTTCATTGCCAATCCTCCCGACGTGTTCGTCGGCGTGGATGCACCGGATTTCAATATCGGGGTGGAGCTGAAACTGCGCCGCGCCGGTATCAAGACGGTCCACTATGTCAGCCCCTCCGTGTGGGCCTGGCGTCAGGGCCGCATTCACAAGATCAAGGCGGCCACCGACATGGTGCTCGCCTTCCTGCCATTCGAGAAGGCCTTCTACGACCGCTTCGACGCCCCCTGCCGCTTCGTCGGCCACACCATGGCGGATGACATTCCCCTGGTGCCGGATCAGGCGGCCGTGCGCAAGGAACTCGGCATCGATCCCGCCCGCCGCTGGCTGGCGGTGCTGCCGGGCAGCCGCCACGCCGAGGTGGACTTCATGTCGCCGGTCTTCCTCGAGGCCTGCAAGCACCTGACGGTGCACTGCCCGGATCTCGGCTTCATCGTGCCTCTGGTCAACCAGAAGCGGCGCGAGCAGTTCCTGGCCATCAAGGAAGAGATTGCGCCGGATCTCGACATGGTGTTGCTGGATGGTCAGGGTCGCGAGGCCATGATCGCCGCCGACGTGGTGATGCTCGCTTCCGGCACCGCGGCCCTCGAAGCCATGCTGGTGAAAAAACCCATGGTGGTGGGCTACAAGCTCAAACCCTTCAGCTACTGGCTGGCCCAGTGGCTGGTGAAGACGGACTATGTCTCCCTGCCCAATCTGCTGGCGGACAGGATGCTGGTGCCCGAGCTCATCCAGCACGAGTGCACCCCGGCCAATCTGGTGGAAGAGGTAAGCAAGTTGCTGGAGCACGACAACAGCGAACTCATCGCCACCTTCACCAAGTTGCACGAGAAGATCCGCTGCAATGCCGACGTGCAGGCCGCCGAGGCGGTGGCCGCGCTGCTGGAACGCTAGCCGGCCCTGTGCGCCACGCGATATTGTGCTGATACTGGCCCTGCGGGGCCGGTTTTGATTCAAGGCTATGAGATGACGATCGATATTCCCGAAGACAAGCTGATTGCCGGCGTGGACGAGGTGGGCCGCGGTCCCCTGGTGGGGGACGTGGTCACCGCCGCGGTGATCCTGGATCCCGCCAATCCCATCGCCGGCCTTGCCGACTCCAAGAAGCTCTCCGAGAAGAAGCGGCTGGCCCTGTTCGACGAGATCCGGGAGAAGGCGCTGGCCTATGCCATCGGGCGCGCCAGCCCGGAAGAGATCGACGAGCTCAATATCCTGCACGCCACCATGCTGGCGATGCAGCGCGCCGTGGCGGGGCTCAGGGTCACGCCCGAGCTGGTCTTCATCGACGGCAACCGCTGCCCGGCTCTGCCAATGGAAGCCCGCGCCGTGGTCAAGGGGGACAGCCTGGTGGCCGCCATCAGCGCCGCCTCCATCCTCGCCAAGGTGACCCGGGACGCCGAGATGAGCGAGCTCGACGCCCGCCATCCGGAGTACGGCTTCGCCCGTCACAAGGGCTACCCTACGCCTGAGCACCTCGCCATCCTGGCCGAGCGTGGGCCCCTGCCCGAGTACCGGCAGAGTTTCAAACCGGTGCGCCGCGCCCTGGGGATCGAATAACCCATGCCACGCTGTCTGCATGACGACATTCGCGCCAGCTGGCGCCACGAGAGGGGATAACCATGGCTGACCCCCGTTTCATCCATCTGCGTGTCCACTCCGACTTCTCCATGGTCGACGGTCTGCAGAAGATAGGGCCCATCGTCTCGGCCGCCGCCGCCAACAACATGCCGGCCCTGGCCCTGACCGACCAGATGAACATGTGCGGCCTGGTGCGCTTCTACGGCAGCGCCCACGGCAAGGGGATCAAGCCCCTGGTTGGCGCCGACTTCTGGGTGCAGAGCGACGAGCTAGGCGACGAGCAGTTCCGTCTCACCCTGCTGGCCATGGACAACGACGGCTACCAGAACATCACCCTGCTCATCTCCCGGGGCTATCAGCGCGGTCATGTGCAGGGACGGCCGGTCATCGACAAGGCCTGGCTCGCCGAGCATGCCAAGGGGGTGATTGTGCTCTCCGGCGGTCGCGAGGGAGACGTGGGCAAGTTCCTGCTCAAGGGCAACCGCCAGATGGTGGAGCAGTGCCTCGCCTTCTACCAGACCCACTTCCCCGATGCCTACTATCTGGAGCTGCTGCGTACCGGTCGCCCGGACGAGGAGGTCTACCTGCACATGGCGGTGAACCTCGCGAGCGAGTTCGCGCTGCCGGTGGTGGCCACCAACGAGGTGGTGTTCCTCGGGGCCGATGACTTCGACGCCCACGAGATCCGGGTCGCCATCCACGATGGCTACACCCTGATGGACAAGCGCCGCCCGCGCCGTTACAGCCCCCAGCAGTACCTGCGCAGCCAGGAAGAGATGTGCGAGCTGTTCGCCGACATCCCGGAGGCGCTGGAGAACACGGTGGAGATCGCCAAGCGCTGCAACGTGACGGTGCGCCTCGGTGAATACTTCCTGCCGAACTTCCCCACCGGCGACATGACCACCGAAGACTTCCTGGTCATGAAATCGAAAGAGGGCCTCGAGGAGCGCCTCGAGTTCCTGTTCCCGGATCCCGCGGTGCGTGCCGAGCGCCGGCCCGAGTACGACGATCGTCTCGACATCGAGCTCAAGGTGATCAACCAGATGGGCTTCCCCGGTTACTTCCTCATCGTGATGGAGTTTATCCAGTGGTCCAAGGACAACGGCATTCCCGTCGGTCCGGGCCGGGGCTCGGGGGCGGGCTCGCTGGTGGCCTACGCCCTCAAGATCACCGATCTGGATCCGCTGGAATTTGACCTCCTGTTCGAACGTTTCCTGAACCCCGAACGGGTCTCCATGCCCGACTTCGACGTCGACTTCTGCATGGACAGGCGCGACGAGGTGATCGAACACGTCTCCGAGATGTACGGCCGGGAGGCGGTCTCCCAGATCATCACCTTCGGCAGCATGGCGGCCAAGGCGGTGGTGCGGGACGTAGGAAGGGTGCTGGGCCACGCCTACGGTTTCGTCGACCGGATCTCGAAACTCATTCCGCCGGACCCCGGCATGACGCTGGCCAAGGCGTTCGAGGCCGAGCCCAAGCTGCCGGAGCTCTACGAGCAGGACGAGGAGGTCAAGGACCTCATCGACATGGCGCGCCGCCTGGAAGGGGTGGTGCGCAACGCCGGCAAGCACGCCGGCGGCGTGGTGATCGCGCCCACCAAGATCACCGACTTCGCGCCCCTCTATTGCGACGACGAGGGACACCACCCGGTCACCCAGTTCGACAAGAACGACGTGGAGTACGCGGGTCTGGTGAAGTTCGACTTCCTGGGGCTGCGCACGCTCACCATCATCGACTGGGCGCTCGGCATGATAAACCCCCGTCTTGCCAAAGAGGGCAAGCCGCCGGTGGACATCGCCGCCATCCCCATCGATGACAAGAAGTCGTTCGCCCTGCTGCAGCGTTTCGAGACCACGGCGGTGTTCCAGCTCGAATCCCGCGGCATGAAGGACCTCATCAAACGCCTGCAGCCCGACTGCTTCGAAGACATGATCGCTCTGGTGGCCCTGTTCCGTCCGGGCCCGCTCCAGTCCGGCATGGTGGACAACTTCATCGACCGCAAGCACGGCAATGAGGCCATCTCCTATCCGGACGAGAAGTGGCAGCACGAGAGCCTTCAGCCCATCCTGGAGCCCACCTACGGCATCATTCTCTACCAGGAACAGGTGATGCAGATTGCCCAGACCCTGGCGGGCTACACCCTGGGGGGCGCGGACATGCTGCGCCGGGCCATGGGCAAGAAAAAACCCGAGGAGATGGCCAAGCAGCGGGCCGGCTTCGAGGAGGGCGCCATCAAGAACGGCGTCGACGGTGAGCTGGCGATGAAGATCTTCGACCTGGTGGAGAAATTCGCGGGTTACGGCTTCAACAAGTCCCACTCCGCCGCCTATGCCCTGGTCTCCTACCAGACCCTCTGGCTCAAGACCCACTTCCCGGCGGAGTTCATGGCGGCGGTCATGACCGCGGACATGGACAACACCGACAAGATAGTGACGCTAGTGGACGAGTGCCAGCGCATGGGGCTGACCGTCATTCCCCCTGACGTCAATACCGGCCGCTACCGCTTCAGCGTCAACGAGGACGGCCACATCGTCTACGGCATCGGCGCGGTGAAGGGGGTGGGGGAAGGCCCCATCGAGGCGATCCTGGAGGCGCGGGATCGGGACGGCCCGTTCCGCGACCTGTTCGATTTCTGCAACCGGGTCGACATCAAGAAGCTCAACAAGCGGGTGATGGAGAAGCTCATCCTCTCCGGCGCCATGGACAGGCTCGGCCCCCACCGCGCCGCCCTGATGGCGACCCTGGAGGAGGCGATGCGCGCCGCCGAGCAGCACGCCAAGGCCCAGGCGGTGGGGCAGGTCGACATGTTCGGCGTGCTCACCGAGGAGATCGACGACGTCAAGAAGGCGTTTGCCAACGTGCCGCACTGGCCCGACAAGGTGTGGCTGGAAGGAGAGCGGGAGACCCTGGGGCTCTACCTCACCGGTCACCCCATCAACCAGTACAGCGGCGAGCTGCGTCGCTACACCTCGGGCCGGCTGTGCGATCTGCATCCCACCTCCCGGGATACGGTGACCACGGCGGCGGGCCTGGTGATCGCGGCGCGCAGCATGGTGACCAAGCGTGGCAACAAGATGGGGATCTTCACCCTGGACGACAGATCCGGCCGTCTGGACGTGACCCTCTTCAGTGAAGCGCTGGAAAAATACGAAGAATTGATGCAAAAAGACCGTATTTTAGTGGTTTCTGGACAGGTCAGCTTTGATGACTTCTCCGGTGGCCTTAAAATGTCGGCCCGCGAATTGCTGGATATCAACGATGCGAGGGAGCGTTTTGCCAGGGCAATCCGTATTTCCCTCGATGAACAACGCATTGACGAGCGCTTTTTCCCGCGTTTGTGCGAGATTTTGGAGCCCGCCCGTGCCGGAGTCTGTCCGGTTCAGGTAAACTATCGTCGCCCCGGCTCCCGGGTGCGATTGACGCTCGGTACCGAGTGGCGGGTGACGCCCACCGATCAACTGATAGATGACTTGCGAGTCCTGCTTGGACGAGAGCGGGTTGAATTGGTTTTTGATTAGAGGATCTATTGTCCCTATGAGTCTTTTTCTGGATTTTGAACAGCCGATCGCCGAGTTGCAGGCACAGATCGATGAACTTCGCCATGTGAGCGAGCACAACAGTGCCGTGGATCTGAGCGAAGATATTCGCCGGCTGGAGAAGAAAAACGAAGAGCTGACCAAGAAGATCTTCGGCGATCTGGGTGCCTGGCAGGTGTCCCAGATGGCGCGTCATCCCCAGCGCCCCTACACCCTCGACTACATCGAGCAGATCTTCACCGACTTCGACGAGCTGGCGGGCGATCGCGCCTACGCCGATGACAAGGCCATCGTCGGCGGCATCGCCCGTCTGGACGGCGAGCCCGTGATGATCATCGGTCACCAGAAGGGTCGCGAGACCAAGGAGAAGATCAAGCGCAACTTCGGCATGCCGCGCCCGGAAGGGTACCGCAAGGCCCTGCGCCTGATGGAGATGGCCGAGCGCTTCAAGATGCCGATCATCACCTTCATCGACACCCCGGGTGCCTACCCGGGCGTGGGGGCCGAGGAGCGTGGTCAGTCCGAGGCCATCGCCCGCAACCTGAAAGTCATGGCCGGTCTGACCGTGCCGGTGGTCTGCACCGTGATCGGTGAGGGCGGCTCCGGCGGTGCCCTGGCCATCGGCGTGGGCGATCGCGTCAACATGCTGCAGTACTCCACCTACTCCGTCATCTCCCCGGAAGGGTGCGCCTCCATCCTGTGGAAGAGCGCCGAGAAGGCCTCGGTGGCGGCGGATGCCATGGGCATCACCGCCCAGCGCCTGAAAGAGCTCAAGCTCATCGACAACATCGTCGAGGAGCCCCTTGGCGGCGCCCACCGCGACGTGGAGAAGATGGCCCAGCACCTCAAGGCCCGCATCAAGCAGGACCTCGAGGCCCTGCGTCCCCTTGACAGCGAGCAGCTGCTGGAGCAGCGCTACCAGCGCCTGCTGGGTTACGGCTACTGCTAAGCCCGCTTCGCCCTCGTCAAAAGTCCCCGCTTGCGGGGACTTTTTTATGGGCGATCGTCTGGGGCCTAGGTCAGGAGGTCGCGGCCTGCGTCCTCATCCGGGCAGGGGCACGGCGCCTGGGGGCGACGGGGAGCAGAGCCCGCCACTCCCGCCACAGCAGCCAGCACAGGGGCGGGGTCAGTAGCAGCACGGTTGCGGGCTGGGCCACCAGGACGCCCTCGCGCCCCCACCAGAGGGGCAGCAGGAAGATGAGCGGCAGCAGCAGCACCGTCTTGGCCACCGAGAGGACGAGGGCCTGCCGGGTGCGGGCCATGGACTGCAGCAGCACGATGCCGAACATGATGATCCCCTCCAGCGGAATGGCGCCAAGGTTGAGGGTCAGGCTGCTGATGGCAGCCGCCAGCAGCTCGCCATCCTGATCGCCGGTGTAGAGCATGGCCACCTGGCGCGGCAGCAGCTGGATCAGCAGCCAGACCGCCAGACCGTAAACGAGCGTGATCTTGAGCCCCATCTCCATCAGGAACTTCAGGTCGCGATGGCGTCTGGCGCCGGCCGCCTGGCTGACCAGGGGCTGGATGCCAAATGCCAGCCCCTGCAGGATGACGATGAAGACCGCCTCTGTGTAACCGGCCACGGTGAAACCCGCCAGATCCTTGACCGAGCCGTGCACCATCAGCTGGCTGTTGTGCAGCAGCAGCAGCAGACCCAGGTTGAACTGGGCGATGAGGCTCGGCAGCCCGGTGTACAGCAGGTTGGGCATGGCCGGCAAGCTGGGCACCAGCTGGCGCCACTCCAGACGCAGCCTGGCATGGCGGGTGAAGAAGTAGCCCAGACCGATGAGGCTGACCACCCCCTCGGAGAGGAGAGTCGCCTGGGCCGTGCCGGTCAGGCCCAGCCCCAGTCGGCCGACCATGATGTAGTTCAGGAGGATGTTGAGCACGGCCCCGCCGCTCACCAGCACCATGGCGAGACGGGGGCGGCCGTCGTTGCGCAGCAGGTAGGGGACCGCCAGATTGCTGGCCAGCAGCAGGGTGCCTCCCCCTATCCAGGTGAGGTAGTCGCTGGCCTGATGCCAGGTCTCGGTGCCGGGGTCCATCCCCAGGGCCAGCAGGATGTCAGGGTGCCAGTGGTGCAGCAGCAGGGGGGCCACTGTCCCCAGCAACAGCAGCAGCCAGAGCCCGTTGACCAGCGCCTGGCGCGCCAGAGCGAGGTTCCTGGCGCCCTGCTGGAAGGAGATGGCGGTCGCCGCCCCCATGGCGATCATGGCCGCGAGACCGATCAGCACCATGATGACCGGATAGACCAGGTTGATGCCGGCGAGGCCGGCAGCTCCCACGTAATGGCCGACGAAGATGCCGTCCACCAGGTAGTAGGCGCCGGAGACCAGCATGGCCATGATGGAGGGGAGGGCATAGCCCCAGAAACGGCGGGTCATGGCCCGCTGGCGTCGAATGAAATAGGCAGACATCGCTGTGCTTCTTTGGATCGAGGATAGAAGTCACAGTGTAAATTCACGCCATTTTATTGATAATCGGCCATTTGCTTGATGAATTGATGAGCATGATTCATCAGTAATGCCTCTGATAGTGGGCCTTCAGCATGTCGATGAGGGCACGCAACCCTTGTCCCAGCTGGTGCCGACCGGGATAGAAGAGGTTGAAGCCGGCGAAGGTGGGGCTCCACTCATCCAGAACAGCGACCAGCCGACCCGTCGCCAGGGCATCCTTTACCTCCCCCTCCTCGCAATAAGCCAGCCCGAGCCCCGCCTCTGCCGCCCCCAGATAGAGGGCCGGCGTGCTGGTGGTGAGGGGGCCCGCCACCTCTATCTCCAGCAATTCTCCATTGGCGGCGAAGTCCCAGCGATAGTGATGATGGGGGGTGAGCCGATAGCCGATGCAGTCGTGCTGGCTCAGCTCCGAGGGGTGTCGGGGCGTGCCGCGCCTCGCCAGGTACGCGGGTGAGCCCACGACCAGATAACGCTGCGGGGGCCCGAGGGGCACGGCGATCATCTCCTGGGGCAGCAGATCCCCGTAGAAGAGGGCTGCGTCGAAACCGTCCTCGATGAGGCGGGGCATCAGCTCCTGCTCCACCACCTCCACCTGCATGCGCGGGTAGCGCACCAGATAGTCGATGAGCACCGGGGTCAGTATCTCCTGAATGGCGGCCCGGGGGGCACAGATCTTCAGCTTGCCCACGGGCTCGCCTGCGTGGTGCTTCAGCTCGTCCAGGGCCTCCTCCAGCTGTCCCAGGGTTGGCAGCAACTGTGCCAGCAGGCGCTCGCCAGCTTCAGTCGGCACGACAGCCCGAGTGCTGCGATTGAGCAGTCGTACCGCCAGGCGGCTCTCCAGCCCCTTTAGGGAGTGGCTCAGGGCCGAGGCAGAGACCCCGAGTTCGAGGGCGGCCTTGCTGAAACTGCGATGGCGGGCGACGGCGGCAAATACCGCCAGTTCGGCAAGATCGGTGCGAGAGATGGTCATGGTCGGCACGCAGGAAGAGGGCGAAAGGCAAGGGTACGTCAAGGGAGGACGGGAGACAATCGGCACGCAGGTAGCGGGGTTTGTAATGGGTTTGTTGCTGTTTTCCGAGGGCAAGGAGATGCCAAGAACAGTTTATTTGTTAAAAAAAATCGCAATATGGCGATTGCAATGTGATCTAACGCGATTGAAAGGCGACTGCAATCAAACTTTGGTTGATTAATTCAAAAAAACGCTGTGATTAATAGGGCCTTTTAACTAGAGTCTGCTCATCGGATGAGGCGACCGTTGTCAGCTTGTTAACGACGGAAGGCGCCGCCATCAGGTTCAGGATTTCATGCCGCAGTTTGTTGCAATTCGGTTGTCGCGGGACGCGATGGCCCCATTGCCCTGGCGTGAGAGCACAACCACAGGGATGAACAGCAGCAGTTCCAGGGACGAGGAACCGGCCAGATGGCCAATAAGCAACGAGATTCCACTTTCCTTGATGACAGGAACACCCCTATGTCTGACATGAACATTGCAGTTGAAGGCAGCTTAAGCAAAGCCTCCTCCCGTGGCATCAACAAGGCCGATGTGGTCTGGATGCTGGGTCTGTACGGTACCGCCATCGGTGCCGGTGTCCTCTTCCTGCCGATCAATGCCGGTGTAGGTGGCCTGTGGCCGCTGGTCGCCATGTTGATCCTGGCCCTGCCGCTGACCTTCTTCGCCCACCGCGGCCTGACCCGCTTCGTGCTGTCCGGCTCCACCCGTGATGGCGACATCACCGAGGTGGTGGAAGAGCACTTCGGCAAGACCGCAGGCAAGTTCATCACCCTGCTCTACTTCTTCGCCATCTACCCCATCCTGCTGATGTACTCGGTCGCCATCACCAACACCGTCGAGAGCCTGATGGTGCACCAGCTGGGCATGACTGCTCCTCCCCGTGCCATCCTCTCCCTGGCGCTGATCCTGGGTCTGATGGCCATCGTCCGCCTCGGCGGTCAGGTCATCGTCAAGGCGATGAGTGTGCTGGTCTTCCCGTTCGTGCTGACCCTGATGGGCCTGGCGCTCTACCTGATCCCGCACTGGAACGGTGCCATCATCACCGAAGCACCGGCGCTGGGCGATGCCTTCAACGGCGACTTCCTCAAGACCCTGTGGCTGGCCATCCCTGTCATGGTGTTCTCCTTCAACCACTCCCCGATCATCTCCTCCTTCGCGGTGGACAACAAGGGTCGTTACGGTGAGAACGCCGAGAAGAAGTGCAGCAACATTCTGCTGGGCGCCCACGTCATGATGGTGATGACAGTGATGTTCTTCGTGTTCAGCTGCGTGCTGAGCCTCTCCCCGGCCGATCTGGCGGCCGCCAAGGAGCAGAACATCTCCATCCTCTCCTACCTGGCCAACCACTTTGACAACCCGGTGATCGCCACCGTGGCGCCGCTGATTGCCATGGTTGCCATCAGCAAGTCCTTCCTGGGTCACTACCTGGGTGCGCAAGAAGGCATGAACGGCCTGATGGCCAAGTCCCTGCGCGAGAAGGGCAAGAACGTTGACGTCAAGCAACTGAACAAGGTGACCGCGATCTTCATGATCCTGACCACCTGGGCCGTGGCCACCATCAACCCGAGCATCCTCGGCATGATTGAAGACCTGGGCGGCCCCATCATCGCGATGCTGCTGTTCCTGATGCCCATGTACGCCATCGCCAAGGTGCCGGCCATGCGCAAATACGCTGGCAACCTCAGCAACGGCTTCGTGACCCTCATCGGCCTCATCGCCATGTCCGGTATCCTCTACAAGCTGATTGCCTGATAACGCCGGTCAATCCGTTGAATGAAAAAGCCGCCTCGCCAGAGGCGGCTTTTTTGTTTGCGGCGCAGAGTGCTTAACAAAGGGGCGGGGGAGGCCTAACATGGCGGGATGTTTTTCTAGACAGGACAAAAGGATATGTCTGGGTTGAAAAAGGATCTCGGGCTCTGGCAGGGGATGGGGCTGCTCGCCACCTCATTGCTCGGCACCGGGATCTTCGTGGTGCCGGCGACGGCCGCCTCCCTGGCGGGCGGGGCGTCCCTCTGGGCCTGGTTGCTGCTGATTGCGCTGGTACTGCCCATCGCCTTTACCTTCGCCCGCCTCGGCCGTCGTTATCCCCACGCGGGAGGCGCCCCCCATCTGATTGGCCTTGCCTTTGGCAACGGCGCCGAGCGCTTCTCCGCCTTCCTGTTTCTGGCGGTGCTGCCGGTGGGCCTGCCCGCCGCCCTCACCATCGCCGCCGGTTTCTGGCACGCCCTGTTCGACATGGGGGAGTGGACCCTGTGGGGCATCCAGCTGCTCACCCTGCTCGGGGTCTTCCTGCTGGGGCTGCACGGAGCGCGTTCCTCCGGCAACTTGCAACTGCTGATCGCCCTGGCGATCCTGGGGCTCACCCTGCTCATCTGGTTCAAGGGGGATCTGAGCTGGCACGATGCGGCCCGGCCGCTGCCGACGACGGACGAGTGGCCCGCCATGGGCTCGGCGCTGGCGGTGATGTTCTGGTGTTTCGTGGGGCTCGAGGCCTTCGCCCACATGGGGGAGGAGTTCAAGCGGCCAGAGCGGGACTATCCGCTGGCCCTGCTGGGCGGCGTGCTGCTGGCGGGGCTCATCTACTGGGTGCACTCCCTGGTGGTGCTCAAATATGGCCTCTACGGGGACGAGGCGACCAATGCCACCGCCATTCCGGCCCTGCTCTCCTTGCTGTTCGGCCCCACCGCCAAGTGGCTGGTGGCGGTGCTCGGCTACCTCTCCTGCTTCGCCAGCATCAACATCTACCTGCAAGGCTTCGCCCGGCTTATCTGGAGCATGGCGCGGGAGGGCAAGTTGCCCGCCTCCCTGGCCCGGCTCTCGGCCCGGGGCGCCCCTCTCCATGCCCTTGCCTGGGTGCTCGCCATCTGTTTCGTCTCCATCACCCTGATCCTCTGGCTGCGGTTGCCCCTCGACGAACTCATCCGCTATGCCAACGGCAACTTCGTGCTGGTCTACCTGCTCTGCATGGCGGCGGGCTGGCGCCTGCTCGGCGGGGTCGGCAAGGGGCTGGCGGGGGTGAGCGCTGTGCTCTGCCTTGCCGTGCTGGTGGCCCTTGCCTCCCAGGTGCTCTATGCGGTGGCGCTGAGTGCGGGGTATGGTCTCTTCTCCCTGTGGCGACGCAGACGCCGCCGCACGTTGGCTGGCGACGTCTGCGCCATCAAGTAACCCGACAAAAGCCCCGCACTGCGGGGCTTTTTGCTGCCTGTCAGCGGTTGGCGGGCAGGTCGCTTCGCAAGATGGCGTAGTGGCGCAGGGAGATGAAACCATCCCCCTTGCGTTCGCACTCCCGCGCCGTGCCCTCGTAGTGAAAGCCGGCCCGCTCCAGCAGGCGGGCGGAGGGGAGGTTGGGCTCCTCCACCACCGCCAGCAGCCGGTGCAGCGCTGTGGTGCGATAAGTGAGCGGCAGCCACAGTTGCAGCGCCGCGCTCATTACCCCCTTGCCCCAGTGTTCGGGATAGAGCCAGTAGCCCAGCTCGGCCCGCCGGTGAGTGGGGTCGGCATCGTTGTAGCCAATGGCGCCGAGCGGCTCGCTGGTGCGCCGGTCACGAATGAGGTGCCAGGCACCGCGACCGGTGCGGGTCAGCTCGGCATACCAGGCCATCTGGGCCAGGCAGGCCGTCAGGCTGTCGTAGCTGACGCCGTAGTAGGCGACGACCCGCGGATCCGACAGGCCGTGGTAGATGTGGGGCAGGTCGGCGTCGGTGACGGGATCCAGCCTGATGTCGGGTTGTGGCGTTGATGTCATATGGGCTCCTTGCGGCCAGCCGTGGCTGGCCGCGTGAGTTGAGTAATAACGGGTGAGTGATGCTGGCTGGCGTCAGGCAAGGTCGAGCAGGTCGGCAAGGCGTGCCAGCTCGTCACGCCACTGCTGCTGCAGGCGCGGGGTCTGGTGCCTGGGCTTGCGGGCCAGATCGGCGGCGAGCAGGGCATCGAGTTCATACCAGCGCGCCAGCAGTGCCTCTTCGTCATCCGTCGGGCCGGCCGGGGTCTGCTCCATGGCGGAGTCGGTCAGGCTTGCCTTGTCTGTTGCCGGCAAGGGCGGGTTGCCAAGCAGCTCGGCATAGGCCCGCTCGGCGCTGTGAGCCTCCTGGATGCACCCATCTCTTATCAGCCAGAAGCGGTTGCAACTGCGCTCGATCAGCTCCCGATCGTGGGAGACCAGCAGCACGCCCCCCGGGAAGGCGGCAATGGCGTCAGCCAGCTCCTCCTTGCCCGCCAGATCCAGGTGGTTGGTGGGCTCGTCGAGCCAGAGCATGTGGTGGCTGCCGAGGGACAGGGCGAGAAACAGCAGCCGTGCCCGCTCGCCCCCGCTCAGGGTGCGCACCTGCTGGCCGTGGCGGACATAGGGGAAGCCCGCCCGGATCAGCGCCTGACGCCGAGCCCCTTCAGGAAGGGGGGCCAGGGGGTACAGGGCGTCGCTCAGGGTGGCGTCGTCAGCCAGCTGCTGCAGGGATTGATCGTAATAGGCGATGCTGGCGCCGGGGTGGCAGTACCAGCCCGCCTGCGGGCTCTGCGCAGCCCGCTCGCGCCAGCACTGGCGCAGCAGGGAGGACTTGCCGGTGCCGTTGGCACCGAGCAGGGCGACCCTGTCACCCGCCCGCAGCCAGAGCCCTTCGGCCCGCAGCAGCGGCGGCAATGCCGGTGCCGGCGCCACGTCGAGGGCCTCCAGCCGCAGCAGGGTGTCGGCAGGCAGGCTCAGCCCGCGCAGCTCGAGCCGCCAGGGGGCTAGCGCCGCGACCTGGCTCTGCTCCTCCTGCAGGCGGGCGATGCGTTTTTCCATGGATTTGGCCTGGCGCACCAGCTTCTCGTTGTCATGCTCCCGCCCCCAGATGGCGAGGCGCTTGCTGCTGGCGCTCAGGCGATCTATCTCCTTTTGTTCGTCGGCCCGGCGCAGGCGGGCCTGCTCATCCTCGGCGGCCAGGGTCGCTCTGGCCTGGCTGCAGGGCAGGGCGAAGCGGTGCAGCTGGCCATCTCGCAGGATCAGGGTCTGCTCGGTGACCCTGTCCAGCAGGCGAGCGTCGTGGGAGACCAGCACGAAGGCGCCGCGCCAGCCCAGCAGAAACTGCTCGAGCCAGAGCAGGGCGGGCAAGTCCAGGTGGTTGCTGGGCTCATCGAGCAGCAGCAGGTTGGGTTGGCGCAGCAGGGCGCGCCCTATCTGCAGCCGGCTGTGCTGGCCGCCGCTCAGGGCACTGACCGGCAGCGCGGCCTGGGCCTCCAGCTGCAGCTCGGCCAGCAGCTTGTCCACCTGCCATTCGGCGCCCGGGTCGTTGCCCAGGGCATCCAGCAGCACGGCGCGGGTGCTGAGGGTTGAAAGCCTGGCGGGCAGTTGCTGGGCCACGAACTCGCAGCGGCAGGCAGCGGCCTGCACGACCTGGCCGGTCTGGGGCGTGCGCTCGCCCGCCAGCAGCGCCAGCAATGTGCTCTTGCCGCAGCCGTTGGCGCCAATCAGGCCGAGCCGGTCGCCTGCGCGGATGCCGAGTTCGAGGTGGTCAAATAACGGAAGGTGCCCCGCACTCATCTGCAGGGAATGGGTACTCATCAGGGTTGTCATGCTCTTGCTCTCTTAAATCGCGGGATCGAAGATCCCTGTCATCAGGAGCGCTGGCGACAACGGCAGAGTCGAGAAAGGTCTCGGTATGGAAGGGAGTCGGCTTTGCTCGAACCCGCTATCGCAGCGCGATGGTATGCAGGCAAGAGCAGGCAAATGTGCCGAACAGGCGAGCCGAGAACATCGGACACGCTTGGATAACCATTTTTACCTCCTTGTGTTTCGTTATGGCACGGTG
The DNA here is from genome assembly GCF_017939565.1 of Aeromonas sp. SrichE-2G. Taxonomy (NCBI): domain Bacteria; kingdom Pseudomonadati; phylum Pseudomonadota; class Gammaproteobacteria; order Aeromonadales; family Aeromonadaceae; genus Aeromonas; species Aeromonas sp. SrichE-2G. Next base: position 306,490 of record NZ_JAGKRG010000004.1, read on the forward strand.
CGGCGATTATAAGCGCATAAAAAATGAGCGTCTATCCGTGGTATGGGGGGCCGTGGGCGCCGCATCGGAAGGCGCAGAAAAAAAACGCCCCGCTGGGCGGGGCGTGGTGATGGGGGGATCAGTCGTGAGGGGTCTTGAGGGCCTCTATCACATCGTCCTTGGGGGCCAGCCCCTCCACGTGGTTGAAGCTCTCCAGCCCCTCCCGGGGCTTGATGGTGAGGGCGTCGGCGCTCAGGTAGCTGCCGCTGCCGGCACTCTCGATCACGACGATGAGCTCGGGCTGCTTGTCGCCGTCGAGATCCAGCAGCTTGAGTTCCTTGATGCTGCCATCGCGGGGCAGCACCTTGCCGTCGATGAACTGATCCAGCGGGAACTGGGGGTTGGCGCCGGAGTAGAGGCGCACGTCGTAACTGCCGGTGGAGGCCGGCTCGCCGCGCCCCTCGCTGACGGTCACTACCTGGCCTGAGGGGAGCGTCATCTGTTTGAAGAACCCGTCCGCCGCCTGGCTGGCGAGGGGCAGGGTGAGCAGGCCGAGTGTCATGAGCAAGGCTTTCATCGGTTTGACCCTTGTTACTGCGGTGGCGGCTGCCCGCCACCTGTGTCACTGTGCGGGCCGGCCGGGCAATCCCCGTCGGCCCGCGTCATCCGCCCCTCATCGGGGCCGTCATTACCAGATCTTGACCCGTTTGGCCGGGTCCAGATAGAGCTTGTCACCCGGCTGGATGTTGAACGCTTCGTAGAAGGCGGGGATGTTCGGCACCACGCCATTGACCCGGTACTCGGGCGGCGAGTGGGGATCCGAGGCGAGCAGCATCTGCATCAGCTCGGGGCGATACATGCCCTTCCACACCTGGGCCCAGCCGAGGAAGAAGCGCTGCTCACCGGTGAAGCCGTCCAGCACCGGGGCCTCCTTGCCATCCAGGGACAGCAGGTAGGCCTTGTGGGCGATGGTGAGTCCGCCGAGATCGCCGATGTTCTCCCCCAGGGTGAACTGGCCGTTGACGTACTGGCCCTTGATGGGTTCGAAGCGGTTGTACTGGGCCACCAGCCGGCTGGTGCGGAACCTGAACTCCTTGAGATCGGCCGGCGTCCACCAGTCGCGCATCACGCCGTCGCCGTCGGATTTGGCCCCCTGATCATCAAAACCGTGGCCCATCTCGTGGCCGATCACCCCGCCGATGGCACCGTAGTTGACCGCGTCATCCGCCGTCATGTCGAAGAAGGGAGGCTGCAAGATGGCGGCCGGGAAGACGATCTCGTTGTTGCTCGAGTTGTAGTAGGCGTTCACCGTCTGGGGTGACATGTGCCACTCGTCCCTGTCCACCGGCTTGCCAAGGCGCGCCAGGTTGTCGGCGTATTCGAAGGCGCGGGCGCGCAGCAGGTTGCCCACCAGATCGTCGGCGCGGATCGCGATGGCGCTGTAGTCCTTCCACTTGTCCGGATAGCCTATCTTGGGCCTGAACTTGGCGAGCTTCTCGAGGGCCTGGGCCTTGGTCGCCGGCGACATCCAGTCCAGCTCCTGGATGCTCTGGCCGTAGGCGGTGCGCAGATTCTCCACCAGCTGCTCCATGCGGGCCTTGGCCGCTGGCGGGAAGTAGCGCTCCACGTAGAGCTTGCCCACCGCCTCCCCCAGGTTGTTGTCCAGCACGCCGAGGGCCCTCTCCCAGGGGGCGCGCTGCTTGGGCGTGCCGCTCAGGGTGGTGCCGAAGAAGGCGAAGCTCTGATCATCGGTCTGGCTGTCGAGGTAGGGGGCGTAATCGGTGATGAGCTGCCACTTGAGGTAAGCCTGCCAGTCGCCCATGGGGGTCTGCGCCATCAGGCCGTTCAGGGCCGCGAGGTAGCTCGGCTGGCCGATGACCAGGCTCTGCTGCCCTGCGAGGCCGGCCTGGCCGAGATAGGCGTCCCAGTCGATGGTGGGGGCGAGGCGCTTGAGTTCGCTCACTGGCCCCTTGTTGTAGTTCTTCTCCCGATCCCGCAGGGCTACGTTGTCCCACTGGATGCGGGCGATCGCCGTTTCGAGGGCCAGGATGCGTTTGGCCTTGGCCCCCGCATCCGCCTCACCGAAGCGGGCCAGCATGGCGGCGATGTGCTGCTCGTATTTTTGCAAGAGCGCCTGACTGTTGGCGTCGGTCTTGAGGTAGTAGTCCCTGTCCGGCAGGCCGAGCCCGGACTGGTAGAGGTAGACTGCATAGCTGTCCGGCGCCTTGGCGTCCGCGTCTATCCAGAAGCCGAAGGGGGCGTTGCCACCGGTGCGGGCGCTCTGGGCGAAGGCGCGGGCGAGCTCCTGGCTGCTGCCGATGCGGTCGATGGCGCTCAGCATGGGCAGCAGGGGGGTAGTCCCCTTGGCATCCCGGGTCTTCTTATCCAGGTAGCTCTGGTAGAGATCACGGATCTGCTGGGCCGGCGTGCCGGTGGCAGCCTTGCCGTCCAGCCCTTCCACCAGCACCCGCACGTCCGCCAGGGATTTGTCCCGCAACAGGTAGAAGGCACCGTCTGCGGGCCTGTCGTCCGGGATCTTGGCGGTGGCCAGCCAGTGGCCGTTCACATAGCGGAAGAAGTCGTCACCGGGTTTGACGCTGGTGTCCATGTTGGCCAGCGCGAGGCCGGAGTGCTTGTCTGCGCCATCCGGTGCCTGACTGCAGCCGGCCAGCAGGGCCAGCCCGACGAGGGCGGCCAGTATGCTTTTCTTGTTGTTCATTATGTTGGATTCCAATTCGGGTTATACGGCTTCCTTGCCCACACAGGGAGCGCCTCACTCTAGCAGCCGGGTTAGCGCTTGATAAGCCCGACTCTGCTAAGATCGGCCAGGTCATATTGGGGAAGCCTATGATTTCTCGTATTTATTCTCGTTTTTGTCAGACTCTGCCCGCGCCGGAAGGTTCCCGTGGCCTGCTGGTGGCCTTCAGCGGCGGGCTCGATTCCACCGTGCTGCTGGTGCTGGCGGCCCGCTTCGCCCGGGAGCACGGCCTTGCCCTGCGCGCCCTGCACGTGCACCACGGCCTGAGCCCAAATGCCGATGAGTGGGTGGCCCACTGCGAAGGGGTGTGCCAGCAACTGGCGGTGCCGCTCATCACTGCGCGGGTGCAGCTGCAACGGGGCAGTGGGGACAGCCTGGAGGCACAGGCCCGCGAGGCCCGCTATCAGAGCCTTGCCGCTCATCTTGGCGAGGGGGAGTGGCTGCTCACCGCCCATCATCAGGACGATCAGCTGGAGACCCTGCTGCTGGCGCTCAAGCGCGGCGCCGGCCTGCGCGGGCTGGCGGGCATGGTGCCGAGCCAGCCCTTTGCCTGTGGCCTGCTGCTGCGCCCCTTGCTCGAGGTGAGCCGGGCCGAGCTGGCCGACGCAGCCGCCACCCTGCCCCATGGCTGGGTGGAGGACGAGAGCAACCAGGACACCCGCTATGACCGCAACTTCCTGCGCCAGCAGCTCATCCCGCTCCTCAAGGCGCGCTGGCCCGCCATGGCCCAAACGGCGGCACGTACCATGGCGATCTGTGCCGAGCAGGAGGTGCTGATAAACGAACTGGCCGAGTCGGATTGGCAACGGGCCGGTGAGGGGGAGGCGCTGCGCATCGCCCCTCTGCATGCATTATCCGCAGCCCGTCGCAACAACCTGCTGCGTTACTGGATCCGTCGCCAGGGGGGGGAGATGCCGTCCCGGGAGCTGCTCGGCCTGCTGTGGCAGGAGGTGGCGCTGGCGCGGGACGATGCCAACCCCAGGCTGGGCCTGCAGGGGCTGGAGTGCCGCCGCCATCAGGGGCGACTGCATCTGGTGGCGCCGGATCTCGCGCCCCGTGAAGAGGTGCTGCCCATCCGGGTCGGGGAGGCAGTCCCCCTGCCGGACGGTCTGGGGACGTTCAGGTTGTGGTCATCGGGCGGGGAGGGGCTGCGGGCGCCCCGGGCGGACGAGCCGCTCTCGATACGCTTCCAGGTGGCGCCCGGCAGCATGCTCAAGCCGACAGGACGAGGGGGGAGCCGGCGGCTCAAGAAGCTGCTGCAGGAGTACGGGGTTCCCTCCTGGCTGCGGGGGCGCATTCCCATCCTTTATTACGGGGAGCAGGCGGCTCTGGTGGCCGGGCTCTTCGTCTGTGACGGATTTATGACGCCGATAGGCGGGGTGGGATGGGAGTGGCAGCGAGCCGCACCCGCGGACGGTGAGATATACGGCGAGACATGAAGGGCGCCCCTGACAGGGGACGCCCTGGCCCCTAGTCGGGGGTGCCGGTTCCCCCGGCTTTCTTGCGGGCGTAGAGGTGGGCATCCGCCGCCCCGTAAAGCCGCTCCACATCCATGCCGGCGTGCCAGCTCGCGGCCCCCAGGCTGCATCCCACCGAGAAGGCGCTGAGCTCCTTGTGGCTCTGCAGCACATGTTGCAGCCGCAGCCAGACCGGGCGCCAGGCCTCGGGATCGGCGGGTTGCAGCAGCAGGGCGAACTCATCCCCGCCGAGGCGAAACGCCTGGTCCGTGCCGCGAATACACCCCTGCAGCAGCTGGGCGAAGCGGCTCAGCACCAGATCGCCCACCGGGTGCCCCCAGGTGTCGTTGACCTGCTTGAAGCGATCGAGATCCAGCAGCACCAGCACCAGGCCGTGGGGCTCCCGGCAGTGCTGTTCCACCGCCCGGCCGATGGCCTCGTCGAAGTAGGCGCGATTGCCGAGCCCGGTCAGGTGATCGAGTCGTACCTGGCGCTCCAGCTGAGCCAGTCGCAGATAGAGCGGCAAGGGGAGGCATAGCAGCCGGTGATACTGCTCCAGCTGCCGGCGCTGGCCATCCCCCAGGGGCTGTTCCAGCTCGTATTGCAGCTGGCCGAGCAACTGTTCGTGCTGGCCCCGCAGCTCGAAGCGATAGCTGTGCAGCACCAGTCTGGCCTGGGGGGGGCGAGAGATGAGAGCGTGAGGCTGGCCGCAGTCGAAATGGAGCGTATGGATCCGGACAATGCTTGCCACCCGCGCGGCAAAGATTGCCAGCAGGGCGTCAAGATCCCGTTGTACCAGCAACTGCTCGAGCTGCTGATAGCCATCCTGGCCGCTCAGGGGCGCAAGCCGCTCCATCTGCTGTACCCACTGCTCTATGCCATGTCCGAAGCCGTTCAATGACGATGTGTTTTCCACCTTGCAGCCCTTACACCTCTCTACTCGTTGGGCGGGTTCCTGCAATCCTTGTGCCCAAAATATGTCCGATGCCAAACAAAAGGGCTGGCTAGGCTTAACGGGATGAAACGGGAAGGAAAATGAAGGGGGCGCGCTCCCTTCAGGCACCAGCCCGATGGCGTCAGAAGGGGCGGGAGCGTGTCGCCTCGACGTCCCCGGAGGTCCTGGCAGCCGGGCCATCCACAACAAAAAGGGAGGGATGGGTGTACACAGACGTGTTGATCCTGCTGCTGTTCGCAGTCCTGCTGGTGGCCATCTTCCGGCGCCTCGGCCAGCCGGTGATCCTCGCCTATCTGTTCGTCGGCATGCTGCTCGGTCCCCATGGGGCGGCCATCGTCACCGGGCAGGCCATGATGCAGACCATAGGGGAGCTTGGCATCGTCTTTCTGATGTTCTCCCTCGGCCTCGAATTCTCGCTGCCACGCCTGCTCGCCATGCGCAAGCTGGTGCTGGGGGTCGGCAGTCTGCAGGTGCTGTTCACCTCGTTGCTGTTTTTTCTGCTCGCCTGGTGGTGGGGGCTGAGCCTCCCCCAGTCGCTGGTGGTGTCGGGCACCCTGGCACTCTCTTCCACCGCCGTGGTGATCAAACAGCTCGGCGAGCTCAAACAGATGCATACCCGGCGGGCCCAGCTCGGAGTGAGCGTCCTGCTGTTCCAGGATCTCGCCGTGGTGCCCTTGCTGGTGATGATCCCCATACTGGCCCGGCCCGAGGTGCAGGGCAGCGCCCTCCTGGCGGAGGTGGCCTGGGCCTCGCTCAAGGGGCTGCTTGCCCTGTCGGTCCTGCTGGCGGTGGGCAAGTGGCTGCTGCCCATGGTGTTTCACGAGGTGGCGCGGGCCCGCTCCGACGAACTCTTCGTGCTCTGCACCCTGCTGGTGGCCTTGCTGGCGGCGTCGCTCACCCAGTGGATGGGGCTCTCCATGGCGCTGGGGGCCTTTCTCGTGGGCATGATGCTGGGGGAGTCCCACTATCGTCACCAGCTGGAGGTGGACATCAAGCCGTTTCGGGACGTGCTGATGGGGCTCTTCTTCATCACTATCGGCATGACCATGGACTGGACGCTGGTGGCGGGGGCCTGGTGGCAGCTGCTGCTGTGCGTGGTCGGCCTCATCCTGTGCAAGTCGCTGCTGGTGCTGCTGGCGGGGCGCCTGATGGGGGAGCGCAAGCGCGACGCCATGGCCGCCGGCATCATGCTGAGCCAGGTGGGGGAGTTCGGCTTCGTGCTGCTGGCGCTGGCGAGCCACCACGGCCTGCTGGATCACCGCCTGGTCTCCCTGCTCATCGGCATCGGCGTCATCTCCATCGCCCTCACTCCCTGGCTGGTGCTGCGGGCCCAGGGGCTGGCCCGCTCCCTCACCGATGCGTCCCTGCTCTCACGCTCCGAGGTCGCCCAGTCGGGGCTGAGCAAGCACCAGCACGTCATCATCGCCGGGTTCGGCCGCACCGGGCAGACCTGCGCTCGCTTTCTCAAGCTCGAGGAGATCCCCTTTCTCGCGCTGGATCTGGACCCCGAGCGGGTGAGCGAGGCCAAGCAGGCGGGCGAGCAGGTGGCGTTCGGCGATGCCAGCCGCCGCGACATCCTGCTGGCCGCCGGCCTGCTGCGGGCGAGGCTGGTGATCATCACCTTCGACGATCGCAAGCGGGTCGACGCCATGCTGACGCTTATTCGGGAGCTGGCGGGGGATCTCAAGGTGCTGGTGCGCACCCGGGACGACAGCTTCCTCGAACACTACAAGCAGGCCGGCGCCTTCGAGGTGATCCCCGAATCCCAGGAGGGGGCCCTGATGCTGGTCTCCCACCTGCTGGTCAATTGCGACATCCCCATCGGCCGGGTGATCCGGCGGATGGAGCACGAGCGCAGCAGCCAGTACCGCTTCCTGCACGGCTTCTACTGGGGAGGGCAGAGTGCCGGCAACCTGGAGACGGATCAGCTGCTGGAACGGCTGCACCCGGTGCTGCTGCACGATCAGGCCTGGGCGGTGGGGCGCAGGGTGCGGGAGCTCGTCCTGGACGAGGTGCGGATAAAGGCGGTGCATCGCGGGGAGCGCAGCCTGGAGCCCAGGGCGGATTTGCGGCTGTTGGCGGGGGATACCCTGGTGCTCTTCGGAACCGCCGTCGCCATGGAGCAGGCAGAGCAGCGCCTGCTGGAGGGGCGCTAGGGCCTGGTTTGCGCCAAGGCCCCGGGGCTCAGGCGCCCTCGCGCAGGCGGGCCTCCTCTTTTTGCCCGGGCAGGTCCAGAAAGTCTTCAATGCGCTGGCGCTGCGCCAGCGCATCCTGGTAGCCCAGTTTGATCAGCCGCTGGCAATAGCCGGGATCAAACATCAGGAAGCTGGCCAGGCTGCTGCTCTCCTCACCGTTGACCCCGAGCACCCGCAGCAGACGCCGCAGCTGGGTCGGGAGCCTCGGCAGATAATCGAGGGCGATGAGATCCAGATCCTGGCTCGGGCGGATGACGCAGGTCTCCACCTGGCGCAGTTTCAGGCGGCTGCGCTCCCGGGCCGGAATGAGGGAGAGAGTCTGGTTGATGCGCCCGAGGCGCTCCAGATCCGAGTTCAGGGTGTCGGAGAAGATGGTGTTGAGCAGGTGGCCGGCGATGTTGGAGCTGGTCAGGTGCCCCTGACGGGGAGTCGGATTCTCCCCGTGGGGAGAGTCCAGGGTCACCAGCAGGATCCGCTCCGCCCCCAGGTGGATGGCGGGGCTGAGCGGGCTCAGCTGGTGGATGGAACCGTCGCCATAGACCCTGTCCCCGATGGCGGTGGCCGGAAAGACGAAGGGCAGGGCGGCGGAGGCCATCAGGTGATCCGAGGTGAGCAGGGTGCGCAAGCCGCGTCGCCTGGCCCGCTCCCAGGGCTGATGCTCGGCCCGCCCCTGAAAGAAGGTGGTGGAGAGCCCGTCGTCGTAGTCGGAGGCGGTGATGGCGATCGCCTCCAGGCTGCCGTAGAGGATGTTGTCGTCGATGCGATGGTAGTCGATGAGTTGATCCAGCAGGCGGCGCAGGGGCGCGTTATCGAACAGGTGGAAGGCCCGGTTGCTCTGGGGCGTGATGAGGCCGGCCGAGCCCTGATAGAGGGTGCGCCACAGCAGCTGGCAGGGGTGAAAGTCGAAGATGTGGTGGGTCTCGAAACGGCGCCAGACCCACTCCAGCTTGCGCACCCCCAGGTGGAAGCAGGAGGCGTAGCACGCCAGTGCCGTGATGTTTAGGGCCCCTGCCGAGGTGCCGCACAGGATGGGGAAGGGGATGCCGATGTTGCGGGGGTAGAGCTCGGCCACCGCCTTGAGGACGCCGACCTGATAGGCGGCGCGAGCACCGCCACCGGTCAACAGAAGAGCTGTATTGGGTCTGGCCATGATGGTGCGCCTTATTGTGATCGCCAGGGCGGGTTGCCACCGCGCAATTTAACTATAAGACGCTGTATCGCGGATAAAAATGGGCCGCGCGCGCATTTTTTGCAGCCCGTTTTTAACTCAGTCCCGGGCGAGGGGCTGGCTCAGCTGGTCGAAGGCGGCAAAGACGGGGGGGCTCGTCAGGATGCGCCCATGGCCGAGGCCCCGGGTGCTCACCAGCCGGGTGCGGCCATCTTCCACCGCGCGCTGGGAATCCCGGTGCGGAGCGAACCTGTCCTCCTCGTCGTGGACTATGATGGCAGACCCCGCTCGGCTGGCGAGCCGGCCAAGGGGATCCACTGTGCTGAGCGGGTGCTGATATTCATGCTCTATCTCCTTGACCACCGCATCGAACAGCCGGATGGAGTAGCCGGAGCGGGCCACCATGCCGTAGAGCTGGGGCACGTAGTCGAGCACGGGGGAGATGAGCAGCAGCGGCAGCCCGTCGAGGGCGGGGTGACGGCTGCTGAGGGTAACGGCGCCCCCCATGCTGTGGGTGATGACCCCCTGCACCGGGCCGACGCGCTCGAGGATCTCGTCGAAGGCGCGCACGAAGCGGGGCAGGTGTCCCGTTTTCCCCTCGCTCTGGCCGTGGGCGGGGTGATCGTAGGCGAGCGCCGTGTAGCCCTGGGCGGCGATATGGCTCATCAGGGGATAGAACTGGCTGGCGCTGCCAGACCAGCCGTGCATCAGCAGCCAGACCGGTCCCTGGCCGAGCCGGTAGCTCATCAGGGTGCCCTCGCCGGTGTGGATGGCCTGCTGCACCAGGCCGGCCGGTGGTGGCGTATCCCTCGCGGGGCGCTGCGGAGTGAGCAGCAGCTTGCTGGCGGTGCGCCTGGCGTGGGCGGGCGCCAGGGCGTGATGCAACCGGGTGCCGAGGCCCAGCAGCAACTTGCTCGGGCTGAAGCGGCGGGTGTTGAAGTAGATCTTGCTGCTCATGATAGTCCTGTTGTTTTTATGTGCGAACGGTCGTGCTTTTTTGTCGGTTTTTAAAAATCAGTGTCGATACTCAGCGCCAGCTGGCCAGCAACTGTTCCACCTCGGGCCAGAAGTGGCGGCCCGGATCCTGGCTGAGATCCAGTGCATGGAACACCTGATCCCCCAGATAGAGGCCATAGAGGCGGTAAACCGCGCGCCAGGGATCGAGATCGGCGCGCCACTCCCCCCTGGCCTGCCCCTGCACCACCTGGCGAGCCAGGTAATCGAGCCAGAAGCGCACCAGCCGGCGGGCGGCCTGCTGGACCTCTCCCTCCTGGGCCGACGTCCAGGCGTCGAGGAACATGCAGCGTCCGGCGAAGCTCTGGTTCCAGGCCAGCCAGGCCTGCAGCAGGGCGAGCAGCTTTGCCTGCTGGGTCTGGTGCTGCTGCTGGCGCACCGGCTGGATCACCCGCTCCCGAAACACCTCGGCGGAATGGGTGAGCACGGCGATCTGCAGGTTGTCGCGGGACTGGAAGTGGGCGAACAGACCGCTCTTGGACATCTCGCAGGCGGCGGCGAGCGAGCCTATGGTCAGGCTCTCCAGCCCCTGCTGGCTCGCCTGCTCAAACGCGGTCTGCAAAATCGTGTCACGGGTCAGGCGCCCCTTGCTCATCCTGCTCTCCTTCGATGAAGAGTGGCAGCATAAAGTACGACCGTGCTATTTGTCGAGGAGCAAAAGCCGCACTCAGGGCGCCAGGGTGCGGTTTCTGGCGTCTGGCTTGCGGAGGACGGTGGTGAGATGGAGCAGCCGAGAGAAAACTCAGTCGTCCTTGATGCTCATCTGCTGCAGGGCGATGACCGCCTGGGTGCGGTTCTTGACGCCGAGTTTGCGGAAGGACATCGGGGATGTGCGCCTTTGGTACACGGAGGCTCAGTCGTCCTTGATGCCCATCTGCTGCAGGGCGATGACCGCCTGGGTGCGGTTCTTGACGCCGGGTTTGCGGAAGGACATCGGGGATGTGCGCCTTTGGTACACGGAGGCTCAGTCGTCCTTGATGCCCATCTGTTGCAGGGCGATGACCGCCTGGGTGCGGTTCTTGACGCCGAGTTTGCGGAAAATCGCGGTGATGTGCGCCTTGATGGTGGCCTCGGAGACGTTGAGCTCCCAGGCGATCTGCTTGTTGAGGCTGCCGTCCCGCAGCATGATCAGCACCTTGTACTGCTGGGGAGTGAGGCTGGCCAACTTGCTGGCGAAATCCGGGCCGTCGACGGGCTCGGGGTGGAGGGAGATACCCTCGGGCACCCAGTTGTCCCCCCCGATCACCGTATTGAGGGCGTTGACCAGCTCCTTCATGGGGACGGACTTGGGGATGAACCCCAGGGCCCCGAGGCGCAGCACCTGCTGGATGATGGCGGGATCTTCCGATGCCGAGACCACGACGATGGGCAGATCCGGATGGTGGCCGCGCAGATAGGCCAGCCCCTCGAACCCGTTGGCCCCGGGCATCTTGAGATCCAGCAGCAGCAGGTCGACGTCCGGGTGCTCGGCGAGCAGGTGACTCAGGCTGTCGATGGAGTCCGCTTCCAGCAGCCTGGCGTCGTCGATGGCCATGTGCACCGCTTGATAGAGGGCTCCCCGAAACAGGGGGTGGTCATCTGCGATGACGATGGTAAATTGGCTGTCCATTGCTCACATTGTTGCTAACTGATTGTTTTGAAAAATCAAACTAGCACTGCTCCCCAGGTGGGTCAAACCCGCGGGTGCGCAAATGTGAGGCGGCCATCGGATGTCGTGCCTGCCTGGCCGATACCGGGTCATGAACAACCCATGCAGGAGGCAATAGATGGGATCTCTGGTATTGACGGTGGGCACGGGCTCCACCTGGGCGATGAGGGCCGCACTGGTGCTGGCCATGAGCGGTCTGGAGTGGCAGGAGCAGGTATTCGATCTGGAGGATGCCAGGGCGCTGCAACGGCTCAAGCGGGTGGCGCCGGCCGGCCTGGTGCCCTGGCTCGATGACGGGGCGCTGCGCATCCACGACTCCCTGGCCATCGCCGAGTACCTGCACGAGCTGTGTCCGGAGCGTCGCCTCTACCCGACCGATCGGGCCGAGCGGGCGCTGGCCCGCAGCCTGTGCGCCGAGCTGCACGCAGGCTTTGGCCAGATCCGCAGCCTGCTCCCCTTCTTCCTCGGCGCGCCGACCCAGAGCGAGCCGCCGGTGGAGACCCTCGGCGAGCTGGCCCGGTTGCAGACGATCTGGTCCCAGGCCAGGGGCGCCTTCTACTTCGACGAGGCGGGCATCCTGGATGCCTTCTATGCGGTGATGGCCTATCGGCTGGCGAGTTACGGCATTCTGTTGCCCGGTCAGGCCGGCGCCTATCAGCAGGCCCTGCTGGCCTGGCCCCTGTGGCAGGAGACCCTGCTCAAGGCCCGCCTGCAGTGGCCGGTGGTGGCCCGTCACCCGGAGTAACCGGCGGGAATGGAACGAAAAAAGGGGGGAGCTCATGGCTCCCCCCTTTTGCGTGTACTCAGCCTTATTTCTGCCGGCCGGCAAAGACCACCACTACCTTGTCCTCCCCTTTCTCCCGCACGAAGCTGTAGGGGGTATCGGAGATCTTCTGGTGGCTGCCCGCCGCAATGGCCGGATGGGCGGCGCGGAACTGGCCGAGGCGCTGCCAGTGTTTGACCAGCCCGGCCTTCTCGCCGCTCTCCAGCTCCTGCCAGTTCATGTCCGAGCGCACGCTCTGATCGAACACGCCGCCATCCTTGGCGAGCCCGCGTCCCGACTCGTCCCCGTAGTAGATCTGGATCCCCCCCGGCAGCATCATGAAGCTGCTCGCGACCCGGCGCTGCAGTGGCACGTCCTGGTAGTCGCCGAAGAAGAGCTTGGTGTCGTGGGAACTGATGTAGCTCAGCACGTTGAACTCGGGATCCTGGTTGATGCGGCTGGCGTAGCCGGCATAGGTGGGTTCGGCGCCGGCCATGCACTGGGCCTGGGGCAGGGCGAATTCACGCTGGTAGTCGAAGTTGATCAGGGAATCGAAGCCGTTCTGATACCAGAAGTCCTTGGCGACCCCGTGATCCCACACCTCGCCCACCATGTAGAAGGGGAGGTCATCGAGAGCCTTGTCCGGGTTGGCGGCCTTCCACTCCTTGAGCGCGGCGGTGCCCGCCTGCTTGAGCTTGGCCCAGACCGCGGGCTCCAGGTGCTTGACGGTGTCGGCCCGGAAGCCGTCGATGCCAAAGCGGCGCACCCAGTCGGTGTGCCAGGCGATGAGGTAATCGCTCACGGTGGCGTCGGGCAGGGCCTTGGCCCGCGTGTCTTTTTTCGCGGCCAGCAGCGGCGGCAAGCCCACCGGTCTGGTGGATTCGGTCAGAAAGTCCGGCAGCCCGGCCACCGAGCCTGTGACGTCGTCGGTGCCGGGTTGCGGGTAGCCGGGCAGACCGGCCCGCACCCAGTCGGGCCCCCACCACTTGCTCCACTCGCTTGACTGGTAGTCGATAAACTGGTTGTAGCCATGCCAGTTGAGGCCGCCGCTCGGGCGCCATTCGTTCCAGCGGGTCGGCAGCTTGCCGGTGTTCTGGGTGAGATCGGTGAGCCCCAGATCCTGCAGATCCGCCAGGGTGGCGTAGCCCGCGTGGTTCATCACCACGTCCAGGATGATCCGCATGCCGCGCTTGTGGGCCTCGTCCACCAGGGTCCTGAGGCTCTCCTCGTCGCCGTAGTTGGGGTCAATCCTGGTGAAGTCCAGGGCCCAGTAGCCGTGGTAGGCATAGAAGGGGAAGTTGCCCTGCTCGCCGCCGCCGATGAAGCCGTGAACCTGCTCCACCATGGGGGTGATCCAGATGGCGTTGATGCCGAGCTGCTTGATGTAGTCGAGCTTCTCGGTCAGCCCCTTGAAGTCGCCGCCGTGCCAGGTGGCCACCTCGTCCTGTCCATCCTTCTGGCGGCCGAAGCTGTGATCATTGGCCGGATCGCCGTTGTGGAAGCGGTCGGTCAGCAGGAAGTAGACACTCGCCTGATCCCAGCTGAAGGGGGCGGCCTTGGCGGTCTTGACCGGTTCGAGCAGCAGCAGGCCGTCGCTCTCCTTGCTCGGCGTCAGGGTCACCTTGCCGCCCTTAACCACGACTTCCTGTCCCGAGTAGGCGTCCCGCAGCCGGGTGCCGTCTGGCCAGACCCCCTTGAGTAAGGTCGTCACCGGGCCGCCATCCCAGCTGATGCAAGGCTCTTCCGGGGGCTGGCGTTTGAACTCGCTCTTCTTGGTCGCCCGCAGCACCTTGAGGCTGGGGGTATCCGGGTTGAAGGTGAACTCGTAGTCCCCCGCCAGCATCACCCTCAGGTTGAAGCTCGCCCCCTTGCTGCACTTGTCCATGGGCTGGGCGGTGCCGAAGGGAAGCGGCCTGGCCTCGGTCGGCCCAAAGCTGGTGCCGCAGCTGTTGCCGGCATCGCTGATGCGGATCTGGTGGCTGCCCTTGTCCAGCCTGTGGGTCAGGGTGACTGTGCCCTTGTCCAGCGTCAGCGCCCCGGCCACCGGCTTGCCATCCACGTGGAGATAGACCTCGGGGGCGGCCATCGCCTGACCGATGAACAGTGGTGTGGCGAGCACGGCAAGCCACAGGGATGATGGACGAAGGGTGGGACGCATAGGCCATTCCTTGAGCAGAGTGTGGAGTTCGAGTTCCGTTGAGGCACTCATTCTAGGGGGCATGACGGCGGGCTTGGACGGGCAAGATGCCGATTTGTGACGTCAGTTCAAATGGTTACGTTTTCAAGAATGGAAAAATGTGAGCGGGATTCGCGCCCATGAAAAAAGCCGGTCAGTGGACCGGCTTTGTGGGGGGCGGGGGAGCGTCACACGGTGAAGAACTTGAAGTTGACGAAGGCCACCGCGATGAAGGAGGCAACCATGCCGCTGATGCAGAGCACCGCCGGGCGGATGGCGGGCCAGCGATGGGCCATCAGTATGATAGCCAGCAGGGTCGGGTAGAGGCCGAACATGTAGCGGGGCATGGCGTTGAGGCCCGTCATCAGCGGTATGGTGCAGCAGATGAACATCAGGGTCGCCTCGGCCCAGCGCTTCTGGCTGAACAGGTAGCCGTTCAGGCACCAGCCGAAGATCACCATGATGGAGAGGTAGGCCTTGCGACCGCCCAGCTCGAAGCCGCTCAGCCACCAGTCCAGCGGGCTGTCCATGTAGCGGCCCCAGGCGACCTGGATGTGCTTGAAGGCGAACGCATCCCCGGTCAGATGGTAGAGATAGACCATGTAGGAGAAGAGGCCGAGGGGAATGAGCCAGAGGGTGAACACCACCTTGAAGGCCCGCTCGGTGAAGCGGAAGAACTCGCGCCAGCCGTAGGCCTGCAGGGCCAGGATCAGCACGGGGAACACCATCATGACCCCCAGATTGCGGGTCGCCGAGATGAAGACGCCGAGGAAGGCCACCATCAGCCACTGCTCGCGATAGGCGAACAGGAACATGCCCAGCATCAGCGCCATGAACATGGACTCGCCATAACCGGAGACGAAGTAGGCGGAGAAGGGGGAGAAGGCCAGCAGCCAGACCCCGAAGCGGGCGGTCTCGTCCCCCAGCTTGAGCTGGCGCAGCACCAGCAGCATCAGGGGCAGGCTGATGAAGAAGGCGACGTTGGTCACCAGCATCAGGCCGAACAGGCTCTCCATGTTGAGCAGGCTGGAGATCCCGCCGGCGAGCATGGGATAGAGGGGCATGAAGGCCCAGTTTGCCGCATTGCCCTTGCTCAGCCAGCGCGGGTAGAGGTCATAGCCGTTCTCGATGATGCGCTGGAACCAGACGCAGTCGAACTGGCAATAGGCCTGCAGCGGCCCGATGTCGGGTGCGCCATAGAGCTGGACACCGAAGTAGCCCATGCCGTACAGGGCCACCCGGCTCAGTACGAAGGCGGCGACGATCATCAGCCAGTCGCGGCCGCTGATGCGCAGTGACGGGCGATAGGGGAGAGCAGCCCCGGTTGGCGGGGCAGTATTGGTCATATCATTCATCAGGCAAATACCCAGACGCGGGAGAGTATGTAGGTGAGGATGGTCACGGTCAGGGTGGCGATCACCACCGGCAGCAGGCCCTGAAGCCCCGCAAACAGCAGGCCGCTCAGGATCAGGTTACGCACCGCCAGGGAGAAGAGTGCGACCAGCAGGAACTTGCTGGCGGCACCCTGCTTCTGAAAGGTGATGTAGCGGTGACCGAAAAACGAGAACCAGAACGCGACGGCGAAGGCCAGGGTCGTGACCAGGTGCTCGGAGATGCCGGGCCAGGTATGGAACAGGGCGACCGAGGTGCCCAGATCGACGAGGGTGGCCCCCCCGCCGACAAAACCGAAGCGCACCAGCCGCCAGAATTCCTCGCGGGAGATCATCGGGACGCAGGCTCCTGCTTGTCTGCATCCGGCTGCGCGGCAGGCGCCTGCGGCTGCTCGGCATCCTGGCGGGCATACTGGCCGTAGACCCCCTCGATGAGGTAGACGGGACGCTGCTTCACTTCCACGAACATGCGGCCGATGTACTCGCCGATGATGCCCAGCGACAGCAGCTGGATACCGCCGAGGAACAGCACCACCGACATCAGGGAGGCGTAACCCGGCACGTCGATGCCGAAGAAGACCACCTGGGTGACGATCTTGAGGATATAGAGGAAGGCGATGAAGGAGACGCCGACCCCCACATAGCTCCAGACGCGCAGCGGCCAGCTGGAGAAGCTCATCAGGCCGTCGAGGGCGAAGTTCCACAGCTTCCAGTAGTTGAACTTGGTCTCGCCGGCGTGGCGGGCGGGGCGCTCGTAGGGCACGCCGACGGCGCGGAAACCGGCCCAGGCAAACAGCCCTTTCATGAAGCGGTTGCGCTCGGGCAGCTGCTTGATGGCCTCGACCACCTTGCGGTCGATGAGGCGGAAGTCACCGGCGTTTTCCGGCAGCTTGGTGCTGGTGGAGAGGGCGTTGAAGAAACGGTAGAAGCCGCCGGCGGTCAGGCGCTTCATGGGGGTGTCGGCGCTGCGATCCACCCGGATGCCGTAGACGGTGTCATAGTCACCGGTCTGCCACAGCTTGACGAATTCCAGGATGAGGGCCGGGGGATCCTGCAGATCCACGTCCATGGGCACGATGGCATCACCTTTGGCATGGTGCAGACCGGCGGTCATGGCCGCCTCCTTGCCGAAGTTGCGGGCCAGGTTGACCAGGGTGACGCGGGGATCGCGGGCGATGGCCTGTTCGACCACGTCGCGGGTGCGGTCGCGGCTGCCGTCGTTGACGAATACGATCTCAAGCCGGTCTTTGAGGGGGGCCAGTTCGTTGTCTATCGCGCTGATGAAGGCGTCTATGCTCTCTTCCTCGTTATAAACGGGCACGACCAGAGAGAGTCGAAAATCGGCATGCGACATGGAAACTTCCTTATTGAAAGAATTATTTTATAAAACAGCGTGTTGAGAATTCAGCTTCACTGCGCGACGGTCAGACGCACCGACTGGACGTTGAGCGGTGTCGGGGCGGAGAGCGCCAGGAAGTTGGGGTGCTTGGGATCGGCGGTCAGGGAGTCGCCCGGCAGGCTGAGGCGGATCTCGTTGATGCCCGCCTTGGCCAGTTTGACCGTGGTGGTGAAGTCGTGACCCAGGGCTACCTTCAGCAGGGCGCCGGCTTCGGGGCTGTTGATCCTGGCCTGGATGGTGAGCTGCTCCGGCTGGGCCTGCTGCTTGGGCAGCACGAAATAGAGACCGCCCTGACCACTCAGTTCGGTGCCTTGCTCGCTCGGCTTCTTGGCCCAGCCTTCGCTGGAGAGGAAGCGGCTCGGCTTGGTCAGGTTGAGTTCGTTACCCGGCTGGTAGGTCATGCTGGAGTTGTGCTCCCAGAAGCGGGTCTTGCCTTCCAGGTAATAGAGCTTGTAAGCCAGGCTCACGTTGGGGTGAGCGGCCAGGTAGAGGGTGTACAGATAAAAACCGCTCAGTGCCAGGATGGCAGCCAGAAAACCGAACTTTTTGTAGGTCATATTACTCACTCGACGCCTGACAGATGGGTAGGCAGATTTCGCGCATATGCTAATCCAATTGCAAAAAAAGCATAGTGGATCACAAAAATATATTTGCTCACATATTAACCCTTGATATCCCTGTACTCCAAGAGGCTTTGGGGCCGTTTGTCACCTGGGTTTGTCGCCCTTTCTGCGGGGCCTCCCGCCGGCCCGGGGCTTGGCCGCCTCAGGCAAATGGCTGAAATTATCGATTGCTGTGGCAGGATCTGTCGCCATTTTGGGCGGCCACCATTAAGATGGCTCGTCCCGCTGTCAAGGATGACCCATGAGACTGCTATCTCTGTGCGTGCTCTGCTGGCTGCCCCTGCAATCCCTGTGGGCGCAGTCCCTCTGTCCTGTACCGCTTCGCGTCGGTTTCGATGACTGGCCGCCCTATCACTATTACCAGCAGGAAGGGGAACACCGTCAGTTGCGCGGGTTCGCTATCGATTACCTCAACGCCGTCTCGGCCCGGCTGGGATGCCGCCTCCACTATGTGGAGCTCCCCTGGAAGCGGGGACTGCACGATCTGGAACTGGGCCGGCTGGACATCCTGATGGAGGCCTACTTCTCCGACGACAGGGCGCGCTATGCCTGGTTCTCCATTCCCTACAATCCCGGCCGGACGGCGCTCTGGGTGCGCAAGCCCGATATGGGTGATGAAATGGATCTGGGTCGCTGGCTGGACCGCGGGCATCGGCTGGGGGTCACCCGGGATTACTACTATGGCCCCGACATCGCCGAGCAGCTGCGTCGTTATCCTGATCGGGTGAGCGCGGTCAACGATGTGCAGAATTACCGCAAGCTGGTGCTGGGACGGATAGACGGGTTTCTCGGGGATAGTTTGGCCACTTCCTGGGGTCTGAAAAAAGAGGGGCTGTCGGACAAGGTGGTTCCCCATGCCATGGGGATTTACGAGACGCCGACCTCTTTCATGCTGAGCAAGAAGACGATATCGAGTGAATTTGTGCAGCGATTCAACCAGGCGATCGTGGCCGTGGGCGAGAGCGGGGAGCATGAGCATATCTGGCGTCGCTACACCTCCGTGCGCTAGCAAAGTCGCCGGCATTCACGCATCATGGGCACCTGACCGTCGCGCCTGACAGGCCGAATTGAACCGATTTGAGGCAAGCGTGGTAAGAAGCATGGGTAAGAAGTATTGGTTGGCATTGGCGAATCTCATCTGGCTTGGCTGCTGGCCGGCCAGCATGGTTCAGGCAAGCCCCGAGCAGGCGGTGGTGGCCAGTCCCAGCATTCAGCATGACTGGTATCAGAACAGCACAGCGGAGCAGGCGCGTCACGAGCTCGAACAACAGCTGCAGGAGGCGGTGCTGGCCCAGCTCCATCCCGACTTC
Source organism: Aeromonas sp. SrichE-2G (assembly GCF_017939565.1). NCBI lineage: Bacteria > Pseudomonadati > Pseudomonadota > Gammaproteobacteria > Aeromonadales > Aeromonadaceae > Aeromonas > Aeromonas sp. SrichE-2G. Next base: position 325,326 of record NZ_JAGKRG010000004.1, read on the forward strand.
TACCGGCTCTGGCAGCGACTGCAGAAGGCCCCGGCGGATCGGCGCGGCGCCCTCTATGACGAAGCCTTTGGCAAGCTGGCCCGTTTCCAGCAAGCCTGGCGGGCCATGGATCTGGTCGCTCGCGAGCAGATGCAGACCCTCAAGCTCGATCTGAACCAGCCGTTGGCCCACGAGCCCGTGGGCGACAACCTGCTGGATCAGGTCAAGCAGCTCAGACCCCAGGTGGCGGAGTATGACGCCGTGCGCGAGGAAGTGCGCAAGTTGCTGGCCATGCCCATGGCCAAACGCTGGCCCAACCTGGAGATGCCGACCCTGAGGGCTGGCGAGAGTTCGGCTGAGCTCGGCCAGATCCGCACCATCCTCAACGAGCTGGGGGATGGCGCTCCCGCCCATCAGGATGCCCTCTACGATGCGGACACCGAACAGGCCATCAAGCAGTTCCAGCGCCGCCATGGCCTGACCGCCGATGGCATCATTGGTCGCCAGACCCGCACCTGGCTCAATACCGGGCCCGAGGTGCGCGCCAGTCTGCTGCTGCGCAACCTGTGGCGCCGGGATCTGGTGGATCACCTCGCCGGCCGCTATGTGCTGGTCAATATCCCGGATTACCGCCTGAGCGTGGTGGAGTCCGGCAGCGAGGTCTTCACCAGCCGGGTCATCGTCGGCAAGGAGCAGCGGGCCACCCCTATACTGGCGAGCGAGATCCGCTCCATCGTGCTCAACCCGGCCTGGCACGTGCCGCGTTCCATCCTGAGCAAGGACATCCTGCCCAAGCTCGGGCGCGATCCTGCCTATCTGGATCGGGAACAGTTCGAGGTGATCGACGGCGAAGGCAACCCGGTACAGTTCAGCGAAGATGGCTGGCACCAGGCGCTGGCTTCCGGCTTCCCCTACCGGTTGCGGCAAAAGCCGGGGGATCACAACGCCCTGGGCCGCTACAAGTTCTACCTGCCGAACAACGACGCCATCTACCTGCACTCGACGCCGCGCAAGGCGCTGTTCGAGCAGGGGGCCCGCGCTTTCAGCTCGGGCTGCATCCGGGTCGAGCACGCGGACGATCTGGCGGAGCTGCTGCTGGCGGACTCCCGCTATCAGCCTGACAAGGTGGCCAACATCCTGAAAGAGACCCAGACCAAGTGGCTGCCCCTGACCAGCCCGATCCCGGTGTTCACCGTCTACTGGAGCAGCTGGATCGATGAAGAGGGTCGCCAGCAACTGCGCAACGACATCTACGGATTCGACAGAGTCAGCTATCAGAGTCGCTTGTTGTGATCCTCGCCACAGAGTGAACAGCCCGGCCTGCGCCGGGCTTTTTCATGGGCGCTTGCGGTTTGACAGGGCTTTTCCCGGCAGGTAGTTTCGGCCTCTGTATGACTTTCATTCACCATGAGATGGACGGACAACGGATGCTGGAACAAGAGATGAGCCGACGCCGTCTGCTGCTGGGAGCCGGCTGCCTGATGGGCGCCAGCCTGCTGTCGTTTCCGGCGCAGGCGAGCCGCAGCACCTCGGGGCGGGAGCTCAGCTTCTTCAACCTCAATACCGGCGAGCGGGTGCGGGCCAGTTATTGGGAAGATGGCCGCTACCTGAACGACGGGCTGGCGGAGCTCAACCACATTTTCCGCGACTATCGTCGCAATGAAGTGTTCAACATCGACAGGAAGCTGTTCGATCAGCTGTTCCTGCTGCAGCACAAGCTGGGCCACAAGGGGGAGATCCAGCTCATCTCGGGCTACCGTTCCCCACGGACGAACGACCAGAAGCGGCGCAAGAGCCGCGGGGTTGCCAAGCACAGCTACCATACCCTGGGCCAGGCGGTGGATGTGCGCATGCCCGACGTGCAGCTGGCCCATCTGCGCAAGGCGGCCCTGAACCTCAGGGTCGGCGGGGTGGGTTACTACCCGTCTGACAACTTCGTGCACCTGGATACGGGCCCCGTTCGTAGCTGGTGACGGCGGTTGAGTGGTGTCGTATGCCGCTGGTGGGCGCTGGCAATGAGGGGGTTTCAGCTGCTAGGCTCTGGACTCCAGCAAGAGGAGAGAGAGATGAAGCAGATTTTGATCGGGGGAATGATCGCCCTGCTGCTGACCGGTTGCAGCAAGCTCAATCGCGAGAACTACGAGAAGCTGAAGGTCGGGATCAGCTATGCCGAAGCGAGCGCCATCCTCGGCAAGGCCGAGCGTTGTGACGATGCCCTCGGCACCACCAGCTGCATCTGGGGGGGAGAGGGCAAGAACATCAAGATCCGCTTCATCGCCGACAAGGCGACTTTCTTCAGCTCCGAAGGGATCAACTGAGCCAGATTTTCATGAGCTCAGCCAACAAAAAAGCGCCCTTTGGCGCTTTTTTGTTGGTCGTTATCCGGGCGATGTGGCCAGAAACTGGCGCGCTCAGTGGGCCGCGTACTGGTAGTTGAAGGTGGGCAGCCCCCACTTGAAACGCACCGCCAGCAGACGCAGCACGAAGCCGATGCCGATGGCGCCGAAGGCGGCCCAGTCCGCCGGGATCCCCTGATCCAGCGCGAAGCAGTAGAGGGCGGCCGTCACCAGGGAGACGGCGGCATAAAGCTCCCGTTTGAACACCAGCGGGATGCGCTGGCACAAAAGATCCCGCAGCACGCCGCCGAAGACGCCGGTCACCACGGCCATGATGCAGGCGATGCCGGCCCCGTGCCCCATCTCCAGCGCCCGGGCGGCCCCGAAGATGGAGAAGACCACCAGTCCCAGGGCATCCAGCGCCAGGAACAGCTTGCCGAGGTAGCGCATCAGCGGGGCAGAGATGACCCCGGCCATGGCGGCGCCCGCCACCAGCAACACGTATTCGGGGTGTTCCACCCAGAGCAGGGGATAGTGTCCGAGCAGCACATCCCGGATGGTGCCGCCCCCGATGGCCGTCGCCGAGGCGATGATCACGACGCCAAACAGATCCATCCGTCGCCGACCCGCCGCCAGCGCGCCCGTCATTCCTTCGGCCACCAGGCCCAGCAAGAAGAGTGCATGTAACATGAGATATCCCAGGGTGCGAGAAAGGCCCGCATCCTAACAACCCAGTGTTGGTGCGGCAAGCAAACTCATACATGCATTAGATTAAGTAATGAAAAGGGGGCTTTCGCCCCCACTTTTTATCATGGTTGCCCAGGTCAGCGGCGCAGTTGCTCTGCCCGGTACTGATCCACCCACATGGCGGTGGCGCCGCAAATGGCGACCGGCATCACGAAGAGGTTCACCACCGGGATGGCGGAGAAGAGGGTGACCAGGGCACCGAAGCTCAGGCACTTGCCACGGCGCTGCTTGAGGGCGTCGCGCATGGTGATGAAGTCGATCTTGTGGTTGTCGAACGGATAATCCACGTACTGGATCGCCATCATCCAGGCGCTGAACAGGAACCAGAGCACCGGCGCCAGGGTCTGGCCCACCACGGGGATGAGGAAGAGGATCAGGCAGCCGATGGCCTTGGGCAGGTAGTACTTCAACTTGGTCCACTCGCGGCCGAAGGTGCGCGGCACGTCCTTGACCACGTCCAGCATGCCGGTGTCGTTCATGGTTTCGCCGGTGAGCACCTGCTCCACCTTCTCCGCCAGCAGGCCGTTGAAGGGGGCCGCGATCCAGTTCGTCACCGAGCTGAAGATGAAGGAGAACACCACCAGTATGGTGACGAGGGCGATGGGCCACAGCAGGTAGTCGAGCCAGGAGAGCCAGGACGGGATCTGCTGGTGCAGCCAGGCGAACAGGCCGTCCAGCTGCAGCAGCAGGGCGTAGAAGGCGCCGGCGAACAGCACCACGTTGACCAGCAGGGGGATCAGCACGAAGGTGCGGATGCCGGGCTGGCGAATGAGGGAGAAGCCGCGCAGGAAGTAGTCCGCGCCGCTGACAGAATCTTTGACCATGTGGGGTGATTGGCTCATATGAGCTCCATCAATGAATGGGGAAAGTGCCAGCATATTACAAACAAGCCCTTGATTTGGTAAAGTCGCCGACTATTCCTTATCGCTTGCCCGTTGCGACTGCGCGCCGGGTATTGAGGGGACGCCGCCTGCAATGACAGGCAAGGCCGGGTCTGGATTTGGTAAGATCTCCTGCTCGCCTCCTCTTTATTTCGTGACCCACATAGGCCGCCATGCGTCTGAAATTGATCAAACTCGCCGGTTTCAAGTCGTTTGTCGAGCCGACCCGCATCGAGCTCAACGCCGACATGACCGCCGTGGTGGGCCCCAATGGCTGCGGCAAATCCAACGTCATCGACGCCGTGCGCTGGGTGCTGGGGGAGAGCTCCGCCCGCCACCTGCGCGGGGAAAACATGACGGACGTCATCTTCAACGGCTCCATCAACCGCAGCGCACACGGCCGCGCCTCGGTGGAACTGGTGTTCGACAATCCCCACAACCGGGTGCCCGGCGAATTCGGCCGTTTCACCGAGATCTCGGTGCGCCGCGAAGTGCTGCGCGACGGCTCCAACCACTACCAGATCAATGGCCAGAAGTGCCGTCGCAAGGACGTGACCGACCTCTTCCTCGGCACCGGCCTCGGGCCGCGCAGCTACGCCATCATCGAGCAGGGCACCGTCAGCCGGCTGGTGGAGTCGCGCCCCGCCGATCTCAAGCTGTTCATGGAAGAGGCCGCCGGGGTCTCCCGCTACAAGGAAAGGCGCCGGGAGACCGAACAGCGCATCCGCCATACCCAGGAGAACCTGGAGCGCCTCGGCGACATCCGCGGCGAACTGGGGTCGCGCCTCGAACACCTCAAAGCCCAGGCCGAGACCGCCGAGCGCTACAAGCAGCTCAAGAGCCGTTCGCGCGCCGCCCGGGCCGAGCTGATTGGTTCCGAACTGTGGGCGCTGGAGACGCGCCTCGGGGAGGCCAAGAGCGAGCTGGCCCAGGCCGAGCAGGCGCTGGCGGCCCTTGATGCCAAGCGCACCTCGGACGAAGGGCGCCACGTCACTCTCTCGGTGGCCCGCCAGGAGGCGCAGGCCGAACAGGCGAGCCGCCAGCAGCAGATATTTCTCGGCGGCCAGGCCATCGCCCGTCTCGAGCAGCAGCAGTTGCACCAGACCGAACTCGGTCGCGACTGGCAGGCGAGGCGCCAGGCCCTTTACGAGCGCATCGAGGGACTTAAGACCCAGCTGGCGAGCCAGCAGGATCAGCTGAGCGAGGGGGCACTCAAGGCCGAGGTGGAGTCGGCGCGGCTCGAACAGTGTGAGCAGTTACTCGCCGACCAGCAGGGCGTGCGCGCGGCGGCCGGTGAGCGGCTCGAGCAGGCGCGCCAGCGTCAGCAACAGTGGCAGCAGCAGCTTGGCCAGCTGCAGGGGCGGCTCAACCAGACCCGCACCGAGGTGAACGGTCTGCAAGAGCTGCAGGCCAAGACCCGGCTGGCCCGTCTCAAGCTGGAGGATGAACAGGCCGGCCCCCTCGGCGGGGAGGAGAGCCTGCAACCCGCCCTCGATGCGCTGGCGGCGGAGCTTGCGCTCTCCCGCGCCCGTCATGAGGAAGCCGAAGCGGCGTGGCAGGCCGGCGTGGCCCGTCACGAAGGGCTCAAGGCCGAGCTGGGTCGCCAGCAGGGCTCGCAGCGGGAGCTGGAGGCCCGCCTCGCCACCCTGGATCAGATCCTGGGGGAGCAGATGGCGGGCGCTACCCTGGCGGATCGGCTGCAGGTGGCCCCCGAGTGGGCCCAGGCCCTCGACAAGGTGCTCGGCCGCTGGCTCACTGCAACGCCTGCGGACGAGTGCAATCTGGCGCAGCCCGGGCTCTGGATTGGCCCGGCCCACCCCGCCGTTCCCGGCACCCTGGCGGCCCGGCTAGGTGGCGAGCATATTCCGGCCTTCCTCAATGCCATCTGGTTGGCACAGAGCCGGGAGGAGGCGCTGGCTCGCCTGCCCGAACTCGCCGCCGGTGAGTCGTTGCTCACTCCCGCCGGGGACTGGTTCGGCCCGAACTGGGCGGATCTGGGTGAGGGGGGCGCCCTCGGCACCCTGGCGTTGCTCGGCGAGCGTGAGCGGTTGCACACCGAGCAGGCCGCGAGCCGGCAGACACAGGTTCAGCTGGACAGGCAACTGGCGGAGGCGGATGCCACCCGGGCCCAGCTGCACGGCGCCCATGAGCTGGCCCAGCGTACCCTGCGGGAGCAGGAGCAGCAGTGGCAGCAGCTGCGCGAGGCCTGGAGTCTGCAAGAGGGGCAGCGCCAGGCGCGCATGCAGCGCCTCGGCCAGCTGGGAGAGGAGCTGACCCGGCTGGATAAGGAGCAGGCCGAGGAAGCCGGACGCCTGGACGCCGCCAGGGCCAGGCTCGAGCTGGACGAGGCGACCCTGAGCGAGCAGCAGGAGCAGGGGGAGGCGCTGGCCGAGGCGCTGTTGCTCGCCCAGGAGCAGGTGAGCGGAGCGGAGCGGGGGCTGGAAGAGGCCCGCCTGCGCCGGGAGCAGCAACAGGCCAGCTGTCAGCGGTTGCAACTGGAGCAGCAGAATCTGTCCCAGCTCATCGCCGTGCGGGAGCAGGAGCTCTCGCGCCTCGGGCTGGAACTGACCGAGCTCAAGGAGCCGGGGGCCGATCCCGGCCAGGATCTGACCCCCCTGCTGGCGGAGCAGCGCAATCTGGAAGCGCAGCAATTGGCCTGCCATCAGCGGCTGGCGGAGCTGGAGCGCCAGTTAGGGGAGCTGGAGCAGGCCAGAGGTGCCGATCACAAGCAACTGGTGCAGATACAGGAGAAGCTGGCAACCCTGCGTCTCGAGCGCGAGCGCAACCTCACCCGCCGGCAGGGGCTGCACGAGCAGTTCGAGGAGCTGGGGGTGAGGCTGGTGGATCTCGATCAGGCCGTGCTGATTGCCGCCGATCGCGGCAAGCTGCGCCAGGAGATCCAGACCCTGGAGGCGCAGGTGGAGGCGCTTGGTGCCATCAACCTGGCGGCGCTGGAGGAGTACGAAGAGGCGAAAACCCGCTCGAGTTACCTGGAAAACCAGTGCCAGGATCTGGAGCAGGCCCTCGACACCCTGAGCCAAGCCATTAAAAGAATTGATAAAGAAACACAAATACGCTTCCGCGACACTTTCGATAAGGTCAATGAAGATTTAAAATCCCTGTTTCCAAAAGTGTTTGGGGGAGGCAGTGCCTGGCTTGAGCTGACCTCGGATGATCTTTTGGAGGCCGGAGTGAGCATCATGGCAAGACCTCCGGGCAAGAAGAATGCTACCATTGCCCTGCTTTCCGGGGGGGAGAAGGCGCTAACCGCCCTTGCGCTGGTTTTTGCCATCTTCAGACTCAATCCAGCACCATTTTGTCTGCTGGATGAGGTGGATGCACCGCTCGATGAAGTGAACGTCGGTCGCTTCTGTTCTCTTGTCAAAGAGATGTCGAGCACAGTACAGTTCGTTTACATCAGTCATAATAAGGTCTCCATGGAGATGGCCGAGCAGTTGGTTGGCGTCACGATGCAAGAGCCCGGGGTTTCGCGCATAGTGTCGGTCGATATCGGTGAAGCCGTCGCTTTGGCTGAGCAAAACTAGAAAGAGAAGCAGCTAATGCAGGAATTGCGTTACATCTTGGTTGCCCTGGGCGGTATTGCCATCGCGGCATTGCTCATTCACGGGTTGTGGAGCAACAGAAAAAATCGTCAGGCACCGATCAAGGAAAAACCCCTGGGTCGGATGGAATCCAAGTCGCGGGAACGTGACAACGATGCGTTTGACAGCGATGGTATCGGTCAGGTGCGCGTGGTCAGTGGTGGTCGTCGTGCCGAGCCCAAGCTGCGTGGGGAAGAAGCCCGTCAGCCAGAGCCCCGCCGTGTCGCCCCCGCGCCCGCCTTCGATGACGAAGATGACGACGCCGATCTGCCGCCTCCCGTGGTGCGCAAACCCGCCGCACGTCCGGCGCCGCAGCCCGTCTATCAAGAAGAGGACGAGTACGAGGAGCCGAGTGCAGAGCCTGTCGAAGAGGCGCCTGCCGCCCCGGTGCGCAAGCCTGCCCAGGTGATCCGCCGCACGCCGGTGCACCGTTCCCGTCCTCAGCGCGAACCCATGATGCAGCCGCTGGATGAAGAGCCGCTGGTGGAGCCTGCCTATGCCCAGGCACCGACCTTCGGTGCTCGCGAGGCCGCTCCTGCGCCGCAGCAGGCGCCCCGCTATGCCCAGCCTGCCCCTGCGTATGAAGAGCCCGCCTACGATGACGAGCCGGCCTACGAAGAGCCGATCCGCGCGGTCGAGCCTGAGCCTGCTCCCGCCCCGGTCGAGAAGATCTGGCAGGACGTTTACGTCATCAACCTGATGGCGCGTCCCGGCCACGATCTGCAAGGGGCGACCCTGCTCTCCTCCCTGCTGGCGCTTGGCTTCAAGTTTGGCGAGATGGACATCTTCCACCGCCACGAGGATCTCGGCGGCAAGGGTGAGGTGCTCTTCTCCATGATCAACATGGTCAAGCCGGGCACCTTCAACCCGTACCGGATGGAGCAGTTCAGCACCCCGGGTGTGTCGCTCTTCATGCAGCTGCCCCTGCGCAGCAACGCGGCCTTCGCGTTCGAGCACATGTTGCAGGCGGCCGATCAGCTGGCCAGCGATCTCGATGCCATGCTGACCGACGCCTCGCGCAGCCCGCTGAGCGACGACGACATCGCCCGCTATCGCCACGAGCTGGCGGCCTACGAGGCCAGCCGCGACTGATGCGCTCCTGGCGTTGACCATGAAAAGTGCGGTACCCCGGTGCCGCATTTTTATTTGTGCCCCAGACTGAATGTTCCATCACACTTCGAGACTCTTCCATGAGCGATACCCTCTCCCGCCACCGTCAACTGTGTGAACTGCTCACCGACTATGGCTACCAGTACTATGTGCTGGACAAGCCCACTGTACCGGACGCCGAATACGATCGTCTGATGCGTGAACTGCTTGATATCGAGAAACAGCAACCTTCGTTACGAACTCCTTCTTCTCCAAGTCAACGTGTTGGAAGTGCACCTTTGCCTGAGTTCCGGCAAGTGACACATGAAGTTCCTATGCTCAGTTTGGATAATGTCTTTAATAATGAAGACCTTGATGATTTTGTTCATCGTATTGAAGGGCGCTTAAAGTCGACTAGTACTTTGAAGTTTTGTTGTGAGCCAAAGCTGGATGGACTTGCAGTTAGCTTGCTGTATGAAAACGGAATATTAGTTCAAGCCGCAACTCGTGGTGATGGCCGAGTTGGGGAGAATATTACTGACAATGTTCGAACTATTAGATCTGTCCCCCTGGCTCTTCAGGGTAAGGATTGGCCTGTACGTTTGGAGGTTCGTGGCGAAGCCTTCATGAGAAAGAAGGATTTTGTTGATCTGAACGAACGAGCATCAGCGTCAGGTGAGAAAGTTTTTGTCAATCCACGTAATGCTGCTGCAGGGAGTCTGAGGCAATTGGACTCTCGAATTACAGCCAACCGCCGTTTGAGTTTTTATGCCTACGGCGTCGGAGTTGGGGGCGACGCCCTAGGGGATTCCCACTACGGTCGCCTGATGCAGCTCAAGGCCTGGGGCCTGCCGCTCAGCTCCGAGGTGAAGCTGAAAGAGGGCGCCGCCGGTTGCCAAGCCTTCCACGACGACATCCTGGCCCGCCGTGGCGAGCTCCCCTACGAGATCGACGGGGTGGTCTACAAGGTGGACGACATTGCCCTGCAAGGGGAGCTCGGCTTCGTGGCCCGCGCCCCGCGCTGGGCCACCGCCCACAAGTTCCCGGCGGAGGAGGAGATGACCCTGCTCGAGAACGTCGAGTTCCAGGTCGGCCGCACCGGCGCCGTGACCCCGGTCGCCAAGCTCAAACCCGTGTTCGTCGGCGGCGTCACCGTCTCCAACGCCACCCTGCACAATGCGGACGAGATCGCGCGCCTCGGCGTCATGGTCGGCGACACCGTGATCGTGCGCCGGGCGGGGGACGTGATCCCGCAGATCGTGGCCGTGGTGGAGGCCCAGCGCCCGGCGGATGCCCGGGAAATCCTGTTCCCGACCCAGTGCCCGGTGTGTGGCTCCGCGGTGGAGCGGCTGGAAGGGGAGGCGGTGGCCCGCTGCTCCGGCGGCCTGTTCTGCGAGGCGCAGCGCAAGGAGGCGATCAAGCACTTCGCCGCCCGCCGCGCCATGGACGTGGACGGTCTCGGTGACAAGATCGTCGAGCAGCTGGTGGACAAGGGGCTGGTGAAGACCCCGGCGGATCTGTTCAGCCTCAACGCCATCCAGCTGGCCGGCCTCGAGCGGATGGGGCAAAAATCTGCCCTCAACCTGGTTGCGGCCATCGATGCGGCCCGCAGCACCACCCTGCCACGCTTCCTGTTTGCCCTCGGCATCCGCGAGGTGGGGGAGGCGACGGCGCTGAACCTGGCCAACCACTTCCTGACCCTGGATGCCCTGCGTGCGGCGTCCGTGGAGCAGCTGCTGGCAGTGGCGGACGTAGGCGAGGTGGTGGCCAAGCACGTCTACTACTTCCTGCGTCAGCCCCACAACGTGGAGGTGCTGGAGGCCCTGCTGGCCGCCGGCATCCACTGGCCGGCCATCGAGAAGAAAGAAGCCGCAGAGCAGCCGTTTGCCGGCAAGACCTTCGTGCTGACCGGCACCCTCACCCAGCTCTCGCGCAATGACGCCAAGGCGGCGCTGCAGGCGCTCGGTGCCAAGGTGGCGGGATCGGTGTCGGCCAAGACGGATGTGCTGGTGGCCGGCGAGGCGGCGGGCTCCAAACTCGCCAAGGCCCAGGAGCTCGGCATCACCATCTGGACCGAAGAGGAGCTGCAGCAGGCGCTGCAGGGCTGAGGCGCTCCCCCTCGCACTTGAAAAGAACCCGGCCTTGTGGCCGGGTTCTTTGTTTGGGGCGGCGCGTCACTCACGCCAGAGGATCTTGTAGCGCCACTTGTCGGGCAGGGTGAGTTGCCAGCGGGCGAGCTCCCCCTTGCTGAAGACATATTCGCCGCGCAGGGCGGCGCGCGGTGCCAGGGTCCTTGGCTGGGCCCCCGCCAGGATGGCATTGACCAGCTCGGCTGCCTTGGCCCCCTGATCGCGGCCATCCAGCACCAGGCCGCCGATGGCCTTGCCCTTGCCCACCGTAAACTCCCAGAAACAGAACAGCGGCACCGGGCTGTGGGCGCTGGTCCACGCCAGCACCTGCTGCTCGTCCACGTGCCTGCCCTGATCGTCGGTGAGGGTGTGATAGAGGCCGACGAAGATGGCGTCATGGCCACTCTGCCTGGCGCCGAGCACGGCCTCCTGCCACAGGCCGTAGTTGCCGATCAGCTGGCTGTTGACCAGGGTCTGGCCGATGCGCAGCTCGGTCTGGCTCCTGAACTCGTCCTCGATGGCGGTGAGGGAGACATTGCTCGAGTCGAACAGCACCAGTGCCTTCTTGATCCCCCCCATCATCTGGCTCATCTCGCTGATGTTGCGCTTGAGCAGGGGGCGCTCCAGCACGCCGGTGATCATGGGATGGCCGACCAGCCCCTTGTGGCGCGGATTCTCGTTCATGCCGAGAAACACCACCGGGGTGCCGAGCGCGGCGATGTCTCTGGCCAGGTAGTTGATGGCGTTGTCATCGCCGAGGATCACCAGATCCGGCTTGCTCTGCCGGTAGTAGGCGAGCGCCTGCTCGGCGATCCGGTCGAAGTCGTCAGGAGAGCGGCGCTTGGTGTCCATGTAGAAGTAGTCGAAGCGGTGGTGGCCACCCAGGTGGGCCTCCAGGCTGGCGCTGTAGCTTCTGTCCCACAGGTATTCGGGGTGGTAGCTGCTGATCACCAGGATCTCGGCGGCCCACAGCCGCAGCGGGAGGGTGCACAGCAGCAGTAACAACAGCCGCAAGGGAGGGTTGGTCATGTCGCTTCCAGATGGACAGGGAGAGTCGTCACCCATTATGTCCATTTTGGTGCAGCGCTGTCCCGGTCAACTACTGTCGGAGGGGGAATTCTTTTTCTGGCCGGGCGGAGGAGGCGCCAGCCCGCCCCCCGTCTGGGGTTGGCTCAAAAAGCCCCTTTTGACGCTGGTTGTGAACTGCCCCACTCCTCCCAAAACCTGTTCTGGATCAAGAAACAGGGTATCGCTTTGGTGCCTAATAGCCCCCACATATAGGGGTTTGTGCAATAAAAAACACCCATATGTTGTGTTGTTAAGCTGTGTATAAGTCGTCACCCTCTCAGTGTCAGCCCAGGTGTTGCAAGCCCCGGCTGATTTTATTTGCGCCGGGGACAGGTGCGGGGAAGGGGACTCCATAGGGCGAGCCGAGGGTGGCCGCCAGGCCTTTAATGCGGGGATATTCGATGAAACCGGTAGTGATCAAACGCGATGGATGTCGTGCACCATTCAATGGCCAGCTGATTGCCGAGGCGGTGAGCCGGGCGGCGGAAGCGGTCAATCAGGCCAACCCGGCGCTGGCTGCGGGCATCGCAAACGCGGTCTGCCAGGAGCTGGAAGGGCGCGGCGAGGTGGACATCCACGAGATCCAGAACCGGGTCGAGAACCACCTGATGGCGTCCGACGACAAGGCCATCGCCCGCGCCTACATCGAGTACCGGCACGACAGGGATCAGGCCCGTGAGGCCCGTGGCCGCCTGGCCCAGGAGATCCGCGGCCTGGTGGAGCAGACCAACGCGGCCCTGCTCAACGAGAACGCCAACAAGGATTCCAAGGTGATCCCGACCCAGCGCGATCTGCTGGCGGGCATCGTCGCCAAGCACTACGCCATCAGCCACATGCTGCCCCGGGAGGTGGTGCAGGCCCACGAGAGCGGCGATCTGCACTTCCACGATCTCGACTACTCCCCCTTCTTCCCCATGTTCAACTGCATGCTGATCGATCTGCAGGGGATGCTGACCCACGGCTTCAAGATGGGCAACGCGGAGATCGACACCCCCAAATCCATCAGCACCGCCACCGCGGTGACCGCCCAGATCATCGCCCAGGTAGCGAGCCACATCTATGGCGGCACCACCATCAACCGCATCGACGAGGTGCTGGCGCCCTATGTGACCATCAGCTGGCACAAGCACCGGGAGGTGGCCGAGGAGTGGGGGATCCAGGACGTGGATGCCTACGCCATGGCCCGCACCGAGAAGGAGTGTCACGACGCCTTCCAGTCCCTGGAATACGAGGTGAATACCCTGCACACCGCCAACGGCCAGACCCCCTTCGTCACCTTCGGCTTTGGCCTCGGGGACAGCTGGGAGTCGCGCCTCATCCAGCGCGCCATCCTCGGCAACCGCATCACGGGCCTTGGCAAGAACAGGAAGACCGCCGTCTTCCCGAAACTGGTGTTCGCCATCAAGGATGGCCTGAACCACAAACCGGGGGACCCCAACTACGACATCAAGCGGCTGGCCCTGGAGTGCGCCTCCAAGCGGATGTACCCGGACATCCTCAACTACGACCAGGTGGTCAAGGTCACCGGCTCCTTCAAGACCCCCATGGGGTGCCGCTCCTTCCTCGGTGCCTACGAGGAACACGGCGAGCTGGTACACGAGGGGCGCAACAATCTGGGGGTAGTGAGCCTCAACCTGCCGCGCATCGCGTTGAAATCCCGCGATGAGGCGGACTTCTGGGACAAGCTGGATGCTGCCCTGCGGGTGGCCAAGCAGGCGCTGATGTACCGCATCGAGCGTCTCAAGGGGGTCAAGGCCAGGGTCGCCCCCATCCTCTACATGGAGGGGGCCTGCGGCGTGCGCCTCAAGGCGGACGACAACATCAGCGAGATCTTCAAGCACGGCCGCGCCTCCATTTCCCTGGGCTACATCGGGGTGCACGAGACCATCAACGCCCTGTTCGGCACCAACACCCATCTGTTCGACAGCGAGGTGCTGCGGGAGAAGGCCATCGCCATCATAGCGCGGCTCAAGGCGGCCACCGACGAGTGGAAGGAGGAGACCGGCTACGGCTTCAGCCTCTACTCCACCCCGAGCGAGAACCTCTGCACCCGCTTCTGCCGCATCGACGCCAAGGAGTTCGGCGTGGTGGCCGGGGTGACCGACAAGGGCTACTACACCAACAGCTTCCACCTGGACGTGGAGAAGCAGGTGAACCCCTACGACAAGCTGGACTTCGAGGCGCCCTATCCGCCCATCGCCAGCGGCGGTTTCATCTGCTACGGCGAGTACCCCAACATCCAGCACAACCTGGAGGCGCTGGAGAACGTCTGGGACTACAGCTATGACAAGGTGCCCTATTACGGGACCAACACCCCCATCGACGAGTGCTACGACTGCGGCTTCACCGGCGAGTTCGAGTGCACCTCCAAGGGGTTCACCTGCCCGCGCTGCGGCAACCACGATCCGGCCAAGGTGTCGGTGACCCGTCGGGTGTGCGGCTACCTCGGCAGCCCGGATGCGCGCCCCTTCAACGCGGGCAAGCAGGAAGAGGTTAAGCGCCGCGTCAAGCACATGTGAACGCAGTGGCGATGTAGCACCGGCCCCTGACTCCAGGGGCCATTTTCATGGGAGGTAAGCCACCCGGCGCCTTCCATGAGGGAAGCAGGAAACAAGCGATGCACTACCACCAGTACTATCCGGTCGATGTGATCAACGGTCCCGGCACCCGCGCCACCCTGTTCGTGTCGGGTTGCGAACACCAGTGCCCCGGCTGCTACAACCAGAGCACCTGGCGGCTCGATGGCGGCAAACTGTTCGATCAGGCCATGAGCGATCGCATCATTGCGGATCTCAACGACACCCGCATCAAGCGGCGGGGGCTGTCGCTCTCCGGCGGCGATCCGCTCCACCCCGCCAACGTGCCTTTTGTGCTGGCGCTGGTGCAGAGGGTGCGCGCCGAGTGCCCCGGCAAGGACATCTGGTGCTGGACAGGCTATCTGCTCGGCGAACTCAGCCCGGCCCAGCGGGAGCTGGTGGCCTTGCTGGACGTGCTGGTGGACGGCAAGTTCGAGAAGGGACTGGCGGATCCCGGCCTGCTGTGGCGCGGCAGCAGCAACCAGATCATTCACCACCTCGATGCATGGCGGGCGCAACAGGGGCAAGACATCCCCTGTCAGGTTTGCAGTTGAGGCCAGGGATGTTTATGGTTAGCCCATTCCAATTCCTGTGACATCGTTACGAGGAGATGCGCGATGAACAATCTGCTCAAGATCCTGCTGGCCATTTTTCTGCCCCCGGTCTGCGCCTTTATCCAGGTGGGCTTCAGCCTGCATTTCTTGATCAACATAGTGCTGACCCTGCTCGGCGGTCTGCCCGGCATGGTCCACGCGCTCTGGCTGGTGGTGAGCGACAAGCGCGGCTGATCCGCCCGATTGAAAAAGGCCAACCCCGGGGTTGGCCTTTTTGTTGCCCGCCAGATGGGGGCTTCCCGTATGAGCCCTTTCATCTGACACTGGCACGCCGTTCAAGGAGACGAACGGTGCAACGAAGAGGGAGTGTCGAGTGCGTTTGAAGGTGTTGTTGCTGTGGGCCAGCCTGGGCCTGCTGGGGGGCTGTGCCAGCCCGAGTCCGACCGTGAAGCTGAACCAGCCTCCGGTGGATGTCACCTGGGAAGAGCTGCCCAGATACTGGGTGCTGGTGGGGGACATAGGCGTCTTCCGCCCGGTCGGGGGGCTGCCGGAGAAGCGGCCGGTCAAGGGGTATGTGAAGCTCCGCTATCTCATCGATTCCAATGGCAATCTGTTCAGCCCTGAAGTCCTGGCATCCGAGCCCCCCGGCGTGCTGGATCTCATCGCCATCTCCGGGCTGGCGAAGATGCGCTACCGGGCATCCGATCAGAATCCACAAGCCATTCCGGCTCGGGTTGAGGCACGATTCGAAGTGGAAGTGAAATGACAAACACCCCGGCCTGGCCGGGGTGTTGCGTGTCTGCAATGCGCCATGGCGGCGCCAGGCTTACTGCTCCTTGCAGTCGTTGTAGCGGCTCTGCCACTCCCCGGCCTCATCGCGCATCTCGACGAACCCCTCCTTGCCCTTGTTCCACCAGACCACCTCGTGATCGTCGGTGTAGCGGGCGCCGGAGGCGGAGACGGCCTGGGGCAGGGTGTAGTCCTTGCCATCGGGCAGGGCGAGCTTGACGAAGTTCAGGCTCTCGTCCGAGAGGGAGAAGTAGCGTACCTGCACCTTCTGGTTCTGTTCGCACAGGTAGGTGACGGTATCCCCGCCGGTGACACCCAGCTTGCCGGTACCCAGATCGCAGCCGCTGAGCAGGGTCAGGGCCCCGGTTCCCAGTAGTAAGAGCTTGGCGTGTTTCATGTTGCATCCTTTGATCGGTGTCATATGGCATTGAGCCTAACAGGATGAGGATCAACTGCAACCTCATCAAGGGCCGCCTGCGTCGGGATGCGTCCTGCTGGCGGCTGCTCGCGTCATTTCCTGTGCAGCGGGCAAAAAAAACGCCCCGGCAGGCAAGCGGGGCGAAAGGGAGCCGTCCTTTGGCTGCAGAAAAGGGTCAATGGCCGAAGCGGGTCGCCTCGAAGTGGTTGAGCAGGCGATGGAGGAGGTAGCAGGCCAGCAGGGTGACGACGATGGCAAAGAGGATGCTGCTCACCCGGTAGAGGGCGCTGAACACCAGATCATTGCCCGGCGTCAGGTACTGGCCGAACAGGATGCCGAGGGTGGTGAGGGCGCCGAAGCCGACGCCGGAACCGCTCGCCTCCTTCACGTGGGCATGGCTGAACAGCATGGCCCCGAGCCAGAGCAGCGGGGTGACCAGCAGCAGTTGCCCTGACCAGTCGTAGAGCACCAGCTGGCCGACCAGGCCGAAGCTGACCCCGAGCAGGGTGCCCATGGCCCGCTTGCGGGCATAGCCCAGGGCGCCGTTCCAGTGCATGGGGAAGAGCAGCAGCAGGGTGGTGGCCTGGGCCGACATGGAGTCGCGCAGATCGAAGATCTGGAACACCAGGAACGACAGGGTGGCGATGCTGGCCCCCAGCAGGGCCTCGTGGCGCATCCGGTGCGGCGCTTTGGGGGAGGGGGTCGGCAGGGGCCTGGCCTCCACGTCCGGGATCAGGGCCGTCATCAGGTAGGCGATGAGGACCGACAGGACGCTGGCCCAGATGTTGCTGAAGATGAGGTCGTTCAGATCGGTCCCGGGGTAGCTGGCAAAGTGCAGCATGATGCTGAGGCTCAGCACCCCGTTGGCACCGAACAGGAACAGGCTGCCCCGGGACATGGCGGCGAAACGGTAGAGGAACAGCAGGAAGACGATGGGCAGCATGAGCCCGGGGTGTCCCCCGAACAACCCGCCGAGCAGCCCCACCTCCAGCCCGCACATCACGGAAGAGGCGATGAGCTGGCGGGCTGCGTGGCCGCTCATCACGGGGATCATGCCGAGCAGCAGCACCGGGGTGACGGTGAAGAAGACCCCGTTGCTCCAGCCGAAGATCTTGCACAGCACAAACCCCAGGGTGCAGCCAAAGGCGATGCGCAGGCACTGGCGCAGTTCATTGGCGGTGAGGGGTCTGTGCCACAGGTTCATGGTCGTCATCTCAGTAGATGTAGTGCAGCAGGCTGAGCAGGCGGATCTGGCCGCGGGCAAACAGGGCACTCAGGGAACCCTCCGGCAGCAGCTGGACGGTGGCGCGGGCCCCGGCCGGCAAGTGAGCGGGCAGCTGCTCCAGGGTCAGGTGCAGGCGCAGGCGCTGGGCATCGCGCACCCAGCGATCCGATTCTACTGGCGCCGCCAGGGTGCCGTTGGCATCGAACTGGCCGGCGCTGACCCCGGCATCCAGGCTGGCGACGCGGGCCGGGTAGAGGCGACCGGGTTCACCGTCGAAGGCGATCAGGGCCTGGCTGCCCGGGCTGATGTGACGCAGGCTCTTCTCGCGAAAATCGGCGATCACGTCCACCTGCTCGGAGACCAGGGCCAGCAGGGGGGAACCCGCGTTGGCCACGCTGCCCGGCTTGAGTTGCAGGTTGGTGATGATGCCATCCTGACTCGCGTGGACCCGGCTGTAGGCGAGGTTGAGCTCGGCCTGGGCGAGGCGGTTGCGGGCCTGGCGCAGCAGCAGGTTGTCGTCGCCTGGCAGGCCACGATTGACACGGGCCTGCTCCACGCGAGCCTGGCTGCCGATCAGGTTGGCCCGGGCAGTGCGGGCGGCGCTGTCGGCGTCGTCCTTCTGCTGTTCCGACACCATGTGGCGGCGGTAGAGGGCGTCGATACGCGCCGCTTCCCGCTGCTTCTGGTCGGCCTGGGTCTGCAGGGAGCTGTACTCCGCCTCATTGGCGGTCAGGGTGGCGTCCAGCTGGCGGTTCTGCTGCTGGGCCTGATCCAGGGCGAGCCTGGCCTGCTCGACCGCGAGTTCGAAGGGGACGGGGTCGAGGGCGAACAGCAGATCCCCCTGCTTGACGTGCTGGTTGTTGGTCACGGCCACCTCGGTCACCTTGCCGCTGACCTGGGGCGCCATCTTGGTGACGACGCGGGTCGCCATGGCCTGGGGCGTCAGGGGCATCTTGATGTCGGCCAGCAGGAAGTAGCCAAACACCAGGGTGAAGCAGACGATGGCCCACTTTATCCAGCGTTTGAATTGTTGATCCGGGGTCATCTCATTCTCTCTCTTCGTGATGTGCGGCTATCTTGCCGAGGGCATTGGTGGAGATGCGGTGCACAATGTCTTCAAACTGGGACAGCTCCTGCTGGCTGATGCCGACGAGCAGCTCCCGGCGGATCTCCATGATGCGATCCTCGATCTGGTCGAGCAGCGCCTTGCCGGCCGGGGTCAGGGTGACGATGCGGGCCCGCTTGTCCTGGCTGCAGCAGTGGCGCTCGATCAGCCCCTGCTCCTCCAGCTGACCCAGGGTCCGCATCAGGGAGGGGAGTTCGATCTCCAGGGCCTCGGCCAGGGTCTTCTGGCTGAGGTGGCCGCCGAGCCGGCTCAGCTTCCACAGGGCGGTCCAGCGGGGGTGAGTCAGTCCCAGGGGGGCGAGCTCCTGGTCGGCCACGGTGCGCCACAACCGGTGCAGCCGCCCCAACTGTTCGGCGAGGGAGAGCTCTCGCAACATTTCCAGATCCTTTCCCATGACGGGCACCTCAATTACTTAGCTTGCGAAGCATTATAATTGTTTCGCAGGCTAAGTAAATAGTGTGATACAGGTCACGTTCAGTTTTTGGGGGCGGGGGGCCGGGAATGGTGCTTAAGGTTTCAATGTTTTTATATGGCTTTGTAAGGCCGCTAACCGACAGTGTCCGGGGGGAGCAGTAGAGTGGCGCCACACCACAATGCTGGAGCATAACAATGACAAACCTCTCTACCTCACGCGCACAGGTCAAGTCCCCCTGGGGTGACCAACAGATCGCCGGCATGCCCATGATGATCTTCCTCGGGCTCGCCACCTGCGTCCTCTTCTCGGGCTGGAACGGCTCCCTGCCGCTGGGCATGGTCGGCGCCCTGGCGCTGATGTTCGTCCTCGGCACCCTGCTGACCGAGCTCGGCGAGCGTATCACCCCCATCCGTGAATACTTGGGGGGCGGCACCATACTCGCCATTTTCGGCGGCGCTGCCCTGTTCGAATATGGCGTCATGCCGGCCGAGGCGGGCCAGGTGATCACGAACTTCATGAAGGAGGGGGGCTTTCTCAACTTCTTCATCGCGAGCCTGGTGACCGGCTCCGTGTTCGGCATGAGCGGTGCCCTGCTCAAGAATGCCGCCATGCGCTACCTGCCGGTGATCCTGGGGGGCGTGGTGCTGGCGCTGGTGAGCGTCGGCCTGGTCGGCGTGCTCCTGGGTTACGGCTTCAAGAACGCGGTGCTGCTCATCGGCCTGCCCATCATGGGCGGCGGCATGGGGGCCGGCGCCGTGCCGCTGGTGGAGATCCTCTCCGGGCCGCTGCAGATGTCGAGCGCCGATCTGCTGTCGCGCATGGTGCCCGCCGTGGTGATCGCCAATACCCTGGCCATCCTGGTGGGCTCCCTGCTGGCGCGCCTCGGCCGCCGCTACCCCTCCCTGACCGGCAACGGCAAGCTGATGGTGAAAGAAAGCACCGACAGGGTGGCCGAGGAGAAGGCGCAGGCGCCGACCCTTGAGAGCCTGGGGCTCGGCCTCTTCATCAGCTCCAGCATGTTCGTGCTGGGCTCATTGCTCGGCAACTTCATCCCCATGCACCCCTTCGCCCTGATGATCCTGGCGGTGGCCATCATCAAGGTGAGCGGCCTGCTGCCACGCCGCTACGAGCAGGCGGCCGCAGACTGGTACCAGTTCGTGGTGGGCAACCTCACCCCCTCCCTGCTGGTGGGCATCGGGGTCGCCTACACCAGCATTCCCGAGCTCATCGGCGCCTTCTCGGTCAACTACTTCATCATGGTGCTGACGACAGTGGTGGGGGGCGCCCTGGGAGCGGCCATCGTGGGCCGGATGATCGGCTTCTACCCCATCGAGGCGGCCATCACGGGGGGCCTGTGCATGGCCAACATGGGGGGGACCGGCGACGTGGCCGTGCTGTCGGCGGCCCAGCGCATGACGCTGATGCCGTTCGCCCAGATTTCGTCCCGTCTCGGGGGGGCCTTCATGCTGATCCTGGCGACCCTCATCATCTCCCTGCTGGCATAAGGAACAGACAATGAACGACACCATGATGGGCACCAGCCTGCCCTATGCCGAGCGCAAGCGTCAGGGCCTGATGGGGCGCATGCCCCACAAGGAGGAGTCCCTCTCCCAGCAGCGGCGCCGGATCTACCGCCTGGTCAGTGCCATGCAGAGCCCCTTCGATCAGCACCTGCTGCTGCGCCAGCTGCAGGAGGACAACCCGGTGCTCTTCTACGATCTCGTGCGCCACCACCTGCCCGAGCTCCTGCCCATCATCTACACCCCAGTGGTGGGGGAGGCGTGCCAGCGCCACAGCGATCTCTACCTGCGCAGCCACGGCCTCTACCTCTCCTGGCACGACAGGGACGATCTGGACGATATCTTCACCAGCGTGGAGCAGGAGGTGGACGTCATTGTCATCTCCGATGGCGAGCGGGTGCTGGGGCTCGGGGATCTCGGCATCGGCGGCATGGGGATCTGCATCGGCAAGCTGGCGCTCTACAGCGCCGCCGGCGGCATCAACCCGGCGCGCACCCTGCCCCTGTGCGTGGACGTGGGCACCAACAACCCGGAGCTGCTGGAGGACGACTCCTACCTCGGCTGGCAGGCGCCGCGGGTCGACGGGGAGGCCTACTACCTCTTCATGGACAAGGTGGTGGCGGCCATTCGCAAGCGCTGGCCCGGGGTAGTGCTGCAGTTCGAGGACTTCGCCGGCAAGCACGCCGCGAACCTGCTGGCCCGCTACCGGGACGAGCTCTGCATGTTCAACGACGACATTCAGGGCACGGCGGCGGTGGCCTCGGCCTGCGTGCTGGCAGGCTTGCAGCAGGCGGGCAGCCGGCTGGCCGACACCCCTGTGCTCATCGTCGGCGCGGGCTCGGCGGGCTGCGGCATCGCCGCCATGCTGGCCCAGCTGGCGGGCAGTCCCGAGCAGATCTGGCTGTTCGATCAGGACGGCCTGGTGTGCCGGGATCGCGCCAGCCTCACCCCGGCCCAGCAGCCCTTCGCCCGCGCACCCGGGGAGGGAGGGCTGACCCTGCCCGAGCTCATCAGGCAGCGGCGCCCCGGGGTGCTCATCGGGGTGAGCGGTCAGGGGGGCCTGTTCGACGAGGCGGTGCTGACGGCCATGGGGGAGGCGTGCGAGCGCCCCGTCATCCTGCCGCTCTCCAACCCCACCCGCAGCGCCGAGGCGACCCCGGCCGAGGTGTGGCAGGCCACCGGCGGACGGGCCCTGCTCGCCACCGGCAGCCCCTTCCCGTCGGTGGCGGTGGCAGGGGAGATGCGCGGGGTCTCCCAGTGCAACAACGTCTACGTCTTCCCCGGCATCGGCCTCGGTGCCTGCGCCGTCAAGGCGCGCCGCATCAGCGACGGCATGCTGCAGGCGGCGGTGCGGGCAGTGGGTGCCTACCCGCTCGCCGAGGGGCGGCTGCTGCCCCCCATCGAGCAGGTGGGGGAGGTGGCGCGCGCCGTGGCCCGTGCCGTGGCGCTCTGTGCCCGTGACGAGGGGCTGGCGGATTTTGCCGGTGATCCTGCCCCCATGATTGACCAGACCTGGTGGCGCCCGCACTATTGGTCCGCCTCCTGACGTTGCAAGGTAACAAGATGAAACTGCGCCACCAGCTAGTCACCCTCTCCCTCGGTCTGTCACTGCTGCTGATCCTGATCCTGGGGGGCCTGCTCGCGCTCTTCATCCGCCACCTGCTGGAGAGCAACCTGGAGGATAAAGGCAGCGATCTGGCGCGGGTGCTGGCGGCGGATACCCGGGTGGTGCAGGCGCTGCAGCAGGGGCAGGATCCGGGGTTGCGGGACTATGTGCAGGGGATCTGCGACCGCACCGATGCCGCTTACATGGTGGTGACGGACGAGCACGCCATTCGCCTGAGCCACCCCTCGCCGGAGCTGGTGGGCGCGAGCTTTCGCGGCGAGGATATCTGGCCGGCGATCCAGGAGCGGCGCAGCTACTGCTCCAGGGACGTCGGCACCCTGGGACCGGCCATCCGCTGCTTCTCTCCCGTCATCGGGGCGGACGGGCGCGCCATCGGCGCCGTGGTGGTGGGCTACCTGATGCGGACGGTGGAGGGCATCTACCTGGAGCGGATCGCCCTGCTCATCAGCGCCATCGGCGCCGTGCTGGGCTGCGGCCTGCTCCTGGCGTTCTGGGTGCAGCATCGGCTGCGCCGCACCCTGCTGGATCTGGAGCCGGAGACCATAGCAAACCGCTTCGCCCAGCAGGATCTGGTGTTGGAGGGCATCTCTGAGGGCATAGTGGCCCTGGACGCCGGCGATCGCATCCGGATGATCAACAGCGCCGCCTTCTATCAGCTGCGCCTGCCCGGCACCGGCCGTCATGCCCTGCTGGGACGCTCCCTGGCAGAGCTGGCCCCCAGCCTGCTGCCGACCCTGACCCAGGAGGGCGGGGTGCGTTTCTCCGTGCAGGGGGAGGACTTCGTCGGTCACTGGCAGGATCTCGGCGGGCGGGAGCCGGGTCGCATGCTCATCTTCAGCCGGCCGGATGGCACCGGCAGCCTCGGCATGCAGGTGACCCACCTGCGCCAGTACGCCGAGATGCTGCGGATCCAGACCCACGAGTTCGCCAACAAGCTGGGCAGCCTCTCCGGCCTGCTCCAGCTTGGCCACGTGGATCAGGCGGTGGAGCTCATCCAGCAGGAGAACGAGGCCTGCCAGACCATGCTCCAGGATGTGCTGCGGACCATAGAGAACAAGCCGGTGGCCGGGCTCATCCTCGGCAAGTTCAGCCGGGCGCGGGAGCTGGGGGTCGAGCTGGTGCTGGATCCCGGCTCGGCACTCGGGGAGTATCCGGCGGAGGTATCGGCGGATCTCATCACCTGCCTTGGCAACCTGCTGGACAACGGCCTGCGTGCCGCCTGGGCGAACCGTGCCCATTGCCCCCCCAGGGTGCTGCTCTCCCTCGATGACTTCGGCCGGCGCCTGGTGATCGAGGTGGAGGACAGCGGCGAAGGGGTGGACGAGGCGCTGGCGGACCATTTGTTCGACTACGGCGTGAGCCGTCAGACCGGCGATCATGGCGTAGGTCTCTTTCTGGTCAAGAAGACCGTGGCCCGTCGTGGGGGTGTGATAGAATGGCGGCGCACCGCCGAGCAGACGACACTGTTCGGTATCTATTTGAATAAAAACCAATTGGTGTAAGTCATGAAGCCAATTTTCACGCTGATTATCGAGGATGACGAACGGATCGGCGCCATTCTGGCGGAACTGATCTCCTCGACCCCGGGATACTCATTGCTGGGGCGGGCCGGCAGCCTGGCCGAGGCCGATCTCATGCTGCGCGCCACCGAGCCCCAACTGCTGATCGTCGACATCTCCCTGCCCGATGGCTCGGGCCTGGAGTGGGTCAACCAGCTGCGTCACCACAACCGGGAGGTGTTCGTGGTCATGGTCACCGCCTCCTGCGACGTGGAGACCATACAGCAGGCCCTGAACCTGGGGGTGCAGGACTACATCATCAAGCCGCTTCGGCTGTTTCGCATCCAGCAGAGCCTGGACGAGATACTGACCCTGCACCGGCGCCTGTGCGAGCGCGGCCTGCTGGAGCAGAGCGACCTCGATCGGCTGATGGGCAAGGGGCGGGTGCAGCCGAGGGAGGTGCGCGACACCCCCAAGGGGATCGACGCCATCACCCTGCGCCAGGTGCTGGAGCTGCTGGCGGGGGAGCCCGACAACGCCTTCTCCACCGATACGGTGGCGCTGCGCCTTTCACTCAGCCGCACCACGGCGCGCCGCTATCTGGAGTTTCTGGAGTCCGAGGACAAGCTGGACGTGGATCTCAACTATGGCCAGCGCGGTCGCCCGGAGCGGCGCTACCACTGGCGGCGCAGCAACTGAGCCGAGGGGCTCGCAAGCCTGCACGCGAGCAACGCAAGACAAAACAGAAAAGGGAGCCTGGGCTCCCTTTTCTGTTGGCCGTGTTCGGGCCCGCCTCAGGCCTCTTCCGCCAGGACGGGGCGGGCTCTTGGCTTGAGCTGGGCGAGCATGACGCCCCCCAGGATGAGGCCACCCCCCAGCAGGTGATAGCCGTGGATGGGCTCCCCCAGGGTGATGACGGCGATGAGCGCCGTGCACAGGGGCATCAGGTTCATGAACACCGAGGTGCGCTCCGGCCCCAGGCTCGCCAGGCCGCGCATCCAGCAGTAGGCGGCAAACAGGGAAGAGGCGATGCCGGCAAACAGCACCATGCCCCAGCCCTCCCGGGGCACCGCCAGCGACTCGGCGCTGAGGGCGACCGGGACCAGCAGCAGCACCGCCAGCAGGATCTGCAGATAGAGGTTGAGCCAGGGGCCGAACGGCAGTTGCCAGCGGCGGATCAGGAGGCCATAGAGCGCATAGCTGGCGGCCCCCAGCAGCATCATGCCATCGCCGGGATTGATGCCGGTGTGCAGCAGCGCCAGCGGCTCGCCCTGGCCGAGCAGCCAGAACACCCCGAACAGGGAGAGGCTCATGCCGAGCAACGCTTGCCTGCCGGCGCGCTGACCGAAGAAGAGCGCGCCTTGCAGCAGGGTGAGCAGGGGCAGCAGGGAGCCGATGACCCCCATGTTGGTGGCCGAGGTCGAGTGGGCGGCGTAGTAGGCGAGGCACTGGTAGAGCACCATGCCGAGCAGGGAGAGCACCAGCAACTTGCCGAACCAGGGGCGGATCTCGCTGCGCCGGCGCCAGAGAGCGGGCAGGCAGAAGGGGCTCAGGGCCAGGGCGGCGATCACCCAGCGGTAAAACGAGATGGCAGCGGGATCCACCACGCCGGCGGCGGCCTTGGAGACCACGGTATTGGCGGCCCAGATCAGGATGGCGAGCAGGGGGAAGAGAATGGGCATAGGCACTCCTTGAGTCGATGGTGAGAGTCTAGCCTTGTCTTGAACGATGCAAGTAGCGTAAATAAGACATGTCATAACCGCTTTGGGACATTTTCCATGGGAAGCCGCACCCTGGCCGAGCAGGATCGCCTGCTGGCCCCCCCCAACCCCCTCTATTTTCGCTACAGCCAGATCCAGGGGGGCAACGCCTGTGCCGAACATGCCCACCCCTGGGGCCAGCTCAGCCTCATCAGCCTGGGGGTCATGGTGGTGGAGGTGGGGGGGCAGCGGCTGGTGGCGCCGCCGGACTACCTCATCTGGGTGCCGGCCAATCTGCCCCACAGCGCCTTCAACGAGCAGACCCTGGATTACACCTCCATCTACGTGAGCCACGCGCTGGCCCCGCGCCTGCCCCGGGAACCCCAGCTGCTGGCGCTCACCCCCCTGCTGCGCGCCCTGCTGGACGACTTCACCCAGCGCCGGGTCGGCCATCTGGAGGACGAGTGGGACGCCCGCCAGGGGGAGCTCTTCATCGAGAAGCTGGCGCGTACCCGCTGCCAGCCGAGCTACCTGCCCCAGAGCCGGGATCGCCTGCTCGCCCCCCTGCTGGCGGCGCTGCAGGCGGCTCCCGAGGATAACCGCACTCTGGCCGAGTGGGCCAGGGCGCTGCACAGCACGGAGCGCACCCTGGCGCGGCACTGCCAGAAGGAGCTTGGCATGAGCCTCGGCCAGTGGCGCACCCGGCTGCGCCTGGTCAAGGCGCTGGACTGGCTGCGCGGCGACATGCCGGTGCAGGAGATCGCCTGGCGCCTGGGCTACACCTCCACCTCGGCTTTTATCGCCATGTTCCAGCGCGAACAGGGCTGCGCCCCCCAGCGCTATCGCCAGCAGCTGGGTCAGCCCGGGTGATCCCGGTGGCAGCCGGACAGAGTTCGGCGGAAAAAGAGAGGGCGCCTGACAGGCGCCCTTTTTATCAGCGATGACCGGCTTAGAAGAAGCCGAGGGGGTTGATGTCGTGGCTCACCAGCAGGTTCTTGGTGTTCTGGTAGTGGTCCAGCATCATCTTGTGGGTCTCGCGACCGATCCCTGACTTCTTGTAGCCGCCGAAGGCCGCGTGGGCCGGGTAGGTGTGGTAGCAGTTGACCCAGACCCGGCCGGCCTGGATGCCGCGCCCCATGCGCCAGGCCAGGTTGCTGTCCCGGGTCCACAGCCCCGCCCCCAGGCCGTACTGGGTGTCGTTGGCAATCGCCAGCGCATCCGCCTCGTCCTTGAAGGTGGTGACCCCCAGGGCCGGCCCGAAGATCTCCTCCTGGAACACCCGCATCTTGTTCTGGCCGTGGAAGATGGTGGGCTGGATGTAGAAGCCTCCCTCCAGCCCGCTCACCCTGGCCGCGCCGCCGCCGATCAGCATTTTTGCCCCTTCGCCACGGCCAATCTCCATGTAGCTCAGGATCTTGTCGAACTGCTCGCGGGACGCCTGGGCGCCCACCTGGGTGGCGGTGTCGAGGGGGTTGCCCTGGACGATGGTGCGGGCACGGGCCAGCACTTTGTCCATGAAGTCGTCATAGATGCTCTCCTGCACCAGGGCGCGGGAGGGGCAGGTGCACACCTCGCCCTGGTTGAAGAAGGTCATCAGCATGCCTTCCACCGCCTTGTCGATGTAGCTGCTCTCGTGCTGCATCACGTCGGCGAAGTAGATGTTGGGGGACTTGCCGCCGAGCTCGACGGTGGAGGGGATCAGCTTGTCGGCGGCGCAGCGCAGGATATGGGCCCCCACCTCGGTGGAGCCGGTGAAGGCGAGCTTCTGGATCCGGTTGCTGGTGGCGAGCGCCTGGCCCGCCTCGGCGCCGAAGCCGTTGACCACGTTGACCACGCCGGGGGGCAGGATGTCCTTGATGAGATCCATCATCAGCATGATGGTGACCGGGGTCTGCTCGGCGGGCTTGAGCACGCTGCAGCAACCGGCCGCGAGCACGGGAGCCAGCTTCCAGGCGGCCATCAGCAGGGGGAAGTTCCACGGGATGATCTGGCCGACCACGCCGATGGGCTCCTTGAAGTGGTAGCTGACGGTGTTCTGATCCAGCTCGGCGGCCGAGCCCTCCTGGGCGCGGATGCAGCCGGCGAAGTAGCGGAAGTGATCCACCACCAGGGGCAGGTCGGCGGCCAGGGTTTCGCGCACCGCCTTGCCGTTCTCCCAGGTCTCGGCGATGGCGAGCCGCTCTATGTTCTGTTCGATGCGATCGGCGATGCGCAGCAGCAGGTTGCTGCGCTCGGTGACGCTGGTCTTGCTCCAGGCCGGGAAGGCCTTGTGGGCGGCGTCGAGCGCGAGCTCGATGTCGGCGGCGTCGGAGCGGGCCACCTCGCAAAACACGCGGCCATCCACCGGCGAGATGTTCTCGAAGTAGCGACCGGCGCGCGGCGCGACCCAGTCGCCACCGATGAAGTTGTCGTAACGGGACTTGAAGCTGACCAGGGCACCTGCCTGACCGGGAGCGGTATAAATCATCTCATCATCCTTATGTG
The DNA here is from genome assembly GCF_017939565.1 of Aeromonas sp. SrichE-2G. Lineage (NCBI taxonomy): Bacteria > Pseudomonadati > Pseudomonadota > Gammaproteobacteria > Aeromonadales > Aeromonadaceae > Aeromonas > Aeromonas sp. SrichE-2G. Next base: position 353,090 of record NZ_JAGKRG010000004.1, read on the forward strand.
TGTGGTCCTGACCGGCCGGAGAGGCCGGCTGCACTCCTGCTTTCGCAAGGGGCGTGCCAGAGGGTCTGACCAGCATCACAAAAGTTACAAAAACGTTATCAAATGGGGTGCGGCGGCGTATCTTGATTAACCAGTGACCCTGGCGACGACCACAGAAGTGTGCCGTTTCTGGACAGGGGTCGTGACACTGTGCCCTTTGTGAACAGGAGGCGTGATGAGCGAGTTCCCCCAATCTGGTTCCAGCCCGATCCAGCGTTCCTGGCAGCGCTGCCTGCATCAGGGGCTGCACCGCCAGCAGAGCGCCGAGCTGGATCTGCTGCCCCTGGGGGAACTGTCGGCCCGCCAGGAGGAGCACAGGCTGCTTATCGCCAGCTTCCAGCGCTTCGTGCTGCCCCTCTTCGAGCAGCTGCTGGCGGGCCGCCCCTGCCGCCTGCTGCTGTGCGACGGCGAGGGGGCCATCCTGGCCGCCAGCGGTGACGACGGCTTCGCCCGCCACGCCGAGCGGGTCTTTTTGCGCAGCGGCGCCCGCTGGGGAGAGGCGAGCAAGGGCACCAACGCCATCGGCACTGCGCTGGCCGAACAGGGGGAGGTGCAGGTGCTCGGCGCCCAGCACTTCTTCGCCCAGCACAGTTTTCTCAGTTGCAGCGCCTGTCCGCTGCTCGGGCCGGACGGCCGCCTGCTCGGGGTGCTCGACATCTCCACCGATGCGGCCCACCACGACGGCGACATGCTGGGCACGGTGCGCCTCCTGGCCATGACCCTGGAGAACGCGCTGCTGACGAGCCAGCCGGGCTGGCTGGTGGATCTCGATCCCCAGAGTTTCTGGTCCGCCCGCCTGCTGCTGGGGGAGGCTGGTGAGCTGCTCGGGGCCAACCGGGCCGGCCGGCTCTGGCTCGGCCAGCACCCCTTCGACGGCAAGCAGTGGCTGCGGGAGGGGCGCGCCCTGCGGCTGGTGCCGGAGCCTGCCTCCCCCCGGCCCCGCAGGCAGGAGGACGCCAGGGAGTTGAAGGCGCCCGGGGAGGTACCCCTCAAGATGCTGGAGCGCGGCATATCCCTGCTCATCGAGGGGGAGACCGGCAGCGGCAAGGAGCATCTGGTGCGCGATCTCCATCGCCGCTCGAGTCACCACGAGAAGCCCCTGGTGTGCGTCAACTGCGGCGCCCTGCCGGCGGATCTGGTGGAGGCAGAGCTGTTCGGTTATGTGGGCGGGGCCTTCAGCGGTGCCCGCAGCCAGGGCAGTCAGGGATACCTGCGCGCCGCTCACGGCGGCATCCTGATGCTGGACGAGATTGGCGAGCTGCCGCTCTCGGCCCAGACCCGGTTGCTGCGGGTATTGCAGGAGCGCGTCGTCACCCCGGTTGGCAGCACGCGCCCCGAGCCGGTGGATTTCTGGCTGGTGTCGGCGAGCCATCGGGATCTGGCGGCCATGGTGGCGGCCGGCACCTTTCGCGAAGATCTCTACTACCGCATCTGCGGCTGGCGCCAGCAGCTGGCCCCATTGCGGGCCTGGCTGGCAGAAGATCGGCGGGCACTGATCCTGCGGTTGCTGGCCGAGATGGACCCGGCGCTGCAGCTGACCCGGGAGGCCGAGCAGCAGCTGCTGACCCACCCCCTGCCTGGCAACGTGCGCCAGCTCAAGCAGGCGCTGGAGGTGGCCTGCGTGCTGGCGGAGGGAGAGGGCTGGATTGAACCCGCCCACCTCCATCTGCCGGAGGCGACCGCCGTGCCGGCCCCTTCGGGCGAGGGCACCACCTTGCGCGCTCAGAGCCGCCAGCGGGTGCAGCAGACCCTGGCGGAGTGTGGCGGCAACGTGAGCGAGGCGGCGCGCCGGCTCGGCATCAGCCGCACCACCCTCTATCGGGCGTTGCGAGGGGAGGCGTGACACAGGTGTTGTCCACCCGCTTCCCTGGTCAGGCAGGGTCTGCAAGAGACCCGTTTGTTACGGTTTGATTCTTTCACATGGCATGGAGTGCCTTATGACGCGTACCCCCTTCGATTGGCAAGACCCCTTCTTTCTGGATGACCAGCTGAGCGACGAGGAGCGGCTCATCCGCGACGCCGCCCGCGATTACTGTCAGTCCCGCCTGATGCCGAGGGTGCTGGAGGCCAACCGCCGCGAGCAGTTTGATCGCACCATCATGAACGAGCTGGGGGAGCTGGGGCTGCTCGGCGCCACCCTGCCGGAGCAGTATGGCTGCGCCGGGGTCAATCACGTGGCTTACGGCCTCATCGCCCGGGAGGTGGAGCGGGTCGACAGCGGCTACCGTTCGGCCATGAGCGTGCAATCGTCCCTGGTGATGCACCCGATCCACGCCTATGGCGACGAGGCCCAGCGCCAGCGCTGGCTGCCGGGGCTGGCCCGGGGCGAGCTGGTGGGCTGCTTTGGCCTCACCGAGCCGGATGCGGGCTCGGATCCGGGTTCCATGAAGAGCCGCGCCGAGCGGGTCGACGGCGGTTATCTGCTCACCGGCAACAAGATGTGGATCACCAACTCCCCCATCGCCGATCTCTTCGTGGTGTGGGCCAAGCTGGACGGCGAGATCACCGGCTTCGTGCTGGAGCAGGGGATGGCCGGGCTGTCGGCCCCCAAGATCGAGGGCAAGTTCTCCCTGCGCGCCTCCATCACCGGCGAGATCGTGATGGATCGGGTCTTCGTGCCCGAGGCCAACCGGCTGGCCGGGGTGAGCGGCCTCAAGGGGCCGTTCGGCTGCCTGAACAAGGCGCGTTACGGCATCGCCTGGGGGGCGCTCGGCGCCGCCGAGTTCTGCTGGCACGCCGCCCGCCAGTACGGGCTGGATCGCCAGCAGTTCGGTCGCCCCTTGGCCGCCACCCAGCTGTTCCAGCTCAAGCTCGCCAACATGCAGACCGAGATTGCCCTCGGCCTGCAGGGCTGCCTGCGCGCCGGGCGCCTGATGGACGAGGGGCGCTGCCCGGTGGAGCTGGTGTCGCTCATCAAGCGCAACAGCTGCGGCAAGGCGCTGGAGATAGCCCGCATCGCCCGCGACATGCACGGCGGCAACGGCATCAGCGACGAGTTTCACGTCATTCGCCACCTGATGAACCTGGAAGCGGTCAACACCTACGAGGGGACCCACGACATCCACGCCCTGATCCTGGGGCGGGCCCAGACCGATCTGCAGGCGTTCGAGTGATGGGGCCGCTCGCCGGTGTGCGCGTGCTGGATCTCAGCCGCGTGCTGGCCGGCCCCTGGGCCAGCCAGCTGCTTGCCGATCTCGGCGCCGACGTGGTCAAGGTGGAGGCCCCCGGGCGCGGTGACGACACCCGCCATTGGGGCCCGCCCGAGCTGGTGGCGGGGGAGGCGGCCTACTTTCACGCCGCCAACCGGGGCAAGCGTTCCATCGCCCTGGATCTAGCGCGCGACAGAGACACCCTGCTGGCCCTGGTGGACTGTGCCGACGTGGTGATCGAGAACTTCAAGGTGGGGGGGCTCGCGCGCTACGGCCTTGACTACCCTAGCCTCAAGGCCCGCCGCCCAGAGCTCATCTACTGCTCCATCACCGGCTTTGGCCAGGACGGGCCCTGGGCCCAGCGACCCGGTTACGATCTGCTGATCCAGGGGCTGGGCGGATTGATGAGCATCACGGGTCAACCCGATGGGGTGCCCGGCGGCGGGCCGGTCAAGGTGGGGGTGGCGCTCGTCGACATCCTCACCGGCCTCTACGCCACCATCGGTATCCAGGCGGCCCTGCGTCACCGGGAGCGGACCGGGGAGGGGCAGCAGATCGATCTGGCCCTGCTGGACGTGTCGGTGGCGGTGCTGGCCAACCAGGCGATGAATTATCTCGCCACCGGTCAGGCCCCCGGGCGCCTTGGCAACGGTCACCCCAATATCGTCCCCTATGACGTCTACCCCACCAGCGATGGCCACCTCATCCTCGCGGTGGGCAACGACGGCCAGTTTGCCGCCCTGGCGGCCCTGCTGGGGGAACCCGGGTGGGCGCAGGATCCCGACTTTGCCACCAACGCCGCCCGGGTGCGCCAGCGCCACCGGCTCAACGCCCAGATTGCCGAGCGGTTGCTGGCGCGCACCAGCGCCGAGTGGACGGCCCTGCTGGAGGCGGCCGGGGTCCCGGGCGGCCCCATCCTCACCCTGGATGCCCTGTTCGCCCTCGAGCAGGGGGCGGTGCGCGGCTGGGTGCAGCAGGTGCAGCGCGGTGAGCAGACCTTGCCGACCCTGGCCAACCCGCTCCATCTGTCGGCCACCCCGGTGCGCTACGCGCGCGCCTCGCCGGCCCTGGACGGTGACCGGGATGCGGTGCTGCGCGACTGGCTTGGGCAGGGCTGAGCAAGGGCGAGCGAGCCTGCCAGGCGGCAGGATCTGCTCGCCATTGTCCCGGATCGCTGGAGCCAGAGCGACGCGCCCGCTATGATGCGCCCCGTTCATTCATCTGTGGAGGCACTTCCCATGGCACAACATCTTGGCGCCCTGACCCTGCTGGTGGCCGACTATGACGAGGCCATCGCCTTCTTTACCCGAGGGATGGGCTTCGCGCTGCTGGAAGACACTCTGCTCGATGAACCGGGCAAGCCGGGCAAGCGCTGGGTGCGGGTTGCCCCCAGGGGGGCCCCCGGTTCCGCCCTGTTGCTGGCGCGGGCAGCCAGCGAGGAGCAGCAGGCCGCCATCGGCCGGCAGGGGGGCGGCCGAGTCTTCCTCTTCCTCGAGACCGATGACTTCTGGGGGGACTACGAACGCATGCGGAAATACGGCGTTCATTTCTGTGAAGAACCCAGGTGCGAGCCTTACGGCACCGTAGTGGTGTTCGAGGACATCAGCGGCAACCGCTGGGATCTGTTGCAACGCACTGCTGCCAACTGAATCTGAAAACGTTTATCATCCCGCCCGTCATAAAGTCATAAAAGTGTCACAGAAAGTTCTAATAATTGGCGCACCCATCTTCACAGAGGAGAGAGAAGGGATATGGCTAAGCGAATTCTGGTGGTCGAGGACGAGGCACCGATCCGCGAAATGCTCTGCTTCGTGCTCGAGCAGAAGGGATATGAAACAGTAGAGGCGGAAGACTACGCCGATGGACTGGCAAAGGTGCGCGAGCCTTACCCCGAACTCATCGTGCTGGACTGGATGATGCCCGGTGGCAGCGGCATCCAGTTCATCAAGCAGCTCAAGCAGGATGAGATGACCCGCCAGATCCCGGTGGTGATGCTGACCGCCCGCGGTGAGGAAGAGGACAAGGTCCGCGGCCTGGAGGCGGGTGCCGACGACTACATCACCAAGCCGTTCTCCCCCAAGGAGCTGACCGCCCGCCTGCATGCGGTGATGCGCCGCGTCTCTCCCACCTCGGTGGACGAGGTGATCGAGGTGCAGGGGCTCAAGCTGGATCCGGTGTCTCACCGGGTCAGCGCCGAGGAGAAGGCGCTGGACATGGGGCCGACCGAGTTCAAGCTGCTACATTTCTTCATGACTCACCCGGAGCGGGTCTACAGCCGCGAGCAGCTGCTCAACAACGTCTGGGGTACCAATGTGTACGTCGAGGACAGAACCGTGGACGTGCATATCCGCCGCCTGCGCAAGGCTATCGAGGAGACGGGGCACGACAGGCTGATCCAGACGGTGCGCGGGGCTGGTTACCGCTTCTCGACCCGCCTCTAGGGACCCCATGCCGGACGCGCCTGCTGGCGCAGCTCCCTGCTCTTTGCCGTCTCTAGGAGACCTGAATGTTGCAACCTTACGCCTGGCGGCGACAGTTGTGGCGAATGGCGTTCTTCTACGCCCCCTTCGTCTTGGTAGGTTGGTTAATCGATCATCTCGCGCTCTGCCTGCTGGTGGCGACCGTGCTCCATCTGGGCTGGCACTATCGCTTCCAGAAGCGGCTGTCGGATTGGCTGTGGCACGATCGCAGCCTGGTCCCCCCCCATGGCAGCGGTAGCTGGGAATACATCTTCAACGGCATCTACAAGTTGCAGCAGCGCCACCGTGCCCGTCGCCGGGAGCTGGCGGGTCTTATCCGCCGTTTCCGGGAGGGGGCAGAGGCGCTGCCCGACGCCGCCGTGGTGTTTCGCACCGACGGCAGCATCCTCTGGTGCAACCGGCTGGCGGAGCAACTGCTCGGCTTTCGCTGGCCGGAGGACGCCGGCCAGCACATCGGCAACCTCATCCGTCACCCGGCCTTTGCCGCCTACCTCGGCAAGGGGCAGTACGACGAACCGTTCGAGATGGCGTCCCCCATCAACGAGGAGAAATTCCTCGAGTTTCGCATCATGCCCTATGCCGAGGATCAGGCCATGCTGGTGGTGCGGGACGTGACCCGGCTGCGCAGCCTGGAGAAGACCCGCAAGCACTTTGTCTCCAACGTCTCCCACGAGCTGCGCACCCCCCTCACCGTGCTCAAGGGCTACCTGGAGATGACCGAGGAGCCGCCGCCGCCCGCCATGTGGGCCAAGGCGCACAGGGTGATGATGGAGCAGACCATCCGCATGGATAACCTGGTCAACCAGCTGCTTACCCTGTCACGCATCGAAGCCGCCCCCACGGTGGATCTCTCCCACCTGGTGGACATGCCCGCCATGCTGGGGCTGCTGGAGCAGGAGGCGCGGGCGCTCTCCGGCGAGCGGGGCCACGAGATCGTGTTCAACGTGCAGTCGAACCTGTTCGTGCGCGGGGATCAGGATCAGCTGCGCAGCGCCGTCTCCAACCTGGTCTACAACGCCATTCACTACACCCCAGCGGGACGCAAGATCACCGTGGAGTGGCGCAAGCAGGGGCAGATGGCGCTCTTCGGGGTGCAGGACGAAGGGGAGGGGATTGCCCCCGAGCACCTGTCGCGTCTCACCGAGCGCTTCTACCGGGTGGACAAGGCACGCTCGCGTCACACCGGGGGGTCCGGGCTCGGCCTTGCCATCGTCAAGCATGCCCTGAGCCATCACGATGCCCAGCTGGAGATAGAGAGCCGTGTCGGGGCGGGCAGCCGCTTCAGCTTCCTCATTCCCGCCCGCATGGTGGTGATTAAATAGCCTTTCACAGCAATGGGTTAGCAACGAAAGGAGGGCTGCGTTCGCAGCCCTCCTTGCATTTGTGCAAAACCTTGCTCATGTCATTAAAGTGTCACATTAAATCCATAAATTTGTCACTGCCAGGTCAGATACTGGCGCCGTTTCAAGAACGGACCTTCTGTAACTGTGGAGAGGGTGATCGGGTTTGAACCATGTATCGACGTCATACTGACGATTGCCTTCTGCAACCTTGGACTTGGAGAGATTGGATGAAACTCAACAAACTGGCTGGTGTCATCGGATTCACCGCTGCAACCCTGTTTTCTGTCAGCGCACTGGCCTACGGTGTCGACAAGGATCTGCCGGAATACGCACCGACCAGCGGCATCTCGGGCAACCTGTCCTCTGTCGGCTCGGACACCCTGGCCAACATGATGACCCTGTGGGCCGAAGAATTTAAGCGCATGTACCCCAACGTCAACGTGCAGATCCAGGCCGCCGGTTCTTCTACCGCGCCTACTGCCCTGACTGAAGGCGTCGCCCAGTTTGGCCCTATGAGCCGTGCCATGAAGGCCGGTGAAGAGGAAGCTTTCGAGAAGCGCTACGGCTACAAGCCGACCGCTATCCGCGTCGCGGTCGATGCCCTGGCGGTGTTCGTCAACAAGGACAACCCCATCAAGGGTCTGACCATGTCGCAAATCGACGCCATCTTCTCCAGCACCCTCAAGTGCGGCGAACCTAAGGCAGCCACCAAATGGTCCGATCTGGGTCTGGATGGCAGCTGGTCCGGCAAGGATCTGCAGCTGTTCGGTCGCAACTCCGTGTCCGGCACCTACGGTTACTTCAAGGAGCACGCCCTGTGCAACGGTGACTTCAAGAGCGGCGTGAACGAACAGCCGGGCTCTGCCTCCGTGGTGCAGTCCGTCTCCTCCTCCCTGAACGGCATCGGCTACTCCGGCATCGGTTACGTCACTTCCGGCGTGCGCGCCGTGCCGCTCTCCAAGGATGGCAAGACCTTCATCGAGGCGACCTCGGACAACGCCATCACCGGCAAGTACCCGCTCTCCCGCTTCCTGTACGTCTACGTGAACAAGCATCCGAACAAGCCGCTCTCCCCGATGGAGCAGGAGTTCGTGAAGATGATGCTCTCCAAGGCGGGCCAGAGCATAGTGGCGAAGGATGGCTATGTGCCGGTACCGGCCAAGGTGGTGCAGGCCGACCTGAAGAAACTGGGCATCATGTAATCACTCATGTCCCAGCAGCAAAAACGAGCCCCAAGCGGGCTCGTTTTTATTTTGGCGCCCTGGGATCTTTTTGGTCGCAGGGCGCGGTTGCTGGCTTGCACCGGACGGCGGCATTTCCGAAAATAGGGCAACTTCATGGTTAAGGACCTTTTCATGCGTGCCTCCTCCCTGTCCCTCTTCGCCCTGACAGCCCTGTGCAGCGCCCTGCTGGCAGGTTGTGCCCAGTCGCCGACCGGCCGCAGCCAGATGCTGCTCTTCTCCCCCCAGCAGATGAGCCAGCTGGGGGCCGACTCCTTCGAGCAGATGAAGCAGCAGGAGAAGGTGAGCAAGGATGCCAGGATGAATACCTATGTCTCCTGCGTGGCCAGGGCGGTGACCGCCCAGGTGCCCGCCAGCTATGGCATCACCAGCTGGGAGGTGGTGGTGTTCGACTCCAAGGAGGTCAACGCCTTCGCCCTGCCCGGCGGCAAGATCGGCGTCTACAGTGGCCTGCTCAAGGTGGCCAGGAATCAGGACCAGCTCGCCACCGTCATCGGTCACGAGCTGACCCACGTGCTGGCCCAGCACTCCAACGAGCGTCTCTCCCGCGACCAGCTGACCGGTCTCGGGCTGGCGGTGGCCGATGCGGCCATCGGCAGCAGTAGCAGCCTCGGGGGGGCGGCCACCATGGCGGCCCTGGGTCTCGGGGTCCAGGTGGGGATCGCCTTGCCTTATGGCCGGACCCAGGAGAGCGAGGCGGACAGGCTCGGTCTCGAGCTGATGGCGCGCGCCGGTTTCAACCCGGCCGAGGCCATTCCCCTGTGGCAGAACATGAGCGCCGCCTCCGGGGGCAAGGCCCCGCCCCAGCTGCTCTCCACTCACCCCAGCGACCAGAGCCGGATCGCGGAGTTGCAGGCCCAGCAGGGCGAGGTGCAGCCCCTGTATCAGCAGGCGAGAGCCTCAGGGCTGGTACCCCAGTGCAAGGCATAACGCTGCGCCTGGCCCGGGCTGCCGACGCCGCCGCCATGACGGTGATGCAGCGGGCCAGCTGGCTGGCGGCCTATGGCGGCGTGCTCGGCAGCGACATGCTGGCCCAGCTCGCCGTCACCGATCATCTTCACATCTGGCGCCAGCGGCTCGCCGAGGCCGGCCCCATCCCCATGCTGATCTGCCGGGACGAGGTGGTCATCGGCCTGCTCTACTGGCAAACGTCCGTGGAAGAGGGGCTGATGATGGCGCGCATCCGGGCGCTCTATCTTCACCCGGATCACTGGCGTCAGGGCCATGGCAAGCGGTTGTGGCAGGCGGTGGCGGTGCAGATGCGCCGGGCCGGCTGCGAGTGCGTCAGGCTCTGGCTGCTCGACGGCAATCACATCGGCGAGGGATTCTACCTGCGCCGCGGCTTCGTGTTCGACGGTCAGGAGCGTACTCTGACCAGCCTTGGCCAACCTTGCCAGCAACGACAAATGTTCCGCTTGCTTTGATCTCTCTCCCGTTTTTCGCCCCAGGTCACTTTATTTTTTTTGCGAATTAATACAATGTGCCCCATCTGGACAGACTGGGGTGGACGGGTCCACCGGCAAGGGAGTGTGGCATGTATTACGGATTTGATATCGGTGGCACCAAGATCGCGTTCTCGGTGTACGACGGCGCCCTGGCTCTCTGCCATGAGGAGCGCATGAGTACGCCGGGCAACGACTATCAGGCGCTCCAGCAGGCAATCCGTGAGCGAGTCGAGGCGGCCGACGTGCGTTTTGGCGTGAAGGGGGCCGTGGGGATCGGGTTTCCCGGCATCCTCAATCGTCTCGACGGAAGCATAGTGGCGGCGAACCTGCCCGCCATTCACGGTCGTCACCTGGGGGCGGATCTGGCCGAGCTGCTGAGTCGTCCGGTCAGGGTGGACAACGATGCCAACTGCTTCCTCTGGTCCGAAGTACACCAGGGAGCGGCCGAGGGGGCCGACAGTGCGCTGGGCGTCACTATCGGTACCGGGATAGGCGGCGCCGTCTATCTGGCGGGGCGCCTCATCCAGGGGCGCAACTGGCTGGCCGGCGAGATTGGCCACTACCCGCTGCCGGCCACCATCCTGATGAAATACCCCGACCTGCCCCGTCCCCGTTGCGGCTGCGGCCGTCTGGTCTGTTTCGAGACCTACGCCTCGGGCACCGGCCTGGAGCGGCTCTATCACCACTTTCGCGGGGAGCGCGCCAGCGGTCACCAGATCGTCGAGCGTGCCGAGGCCCGGGAGCCTGCGGCGCTCTCGACCATCGACTGCTGGCTGGAGATCCTGGCAGCCGGCATCGCCACCGCCATCTCGGTGATCGATCCGGACGTGGTGGTACTGGGGGGAGGCCTCAGCGTCCTGCCGGCCCTGTATGAAGAGCTGCCCAAACGCCTGCCCGGCCATCTGCTTCCCGGCGTCGCCCTGCCCGAGATCCGCGAGGCCCGCTTTGGCGGGGCCGGCGGTGTGCGTGGGGCCGCCCTGCTCAATCTGTGAGATCGGACCGCGGGTCTGATCTCCCCGAATCAAGGAGTCATCATGACCCGTCTTGAAATCTGTATCGACAACCTGGAATCCCTGTTTACCGCCCAGGAGGCCGGTGCCGATCGCATCGAGCTCTGCTCCGCCCTGGGCCTCGGCGGCCTGACCCCCTCCTACGGCTTCATGCAGCAGGTGGCACGCCATGCCACCGTGCCCGTCTACGCCATGATCCGTCCCCGTGCCGGCGATTTCTGCTTTGGCGACGACGAGTTCGAGATCATGCTGCAAGACATCGCCGCCGCCCGCGCCGCCGGCCTGCAGGGGGTCGTGGTCGGCCTGCTGGACGAAGAGGGGCGGGTGCCCGCCGCCAGGCTCCGCCAGCTGGTGGCGGCGGCCGGGCCGCTCGGGGTCACCTTCCACCGCGCCATCGATCTCTGCTCCGACTGGCGCGCCGATCTGGAGGTGATCGTGGCCGCGGGTTGCGAGCGCATCCTGAGCTCGGGCCATGCGCCGACCGCGCTGGCAGGGCTCGAGACCCTGCAGGCCATGCAGCAGGCGCTGGCGGGCCGCGCCAGCCTGATGCCGGGGGCCGGGGTCAATGCCGACAACGTGCGCACCATCATCGAGTTCACCGGGGTTAGCGAGGTACACATGTCCGGTATGGGCTGGCGTGGCGGCATGGTGCCGCATGGGGTCAACATGGGTACCTCGGACGACGGCCGCGTGAATATCACGGATGGCGCCAAGGTGGCCGCGGTGCGGGCCCTGATTGACCGGGCTTGAAGAAAGCACCTAAGCAAAATGTCGCCAGCCTGTTGCCCGCTTGTGTGAACTCTCTCCCACGGGCGGGCAAATCAGGGCTACCGCCCGCAGCACGGTGCCCAAAAGTCTGTTATCATCCCGTCTCTTTTACCATCAGGACCCGGAGCAATCTCTCAATGTCCCAATACGACTCTATCGAACAGAAGGCCAGCTACGGCATCGGCCGCAACATGGGTGATCAACTGGCGCAGCAAGCCTTCGCCGGTCTGGATATCCCGGCCCTGCAACAAGGTCTGGCAGATGCCCTGAACGGTCTGGAGTTCGCGGTCAGCCGTGACGATATCAACGATGCCTTCCAGGTCATCACCGCCCGCATGCAGGAAGAGCAGGAAGCTGCCGCCAAGGCCGCTGCCGCCGAAGGCGAAGCCTTCCTGGCCGACAACGCCAAGCGCGCCGAAGTGAACGTGACCGACTCCGGTCTGCAGTACGAAGTCATGGTTGAAGGCAACGGCGCCGTGCCGGTGGCCGGTCAGTCCGTGCGCGTGCACTACCACGGTACCTTCACCCACGGTGGCGTGTTCGACAGCTCCGTCGCCCGCGGCCAGCCGGCCGAGTTCCCGGTGACTGGCGTTATCGCCGGCTGGGTAGAAGCCCTGCAGCTGATGCCGGTTGGCTCCAAGTGGAAGCTCTACATCCCGCAGGATCTGGCATACGGTGCCCGTGGCGCCGGCTCCATCCCGCCGTACTCCGCTCTGGTGTTCGAAGTGGAACTGCTGGACATCCTGTGATCCGGCTGACGTGATGAAAACGGCGACCCCAGGGTCGCCGTTTGTTTTTGTGCGCTTCTCCGCCCTCTTCGCAATGGGCTTTGTGTCTGCGCGGGGGATTTGGATATAGTCAGAGCGTCGCCATCCGGCCGCGCGAGGAGAGACGCCATGGCAGCCATCATCGAGGTCGTCGATCTCGTCAAGCACTTCCCCGGCGTCAGGGCGGTGGACGGGCTCAGCTTCGCCATTCCTGCCGGCTGCTGTTTCGGCCTGCTCGGTCCGAACGGGGCGGGCAAGACCACCTGCATCGAGTTGCTGGAGGGGATCCTCACCCCGGACAGCGGCGAGATCCTGTTTCACGGCGCGCCGCGGGGCCCCGATTACCGCTCTCGCATCGGTATCCAGTTCCAGCACACGGCGCTGCAGGACTTTCTGACGGTACGGGATACCCTGCGCCTGTTTGCCAGCCTCTACCCCAATCCTCTGCCGCGGGAACTGCTCATCGAGCTGTGCGCCCTGGGCGAGTTCATCGACAGGGACAGTCGCAAGCTCTCCGGTGGTCAGCGTCAGCGCCTGCTGCTGGCCCTGGCCCTGCTCGGCGACCCCGAACTGCTGTTTCTGGATGAACCCACGACGGGGCTGGATCCCCAGGCCCGCCACCATTTCTGGGAGCGTATCGAGGCGATCAAGGCCCAGGGCAAGACGGTGGTGCTCACCACCCACTACATGGATGAAGCGCAGCAGCTGTGCGATCAGATTGCCATCGTCGATCACGGCCACCTGCTGAGCCTGGATACCCCGGGGGCCCTGCTGGCCCACCACTTCGACGGCGTGCTGGTGCGCCTGGCGGATCACCCGGCCCTGGCCGGGCTTGGTTACCCCCTGCGCCCGGCGGGCGATCAGGTGGAGCTGAGCTGCCCCGACGTGGCGGCCTTGCTGCCGCGGCTGCTGAGCCTGGGCGTGCCGCTCACCGGCATGCAGGTGCGCTCCCCCAATCTGGAGGATCTCTTCCTGCACCTGACCGGCCATAGCCTGCGGAGCGGCGCATGAAGAGGCGCATTTGCTGTGAGGGGGGAGGTGTGTGCCAGGTGGTTGCCCGACGGGTGTCAGGTGCGAGGATCAGAAGATGACGGGAGCCATCAAGCGCATCGGCGCGCTCTTTTACGCCAGAACCCTCGAATTCGTGCGCGATCGGGCCGCCCTGGTGTGGAACCTGGTCTTCCCGCTCTTGCTGGTGATCGGCTTCTCCCTCATCTTCTCGGGTCCCCCCAAGCCGCTGGTACAGATAGGGGTGGTGGGGGTTCTGCCTGCCACCTACGCTCCCCTGCACGATGTCCCGCTGCTCAGGGTCATCCACTATGACGAGGCGGAGAAGGGGCGGCTCAAGGTGCGCCACCATCAGCTGGACCTGCTGATCTCGCCGGGGGAGGGGCGCTACTGGATCAACCCGGATGCTCCCCAGGGGGCCATGGCCGAATACCTGCTGCACCAGGCGGTGCCCGTGCCGCTGCACAGGGAGGCCCTGAGGGGCAGAGCCATCCGCTACGGCGACTGGTTGCTGCCCGGGGTCATCGGCATGAACCTGATGTTCTCCGGCCTGTTCGGCGTCGGCTTCGTCATCGTGCGCTATCGCAAGAACGGGGTGCTCAAACGGCTTGGCGCCACGCCACTCTCGGCCGCCGAGTTTCTCTGCGCCCAGTTGCTGTCGCGGGTGATGATTACGCTGGTCGTGAGCCTGCTGGTCTTTCTGGTGGCCTATTGGCTGCTGGATGTGCCCCTGCTCGGGTCTGGCTGGTTGCTGCTGCTGATCGCCCTGGTCGGCGGGACGGCCATGGCCTCCCTCGGCCTGCTCATCGCCGCCCGGATCCAGAACGAGGAGCTGGCGAGCGGTTTGCTCAATCTCATCAGCTTGCCCATGATGTTCTTGTCCGGCGTCTGGTTCTCGCTGGAGGGCTCTCCCCCCTGGTTGCAGGCCCTGGGGGCCTGTCTACCCCTGAGCCAGATCATCGAGGCGGCCCGCGCCGTGATGCTGGAAGGGGCGGGGTGGCAGGCGGTGGCGGGGAGTCTGGGTCAGGTCATGTTGTTTGCCCTGGCGTGTATCGCGCTGGGTTCGATCCTGTTCAAATGGAGTGCAAAATGAAACCGATTCTGTGGTTGCTGCTGGTGGCGGTCTTGCCCGTGCATGCCGGCACCCTGCGCTGCAAGAGCGCCTTGCTGACCGAGGGTGACACCACGGCCGAGCTCTTGATCCGCTGCGGCCAGCCCCTGCTCAAGGAGGATCTCACCCGCTACGAGGAGAACGGCTTCGGGGCGCGGATGACGGTCAAGTATGCCGAACGCTGGACCTACAACTTCGGCAAGAGCGAGTTCATGCAATTCGTTACCGTCGAGAACGGCGTCATCACCGAGATCGAAGACGGCCCCCGCGGCGGTTGAGCCCTCCCGACCCGGGGGAGCACGCCAAATGTGGCAATGTGGCTCCGGCCTCCCTCCCGGCTTGTGCCACCCTCGCCCCCACGTTTTCATGTTCTCTCCCCAGATTGCCCGATATTGGTTCATCCCCCCCAATGGTGGGCCCCGTGGGCAGAAATGTGAGCCTGATGAGTGAGTTGTCAGCGCGTTTTTATGCCCCATCCCGGTGCGCCCGATTTTTTTGCGAAAAATAATCCTCACACTACGAGGGGCTTTTAACAGCAGGCCATTTTGTAAATAAGGGTCTATTTTTGATTCTAAGAGTGCATATCGACCCGCTTGCCTATTTTGTGCTGTTGCACCAGATTTGGGCCGGTTTGCACCGATTGACAGGTTTTTGAGTCGCTCGATAAGCTGCGAAAAAGCAAGTAAATGAAGGCATCTTGCCAGGTTTTGGTGCCTATTTGAATCAAACCACAGGGAAGAGTGAGATGAAGCAGATACACAAGGCAGGTATGGTAATGGTGCTGTCGCTGGTGGCAGCCAATGCGTGGGCCGACGGCACACTGGATGCCGTCAAGAAGAAGGGATTCGTTCAGTGCGGGGTGGGTGATGGCCTGCCTGGCTTCTCCAATCCGGATGTCAAGGGCACCTGGACCGGTCTGGACGTGGACGTGTGCCGGGCTGTGGCTGCGGCTGTGCTGGGGGATGCCGGCAAGGTCAAGTATGTCTCCCTCACCGCCAAGGAGCGGTTCACCGCCCTGCAGTCCGGCGAGGTGGATCTGCTGTCGCGCAACACCACCTGGACCCTGACCCGGGACGGGTCGCTGGGTCTGACCTTTGCCGGGGTGAACTACTACGATGGCCAGGGCTTCCTGGTCAAGCAGTCCCTCGGGGTCAAGAGTGCCAAGGAGCTTGACGGCGCCGCCGTCTGCATCCAGTCCGGTACCACCACAGAGCTCAACCTGGCGGACTATTTCCGTGCCAATGGTGGCATGAAATATACCCCTGTGGTGTTCGATACCTCGGATCAGACCGTCAAGGGGTTCGAGGCGGGGCGCTGCGACGTGCTGACCTCGGATCAGTCCCAGCTCTATGCCCTCAAGATCAAGCTCACCAAGCCGGCGGAGGCCATGGTGCTGCCTGAGGTGATCTCCAAGGAGCCGCTGGGGCCTGCCGTGCGCCAGGGGGACGATCAGTGGTTCAAGGTGGTGCGCTGGAGTCTGAACGCCATGCTCAACGCCGAGGAAGCCGGGGTCACCAGTGCCAACGTGGACGAGATGCTCAAGTCCACCAACCCGGATATCCGCCGTCTGCTGGGACTGGAAGAGCCCAAGGGATCGGTGCTGGGGCTCGATGACAAGTGGGCCTACAACATCGTCAAACAGGTCGGCAACTACGGTGAATCCTTCGATCGCAACGTCGGCGCCGGCTCTCCCCTCAAGATCGATCGCGGTATCAACGCGCTCTGGAACAAGGGTGGCCTGATGTACGCGCCGCCCATCCGCTGAGTCGACAACAATCGGGGGGCAAGGCCCCCCATTTCCCCTGGCTTTGTCGGAGTCATCCTCATGGCGTTACACGCATCAAACCATAGGAAAGAACAGGGCCGCTGGTGGTATGACGCCAAGGTGCGGGCATTGATCTTCCAGTGCCTGGCCATCGCGGTCGTTGTCGGGTTCCTGTTCTACATCGTCAACAATGCCCTGACCAATCTGGCCACCCGTGGCATCACCACCGGCTTCGGTTTCCTGGGCAACACGGCGGGCTTCGGTATTCTGCAGAGCCTGATCCCCTATGACGAAACCTATACCTTCGGTCGTACCTTCGTGGTGGGGCTGCTCAACACCCTGCTGGTTTCCGTGCTCGGCATCCTGTTTGCCACCCTGCTCGGTTTCATGCTCGGGGTGGCGCGTCTGTCGCGCAACTGGCTGGTGGCGCGGATTGCGGCCGTCTACATAGAGACGTTTCGCAACATCCCGCTGTTGTTGCAGATCTTCTTCTGGTACTTCTCGGTACTGCGTACCCTGCCATCACCGCGCCAGAGCGTGGATCTGGGGGGGCTCGCCTTCCTCAACGTGCGGGGCTTCTATCTACCCAAGCCGGTGTTCGAAGAGGGATTCGGTTACGTGCTCTGGGCCCTGCTGATCGCCGTGGTGCTGAGCTGGGGACTGAGCCGCTGGGCACGGCGCCGTCAGGCCCTGACCGGCAGGATTTTCCCGTTCTGGCGCTGTGCGGCCGGGTTGGTCATTCTGCTCCCGGCCGTCACCTTCCTGCTGGCGGGCAGTCCGCTCAACTGGAGCGTGCCAGCGTTGCAGGGATTCAACTTCCGGGGAGGGATGACGGTCCTGCCCGAGCTTGCGGCTCTGCTGCTGGCGCTGACCATCTACACGGCGGCCTTCATCGCGGAGATAGTGCGCTCCGGCATCCTGGCCATCAGCAAGGGGCAGACGGAGGCCGCCTCCGCACTCGGGCTCTCTCCCGCCAAGACGTTGCGGCTGGTGATCATTCCCCAGGCGATGCGGGTCATCATCCCTCCCTTGACCAGCCAGTATCTGAACCTCACCAAGAACTCCTCGCTGGCCACGGCCATCGGCTATCCGGATCTGGTGTCTGTCTTCATGGGCACCACCCTCAACCAGACCGGGCAGGCCATCGAGGTCATCGCCATGACCATGGGGGTCTATCTCGTCATCAGTATCACCACCTCGGTGCTGATGAACATCTACAACCGCAGGATGACGCTGGTTGAGCGCTAGGGAGCTGTCATGTTCGTGAACGAATTGCAGGAGGCCCTGCCGCCTCCCAGCCATCGCCGGGGCCTGGTCGCCTGGCTCAGGCAGAATCTGTTTCCCAACTGGTGGAATGGCCTGTTGACCCTGGCGCTGGCCTATCTACTGCTGCCACTGATCTGGTCCGCCCTGGACTGGGCGCTGTTCTCGGCCACCTGGCAGGGGAACAGCCGTGAAGCCTGCGCCGAGGGAGGGGCGTGCTGGATCTTCATCGAGAGCCGGCTGGGGCAGTATCTCTATGGCTTCTATCCGGCCGATCAGTACTGGCGCATCAACCTGACCTTCGCCGGCCTGGCGGTGCTGCTGGCCTTGCTGATATGGCCCAAAACCCCGCGCAAGGGGTGGCTGGCGCTCTTTACCCTGCTGGTGTTTCCTGTCATCGCCTTTCTCCTCATCCATGGCGGTGCGGGACTTGAGGTGGTGGAGACGAACCGCTGGGGCGGGCTGATGCTGACCCTGGTGCTGGCGGTGGTGGGCATAGTGGTCGCCCTGCCGTTCGGCATCCTGCTGGCGCTGGGGCGTCGCTCCCACATGCCGGTCATCTCCAGTCTCTCCACCGTCTACATCGAGTTCTGGCGGGCGGTGCCGCTCATCACAGTGCTCTTCATGGCGTCCGTCATGCTGCCGCTGTTCATGAGTACCGAGGTGGAGCTCGACAAGCTGCTGCGGGCGCTCATCGGCATCATCCTGTTCCAGGCGGCCTATGTGGCCGAGGTGGTGAGAGGGGGGTTGCAGGCAATACCCAAGGGGCAGTACGAGGCGGGGGATGCCCTGGGGCTCTCCTACTGGAAGGTGATGGGGCTCATCATCATGCCCCAGGCCCTCAAGATCACCATCCCCTCGCTGGTGAACACCTTTATCTCCCTGTTCAAGGACACCAGCCTGGTGCTCATCATCGGGCTGTTCGATCTGTTGGCCATCTCCAAGGTGGCGCTGGCGGATCCGGCCTGGCTGGGGTATTCCACCGAGGCGTATGTCTTTATCGCCATGATTTTCTGGATGTTCTGTTTTGGCATGTCCCGCTACTCCATCTATCTGGAGCGCAAACTCAACACGGGCCACAAGCATTAGGAGTAGTTTCGAGATGAAAACGGACGCTGTCGTCGAACTGAAAGCAGTCAACAAGTGGTACGGTGAATTTCATGTGCTGCGCAACATCAACCTGCAGGTGGGCAGAGGAGAGAAGATCGTCATCTGCGGCCCATCTGGCTCAGGCAAGTCCACCATGATCCGCTGCATCAACCGGCTGGAGGAGCACCAGAGCGGACACATCCTGGTCAAGGGCACGGCCCTGACCTCGGATCTCAAGAACATTGAGGCGGTGCGCCGGGAGGTGGGGATGGTGTTCCAGCACTTCAACCTCTTCCCCCATCTGACCGTGCTGGAGAATTGCTGCCTTGCCCCCATCTGGGTCAAGCAGTTGCCGCGCAAGGAGGCCGAGGAGATCGCCATGAACTTCCTGCGCCGGGTCCGGATCCCGGAGCAGGCGCTGAAGTACCCGGGCCAGCTCTCCGGCGGCCAGCAGCAACGGGTCGCCATCGCCCGCAGTCTGTGCATGAACCCCCAGGTCATGCTGTTTGACGAGCCCACCTCGGCGCTGGATCCCGAGATGGTGCGCGAGGTGCTGGACGTCATGGTGGAGCTGGCCCACGAGGGGATGACCATGCTCTGCGTCACCCACGAGATGGGGTTTGCCAAGCAGGTGGCTGACCGGGTGATCTTCATGGACAGAGGGCAGATCATCGAGGAGAACGTGCCGGATCAGTTCTTCGACAATCCCCAGTCGGATCGGACCAAGCTCTTCCTCTCCCAGATCCTGCAGCATTGAGCACCCATCGGGTGCGATGTGCGCCATAAAAAGGCTATGTGCCGATGACGTGTTGTATGGGGCGCCCTGGCGCCTCATACGAGCACAGCCTGATGTTCACCTCCCTTCCGTACCGATCCAGCATCCTGCGCCAACCCAGATAATTTTTCAGGTAAGACGTCGCAACTCTGTGGAATCGCTCCATCCACTCCTTCAACCGCTGGTGATATCCGTTCACATGCTGGATGTGGTATGCCCATGCTTGGCTGCAACTGGCATACCCCCAGTGCCATCACTGCAGAGCACTGCATCGGGCGCGATGAGTGGTTGCAACATCGTGTTCATCGCTTGCGCATCCAGCTTTTCCAGCTGAAAGTCAGCTTGGTGGTCCGTCCGGTCTCGTACCACGATTGCGTCAGAGTCACTCGGTCCCGTTTTTATGAGGCGTCCTTTGCCACCCTGCTGCTTGGCGGGACGTGACCAGACAGGTTGGCCTCTCTGGCGGTGAGACCTTTGATTAGGGGGTTGGCATAGGTTTGCCAGCATTGGAGTTTTCTAATGCGCCCCAATAGAGTCCTTGTTAAGACGGAGCGGGCTCGTAAGCATTGTTTACAGTGGTAGCGCCTTAACCCCTGCTCCAGTCCCAAGGGGCGATCGGGCCTAGTTGGGCATGACAATAGAGACGAGCAGAGCAATCCAGTAGTAGGGTATTCATTGGGGGAACTGGGTTGCTGTAACTCACGCTGGGCGATATGCCGTTGTCGCACAGAGCGTTGTGGGAACACCCTAAGGAGATACTGGAAGGCTTGGTATCCATAAGGGAGCTCCCAAGGTGATGTTCTGCGCCAAGGCTAGCCTACCAAGATGCTATTAGGACTGAGCCTTATGCAAGTGGGGGTGGGCCGTGCAGGAATCCGGGCGTCCATTGTCTGCTGCCGACTTGATTGAGTGCAAAGTTCACGTAATAAATGACCGTATACTCGAGAGAGTATTCTTCTCAATTCAGTGCAAGGAGTGCCCATGTTATCGAGTCTGCACAAGGACCACATCAACATCACCCGGTTGCTGACGCTGCTCAGGCAGAAGCTGGTCGCCATTCGCAACGAGCAGCCGGTGAGCTATTTCCTGCTCAGGGATGTGGTGGACTACCTGAGGGAGGTATCCGACAAGTACCACCACCCGAAAGAGGACATGATTTACGAATACTACCTGAAGTACAGGGTCGTGGAGGGGGAGGTGGCGAACCGCCTGCATGAGGAGCACGCCCGCCTGCTGGATGCGGGCACTGAGCTCAAGGAGATGGTGGAGATGATCCTGATGGACGCGGTCATCCCGCTGGATCAGTTCACCGACAGGCTGGAGCAGTTCATCGCGCAGCAGGAGGCGCACATGAACTATGAGGAAGGGGTGATCTTCCCCCATCTGCGCGACTCCCTGACAGAAGATGACTGGCGCCACCTCGAACAGCTCTGGCAAAACCGGGCCATCAATGATCCCCTGTTCGGGGCCGAGGTGAGCCAACACTTCCAGGCGCTGGCCAAACAGCTCTCGCTGCCTGCCTCCTGAGTTCCCAACACCTGAAAACAACGCCCCAGCCAAGCCGGGGCGTTGTTTTCAGGTGTCCGCTCATCCGAGCATGACAGGGGCGAGCTTGCTGCGATCAGAGTTCCAGTTCGTCCGACCCCTCGTAGGCGATGTCGATGGCCTGCAGCTCCTTTTGCAGGCGGTGCTTGTCTTTAAGCGCCTCAATCTCACGCCATTTGCGTTTTTTTCCCGTTGTCCCGCGGCTACGTGAACCCAGCTCAACGACCTCGTCAAAATCGAAGTTGAACATGTCCATGGCTCCCTCCTTGGTTTTATGGTTTTCACCATCCGTATAACACGACGCCTTTGAAAATAAAACGTTTTTATGACGGAGTTGTGACAAGCGGGAACGGGGATAAAAAAACCGGGCTGCCCTTGCGGGAGCCCGGTTGTTATCGACCCGACAGCGGTGGCTGATGACGGATCAGATGGCCGCTATGGCGTCTGTCAGAGACGGCTGGCCAGCATGGTTTCCAGCTTGCCCTGGTCGACGGCGAACATGCGGATGCCTTCGGCCAGTTTCTCGACGGCCATGGCGTCCTGGTTCAGCTCCCAGCGGAATTCGGCTTCGCTCATCGGAGTCGGTTTGGCCTGACGCTCGCCGGTGTAGTCCAGCTTGCGCACCACGGCGCCTTCAGCCTTGCTCAGCTCTTCCAGCAGGGCAGGGCCAATGGTCAGGCGGTCGCAGCCGGCCAGTTCCAGGATCTCGCCGGTGTTGCGGAAGCTCGCACCCATGACCACGGTCGGGTAGTCATGCTGCTTGTAGTAGTTGTAGATGGCAGTGACGGAGACCACGCCCGGATCTTCGCTCGCGGTGTAGTCACGGTTGTGCTTGGCCTTGTACCAGTCGAGGATGCGGCCCACGAACGGGGAGATCAGGAAGGCACCGGCTTCGGCACAGGCACGGGCCTGGGCGAAGGAGAACAGCAGGGTCAGGTTGCACTGGATGCCCTCTTTCTCCAGCACCTCGGCGGCGCGGATCCCTTCCCAGGTGGAGGCCAGCTTGATCAGGATGCGATCGTTGCTGATGCCTGCTTCGTTGTAAAGGCGGATCAATTTGCGAGCCTTGGCGATGCTGGCGTCGGTGTCGAAGGAGAGACGGGCGTCCACTTCGGTGGAGATGCGGCCCGGGACGATTTTCAGCACTTCCAGACCGATGTTGACCGCCAGCTTGTCGCCCGCGTCGATGACTTGCTGTGCCTTGTCCTGGCTCTGGGATTTGGCCCAGTTGATGGCGTCTTCGATCAGGGGGGCATACTCGGGGATTTCGGATGCCTTCAACACCAGGGAGGGGTTGGTGGTGGCATCGATGGGCTGGTAACGCTTGATGGCTTCGATATCACCGGTATCGGCAACTACCGTGGTCAGGGCTTTCAGCTGGGTCAATTTATCGGCCATAGCAAATATCATCTCTTTATGAGGGAGCAATCCCAGGGGTTGCGGGCATGAGACGACAGTTCTGAAATAAAATTACAAAATCCCGGCGGCTCAGGCTCAGAAAGGCACGATGGGGGCGACCCATCGTCATTGCCTGCCTAATTAATACGGATGTGGCGCTTCCTGCAATAGGGGCGCTTGTATGGGAATCATCCAGGCGTGGGAAAGGGAGGGGAGGCTAAGATAAAAGTATTTGATAAAAAAGACTTTTATTGATTTTTCTGGGAATGGATGGCGGCTTTGGCAAACACAGTTTTTTTCATGGACTGTCAGTTTTGTGCGGCATGTCACATAAATATTATTGTCAGCTACTTGAAATTTAATTACGTGTAAAACGTTTTGCGTTTTCAGCCCCGAAAAGTGCGCACCGAAAGGCAAACGCTTGTCTTCTTGCCGACCCCCGGGTCTGCGCGCTTGGCCACCCCGGGGCGCGTGCACGTGTGGTTCTCTATTGCCCCCCTATTGAGGTTGCCCCCCATACTGAATCAATTTTTGTTGATTTTTTGCGTGCTTAATGAAGCTTTTTTGCGTCAAATCGCTCGTTTTTTGCCTCCATAGTGAGCTGCATCACTATTCTGAATTCCCTCGCTATGCTAGATTCCGCCCCTTCGGCGCAATGCTAATTCGGAAATTGACAGAGAGCGGTCAGCGCAGACTGACCATGGATGTGATAACAACGAGAGATTTATGGACACCTTGATTGCAATGATTAACGACCTGATGTGGGGAGCCGTGCTCATTTACCTGCTGATCGGGGTCGGACTCTTCTTTACCTTCCGCCTGGGTTTTATCCAGGTCCGCCACTTCGGCCACATGTTCTCGGTTCTGCGCAATAGCCGCAAATCCGACAGCGCCGGCATCTCCTCCTTCCAGGCCCTGTGTACCAGCCTGGCCGCCCGCGTCGGCACGGGCAACCTGGCCGGTGTGGCCGTCGCCATCTATCTGGGCGGCCCGGGTGCCGTGTTCTGGATGTGGCTGATCGCTTTCATCGGCATGGCCACCGCCTTCGTCGAGAGCACCCTGGCCCAGCTCTACAAGGTCAAGGATGAGGACGGTAACTACCGTGGTGGCCCCGCCTATTACATGGAGAAGGGGCTTGGCATGCGCTGGATGGGGGTGGTCTTCTCCCTCTGCCTGCTGCTGGCCTTCGGCTTGGTGTTCAACGCGGTGCAGGCCAACTCCATCAGCCTGGCCATGAACGTCGCCTTCGGCATCCCCGACTGGGTGAGTGGTCTGGCCCTGGTGGTGCTCTCCGGCCTCATCATCTTCGGCGGCATCCGCGGCATCGCCCGTTTCGCCGAGCTGGTGGTGCCCTTCATGGCGCTGGCTTACATCCTGATGGCGCTGTTCGTGGTGATCATGAATATCGGTGAGTTGCCCGGGGTTCTGGCTCTCATCGTCAAGTCTGCCTTCGGTATCGAGCAGGCGGGTTCCGGTGCCATGGGCTATGCCATCTCCCAGGCGATGATCAACGGCATCAAGCGCGGTCTCTTCTCCAACGAGGCGGGCATGGGCTCTGCCCCCAACGCCGCCGCGACCGCGACCCCCTATCCGCCCCATCCGGCTTCCCAGGGCTATGTGCAGATGCTGGGTGTCTTCCTCGACACCATCGTCATCTGTACCTGTACTGCGGCCATCATCCTGATGTCCGGTCAGTTCGAGCCGGGCTCCGGCGTGACCGGGGTCGAGCTGACCCAGCGTGCGCTCTCCTCCCAGGTGGGTGGCGGTGGCAACATCTTTATCGCTGCGGCCATCTTCTTCTTCGCCTTCACCTCCATCGTGGCGAACTACTCCTACGCCGAGACCAACCTGGTGTTCCTCGAGCACAACCACAAGGGCGGCCTGATGCTGTTCCGGATGTTCGTGCTGGGCATGGTGATGTTCGGTTCCGTGGGCGAGCTGCCGACCGTGTGGGCCCTGGCGGATGTCTCCATGGGGCTGATGGCCATCGTCAACCTGATCGCCATCCTGCTGCTCTCCGGCGTCGCCATCAAGCTGGCCAAGGATTACAACGACCAGCTCAAGGTGGGTCGTGTGCCCACCTTCGATGCCAACAAGTACCCCGAGCTGCGCAGCCAGCTGGAAGAAGGGATCTGGGACAACCCGCCCAAAAAATAAGAACGAGTGAGTCAGACCGACAAGGGGAGCCAGTGGCTCCCCTTTTTTATCGCTCCGGGCGGTCCCAGCGGTGGCAGACCTGGGCCAGCCGCCGCTGCAACTGGCGCCAGCAGCGCCGTTGTTGACGCCGGTCTAGCGGGGCATAGCGCCATCTGCGATAGAGCCAGGCACTCCGCCTGAGGGGATGGGCCAGCTCGGGGCGCTGCTGTGCCAGCCGTTCGCACCAGGCGGTCATGGCCTCCCCCGGGGCGGGGACGCAGCCGCTGCGCTGGCCTCGCTTCAGCAGGGGCGACCAGATCCGCCGCTGCGGTGGCTGGCGGCCGGGCCAGAGCAGGGGCAGGCTCACCAGCAGGGTGACCAGCATCAGGCTGGCGAGGATGAGCCAGGGTGTCTGGCCGGCCAGCACGGGCCAGCGTTGGCCGAGCCGTTGCCATAACTGGCTGGCATCGTGACCCAGCACCCAGCGGCTCCATTGATAGTCGATGTTGCTGCCCCACCAGCGCAGCTGGTTGAGCAGTGCCCAGTCGCGATAGCGCTGCAGGGAGAGGGGATCGGCGGCGGTAAACTCCGCGTTCAACGCCTCGGGGATGCCTTCCTCGATGCGATTTGGCGCGACCACCGCCGTGGGGTCGATACGCCGCCAGTGTCCGCGCGCATCGAGGTACTCCACCCAGGCGTGGGCATCGAACTGGTGGACGGCGAGATAGTTGCCGCTGGGATTCCACTCGCCGCCAAGATAACCGGTCACCAGCCGGGCCGGCACTCCGGCCGCGCGCAGCACGAAGGCGGTGGCCATGGCGTAATGGCCGCAAAAGCCGCGCCGGGTATCGAACAGAAACTCATCCACCCCATGGTCTGCGAGCGGCGGGGGGGTCAGGGTGTAGGCGTAGGGCTCGCGGCGAAAGGTCGCCAGCAAGGCGGCCACCATGGCATCCCGTTCGGGGTATCGCTCGCGCAAGTCGAGGGCGAAGGCGCGCGCCCTGGGGTTGCCCGTTGTGGGCAGTTGCAGGTTGCGCTGGCGCGATGACGGGGCGACATCTTGATCCGCCTGAAGGCCGCTTACCCGATAACGAATGGTGGTCTCGCCGCGCCCCTGGCGATAGAGGGTGGCAAGGGGGGTCAGCTGCACCGGGCCCTCCAGCACCCCGGGGGCGGTCAGGGCAAAGGCCCAGCGATGGCGCTGGGGCTCGGCGATCACCTCGTAGGTGCCAACCGGCAGGGGCGTGCCGAAGAGGGGGGGCGATGGGGTCTCCCTGGGGGGCACCCTGCCCTGCCAGGCCTTGACCTCGGCGCTCAGCTGCCAGCGGCGGCCGTCGAAATACTCCTGGCGCATCACCGGAAAGTAGCGTTCTCTCGCGGGGGGCGGGTCGCCTGCGAAGGTGACGCGAAAGGCGAGCTCGGACGAGTTTGCCAGCTCGCTGATGTCTCCTGGCGACACCGTCTCCGAGAGTCCCGACAGGGCGCGACTGGTGGAGGGCATCTGCCAGAGCGGCGGCAGCCTCGGCAGCAGCAAGAAGAGGCTCACGAGCAGGGGCAGGGCCAGCAGCAGCGCAAAACCCGCCTGGCGCCAGGGCTGTTGCCGGGTCGGTGCCACCGCAGTCACCAGGGCGGTGACCGACAGCCAGAGGGCCAGCACCATCGCCATTGCCCAGCCGATGCTCTGGCGATGTACCAGCGCCAGCGCGATGAGGAAGAAGGCAAGCAGCAGCACCTGCTCTATGTCCCGCTCTCGCCGTACCTCGATTACCTTCAGGCCGTAGCCAAGCCAGAGCAGGTTGATGAGGGCGGGCAAGGTGCCGAGCGCCCGCCATTGCCACACCAGGATCAGAATGCCGATGATGGCCAGAACAGCCAGTTGTCGGGCCGGGGGCGGGCGCCAGCCCCGCCACAGCATCATGGCGCGGGCACTCAGGGTGAGCGCACCCACTGCCAGCACCCAGAGCTGCAACTGGGGCCAGAGCGCCGTGGCCAGCAGCAGCTGCTGCAAGGCGACAAGGGGCAGCAGGCGACGGTTATCGAGCAGCATCAGTCCCCCTCTCTGCCGTCGTCTCCCCCCTGTCGCCAAGGCGTGCCAGCGCCAGCCGGCAACGCTGGAGGAAGGCCGGTCCGCTCTCGGGGCCGAGCGTCTGGCCCGCCAGGGTCAGGGTGAAGGGAAGGCCCCGCCTCGCATAGTCGGCGCACCACCAGGCCAGCACCGCCAGCCGAGCTTCGAGATCCTGACCGCCGACCCGGGAGAGGGAGAGGTGGGAATCATCCAGCAGGGGCTCTTCGAACTGCTTGATCAGAAGGCCGCGTCCCTGGGCGAGCTGTTTCCAGGCGATCCGGCTCGGCGGTTCTCCCGGGCGATGGGGCCGCAGGGCGTCAAAGTCTCCCAGGGTGGCCGGCATGGCCTGTCCCCGGCCTTCTCGTTCCCCCTGTGACGAGCCCGCGAGCAGGTTCCCATGAAGGGGGGCGGGCGCGAGCCAGGCCTCCAGTTGCAGATCCAGCAGCGACCAGCAGCGAAACAGCCCCAGAGGATAGCGGCTCTCCACCCGCAGCCTGCTCAAGGCCACCCGGCCGCGCCTGCCTCCCTTGATCGCCAGCAGCAAACTGTCAGGGGCCGAGTCGGCCTGGGCCAGCCAGAGGGTTCCCTCGTTCAGGGTCAGCAGCAGTGCCCGGGCCGGGCGGCGTGCGTGTACCGTCACCCGGATGGGCAGGGACTGGCCCGCCTCGCCGAGGGCCATGGGGCCACCGAACAGGGAGAGCCCAAGCAGGTTGCGATGGGTGAGCCACATGGCGACCATGAACAGGCTGGCGAGGCAGTAGGCAACCAGCATCACCAGGTTGTTCTGGTAGTTGGTGCCGAGCAGGTAGATGGCGATCATCACCAGCAGATAGCCAAGTCCTAGGCGGGTGGGCAGGATGAACAGGCTGCGCGGCCCCAGGGTGATGCGGTGGGCGGGGGGAATGCGGCGGGCCAGCCAGCGCCGCTGCCACAACGCCCTGCGTTGCCGCCAGCCCATCAGGGGCGATCCGGATCGACCCGGGCCAGCAGGCGCTGGCTCAGGGGGCAGGCCTCGCCGCGCTGCACGCCGAAGCTCCCCCGGAGCCTGTGCTCGGCCACGTAAGGGAAGACGGCCTGCACATCCTCTGCCGTCACGAAGCGGCGCCCCGCCACCAGAGCCCAGGCGCGGCTGACCGCCAGCAGGGTGCGGGCAGCCCGGGGGGAGAGGGGCTGGGGCAACTCTTCATCGATGCGGCTCTGGTGGACCAGCGCCAGCAGGTAGTCGAGGGTGGCCTCGGAGAGGTGGATTTCCTCCGCCTCGGCCTGCAGGGTGGCCAGGGCGGCGGTGTCCAGCTGGCGGCTCAGGGTGAGGGGCTGGCTGGCACCACGCAGCAGCCGACGTTCGGCCTCCGGCGAGGGAAAACCCAGCGACAGGCGCACGGCGAAGCGGTCGAGCTGGGACTCTGGCAGGGGGTAGGTGCCCGCCTGATCCGCCGGGTTCTGGGTGGCGATGACGAAGAAGGGGGAGGGTAGCGGATAGCTCTGCCCCTCCATGCTCACCCTGTGCTCGGCCATGGCCTCCAGCAGGGCGCTCTGCACCTTGGGGCTGGCGCGGTTGATCTCGTCGGCCAGCAGCACCTGGGTGAAGACTGGGCCGGGGTGAAAACGAAACTGCTGCTCGGCCTTGTCGAAGATCTGCAGCCCCAGCAGGTCGGCGGGGAGCAGATCGGCGGTGAACTGCACACGCCGGCAGTCGAGACCCAGTACCTGGGCCAGGGCGTGGGCCAGGGTGGTCTTGCCCATGCCGGGCAGATCCTCGATCAGCAGGTGGCCGCGGGCCAGCAGGGTGACCAGAGCTACCCTGAGCTGCAGCGGTTTGCCGAGGATCACCTGCTCCAGGGCTGTCAGCAGCCGGGTGATCAGTGGTTGTGTCTGCACGGGCGTATCCCCTCTTCGTTGCCGCCCCTACAGCTTATACGCCAGCTGCAGGGCAAGGGGGGAACCAAGAAGATAACTCATTGAAACAGGCTGGTTTAGAGAGCCGACTTCACACAGACTTCACCCGGGTTCATGCCTGGCACACGCTGAGCGGTTAGGCTGGCGCCTCCTGAATACATTGAGAACTTGCCATGAAACACACGACAACCCTGCCTCTGCTCGCCCTCGGCACCCTGCTGATGTCTCCTCTTTCCCTGGCCTCCTCCGTGGATCCGCTGGATGGGATGGTGGGCGGGGTCATCCGTCCGCTGCTCAAGGAGTACCGGATCCCGGGCATGGCGGTGGCCGTGGTCAAGGATGGCCGGGCCCACTACTTCAACTACGGCATGGCCGATCGGGAGAGAGGGGTTCCCGTGAGCGAGCGGACCCTGTTCGAGATAGGGTCGGTCAGCAAGACCCTGACCGCGACCCTGGGGGCCTATGCCGTGGTCAAGGGGACCATGGGGCTGGATGACAAGGCGAGCCAGCACGCGCCCTGGCTCAAGGGGTCGGCCTTCGACGGCATCAGCATGGCCGACCTCGCCACCTACAGCGCGGGCGGCCTGCCGCTGCAGTTCCCCGACGAGGTGGATTCTGCGGTGAAGATGCAGGCTTACTATCGCCAGTGGACGCCCACCTTCGGGGCGGGCACCCATCGCCAGTACTCCAACCCCAGCATCGGCCTGTTCGGTTATCTGGCGGCGAGCAGCATGAAGCAGCCGTTTGAGCGCTTGATGGAGCAGACGATCCTGCCGGGGCTTGGTCTGCACCACACCTATCTCGATGTGCCCCAGCAGGCCATGGGGCACTACGCCTACGGCTACTCGAAGGAGGACAAGCCCATCCGGGTCACTCCCGGCATGCTGGCGGACGAGGCCTACGGTATCAAGACCAGCTCGGCGGATCTGCTGCGCTTTGTGAAGGCCAACATCAGCGGGGTGGAAGACGGAGCCATGCAGCAGGCCATCGACCTGACCCACCAGGGCCAGTACACGGTGGGGGAGATGACCCAGGGGCTCGGGTGGGAGCGCTACGCCTACCCCATCAGCGAAGCGGCCCTGCTCGGGGGCAATTCGACCCGGATGATCCTCGAGGCCAACCCGGCGGCGCCTGCGCCCGCGGCGGCGGGGCACCCTGTGCTCTTCAACAAGACCGGCTCGACCAACGGCTTTGGCGCCTATGTGGCTTTCGTGCCGGCCAAGGGGATCGGCATCGTCATGCTGGCCAATCGCAACTATCCCAACGAGGCTCGCATCAAGGCGGCCCACACCATCCTGACCCGGCTGGCCGAGTGAGATGAAAGAGGGCGGTCCATTGCGCGAATGGCCGCCCTCTCGTGGGTTCCTGTCAGCTCGTCCTGTCAGTCGTACTGCTCTTCCATCCAGGCTTCGACGATGAGCTGGGCGGAGACGCCATCCACGCTCCCCTTGTCCAGCGCCTTGTAGCCGCCGCGCTCGAATAGGCGGGCGCGGGCGTCCGTGGTGGTGAGCCGCTCATCCTTGAACTCCACCGGCTTGCCGAAACGGCCGTGCAGACGGTTGCCGAACTTGCGGGCCCGCACCGTGATCTCCTGATCGGTGCCGTCCATGTTGAGTGGCAGGCCGACGATGAGCAGATCCGGTTGCCACTCCTTGAGCAGTTTCTCTATCTCGTCCCAGTTGGGAATGCCGTCGTTGGCCTTGAGGGAACGAAGGGGGCGGGCGCTGCCCGTGAGCTCCTGGCCGATGGCGACACCTATGCTCTTGGTGCCGTAATCAAAGCCCATGATGCTGCGTGATGACATGGGGATTTCCTCGAAATGGGGTAAGGGAGGGGCGCTGCAACCGCGCCCCTGGACGCAAGCGCCCCGGGACAAGCCGGGACTAGCTGTGCCCCACCTGGCTGGAGAGGTGCAGGGGATTGACGCCTATGCTGGCGGCGGCCTGCTGCCAGCGCTGGTGGATGGGGGTGTCAAAGACCAGCTTGGGGTTGGGGGGGATCACCAGCCAGGAGCCGTCCGCCAGCTCCTGCTCGAGCTGACCGGCGCTCCAGCCTGCATAGCCCAGGGCGACCAGCCAGTGGCTCGGCGCATCGTCGGTGCCCAGGGTCTCGAGGATGTCCTTGGAGGTGGTGACCATCATCTCGTCGCTCACCTGCAGGGTGGAGTTGAAGCCGGGTCTGAAGCTGTGCAGCACGAAGCCGCGATCGGCATGCACCGGGCCGCCCTGCAACACCGGCTGCTTCATCTCTGTCGTATCGGGCGGGCTCAGCTTGAGCTTGGCCAGCATGTTGTCCAGGGTCATGTCGACCGGGATGTTGACCACCAGCCCCATGGCCCCTTCGCTGTTGTGCTCGCACAGGTAGACGAGGGAGCGCTGGAAGTAGGCGTCCGTGAGGCTCGGCATGGCGAGCAGGAAGTGGTTTTGCAGTGTTTGCATAGAGTGCATGGAGCGCATGGATCTCAAAGCGTACAAAGGTATTGGGGTGATTATGGCAGTTGATGGCGGCGGGCAAAACCGCTTTTTACGGCCCTGGCGTTGAGCCGAGCCCAGTTCCGGTAAAGAGAACGAAAGGGGCCAAAAGGCCCCTGCGTACTCCTCTTCCCTGCCGGGAAGAGCTGTTCAGCGTCCCAGGCGGCGCTCGATGGCGTCCATCAGCATGCCGGTGATGTGCACCGGGAAGGCCGCCTCGATCTCGCGGATGCAGGTCGGACTGGTGACATTGATCTCGGTCAGGCGATCGCCAATGATGTCGAGCCCGACGAAGATGAGCCCCTTCTCCTTCAGGGTCGGCCCCACCGCGCGGGCGATGGCCCAGTCCGCCTCGCTCAGGGGACGCGCCTCGCCACGGCCGCCGGCGGCCAGGTTGCCGCGGGTCTCGCCCTGGGCCGGGATGCGCGCCAGGCAGTAGGGGACCGGCTCGCCGTCCACCACCAGCACCCGCTTGTCGCCATCCTTGATGGCCGGCAGATAGGTCTGGGCCATGCAGTAGCGCTGGCCGTGCTCGGTGAGGGTCTCGATGATGACGCCGACGTTGGCGTCATCCTCCTTCATGCGGAAGATGGAGGCGCCACCCATGCCGTCCAGCGGCTTGAGGATGACGTCCCTGTGCTCGGCGTGGAAGGCGCGCAACTTGTCGGCACGACGGGTCACCAGGGTGGTCGGGGTGTGCTCGGCGAACCAGGCGGTGTAGAGCTTCTCGTTGGCGTCGCGCAGGCTCTGTGGCTTGTTGACGATGAGGCAGCCCTCGTCCTCGGCGCGTTCCAGCATGTAGGTGGCGTAGATGAACTCGGTGTCGAACGGCGGATCCTTGCGCATCAGGATCACGTCCAGATTGGAGAGGGGCTGATCGACCACCTCGCCCAGGGTGAACCAGTGGGCGTAGTCATGCTTGACCGTCAGCGGGCGCATGGTGCCAAACGCCCGGCCAGCCTGCATGTAGAGATCCTTCATCTCCAGATAGAAGAGCTCGTAGCCGCGCTTCTGCGCCTCTTCGAGCATGGCGAAGCTGGAGTCTTTCTTGATGTTGATGGACGAGATGGGGTCCATCACGATGCCGAGTTTGATGGTCATCCGAGATTCCTTCTGGTGGCTCGATTGCGTTTTAGATGAGCAAGACCTGTGTCAGGCCAGATCGCCGAAGCGGCACTGCAGCGCCGTGATGGCGGTCAGGGCGGCGGTTTCGGTGCGCAGCACCCGCGGCCCCAGCAGCATCTCCTTGAAGTCTTCCTGCACGGTACGGGCGATCTCGTCGCTGGACAAGCCCCCTTCCGGGCCGATCAGCAGGCGCACGCCGTGCTCCGGCACCGGCAGGGTGTTGATGCTGTAAGGGGCGCGCGGGTGCAGGTTGAGCTTGAGCTCGTTGGTCTCTTCCGCCAGCCAGGCGTCCAGCTCCATGGGCATGCGCACCTCGGGCACGGTATTGCGGCCGCACTGTTCGCAGGCGCTGATCACCACCTTCTGCCACTGCTCGCGCTTCTTCTCCAGCCGGTCTGCCGGCAGCTTGACGCCGCAGCGCTCGGAGAATAGGGGGGTGATGCAGGTGACGCCGAGCTCCACGGATTTCTGGATGGTGAAGTCCATCTTGTCGCCACGGCTGATCACCTGGCCCAGGTGGATTGCGAGCGGCGACTCCACCGAGCGCTGCTCGCAGCCGTCGATGCGCACCTCCACCGACTTCTTGCCGACGGCGGCGATGGTGGCGGGGTACTGGTTGCCGTCGCCGTTGAACAGTTCGATCTGCTGGCCCGGCTGCATGCGCAGTACCCGGCCGATGTGGTTGGCACCGTCTTCCGACAGGGCCAGGGTCTGGCCCGCCTGCAGGGGGGCCGGTTCATAGATACGTGGGATGCGCATGGCTCAATATCAGTCTCTTGTTCGGGAAAAGGGAGATTCACTCCCTTGTCTCCCAGATGGGGTTATTGGCACTGCTTTTCAATGAAGGGATTGGTATTGCCCTGCAGCTTGCCGATGCGGCGGTTGCGCTCGCACTCCCAGCGATCGGCCGGGTACAGGCGATCCCAGGCTTCGAAGAGTTTACGCTGTTGGGCGGCGAGACGCAGCCCGTACTGCTGGCTCATATAGAGATAGGCACGGGCGATCTGGCCGCGCACCGGCCCCTTGGGCGGCTGTACCTGGCGATCCTTGAAGTCCACCAGCATCTGGCACTTGCCGTACTGGTTCGGCTTGCCGTTCCAGTCGGAGAAGCGGAAGTTCGCCCGATCGCCGTTCACCTCGCCGATGGCGGGGAAGAGGTTGTGCATGTCCCCCTCCATCCTGTTGAACTCGTCGCTCTTGCCGCAGTTCTTGCGGCCCCCGTCCTGCCAGCACTGCAGCTGGTGGCCGAACTCCCAGGCGGGCACCACGTGCTCCCACTCGATGCGGGCGGCGCGCTCGGCCTGCTTGCGTGGCAGGTAGCCGCAGCTCTCCCAGTCGGGGGCCATCTTCTTGCCGCTGAACTTGATGTTGCAGCCGCAATAGAAGGTGGTGGGATGGCTCTGGTAGAGCTTGTTCAAGTCCTGCTTGGCGGCGCGGAAGGTCTGGATGTTGTCGGCAAGGGCCGGGGCGCTGACCAGCAGGGCCAGGCAGAGGGAGAGCAGAGGGCGAAACATGAATATCCTTGGCAATGAAACAGTTGGGTGAAGAAGATGCGCACACTATCACAGGTGCGCGACACGGGGTGACTCAATCCGCCGGGGCGTCGCGCTGCCACACCAGGGGCTGGCGGCAGCGGCGGCAGTGATAGCGGGCCTCGCCGCGCACCACCTTGTTGTGGCGACGCACCGAGAGCCGGTGCTGCTGGCAGGTGCAGGCATACGGGAATGTGGGCTGGGCCAGCACCGCGAGATCGAAGCTGTGGGTGGTCCTGGGCTCAAGGCCGAACACTTCCCGCATCACCGACTGCCACTGTCTGCCGTGGGGCAGCACCCGGCTCTTGCCACGACCCTCTCCCCACAGGGCATAGACCAGCAGGTGGGCCACCTCGTGGGGCACCACCTCGGCCAGAAAGGCCTGCTGGTTGGCCTGATAGAGGGCGGGGTTGAAGCGCAGCTCCCAGGTCTGCAGCCGCGCCGACCCCGCAGCCCGGCCCCGCATGTTGCAGTGGATCTGCGGGCGCGGGAAGGGGCGGCCGAGACGCGCCTCGGCCTGGGTGAAGCACGCATCGACACGTTGATGCAACAGGGATTCAAGCTGGGCAGGGATGGCGGGCATCGGGTTCTCGGCAAATGGCGGACAAGCAAAAGGGGAGCCAGGCTCCCCTTTCATCACGACAGCGTGCCTTACAGGCCGGCGGCAGCGCGCAGCAGCTCGGCCTTGTCGGTCTTCTCCCAGGGGAACTCGTCGCGGCCGAAGTGGCCGTAAGCGGCGGTTGCCTGGTAGATCGGGCGCTTCAGATCCAGCATCTCGATGAGGCCGTACGGGCGCAGTTCGAAGAACTCGCGCACCAGCTTGACCAGCAGCTCCTCGGCCACCTTGCCGGTACCGAAGGTCTCGACGCTGATGGAGGTGGGCTCGGCCACGCCGATGGCGTAGGAGACCTGCACTTCACAGCGATCGGCCAGGCCGGCGGCGACGATGTTCTTGGCCACGTAGCGGGCGGCGTAGGCGGCGGAGCGGTCCACCTTGGACGGATCCTTGCCGGAGAAGGCGCCACCACCGTGACGGGCCATGCCGCCGTAGGTGTCGACGATGATCTTGCGACCGGTCAGACCGCAGTCACCCATGGGGCCGCCGATGACGAAACGGCCGGTCGGGTTGATGAAGTACTTGGTGTCCTTGTTGATCCACTCTGCCGGCAGCACCGGCTTGATGATCTCTTCGCGCACCGCTTCCACCAGGTCGCTGTGGCTGATGGAGTCACAGTGCTGGGTGGAGAGGACCACGGCGTCCACGCCCAGGATCTTGCCTGCGTCGTCGTAGGCGAAGGTCAGCTGGCTCTTGGCATCCGGACGCAGCCACGGCAGGGTGCCGTTTTTACGCACTTCGGCCTGACGCTTCACCAGCAGGTGGGAGTAGGTGATGGGCGCGGGCATCAGCACGTCGGTTTCGTTGGTGGCGTAGCCGAACATCAGGCCCTGGTCACCGGCACCTTGCTCCAGCGGGTCGGTACGGTCGACGCCCTGGTTGATGTCCGGGGACTGCTTGCCGATGGCGTTCAGCACGGCGCAGGAGTCGGCGTCGAAGCCCATGTCGGAGTGGGTGTAGCCGATCTCGCGCACGGTGTCGCGCACGATCTGTTCGATGTCGACCCAGGCAGAGGTGGTCACTTCGCCGGCGACCATCACCATGCCGGTCTTGACCAGGGTTTCACAGGCGACGCGCGCCTTGGTGTCCTGCTCCAGGATGGCGTCCAGCACCGCATCGGAGATCTGGTCGGCGATTTTATCGGGATGGCCTTCGGAGACCGACTCGGAAGTAAACAGCTTTGCCATGTTTGGTTCTCAATTCGTAAGGGTTATCGCCTTGGCCATAACCGGATAATGACAGGATGACTGTAGAGGTATCTACATCTGGACGTCTATTTTAGTGAGGTCACCCAGTGATTGCCAGCACTATTTGGGATTGGAGCCGACCGGGCCAAGGTTCGGGGTGGATCCACCTCCATGGGGGTAAGGGAGGGGAAAGATTGAATCGTTTTCCCGCAGCAGAAAAGCGATTGTGCTCTCAAAGCCACTTTATTCACCCAGATAATATTTGCACGCCGCGCCCCCTGCTGGGACAATAACGCGCCTTAATCTTGGCCATCAAATGAAGCAATCGCAGGAGATACAGATGCCTTCTCGTAAAGAGCTTGCCAATGCCATTCGTGCATTGAGTATGGATGCCGTTCAAAAAGCCAACTCCGGTCACCCGGGCGCCCCCATGGGAATGGCAGATATCGCTGAAGTGCTGTGGCGCAGCCACCTGAAACATAACCCGAACAACCCCAAGTGGGCCGACCGCGACCGTTTCATTCTCTCCAACGGCCACGGCTCCATGCTGCTGTACTCCCTGCTGCACCTCTCCGGTTATGACCTCTCCATCGACGATCTGAAAAACTTCCGCCAACTGCACTCTCGCACCCCGGGTCACCCGGAGTACGGTTATGCGCCGGGCGTTGAAACCACTACCGGTCCGCTGGGTCAGGGCATCACCAACGCCGTGGGCATGGCGATCGCCGAAAAGGCCATGGCCGAGCAATTCAACCAGCCGGGTCACGACATCGTTGACCACTACACCTACGCCTTTATGGGCGACGGCTGCCTGATGGAAGGCATCTCCCACGAAGCCTGCTCCCTGGCCGGCACCCTGGGCCTGGGCAAGCTGATCGCGTTCTGGGATGACAACGGCATCTCCATCGACGGTCACGTGGAAGGCTGGTTCACCGACGACACTCCCAAGCGCTTCGAAGCCTACGGCTGGCACGTCATCCCGGCCGTGGACGGTCACAACCCGGAAGCGATCAACGCTGCCATCGAAGCCGCCAAGGCCGAGACCGGCAAGCCGACCCTGATCTGCTGCCGCACCATCATCGGTTACGGTTCCCCGAACAAGTCCGGCTCCCACGACTGCCACGGCGCACCGCTGGGCAACGACGAGATCGCCGCCGCCCGTGCCTTCCTGAAGTGGGACCACGCGCCGTTCGTCATCCCGTCCGACATCGCCGCCGAGTGGAACGGTCAGGAGAAGGGCGCCAAGCTCGAATCCGACTGGGCTGCCAAGTTCGCCGCCTATGAAGCCGCTCACCCGGCCCTGGCTGCCGAATTCAAGCGCCGCACCACTGGCGAGCTGCCGGCCAACTGGGCTGCTGAATCCGCCAAGATCATCGAAACCCTGCAGGCCAACCCGGCCAAGATCGCGACCCGTAAAGCGTCCCAGAACTCCCTGGAAGCCTTCGGCAAGCTGCTGCCGGAATTCATGGGCGGCTCCGCCGACCTGGCTCCGTCCAACCTGACCATGTGGTCCGGCTCCAAGTCCCTGACTCCCGAGAGCGCCGCAGGCAACTACATCCACTACGGCGTGCGCGAGTTCGGCATGTCCGCCATCATGAACGGCATCGCCCTGCACGGTGGTTTCATCCCCTACGGCGCTACCTTCCTGATGTTCATGGAGTACGCCCGCAACGCCCTGCGCATGGCCGCCCTGATGAAGCAGCGCGCCATCTTCGTCTACACCCACGACTCCATCGGTCTGGGTGAAGATGGCCCGACTCACCAGCCGGTGGAGCAGATCGCCTCCCTGCGTCTGACCCCGAACATGAGCACCTGGCGCCCCTGTGACCAGGTAGAGTCCGCCATCGCCTGGAAACACGCCATCGAACGTACCGACGGCCCGACCTCCCTGATCTTCTCCCGTCAGAACCTGGCCCAGATGGACCGCACTGCCCAGCAACTGGCCGATGCCGCCAAGGGTGGCTATGTGCTGAAGGATTGCGCTGGTACCCCGGAGCTGATCCTGATCGCCACCGGTTCCGAAGTGGAGCTGGCCGTGGCCGCCTATGAGCAGCTGACTGCCAAGGGCCGTGCCGTGCGCGTGGTCTCCATCCCCTCTACCGACGTGTTCGATGCCCAGTCCGCCGAGTACAAGGAGTCCGTCCTGCCGGCCGCCGTCACCAAGCGCGTGGCCATCGAAGCGGGCATCGCCGACTACTGGTACAAGTACGTGGGCTTTGGCGGCAAGATCATCGGCATGCGCACCTTCGGTGAGTCCGCCCCGGCCGAGCTGCTGTTCAAGGAATTCGGCTTTACCGTGGAAAACGTGGTGGCGACCGCTGAGTCCCTGTAACAGCCCCTATAATTCCTGACCATTGGCCGCGCAGGCCCAATAGCCGGAAAATAAAACGCCCTCCATCGCAAGATGGGGGGCGTTTTTTATCATATTTGAAATGCGTCATCGGAATGCATCGCCAATCTTGGACATATCATCCAACTTCACCAGCGTGCATGTTTGAGCCATCTTTATTTCTCTTTACTGTCAATAAGGCGTGGTGTCATATGGTGCTTTGTGGAATATGATATGCGTATAAAGGCCGACCGCTCTGTATCTCATGCAGCATCATCTTTTTGGTGGATTTTTCATCATATTATGATGGTCGTAATTTATGAATTCTAAATCAGGCTGTATATGGTTTCTTGCAAGGATGGAATGTTCAGAATGGCTTGCTCTATAGTGATTGATAGGTCAGAGAGAAAACTGCATATAAATTCTGACTCGTATGATGTGAACCGTATTTCTGATGTGCAGGTGAAGGTACTTACCTGGAAGGATAAAGTGACCAATATGTTATTGCTTGGACTGATCACATCCAGCATTCTCTTCTATTTTATTCCGACGGAAGCGCAGGGAAAGGGCATGACGCTATTTCTCCCCACAGTCGCGTTTCTGTTGGGGGCTGCGATGGCCTTTATCTCCAGTGCAAGGTACGTCCTCAGGCTGGAGTTTAAACACACCGATGAAACCGGTGTGCAATGGATCACTGTCGCCAAGGGCAGAACGGCACTGGAGTATGAGGCCTTTAAATTGAAAGAGGCTGAGCTTAAACAATTCCTTGGATAGGGAGCGCAGCTCCTTGGCCTTAGGGACAAGGTGGATGCCAGATAAAAAGACACCGGCCTAGGCCGGTGTCTCTTTATCGTTAAAGCAAGGTGTTACACCTGCGGCGGGGTGCTTTCCGCATTGGACATCACCGCATCCATCTGGATCAGGGCGCCGGCGGGCAGCTCGCTCACGCCAATCACGGTGCGGGCGGGCAGATAGGCCGGGAAGTATTTGGTGTAGATGGCGTTTACTGCGTCCAGATCCGCGATGTTGGCCAGCTGGATATTGACCTTGACGATATCGTCCATCACGTGGCCGATGCTCTCCACGATGGTCTTGATATGGCCGAGGCACTGGGCGGTCTGTTCTTTGATACAGCCGGTCAGGATCTTGCCGGTGGCCATGTCGACCGGCAGCTGGCCGGCGATATGGTTGTAGTGGGAGAAGGCGACGGTCTGGGTGTGCAGGGGGCTGCGCGGTGCCTTGTCGGTATTGCGGGCGCGGATCACCAGGTTGTGTCTGTCTTCCACCAGCTGGGGCGGGGTGCCATCGCCGTGGGAGATGACCACATCCATCTGCACCCGGGCACCGAGCGGCAGGGCAGAGGCTGCGATCACGCTGCGGGCCGGCAGGTAGGCGACGGCGCGGGCGATGGCGGAGTCCGGGAAGAAGGTGGTGTAGACCTCGTTGACGGCGTCGAGATCCGCCAGATTGGCCAGGTAGACGGTGACCTTGACGATGTCGTCAAAGGGCACGTCGATCCCCTCCAGCACCGCCTTGATGTTGTGCAGGCACTGGGCCGCCTGCTCGCGGATACCGCCGCCAATCAGGGTGCCGGAGGCGGGGTCGATGGGCAGCTGGGCGCCGATGTTGTTGTAGTGGGAGAAGGCGACGCTCTGGCTGGAGAGCGGATCCTGCGGGGCGCGATCGCAGCTTCGGGCGAGCTTGAGCAGGGGGCAGGGCGCCTGGGGGAAGGTGCCTTCGCCGTTGGAGA
This sequence comes from Aeromonas sp. SrichE-2G, assembly GCF_017939565.1. NCBI lineage: Bacteria > Pseudomonadati > Pseudomonadota > Gammaproteobacteria > Aeromonadales > Aeromonadaceae > Aeromonas > Aeromonas sp. SrichE-2G. Next base: position 392,393 of record NZ_JAGKRG010000004.1, read on the forward strand.
GCAGGGCGTCCATCTGCACCCTGGCATCCAGCGGCAGGGCGGCGACGGCGAGCACGGTGCGGGTCGGCAGATGGTGGGGGAAGAACTCGCGATAGACGGCGTTGACCGCCTCCAGATCGGCGATATCCGTCAGGAACAGGGTCACCTTCACCATGTCCTCCATGCCGTGGCCGATGCTCTGGACGATGGCTTGGATATTGGTGAGACACTGTCTGGCCTGGGCCTGGATATCCCCCTCGATCACCTTGCCCGTCCTGGGATCGACGGGGAGCTGGGCGGCAATATTGTTGTAGTGGGAGAAGGCCACGCTCTGGGTATAGGGGCCCAGATCCTGTGGGGCGTTGGGGGTATTTCTGGCGGATTTGATGATGGTACCACTCATGGCGATACTCCTTTTTCGTTTTTGATGTAGGGTCAGGCCACGCTTCTCTGCATTGCCGGATACCCGACTGGCGGCGAATCCGACTCGTTTTCTGGCGGCAACCGTTGCCCGTACCCGGCGTAACACGACGGGGAAAAGGAAACATTGCCATCACAATGTCGAGTCTGAATTCGGCGTCGCCAGCGCGGGCGAACGGACGATGGGGAAACATTGGCTTGATATTTCAGACAGGGGGATTCTAGGGGGCGATTATTCTGGGATGCAAACCGGGATCCGGTTTCTATGAGGTGGCTCAACAGAGTGAAATATATTCATTTTGCTATTCAATTCATGGCGGGGATCACAATTAAAGGTGACGGCGATCCCGTTTTTATGTCCGTTCGGAGGCAGATGACCTCTTATTTTTACCGATTACGGTTACAGCGTGTGAATAACAGGTTAATCCCCCTGATGTAAATGCAGGTTATTCACTCTGTTTTGCATAGCTATTTATTTTCAGGTCTGTCGGGGGGCTTTCCATGATGGCAAAAATATGCCTTTTGGGGGCTGCCTTGCCTGCATTGAAATAACATTCAGCCCCTCTGCATGGCAGCAAATCGACATGGCAAGAAGAGGGGCCGTTTATCGCCTGTTGCCGTGGCAAGCCAGTCAGGTTGCCGCCCGGGTTATGCCATATATTTTCAGCGGCGCGAATGCACCCTGAAGGCACCGGCAGAGGGCGCCGGAGAATGGCAGGAGTGAGGGATGGCTCCCGGTTGCCAGGCCCCCGACGGTCAATACTGTGTGAACGAGTCAACCCAGGATGGAGAGCAGTCCCATGACCGACAAGCCGAACGACGACAAGCAGCCGACCCCGGATCCGGCTGAACAGAATGCCTTTTTCCCCTCACCCTATTCATTGAGCCAGTTCACCTCGACCAAGTCGGACCTTGAGGGGGCCGACTATCCCGCGCCTTACCGTGGCGGCCGCTGGAAGATCCTGCTGATCGGGGCCGATGAGCGCTACCTGCCCACCGACAACGGCACCCTGTTCTCTACCGGCAACCATCCGGTCGAAACCCTGCTGCCCATGTATCACCTCGACAAGGCCGGTTTTGCCTTTGACATCGCCACCCTGTCGGGTAACCCGGTCAAGTTCGAGTGGTGGGCCATGCCGACGGAGGATGAGGCGGTCGTGGGGCTCTATGGCAAATACCAGGAGCAGTTTCGCCAGCCGGCCAGACTGGCCGATCTACTGGTGCGGGCGCTGGGCCCCGAGTCGGACTATCTCGGCGTGTTTATCCCCGGCGGGCACGGTGCCCTGATGGGACTGCCCGAGAGCCGCGAGATGAAGGCGCTGCTGGAGTGGGCCATGGCCAACGATCGCTTCATCATCACCCTGTGCCACGGGCCGGCGGCCCTGCTCGCGGTGGCCAACCCGCAGACCTTTGCCGGCTACAAGATCTGCGCCTTCCCCGACGAGCTGGATGCGCAGACCCCGGCGATCGGCTACATGCCGGGCCACCTCACCTGGCGTTTTGGCGAGCGGCTCAAGGGGATGGGGTTCGAGATAGTCAACAGCGGCATCTCGGGGGAGGTGTGTCGGGATCGCAATCTGCTGACCGGCGACAGCCCGCTGGCGGGCAATCCCCTCGGCAAGCTGGCCGCCACCACCCTGCTGGAAGCGGTGAGCCGTCGATAGCATCACGCCCTTGCAAGAGGGGCTGGCAGAACAGGCAGGTAATTAAAGAGCAGGGCCGTCGAGTGACGGCCCTGCTCTATTGGGTCTGGACCAGGCCTGGCTCAGGCGGGATAGAGAGCGCCCAGCACGGCGGGGCGGCTGGCACCGGTGACGGCCGGCAGGTTGCCGGGCTGGCGGTGGATAAAGCGCTGTGCCAGCCAGGCAAAGGCCGCCCCTTCCATCCAGTCGGGGGCAATCCCCAGCTCGGCCGTGTTGGCGATGTGCCAGCGGGGCAGCAGGGTGGCGAGCTCCGCCAGCAGCGGCGCGTTATGGGCGCCGCCGCCGCAGACATAGAGCTCGGGCCGGCTCTGCGCATCCGCCAGTGCGGGCAGCTGGCGGGCGATGCTGTGGCAGGTGAGCGCCTGCAGGGTGCGCTGCACATCTGCCGGGGCATGAGCGTGACCGGCCAGCTCGCCATCGAGCCAGTCGAGGGTAAACATCTCGCGCCCCGTGCTCTTGGGGTGGGGGGCGGCGAAGTAGGGGTGGGCCAGCAGCTGCTCCAGCAGCGCAGGGAGCAGCTTGCCGCTGGCGGCCCACTGACCGCCGGCATCATAGCTGGCACCCTTGGGGTGGTGGCGGCGATACCAGCCGTCGAGCAGGGTATTGGCCGGGCCGGTATCAAAGCCATAGACGCCATCCGCCTGGCCCGGCAACACCGAGATATTGGCGATGCCGCCGAGGTTGAGCACCACCCGCAGGGCACCGGGGCGGGCGAAGAAGGCCTGATGGAAGGCGGGCACGAGCGGGGCCCCCTGGCCGCCGAGGGCCATGTCCATGGTGCGAAAATCGGCCACCACATCGATGCCGGTCAAGGCCGCCAGCAGAGCCGCGTTGCCGATCTGCAGGGTAAAGCCGAGCTGGGGGCGGTGACGTATGGTCTGGCCGTGGCTGCCGATGGCACGAATATCGGCAGGCACGAGGCCGGCCTTGGCGAGCAGGGCCTGAGTGGCGGCGGCAAACTCGCGGGCGACCAGGTTGTCGGCCACCCCCATGCGGTCGATCTCGTTGTCCCCCGGGGTGCAGAGGGCGTGCAGCTCGTGAGCGGTGGGCCAGGGGTGGCTGAGGGCCGCTTCGACCTTGAGGTGCTCTCCGTCGATGACCACCAGCACGGCGTCAATACCATCCATGCTGGTGCCTGACATCAGTCCGATATAGCGCTCACTCATGACTTAACCCCTTCAGTGGTGCAGGGAGCCCGGGCGATACCATGTTCTGTCCCAGTTCTGGTCCCCGACATCAATCCGATATAACGCTCGCTCATCTCATCTCCCCTGTGTCGTCTTCAGCCAGCGGCCCAAGACGCGAGATAACAATCCGGGGGTCTTGCCCCTGGTATCCTGGTTCCAGGCCACCCAGCCTGGGCTCAACTGCCGTTGCTGTCCCGCTTGTTCTGGGCCAGATGCAGCTCTGCGCCGTCGAGCTTGGCGAGCTGGGGCATGGCCTGGGCCTTGAAGCTGGCCAGTTCCCGTCCGCCGAGGGACTCTGCCTGGGGCAGGGTGAGGGTGCGGGGATTCTTGTGCACGCCGCCCACCACGAATTCATAGTGCAGGTGCGGGCCTGTCACCCGGCCGGTGCCGCCGAGCAGGCCTATGGTCTGCCCCTGCTTCACCCGCTGCCCCTTGTTGACGGTGCGTTTGGAGAGGTGCAGGTACTTGGTCACGTAGTTGCCGGCGTGCTTGATGAAGACGTAGTTGCCGTTGAACTGGTTGTAGCCGGCGGCCACCACGCTGCCGCCACCCGCCGCCATGATGGGGGTGCCCACCGGCGCCACGTAGTCGATGCCGTTGTGGGGGCGCACCTTGCCGGTGACCGGATGCAGCCGGCGAGGGTTGAAGTTGGAGCTGATGTATTTGAAGTTGACCGGCGCGCGCAGGAAGCTCTTGCGCATCGCCTTGCCTTCCGGCGTGTAGTAGTTGCCATCCCCGTTCAGCACGGCGCGGTAGGTGGCACCCTGGTTGACGAACTCGGCAGCCAGGATATCGCCGGAGGCGACCCGCTCGTCATCCTGGTATTTCTCTTCATAGACCACCCGGAAGCTGTCCCCCGGCTGCAGGTCCTGGGCGAAGTCGATGTCCCAGCCGAAGATGGCGGCAAGATCCATGATCTGATCCTCGGTCATGCCAGCGTCCACTGCGGCCCCCCAGAAGCTGGAGCGGATCTCCCCCTTGGCCACCTGTTCGCGGGTGTCGAGTTCGAGCCGCACGGGTCTGGCCACGAAGCCCTCGTCCTTGCGGCTCACCTTGAGCGCCTGCTCCAGACTGTGGGGATAGTAGAGGCTGTGCAGCTCGCCGCCCTTGGTGAGCTTGAAGGTGAGCTCCTGGCCGGGTTTGAGCATGCGCAGGGGATCGGTGCCGGCGAGCTGATCGATGAGGTGCAGATCCGTGGTGCTGAGGCCAAGGCGCTGGAAGATGACCCCCATGTTGTCGCCGCTGCGCACCTTCACCTGTCTGGTGAGGTAGCTTGGCTTGGGCGGGGTGACCACGGGCTCGGCGCGGGCCAGCAGCGCCTCCTCGTCGACCTGCTGCTCGATGGCCAGCTCGTTGCCGTTGTCATCGACCCGGGTGGCGACCGCCTGCTCGCTCGGCCAGGCTGCCAGCATCATGATCAGAATGCTCAGGATAAGCACCATCTTGCGGTGCCAGGTGGGAAGAGAGTTGAAGGCGTGCCAAAGGACCATGAGAAGCAGACGACGTTGAATCCATAAGAAGGTCGGAGTTTACCGCCTTTCCAATTGGCCTGCCATTCCAGTAATATGTCTGGCCCTGTGGAATCGTGATTGGAGAGTCAAAAAATGTCCCAGCTCGAGGTGGCGCTAGCCGAGATCAAGCGCGGAGCGGAAGAAATTCTGGTAGAAGAAGAACTTGTCGCCAAGTTGAAGGAAGGGCGCCCGCTGCGCATCAAGCTGGGGATGGATCCGACCGCTCCCGACATCCACCTGGGTCATACCGTGATCCTGAACAAGCTGAAGACCTTCCAGGATCTGGGTCACGAGATCATCCTGCTGATCGGCGACTTCACCGCCATGGTGGGGGATCCCTCCGGCAAGAACGCCACCCGTCCGCCCCTGTCCGAAGAGGCCATCAAGCACAACGCCCTCACCTATGCGGAGCAGGCGTTCAAGATCCTCGACCCGGCCAAGACCCGCATCGAGTACAACTCCACCTGGCTGAGCGAGCTGGGTGCGACCGGCATGATCAAGCTGGCGGCCAAGCAGACCGTGGCCCGCATGATGGAGCGCGACGACTTCAAGAAGCGCTACAGCAACGGCCAGTCCATCGCCATTCACGAATTCCTCTATCCGCTGCTGCAAGGCTATGACTCGGTCGCGCTGAAGGCGGACGTCGAGCTCGGCGGCACCGACCAGAAGTTCAACCTGCTGATGGGCCGCGAGCTGCAAAAAGATGCCGGCATGGCGACCCAGTGCGTGCTGATGATGCCGCTGCTGGTGGGTCTGGACGGCGTCAAGAAGATGTCCAAGTCCGCTGCCAACTACATCGGCGTGCACGACGCCCCGGGGGAGATGTTCGGCAAGATCATGTCCATCACCGACGATCTTATGTGGAACTACTACGAGCTGCTCTCCTTCCGCCCGCTGACTGAAATTGAAGGCTTCAAGGCGGGCATTGCCGCCGGCACCCTCAACCCGCGGGACGTGAAGATCTGGCTGGCCAAAGAGATCATCGCCCGCTACCACGACGAGGCGGCAGCCGAGGCGGCCCACGAAGACTTCACCCAGCGCTTCTCCAAGAACGCCATTCCGGACGAGATGCCGGAGGTCGAGCTGGCCTTGGAAGGGGAAGGGCTGGCCATCGCCAACCTGCTCAAAGACGCAGGTCTCGTGGACACCACCTCCGAAGCGCTGCGCATGATCAAGCAGGGCGCGGTGAAGGTTGATGGCGAGAAGCTGGACGATGGCAAGGCACTCATCGGTGCCGGTACCGCCGTCTACCAGGTCGGCAAGCGCAAGTTTGCCCGGGTGACCGTCAAGTAAGTCGTCACCTCTGGCGCCGCCATAAGAAAGGCCTCCCTTGCGGAGGCCTTTTTGTTGGCTCATTGCTGCTGATAGGGATCAGCCCTCTGTTTTCAGGAAGTTGCGATAGAGCATGTAGAGGTGGGCCGAGCTCCAGCTAAAGTTGCTGGCCCCCTGCATGGCGCCGGTCTCCGGGTTGTAGTTCTCGCGGATGGGGCCGCTGCCCGCCAGCCCCTCGGCGTTGGCAAACAGCTTGTTGACCAGCATCTGGGCATCGCTTCGATAGCCGTAGTTCTCCAGCCCCTTCACGCCGAAGTAGAACTGATCCAGCCAGACCCGGCCGCGCCAGTAGATGTCGGGGTCGTAGGCCGGGTTGGTCAGCGCCGCCGTGCCGAGCGGCACCCTGGTGTTGAACTCCCGGGCATTGAGCATCACCTCGCGCACCCGCGCCGCCTTCTCCTCGTCCGCCACCTCGGCCCAGAGCGGGCTCCACCCTTCCGGGCCACGGCCGCGGGCGGTCAACAGCTTGCCGACGCAGCCGTTGGCGTCGGGCAGATCCCCCTGGGCTATCTGGCGGTCGTAATAGAAGCCGGAGGCCTCGTCGAACAGGCAGCTGTTGATGTAGCCCGCCAGCTGGGTCGCTCCTTCGCGGTAGCGGCTCGCCTCGTCCGGCTTGCCGAGCAGCTCGGCCATGTCGGCCAGGATGCGTTTCTCCTTGGCGAGGAAGGCGTTGAGCTCCACCGACTCCTGATCGATGGAGAAGCCGATGAGTTCGCCATCATCCCGGTGGTTTTCGAAGAAGAAGACGTTCCAGTCCTGACGCGCACGGGCCAGGTCGCCGCCATAGGTCTTGTCGGCGTAACGCTGCAACTGATCCTGCTCGATAAAGCCGAAGCGGGCGGCGTTGTCCATGCCGGACTCCCAGCCGGCGCCGTGCTGGGCACCGATATCCATGTCGGCGTAGCCACCGACACTCAATACCTGCTGGTAGAGCGCCATGCCGGCGCAGCCATACCAGCCATCCCCCTCGTTGGTACAGCTCGACAGATCCAGACCGGCCGGCACCCCTGCCGGGTACTGCACCTTGAAGGTGATGTTGCCGAACTCGTCGTTGTGCTCGACGTGGCGGGTGGCGCCGTATTCGATGATGCCGTTGCGGTTGTTGTCCCGGGCCCGGTACCACCAGTCGTGATAGGCCCGGATCTTCGGATACATCTCGGCGATGAAGGCCTTGTCCTTGGTGGCGCTGTAGATCTCCCAGATGGCCCAGGCGGAGAGGGGCGGCTTGGTGTCGCGCTCGTTCCAGTTGCCGCCGTCGCCACCCCGATCGGCGAGCTTGTTGTAGAAGACGGCGTCGATCACCATGCCGGCGTCCTGGGGGCGCACCGGATCATCCGCCTGGATCTGGTAGTCATACATGGCGCGCACGTTGTTCTTGGCTACCTCGGGGTTGAAGTGGGCCATGGCGTAGGCGTGCTTCCAGCTGTCCCAGGCCCAGACCCCGTCGAACCAGCGGGCGGTGTTGGAGGGGGTCACCCCGTCGTGCAGGATGGCGCCTGCCGGCGAGCGCCAGTTGCCGTTGAGGGTCTCCATCGCCTTGACCGCGATGCGACGCTCGGACTCCGGGATCCCCTGGTTGGAGAGGCCGCGCTCGAGGTAATCCTCCCAGCGGCGGATGGAGTCATCGAAGTAGTCGGCTGGCCTGGCCAGGAGCGCCTGGCGGCTCTGCTCGAAGCGGCTTGCCTCATCGCTCGAGTGCACATAGCTCTGCAGGGTGTAGATGTCCTGCTGCCCCTTGGCGGCCAGGGTGAGGCTGGCCTCGCTCACGTAGCCAAGCCCCTGCTCGTCGAGGGTGGTGCGGCTCGGCAGGGTGCGATCGATGCGGTAGCTGGCGCTGCCGCCTTGCATGATGTTCCAGGTGCTGCGCAACTCGCCAAACTGGAACGCCACACCGCGTTCGCTCTGGCTGAGGGTGCGGGTCCAGTCGGGGTACTTGCTGGCGACCGTATTCTTGGCATCCCACTGGTTGAGCAGAGCCCCCTGCCAGTTGAGGGTCAGAGTGAGCGGCGCATCCTGGTGGTTGATGAGGCGGGTACGGATGATGGCGGTGCGGGCATCGCCGTAGCGCAGCTCCAGCTCCAGGGTGAAGGGCTCGAACTCGAAGCGTTGCACCAGGGCCCCCGGGATGGCATGGATGTCGTGGCTGCTGGCGCTGGTGAGCGGGAAGGCGCGGCCGCTCTCATCGCTCAGGGTCAGCTTGTCCAGCTCGCTGGCGAAGAAGAGGCTGTATTCCTCCGAGATGACCATGGGGCCGGTGAAGCCGCCCCACTCGCTGTCGCTGGCGGGCAGCAGGAAGCCGTGCCAGGCACCGAGGTCCAGCAGCGGGTTGTATTTGAGGTTGGAGTAGCTGTCAAAGTCACGGAACTGGCGCGGGGTGCCGCTGCGGTCGATCACGTCCTTGTACTGGTTCGCCAGGGTGGCGCTGGGGGCGGCCGGGCTGCTGGATTCATTGCCGTTGCAGGCGGTGAGGCCAAACAGGGCAACGCCCAGGGCGACTGAAAGTAAACTTTTACGAAACATTACTCACTCCAATGATCGTTTGTAGGTTAAGGAAGGTGTTTTTTTAGTTCTGTTTTAGTGAAAACATTTTTGCGTGAGCCATTTTAGGGCAATTTCACGGGGTGTTTGGGAGCTGCATCACGGTATTCAGAGCCGTGGTGTGAGCCTGATCACCCGGTTACACGGAGTTACATGGATTTTTGTTTTAGTAACTATTTACTTTGGCAGTGAGCAGTGAGCAGTGAGCAGTGAGCAGTGAGCAGTGAGCAGTGAGCGGTGAGCGGTGAGCGGGGCAGGGGGGGCCGGTGTGCCGGCATGGACAAGGGAGCTGGCCGATCCTGGCTTTAAGCGGATAGCTGTGCAGTGAAGGGCTTGGGAGGTCGTCACTGCGATCGCGCGACGGTCGGCGGCAAAAAGGCGGGCATAAAAAAACCGGCATCAGGGATGCCGGTTTTGGTGTAGCAGAGAGAGGTTAGGGCGGCTTAGCGCAGGATCATCTCGTCACGGCCCGGGCCGACGGAGACCATGGGCACCGGCACGCCCAGCAGGGCTTCGATGCGCAGCACGTAGTCCTGGGCCGCCTTGGGCAGCTCGGCGAAGGTGCGGCAGCCGCTGATGTCTTCGCTCCAGCTCTCCATCTTCTCGTAGACGGGGGTGAGGGCGGCGGTCTGCGGCCAGATCGGGTTCTCGGTGTGAGCGCCTTGGTAGGCCACGCAGATCTTCAGATCCGGCAGACCGGTCAGGCAGTCCAGCTTGGTCAGGGCCACTTCGGTGGCGGCCTGCAGCTCGACGCCATTCTTGGTGGCGACGGCGTCGAAGTAGCCGACGTCACGGGGACGGCCGGTGGTGGCGCCGAACTCGTTGGTGATCTTGCGGAACTCGTCCTGGTTCTCCATGGCGGTCAGCAGGGTGCCGGTACCGACGGAGGAGCTGAATGCCTTGGCCACGGCGATGACGCGCTCCGGGCGCAGGCCCGGCAGACCGCCACCGATGCCGGCGTAGGCGCCAGACACGTGGGAGGAGGTGACCCAGGGGTATTCGCCGTAGATGAGGTCACGGCCGGCGCCCAGCTGGGCTTCGAACAGCAGGGTCTTGCCTTCGGCCTGCAGGGCCTTGAGGGGCATGCTGACGTTGCAGACGGCGTCCAGCCAGGGAGCGGACACTTCCAGCAGCCAGTCGGCCATTTCCTGGGCGGTCTGGGTGAATTCGAAGTCGGGATAGAGAGCCTTCATCTGCGGCAGTTTCCAGTCCAGCATGAACTGGATGCGTTCCACCAGCACGTCCGGCTGTTTCAGCCAGCCCACCAGGATCGCCTTTTTCATGACCCGATCACCGTAAGCCGGGGCAATGCCCTGACGGGTGGAGCCGTAGGCGCCGTCGCCCAGGCGTTGCTCTTCCAGGGTGTCTTCCAGTGCGTGCAGCGGCAGGCACAGGGTGGCGCGGTCAGAGATGGCGAGCTTGGGCGTGACGCCGGAGGCCTTGACCTCTTCCAGCTCGACGGTCAGCTTTTCGGGGCTGATCACCATGCCGGGGCCCAGCACGACCAGGCAGTCCGGGTTGAAGACGCCGCTCGGCACCTGGTGCAGCTTGAAGGTGCCCAGATCGTTGACCACGGTGTGGCCGGCGTTGTTGCCGCCCTGGAAACGAATGCTGGCGCCAGCCTGGCCTGCCAGATAATCGACGATGCGGCCCTTGCCTTCATCACCCCAGTTAGCACCTACGACTACGATAGACGACATGACTCTTTCTCCTAAGACGTTAGGCGATCATCCTAGGAGGCCGGGGCGGATTAGAAAAATTAATTATCTTTATAATTCCGATAAGAGAGTCATATAATTGTGGTGTATTTATCGACACCATGCCCGCTTCGGGAGGCGTCCCTCCCCACTGGGCGGCGCCCCGGGAGCCGGGGTAGAAGAGGATCCCCATGCTGGACATTCACTGGCTACATACCTTCGTCACCCTGGCCCGGCTGCAGCATTTCGGCCAGACCGCCACCGAGCTGCACATGACCCAGCCCAACGTCAGCCTGCACCTCAAGAACCTGGAGCAGGCGACCCGGGTCAAGCTGGTGGAGCGCAGCCCGTTTCGCCTGACCCAGGCGGGGGAGCGGCTGCTGCAAAGCGCCGAGCGCGCCATCAACGAGCTGCAGCTCTGCCAGTCCGATCTCAATGCCCTGAGCCAGCTGAGTCAGGGGACGCTCGCCATCGCCGCCAGCGACATCATCTCGCGCCTGCTGCTCATCCAGCCGTTCCAGCGTTTCAAGCAGGCTTTTCCCGGCATCGACCTCACCCTGTTCAACACCACCTCGGATCAGGCGGCGGATCTGGTGCGGGCGGGCAAGGCGGATCTCGGCTTCGTGATGGCGCAAAAGCGCAGCGAACCGCTCTTCTACACAGAGCTGCAGCAGGTGACCTGGTGCGCCCTGGGCCACGGCCTTGGCCGCTGGCAGGCGCGGGCGAGCTCGGGGGAGAGAGATCCCCTGGACGAACCCACCCTGATCCTGCTGGGCCACGACACCCGGACCCGGGCACTCATCGACCCCTCATTGCCCCTGCTCGGCCTGCCGAGCTGCCGCATCATGGAGGTGGGCAGCGTGGATGCCCAGCTCGACTGGGCGGAGGCGGGCTTCGGGGTCGCCATCGTGCCGGACTTCTCCCTCCACCCCAGGCTCAAGCTGACCGCCCCCGTGACCCGGCTCACCGACTTTCCCGGCACCAGCCTGGGGTATGTGGTGCGCCAGAACCAGGTGCTGTCGCGGGCCATCAAGCAGTTGCTGCACTGGGTGGAGGAGGAGATCCAGAGCCCGGCCCTGCTGCCAGCCGTCAATTGACGCCGCAGCCCGGCTCGTCGCCGAAAAGAGAAGAGGCCACCCAGGGGTGGCCTTTTCTCTTTTCGTTTCGGGTGCCCGTCACTGGGCGGGCGTTTCCTTCACCTCGACGGCGCCGCTGGGCGTGGAGGGAAGTGGCGCCGTCTGGCCGGTCGCGCCTGCTGCCGACGGGGTCTGGCCTTCGGCGGCGGGCAAGGCACCCGGCGTCAGCACGGCGCTGCCCCGGGCCGGGCTCCCGGTCAGGGCCGGTGCCGTGTCTGTGGCCACCGCGGCCGAGCTCGCCGGCAGGGTGGCGCCGGCGGGTTGCTCCGGCCGGGTCTCGGCGCCTTCCAGCGGGGTGGCCGCACTGGTGGGGGCCGGGGAGTCGGTGGGCAGGGCTCCCGAGGTGGCCTGGGCTCCGGATGCCGTGAGCGCATCCGGCTGCAACATGGGCGCCGGCGCGGCATCCAGCATGCCCGGGTGGAGCGGGGCGAGTTTCCCGGCCTGCATTCCCTCCCAGGTGAGGGTCGTGAGGGCCGGGTGCAAACGGGTGAACTGCTTGAGGCGCTCGTTCAGCACGTCGCGCAGGGTGCGCACCTCGGTCTCGGGCAGGCTGGCCAGCGCCACCAGCTCGGCGGTGACGGCGAAGGTGCTGACCGCACTGGTCTGCCCCGGATAGAGGTTGGCGCCGATGCGGCTGCGCTCATAGTAGGGATACTGCTTGAGCAGCCTGTCTATCTGCTCCCCCTCGATGGGGATGAGGCGTGCCTTGCAGCGACCGGTCAGGTCGCCGATGGCCTGGTTGGGGTGGCCGGCGACCACGAAGGCGGCGTCCAGGGTACCGTTGCAGAGCCCTTCTAGCCGGTTGCCGGGCGTGCTCGGGGGGGGCGGCATGAAGCTGGCCGGCTGCCAGCCCATGGCGTCCAGGAGTGCCAGGCTGGTGACCTTGTCCCCCGAGTTGGGGGCGCCGAGTTCGACCCGCTTGCCTTCGATGTCTGCCAGGGTGGTGATGTTGCTGGTGGCGCTGGCGAGCAGGGTCAGGGACTCCTGATGGAGTCGCAACAGGCTGCGCAGGCGATCGTCAGGAGCCTGGCCCGCGAAGGGGCCGCTGCCCTGTACCGCGTGATGGAGCACATCCGACTGCACCAGGGCCAGTTGAATATCTCCCTTGGTGAGTTCGGCCAGATTGGCGAGGGAGCCCGAGGTGCTCTGCACCGTGCAGTGCAGGCCGTGACGATCGCTCTCTTCGTTGAGCAGGCGGCAGATGGCGCCACCCGTGGGGTAGTAGACGCCATTGAGCGCCCCCGTGCCTATGGTGACATAGGCGGGGGCGGCCAGAAGGGGCTGGGCCAGCATGGCCGCCAGCCAGGGGAGGGCGATGCGTGACAGGCGCAGCAGGGGAAAGAGGGCGAATGGGCGCATAGTGAACCAAAACCGTGGCTGAAAAAAAGGATGAGCCAGGCTCATCCCGTCATAGGTCTCATCTTATCTGCATCGGATGGGAACCTGAATGATTTTTGCCATCTGGCCGCGGCTGACCGGCAGCCGCGGCGCTCCCTGTCAGCGCTGGAGGATGGCCTTCTCCATGCGGGCCAGCGCCTCGGCGAGCCGCGCCCGGGGGCAACCGAAGTTGAGCCGCACGAACTGGCCGTCGCCAAACTGGGCGCCGGGGGAGAGGCCGACCCCGGCCTGCTCGAAGAAGGCAATGGGATCGTCCAGCCCCAGGGCGCTCACGTCGATCCAGGCGAGGTAGGTGGCCTGGTGCCTGGCCAGTTTGATACCGGGCCAGCGGGCAACGGCCTGCTCGATCAGGGCCAGGTTGCCCGCCAGGTAGTCGAGCTGCTCGGTCAGCCAGGGATCGCCCCCTTCGTAGGCCGCTTCGGCCGCCACATAGCCCAGCAGGTTGACGTCGGCACTGATGCCGCGCATCGCCTGCTGCAATTTCAGGCGCAGCCTGGCGTTGGGGATCACGGCGAAGGAGCAGCACAGGCCCGCGATGTTGAAGGTCTTGCTCGGCGCCATCATGACGGCAGAGCGCTCGGCCGCCGCCGGGCTCAGGGCACCGTAGGGGATGTGGCGGGCATCCTTGTCCAGCAGCAGATCGCAGTGGATTTCATCGGAGCAGATCACCAGGTTGTGGCGTTCGGCGATGGCGTCGATGGCCAGGAGCTCCTCGCGGGTGAAGACGGTGCCGCCCGGGTTGTGAGGGTTGCACAGCAGCAGCAGATCCGCCGACGGCGCCTGGCGCTCCAGCTCCTCGAGATCCAGCACCCAGCGTCCGGCCTCCTCCACCATGGGGACGGTGAGCAGGGGGCGGTCGTTGAAGCCCGGCGCCTGCAGGAAGGGGTAGTAGACGGGCTTGGGGGTGATGATGCCGCGTCCGTGCTGGCTCCAGGCCTTGCAGGCGAGGTTGAGGCCCGGCACCACGCCGGGCAGGAAGACGAGCCACTCGGGCTGGATCTCCCAGCCATAGCGCGCCTGCATGCGGGTCTTGATGAGTTCGATCAGCCGGGGGGAGGGGCGGGAATAGCCGAAGACGCCGTGGGCGACCCGCTGGGTGAGCGCCTCCAGGATGGCGGGGGGGGAGACGAAGTCGGTGTCTGCCACCCACATGGGCAGCACATCCTGGCCCTTGTACTTGTCCCATTTCAGGCTCATGGTGCCGCTGCGGTCAATTTCCCGGTCAAAATCAAACATGTTAAATCCTTGTACTGGCCAGAGATGGGCTACCAATGTACGGACTTGGCCGCGCCCCCGCAAGCCTTGAGGTCGCTGTTGACAATGGCATAAGATAATCGCCGTCAAATCGTACGCCTGCCCGTTCCTGGCTCCCTTTTCTCTTCCATATCAATGGTATCTCTATGAGTTTGCTGAGTGCAGCCCGCAAGAGGCCGGATCCCGTCTCTCTCTCCTTTCTTGCCGTGACCTTCATGACCGGGGTGGCGGTGGCGCTCCAGGTGCCGACCCTGAGCCTGTTCCTGGCAGAGGAGGTGCAGGTCCGTCCCTTCCTGGTGGGGCTCTTCTATACGGTCAACGCGGTGATCGGCATCCTCATCAGCCAGTGGCTCGGCCATCGCTCCGACAACAAGGGGGATCGCAAACAACTGATCCTGCGCTGCTGTTTTGCCGGCATCGTGCTCTCCCTGCTGTTCGCCTGGAACCGCCAATACTGGTTGCTGGTGAGCCTGGGGGTGCTGCTGGCGAGCCTGACCGCTACCGCCAGCCCCCAGCTGTTCGCCCTGGCGCGGGAATACGCCGACAGCCGCAACAAGCAGGCCGACATGTTCAGCTCCGTGTTGCGGGCCCAGTTCTCCCTGGCCTGGGTGATAGGGCCGCCGGCTGCCTTCGCGCTGGCCATCGGCTACGGCTTCGAGGTGATGTACCTCGCCTCGGCCCTGGCCTATCTGGTCTGCGCTTTCGTGGTGTGGCGCTGGCTCCCCTCCCTGCCGCTGGCCAGGCCTGCCGAGGGAGAGGTGCGGGTGAGCAGCTGGCGCACCCCTTCGGTGCGGGCGCTCTTCATCGCCTCCACCCTGATGTGGACCTGCAACAGCATGTACCTCATCAACATGCCGCTCTACATCACCCGCGAGCTGGGGCTGGACGAGAAGCTGGCTGGGGTGCTGATGGGAACGGCGGCGGCGCTGGAGATCCCCTTCATGCTGCTGGCGGGTTATTACACCCGGCGCTTTGGCAAGCGGCCCATGATGCTGCTGGCGGTGCTGGCCGGCGTCGGCTTCTACGTTGGCCTGGTCACCCTCTCCAGCCAGACGGCGCTGATCGCGCTGCAACTGCTGAACGCCATCTTCATCGGGATTGTCGCCGGCATCGGCATGTCCTACTTCCAGGATCTGATGCCGGGCCGCGCCGGGGTGGCGACCACCCTGTTCTCCAACAGCATCCGCACCGGCTCCATCATGGCGGGGGCCATCGCCGGCACCGTGGCCGAGATCTGGAGTTTTCACGGGGTCTTCATGGTGGCCATGGCACTGGCCTTGATGGCGCTGGCCGCCTGCTGGCGGGTGCCTAACGTCTAGTGGAGGGGGGCTCAGGCGCCCGCTCCCGGGGGAGGGCGCTGGGGGTTATTTGTCGTCGTCGCTCTGGTATTCGTTGCGCAGGCAGCGCAGCAGCAGCTCGGCTGCCGGACCCAGGGCGTCGACCGCCGGGGTGAGCAGGTAGGTGTAGAGGTAGCGTTCGTTGCCGCCGGCCAGTTCGAGCTGCACCAGGGCGCCACTGGCGAGCTCCTCCTGCACCAGGTGACGGGGCACCCAGGCGTAACCGAGCCCGAGGCGTACCATGCTGAGCACCTCGTGATAGTGGGTCGCCTTCCAGCCGGTGTCGTCCGCATCGTTCCAGTCCACCGAGCGGTGGATGGGGGGATGCAGGCTGATCTGGTTGTAGGTGGCGAGCTGCTCGGTGGTGACGGGCTCCTCCTGTTCGGCGAGGGGATGGCCCGACGCACACAGGGGCAGCAGGCACACCTCGTCCAGGGGCAGGCCGGTGCGATCCTGGGGCAGGTGCTCGGAGAGCATCAGATCCCCGGGTTGCAGCGCATTGAAGTGGCAGTGGATCCGCTCGTGCAGGTTGATGCGACAACCCCGGCTGCGGGGATAGAAGTGGGCCAGCGCCCGGTAGAGCCGCTCCCGCGGCTGCAGCACGGAGACATAGAGGTTGATCTGCGGCTCCCACTGGCGTTCCAGGTTGTTGGCCAGGTTCTCCAGCTCTTCCACCTGCTGACTGAGCTGGCGGGCCCGCTTGAGAAAGATCTCCCCCGCCGGCGTCAGCACCGCCTTGCGTCCCCGTACCTCCAGCAGGGCTACACCCAGACTCTGCTGCAGCTTGGCGACCGCATGATTGAGGGAGGATTGGCTCTTGTTCAGCGCCTCGGCGGCCTGGGCGTAGCCGCCACAGTCCACCACGGCCTGAAAGATCCGCCATTGCTCAAACGTGCTCTTGGGACGAAACATAGTGCAACCTGTCAGGGCAAATGAGATTCAAAGGGACGCGCCTGGCCGCCCCTCTTCACTGTAACCCCATCCGCTGGGATCGTTGATTTATTTGGGCTGGGCCACAAAGGTCCGACCGGTCTGGCCCTGGCTGTCCCGCCCCATCAGATAGAGATAGAGCGGCATCAGGTCGGCCGGGGTCTTCAGGGTCTGGGGATCTTCCGCCGGGAAGGCGCTGGCCCGCATCCTGGTACGGGTGCCGCCCGGGTTGAGGGTATTGACCCGCACCCTGGTGTTCTCCAGCTCGTCAGCCAGCACTTCCATCATCCCCTCGACGGCGAACTTGGAGATGGCATAGGTGCCCCAGTAGGCGCGCCCCTTGCGACCCACGCTGGAAGAGGTGTAGACGATGGAGGCCTCGCCGTGCTCTTTCGCGGTCTGGCGAACGAGGGGCAGCAGCGCCTGGGTCAGCAGGAATTCGGACTTGACGTTGACCTGCATCACTTCGTCCCACTCCTGCTCCTGGATGTGCTCGAACGGCGACAGGGTGCCGAGCAGCCCGGCGTTGAAGAGCACGCCGTCGAGGCGACCGAACTGCTGGGCGAAGGTCTCGGCCATGCCGCGGTAGTGGGCGGCGGTCGCCCCCTTGAGATCCACCGGCACGATGGCGGGCAGGGGATGGCCGGCCGCCTCAATCTGGTCGTAGACCGCCTCGAGTTTGGCACTGGTGCGCCCGAGCAGGATCACGGTGGCGCCGTGGGCCGCGTAAGTGAGTGCCGCCTCGCGGCCGATGCCGTCACCGGCGCCCGTCACCAGAATGACCTTGTCCTTGAGCAGGTCCTGGGGGGCCTGATAATCGAGCATGTGAACTCCTGTTAACGATCCTTGACCTGGCGGATGGACACGCCAGCAAATAGAGGAGGCAAGTGTACTGACCGGGCCCAGCAGTTGGCCAGTATGAGATGGCAAAAATGTGAATAAAACAGGGAGCTAGCGCGGATCGGTGCAGGATGGAACCGGGTCGCGGCAGAGTTTTTGCCTGATGCCGGCAAACTCCTTACTATGTAACAAAATCGACCCTCACCCGACTCATCGGGGGGACACCAGTGGAGCATCAAGTGGCATTTCTGACCGAGTACGGCCTGTTTCTGGCCAAGACCCTCACCTTCCTGCTGGCCATCGGCGCCGTCATCCTGATGATCGCGAGCAGCCGCCAGCCGAAGGCGCGCAAGGGGGAGCTGGTGGTGACCGATCTCTCCAGCGAACTGGAGCAGGGGCGTCATCAGTTGCAGGCGGCGCTGGCTGGCAAGGCCGAGCGCAAGCAGATGGAGAAGGCGCGCAAGGCCGACCACAAGGCCCGCGCCAAGGGCGAGGATGAGCGCAGCCGACTCTTCGTGCTCGATTTTCACGGCAGCATGGATGCCAGGGAGGTAGCCTCCCTGCGGGAAGAGGTGAGCGCGGTGATCGGCGTCGCCCGGCCGGGGGACGAGGTGCTGCTGCGCCTCGAGTCCGGCGGCGGCGTGGTGCACGGCTATGGCCTGGCCGCCTCCCAGCTGCAGCGCCTGCGAGACAAGGACATCACCCTCACCGTGGCCATCGACAAGGTGGCGGCGAGCGGCGGCTACATGATGGCCTGCGTGGCGGACAAGATCCTGGCGGCGCCCTTTGCTATCGTTGGCTCCATCGGCGTGATCGCCCAGATGCCGAACTTCAACAAGCTGCTCAAAAAGCACGACATCGAGTTCGAGATGCACACCGCAGGCCAGTACAAGCGCACCATCACCATGTTCGGCGAGAACGACGATCTGGGGCGGGAGAAGTTTCGCGAGGAGCTGGGGGCCATCCACGAGCGGTTCAAGGCCTTCGTGGCCGAGCACAGACCCAACCTCGACATCGACAGGGTCACCACGGGGGAGCACTGGCTGGCGAGCGAGGCCAAGCAGCTCGGCCTGGTGGACGCGCTCTGCACCAGCGATGACTACCTGCTGGCCCAGGCCAGCCACCACAAGGTGGTCGGCATTCGCTTCAGCAAGCCCAAGAGCCTGACCCAGAAGCTGGGGAAACAAGCGGCGCTGGGGCTGGAGTCCGGCCTTGGCCGGCTGTGGCAGCAAGGCCCCTGGCGCTGAGGCGCTGTTCAGGAGTGGAATAAAGAGAGCCGGGCACTTGCCCGGCTCTCTTTTTTATTGCGTCGGAGCGCCTTAGCGCTGGAAGGGGTAGACGGAGCCGAGTTTCAGGATCTGGGTCAGCTCGTCCAGGGCGGTGCGGGTCTCCAGCACCAGGGAGGGGTCGCGCAGATCGTCCAGGGTCAGGCTGTCGCGGTAGTGGCGATCCACCCAGTTGTCCAGGCGGGTGAACTGGGCATCGTTGATCAGGCAGGCCGGGTTGACCGCGGCGAGTTCGGTGTCGTTCATGGCTACGCGCAGACGCAGGCAGGCGGGGCCGCCGCCGTTCTTCATGCTCTGCTTCACGTCCATGTAGTGCACTCCCTTGATCGGGGTGCCCAGGGTCACCAGCTTGGCCAGGTAGGCGGCCACCGCCGGGTTGTCGCGGCACTCGGTGGGGGCGATGATGGCCATCTCGCCGGACGGCAGGGTCAGGATCTGGGTGTTGAACAGATAGGACTTCACCGCATCCAGTACGGAGACTTCCGCCGTCGGCACCTCGATGAAGTGCAGCTCACCCTCGCCAAACTTGGTACGCACCTCGGCCAGGGCCGATGCAGTGTTGAGGAAGGCCTGCTGGTGGAAGAAGAGCACGTTCTGGTTGCCCACCGCGATCACGTCGTTGTGGAACACCCCCTGATCGATCACGTCCGGGTTCTGCTGGATGAAGACGGCGCTCTCGTCCCCCAGGCCGTGCAGGCGGGCGATGGCCTGGCTGGCCTCCAGGGTCTGGCGGGCCGGGTAGCGCTGGGGGGCGGGGCGGGAGACGTCGAAGGCGCTGCGACCATAGACGAACAGCTCGACCCCGGCCTCGCCATAGGCGCGGCACAGACGGGTGTGGTTGGCGGCGCCCTCGTCACCGAAGTGATCGTTCTCCGGCAGGTGCTGGTGGTGGCTGAAGTGGCGGTCGTTGTTGAAGACGGCGCGCAGGATGCGGCCGGTCACTTCGGGCTCGAGGGAGCGGTGGAACTTGTTGGTCAGGTTGGCGGGGGTGAAGTGGATGCGGCCATCCTGGGTATCGGCACTGGGGGAGACGGTGGCGGCGTTGGCGGTCCACATGCTGGAGGCGGAGTAGCAGGCGGCCAGCACGGCGGGGGCCTGTTTTGCGGCCTGGGCCAGGACGCTTGCATCGTTGCCGGTGAAGCCCAGGCGACGCAGGGTCGCGAGATCCGGTCGCTCCTGGGGCGCCAGCACCCCTTGCACCATGCCGAGCTCGGTCAGCGCCTTCATCTTGCGCAGCCCCTGCTTGGCGGCCTCCTTCGGATTTGACGCCTCCTTGGCATTGTTCTGGGAGGCGACGTTGCCATAGGAGAGGCCGGCGTAGTTGTGGGTGGGGCCGACCAGGCCGTCGAAGTTGACCTCGAAGTGCTTCATGATTACATCCTTTCGATTTTTATATGGGGAGCGGTTCCTTCCGCGCACAAAGCTGCGGCGTGCGGCCATTATAAAGAGATTTCATCCTTTGTAACAAGCTGATAACCAGAATGGGTTTTTATGTCACAAGGGTGGCTGGATATGTCATTTCCAATCTAAAAAAGGGGGGGATATAGCATAAAAACAAAAAAGCGGTTGCGTCCGGCACGCCGGCTTCGCATTAATAAATAAAGAATCAGAGCGGTTCGGGCTGGCTGGCAAATTTGTTCACAAGATTGCTTTTTCCCGTCAAATCTCTTATACAGCCCCACAAAACCGCACGCCAACCCCGTCGGGTGCAACGAGGATAATAGTTACAGCATGGGCAAATCACTGGTCATAGTGGAGTCTCCGGCCAAGGCCAAGACCATCAACAAATATTTGGGCAAGGACTACGTGGTGAAATCCAGCGTCGGTCACGTGCGCGACCTGCCGACCAGCGGCAGTGCCAGCACCGAGCCCAAAAAACCTGTCATTCGCGGCGTCAAGCTCAGCGAATCCGAGAAGGCGGCCAAGGATCGCAACGCCCTGTTCTCACGGATGGGGATCAACCCGACCGCAGGCTGGCAGGCCAACTACCAGGTTTTGCCCGGCAAGGAAAAAGTGGTCAGCGAGTTGCAGAGTCTGGCCGCCAAGGCCGACACCATCTATCTCGCAACCGACTTGGATAGAGAGGGGGAAGCGATCGCCTGGCACCTGCGCGAGATCATCGGCGGCGACGACAGCCGCTACAAGCGCGTGGTGTTTAACGAGATCACCAAGACCGCCATCCAGGAGGCGTTTGCCCAGCCGTCCGAGCTGAACATCCATCGTGTCAACGCCCAGCAGGCCCGTCGCTTCCTCGACCGGGTGGTGGGCTACATGGTTTCCCCGCTGCTCTGGAAGAAGCTGGCCCGCGGCCTCTCCGCCGGTCGGGTGCAATCCGTCGCGGTGCGCCTCATCGTCGACAAGGAGCGCGAGATCAAGGCGTTCGTGCCGGTGGAGTTCTGGGATCTCAACGCCGATCTGCTGACCGCCGAGAAGAGCGAGCTGCGCATGGAGGTGGTCAGCCGCAACGGGGCGGACTTCAAGCCGGTGACCCAGGCTGAGACCTTCGCCGCCGTGGCGGCCCTGGAAGGGGTAGACTACAAGGTGGTGAACCGGGAAGACAAGCCGACTGGCTCCAAGCCGTCCGCTCCCTTCATCACCTCCACCCTGCAGCAGGCCGCCTCCACCCGCCTGAGCTTCGGGGTCAAGAAGACCATGATGATGGCCCAGCGTCTCTACGAAGCGGGTTACATCACCTATATGCGTACCGACTCCACCAACCTCAGCAAAGAGGCGGTCGAGGCGGTGCGGGAATACATCGGCGAGCAGTATGGCGCCGCCTACCTGCCGGCCGAGCCGAACCTGTACGGTGCCAAGGCCAACGCCCAGGAGGCCCACGAGGCGATCCGCCCCTCCAGCGTGCAGGTCACTGCCGAGATGCTGGAAGGGATGGAGCCGGACGCCATGCGGCTCTACGACCTCATCTGGCGCCAGTTCGTCGCCTGCCAGATGACCCCGGCCCAATACGACTCCTCCACCCTGACCGTCAAGGCGGGCGAGTTCGAGCTCAAGGCCCGCGGTCGTACCCTGCGCTTCGCCGGCTGGACCAAGGCGCTGCCGCCCATGGGTCGCAAGGGCGATGACAGCCAGCTGCCAGCGGTGACAGTGGGCGAGGTGCTCAAACTGGTCAAACTCGACCCGCGCCAGCACTTCACCAAGCCGCCCGCCCGCTTCACCGAAGCGGCCTTGGTGCGCGAGCTGGAGAAACGCGGCATCGGCCGCCCGTCCACCTACGCCTCCATCATCTCCACCATCGTCGATCGCGGCTATGTGCGGGTCGAGAGCCGCCGTTTCTTCGCCGAGAAGATGGGGGAGATCGTCACCGACCGCCTGGTGGAGAACTTCGTCGAGCTGATGAACTACGAGTTCACCGCCAAGATGGAAGACAAGCTCGACGGCATCGCCGAGGGGAGCCTGGAGTGGAAGAAGGTGCTGGACGCCTTCTACGCCGAGTTTACCCAGGAGCTGGAGCAGGCCGACAAGCCCCATGAAGAGGGGGGCATGCGCGCCAACCAGATGGTGCTGACCGACATCGACTGCCCCGACTGCGGCCGCAAGATGGGCATTCGCACCGCCACCACCGGCGTCTTCCTCGGTTGCTCCGGCTACGCCTTGCCGCCCAAGGAGCGCTGCAAGAAGACCATCAACCTGGTTAGCGCGGACGAGTTCGTCTCCGCCACTGACGGTGACGAGGCGGAAACCGAGGCGCTGCGTGCCAAGCACCGCTGCGGCGTGTGCGGCACCGCCATGGATGCCTACATCATCGACGACAGCCGCAAGCTGCACGTCTGCGGTCGCAACCCCGATTGCGACGGCTACGAGATCGAGCAGGGGCAGTTCAAGCTCAAGGGCTACGAAGGGCCGAGCATCGAGTGCGATCGCTGCGGATCCGAGATGCAGCTCAAGAACGGCCGCTTCGGCAAGTACATGGGTTGCACCAACGACACCTGCAAAAACACCCGCAAGATCCTGAAAAACGGTGACATCGCGCCGCCGAAGGAAGATCCGGTACCCCTGCCCGAGCTGAAATGCACCCAGTCCGACGCCCACTTCGTGCTGCGTGACGGCGCTGCAGGTCTCTTCCTGGCTGCCAGCAACTTCCCGAAATCCCGTGAGACTCGTGCGCCTCTGGTGGAAGAGCTCAAGCGCTTCCGTGACCGCCTGTCGCCCAAGCACCAGTACCTGGCCGATGCCCCGGCGTCAGATCCTGACGGTAACGCCTCCATCGTGCGCTTCAGTCGCAAGACCAAGGAGCAGTACGTGATGACCGAGGTCAACGGCAAGGCGACCGGCTGGACAGCCCACTACGACAACGGAAAATGGCAGGAGAGCCTGCCCAAGGCGAAGAAAGCCTGACCCGTTGCCGGTCACACAATGACGAAAGAGGCCCCTTGCGAGGGGCCTCTTTGTTGACGATGGCGGTATACTGGAAGAGCTGCATGGATGGCAGCGAAAGACAGGGAGTGGTCATGGAGATACATGAAATTCGGCCAGGCATGACCTGCCTGACGCGGGAAGGCACCGCCTATGTGCTGGAGGTGGACAGGCTGAGCCTGCTGGTGTTGCTGCAACGGGAGGATGAAACCATCCCGGTGCAGGTACGCAGCGACGACATCCTGGGGCCTCTGGCCAATGAATAGCCCCTCGGGGGATCCCTGGCTGGGAGCCCCCTAGAAGGGGAGCAGAAAGAGCAGCTCGGCAAGGTCGGGCTGCCACTGCCACTCCCGCATCCTGACCCGGCCGCCGATCACCGGCACCCCCTCCTCCTGCAATAGCCCCGCTTGCCTGTCAAACCCCGCCGACCCTTTGGGCAGCGAGATGGTGCCCGCCGCCCCCAGCACCCGATGCCAGGGCAGCGTCTTGTCCGTTTCCCGCAGCACCTTGCCCACCAGGCGAGCCCGTCCGGGCAGGCCGGCGAGATCGGCGACCTGGCCATAGCTCACCACGCGACCGGCCGGGATCAGGGCCAGGATGGCCTCGATGCGGGCCACCTTGTCCAGGGGGAGCGATTCCGTTTTCATGAAGTTGACTCGTCAAAACAGCAGAAGCGCCATTGTGGCGCTTCTGTCATATGGCTTGCAATCCGTCAGCCGAAGGTCTGGCTCAGCCCCCTGAGCTCGCTTGCCCGCTTGAGGAGCTCCTGGCTGGAGTCGTCCACCGCCCGGATCTTCTGGCTGTTGGCGCGGGAGTATTCGGAGATCTGGTGGATGTTGCGGCTGATCTCCTCCACTACCACCTGCTGCTGCTCCGCGGCGGCGGCGATCTGGGTGGAGAACTCGGTCACCTGATCTATCTCCTCCAGGACCAGGTGCAGGTTGCCTGATCCCTGGCGGGTCATCTCGACGCATTCCCGGGTCTGGGCCAGGTTGTCCTGCATCATGCCCTGCCAGCGTTCCAGGGTGTGCTGGATCTGGCGAATGCTGCCCTGGATCTGCTCGGTCGCCTTATGGGTGCGGGTGGAGAGGGTGCGCACCTCGTCCGCCACCACGGCGAAGCCGCGACCCTGCTCGCCGGCCCGGGCCGCTTCGATGGCGGCGTTCAGCGCCAGCAGGTTGGTCTGCTCGGCAATACCCTGGATCTCCCCCATGACGCTGCCGATGCGCTCCGACTCGCTGGCCAGCTCGACGGCGGAGTGGAAGGCCTGCTCCGCCTGCTGCGCCAGCTGGGCCATCTGCAGCTGGGTCTGATCCAGCTGCACGACCGTGCTCTGGCAGCTGCTGCGGGCCTCGGTCACCTGGCCATTGGTGTCCTGGATGTTGCGGGCTATTTCGTGGGCCGTGCTGGCCATCTGGGTCATGGCGGTGGCCATCTGCTGGGTCTGGGCATCCTGTTCATTGATGTCGAGGAAGGCCCGGTGGGAAGAGTCCTGCAGGTCGGTCGCCAGGGCCTGCAGCGGGTTGGTGGCATCGTTGACCCGCCCCAGCACGGTGCGGATACGGGCCTGCAGCATCTTGAGGTGGAAGTCGGCGATGGCCCCCGGTTCATCCCCCGAATAGACCAGCCGGGTCAGGCTGTCGTATTGCTGGCCGAGCTGCCTGAGATAGCGGGGCAGGGCGATGAGTTCGCGCCAGTAGGTGCCGGCAATGGCCAGCAGGGGCAGCAGCATCAGCAGCACGGTCAGGGCCCCCTGGGTGAGGGCGGCCCAGCCAAACAGCGCCAGCAGCGGCAAGCCCAGCAGCAGGGGGCGATAGGGGCGCAGGGAGGGGAGCTTGCGAGCCTCCCCCCGTTCGGCCTTGAGCAGGGCCTGGTAGGTCTGGCTTGCCACCTGCTTGAGGGCGGGCTCCGGCTTGCAGCGAACCGACTGGTAGCCGCTTATCTTGCCGTTCTCGTAGATGGGGGTGACATAGGCGTCGACCCAGTAGTAACGGCCATCCTTGCAACGGTTCTTGACCACACCGCGCCAGGGGTTGCCCTCCTTGAGGCGATCCCAGAGATCGGCGAAGGCGGCCTTGGGCATGTCGGGGTGGCGCACCAGGTTGTGGTTGTGGCCGACCAGCTCGTCGACATGGTAGCCGGCGATGCGGCAGAAAGCGGGGTTGGCGTAGGTGATGACGCCGCGCAGGTCAGTGGTGGAGACGAGTTGTTCGTCGGCGGGGAACTCCACTTCACTGTCCACGACCTGTGCGTGTTTGCGGGCCATAGGGGTAAGCTCCGATCTTCTGGCTGGTTGTTATTGTGGATGAGCCGAAGCCTCGCGCGGGGCGCCTTGCCCGGCTTCATCGGGGGCCTCATTTTGCCAACAAAGGCGGATAAAAAGTAGGGGCTAGGTTGGATTTTTGTTGTTGCAGGGTAAAAAAACGGCGACCGAAAGGTCGCCGAAAAGAGAAAGATAACACTACCTTTGTGGCACCCGGTAACGCACCTGCAACGTGTCGAGGATCTGCAGCTGGCCGGGCAGGCGAGCGGCGAAGTGCGTCCACTCCTTGCGGGCGGGATCGCTCCACGCCACCTCTGCGGTGGCCAGCAGGCGCGGGAACAACATGTAGTCGAGACGATCGCGAGAGGTGATCAGTTCCGACCACAAGGGGCTGAGCACCCCCAGGATGTTATCGTTGGCATGGAAATCGGCTGGCGCGGGATCGCAGGCGTAGACCTGTGCCAGATTGAGGGTGCCCGCCCAGTAGAGGCCGGGTTCGTGGATGTCCTGATTCCAGGCCATGTCCAGATAGAGGGACTGGGCCGGGGCCATCACCACGGGATAGCCCGCCGCCGCGGCATCGAGCCCCGCCTGGAAGCTGGTCCAGGCGCAGATGGCCGCCTCCCGGCTGACCTTGTCACCGTGCAGTATCTCTTCCCAGCCCAGCATCTGCTTGCCCCTGGCGGCCAGGTACCGCTGGCAGTGGCGCAGCAGGTGGCCCTGCAGCTCGCGGCAATCCTGATAACCCTCTTTGGCCATCAGCTGGCGGCAGGCGGGGCTGTCGGTCCAGACACCGGTCGGTACCTCGTCCCCCCCCATGTGGATCTGAGAGCCCGGGAAGAGCTCGCACACCTCGTCCATCACGGCTTCCAGGAACTGGTAGGTGCCGGGCAGCGCCGGGTTGAGCACGTTGTCATCGAAATATTGTACCGAGAGGTAGCGGGAGTGATCGGCTTCCTCCACCAGCAGCCCTGGCAGCGCCTTGATGGCGGCGTGGCAGTGCCCCGGGATGTCGATCTCCGGCACTATGGTGATGCCGAGCCCGGCGGCATAGGTCACCAGTTCGCGCACCTCGCTCTGGGTGTAGTAGCCGCCGTAAGGGTCGGGGCCCCCGCTCAGCTGGGGCCCGACGGCCAGGCCGTGGCCGCGCCAGGCCGCCACCTCGGTCAGCTGGGGGAAGGCCTTGATCTCGAGGCGCCAGCCCTCGTCATCGGTCAGGTGCCAGTGGAAGCGGTTGAACTTGTAGAGACTCATCTGTTTGAGCAGGCGCTTGAGGGTGGCGACGGGATGGAAGTGGCGGGCACAGTCGAGGAAGATGCCGCGAAAACCGAAACGGGGTTCGTCCGTCAGCTCGAGGCAGGGCAGGCTCTCGCCGTGCTGCAGGGCCCACTGGGCCAGGCTCACCAGCCCGTGGCGCCAGCCTGCCTCGCCGGCGGCCCGGATGGTGATCCCCTCCGTGGTGATGGAGAGCTCGTACCCCTCGGGGGTGAGCGCTGCCTCCACGAGGTGGATCTCGGCGTCGTGATCCTGGGTCAGGGCGAGGCCCGTCAGCTCGTTGAAATGGGCGAGCAGGGGGGCGAGGGGAACGGGGCCGCTGACATGGGCCCGCTCCGCCAGCCGGAAGTTGCCATCGGTGTAAATCAGATGGGCGGGGTGTGGCACTATGCCGTTGGCGGCCTCCACCTCGGGCAGATCGGGGCCGGCGGGCGGCGGGACCGGCAGGCCCAGCACCTCACCGGCCAGCGTCACGGGCAGCAACTGCCCCTTGGCGTCCAGGCTCAGGAAGAAGCCCTGGGGCAGATCGGAATGGCGCTTGATGGGGGTGTGGCGACAGCAGAAACGCAGCTCGCTGACCCCCTCCTCGGGCACCAGCACCTTGTAGCTGCCGCTCTGGCGCTCCAGGGTCCCCCCTTCGATGGACTGGGGATCGATGTGGCGGGCGAGGCAGAAGTGAAGCTTCCACGGGTTGGTCGGAAGCTGGCTCAGGGTGAAGCGGAACCAGACGTCTTCACCGTCGCGGTGATCGACCTGGGTATGGATCAGGGGTGCAGACATGGGTATTCCTCTGATTGGGCAAACAGGATGGCGCCGTCAAGGGCATCGGCCTTGGGAGTCACCAGGTTGAAACGGGCAAGGCGAGGGGCGAGGCGCATGCCGACTCCCCCCAGCAGGGCTATCTGCCGGGCGCCCTGCTGCTGCATCCCCGCCAGCAGGGTTTGCAGCTGGGCGCAGGTCTCCTCCAGCAGCTGGCTGGCAAGCTCGTCCCCGTCGCTGGCGGCATCGAACACCCAGGGGGCGAAGCGACCGTAGTCGGCAGGCAGGGCGCGAGCGGCCCAGCGTACCACCTCGGCCTGATCCCGCCTGAAGTGATCCATCAGTCGCACCGCCAGGGCGCTGGGGGGCAGAATGCCATCGTGACAGAGCAGGGACTGCTGGATGGCGCGAAGCCCCAGCCAGGCGCCGCTGCCGAGATCCGAGATGGGGAAGCCGCGCCCGGAACAGGTGTGCAGCCGGCCATCCCGGTAGATGAGCCCGGCCGAGCCGGTGCCGGCGATGAGGATGGCACCCTCCTCACCGCCGAAGGCGCCCAGACAGGCACCGAAGGCATCGGAGGTGAGCCGCACGCTCGCGAAGGGGAAGGGCATGGCCAGCAGGGCGTGATAGCAGTCGGCGAGCTCGGCGGAGGCGAGGGCGAGGCCCACTCCCATCTGCTGTTCGCACTCCTGATCAAGTCCGGCCGCCTGCCGGGCGCTGGCGATGGCCGTCAGCACGTTGCCGTGGGCAAAGGGAATGCCGAGCTCCAGATTGGAGCCGGCGGCGCGCCCTTCCCCGAGCAGTTTGCCCGCCCGATCCCGGATGCGGGCCCGGGTGTGGGTGCCACCGCCATCCACGCCGACCCAGAACTCAATCATGTTGACCTCCCTGTACGCTCTGCCAGCTGATGGCCAGGGCAAACCAGGCTGGCTGTATGGAGGAGCCACGGCTCTCCCCAGTGCCAGTGATGTTCGAACCGCTTTCAACCATGGTGGCCTCCTTGCGCGCTCTGCCAGCTGATGGCCAGGGCAAACCAGGCGCCGTGGGGGATCCACTGCTCCCCCCAGCGCCAGTTCTGGTCCAGTCGATCCTTGTACTCCTCCGGGATAAAGGCCACATCGGCCTCGTCATCGAAGCCGGCGGTGATGCCGTTGCAGATCCCCCCGAGGGCGTTGGGATAGCCGGCGGTGTAACTCGGGTTGTTGATGCCGTGGCCCGCCAGCATGCAGGCGTTGAAGGGGTTCTGTCCCAGGATCCAGTCGAGCTGGTGCTGGCCGAAGGTGCGCAGCAACCGGCTCTGGTGCGGCAGCTGCGCCGCGGCGGCAAAGGCCATGGCCGCCAGCGACGCCAGCCGGGCGTTCTCCCCCTGCCACCAGTAACCGGACTCGTTGTGATGGGGCATGAAGAAGCTGATGCGAGGCGCTTCATCGACCCCCTTCACATACTGGCGGGCGAGGGCGAAGGGGTTGCCTGCCCGGGCGCACAGCGCCAGCTCGGCGGCCAGGGCCTGCTCCACCACAGTCTGGACGGCGGCCTGGCGGGCCGGATCCGGTTCCACCCCCAGGTATTCGAGCAGCGCCAGCACCGGCAGGCCCGCCTCGGCGGCGTGATAGTAGGGGCGGGAGCCATCGTCATTGGCGACCCAATGGTGGCCGAGTTCGGGGTGGGGGCGCTGGCGGGCGCACAGCTGGCCGGCCCGATCCCGTGCCTCGGCGAGCCACTCGGGGCCCAATGCTTTGGTCAGCTCGACCGCCGCCAGCAGGGCGCAGTAGTCGTCGATGATGTTCTCGACCCCGTCATCCAGATAGGCGAGGTTGTGCTCGCGCAGGTGCAGGTAGCCGCGCCTGGCCGCCTCGGCGTAGTGGCCGGTGTCGACGTCGCCGCCGAGGTTCTCGCGGGCGGCCCGGGCCAGGGCGGCGATGGTCATGCCGCCCCCCTGCCGGAAGCCCGCCTGCCAGCTGGCGGACTTGATCCCCTGCTGGGTGGCGTAGGCGCACAGCTCCCGCTGCTCGGGATCCTTGCTCCACTTGTCGAACAGGGTCATGTAGAAGAAACCGCTCTCGTCCTGCATCCGGCAGAGGAAATCCGCCCCGTGCAACCCCTCGTCATTGAGCCGCTTGCACAGGTTGATGCCGTCGATGTCGCTGCGGGTCGCCAGCAGTTCGCGGCTCTTGAGCAGGGCCCAGACCACCAATGGGGTCTGCTGGGGGTTGAGGTAGTTGGCGTAGGAGAGGTGGCTCAGGTACTTGCTCACATCGCCGCTGGCGTCGAACCAGCCGCCGTGCACATCCCGGCGCCGGTCGGTGCCAACGAGGCGGGCGTTGCGGTCGGCCCGATCGAAGGCACCGCTCGCACGCTGGCCCTTGAAGTAGTGGATGACGTCGGAGAGGCAGCGCTCGGCCAGCAGCCCCCGGCCGATGGCAAAGGGGGCGGAGCGGACGAGGTGCTCGCGCGAGCCGGCCTCTGAGGCGATGCTGATGACGGCCTCGAGCCGGTAGTGGCCTGGCTCCCGGCAGGCGGACAGGTCGGCGCGCCAGTAGGCGCGGCCCTGCCAGCCGTCGACCCGGCCGGCGGGTTGCAGCTGTGCCTCCAGCAGGATCTGGTCGTCCTCCTGGCGCAGCAGCCTGACATGGCCGCAAAGGGGGAGGTCGGGGGCGGTCTGCAGCAGGGCTACCTTCTCCCCGTCGCACTCATAGCCCACCTGGTTGATCAAGAGTTCCATCAAGGCATTACTCCGGTGGCTCACCCGTGGCGAGTGAGACAGATAGCGGGGCGCGGCCGGAGCTGCCTCCGGCCGCTAGCGTGCTCATCCCTGCTCGTGCAGGTAGCAACGCACGAAGTGGTTGTCGGCGAGTCGGGTCACCGGCGGCAGGCTCTCCTTGCAGCGGGGCATGGCCTGGTGGCAGCGCCCGGCGAAGGGGCAGCCGCGGGATTCCGGCGTCCAGAGCGGGATCTCCCCCTTGCGCCCCCCTTCCAGCTCGGTGTGGATGCTCTTCTCGGGGTCGGGTACCGCCGAGATGAGCAGCTGGGTGTAGGGGTGCTGGGGGTGGTGCAGGATCTCGTCCACCTCTCCCCACTCCACCATGTGCCCCACGTACATGACCGCGAGATCTTCCGCCACGTAGCGGGCGGTGGCGATGTCGTGGGTGATGTAGAGCATGGAGACGCCGAGCTCGTTCTTCATCTGCTCCATCAGGTTGAGGATGCCGATGCGAATGGAGACGTCGAGCATGGAGGTGGGTTCGTCCGCCAGCACCACTTCGGCCTCCACCGCCAGGTTGCGGGCGATGTTGACCCGCTGGCGCTGGCCGCCGGAGAGCTGGTGGGGGTACTTGGCCGCCGTCGCCTTGGCGGGGGTCAGCCCCACCTTCTCCAGCAGGCCATAGACCATGTCGGAGAGATCCCGCTTGTCGCTCACCTTGCTGTGCAGCAGCAGGGGGCGGGCGATGTGGTGGTAGATGGTGTGGGTCGGGTTCAATGAACCGAACGGGTCCTGCCACACCATCTGCACGCTCTGGCGATAGTCCAGCAGGGCGGTGCCCTTGTTGAACTCTTCCAGATCCCGGCCACGGTAGAGGATGCGGCCGTTGGAGAGCTTGTACATCTTGGCGATGATCTTGGCGATGGTGCTCTTGCCGGAACCCGATTCCCCCACCACCGCCAGGGCGCGGCCCCGGTGCAGGTTGAAGGTGATGTCGGACAGCGCCCGCATCTTGCCGCTCTTGATGGCGTTGGAGTTGACGGGGAAATCCTTGTAGAGGTGCTGGACCTCGATGATGGGCGCGTCGGTGTGGGCGATTTGCATGACAGACATCCTTAACAGCCAGCGGCCTTGTCCAGATGGATCGGAAGATCCTGTTGTTCCTCTGCTGCCTCATAGAGATGGCAGGCAGCCTGTTGCCCGGGCCGGATTTCGGTCAGGGCGGTGTACTCCTGGCGGCAGCGCTCGTGCACCTTGGCGCAGCGGGCCTGGAAGCGGCAGCCGACCGGCACCTCCAGCAGGTTGAGCGGGGTGCCGGGTATCCCTTCCAGCACGGTCTTCGGGCCGTGCAGGGGCGGGAAGGAGTTGCCAAGCCCCCTGGTGTAGGGATGCAGGGGCGCGGTCAGGATCGCCTTGGCCGGCGCCACCTCCACCAGCTCGCCGGCGTACATGATGCCGATGCGATCGCAGAACTCGACCATGAGCGAGAGGTCGTGGGTGATGAAGAGGATGGAGAAGTTGAACTTCTCTTTCAGCGCATAGACCTTCTGCAGGATCTCCCGCTGCACCACCACGTCCAGCGCCGTGGTGGGCTCGTCCATGATGAGGAGCTCGGGGTTGAGCGCCATGGCGATGGCGATCACCAGTCGCTGGCGCATGCCGCCGGAGAACTGGTGCGGGTAGTCCTTGAGCCGGCTCGGGTGGATGTCGACGATCTCCAGCAGCTCCTTCGCGCGCTTGATGGCCTCGTAGCGGGTCAGCCCCGGGTTGTGGGCCAGCAGCACGTCGCAGAACTGCTCCTCCATGCGCAGCACCGGATTGAGCGCATTCATGGCGGACTGGAACACCACGCTCGCCTGGCGCCAGCGGTAGCTGCGCAGCCGCTCGTCGTCGAAGGAGAGGATGTTCTCCCCCTTGAAGCGGATCTCGCCGCCGCTGATGTAGGCGGGCGGCTTGTGCAGCCTGGCCACCGAGAAGGCGACGGTGGACTTGCCGCAGCCCGACTCGCCGGCGAGGCCGAAGACCTCCCCCGGCATGATGTCAAAACTGACCGAGTTGACGGCGCGCACGTCGCCGTTTTCGGTGATGTAGTCGACGCAGAGATTGCGAACCGACAGCAGGGGTTGTTGCAGGGTCATGCTGTCTTCTCCTGAGCGGTGACTGGTGCAGGGGCGGCGAGCTGCTTCCAGCGGCACAGGCCCTTCTCATGGAGAGTGCGCAGCTGTAACAGGGGTTGTTGCAGGATCATGCTGTCTTCTCCTGAGCGTTGAGCGGGGCAGGGGCACTGAGTTTCTTCCAGCGGTTCAACCCCTTGTGGGAGCGCAGCTGCGGGTTCGCTATCTCGTCGATGGCGAAGTTGAGCATGGCCAGACCCGCGCCCAGGGTGGCGATGGCGAAGCAGGGGGCCAGGATCTCCCACCAGGCGCCCACCAGGATGGCGCTCGAGGTCTGGGCGTTGTAGAGCATGATGCCCCAGCTCACCACGGTCGGGTCGCCAAGACCCAGGAACTCCAGGGTCGCCTCGGTGACGATGGCGTAGATGATGGAGCCGATGAAGCTCACGCCGATGATGGAGATGAGGTTCGGCAGTATCTCCACCAGGATGATGCGCCAGGCCGGCTCACCCAGCACCTCGGCGGCGATGACGAACTCCTTCTCCCGCAGGGCCAGGGTCTGGGCGCGGATGACGCGGGCGCCATAGGCCCAGGAGGTAAATCCGATGATGAGAGCGATCACCATGGGTGACGCCTCCCCGATAAAGCTCGCCAGCACCAGTAGCAAGGGGAGGTTGGGGATCACCAGCACCACGTTCATCAGGAAGGTGAGGCACTCGTCCACCACACCGCCGAAGTAGCCAGCGGTGATGCCCACCGTGATGGCCAGGGCGCACACCAGCAGACCCGCCCCGAAGCCCACCAGCAGGGAGATGCGGGCGCCGTGGGTGAACTGGGACCAGAGATCGTGGCCCATGCGGTTCGACCCCATCACCAGCTCCACGCCGGGGGGCTGGTGGGGGCGGGCCACCCGCTTGGTGGGCTCGTTGCTGGCGAGCAGGGGGGCGAACAGCGCCATCAGCACGAAGGTGACGACGATGGCGAGGCCGAAGGCAGCCTTCTTGTTGCCCAGCAATATCTTGAGAATGGTCGGCATACGCATCTTATTTGCCTCCTGTACGCAGACGGGGATCCAGGAAGACGTAGAGCACGTCGGCCAGGAAGTTGAAGCTGAGCATGGTGATGGTCATGATGAGCAGTTGCCCCTGGATGAGGGGATAGTCACGGGCCAGGATGCCCTGGTAGAGAGTCAGTCCCAGGCCGGGATAGTTGAAGATCACCTCGGTGATGAGGGAGCCGCCGATGACGAAACCGAGTGCCATGGAGAGGGCGGTGACGCTGGGCAGCACGGCGTTGCGGGCGCCGTAGTTGAAGATCACCCGGTTGCTGGAGAGCCCCTTGGCCTTGGCCATGGTGATGTAATCCTCGCCCAGCAGGTTGATCATGTTGTTGCGCATGGTGATGAGGAAGCCCCCCACCTGGACGATGGCCAGGGTGCCCACCGGCATGATGGCGTGCAGCAGGATGCTCTTGATGTGCTCCCAGCCGAAATCGGCCTTTATTTCAGGGCTGTAGGCGTAGCCGATGGGCAGCCAGCCGAGGCTCACCCCGAACAGGAAGAGGGCGAGCAGGGAGACCACCACGGGAGGGATGGCCTGCATCACCAGGGTGAGCGGGGAGAGGATGCTGTCCATGCGCCCGCCCCGGTACCAGGCGGCGAAGATGCCGACGATGGAGCCGATGGAGAAGCTCAGTATGGTGGAGGTACCCACCAGGAACAGGGTCCAGCCGATGGCGCGTCCGAGCACGTCGGCGACCGGTTGGGGGTAGTAGCGCACCGAGGTGCCGAGGTCCCAGGTGAAGACACTCTTCACATAGGCGAGAAACTGGGTGCCGATGGGGCCGTCCACGAAGCCGAAGGTGGCCTTGAGGGCCTCCAGCGCGGCGGGCTCCATCATGGCGCCGGCCCGGGCAAACATGACGGAGACGGGATCCCCCGGCATGGCTCTGGGCAACAGGAAGTTGATGGTGGCGGCCACCAGGAAGGCGACCAGATAGAAGGAGAAGCGTCTAAGTATAAATCCCATGGTGATACCTTTTACTGCAAGCCTGCCCCGCGCCGGGCAAAGCTCCCCCAACCCCGGCGAGTGCGGGGGATGAAAGACATGGCGGGGAAGAGGGCCCCCCGCAGGGGGCCGGGGTGATTAGCTGTTTGGCTTGAGTGACAGCACGTGCAGCAGACGTTCCGGGGTGTCCGGGTGTACCTGCGGCTTGGCGACCGGGTTGTCGGCACTGAACCAGCCATTGAAGCGCTTGGTGCTGTATTCGTACCAGGTCGGGTTGTTGAACACCGGGATGATGGTCTGGTTGGCCCCGACACGCTCCTGGATGGCGAACATGATCTCCTTCTGCTTGGCCGCATCGGCGGTCTGGGTGAAGTCGTCGATAAGCTTGTCGAGCTCGGGATCCTTGTAGCGGGGCGCCGCGAAGCGGTTGCCGCGCTCACCCATGTTGCGGGAGTGGAAGGCGGTCTCGAAGTACTTGTGCGGGTTGGCACCGGCAAAGTACCCCTGCAGGGCGACGTCGAAATCACCGGTGATCAGGGACTCGGTCCAGACGGTGGCTTCTGGGGTGGCGGTCTTGGCATTCAGGCCCAGGGCCTGCAGGCCTTCCACGCCGATCTGGACGGTGTTGACCCAGTCGGTCCAGCCGTTCGGTACCAGCACCTTGAACTCGATCTTCTTGCAGCTCGGGGTGTCGAGGAACTTGTCGCCGTCACAGTCCTTGTAGCCCGCTTCCTTCAGCAGGGCCTTGGCCCCTTCCAGGTCGAACTTGTTGTATTTGCCGTATTTCTTCTCGACGTCCGGGTTGTCCCAGGAGGCGAATGCCTTGCCCAGGCCCGACGGGTACTCGTTGACGGTCGGGTAGCCGTAGCCCGCGATGTCCACCATGGACTGACGGTCCATGGCCATGGAGAAGGCGCGGCGGAAGTTGATGTCGTTGAAGGCCTCGTTGTTGCCCGGGTTCTTGCTCTGGAAGTTGACGTTGAACGCCACTGTGCCGGAGGCGGGGAACCAGTATTTGTTGTTCTTGGGATCGTTGCCGACATAGAGACGCTCGATGTCCGGCACGAAGGAACCGAACCAGTCCACGTCACCCTTCATCACGGCGGCCAGCACCTGATCGTTGGTGGCCATCTGCGGCATGCGCAGGCAGTCGATGGCGAGGTTGGCGTTGTCCCAGTAGTGCGGGTTGCGGCACTGGGTATAGAGCTGGGCGGAGAAGTTGTCCACTTCGGTGAAGGGACCGGTCCCGACCGGCTTGTCGTTGGTGAAGGCAACCGGGTCTTTTACCGACTTCCACTGGTGCTCGGGCACGATGGGCACCAGTACGATGTCGTTCACCACGTTGGTGTTGACGGCGGCCAGATCGAACTTGACCTTGTACTGGCCCAGCTTCTCGACATTCTTCACCTGGGTCCAGATGGAGCGCTCATCCAGCGCCTTGTTGGCCTTGACCAGGTTGAAGGAGAAGAGCACGTCATCGGCGTCGAAGCCTTCGCCGTCAGACCACTTGACCCCTTCACGGAGGTCGAAGGTGACGGATGTCAGATCATCGCTGAACGCGTAGTTGGTGGCCAGGCGATAGACGGGTTTGCCACCCTGCATATCGTTGAAGATCACCAGGGGCTCATAGATGAAGTGACGGGTGGTGTGCAGCAGACCCGCCTGCAGGAAGGGGTTGAAGTTTTTGACCCATGCGGTTTCCTGCTGGGCAACCAGGGTCAGCACCGTCTTGTTGTCGGCGGCCATGGCAGCGCCGGTGGCACCGGCAAGCAGAGTCCCCAGCATGACCGAGGTAGCGATTTTGGATACTTTGGCAAGCATATTTTTTCCTTTCTTATTGGTCTTCCATGGTTTTGGAATGGAGCACCGGATCCCATGCTTGGATACCGGCCCTCAATGTTGGTCAGGTTTTTCACCCTTGTAGTTGTGTCATCCAACGCCCTTAGAAAAGCAGAGTTAACAGGAAAACAACAACTCTTCATTTCGTCGATATCGTAAAAACTCGAGTGTTCTCGTTATTATCGTCAAAATGTATTTTTAATCCTTTTGAATTATACAGTTACATTAATTCTCACGAAGCACAAAGTGACCCTGAATGACGAGGCAAGGGCGATAATGTGAGGTGGATCGTGCACGTTTTTTATCCACATTCGGCGCTTTTTTTTGAGCAGGAAAGAAGGGATATCTGAGACCGGGCGGAACTGTGCGCTGGCTCACGGGTGGGAAGGGGGATGGCGAGCAGGGCCGACGGAAAGGTGCGGGGGCGGTGCGTGAAGAGGCATCACTGACAGGGAGGCGTTTTCCTGCCGGCAATAAAAAAGCCAGTCGGTGTGACCGACTGGCTTTGTGGGGCATGCTGTCGTGATTACGCGATCAGGCTGGCCCAGAGGTCGTACTCGTCGGCCTCGTCGATGCGAACCTTGACCATATCGCCGGGCTTGAGGCCGGTTTCACCGTTCAGGTAGACCAGGCCGTCGATCTCGGGGGCATCGGCGGCGGAGCGACCGGTGGCTCCCTCTTCGTCCACCTCGTCGATCAGCACCAGCATCTCCTTGCCGACCTTGCGGGCGAGCTTGCGGATGGAGACCTGCTGTTGCAGCTCCATGAAGCGCTGGAAGCGCTCCTCCTGCACCTCGGCCGGCACCGGATCCGGCAGTTCGTTGGCCTTGGCGCCCTCGACCGGGCTGTACTTGAAGCAGCCGACCCGATCCAGCTCTGCCTTGTCGATGAAGTCCAGCAGCATCTGGAACTCTTCCTCGGTCTCACCGGGGAAGCCGACGATGAAGGTGGAGCGCAGGGTGATCTCGGGGCAGATCTCGCGCCACTTCTGGATGCGTTCCAGGGTGCGCTCGACGGTGCCGGGGCGCTTCATCAGTTTCAGGATGCGCGGGCTGGCGTGCTGCAGCGGGATGTCGAGGTAAGGCAGTACCTTGCCATCGCGCATCAGCGGGATGACGTCATCCACGTGCGGGTAGGGATAGACGTAGTGCAGGCGCACCCACATGCCGAGCTTGGCCAGCTCCTCGCACAGGGCCACCATGCTGGTCTTGACCGGCATGCCGTCGTAGAAGCCGGTGCGGTGCTTGACGTCGACGCCGTAGGCGGAGGTGTCCTGGGAGATGACCAGGATCTCCTTCACGCCGGCCTCTTTCAGGCGCTTGGCCTCGGCCAGTACCTCGCCGATGGGGCGGCTCACCAGATCCCCGCGCATGGAGGGGATGATGCAGAAGGTGCAGCGGTGGTTGCAGCCTTCGGAAATCTTCAGATAGGCGTAATGACGGGGGGTCAGCTTGACGCCCTGGGCCGGCACCAGGCTGGTGAAGGGGTTGTGGGTCGGCTTCTCCACGTATTTGTGGACGTGGCCGAGCACCTCTTCATAGGCGTGGGGACCGGTGATCTCGAGCACCTTGGGGTGGATCTCGCGGATCTGGTTCTCTTTGGCGCCGAGGCAACCGGTGACGATTACCTTGCCGTTTTCGGCCAGGGCCTCGCCGATCGCTTCCAGCGACTCCTGTACCGCGCTGTCGATGAAGCCGCAGGTGTTGACCACCACCAGCTCCGCATCGTCATAGCTGGGCACCACGTCGTACCCTTCGGTACGCAGCTGGGTCAGGATGCGCTCGGAATCGACCAGGTTTTTGGGGCAACCCAAGGAGACGAATCCTACTTTGGGGGCCTGTTTTGTGTTGGACATCGCTCAATCACTCTTAGGTGGCTCTTATTCAAGGGCGCGGATTTTACCGGAATGGCTAACCAAAAACTATACAACCGGCGCTGGTGGCCCGAACATTATTTACGGCGGGACAGGATGGTCCGGGGGCCGTGCCACGCCAAGGGGAATGGCGGGGCGGATCCCGACCCGCAGAGGGGAGAGGAGCGGCATCGACCCGGCATACGTCACCGATTGACTCTTTTGCCTGCCGTGACCTTGACCGGAAGCCCTGCCAATCTGCTACTGTGACCCTCGACCCATTGTGGACGCTGGAGGAGAGAATGAAGATTCGATTGACTGTGATTGCCGCGGCCCTGGTGCTGGCATCGACCCCGGGCCACGCCGACTGGGCGAAGGTGAAGGAGGCAGCCTCGGAGCTCGGCACCGCGGTGAGCGACACCAGCAAGGAGGCGTGGAAGGACATCACCGATTTTTCCAAGCAGACCTGGGAGTCGGTGTCCAGCTGGGGGGCCGAAACCTACAGCAAGGCCGGCGCCTGGACGGCGGAGAGTGCGGCCACAGGCAAGGAGTGGCTCGACGCCGCGGACAAGAAGCTCGACACCATGCTCGAGCCCAAGACTCCGGACGAGGCCAGAGCCGCGCTCGATACCATGGCCGATACCGCCCTGGTACGGCTGTTCAACGAGCAGCCCTCCGCCAAGTTGCTGTTTGACCAGGCTTATGGCTATGCGGTCTTCGACTCTCGCAAGTTCTCCCTGATGATCCACACCAATCAGGGCTCCGGGGTGGCCGTCAACCGCACGACCGGCAAGCACACCTATATGAAGATGTTCGGTGCCGGCCTCGCGGCCGGGCTCGGCGGCAAGTTCTATCAGCAGGTGATCCTGTTTGAGGACCAGGCCCGCTTCGATGCCTTCGTCAACAAGGGCTGGGAAGCCACCTCCGAAGTGGGGGCCGTGGCCGGCAAGGAGAGCGCCGAGCTCACCGCCAAGTACAATGGCGGCATGGCCATCTACCAGATTGGCGAGAAGGGGCTGTTGCTGGACGCCAATATTTCGGGTTCCAAGTACTGGCTGGACGGGGATCTGAACCCGTGATTGTACAGGCCTTGAGCAGCCGCCGGTTTTTCTTCGAACAGGGTGCGTTGCCGTCTGTTTAAATGGCGTGAATTGCAGTAAAAAGAGGGCCTTCGGCCCTCTTTTTCATGGGCGCAACCAGGTTCGTCAGCAGGACAAGGAAATGGGTATGACACAAGCATCAGCACAGGACGGGGCGGACGCAGTCCAGAGCAGGGAGTGGGACAAGCAGAGCATTTTTCTGCGTCTGCAGGAGGGGATCCCCACGGCCTTCTGGGTCTGGGGGGACCAGATCTCTCCGCTCGAGCCCGACGAGGGGTCGACATACCGGGGCCACTTCGGCTGGGGGCGTGCCGACGAGGCGACCATGGCGCTGGCACAGGCCATCGTCACCCGGCTGGTGGCGGTGGGGCTGGTTCCTCCCGAGCTGGCGGTGAGCCGTGCGGGCTATCTGCATGACGAGGTGCTGGTCAAGCTGCCCGCCGGGGAGCACTACGATCTGCACCTCAGCTATCTCAGACTGCTGCTGGGAGAAGGGGCGGTGCCGCGCCCCTGAGTGACCGGTTCGTCCTCTTCCCTGCGATCACCCTGTGCCCCGATGTGAGGGCACTCTTCCCTAATTGGCATTCTTATTGCTTGGGGAGTGTCAGTGTCAATGATTTGTCTGGGAAGGGAAGATGGAAATAAGCGCAAGCAGCCTGATGCAAGAGATGCAGGCTCTCAGGGTCGAAGCCGGTGCCACGCCGCTGACCCAACCCGGTCGCCAGGTCAGCTCCGACTTTGGCCAGATGTTGCAGCAGGCCCTCGACAACGTCAACGAACTGCAGGGCGCCGCCAACGATCTGCGCACCCGTTTCGATCTGGGTGACAAGTCGGTGGACCTCTCCGAGGTGATGATCGCCGGGCAGAAATCCTCCATCGCCTTCGAGGCGACGGTGCAGGTGCGCAACAAGATGGTCGATGCCTACAAGACCATCATGAACATGCCGGTCTGACCCAGGCTCATGGCGACCGAGCATCATGACGATGTCAGCAACAAGGACATAAACCGTGGCAACTGATCAAAACGGCGATCTGCTGATGAACAACGAGGGGGGCGCCGCCCTCGACGAGCAAGAGCAGAAGAGCTCGGCGCTGGGCTTCCTGTCCAACACCGATGTGCTGCGCCAGATCACCCTGATCCTGGGGTTGACCATCTGCCTCGCCATCGCCGTCTTCATCCTCTTGTGGGGCAAGGAGCCGGAGATGCGTCCCCTCGGCACCTTCAACACCCAGGAGCTGGTCTCCACCCTGGATTACCTCGATCAGCAGAAGATCCCCTACCAGGTGGATGGCAAGAGCGTGCTGGTCAGCGCCGAGAACTATGCGGATATCCGTCTGCGCCTGACCCGTGCCGGTCTGGCCAGCAGCAGTGACGCCAGCAACGACGGCGAGGCCATCCTGCTCAAGGACTCCAGCTTCGGCGTGAGCCAGCGCATGGAGAGCGAGCGCCTCAAACTGAGCCGCGAGCGCCAGCTGGCGAGCGCCATCGAGCAGTTCCAGAATGTGGCCAAGGCCCAGGTGCTGCTGGCCATTCCCAAAGACAACGTGTTCGCCCGCAACGAGCGCAAACCGAGCGCTACCGTGGTGCTGAGCCTCAAGGGCACCGCCCTCGGCCAGGGGGAGGTGGACTCCATCGTCGACATGGTGGCCTCCGCCGTCCACGGTCTGGAGCCGACCCGTGTCACCGTGACCGATCAGAACGGTCGCCTGCTCAACTCCGGCTCCCAGGATCCCCTCTCTGCCCAGACTCGCAAGGAATTTGCGATGCAGCAGAAGCAGGAGCTGGAGTACAAACAAAAAATTGACGCCATCCTGATCCCGGTGCTCGGGGCCGACAACTATACCGCCGAGGTGGATCTCTCCCTCGATTTCTCCCAGCAGGAGCAGACCCGCAAGACCTACAACCCGGACCTGCCCGCCGTGCGCTCCGAGATGACGGTGGAAGAGAACAGCGCCAACGGCAGCAATGGCGGCGTGCCTGGCGCGCTCTCCAACCAGCCTCCTGCCGCCTCCAACATTCCCGAGCAGGCCGCTGGCGGGGAGGGGGGAACCGCCTCTTCCGGCCGCTCCCGCAAGGAGGCGACCCGCAACTTCGAACTGGACACTACCGTCAGCCATATCCGGCGCCAGCAGGGCGGCATTCGCCGCATGACGGTGTCGGTGGCGGTGGACTACAAGGCGGTGCCCGGCGCCGACGGCGCCGTGACCCGTGAGGCCCGCAGCCAGGCCGAGCTCGACACCCTGCGCCGTCTGCTGAGCGGTGGTCTCGGGTTTGACGTGACCCGGGGGGACACCCTGGAGGTGGTCGCCATCCCGTTCAACCGCCCCGAGCTTGAGACCGTGGCCGACATTCCCGTCTACGAGCAGCCCTGGTTCTGGCGCGCGGTGCGCATCGCCGCCTCCGTGCTGGTCATCATAGTGCTCATCGTCACCGTGGTGCGCCCCATGCTCAAGCGCCTGCTCTACCCGGATGCCAAGCCGGAAGGGGAGCTGGACTTCGACAACCACGCCGTGCTGGGTGGCGATGACGAGCTGAGCCTGCTGGCTGCCCAGGCCGAGGCCGAGCCGGTGTTCGGTCTGCGGGATGGCCAGCTCAAGCTGCCGGATCTGCACCGTGACGAGGATCTGCTGAAGGCCGTGCGCGCCCTGGTAGCGAATGAACCTGACCTGGCCGCCCAGGTCATCAAAGAGTGGGTAACCAAAGATGCCTGAAGAGAATAAAAGCCAGGTCACCGGCAACGACATCACCGAAAGCCAGCGCCTGATCCTGGACCAGATGGGTGGCATGGAGATGGCGGCGGTGCTGATGCTGAGCCTCAACGAGGAGGACGCGGCCCAGATCTTCCGTCACCTCGAGCCCAAGCAGGTGCAGCGGCTCGGCATGTCCATGGCCTCCATGTCGGATTTCAGTCACGACAGGGTGGCGGCGGTGCATCGTCAATTTATCGACGACATCCAGAAGTACACCAACATCGGCATCGGCAGCGAAGACTTCGTGCGCAAGGCCCTGGTGGCGGCGCTCGGGGAGGACAAGGCCAGCAACCTGGTGGACCAGATCATCCTGGGATCAGGTGCCCGCGGCCTCGACTCCCTCAAGTGGATGGATGCGCGCCAGGTGGCCAGCATCATCCAGAACGAGCACCCGCAGATCCAGACCATCGTCCTCTCCTACCTGGAACCCGAGCAGTCCGCCGAGATCCTGAGCCAGTTCCCGGAGCAGGTACGCCTGGATCTGGTGATGCGTATCGCCAACCTCGAAGAGGTGCAACCGGCGGCGCTGCAGGAGCTCAACGACATCATGGAGAAACAGTTCGCCGGTGCGGCGGGTGCCCAGGCCGCGAAGATGGGGGGCCTCAAGGCCGCCGCCAACATCATGAACTACCTGGACACCAACATCGAAGGCCAGCTGATGGACTCCATCCGCGAGTCGGACGAGGAGATGAGCCAGCAGATCCAGGATCTGATGTTCGTGTTCGAGAACCTCATCGACGTGGACGACCGTGGCATCCAGACCCTGCTGCGGGAAGTGCCCGGCGATCTGCTGCAACGCGCCCTCAAGGGTTCGGACGACCAGATGCGGGAAAAAGTCTTCAAGAACATGTCCAAGCGGGCCGCCGAGATGCTGGCGGACGATCTGGAGGCTATGGGCCCGATCCGGGTCTCCGAAGTGGAAGCCGCCCAGAAGGAGATCCTCTCCACCGCGCGCCGTCTGGCGGATGCGGGTGAGATCATGCTGGGTTCCGGCGGTGGCGAAGAGTTCCTCTAAGCCCAGGGCCATAAATGTGCGATGATACCGGCCCCTGCATCCGGCTCTCGATAGGAGTGTCTTCAGCCCATGAATAACAAGAACAACAAGCTGCGCGGTTATCTCAGACCCGAGGATGACGAGGCCAGGGTCGAGGCCTGGGGCTGGCCCGAGATGGAGACCGAGAGCGAGATCGAGAGCAATGCCCTGGGGCTCTCCCCCGACTGGTATCGCCAGGAGCAGGTGCAAGAGGCGCCGCCGGAGGAGCCGGTGGAAGAGCCCGCCCCCAGCATCACCGCCGAGGAGCTGGAGGCGATCCGCCAGGCCGCCTGGGAGGAGGGGATGCGCGAGGGGCGCGAAGCTGGCTTCGCCAAGGGGCTCGAGGAGGGCAAGCTGGAAGGCTTGCAACAGGGCCATCAGGCGGGCCTGGAGCAGGGTCGGGAAGAGGGGCTCGCCATGGGCCGCGACCAGGTGGAGCAGGAGGTGGCCCGCTGGCAAACACTCGCCTCCCGCCTCGCCACGCCGCTCAGCGAGCTGGATGACGCGGTGGAGCAGCAGCTCATCACCCTGGTGCAGCAGCTCGCCCGTGCCCTTATCCGCCACGAGGCCGAGACCTCGCCCCGGTTGCTGCTTGAAGCGCTCAAGCAGGGGCTGGCCCTGCTGCCTGCCGCCGAGCAGGGGGTCACCCTGATGCTGCACCCGGAGGATCTGGCCCGGATTGAGGAGGCCTTTGGCGCCGAAGAGTGCGCCAAGAGGCACTGGCGGCTGCAGAGCGATCCCACCCTCTCCCCCGGGGATCTGCAACTGGCCACCGAGCTTTCCAGCATCGATCTCGTCCTCTCCGGGCGCATCGATCAATTGCTGCGCAATTTCTTGCGCGACAACGCGAGCTGAGCCGTGACCTGGTGTTTTAACCCGCACGGCCTCTCCCCATCTCGCCCTTCGGAGGCAACATGACCGCATCCCTGCTCAACCGGCTGCAAGGCTACCGGGTGCGCGATCAGGCCCCCATACCGCCGGTGGCGGGCAAGCTCACCCGGGTGGTGGGGCTGACCCTGGAAGCCATCGGCTGCCGCGCCGCCATCGGTTCCCTGTGCCGCATCGACACCCAGGATGGGGCCCTGGAGGCCGAGGTGGTGGGCTTCTCCGGCGATCGCCTGTTCCTGATGCCGAGCGAACAGCTCAAGGGGGTCATTCCCGGCGCCCGCGTGGTGCCCGTCACCGAGGATCACGGCATCCCGGTGGGCATGAACCTGCTCGGGCGCGTCATCGACGGCATCGGCCAGCCCCTGGACGGCATGGGCCCCATCATCTCCTCCCAGACGGTGCAGTTCGCCCAGCACCGCATCAATCCGCTGGCCCGCCGCCCCATCCATCAACCCATGGACGTGGGGGTGCGCGCCATCAACGCCGTGCTCACCGTGGGCCAGGGTCAGCGGATGGGGCTGTTCGCCGGCTCCGGCGTCGGCAAGTCCGTGCTGCTCGGCATGATGACCCGGGGCTCGGTGGCGGACGTGGTGGTGGTGGGCCTCATCGGCGAGCGGGGCCGGGAGGTGAAGGAGTTCATCGAGGAGATCCTGGGTGCCGAGGGGCGCGAGCGTGCCGTGGTGGTGGCGGCCCCCGCCGATGCCTCGCCGCTGATGCGGCTCAAGGGGTGCGAGACGGCGCTCGCCATCGCAGAATACTTCCGGGATCAGGGGCTCAACGTGCTGCTGCTGATGGACTCCCTCACCCGCTACGCCCAGGCCCAGCGCGAAATCGCCCTGGCGGTGGGGGAGCCGCCGGCTACCAAGGGCTACCCGCCCTCGGTGTTTGCCAAATTGCCGGCACTGGTGGAGCGGGCCGGCAACGGCAGCGATGGTCAGGGCTCCATCACGGCGTTTTTCACCGTGCTGACGGAGGGGGACGATCTGCAGGATCCCATCGCCGATGCGGCGCGGGCCATCCTCGACGGCCACATCGTGCTGGCGCGGGAGCTGGCGGATGCGGGCCACTACCCGGCCATCGACATCGAGAAGTCCATC
Organism: Aeromonas sp. SrichE-2G; assembly: GCF_017939565.1. Taxonomy (NCBI): domain Bacteria; kingdom Pseudomonadati; phylum Pseudomonadota; class Gammaproteobacteria; order Aeromonadales; family Aeromonadaceae; genus Aeromonas; species Aeromonas sp. SrichE-2G. The sequence goes on from NZ_JAGKRG010000004.1 coordinate 436,990, forward strand.
AGCCGGGTCATGCCCATGGTGACCTCCCCCGAGCACATGGAGCTGGCGCGCACCTTCAAGCAGTTCTACTCCCTCTACCAGCAGAACCGGGATCTCATCACCATAGGCGCCTACAGCCAGGGATCGGACCCCCGCATCGACCGGGCCATCATCCAGAAACCCTATCTGGATCAGTTCTTGCAGCAGAAGATGCGCGAGGTCATTCCCTACGACGAAGGCCTGCAATCCCTGCACATGGTCGCCATGCCATTGATGCGTTGAGCCGATAATGCCGCTGGAGTGCCGAGATGAGTAAAGGATTGGAGTTGCTGGCGACCCGATTGGTGGAGGCCGAGAATCAGGCCGCCATGGCGCTGGCCAAGGCGCAGCAGGACTTGAAGCTGTTTATGGAGCAGCAAGAGGCGCTGAATCAGTACCGCCAGATCTATCACCAGCAGTGGACCGACCGCGGTCTGCAAGGGATCAGCCCCCAGCAGAACAGCCAGTATCACGCCTTCATCAACAAGCTCGAGAATGCGGCCACCCAGCAGTACCAGGGGGTGCTTCAGGTGCGCGAGGCGCTGGCCCAGTGTCGCACCCAGTGGCTTGAGGCCCAGCAGCGGCGCAAGGCGGTGGAGCTGCTGCTGGAGAAGAAGGCGGATAAGGTGCGCCAGAAGGCTCAGCGTCAGGAGCAGAAGATGCTGGACGATTACACCATCCAGCGTCGTTACCACCAATCTGGCCTGTAATTTGCTTTCTATAGCCTGAACGAGCGGGGCCGACCCCTCGCACGGTCATCACCGAATCGTCGCCAGGGACCCCAGCATGATACAGACCCAGTTGATTAAAACGCCCGCTCAGGTGCTTTCCAGCGACAGCAGTGCGTCCTCGGCGCTTCCCATCGGGGGAGTTGAGGGGGGTCAGCTGCCGGTCGATGGCAAGGTTGCCTTCTCGGACGCCATGGTCAGGGCCCAGCTGATGGGCAAGGCCCCCGCCAGTCAGGCCGCTCTGGCTCCTCGGGTGAGTGACGACATCCCGCAGACGAACGACGCCGATGCCAAATCTTTGGCGTCTGGCGAGCTGGCTGGGGAGGAGACCCAAGCCGCCAAGGCCTCAGGTGACGAGCCGGGTCTGCCCCCCGACGATTTTCTTCAGCAGTTGCAGGCCTCCCTGCGTCAGGACGTGAGCCTGGTGCACCCCGCCGTGCCTCCTTCGCCTCAGGGAGAGAGTGCGCCCGTCGACGGCAATGACTTGCCGCCCGAGTCGCAGCCGCTGGTCGAGTCCCGTGCCCTGTCCGGGCCCGGTGCCGAAGGCAAGGGCGTTACCGCACAGCCTGCACCGATGCCGCCGGGCGGCCCCGTGCCGGGCAGCACAGGACTGACCGGGCTGGCACAAACCGGCCTGGTACAAACAGATCTGGCACAGACCGGGGCGACAGCCCATGGCCCGCTGCAGAGCGGTCTGGCCCAGGGCGACGTGACACAAAGCAACCTTGCCAGAGACGCCCTGGCCCAGACCGGATTGGCAAAGGCTGAGCTAGCACCAGCAGCGGACGGCGAGACGACGCAAACCGCGATGCGCGGCGATGTCCAGGGCGTGGATAAATCTGCTGCGGCCGAGGCTGGTGCAAGCAAGGGGGGACAAGGGGCCCAGGCAGACGCCCTTGTGGCGAGCGACGCAGAGCCCGGATCCGCGGCTCCCGACCAGGTTGCAGAGAAAGGCACAGACAAGGGAACAGAGAAGGGTACAGAGAAGGCCGCCGACACTGGCGCCACACGGGCCAAGACCGAGGGGCCATCCCCCCTGTCCGGCGTGGAGCGGGCGGCTTTGCTATCAAAAGTGATCCCGAGCCCGGAGGCCGCTGCTGACAAGGGTACCGGCACCACGGTACAGCTCGAAGCCCCAACGGCGCAGGCCGGTGCGGCCAGGTCCTTCGGCGAGGGGCTGGTCAAGGTTGGCCTGGACAGCCAGGTGGCAGCCCAGGGTGACGCGCCCAATGCCGCAGGGAATCAGCCCCGTGAGGCCAGCACCCGGGACGGGCTGACGGGCACGACCGGGGACGGCAAGCCCGGCTCGGCTCAGGACACACCGGAGAGCAAGCCGGTGCAGGCAGTCAGGCTCGAACAGAATACGACCAAGCCGGAACAGAATACGGCTCAGGCCGGCAGCCCCAGCCCGGCCGCCACCCCCGTGAGCACCCCGGAGCCGACGCTGGCGGCGCCGCAACAGATCCTGGCCCGCCAGGAGTCCCAGGGGCCCCAGGCCTCCCTGACGGCCTTGTCGGCCGGCATCCAGCAGATGGAGTCGGCCCCCGCGATGGTCAAGGTTGCCGCCGAGTTCAAGAAGAGCGATATGAAGGGGTCCCTGGACGACGTGGGCAAGCCTGGCGGGGTTGAGACCAAGGGGGCGGGACAGACCGACGCCACGGCCTCCCTGCAGCCTGCCCAGACGGCGGCTGGCGAGAGCAAGCCCGCGGCCGAGCTCGCCGCACGGCGAGAGCCCCAGAGCCTGCCGCACCTCAAGCTGGCCACGCCGGAGGCACCGGTCCAGCTGCACCAGAAGGTGAATCTGATGCTGACGGACCAGCTGCAACAGGCGGAGATCCAGCTCGATCCCCTGGGGCTTGGCAAGATGAAGATCCAGATCCAGCTCGACGCCTCCAGCCAGGCCAGCGTCCACTTCGTGGTGCAGCATGGCCAGACCCGGGAGATGCTGGAGCAGGCCATGCCGAGACTGCGTGACATGCTGGCGGGGCAGGGGATCCAGCTCGGTCAGACGCTGGTGCAACAACAACCGCAACAGCAGTCGCAGCAACAGGCACAGCAGCAGGGGCAGTCAGCCTTCGGCGGTCAGGGACAGCAGAGGGGCGGTTTCAATGGCGGCCAGTCACAGGAAGGGGAAGGGACGGCCCGCAGCCTCAGCCTGCTGGTGGAATCGGCAAACGATGCCGGGATCGATTTCTATGCTTGATGCATTCATAAGTAAGTTTATGATACCGAACAAGTTTAAGACTAGGGTGGACAAGGGATGGCAGACGATAACGAGCTGACGCTGAAAGACCCCGCGGCGGCCAAGAAAAAGAAGTTGATCATGATAGTCGCCCTGGTCGTCCTGCTGCTGGGTGGCGGCGGGGCGGGGGCCTGGTTCATGTTCGCCGGCTCGGATGCGCCAGCGGCCGAGGAGGCCGAGGCCAAGCCTGAGGCCAACACGCCCAAGCCCTCGCTCTATGTGGGCATGCCGCGTCCCTTCGTGTTCAATGTGGCGGGGGGGCAGCGGGATCGGCTGGTGCAGATCAAGATCCAGTTGCTGGTGCGGGGCAGCGCCGACGAGACCCTGGCCAAACAGAATATTCCCCTGATTGAAGGCACTCTGCTGCGGGTCTTCAGCGCGGCGACCGCCGAGCAGCTGATGACCTTCGAGGGCAAGGAGAAGCTGCGTCAGGATTCGCTGGAGGAGTGCCGTCGGGTTCTCAATGACCTGGTCTCTTCCCCCGTAATCGAACAAGTGCTGTTTACCGGCTTTGTCATGCAATAAAAGGTGAAGCGTGAGCGATCTGTTAAGTCAGGACGAGATTGATGCCCTGCTGCACGGTGTCGATGATGTCGAAGAGGAGGAGTTGGGGGCGGCCGGGGATCCCGGTATCACCCAGTTTGACTTCTCCTCCCAGGACCGCATCGTCCGCGGCCGCATGCCGACCCTGGAGCTGGTGAACGAACGGTTTGCCCGTCACATGCGCATCAGCCTGTTCAACATGATGCGGCGCACCGCCGAGGTGTCGATCAACGGCGTGCAGATGCTGAAATTCGGCGAATACGTCCACACCCTGTTCGTGCCGACCAGCCTGAACATGGTGCGCTTCCGTCCCCTCAAGGGCACGGCACTCATCACCATGGAGGCCCGCCTGGTCTTCATCCTGGTGGAGAACTTCTTCGGTGGCGACGGCCGCTACCACGCCAAGATCGAGGGGCGCGAGTTCACCCCCACCGAGCGGCGCATCATCCAGATGCTGCTCAAGCTGGTGTTCGAGGACTACAAGGATGCCTGGGCCCCGGTGATGGACGTGGGCTTCGAGTACCTCGACTCCGAGGTGAACCCGGCCATGGCGAACATCGTCAGCCCCACCGAGGTCATCGTGGTAAGCTCCTTCCACATCGAGCTGGACGGCGGCGGCGGCGACTTCCACGTGGCCATGCCCTACTCCATGCTGGAGCCCATCCGCGAGCTGCTGGATGCCGGTGTCCAGAGCGACAAGGGGGACACCGACGTGCGCTGGAGCAAGGCCCTGCGCGACGAGATCATGGACGTCAAGGTGGAGCTCAAGGCCAAGCTGCTGGAGACCGAGCTCTCCTTGCGGGAGCTGATGGAGCTCAGACCCGGCGACATCATCCCGGTGGAGATGCCGGAGAATCTGCTGGTCTTTGTGGAGGATCTGCCCACCTTCCACGCCAAGATGGGGCGGACCAAGGAGAACGTGGCGCTCAAGATCACCGACAAAATCAAACGCCCTGACGGGGTCAAGACAGAGATGCATCTGGTGACCCGGGGGGGCGTGCGCATCGATGGCGAAGCCGAGCTGGAAGAGCTCGAGCGCAGCATCGCAGACAGACACCCCTGATTGACCCTCCCTGCGGGGAGCTTGCAACACTGAGGAATTGAAGATGAGCGACACCGATGACGAGCAGGATCTGATGGCTGACGCCTGGGCGGCCGCGCTGGAGGAACAGGTCACGGCCGAAGCCAGACCCGCCCCCCTGGAGGAGCTCAAGGACGAATCCCCCATCAGCGCCGAAGAGCGGCGCAAGCTGGACACCATTCTGGACATCCCGGTGACCATCGCCATGGAAGTGGGGCGCAGCCAGATCAGCATCCGCAACCTGCTGCAGCTGAACCAGGGTTCCGTCGTGGAGCTGGACAGGGTAGCGGGCGAGCCCCTGGACGTGCTGGTCAACGGCACCCTGATCGCCCACGGCGAGGTGGTGGTGGTGAACGACAAGTTCGGCATCCGTCTGACCGACGTGATCAGTCAAATCGAAAGGATCAAGAAGCTCAAATGATCCGCGCGCTCTCGTTGTGGCTGTTCACCCTGCCCGTGCTGGCCAACCCGGGGGCGGCCAATCCCCCCAGCATCACCTCCTGGCTGCTCTCCAGCCTGATGGTCATCGGCCTCATCCTGGTGCTGGGCTTCCTGCTCAAGAAGAGCAAGCTCACCCAGGTGATGGGGGGCGGCCAGATGAAGGTCATCGCCACCCTGCCGCTCGGTTACAAGGAGAAGCTGATGGTGGTCAAGGTGGGCGGTCAGCAGCTGCTCGTCGGGGTGACGCCGCAGCAGGTCAACTTCCTCTATCGCCTGGAGGAGCCGCTGGACGAGAGCCAGCCCCAGGCGTTCTCCCAGCAGCTCGGCAAATTGATGGGCAAGCATGAAAAAAGTTAACTGGATAGGGGGCCTGGGCCTGCTCGCCATGGTGCTCTCGCCCCTGGCGATGGCCCAGGACGGCATGTCGGCGGTCACCGTCAAGACCATGGCGGACGGCAGTCAGGAGTACAGCCTGACCCTGCAGGTGCTGGCGCTCATGACCGCGCTCTCCTTCCTGCCGGCCATGGTCATCATGATGACCTCCTTCACCCGGATCATCGTGGTGCTCGGCATCCTGCGCCAGGCCATCGGCCTGCAGCAGAGCCCCTCCAACCAGGTGCTGATCGGCATCGCCCTCTTCATGTCGTTTTTCATCATGTCCCCGGTGCTGGATCGCATCAACAACGAGGCGCTGCAACCCTATCTGGCCGAGACCATAGGGGCCAAGGAGGCGCTGGAGAAGGCCGAACTGCCCATCCACCAGTTCATGCTGGCCCAGACCCGGGTCAAGGATCTCAACACCTTCATGGAGATTGCCAACGTCCAGGTGGCAACCCCGGAGGAGGTGCCCCTGCGGGTGCTGATCCCGGCTTTCGTGACGAGCGAGCTCAAGACCGCCTTCCAGATAGGCTTCATGCTGTTCCTGCCCTTCCTGGTCATCGACCTGGTGGTGGCGAGTATCCTGATGGCCATGGGGATGATGATGCTCTCCCCGATGCTGGTCTCCCTGCCGTTCAAGCTGATGCTGTTCGTCATGGTGGACGGCTGGAACCTGATCCTGGGGTCGCTCGCCAACAGCTTCGGGCTGGGCACAGGCTAGCCAGCCAATAGAGAGGAGCCGATAGATGAGCCCTGAAACCTTTGTCGACGTCTTTCGCGAGGCGCTCTGGCTGGTGACCATCATGGTGTGCGCCGTGATCCTGCCGAGCCTGATGGTGGGCCTCATCGTCGCCATCTTCCAGGCCGCCACCTCCATCAACGAGCAGACCCTGAGCTTCCTGCCCCGTCTCGTGGTCACCCTGCTGGCCCTGGGGGCCGGTGCCCACTGGGGGCTGCAGAGCCTGATGGACTTCTTCCAGCTGATGGTCAGCCAGATCCCCGAGGTCGTCGGCTGATGCCTGCCAAGGGGAGCCTGCTCCCCCGCGCTACCGTGGGCGGGGACCTGTGGGGGAATGGGCTGCATGGCCTGACGGGGCCGGTGGCACCATGACCTATACCACTGCGCTCATCATGGAGTGGCTGTCGTCCATCCTCTGGCCGCTCGCCCGGGTGAGCAGCCTGCTGATGGTGATGGCGGTGTTTGGCAGCCGGCTGGCACCGGCGCACATCCGCATCGGCCTCTCCCTCGCCATCACCCTCATCATCGCGCCCCTGCTGCCCCCCATGCCAAAGATTGAGCTCTTCTCCGTGGGCAGCTTCCTGGTATTGGCACAACAGCTGCTCATCGGCATTGCGCTCGGCCTCATGACCCAGTTTCTGCTGGAAACCTTTGTCATGGCGGGCCAGGTCATCGCCATGCAGACCAGCCTGGGCTTTGCCACCCTGGTGGATCCCATGAACGGCCAGTCCGCCCCCGTGGTGGGCCAGTTCTACCTGATGCTGGCGACCCTGGTGTTCCTGGCGGTGGACGGTCACCTGCTGATGCTGCGGATGGTTGTGCTGAGCTTCGAGACCCTGCCGGTGTCGGACAGCGGCCTCACCCTGCCGGCCATCCGCAGCCTGGTGAGCTTCCTCGGGGTCATGTACCAGGCCTCCCTGGTGATGGCGCTGTCCGCCATCATTGCCCTGCTGCTCATCAACTTCGCGTTCGGTGTCATGACCCGGGCGGCCCCCCAGCTCAACATCTTCAGCATCGGCTTCGCGGTGAGCATGATGTCGGGCCTCTTCATCCTCTGGCTCACCATCGGCGGCTTCATGGGGCACTTCGACGCCCTCTGGGAGCGGGTGCAGGAGACCAGTTGTGAGCTGATCAACGTTCAGTGCCTCGGGGGTCAGCATGGCTGATACCGATCAGGAACGCACAGAACAACCCACGGGCAAACGACTGCAACAAGCCCGGGAAAAAGGGCAGATTGCACGATCCAAGGAGCTGGGCACCGCCAGCGTCCTGCTGGCGACCGTGTTCGGCCTCCTGATGATCAAGGAGAGCCTGGCGGACGCCATGGTCAAGGTGCTGACCATGGGTTTTACCCTGGAGCGGGAGCAGGCCTTCGACCCCAATGCCATGGGGGTCATGGTGCCGGCCCTGCTGGGGACGCTGATCCAGCCCCTGGGGCTGCTGTTTCTGCTGGTGATCATCGCCGCCTTCGTCGGTAACACCCTGCTCGGCGGGATGAACTTCTCCTCCGAGGCCATGCTGCCCAAATGGAGCAAGCTGAGCCCCTTGAGTGGTTTGAAGAGGATGTTCGGGGTGCAATCCCTGGTGGAGCTGGTCAAGTCCATCGCCAAGGTGGTCTTCATCTCCCTGTTCGCCTGGTGGATGCTCTCCAGCCAGTTCGACCACCTGCTCAATCTCTCCCTGGAGGGCTTCCCCGGCGGCATCATAGACGCGCTGGACCTGCTGCTGTGGATGCTCATCATCCTCTGCTGCGCCCTGATCCCCATCGTCGCCATCGACGTGCCGTTCCAGACCTGGAACCACAACCGCCAGCTCAAGATGACCAAGCAGGAGGTCAAGGACGAGTTCAAGGACAGCGAGGGCAAGCCCGAGGTCAAGGGGCGGATCCGCCAGCTGCAGATGCAGATGGCCATGCGCCGCATGATGGGGGACGTGCCCAAGGCGGACGTCATCATCACCAACCCGACCCACTATTCGGTGGCCCTGAAGTACGACGCGGGCAAGCCGGGGGCTGCGCCCAAGGTGCTGGCCAAGGGGGTCGACGAGGTGGCGATGAAGATCCGGGAGATTGGCCGCGAGTACGACATTCCCGTCATGTCCTCCCCGCCGCTGACCCGGGCCATCTACCACGCCACCGAGATTGGTCAGGAGATCCCGGAGGGGCTCTTTGCCGCCGTGGCCCAGGTGCTGGCCTACGTCTACCAGCTCAAGAAGTTCCGCCGTGGCCGCGGCCGGCGCCCGACCCCGATCGCCAAGGATCTGCCCATTCCGCCGGAATTTCGCAAGTAAGGCCCTGGATAGCGGCGCCTGAACGGGGTTTCGTCATCCTGCAATTTGCCGCCGTGGTCTAAGGGTTGGCCTACGTCTACCAGCTCAAGACGTTCCGCCGTGGCCGCGGCCGGCGCCCGACCCCGATCGCCAAGGATCTGCCCATTCCGCCGGAATTTCGCAAGTAAGGCCCTGGATAGCTGCGCCTGAACAGGGTTGCATCATCTTGTCAGTTGCCACCCTGGTCTAGGCGTTGGCCTATGTCTACCAGCTCAAGAAGTTCCGTCGTGGCCGCGGCCGGCGCCCGACCCCCGACCCCCGACCCCCGACCCCCGACCCCGATCGCCAAGGGCCTGCCCATTCCGCCGGAATTTCGCAAATAAGGCCCTGGATAGCTGCGCCTGAATTGGATGGCATCATCTTGTCAGTTACCGCTCTGCGCCAAGCACTGCCATAGGACCTTATGGATGCCCTTTTCTGCTTGTTGCCCAGCGACCCGCCGCCAAGCCCGACGGACTTCTGACAGCTTTAAAATAAAAGTCATTTAGATCAATGAATTGAATCATTGGCTTGATATTTGCTTTAATCCGGCACTGGCGGTTGATAATCGAGAAGCACGATGGGATTCAAGGCGGGACTGGGCCGTTTCAAAGAGTACAAGTGGTTGCTGAGCAGAGGGGTAGGGACCCCGCTGCTGGTGCTGGCGTCCCTGGGCATGGTGGTGCTCCCCATTCCGCCCCTGATGCTGGATATCCTCTTCTCCTTCAACATCGCTCTCTCCATCGTGGTGCTGCTGGTGGCCGTTTATACCCGCCGCCCCCTGGAGTTTGCCGCCTTCCCCACCGTCCTGCTGATCGCCACCCTGCTGCGCCTCGCGCTCAACGTCGCCTCTACCCGGGTGGTGCTGCTGGAAGGCCACAACGGCAGTGCGGCGGCCGGTCACGTGATCGAGGCCTTCGGCAACGTGGTGATCGGCGGCAACTATGCGGTGGGCATCATCGTCTTCATGATCCTGGTGATCATCAACTTCGTGGTCGTCACCAAGGGGGCGGGCCGGATCTCCGAGGTGAGCGCCCGCTTCACCCTGGATGCCATGCCCGGCAAGCAGATGGCCATCGACGCGGACCTGAATGCCGGCCTCATCAACCAGGAAGAAGCCAAGAAGCGCCGTCAGGAGGTCACCCAGGAAGCGGACTTCTACGGCTCCATGGACGGTGCATCCAAATTCGTGAAGGGGGATGCCATCGCAGGCATCATGATCCTCTTCATCAACATCATCGGCGGCTTCATCATCGGCATGATGCAGCACCAGCTCACCTTCGGCGAAGCGGCCCAGGTCTACACCCTGCTGGCCATCGGTGACGGCCTGGTCGCCCAGATCCCGTCGCTCCTGCTCTCCATCGCCGCAGCCATCATCGTCACCCGTCAGAATACCGACCAGGACATGGGCACGGCGGTGCTCGGCCAGCTGTTCGAGAACCCCAAGGCCCTGGTGATCTCCGCCGGCATCCTGCTGATGATGGGCAGCGTGCCCGGCATGCCGCACCTGGCTTTCCTGAGCCTGGGGGCCGTGGCGGCCGCCGGTGCCTGGTGGCTGCTGCGCCGCGAGAAGCAGAACAAGGCGCGGGCGGCGAGCGGCGAACTGCTGCCGTCCCAGGGGGATGCTCCGGTGGAGCAGAAGGATCTGAGCTGGGACGACGTCATGCCCGTGGACATCATCGGGTTGGAGGTGGGCTATCAGCTCATTCCGCTGGTGGACAAGAACCAGGGGGGCGAACTGCTCAACCGCATCAAGGGGGTGCGCAAGAAACTCTCCCAGGAGTTCGGCTTCCTGGTGCCTGCCGTACACATTCGCGACAACCTGGATCTCGCCCCCAACCAGTACCGTATTACCCTGATGGGGGTGAGCACAGGCGAGGCCACCGTCTATCACGACAAGGAGATGGCCATCAACCCGGGCCAGGTGTTTGGCCAGATCCAGGGCATTGCGACCCAGGATCCCGCCTTCGGGCTGGAGGCGGTCTGGGTCGCCAAGGAGCAGGTCTCCCAGGCCCAGACCCTGGGCTACACAGTGGTCGATGCGGCTACCGTGGTGGCCACCCACCTCAGCCAGATCCTCTCCAACCACGCGGCCCTGCTGCTGGGTCACGACGAGGTGCAGCAACTGCTCGACATGATAGGGAAGCACCAGAGCAAGCTGGTGGAAGGGCTGGTTCCCGAGGTGATCAGCATGGGCAACCTGGTGAAGGTATTGCAAAATCTCCTCAATGAGGGCGTGCCAATTCGCGACATGCGCACTATCCTGCAGACCCTCGTGGAATATGCGCCCCGCAGCCCGGATCCGGAAGTGCTGACCGCGGCCTGCCGTATCGCCCTGCGCAGACTCATCGTGCAGGAGATTGCGGGCCCCGAACCCGAGCTGCCGGTGATCACCTTGTCACCGGAGTTGGAACGCATATTGCATCAATCCCTGCAAGCAGGTGGGGGAGATGGCGCCGGCATCGAGCCGGGACTGGCGGAGCGGATGCAGCGCTCCCTGGTGGAAGCCACTCAACGACAAGAACTGGAAGGCCAGCCGGCCGTGCTTCTGACATCGGGGATATTGCGCAATACCCTGGCGAAGTTTGTCAAGAATGCCATTCCTGGATTACGCGTGCTGTCTTATCAGGAAGTGCCTGACGACAAGCAGATCCGCATCGTCAGTGCGGTAGGACAGGGCTAGTTAGCGGAGATGACGGGTGAAGATTAAGCGGTTTTTTGCCAAAGACATGCGCACGGCGCTGGCCGAGGTCAAGGAGACTCTCGGGCCCGATGCCGTCATCATGTCCAACAAAAAGGTCACCGGTGGGGTGGAGATAGTCGCGGCCGTCGATTATCAGTCCCAGGTGCCGGGACCCAAGGACGCGCCGGTTCGCCGTCAGTTGAATGAAGAGAGCGTCAATATCTCGTCTGCGGGCAAGCAGATGACGCGCGCGGCGCCGGCCAAGGAACAGAACGAATACTACGCCGATACCCTGGCGGCCCTGCTGGCACGCCAGCAGAAGCTCAATCCGGCCAATCCTGCGGGCAACGGCAATGGTGCCTCGCCCTCCTGGTCCGCCGGTGCGTCAGGCAATGGCAATGGCGCTTCGCCCTCCTGGTCCGCCGGTGCGTCAGGCAATGGCAATGGCAATGGCAATGGCGCTTCGCCGTCGTGGTCCGCCAATGGTGCCGGCACCCAGTCCGCCGGGCTGGCCGCCGCCGGTGCGGCGCCCAGAACCCTGGCTGAACAGGGCCAGTGGGGCGCCGCGCCCGAGCCCGCCAAACCCAAGGCTCGCCCGGCCGCTGCACGCCCTGCCCAGTCCGCCTCGCGGGATCAGGAGATGGAAGGGATGCGCAAGGAGATGGCCAGCATCCGCAAGCTGCTGGAGCACCAGATCTCCGGCCTGATGTGGCAGGAGGTGGAGCGCCGCGAGCCCATGCGCGCCCTGCTCATCAAGGAGCTCAAGAAGATGGGCTTCGACGATGCCTTTGCCGATCAGCTGGCGGGGCTCATCCCGGAAGACATGCCCATTCACCAGGCCATGGCCCAGCTGGCCGAGGTCCTGACCGCCCAGCTCAAGATCAGCGAGGACGAGATCCTGCGCCAGGGGGGGGCGGTGGCCCTGCTCGGACCGACCGGGGTGGGCAAGACCACCACCATCGCCAAGCTGGCGGCCCGCTTTGCCATGAAGTACGGGGCCGAGCAGGTGGCCCTCATCACCACGGACAACTACCGTATCGGCGCCCACGAACAGCTGCAGACCTATGGCCGCATCATGGGCTGCCCGGTGCGCCAGGTGCGCGATGCCGAGGAGCTGGCCAATGCGCTCTACCAGTTCCGCCACCGCCGGCTGGTGCTCATCGATACCGCCGGTGTGGGTCAGCGGGACATCCGCCTGACCGAGCAGCTCGACACCCTGGTCAAGAACGCCAAGGTGCGCATCCGCAGCTACCTGGTCATGTCGGCCACCTCCCAGCGGCGGGTGATGCAGGAGGCGGTGGATCACTTCCGGCGTATTCCGCTCTCCGGCTGCATCCTGACCAAGCTCGACGAGAGCCTGAATCTGGGGGAAGTGATCAACGTCTGCATTCAGAACGCCCTGCCCATCAGCTACATCACCGACGGGCAACGGGTGCCGGAAGATATTCAAGTTGCCAACGCAGCGCTGCTGGTCGGCGCCGCCATGGGGTCGCTGGAGCGGGAAGCAGAGGATCCCTATTTCTGGGGATCGGGTTTCGGCGAGACCGAAGATTCGGAGTTTTATGAGTAACATGTATATGGATCAGGCGAGTGGTCTGCGCAAAATGCGTCAAAACAATCGAGTAAAAGTGATCGCCGTGTCCGGAGGCAAGGGGGGGGTTGGCAAGACCAACGTGACCCTGAACGTGGCGGGAGCCATGGCTGCCCAGGGCAAGCGGGTGATGGTGCTGGATGCCGACCTGGGTCTGGCCAACGTCGACGTCATGCTGGGGCTGCGGGTGCATCGCAACCTCTCCCACGTACTGGCCGGGGAGTGCACCATAGACGACATCATCGTCGAGGGGCCCTACGGCATGATGATAGTGCCGGCCACCTCGGGTACCCAGTCCATGGTCGAGCTCTCCCCCGTGCAGCATGCCGAGCTCATCCGGGCGTTTGGCGAGATGAAAACCCCGGTGGACGTGCTGCTGGTGGACACGGCGGCGGGGATCTCCGACATGGTGCTGAGCTTCACCCGCGCGGCTCAGGACATCATGGTGGTGGTGTGCGACGAACCCACCTCCATCACGGATGCCTATGCTCTCATCAAGATCCTCTCCAAGGATCACGGTGTGTTCCGCTTCAAGGTGGTGGCCAACATGGTCCGCTCCCTGCGCGAGGGGCAGGAGCTGTTCGCCAAGCTGACCCGGGTCACCGACCGCTTCCTGGACACCTCCCTGGAGCTGGTGGCCTGCGTCCCTTACGACACCAACCTGCGTGCCGCGGTGCGCAAGCAGAAGCTGATCGTCGAGGCGTTTCCCAAGTCGCCCGCCGCCCTGGCATTCCGTGCCCTGGCCAACAAGGCGGCGAGCTGGGCCATCCCGAACCAACCGGGGGGTCACCTCGAATTTTTCCTGGAAAACTTGTTGCAAAAGCCGGTCATCACACAGGAAGACTCCCGTGAATAAAGCCCAAGCATACTTGCGTCATCAGGATTCCTACGTGCTGGTCGAGCGTCACGCTCCGCTGGTCAAGCGGATTGCCCAGCATCTATTGGCTCGCCTGCCAAGCAGTGTCTTGCTGGATGACCTGATCCAGGCAGGTATGATTGGGTTGCTCGAAGCCTCCCGCAACTTTGACGGGAGCAAGGGGGCCAGCTTTGAAACCTATGCCGGCATCCGCATTCGCGGCGCCATGCTGGACGAAATTCGCCGCGGGGACTGGGTGCCCCGCTCGGTGCATCGCAACAGCCGCGCCATCGCCGAGGCCATCGAGAACGTGGAGCAGGCCCATGGCCGGGACGCCAGGGACACCGAGGTGGCCGCCAACATGGGGGTCTCCCTCGGGGAGTACCACGCCATGCTGCAGGATGTCTCCTGCGGCAAGATCATCGGCATCGAGGATCTGGGGGTCAGCGAGGACGTGATCGGGCATCCCGATGACGCGAGCCACGGTGGCTACGACGATCTCGCGGCCGAGCGCTTCCAGGGTGCCCTGGCCGAACACATCGCCCGCCTGCCCGAACGGGAGGCATTGGTGCTATCCCTTTATTACGATGAAGAGCTGAACCTGCGCGAGATCGGTGAAGTCTTGAGTGTGAGCGAGTCTCGGGTGAGCCAGATCCACAGCCAGGCCATGCACAGATTGCGCGCCCGTTTGCGAGATTGGAATGTATAAGTCGTTGTACTGGCTACACTGGAACGCCACTCTAAGGCATAATCCGCACCGTTAAACCTGCGATCTGCATCATGTAAGCGAGCCGTCGTGGCGGCTCTTTAGGAGGAACTTTGGACAAGAACATGAAAATCCTCATCGTCGATGACTTTTCAACGATGCGCCGGATTATCAAGAACTTGCTGCGTGACCTGGGATACAACAACACCCATGAAGCAGACGATGGCAACACGGCATTGCCGATGCTCAAGAACGGTGACTTCCAGTTCGTGGTGACCGACTGGAACATGCCCGGCATGCAGGGCATCGACCTGCTCAAGGCGATCCGTCTGGACGACAAACTCAAGCACCTGCCGGTACTGATGGTGACTGCAGAGGCCAAGCGCGAGCAGATCATCGAAGCCGCCCAGGCCGGGGTCAATGGCTATATCGTCAAGCCGTTCACCGCCGCCACCCTCAAAGAGAAGCTCGACAAGATCTTTGAACGCATCGGCTAAGGAGCGGCTGGGATGAAGGCCAAAACGAATGCCATGATCTCGCTTGAACAGGCAAGGATGCTGGTTGCCCATCTGGAGCGAGAAGAGTTTGAACAGGCCGATACCATCCTCGCCGATGTGTGCGCCCCCAATGCGGCGGCCCTGTTCGACAAGGTGGGCCAACTGACCCGCCAGCTGCACAACTCCTTGCAGGACTTTCGCCTGGATCCCCGGATCCCTGACCTCGCGACCCACGAGATCCCGGATGCCAGGGAGCGCCTGAGTTATGTCATCGACATGACGGACAAGGCGGCCAACCGCACCATGGATGCGGTGGAGGCCAGTCTCCCCATCGCCGATCGACTCAACGACAGCATCCAGCTGGTCATGCCCAACTGGAATGCCCTGATGAGCCGGGATCTGGAGCTGGGTCAATTCAAGGCGCTCTGTCATCAACTGAATGATTTCATTAAGGCTTCTGAGACGGATGCCGATAAGTTACGACAACTGCTGACGGAGATCCTGATGGCTCAGGATTTCCAGGACCTGACCGGTCAGATGATCCGCAAGGTGATCAAGCTGGTGCAGGAAGTTGAAACGAAGTTGATAGAGATGCTGACCATGTTCGGTGAGGGCGTGAGCGATCATTCGGCGCGCAGCCTGCCGGCGAGCGGCATCGAGGCGGAAGGGCCCATCATGAACCCGCAGACCCGATCAGATGTGGTCAATGGTCAAGATGATGTGGACGATCTGCTGTCTAGCCTGGGATTCTAATGGAGTGACGCATGGCCTTCGAAGTTGATGAAGACATACTGCAAGACTTTTTGGTCGAAGCATCAGAAATATTGGAACAGTTGTCTGAACAACTGGTCGACCTGGAAAAGCGACCCGATGACAAGAATCTGTTGAATGCCATCTTCCGCGGCTTCCATACCGTCAAGGGGGGAGCGGGCTTCCTCTCCCTGACCGAGCTGGTGGACGTCTGTCACGGTGCCGAGAACCTGTTCGACATGCTGCGCAACGGCAAGCGAACCCTCAGCGCCGAACTGATGGACGTCATCCTGCAGGCGCTGGATGCCATCAACGTCATGTTCGCCCAGGTTCAGAACCGCGAAGAGATCAGCCCTGCCTCTCCCGACCTGCTCCACGATCTGCACGAGCTGTGCAAGCCGGAAGGGCAGGAGCAGCTGCGCACCGCCAGCGTGGCCGCCCAGCCCGAGCCTGAGCCCGAACCCATCCCCGAACCCGAGATCATCGCCGAGGTGGCGCCTGCCGCCGTCAATGGCGGTGGCTCCATCGACGAGATCTCCGCCGACGAGTTCGAGCGCCTGCTCGATGAGCTGCACGGTGTCGGCAAGGCGCCGACCATCTCGGCCGCCCCCGTGCTGAGTGACTCTGGCGACATTACCGACGACGAATTCGAGGCTCTGCTCGACCAGCTTCACGGCCAGGGTCAACACGGCGGCAAGCCGGATCTCGCGCCGCTGCAGGCGGTCCAGAAAGAGGTGGACGAGCTCATCGACGACGACGAGTTCGAGCGCCTGCTGGACGAGTTGCACGGTCGTGGCCAGGGCCCCCAGCACACCATGGCCGCCCCCGCTGCCGAGCCCAAGGCCCCGGTCGCCGAGACCAAGGCGCCTGCGGCCGCCGCCCCCGTGACGCCCCCCAAGGCGCCAGTGGCTGCCAAACCCGCCCCCGAGCCTGCCGCTACACCGGCCAAGGCTGCCCCTGCCAAGCAGGCCGCCCCCGCCGAGAGCAACGCGGTGCAGAGCGACACCACGGTGCGGGTGGATACCAAGACCCTGGACGTCATCATGAACATGGTGGGCGAGCTGGTGCTCGTCCGAAACCGCCTGGTGAGCCTCGGCATCGCCAGCAACGACGAAGAGATGTCCAAGGCGGTGGCCAACCTGGACGTGGTGACTGCCGACCTGCAAGGCGCGGTCATGAAGACCCGCATGCAACCCATCAAGAAGGTGTTCGGCCGCTTCCCGCGGGTCGTGCGCGATCTGGCCCGCACCCTCAAGAAAGAGATCGAGCTGGTGATGGTGGGGGAGGAGACGGATCTCGACAAGAACCTGGTCGAGGCCCTGGCCGATCCCCTGGTGCACCTGGTGCGCAACTCCTGCGACCACGGCGTCGAGATGCCGGACGTACGGGAGAAGGCGGGCAAGCCCCGTCAGGGCACCATCACCCTGAGCGCCTCCCAGCAGGGGGATCACATCCTGCTCTGCATCGAGGATGACGGCGCCGGCATGGATCCGGAGAAGCTCAAGTCCATCGCCATCAGCCGCGGCGTGCTGGATGCCGACAGTGCGGCACGGATGAGCGACAACGACGCCTACAACCTGATCTTCGCCCCCGGCTTCTCGACCAAGTCCGAGATCTCCGACATCTCCGGCCGCGGCGTCGGCATGGACGTGGTGAAGACCAGCATCGTCAGCCTCAATGGCTCGGTGCACATCGATTCGACCTGGGGCAAGGGCACCCGCCTCGAGATCAAGGTGCCCCTGACCCTGGCCATACTGCCGACCCTGATGGTGGAAGTGGGCCAGCAGACCTTCGCCCTGCCGCTCGGCTGCGTGAACGAGATTTTCCACCTGGACCTGAAAAAGGCCAACATGGTGGACGGCCAGCTCACCATCATCGTCCGTGACAAGGCGATCCCGCTCTTCTACCTGCACAAGTGGCTGGTGCGCGGTGCCGGCAGAACGGCCCGTCAGGATCAGGGCCACGTGGTCATCGTCCAGATCGGCACCCAGCAGGTGGGCTTCGTCGTGGACAACCTCATCGGCCAGGAAGAGGTGGTGATCAAGCCCCTCGACAACCTGCTGCAGGGAACCCCGGGCATGGCCGGCGCTACCATCACCAGCGACGGCGGCATCGCCCTCATTCTGGATGTACCCAGCCTGCTCAAGGCCTATGCCCGCCGCCACTGAGCGTCTGGCTCAAGGAGTTAAAAGAATAACAATGGCAGTCAAGGTATTAGTGGTCGACGATTCGAGTTTCTTCCGCCGTCGGGTCAGCGAGATCATCAATCAGGATCCCCTGATGACGGTGATCGACACGGCCCAGAACGGGCGGGAGGCGGTAGACAAGGCGCAGCAGCTGCGGCCCGACGTCATCACCATGGACATCGAAATGCCGGTGCTCGACGGCATCAGCGCCGTGCGCGAGATCATGGCCAAGTGTCCGACCCCCATCCTGATGTTCTCCTCCCTGACCCACGAAGGGGCCAAGGCGACCCTGGATGCGCTGGATGCCGGTGCCCTCGATTTTCTGCCCAAGAAGTTCGAAGACATCGCCCGCGACAAGGACGAGGCAGTCCGCCTGCTCCAGCAGCGGGTCAAGGAGATCGCCCGCAAGCGTTTCCTGATGGCGGCCAGACCCCGGGCGCCGGAGCCCCTGGTGCGGCCCGCCGTCGAGACGGCCCTGAGCCGTTCCACCGAGCGCCAGCCCGAGGCGGTGCGCTCGCCGGTGGCCCCCGCCAGCTTCAAGCGCAGCGGCAAGAGCTACCAGCTGGTGGCAATCGGCACCTCCACTGGCGGGCCGGTGGCCCTGCAGAACGTGCTGACCAAGCTGCCCGGGGATTTCCCCCATCCCATCCTGCTGATCCAGCACATGCCCGGCACCTTTACCGCCGCCTTTGCCGCCCGCCTCAACGGCCTGTGCCAGATCGGGGTCAAGGAGGCAGAGGACGGTGACGTGCTGCGGCCGGGTCATGCCTACCTCGCCCCCGGCGGCAAGCAGATGCTGCTGGAAGGGCGCGGGCCCGGTGCGCGCCTGCGCATCATCGAGGGCAACGACAAGGTCAACTACAAGCCCTGCGTCGACATCACCTTCGCCTCGGCCGCCAAGACCTATGGCGACAAGGTGCTGGCCATCGTGTTGACCGGCATGGGGGCCGATGGCCGGGACGGCGCTCGCCTCCTCAAGGAGCAGGGCGCCACCATCTGGGCGCAGGATGAAGCTTCCTGCGTCGTCTACGGCATGCCCCAGGCGGTGACCAAGGCGGGCATCGCGAGCGAATCCCTGCCGCTGGATCGGGTGGCCCAGCGCATCCTGGTCGAGCTGGGTCGCTGATCATGGGCATCCTCGGCCTGGTGCTGGCCCTGGCGGCCGTCGCCGTCGCCCAGTGGTGGCACGGCGGCAGCCTGCTGACCCTGCTGGACGGTCCGGCGTTTGTCATCGTGGTCGGGGGAACCTGGGGGGCGGTGATCCTGCAGACCCCCCGCAAGTACATGCTCTCCGCCCTCAGGCAGGCGGCCTGGATGCTGTTCCCGCCGCAGCGGGATCTGGCGCAGCAGGCAGAACGTCTGCAAGCCTGGGCCCAGTTTGCCCGCCAGCAGGGGCTGCTCGCGCTGGAGGATCAGGCGGACGCCGAGCCCGACCCCTTCACCCGTCAGGGACTCACCATGATAGTGGACGGGGTCTCTATCGAGGATATTCGTCGCCTGCTGGAGGCGGACATCGACATCGAGCAGGAGCGCAACGAGCACTCTGCCAGGGTGTTCGAGGCCATGGGGGGGTACAGTCCGACCATCGGCATCATAGGGGCGGTGATCGGGCTCATCCAGGCCATGTTCCATCTGGAGGAGCCGGGCGTCCTGGGGGCCGGCATCGCCGTGGCCTTCGTCGCCACCATCTACGGGGTCGGGTTTGCCAACCTGCTCTATCTGCCCATCGCGAACCGCCTGCGGGCCTTCCACTACCATTACGGTCTCTATCAGGAGATGACCCTGGAGGGGCTGCTGGCCATCGCCCACGGGGAGAACGGTCAGCAGGTTGAACGACGGCTGCGGGCCTATCTGAAAGGGGAATAGCCATGCGCAAGCGCTATCGTTTGCACCTGCAAGGGCGAGAGCATCTCGATCGCTGGCTGGTCTCCTACGCCGACTACATGACGCTCATCTTCGCCCTCTTCGTGGTGCTCTACTCCGTGGCCATCGTTAACAAGGAGGAGTATCGCGCCGTCATCGAGGGCATGACCCAGGCATTCAGCCAGGCACCGCGCAGTGACGGGCTGCTGGAGGGGCAGGGCAGCTCCCTGCTGAACAACCCCGTATCGGCTGCCCCCTCCCTGCTGGAGAGCGATGCCTCGCCATCTCCTTCGCAGGCCCCCATCACGGGCACGCCAGTTCAGCAAGATGGCACGGCCCTTGCCACGATAGACGTGCAGCTCCAGCAGGCCATGGGCACCCTGGTCGATGCCGGCGTGGTCAAGCTGGCGCAGGACGACAACTGGCTGACGGTGGAGCTGAGTTCAGGCCTCTTGTTCAGCAGCGGCAGCGCCTTTCTGGGGATCAATGCCGGCCCTGTGCTCGATACGCTTTCAGGTATTCTGAAACCGGTCGATAACTATGTCAGGGTGCGGGGTTACACGGATAACCAGCCGATAAACAACGAAATTTTCAGCTCCAACTGGACGCTGTCCGCCGCCCGCGCCGAGGCGGTGCTGAGCGCTCTGGTAGGCAATGGCATCGCCCCCGGGCGGCTCGCTTACGAGGCGTACGGGGAGTTCTCCCCCTTCGCGGACAATGGCACCGAGCAGGGGCGGTTACAGAATCGCAAGGTGGTGGTCGCCATATCCAGGTTCGCCTGGGTGCCGCCGCCCCCCGTCAAACCGCTGACGGTGGTGCCGGCACAGACAACGCCACAGAGCGTCGACAGTGACAACATCAGGGTGATCTCCTTGCCCGGTGGCGGGATACGCATAACAACAAGGCAGGATTGATACAGTGATTGTTTGGACGGTTGCCAATCAGAAGGGTGGAGTCGGTAAGACCACCACGGTCGTCTCCCTGGCGGGCATTCTGGCCCAGCGTGGCCAGCGGGTGCTGCTGATCGACACCGACCCCCACGCCTCCCTGACCTCCTATCTCGACTTCGACTCGGACAGGCTGGAGGGCACCCTGTACGAGCTGTTCCAGGCGGCCAAGCCCAGCGCCGAGCTGGTCAACCGGATGACCCTCAAGACCCGGTTCGAGAACATCAGCCTGCTGCCCGCCTCCATCACCCTGGCCACCCTGGATCGGGTGATGGGCAACCGGGAGGGGATGGGGCTGGTGCTCAAGCGCGCCCTGTTGCGGGTGCAGGATCAGTTCGACTATGTGCTCATCGACTGCCCGCCGGTGCTGGGGGTGATGATGGTGAACGCGCTGGCGGCCTGCGATCGCATCCTGGTGCCGGTGCAGACCGAATTCCTCGCCCTGAAAGGGCTGGAGAGGATGATGAAGACCTTCGAGATCATGCAGCGATCCAAGCGGGACAAGTTCCGCTACACCGTCATCCCGACCATGTTTGACAAGCGTACCCGCGCCTCCCTGATGACGCTGCAGTCCATCAAGGAGCAGTATGGCGAGGCGGTGTGGAATGCGGTCATTCCCATCGACACCAAGTTCCGGGATGCCAGCCTGGTGCACATCCCCCCGTCCATCTATGCGCCGGGCAGCCGCGGCACCTATGCCTATGAGACACTGCTCAACCATCTCGACGCCCTGGAGCGTCAACGAACCCAGGAGGTGACGTCATGAGAGAAAACACCCAGGTTCGGGCCATGGACGACTATTTCCACTCCCTGCTGCTGGACGATGCCCTGCTGCGGGAAGACCCGGACGACGAGGTTCCGGCCCCGGCGCTGCAGCGTCAGCCTGCCGCCTCACCGGAGGTGGCCGCCGTCCCTTATCTGGAGGCGGACAACCGGCTGGCCCAGCTGAGCGAGCTGCTGGCCCAGGTGGGGCAGGTGCAGTTCGAGATGGATGCCCTGAGCCACGAAGAGACCCATGTCGAGCCATTCCAGCTGGAGGCCGAGGTCGTTGAGCCGGAGCCGGAGGTGGTCGAGCCCGAGGTGGTCCTGGCACCGCCCGAGGTCGTGGTGGGGGAGGCCGAACCCGTCGCCCTGACACTGACGGCGCCCGAGCCTGCGGCCGAGCTCGCTCCCGCCCCCTCGACCTGGGAGAACCTGGACACCGGCAACGAGTTTCAGGCGCTCTTCTTCGACGTGGCCGGCGTGACCTTCGCGGTGCCCCTGACCGAGCTCGGCGGCATCCACCAGCTGGGGGAGGTGACCTCCCTGTTCGGCCAGCCGGGCTGGTACAAGGGGATCATGACCTCCCGCGAGCAGAAGATGAACGTGGTGGACACGGCCCAGTGGGTCATGCCGGGGCAGCATCTGGAGATGGAAGATTACAAATATCTGATTATGCTGGGGGAATCACCCTGGGGACTGGCCTGTCATCAGTTGAAGGGCACCGAACTGCTGCACCGGGATCAGGTGAAGTGGCGCCATCAGGAGGGCAAGCGCCCCTGGCTGGCGGGCATGGTCAAGGAGAAGATGTGTGCTCTGCTCCACGTCAGGGAGCTGCTGGTGTTGCTTGGCCGCGGCGTGAACATTGAAGGCCGCTGACAAGATCGGCACAGCCATGGTTTTATTGCTAATTTTACCCGTTGACGGGTTCATACAAGGATCAAGAAGATGACAGAGAAGCGCAACATCGCACAAAATCTGGCCGAAGACGAAGTGCTGCAGTGGGTGACCTTCCAGTTGGAAAACGAGACCTATGGCATCAACGTGATGCAGGTTCAGGAGGTGCTGCGCTACACCGAGATCGCCCCGGTCCCGGGCGCGCCGGACTATGTGCTGGGCATCATCAACCTGCGCGGCAACGTGGTGACCGTCATCGACACCCGTTCCCGCTTCGGCCTGCCGGCCGGGGACGTGAGCGAGAACTCCCGCATCGTGATCATCGAGGCGGAGAAGCAGGTGATCGGCATCATGGTGGACAGCGTGGCCGAGGTGGTCTATCTGCGTTCCTCCGAGATCGATGCCGCCCCGGCGGTGGGTACCGAGGAGAGCGCCAAGTTCATCCAGGGCGTCAGCAACCGCGACGGCCAGCTGCTGATCCTGGTGGATCTCAACAAGCTGCTCTCCGACGAAGAGTGGGAAGACATCGGTTCCCTGTAACGGAACGAGAAGGCGCCGGGCGGGGCGAATGGCCCATGCCCGGCGCCCTTTTGATAGGAAGGTGATGGTTTGATGATTGAATTCGCAGCCTTGGGGTTGTCCTTGCTCGCACTGGTGCTGGCCCTCTACGGGGTACTGGGGCACCGTCGTCGCCAGCGAGAGTCCGAGGCCAGGATGGAGGCGCTGCAGGGGCAGCTGGAGAGCCTGCGCAAGCAGATGATGGAGCTGCACACCGGCGCCATCGGCATGGGCCAGCGTCTGCAGAGCGCAGAGGGCGCCATGCAGAAGATCCAGGACAGCCAGCAGGAGCTCACCCTGCAGGATCCGGAGCGCCGCCTCTACAGCCGCGCCGCCAAGATGGTGGAGCTCGGCGCCGATCTCGACGAGGTGATGAGCGAGTGCGAGCTGCCCCAGGCCGAGGCGGAGCTGCTCATCTCCCTGCGCAAGGGGCGAAGCTGATCCCGGTGCCGTGAGCGTGGGGCAAAGGCGCTCCCGCATCCCCCGAGTTGATGACTCGATCCGGGAGAGGGTGTCGCCCTTTCCCCCTGCATATCGCGCCTGACACGGGCGCGATCTTCCCCACAAATCTTGTTGATTATCGGCATCTTTGAAAAGACGCCTCCGGATCCTGTGTTAAGATGCAGGCCGCCTCATTTTCAACGATTCAATCCTCATGCTGCTTCAAGCGAACAATCTGAGCTGCGTACGTGAAGATCGCACCCTGTTTGAACAACTCTCCTTCGCGGTGCGCTCCGGGGATCTGATGCAGATTGAGGGGCCCAACGGGGTGGGCAAGACCAGCCTGTTGCGCCTGCTGACCGGCCTCTCCCAGCCCTTCGCCGGGGAGGTGTGCTGGAACGGCGAGGATATCCGCCGCTGCCGGGACGAGTACCATGCCAGCCTGCTCTATCTGGGCCATCAGCCCGGCGTCAAGGCGACCCTGACCCCCCTCGAGAACCTCTCCTTCTACCAGAAGCTGCACGGCACGGCCGGGGGCGACGTGGATCTCTGGCAGGTGCTGGCCCAGGTCGGCCTCGCCGGTTTCGAGGATTATCCCGCGGGCCAGCTCTCCGCCGGGCAACAGCGGCGGGTGGCGCTGGCCAGGCTCTGGCTCAGCGACAAGCCGGCGCTCTGGATCCTGGACGAGCCCTTCACTGCCATCGACAAGCAGGGGGTCCGGGTGCTGGAGCGGTTGTTCCTGACCCATGCGGATCGGGGGGGTATGGTGCTTCTCACCACCCACCAGGATCTCACCCTGATGCAGGGGCGCCTCAAGACCCTCTCCCTGTCCTCGCCGTTGCAGGAGTAGCCCATGCTGCGTGCCGTCATACACCTTATCCACCGTGAATTGCTGATGGCCCTGCGCCAGCGGGCCGAGATCTTCAATCCGCTCTGGTTTTTCCTGATCGTCATTACCCTCTTTCCCCTCGGCGTCGGGCCCGAGCCTCAGCTGCTGGCCCGCATCGCCCCCGGCATCATCTGGGTGGCGGCCCTGCTGGCGGCCATGCTCTCCCTGGAGCGGCTGTTTCGCGATGACTTCAGCGACGGCGCCCTGGAGCAGATGATGTTGATGCCCCATCCGCTCGGGCTGCTGGCCCTGGCCAAAGTGATCGCTCACTGGTTGCTGACGGGGCTGCCGCTGCTGCTGATCTCCCCCTTGCTCGCCATCCTGCTCTCCCTGGACCTGAAGACCTATCTGGCCGTGGTGGCCACCCTGGCGCTGGGAACCCCGGTGCTGAGCCTGCTCGGGGCGGTCGGGGTGGCGCTGACGGCGGGGCTGCGCAAGGGCGGGGTGCTGCTCAGCCTGCTGTTGCTGCCGCTCTATATCCCGGTGCTGATTTTCGCCACCTCCGCCATCGAGGCGGCGAGCATGGGGTTGCCCTACGCCGGGCAGCTCGCCATCCTGGGAGCCATGCTGGTGGGGGCCCTGACCCTGACTCCCCTGGCCATATCGGCGGCGCTGCGGGTCAGCGTCAACTGATTAATTTGTTGAAAGGTCCTTTTTTGAGGCCGGTTTTTGGGTGATATTGTTGAGATAGATCAAGGGGATGGCTGCTTATTGCTTTCGGGGGATATGATGTTTTTCCCCCATGGGTATGGTAGGCACCGCCACTTAAGAATTAATAACTGAAAGGTTCTGTGAGCTATGTGGAAATGGTTGCACCCTTATGCCAAACCCGAACGCGCCTATGCGCTGGCTGGTACCCTGCTGCCCTGGTTTGCCGCGACAAGTCTGCTCGCCTTCATCATAGGCACCGTCTGGGGGCTGGCTTTTGCCCCCGCTGACTACCAGCAGGGAGACTCTTTCAGGATCATCTACATCCACGTGCCCTCCGCCATTCTCTCCATGGGGGCCTACTCCACCATGGCGGTGGCGGCCTTCATCGGCCTGGTGTGGCAGCTGCGCATGGCGGACATGACGGTGGCGGCCATCGCCCCGGTGGGCGCCGTGTTCACCTTCATCGCGCTCTTTACCGGCGCCGCCTGGGGCAAGCCCATGTGGGGCACCTGGTGGGTGTGGGACGCGCGTCTCACCTCGGAGCTCATCCTGCTGTTCCTCTATCTCGGTGTCATCGCCCTCTACAACGCCTTCAGCGACAAGGTGGTGGCGGGCCGCGCCGCCGGCATCCTGGCGCTGGTGGGGGTGATCAACCTGCCCATCATCCACTACTCGGTGGAGTGGTGGAACACCCTGCACCAGGGCGCCACCATCACCAAGTTTGACAAGCCTTCCATCTCCCCCGAGATGTTGTGGCCGCTGCTGATCATGATCCTGGCGTTTGCCACCTTCCTGGGAGCCCTGACCCTGATGCGTTTTCGCAATGAGCTCCTGATGCGGGAGTGGCACCGCCCCTGGGTCGCCGACATCGCCAGGCAGGAGAAGTAAGCATGCACTTTGCCTCGTTCAGTGATTTCATGGCCATGGGGGGCTACGCCTTCTACGTCTGGCTCTCCTTCGGTCTGACCCTGCTCTGCCTGGTCGGCATCGTTATTTCTACCCGGTTGAAGACCCGCAGCCTGATGGGCGAACTGCGCAACAAGCAGGCGCGGGAGGCCCGCCGCAAGGCGGCCCAGCAGATGGAGAATACCCTATGAACCCGCGCCGCAAGAAACGCCTCACCATCATACTGGCCATCAGCCTGGGCCTCGCCAGCGTGATCGGCCTGGTGCTCTACGCCCTCAGCCAGAATATCGACCTCTTCTACACGCCGAGCGAGCTGGTGGAGGGCAAGGGGCCGGACAAGATCAAGCCGGAAGAGGGGCAGCGCCTGCGCATCGGCGGCCTGGTGGTGCCGGGGTCTGTGGTGCGGGATCCCAAGAGCCTCAAGGTCTCCTTCAAGCTGGTGGACAACGGCGGCCACATGGTGACGGTGGAATTTGACGGCATCCTGCCGGATCTGTTCCGCGAGGGGCAGGGCATCGTTGCCCAGGGCAGCCTCAAGGATGCCAGCACCGTCAGCGCGTTCGAAGTGCTGGCCAAGCACGACGAGAACTACATGCCGCCGGAAGTGGCGGATGCCACCAACGGCATGCACTTCAAGCCCGAGTACACAGAGGCGCAGCTGAAGGGGGCCAAGCAATGAGTCCCGTCCATCTCCCCCGTTTCACCGCCGGCCCGGCCGGTGTCTGCGTGTCATCGAAAGGAAATAGCCAATGATCCCGGAATTAGGGCAGTTTTCACTGATCCTGGCCTTCGCCACCGCCCTGCTGCTGGGGAGTTACCCGCTGATCGGAGCCCATCTCGGCCGCCTCGGCATGATGTCGGCGGCCCGGCCGCTCGCCTATAGCCAGTTTCTGCTGCTGCTGCTGTCGTTCCTCTGCCTCACCTGGGCCTTTATCGACAACGACTTCACCGTGCAGTACGTGGCCACCAACTCCAACAGCCTGCTGCCGCTGCAGTACCGCATCTCGGCGGTGTGGGGGGCCCACGAGGGGTCCCTGCTGCTCTGGGTACTGACCCTGGGGGGCTGGACCGCGGCCGTCGCCCTGTTCAGCCGCCGCCTGCCGCTCGATGCGGTGGCGCGGGTGCTCGGAGTGCTCGGCCTCATCTCCGTGGGGTTCACCGCCTTCGTGCTGTTCACCTCGGATCCCTTCACCCGCACCCTGCCGTACTTCCCGGTGGACGGGCGTGATCTCAACCCCCTGCTGCAGGATCCCGGCCTCATCTTCCACCCGCCCATGCTCTACATGGGCTATGTGGGCTTCTCGGTGGCCTTCGCCTTTGCCATTGCCTCCCTGATGACGGGGCGGCTCGACGCCACCTGGGCGCGCTGGTCCCGTCCCTGGACCATGGCGGCCTGGGTCTTCCTGACCCTGGGCATAGTGCTGGGCTCCTGGTGGGCCTATTACGAGCTCGGCTGGGGGGGCTGGTGGTTCTGGGATCCGGTGGAAAACGCCTCCTTCATGCCCTGGCTGGCGGGCACGGCCCTGCTGCACTCCCTGGCGGTGAGCGAGAAGCGCGCCACCTTCAAGGCCTGGACCGTGCTGCTGGCGCTCTCGGCGTTCTCCCTGAGCCTGCTTGGCACCTTCCTGGTGCGCTCCGGCGTGCTGGTCTCGGTCCATGCGTTTGCCTCCGACCCGACCCGGGGCCTCTTCATCCTGGGCTTCCTGCTAGCGGTGATCGGCAGCTCGCTCCTGCTGTTTGCCTTCAAGGGCTCCCAGGTCAAGAGCCACGGCAAGCACGAGCTGTGGAGCCGGGAGACCCTGCTGCTTGGCAACAATATCCTCTTGGTGGCGGGCCTGCTCACCGTGCTGCTCGGCACCCTGTTGCCCCTGGTACACAAGGAGCTGGGGCTCGGCAGCATCTCCATCGGCACCCCCTTCTTCAACCACATCTACAGCTGGCTCATCATCCCCTTCGCCGTGTTGCTGGGGGTGGGCCCCCTGTTCCGCTGGCGTCGGCAGGAGCTGGGTGAGCTCAAGGGCAAGGTGATCCTCGCCCTGGTGCTGAGCCTGGCCGCCGCCTTCCTGCTGCCGCTCGCCTTCGCGGAAGACTTCAAGCCCTGGGCCGCGCTCGGCATCGGCCTCGGGACCTGGATCATCGTCACCAGCGTGCAGGAGACCTGGGTGCGCGCCACCCACAAGCACGGCTTCGCCACCGGGGTGCGCAAGCTTGGCAACAGCCACTGGGCCATGATCCTGGGCCACGTGGGGCTCGCGGTCAGCATCATCGGCATCGCCTGCACCCAGAACTACAGCATCGAGAAGGACCTGCGCATGCAGGCCGGCGATCGCGTCCAGTTTGCCGATTACGAGTTCGTCTTCACCGGCATTGCGGAGAAGAACGGCCCCAACTACGAGGGCTTCAAGGGCGTGCTGGAAGTGCACCGGAACGGCAAGCAGGTGGCCCTGCTCAAGCCCGAGAAGCGGATGTACACCGTCAGCCGGATGCCGATGACCGAGGCCGCCATCGACGCCGGCCTCACCCGGGATCTCTACGCGGCCCTTGGCGAGCAGCTCGACAACGGCGCCTGGGCGGTGCGGATCTACTACAAACCCTTCGTGCGCTGGATCTGGTTCGGCGGCGTCTTCATGGCCATCGGCGGTGTGCTGGCCATGCTGGACAAGCGCTACCGGTTCGGCCGCCGTGACGAGGAGGCCAAGGCATGAACAAGAAGACCTGGCTCTATCTGCTGCCCTTCATCATCTTCCTGCTGGGGGCCCTGTTCCTGTTCAAGGGGCTCTACTCCGATCCCACCAAGCTCGAATCCGTGATGGTGGACAAGGAGGTGCCCGTGTTCACCCTGCAGGACATCTACGATCTCGGCAAGCAGCACGACAGGAGCATCCTCAAGGGGCGCCCCATGCTGCTCAACGTCTGGGCCACCTGGTGCCCGACCTGCTACGGGGAACACACCTACCTCAAGGAGCTGGCGGGGCAGGGGATCTACATCGTCGGCATGAACTACAAGGATGAGCGGGACAAGGCCATCAAGTGGCTGGCGGAGCTCGGCAACCCCTACCAGGTCAACCTCTATGACCCCGACGGCATGCTGGGGCTGGATCTGGGGGTCTATGGCGCGCCCGAGACCTTCTTCATCGACAGCCAGGGCATCATCCGCTATCGCCACGTGGGGGACGTGAACCCGGAAGTCTGGGCCAGCACCCTCAAACCCATCTTCGATGCCATGAAGTGAGGCCTCCCCGATGAAAACACTGATCGCATCCCTGTTGCTGCTGGCGGGCCTCTTCGGTGCCGGCCAGGCCAGCGCCGCCATCGATGTCTACACCTTCGACAACGACGCCCAGGAGCAGACCTTTCGCGAGCTGACCAAGGAGCTGCGCTGCCCCAAGTGCCAGAACCAGGACATCGCGGACTCCAACGCCGGGCTCGCCAAGGATCTGCGAGACAAGACCTACCAGATGGTGAGGGAAGGCAAGGACAAGCAGGAAGTGGTGGACTACATGGTGGCCCGCTACGGCAACTTCATCCTCTATGATCCCCCCCTGATGGCCTCGACCCTGATCCTCTGGCTCGGCCCCCTGCTGGTCATCGTCATCGGCGCCGTCACCGTGGTGGTACGCAGTCGCCGCCATGCCCCCGTCACCGCACAACAGCCTGAAGGCGCCCTGAGCGCAGAGGAGCAGGCACGGCTTTCCGCCCTGCTCAAAGAGGAAGAGAAACCATGACCCCATTCTGGATACTGGGTGCCGCCCTGCTGGTGCTGGCAAGCCTGGCGCTGATCGTGCCGCTCTGGCGCGGCGAGGGCCGGCAGAGCATCAGCCGCTCGGCCCTCAACAAGCAGCTCTATCGCCAGCGCCTGCTGGAGATTGGCGAGGAGCGTGAACAGGGCGTCCTGGCGGAGGATCCTGAGTCTTTGGTGGAGCTGCAGCGCAGCCTGCTGGACGACATCCCCGACGTGGAGCAGAGCGCCCGTGGCGGCAAGAGCCTGATCTGGATCCCCGGGGTGCTGGTGCTCGCGGCGGTGAGCGTCGGCCTCTACGCCAAGCTCGGCGCCTGGCAGGAAGTGAGCCGCTGGCAGGATGCCAGCAGCCGGCTGGGGGAGCTCAGCAACCGCATCCTGGTGGAGCGGGACGCCCAGGTGACCGAACAGGATCTGCTGGACTTCACCCTGGGGCTGCGCACCCGGCTGAAAGAGGAACCGAACGACTATCGTGGCTGGCTGCTGCTGGGTCGCCTGACCCTGGATGGCAATGACCCCGAGATGGCCCGCGAGGCGCTGGAGCGTGCCTACGCCCTCGCGCCCCAGAAGGCCATGGTGGCGGTGCCCTATGCCCAGGCCCTGATGATGACGGGAGAGGAGGCCAGGGCGGATCAGCTGTTGCAGGCCGTCATCGCCGAGGATCCCGCCAACATCGAGGCCCGCTCCGTCCACGCCTTCATGGCGCTGCAAAAAGAGGATTTCCAGACCGCCCTCGCTCGCTGGCAGGCCATGCTGCCGCTGCTGGAGAAAGGCTCGACCCGCCATACCATGGTGGAGCGATCCATCGACTATGCGAAGCAGCAACTGCGCCAGCGCGGGCTGGCGGTGAACGTCGCCCCTGCCGCACAGGAAGGGGAGGCGTCCGCCCAGACGCAGGAGGCCCAAACACAGGAGGCCCAAACACACGAGGCCCAAGTGCTGGCGGTGAAGGAGGGGGAATTCCCCCTGCGCATCACCCTGGCGCCGGGTATTCAGCTGCCTGAGGATGCCCACCTGTTCGTCTTTGCCGTGATCCCGAACGGCCCGCCCATGCCCATCGCGGTCAAGCGTATCCCGGGTCCGCACTTCCCGCTCACTCTGTCCCTGGGTGACGGGGACGCCATGATGGAGGGCAGCAAGCTGGCAGCCCATGCCGAACTGCAGTTCAAGGCGCGCCTCTCCCGCGGCGGCAACGTCATGAACAAGGAGGGCGCCTTCGAGGGAGTCTCCGTCACCGTGCCGACAGGCACTCTTCCTGCAGCGCCGATTGACATCCGCATCGATCACGCCCTCTAATACGTCTTTGGTCCGCCCGGAAGGGGCGGGCCATCATATAATTCATACCAATACCCAATAAAAATCTTAGGACTTTCATATGTATCTGCGTTCAGGAGCATTGGCGGTGGCATTGCTGCTTGGAGGCTGTGCGGGCGGCCCTCCCAAGGCGGGCCCAGAGAGCCTGAATATCGGCGAAACCCCCAGCCATCCCGGAGCAACCAGCACGGCCAGCGACCCCCGTGACCCCTTCCAGGGGGCGAACCGGGCCATGTGGGCCGTCAACTACGACGTACTGGAGCCCTATGTGGCCCGTCCTGTGGTGCACGGCTATGCCCGCTATGTCCCGCAAGGGATGAGGGACAGCATCGAGAATTTCGTGGACAACTTCGACGAGCCGAGCAGCATGGTGAACCACCTGCTGGTGGGTGACCTGAAAGGGGCCGGCACCAACCTGGGCCGTTTCACCCTCAACACCACAGTGGGTCTGCTGGGTCTGTTCGACGTGGCCAGGCATGCGGGCCTCGAGCGCAACATGCTGGAGATGGACACCGTGCTCGGCAAGGCCGACATCGGGGATGGCGCCTATCTGATGATGCCGGTCTACGGCCCGACCACGACCCGGGAGCTGGTGGGGGATACCATCGATACCATCTATTTCCCCTATGCCCTGCTGACCTTCCCGCTGCGGGTGGTGCACTGGGCGCTGGACGGCCTCGGCACGCGCTCCAAGCTCATCGATCAGGAGCGGATCATCGATAACGCCCTGGATCCGTATGCCCTGACCAAGGACTTCTACCTCCAGTACAACGACGGCAAGGTGACGGGTCGCAAGCCCGAGCTTCAGGAGCAGAAGCCGCAAGAGGATGAAGGCAACCTGGACGACTACATGGACGAGATCGACCAGTAAGGCCTCCCCGGTTCGACGAGGCGCCTGCGGGCGCCTTTTTCATGGGCGGGAAACGTCGCCCATAAAAAAACGCCCCGCAAGGGCGGGGCGTTTTGGCAAGAGTGCTGTGCTATCAGGCAGCCAGGTTCTTGGCCACGAATTCCCAGTTGACCAGGGCCCAGAAGGTTTCCATGTACTTCGGACGCAGGTTGCGGAAATCGATGTAGTAGGCGTGCTCCCACAGGTCGACGGTCAGCAGCGGAGTGGTACCGGCTTCGGTCAGCGGGCAGCCTGCGTTGGAGGTGTTGACGATGGCCAGGGAGCCGTCAGCCTTCTTCACCAGCCAGGTCCAGCTGGAGCCGAAGTTGCCGATGGCAGACTTGGTGAACGCATCCTTGAACTCGGCGAAGGAGCCGAACGCCTTGGTGATGGCATCGGCCAGGGCGCCGGTGGGCTCGCCACCGCCGTTCGGGGAGAGGCAGTGCCAGTAGAAGGTGTGGTTCCAGATCTGGGCGGCGTTGTTGAATACACCGCCAGTGGAGGTCTTGATGATCTCTTCCAGGGACTTGCCTTCAAATTCGGTACCCGGCACCAGGTTGTTCAGGTTGACCACGTAGGTGTTGTGGTGCTTGCCGTGGTGGTATTCCAGGGTTTCCTGGGAGATGTGCGGTTCCAGAGCATTGATTGCATAGGGCAGAGCGGGAAGTTCGAAAGCCATTTTCTACTCTCCATTGGCTGGTCCGTGCGAAGGCGACGGTTGCAAGACATTGCGTACTCTTTTCTGTCTCGAAAAGAATTGTTCTTGAAATGAGGGGGCCTGGCGGCCCAAAGCCCGTCGATTGTAGCAGCATCAAAGATGGGCGAACAACTCTTGATTCTCGCCATGATCCGGATCAAGCTGCGTCGTATTGATGCATGACTTCTTTCGTTCTGAACGGTTTGCCAGTTTGTGGTCTGCCCGGATTGCAGTAGAATGGCCGCCGAAATCGCTCCAGTGAGGCATTTATGGAAACTATCGAAAAGATCAAACAGCAGCTGGCTGAGAATCCCATCATCCTGTACATGAAGGGATCCCCCAAGCTTCCCAGCTGCGGTTTCTCTGCCCAGGCCTCCCAGGCCCTGATGTCCTGCGGCGAGCCCTTCGCCTACGTCGACATCCTGCAGAACCCGGACATCCGCGCCGAGCTGCCGAAATTCGCCAACTGGCCCACCTTCCCGCAGCTGTGGGTCGAGGGGGAGCTGGTCGGTGGCTGCGACATCATGATCGAGATGTTCCAGGCCGGCGAGCTGCAGACCCTGATCAAGGAAACTGCCGCCAAGCACAAGCAGGATGACGCTGCTGCCGAATAAGGCCGCATCCGCATCATGCAAAAAGGGGAGCCACTGGCTCCCCTTTTCTTTGTGCCCACGACAGGCATCAGGCGATGCGTTCGAGGCGCGCCATGTAGAAGCCGTCGAAGCCGGTCTCCGCCGGGCTCACGGTGCGATCGTCCAGCAGGCGGAAGTGCTCGTTGGCGGCGAGGAACTTGTCCACCTGCTGGCGGTTCTCCTCGGGCAGGATGGAGCAGGTCGCGTAGACCAGCATGCCGCCCACCTTCACCATCTGGCTGTAGCGCTGCAGGATCTCTTCCTGCAGGGCGACCAGCACCGGCAGGCGCTCGGCGG
Organism: Aeromonas sp. SrichE-2G; assembly: GCF_017939565.1. Lineage (NCBI taxonomy): Bacteria > Pseudomonadati > Pseudomonadota > Gammaproteobacteria > Aeromonadales > Aeromonadaceae > Aeromonas > Aeromonas sp. SrichE-2G. The sequence continues at coordinate 470,215 of NZ_JAGKRG010000004.1, forward strand.
TGTCGCGCCACTTGGCATCCGGGTTGCGCTTGAGCACGCCAAGGCCGGAGCAGGGCACGTCAAGCAGCACCCGATCCGCGCTCTCTTTCAGGCGCTTGACGGTCTTGCTGCTGGTGATGACACGGGTCTCCACGTTGTGGGCCCCGGCGCGGCGGGCGCGCTGCTTGAGGTTTTCGAGCTTCCACTCTTCCACGTCCATGGCCAGCAGGCGGCCCTTGCCCTGCATCATGGCGGCCAGGTGCAGGGTCTTGCCGCCGGCGCCGGCGCAGGCATCGATCACCCGCATGCCGGGTTTGACGTCGAGAGCGGCCGCCACCAGCTGGGAACCCGCATCCTGCTGCTCGAAGCAGCCATCGGCGAAGGCCTGGGTGCGGAACAGGGCGGCATCCGTGGTGACCTGCAAGGCGGTTTCCACGCCGTCGACGGGGACCGTGGTGACATGTTCCTTGGCCAGGATGGCCTGCAGCTCGTCCCGGGTGCACTTGAGGGTGTTGGTCCGCAGGTAGCGCTTGGGCATCCAGGCCAGGGCCGCACGCTCGGCAGGCCAGGCCTCACCCAGCTGCTCGCTGCCGAGTTTTTCCAGCCAGGCAGGGCAGCCATCCATCAGCACCGGGTTCTTCTTCGCCTCGGTCAGGCGGCGACGGAACGCCTCCTCGTTGAAGCGATCCAGGGTCGGGTGGTTCGGCTGGTCTATCTTGTGGAAGGCGTGCCAGCTGTGCAGCAGCGGCCAGACGTTCTTCTCGGCCTGACGAACCTGAATGCCGGTCAGGAAGCAGTAGAGGCTGAGGCGGCGCAGCAGATCGCCGGTGACCAGGGCAATCCTTGCCTGTTCTTGCGGTTTGAGTTCGATGCCGGAGAAGTGACGGGCATAGGCGCGGTCGAGGGTAAGACCCTGACCCAGCACATCGTCAACGATGGCAACGATCAGATCCCCGAAACGGGGCAACAGTGGGGACTTGAGCATGAGATTAACCTTGGCCAAAGAAAGGGTGAACCGGCCCCGTCGAAGAGGGGTTCTGGAACGGACAAATCCGCGCAATGATAGGGGCTAGTGTGTCTTGGTGCAACCTTCCCCATCCGGGGAATGTACAGTGGATCTTGCTGGACTAATCGGACCAGCAGACAAATGATGCCGTGGCAGTTCAGGCGAACGCATTTAAAAAGGAATAATAAGATGCATTTGATGAAATTTTCTCCGCTGGCCTTGCTGGTGGCCGGGTTGATGAGCTCAGGCAGTTTGCTGGCGGCGCAGTGGCAGACGGTGGCGGCACGGGCCACCGCCGCCGATGGTTACGAGGTGCGGGCGCATCAGTATCGCGTCGTTACCGCTCCCGCCGATGACCTGGCCGCCCTGAAGGAGGGGGAGCGTCGGCTGACCCTGCCGCTGCCGGACGGTCAGGAAGTCACCTACAGCCTGCAGCCCTATGATCTGCTGCCAGCGGATCTGGCCGCCAAGTACCCCGCTATCCAGGCCTTCAAGGGGCATGACGAAGCCAATCCCGTCGAGACTGGCCGCTTCGATCTCGGTCCCCAGGGTTTCCACGCCATGTTCAGCCACCAGGGCAAGATGGTGTTCATCGATCCCCTGCGCAATGGTGAGGGCTATGCGGTCTATTACCAGCAGGATGCCCATAGTAGGCTGGAAGAGGAGGCGGACAAGGTCATCGGTGGCGAGGTCAAAAAGCTGGCCCGTCAGGTGCTGGTGGATGGCAACGAGCTCAAGCGCTATGTCATTGCCATCTCGGCGGCGGGGGAGTACACCCAGTTTCACGGGGGCACCGTCGAGGGGGCCCTTGGCGCCATCGCCACCCTGCTCAACCGGGTCAACGAGGTGTACCGGCGCGACGTCGCCGCCGAGTTCCAGCTGGCCAGCGGCAATGACACCATCATCTTCACCGACGCGGCCACGGATCGCTTCTTCAACGGCGATGACCCGTCCGGGTCTGGCCTGAACGATGTCGACGTCAACGTGCAGGTGCAGGCCGATGCCCTGACCAAGGGCTTGGGGGCGTTCGATATCGGTCATGTGGTCAACACCGGAGGCGGCGGTTTGGCGGGGCTCGGCGTGCTCTGTACCGACGGGAAGTCGGCGGGGATGACCGGCTCCCCCAACCCGGTGGGAGACGCCTTCTTCATCGACTACGTGGCCCACGAGATCGGCCACCAGTTCGGTGCCGAGCACACCTTCAACGGCACCACCGGCAGCTGCGGCGGTGGCAACCGGGAGGCGAGCCAGGCCTGGGAGCCCGGCAGCGGCAGCTCCATCATGGCCTACGCGGGGATCTGCGGGGAAGAGGATCTGCAGGCCAACAGCGTGCCCTATTTCCACAGCAAGTCCATCGAGCAGATGCGGGCCCACATGGCCACGGTGTCGAGCTGTGGCACCACGCAGGCGCGCACCAACAATGCACCCCAGGTGGCGGCAGGCAACGACCATGTGATCCCGGCCAACACCCCCTTCGTGCTCAAGGGGAGCGGCACCGATCTGGATAACGACGCCCTGAGCTACACCTGGGAGCAGATCGATCTCGGCACCGAGTCCTTCAGTGCCGCCAGCATGGTGGACGACGGCTCTCGCCCGCTGTTCCGCTTCGTGGCGCCGACCAGCGTGCCGGAGCGCGCCCTGCCGAGCCTCACCTCCCTGCTCACCAACACCCTGGCGAAGGGAGAGGCCTGGCCTGCCACCAACCGGGATCTCCATTTCCGCCTCACGGCGCGGGATGGCCAGGGGGGCGTCAGCAGTGACGACATCAAGGTGCAGGTGGTCGACACCGGCAAAGCCTTCGCCCTGACCAGCCCCCTGATCACGCCGATTGCGGCGGGCCAGAAGCAGACCATCGGCTGGGAAGTGGCGGGCACCAGTGCCGCCCCCATCAACTGCAGCAAGGTGGATCTCTTCATGACCCGGGACGAGGGGACGAACTGGACCCTGCTGGCCAGCGGCCAGCCCAACTCGGGCTCTGCGAGCGTCACCATCCCTGCCGGCAACGACGGCACCGCCAGGTTGAAGGTGGCCTGCAGCGACAACCTCTTCTTCGCCATCAGCCCGGTCAAGCTGTCGGTGACCCAGCGGGTGGAAGAGAGCGGCGGTGGTGGCGGCGGCTCCCTCGGTTTCTGGGCCCTGGCTCTGGGCCTGCTGGGCTGGCAGCGGAGGCGGGCATGAGGCTGGCCAGCGTGTTGCTGCTCACCCTGCTTGGCGGCTGTCAGGCCGACGCCGATACCCTGGATCAGGCGGTCAACGCTAGCCTGGACAAACAGGATTACCGGCTCATCGTGCGGGCCGGGCGAGGTGAAGTGGCTCCCGGTATCGGGGCAGACGAGCAGGCTTCGGCCAAGGCGCGCTGCGGCGTGCGCTATCTCGAGGGGTTCGGGGATGCGATCAAGCCGGACCAGAAGGAGGCGCATGCCAGGCTGAGCGCCTATGCGGCGCAATACAATCAGCGCATGCTGGCCCATTGTCCGCCCGAGGGCGGCAAACCCTAGGCGGTGTTTGCCCGGCGGTAGGAAAAGGGAGGCTGATGCCTCCCTTTGTCTTTGCCGCCATTTGGCCGAGACGAGGCTTGTACCCATGGCGTGCTCGTCGCACAATGCCTCCACGCATCGCCGCATGGGCGGCAAAGAGAGAAGGAAAATCAAGATGATGGATGTGGCTGATCTGCGTCGTGAATACACCAGGGGCGGATTGCACCGGGCCGATCTGCCGGCCGAGCCCCTCGCGCTGTTCGAGAAGTGGCTGGCCCAGGCGTGCGAAGCCAGGCTGACCGATCCCACCGCCATGGTGGTGGCCACCGTGGACGCTGACGGACAGCCCTGGCAGCGAACCGTGCTGCTCAAGCACTACGATGCCCAGGGCATGGTCTTCTACACCAACATGGGCAGCCGCAAGGCGCATCAGCTAGAGGGTAATCCCCGCATCAGCCTGCTCTTCCCCTGGCATACCCTCGATCGCCAGGTTCATGTCACCGGCCGGGTGGAGAAGCTCGGCCCCCTCGAGGTGATGAAGTATTTCCACAGCCGCCCCAAGGACAGCCAGATTGCCGCCTGGGTCTCCAAGCAGTCCAGCCGCATCTCGGCCCGCGGCGTGCTGGAAGCCAAGTTCCTCGAACTCAAGCAGAAGTTTGCCAGTGGCGAGGTGCCGCTGCCGAGCTTCTGGGGCGGTTTCAGGGTGAAAATCGACACCGTCGAGTTCTGGCAGGGGGGGGAGCATCGCCTGCACGATCGCTTCTACTACACCCGCGAAGGGGAAGGGTGGCACATCGAGCGGTTGGCTCCCTGATGCAGGTCGCCAGGCCCTTCCTAGAAGAGCCGCTGTGGATTGGGGCGCGGTTGAGCGCCGGGTCTGTGCCATGGTCCCTGACCCGCACTCTGTGATAGTCAGGTTTTTTGCCCGCGCCGACCTCTCGTTGCCACAGGGGGATGCATGGATCTGTTGATCGAGGGGGCGCTCTGGCGACCTCACTGGCAGGGGGCGCTGCTGGACTGGCAGCGCCAGGGGCATCGCTGGTGCTTGCTGCTCGGCAAGGGGGAGGTGCCAGCGCCGTGGGGGGCCTGCCAGCCGGACGAGATCCTCTCGGCCAACGCCCTGCTCAGCGCCTGGCTCGGGGGCGCGGCATCCCCCGTGATGGCGGCGGATCCCAGCCAACAGATCCTGATCGCCGCCTCCGGCGCCCTGCTGACCCTGGCCAGGGAGCACGGCCTGCTCACCCTGGGGCCCGCAGGAGCCGACCACCCACTGAGATCCGATGATGACCTTGGGCACGCCCTGCAACGCCTGCTTGCCCGGCGCCTGACCACGCCTGTGCTGCGTGACGCCGGCACCCAGGATTCTCCGGCGCTGGTGTTGCGCCCCCTGCAGCCCGGCGATGAGAGCGCCATCCTGTGCTATTGCTCGGACGAGGCGATCGCCCGCTATACCCTCAATATCCCCCATCCCTATCCGCCGGAGAGTGCCCGGGACTGGCTCGCCATGAGCTGGCGCAAGACGGCCCTGGGGCTGGGGCGAACCTGGGCTTTGACCCTGCCGGAGGGGGAGGAATCGGCCCCGCTGATCGGGGCCATCTCCCTGCACTGGCACGGGGAGCTGGCCTGGTGGCTGGGCGTGCCCTGGCAGCGCAGGGGGCTGGCCACCCGGGCCGGGCACCTAGTCAGGCAGTTTGCCTTCGAGCAGTTGCACCTGCCTGCCCTGACCGCCCGCCACATGCCGGGCAACCTCGCCTCCGGCCGAGTGATGGCCAGGCTTGGTATGCACCATTGCGGGCGCTGGCCCGACTCGGCGCGAGAAGCCATGGAGCTCGATCACTGGCGGCTGGACAGGGCCCCCTCCCTGCCGGCGGATCTGATGGCAAGGCTGGCCCCCTTGCTTGCGGACGAGCAGGTGGTGGTGGCCATACTGCACGACGAGAGCGGCGGGGGCGCGGCCCTGGCGCTCTTCATGGCAGGGAAGGTCACGGAAGGCGAGCTGACACTCTGCGGGCTCAGGCTGCGTCGCTATCCCCTCGCCAGGCTGGAGCCGGACGCCCCCGCAATGCCGGAACATGGGGGCGGCGTGCTGCTCAAGGAGCAGGGAAGGCTCGGCCTTGCCTATCTGCTGCGCTGCGCCGGCCAACCGGGAGGCCTGTGAGGGGCGGGTGGCGGAGAGAGCTGGGCGCGGGTGCCAGTGATTTTCCTGAGTCCGTCCTCCCATTTTCAGACAATGGCACTCAAGTGGCGGGCAATTTCTGTGAAATAATGGCCGCCCTGCTGTACGAGGAGTAACGCTGTATGTTGAGAACCGAGCGTCCCGGCGACATGTTGCCAGTCTATGAGCTGGTGAGTGCCGCCTTTGGTCGTCCCGACGAGGCCGAGCTGGTCAACCGCCTGCGCGAGTGTGGGGCCGCCGTGGTCACCATGGTCGAAGAGGAAGAGTACGAGTTCATGGGGCACCTGATGCTGAGCCCGATCACCATTGCCGGGCAGGAAGGGCCCTGGCTCGGGCTGGCCCCGGTGGCCGTTCATCCCGACTGGCAGGGGCAGGGCATCGGCTCGGATCTGGTACGAGAGGGGCTGGACACGGCGCTGGAGATGGACTGGAAGGCGGTGGTGGTGCTCGGCGATCCCGCTTATTACCGCCGTTTCGGATTCAGGCCCGCGAGCGACTTCGGGCTGCACTGCATCTACGAGGTGCCCGCCGACTGCTTCATGGCGATGGAGCTGCAACCTGGCGGCCTCGATGGCGTGCGCGGCGAGGTGCTCTATCACCCCTTGTTTGACGAGCTGGAAGAAGAGCCGGCATCGGACGAGTGAACAAGAAGGTGATGAAACGATGCCGCCCCCAGGGGCGGCATCTGTTTTTATGGCGGGTGGATGCGCATCACGGGGCTTAAATGGACTGCTGCTTGGCCTCGTACATCGCCTTGTCTGCCGCACCGATGAGTTGTTCGGCCGTGAGGAAACTCTCGTTGCCGGTCACGCAGATGCCGATGCTGATGGAGTACTCGGGGTAGGAGGTGCTGAAGGCCGCCTCGATGCGATCGCTGATGTGCAGGGCGGTGGCCTTGCTGGCCTCGGGCAGGATGACACAGAACTCGTCCCCTCCGATCCGGCAGGGGAAGTCCGTGTTGCGGCAGCTATCCGAGATGGCCCGCCCCAGGGTCTGCAGGACTTCATCCCCCTTGGCATGGCCAAAGGTGTCATTGATGAACTTGAACTTGTTGACGTCGATATAGATCACCGACAGGTAGGTCTTGCGACGGACGGCTGTATTGAGCTCGCGAACGATGGCGCGCAGCATGGCCCGCTTGTTGTAAAGCTCGGTGAGGGGATCGCGCTCCGCATGGGCACTCAGGATCTTGGACTTCTCCTCCAGCTCGCGGGCATAAGCTTCCATCCGTTTCTTGGCATTCTCGACGGCGCTGAGCAGGGTGCCGATATAGGTATCAAACACCAGCGCAGTGTCGAAGCTGATGAGCTTGTCGAGGGCGCGCAACACCTGCGGCAACTCTGCCTGATCGGGCATGTGGGCGATCAGCACGTCTTCCACCAGATATTTGAGAGTGCAGCTGGCGGAGAGGTAGAGCTTGGGTTCCACACCGATCCGCTTGTGCACCAGGCCGATGCGAAGTCGGCTGTTGACATAGGTGTGATCGTAGTGGCCGGAGAAGAGATCCTGAATGTAGCGTCGCTGGGCACTGCGCAGTCGCCGCAGGGTGTCGGAGTCGCCGATCAGCAGGGCAATCTCATCAAACTCCGTCTGTTTCTCGTAAAACTTCTCGACGATGCTGTCGAGATGCTGCTCGATGATGGGCTGCTGCTGCGCGAGAAGATCCAGCTCGGCCTGGGTCAGCTTGAAGAGATCCATCCTGTGCTGGATCTCGACCTCATTGATGTTGAATTGCTCAAGCAATGTTTTCTCAATCAACATGGTTACCTCATGTCTCCGGGCCGGGTGCCGGGGGATGGCGATTATCGTCTTCTTCTGGTCATTGCCTGGTGGAAGCCGGCGTCCACCGATGCCCATGGTCCTGCGAAATGTGTCGAATGAAGCAGCACACTAATACTATCTAGCTGTTTTTATTAAAAAACAATATGCCGTATGAGGAATGTGTCCCCGGGGGCGCACAAGTCATGTGCTTGTCAATTCTCCTCGCCTTGCAGAAGCGGCGGGCCCCCTTCTGCTGCTGTCAATCGAGCCTCTTGCCCGGCAACACGCCATGACAAGAAGGGTCTGCCGCCGTCCTGCTTGTCAGCCCCAAGGCGACAGGGTAGGGGACCCGGGTGCGCCGGGCCTCACCACGGATCACTGCGCCAGCGACTTGAGCTGCTGCTTGGTGGGCGGGTTGTCCCAGTCGATGGGGCCGTGGGTGAAGCGGTACTGCAACCTTGGCAGGCTGAGCTCCAGCCACTCCTCACGGAAGTAGGCATAGCCCAGATCCCAGTCAGGATCGTTGGCCCAGCCGGTCTGCAGGAAGTGAAGCCGGGTGCCCTGGCCTTCCGGCACGAAGCGCAAGCTGACCTGGGTCTTCTGCTGGCGGATATGGGGGAAACTCGGGGGGAAATTCCAGCTGAAACTCAACAGATCATGGGGCATGACCGCCATCACGCGGCACCCTTCGCTGCCACGCTCCCCCAGGGGGGCGTCGGGTCTGAAATAGATTTCGAACGGTCCATTGGGCTCCGGCACCATGAGGCACTCCGGTGCCAGGAAGCTGCGCAGGCCGCTCTCCGTGGTCCAGGCATGCCAGACATCGTCAATGTGGGCGGGTATCAGAATACTGCCTTCTATCTGCTTGTTATCCATAAATCAATGAACCTCAAACCAGCCAAGGACGGGACTTGGGCAGTATAGCCCCTCGGATGAGAAAATAGGCAGCCCTGTGTCACAGGGTTTTGTCTTCAATAGGGTCCATGCTGCCGAGTTGACACCACGGCGGGATCCATCGAGAGTGGGAAAGCGTGACGACCCACTTCAAGGATGGCTTCATGATCCGAATGATGAGAGATGCAGACGAACCCCTGCTGGCGCAACTGTTTCTGAAAGGACGGCGCCAGGCTTTTCACTGGGTCGATCCCTCCCTGTTCCGGCTGGAAGATTTTGCCGAGCAGACCCGGGGCGAGCAGATCTGGGTGGCGGAGAAGGGGGGTAATCCCTGTGGCTTTGTCTCCATCTGGGGGGCCGAGAGCTTCGTGCATCACCTCTATGTGGTGGCGGACTGGCACGGACAGGGCATGGGGCGTGCCTTGCTGGCGACTGGCTTGGCCGGATACCCGTCCCCCGCGTCACTCAAGGTGGCCACGCGCAACACGACGGCGATGGCCTTCTATCACCGTCTGGGCTGGGAAAACACGGAGGAGACCGGCCACTGCGAGATCACCGGGCCCTGGCGCAGACTGATCCTGACGCCCGAGGCCGCGGGGGAATGAGCCGCTGACCTACTGCGGCAACCGGCGCACCGCGCATTAACCTCCTGCCCAAGCGGGACATAAAAAAGCCACTTCGCGGGAAGTGACTCTACAGGACATCCGGGGGAGGGTCAGGCTCTGATGGCGCATTGCCGCGCCTGACCCCCGCTGGCGGTAGCCTGCCTAGCCCTGACCCAGGGGGTCCTCGCGCCGTCGCCCACTCGGCGTCAGTACCTCCCCTTTCTCACACCGGCTTGATGTTCTGGTTCATGCGAAAGAAGTTGGCGGGATCGTACTTCTTCTTGAGCGCCACCAGGCGATCGTAGGTCGCACCGTAGGCGAAGGAGATGCGATCCGTCTCGTCCTGGGTCAGGAAGTTGATGTAGGCACCGCTGCTGGCAAAGGGCTGTGACGCGGCGAAAAACTCGCGCGCCCAGGCGATGCAATGGGCATCCTCGTCGGCCGACTCCCAGCGGCCGTGCACGTTCATCACATAGTGGGCATCCCGGCTCGAGTAGGCCATCGCCTCTGGCGAGACGCGGGCCGTCTGGCCGCCGATCGTGCCGATGAAGATCTCGCACTGGGGTGAGGGCAACTTGCCGGCGTACTCGATGATGGCGTCAATGGCGCCGTCGCTCAGCCGCGCAAAGTTGTGCGACTTCCAGTAGTTGCGTGCCCCCTTCGTCAGGAGGGGATCGAACGCCTGTTGCCAGGCGACGTATGGCTGCACCCCGACGTGTTCGCCGAGCACGGTACCGAACCCGCGCAGCGGGGCGATCAGTATTTCACCCTCCCTGGGATCCCCCGCGTAGCACAGGGCGAGGGCGACCATCTCCTTGCCGTGTGCCTCGGCGGGCAGGAAGGGGAGGGGCGGCGCCTTGCGCGTGACCATCCAGACGCTGAGTTCATCCGGCATGGTCTCGGTGAAGCGGGCGAACTGCGTGATCACGGACTTCGCCTGGTCGAATGGAAAGACGATGAGCCCGCTCAGCACATCCGGCCCGACGGTATGGAGCTGGAACTCGAAGCGGGTGACGATACCGAAGTTGCCGCCGCCACCGCGCAGCCCCCAAAAGAGATCCGCGTGTTCCGCGTCGCTGGCGTGCAACAGGCGACCATCGGCGGTGACGACCTCGGCGGCGATCAGATTGTCGATGGTCATGCCGAACTTGCGGCTTAGCCAGCCAAAGCCGCCGCCAAGGGTCAGGCCGGACACCCCTGTGGTGGAGTTGATGCCCAGCGGCGTGGCGAGGCCATGACGCTGGGCGGCCGCATCGACATCGGCCAGGGTGCAACCTGGCCCGACGCTGGCCCGGCGGGTTGCCGGGTCCACCTGCACGCCGTTCATCGGCGAGAGATCTATCATCAGGCCGTCGTCGCACACGGCATTGCCCGCGATGTTGTGTCCACCTCCCCGAATGGAGACGAGGAGGTTGTGTTTGTGGGCGAACGTGACGGCCTGCACGACATCGCCGGTGGACGTGCAGCGGGCGATGAGCGCGGGTCGACGGTCTATCATGGCGTTCCAGATCTGGCGCACCTCGTCGTAACCTGTGTCGTCAGAACGCAGTACGTCACCCTGGAAGTGCGCTTTGAGCGCCTGGATATCTGCATCTTGTAACGGTTTCATGGCACTGCCCTTTTTGTGTACACCTGACCAGTGAGTATGGTGCGATTCACCAAGGGTGCTTATGAGGCGGGGGCGTGCTTGGCCCATCAGTAGCGGATGGCGCCAGTGAGGTGCTGTTCATGTTCTGATGGCGGTTGTGCCGGATTGGTTTGTGATAGGGCCTTGGTCTAATTTCCAAGACTTTTCATATGTGAGTATTAGCAGCCGAGCCTGCATTTGGACTGCCTTTCAGTGTGACAAATATCGTTCCCAAAACACAGATTCCCCTGTCATGATGCGATGAATATCAAGGAGTCATACAAATACTCGCCTTTCTAGTGGTCTCTCTATGATTCAATAGGTTAGTATCCTGAAGATATGGAAACGGCAGGGTTATACCGTGAGCTCAATCCCCCTTCGCAAGGCCCTCGGGGTCTTGGCTAAATCTTCTTCCTTCTCGGTCAAGACGACAACACAACGTCAGAGAGATTTGTTTGATGATCTCAAGGATTATCTCTACGTTACGCCCGAAATCGAACATGACTTTGAGAAGTGCCTCCGTTCATTGCAGCCTGGTGAGTGCGTGTTTTTATGCGGCAGTAGTGGTGATGGCAAATCTGAAATATTGTCACGTAGCTATGACCAATATAAAAACAGATGCACTTTCCATCTGGATGCAACCCATAGCTTTTCGCCTCATCAATCAGCAATCGATGCGCTAAACGAACTCTTTGATCGCGTAGGAGACGGCGCTCTACCTCTGGTGGTTGGTATCAATATCGGTATGCTGGCCAACTTTGCCAAAGAAGGGGCTGAGCGGCACAGTACACTGCGTGGCGTGATTGAGCGCTTCTTGGATAGCGGCGAGAGATCGCAAGGGACATATCACTTTCTGGATTTCGAGTCCTATCCAAAATTTCGTTTTAATGATGACGCAGGCAGCTATTCAAGCTTTATGCGTCAACTGCTCAAGCGGTTAACCCAGCCAACCGATGACAATCTGTTTCATGCTATTGCGCTTGCAGATGAGCAACGTCAACGCGACATGCGCCTCATCGCCAATTTCAGGCTGTTGGCCAATGAGCACGTGCAAGAGATTATTATTACCACTCTGTTCAAAACCCGTTTGATCAAGGATCAATTCATTACGACTCGTGCCTTGCTGGATCTGCTCCATCAGCTTCTGGCCGGGGAGCATTACCTCTTTGACAACCTGTTTTTGGGTAAAGACAGCGAGCTAAGCCTGCGTCTTGCTGACTTTGATCCTGCCTTGATTCATACCCAAGCGATAGACCAGTTTGTTCTGCGTTATGAGCTGAATCTACCGGATGAGGCGCTAGATGCCTTTATGGACGAGCTGGCAAAGCTGGGGCTCATGTTCAACGAGCCTCGTGATAAAGCGGGTCAAGCCGCATCCCTTCTGCGCCTTTTTTATCTGCTCAAGGACTGCGAGCTTGGCAATAACTACCATCACCAATTCAAAGTCGATTTTGAAGAGCAGGTACTTGAACACTATGCCACCGTCTGGCTGCAGCATAGCCAGTACCTGGGGGAGGGTGGAAGCCAGCTGGCCTTGCGCAATTTCTATGTGAAGGCGCTGATCCCGGCCATTTTTGTCTATGCCAACCGCAATGCCCCTGAGTTGTCAAAGCGTGAGCTTTCTCTTGGTCAATTTGGCCAGTGTCATGTCGCGGCACCTGTCGAGCTGAAAGCTGATTACAGCGCAATTCAGCGCCAGCATGTCGAGAAACACGATCATTTCAGCGCCTATCTGAAGGTTGATGAGCAGCCCTTGGCTCCGATGGCAATCAACCTCAATCTGTTTGAGCTGATCTGTAAGCTCAACAATGGCTATCGGCCAAACAAGTACGACAAGAATGCCATCGTGTTGCTCGATGAGATGGTTGAGCAAATCCGCGCTGTCGCTAAAAAGAGCTCTGTTCTTCACTATTACGAAGGTGATCAGCATTACCGTCTTGGTTTGGATGACGGCATGATCACTGTAGAAGGAACCAGATAGTCATGTCTCTGTATCCAATTCCTGTCAGATTAGCTCCGGTTGATAAAAACAAGCTCACCAACTACTGGCCCATTCGCAACAAAGGCAATGAGTTTGACTGGGATACCGTGACCGGTGTCGTGCTGGGGCTTTCCTTGCGCAAGCAGGTGACTGCCTATGAATTTGAGCAATTTAAGGAGGAGTGCAAAGCCCGGTTTGTAGGCAAGCTAGATGATCCTGATTTTTGGCAGGTGCTTGAGCGAGCCTATTTTTCAAATGACTCACTCTTTAACATTTCACCGCTGTTCCTGTTGTTTAAGGCCAAAGGGAAGAAGAGTGGACAAGCCGATCTCAGCGCACCAGATACGCGATTGTGCAAATTGTTTGCAGGCCTGTTGGGGGATTTCTTTCTTGCAGATGCGCTCGATGACAAGCTCAACTTTGTCGAGCAAGAACTGTTGTCAGTTTTGCAAGGTAGGCTGCAAAGCGGCAGCCTGGTAAAAAATGAGGATGAGCAACCTTATCTGCCGTTTTTGAATGCCGTATTTCGTGAAGATATTCGCTTTTTGGCTGCACATCCCCAATATCTGCTGCAAGCCTTGCCTAGCACACTCAAGCTGTATGCCTTTGCTTACTGTGCTCAGCTGGCGCTGAATGTGACCGACTGGCAACATGAGCCCCAAAGCAAGCCTCTCTACTTTATTCTCGATTCGGAAAAGGCCAGCTCTGAACGTACATCGGTAAAGCGTTCTGGCTACAAGCTGCTGGCTGCGGCCAGCGAGCGGGTTTTCCCGCTACTTTCCGCCCTTGACGTGCTCCAGTTGCCAGGGGATGCCAAGAAAAGACCGCTCTGGCAGGTTTATCGCGATGCCACGGAATATGCTGACCAGACTCAGTTGCTGGAAGATTTGAACAACTATCTGCAGGCCTTTAGAGAGAAGCGCGGGTTACGGCCTGAGCGTCCTCTCACAAACGGCGTGGCAGAAGCCTTTGAGCAGCTCAAAGAATTGGCTCTGGAGCAATTCCGTGATGCCAATACCTCCCGTGGCGGCGTGAACAAGAAATATGTCAAAGAGCTGGAAGATAAGCTGCTCAGTGATTTTATTCAGGCCCGGGGGGCCGCTGGCCGCACCCTGGTACTGAATCAGGATCAGCTGTTGCTGTTGACCAATCTCACCATCGGCAAGGCCGATAAGCTGCGCCTGCACGATCTGCGTAAAGGCTTCGAGCTGCGCGGTTTTTATCTTGATAACCAGTCATTGCAGCAACTGGTCAGCTTCTATGAGCGCATGGGCAATGTAGAACGAATGAGTGATAGTGGAGACGCCGTATATGTCCGCAAGACCCTTTGAGCATTTTCTGGCCGAACGTTTTATCGAGTGGGTCAGTGCCGACATTGAGCCGGGCTCTCGTTACCAGTTCAAATCCCCCAGCGCAGAAAATGGTTTGGTGCTCTATCAGTCACTGGTGACCTTTGCTGCTACAAATACGCTAGCTACGGCCGATGGCATTGACCTGCCGTATATAGAGTGCAATGGCGTGCGGGTTTTGCCTGTGTTGCATGGTGAGGCTCCGGGATTTACTGAAAACTATATTTCCCGTTTACGTGATCTGGTCGCAGGGCGCAGTGCAGAATTTGAAAAAGCAGCCCTGCTCATTATCCACAACAGCATGCTGGATACCCTGATCAACAGTGCGCTTGATTTGGGGGCGCCCGGTGCGGTCTGGCATCCGGATAGTCTCTCGCAGCAGCTTGGCGCACTGATTGATGTCGGCAGCAGTAACAAGGAGCTGTCAGCCTGCCTGCTTGAAGAGCAGCTGGCCCTCATCACCGAAGAGGGGGCGACTGTATTTGGTTTTGCTCCTCTGTTTAGTGCACTTGATCAAGATGGTGTTCTGGAGTTTGATGAGCTTCAGCTATTCAATGACCCGGTCATTTTGAGCTGGAGTGGCAAGAAGGCCCAGATCAGCAAGCGGCTCCAAGCCAACCGCAAGCTGCGGCGCGAGATTGAAGATGCGGTTGAGCATTATGATCTCGATCAGCTCGAGAGCGTCCTGAAAGAGTTCAGCGCCAAGTTTATCCGCCAGCATTTCCAGGATGAGAGCTGGCGTGATCTGGAATTCGAGGCCTACCTCAAAGAGATTGAAGCCAACAAAGCGCAAAAGTTGCTATTGGAAGAAGTGGCCGTTGACAGCGGTTCACTGCAACAAAGAGCCAAGAGCCAGAGCAAGGCGGGACAACGCGACCTGAGCCTGCTGATCCAGCTCCCGCCGGGAGAGAAAACCCTCAACCTCTCTTTTACCTTCATCGGTAATGATCTGGACGAGAGCCAGTTCAAACTGATGCACAATGGGCCGCTAAAAAATGCGGTCACTTACTCTGTCAGCCGTGTCGGAGGTAAACGCTGCTGGGCGACGGTGACCTTGCCCGTCACAGGAGAACCCAACTTTTTTAGCCTTGAGCTTAAACGCGATAACCGCTCCGAAGAGTACAAGTTCCGCTGTCTGGTGGTAGAGCAGGGAGATTTCTATTTCGATGAGTTGCTGCACTGCTTCCGAGTGGATGCGGGCAAGAAGTGGCTGACCCTGCTGCTGGAAGAGAACAAGTTCAAGGTCAACCCAGAGCAAGACGCCATCATGCATCTGGTTGACGATGAGGGGGAAGTGGACTGCAGCGCCTGTGGCTGGGTGAATTTTGATACGCTGGCCGAGCAGAGCGAACAGATCCAGTTTGAGCTGGTCAATGGCGAGCGTCGCTTGCCCATCAATATTGAAGGCCCGGCCGCCGATGAGAGCATTTGCGTTCCGTTGCTGTTTGACAGAGATCGTTTCGCCAAGCTGCTCAGAGATGACCGTAATGCCGAGTATCTGCGGGCCAAAGGCAAGATCATTTTCGATAACAGCGAAAGTGGCGTGGTTGGGATCCGCCAGCAGCTGCTGAATCTCGAAGCTCGGATGGTTGATGAGCGGGCCTTGTATATCGGTTTGAGCGCCGACCCCATGCCACTTGCGGCGATTAGTGCAAGGTTCCCTGATTTGCATGGCGCTTATGCCGCCCTGCTTGACTATCTGCAACACCAGAAAACATTGCCGAGCCTGGTGGCCTGGGGCGACAGCTATTGCGCCCTGGTACAGCGGGTGCTGGATGCCTACGAAGCGGCATTAAGCGAGATACCAACCAATGCGGTGTTGGCGCTCGAGCACAAACAGTTGATGCGCATCGGTCTGTGCCGCCAGGATGAGTGGCAACGCCTAAGCCCGCTGCACCCCTTGGTACTTGCCTATCACCTGCAATTGGTGGCCGAGATAAAAGCCGATCGCGATGAAGATGGCGTCAGCTCTTTTGCCGAATTGCCAGAGGTGACCCGCGAGCGCCTGGTTGCATCTGGCTTGCTGCCTTTCGTTTATGACAATGACTCTGGCTACGCCCATCTGCTGCCGGTGCGGGAGAACAGCTTCTGGCTCGATGTGGTGCCACAAAAGCAGGAGAGCTACAGCTACATCAAGCGTCTGGTGCGCGACAAACTGGCCGAGTTTACCCAGGCCTATTCCCGACTGTTCAGTGCCGGGGCCAAGAGCACCCTGATCGTCAATGCCATCAATCAGGCGAGTGCGGCAGAGCTCTTCCTCGGTTTGATCGAACACTTCAAGCTGCACAAAGAGCAGGCGATCGCCATCCATGTGAACTTCTACGATGAGCGGTTGCAATTCAATGACTTCGACCGCTTTGCCGAAACGGCCGCTTATGACGAGCTGAAAACCTGGCTTGGCTTGAACACCACTGCGCTGCGTGCTGAGGCCGATATGCTGATCGATCTGATCCGCAGCCGTCTGACCTACAGCAAGTTCACCCTGCCCAACGAGCGCGAGCAGTTTGCCTATGCCCATCTGGCGTTCTTCCGCAACCAGGAGCCGGTAGAGTGCCATCCCATCAATACCGATGAGGCACTGAGTGGTGTGCTGTGTGATGGTTTGATCGCCGGGGAAGCAGCTGAAACGAAAGGGGCGGCCTATTTCACAGCCTTTGGTCTGCGTGGCGTGCCCTATCAAGGGGTACAGTCGCTGCGGGTGGCCCGCATGCTGGGCAACCTGTGGCAGCCGGCCAGCCAGAGCAATGCCCAGTATCTGGCAACCAGCCTGGGGCTGGCGGTCAGTGCCGATTTCAAGGCACTGCTGACCCGCTCTTATGACAGCGCACTGTGGACCACCATCATCGATCCCAAGGTGACCCTCGATTTCTTCACCAGTCAGCAGGATGTGGTGCTGATCCACTACTCGGATCAATACACCAGTGCGGCCGGTTACGATGCCATCACGGTGACCAAGCAGGTCGACCTCTTTAAACGCTTGCTGCAAAAAGAGGGTCATGGACAAGGGGAGACGCTGCTCTCCGAATTCAATGCCTTCAACGGCGAGTGGCTGCTCAAGATGCTTACGGCCAACGACAAGGAGCGCAAAGAGAAGAACGGCATCATCGGTGCTTACAAGTTTGTCTCGGCCTTGTTGCGGCATTCTGATATCTGCTGGGTCCCCCTCTCCGTGGCCGAGATGATCCGCGTCTCTGGCAATGTTGGCCTCAAGATGAGCGACAGCGAGTTCTCCCGTCAGGTGCATGGGTATCGCAAAGGGGCCATTTCCGATGACGTGCTCTTTGTCGGCTTCAAGGGCAAGCAACTCTATTTGTTGCCTCTGGAGGTCAAGACCGGTGTCAGACCTGACTTTGCCTATGCCGGGCAACAGGCGCTGGAGCTTAAACGTTACCTGATGGAAGAGGTGCTTGGCCCCAACACTCTGGCCGCACGGCTCTACCGTGGTCTCTTTATTCGCCAGGTGCTGATGCAGGTCGACAAGCTTTGCCTCTATCAGGTGATGCAGCCAGCGCAGCTTGCACCGCTGTTGATCGAGCGGGAGTGGTGGCTCAAAGGGGAATATACCCTGGCCAGCGTGCCCGACTATCCCGAAGGCTTTGTGGTCGCCCATATCGAAAGCGACAGCTTCTTTGTGCCTCGCTACCAGATTACCGAGCGGGGGGTATTGCAGGTTGAACTGCCCTACGCCTTGCTGGGTAGCCTTATTCAGGCCTGTAGCGCCCCTGCGCTTGATGAGCTGGTGACCCTGTGCCATGTAGACAAACAATATCTGCTGGGGCCCAGAGAAGAGGTGGCGGAGCCTGAATCTGGCTCTCAACCGCAGCCAAAAGAAGGGGGCAATGAGGCGGTGGATATGGCGCCAGTGGCACCAGCCACTGATATCCAAAACACCGATCCGGTTACCCCAATAGCGGTGGAAACCGGACTGACCGGCGAGCCGATAGAGCCCATACGTATCCTGTTTGGCCACGAGGCGCTGCGGCAAACGCCGCTCTATTGGGAGCCGACCAATACAGCCCGCTTTATGAATACCAATACCGGCATCATTGGCACCATGGGCACCGGCAAAACCCAGTTTACCAAGTCGCTGATCACCCAGCTGATGCGCCAGCAGGACAACAACGTCGAGGGCGCACGGATCGGCCTGCTGATCTTCGATTACAAATCTGACTATGTGGATGATGCTTTTAGCGAGGCAAACCAGAGCAAGCGGCTGCGGTTGTATCGCCTGCCGTACAATCCGCTCTCGCTCTATGGCGATATGCCGATGCTGCCGGTGCATACCGCGACCGGGTTTGCCGAGACCCTGGCCAAAGCTTTTGGCCTCGGGCCCAAACAGCAGCTGCGACTGCGCAAGTTGATCCTCGATGCCTATGAGCTGGCGGGAATCAGCAGAGCTGATGCCAGCACCTGGTCAAGGCCTGCGCCCACCTTGGCTCAGGTGTGGGATCTCTATCTTGAGCAGGAGAAGGTAGAAGAGGACTCTCTCTACGCGGCGCTCGACTCGCTGGTCACTTACGAGATCTTTGAAACCATGCCGGATAAGGTGAGCTCCCTGTATGAGCTACTCGATGGTGTGACGGTGATCGAGCTGGCGGGCTACTCACCCCAGATCCAGAACCTGGTGGTAGCCCTGACGCTGGATCTCTTCTATTCGCAGATGCAAAAACGCGGTAAGCCGCAAGTCAACGGCGATTATCGCCAGATCACCAAGATGCTCCTGGTCGACGAGGCCGACAACTTTATGTCGCAGGACTTCCCCAGCCTGCGCAAGATCCTGAAAGAGGGGCGCGAGTATGGGGTAGGGGTGATCCTCTCAACCCAAGACTTGAGTCACTTTAAAACCGGGGAAAACAACTACGGCTCTTATATTTTGACCTGGGTGGTGCATCGCGTCGCCGAGATCAAGAATGCCGATATCAAGGCCATCTTTAATAAAGATGATAAGACCGAGCAAGAACAATTAATGGAAACCATCCGCAAGCTGGATAAGCACTTTAGTCTCTATATTGATGGAGATAAAAAGGTATCTATGATGCGGGATAGAGCGTTTTGGGAATTAAGCTATGAATAGCTCTATGATATCTAAGACCTTTTTTGTGAAATATTGTATTGAACTACAAATTTAAAATAGCGATAAAAATATGCTGAAACAAGCGGGTTTACGTTATACATATTCGTCTGAAGATAGTTCTATAGTAAAAGATTTTTATGTGCCTGCGCTGAAAAGCAGTTGTTATTACGACCGAGCAGTCGGTTTTTTCTCCTCCGCATCGTTAAGCATTGCTGCACGTGGATTAGCTCCGTTGCTGCAATCCGGTGGGACCATGAGATTGATTATTGGTTATCCTGTTAGCACAGAAGACTTTGATGCGATCCAAAACGGTATAGGTATCGGGCCGCATTTGACTGTTATACAGCAGAAATCAGCAGACTTCTTTGCCAATCTGCAAACCAACCTAGAGTGCCGTCGCTTCGACACCCTATCTTTTTTGGTAGCGACTAATCGTTTACAAATCCGTTTTGCATTTCGTCCAAGAGGCATGTATCACGAAAAAATTGGAATTATCCGTGATGCTGCTTATGACCGTGTAGCCTTTATCGGTTCGGCAAACGAAACTGAAAACGCACTATGCGATGATCTAAACTCGGAGTCGATAAACACCTATTTTAGTTGGGATGAGGCAATCTACAAATGCTATGGCCTAGATATTGAAGACCGTTTTGAAAGGCTTTGGCGAGATGAGCTACCGGTTACTAAAACTGTTCCAGCAAGCGCAGAATTCATCGCACAGCTAGCTGCATACCATGATGGTAAGGATGTAACGCGCATCATAAATGAGTTACAACAGCTTGAGCAAGATATTCAGGAAAAGAGTTGGGAACCATTCCGTGAACTGCCAGAGTTACCGGCATTCATCGGTCGCCATAAGTATCAGCTTCGAGAACATCAAAAAGAGGCGTTAGCTTCCTGGATCAAGCAGAAATATCACGGAATACTAAAATTAGCTACCGGGGCGGGTAAAACCATTACTGCCCTGCACGCCAGTACAGTGCTTTCAACACATAAACATTTTGCTCGTGGATTGTGTGTGGTGGTGGCGGTGCCTTACCAAGGATTAGCAGAGCAATGGCATGAGGAAATGAAGGCATTTAATATCCATGCTCTACTTTGTTATAAATCGCAAAATATTTGGTTGCAAGAATTTAAAAACAGGATTGCGGAATTCAATATTGCCACCACCCAAACCTTTTTGGGAATTGTCGTGGTCAATGACACATTAAAAAAGTCAACATTTCTGGACGAGATCAATAAAGTACCTTCAGATAGACTGTTATTTATTGGTGATGAATGCCATAACCATGCGAATTCTAGGTTGATAAATATTCTGCCTAAAGCTAGGTTACGGTTGGGTCTTTCTGCTACTCCGTGGACTGACAGTGAAATAGATAAACGAGATATTTTGACTGGCTACTATGGTGAGGTGGCTGCTGAATATGGTCTTAAAGAAGCGATTGATGACAAGGTGTTGTGTCCTTATGACTACTTTCCCATTATCTGCGAGATGAATAATGACGAGGCCGACAACTATGAGGCTCTGTCCGCGAAGATCGCCCAGATGGAATCGATAAAAGAATCCGGCGGTATAGTGAATGAAGATGTATTAATGCACCTTTATCTCAAGCGTACCCGTTTGTTAGGTAATATAATTTCAAAAATTGAGCATTTGGATCGACTAGTCCAAGAAAAAGGGGTGCAAACTCATACGTTGTTTTACTGCGGTGAAGGAGGGGGAGATAATAATTTTGAAGACGATGAGAAAACAATTGATGAAGTCACCAAGATTTTACATCAAAGAGGTTGGCGTACTTCGAAATTTACCAGTGAACAGTCGCTATCAATGAGAAAGCAGATCATGGAGAATTTTAAAAATGGAGAGATCGATGCTCTAGTTTCTAAGCGGGTGTTAGATGAAGGAATCGATATACCAGCCTGCAGCCAAGCTTTTATCATGGCAAGCTCACGTAACGAACGACAATATGTACAGCGACGCGGTCGGGTGTTGCGGCGAGCACCTAATAAAGACAAGGCTGTTATCTATGACTTTGTAACCATCCCCCCTGTTGGTCGAAAGCATCAAAATTGCTTTGCCTCGATGATGCAGCAAGAATTACGCCGGGTTGAAGATTTTTCCTCACTAAGCCTTAACAAATTGCGCATGGACTATGACAATGAATATTGATGAAGTAAAAAAGTATCTAAATGAGTTAACTGATAAGCCAGATCTGCTTGATAGTAATTTGAGCATCCATGAATTGACGATCCACGAGATTATACGTGCAGAAAAAAAATATTCGTATGGGCTCGATAATACTACATCATCCGCTAGACAGGATGAGATTGAACGCATCGTATTACTGGGAATTGGGAAATATAACAATGAAGATAAAAAGAATTAAGTTAATTAATTTTCGCCAGTTTTATGGTAAAAATAACATCATTGACTTTTCAATCGACCCTGAACGTAATGTCACGTTGATACATGCAGAAAATGGTGTCGGTAAAACAACTTTGCTTAATAGTATTCTTTGGTGCTTTTACGATAAATTCACTGCTGATTTTGAACAGCAAAAAAATATTATCAATATTGATGCAGAGGCCAATGGGATTAATCAGTGTGAAGTAGAAGTGGAGTTTATTCACGAGGGGAAAACATATGGTGCTAATAGAAGATATGATGGGCAGACACAAAAGTCAACACTAGATTTATTTATTATTGATAATGGTAGCTATCAGCCAATTCGCAGTGAACGACGATTGCTTAATAGTGTCATTCCTGAAGACATGGCAGAGTATTTCTTATTCCATGGCGAAGGGATTTCTCAACTTCAGTCAAAAGAATCTAACTTTCGCAAAGCGATTCGGGATATTTTAGGTTTTACTTTAGCAGAGCAAGCGATTCATGATCTAGATGTAATCAAGCAAAAATGGAAATCTCGTCTCCAGAAGATCAATGCTAACCAAAATAAATTCATTAAAGCCCACTCGGAACTTAACAATCACGAGTCTGATCTGAAAGGAATGCAAGAAAAACAACAGCAACTTATGGAAAATATTAGTGATTTTAATGCAGAAAAGAGGAGTCTTGAAGAGGCGATAATCAATTGCAAGAATACTGATGCTACCGATCTGAAAAAACGCCTATCGAATACAGAGGATACCATCAGACGTCGTAATCATGATCTACAGCGTGAGAATAGTAAGCGGCAGCGCCTTATTAGTACCTATGGGTGGAAGGTTTTTGGAATTGAGCTAAGTGAAAGTAGCTTGGATTTTATCGATACCAGCACTCTGACCGGCAGAATACCAGCTCCTTATGATGAAACCCTGGTTAATGATATTGTGTCTTCAGGACTATGTATCTGCGGTCGTGATGTCAAAGAAGGGACCCTAGAGCACGAGAAAATTGTCGGTCTTTTAGATCGTGCTAATACACCAGAAATAAAGAATAACATAATGAAAGCTCGTTCTTTTGCTCAAACCATTGGTAATGGTGCGCAAACATTCATCGAGGAATACAACGATATTAATCTGGCTATTAAGAAGTTACATAATGAGCTAGCAAACCTTGGTGATCTTAGAGATGATTTAAACATCAAAATCGATGATATTGATGATACAATTCTCAAAGAATTACGAGCGAAAGAACGTGAAGTTGCATCTAAATTGTCTCGTGCAGAGGTATCTATTAATTCTCTAGTGAGGGAAATTAATGCCAAACTCGCTGTTATCCAACAAATTAAGCGAGAGGTGGAGAAGCACTCTCCGCAAGATGCCGA
Organism: Aeromonas sp. SrichE-2G; assembly: GCF_017939565.1. Lineage (NCBI taxonomy): Bacteria > Pseudomonadati > Pseudomonadota > Gammaproteobacteria > Aeromonadales > Aeromonadaceae > Aeromonas > Aeromonas sp. SrichE-2G. The sequence goes on from NZ_JAGKRG010000004.1 coordinate 492,911, forward strand.
AAGCTATCAGATTTATCAATCCATTGCCTTTATCGAAGAGCTTATTAGCCTATGCAATGTTAAGCTAAGCGAGACAGAAACGCAGTCTAAAATACTCATTGCTGCAGACGTCAATGAGATTCTAAGTAAATTCAGCCGAAAAGATTTCTCTGTTAAGGTAAGTGATAGTTTTAACTTCGAGCTTATACGTGAAGGCGGTGGCATTGTAGCTAAAAGTAAAGGAGAGAAACTGCTTTTAAATTTGGCATTTGTCTCAGCCTTGATAAAGATGGCAGCCCAACGTAGTAAAGCGGAAGGCAAGTTTCTTCAGCCTGGTACTGTTGCACCATTTATCATTGATGCTCCCTTTGGTGAACTCGACGAGACCTATCGCAAAGCCACAGCTCGCTTTTTACCAGAAAATTCCGAGCAGCTCGTACTTTTGTTATCATCGTCCCATTGGAGGGGGACTGTGGGTGAAGAGATTAAAAGTAAGGTGGGCCGAGAGTACATATTGGTATCACACAAAAAATCTGCACGTGGTAGCAAACCGCTTGATGAGATTAATATATATGGAAAAGTATTCAATCAGTCAAACTACGACAGTGATTTTGATGGAACATCCATCCTTGAGGTTAAATAATGGCCACGATCTATATTGACAAAAAATACAGCAATCTGTGTGCCCAATTAGTGGATGACAAAGTTGCACAAACCGGCGAGAAAATATTTAATACCTATATGGATCTTTCGATATTCTCTGCCATGATCGCGATGGAAAAGGGTCGCATACCCGTGGAAAACAACGGGACAGAGATTCCAGATAGGGTGTTTTATAACAACCAGAAAGAAGGGTTAGTCTATCTTATTGCTCTTTTGGAGACTAAAGATCCCTATGTACTCAAGGATGACAAACAGTGTTGGAGAATTTTTCAAGAATACGTTAACACTGGTATGTCCGAGATTTCAAGTTGGTTGATAGATAATCCAACTGATGATACAGGTGTAGACACTTTACTTAATTCTATCGCTGAAAAAGCATCAGCACTACTCAATACAGAAACACAAAGTGGGGATATTCCAGAAATTGATTTTTTCTAACTTAGAAAGGAAAGTATTGGAGTTATATTGACTAGGTGTTTAGTGCTCCATGTAGAGTTGGTCATAAAATGACACCATATAGATGGTGTCATTTTATTTTTTCATAAATTATTCGTGAATGCGTTTAAACTTCTATGATTGCGTAATGATGCTATGCCATCCTCAACATGAGCCGCCCAGGCTTTTATCCACTCTTTATGATCCAGGTCAGGATAAATCATCTGGAGGGTGAGCTCGGTCACAACCAGTGTTTCTCCCAGCCAGGTTATTTTGTCGAGGACTAGGCTGCCATCTAGTTTCTTATGGTCAGGATGGTAGCGAAAATCAGTTTCCACTGAACGAAAAAAAGCCAGGCGAGCTGCCACATTGGGAGTGATCCCGGTATTGGCTTTTAATCGTTTAAGCTGCTCTTCCGTTTGGCGGGTGAGTTGCATGCGATTCGGGAGCATTAATAAACCTCCTTGGCTTGCACTTGGGCAGGACTCTCTTTCCAGAAGTAGCCCTTGGTCAGTTTTGATGACTTGGTCAGCGCATCAAAGCGGATCTGATAGGCATGAGAGATATCATCCACCAGAGCACTGGCAAAATAACGTTCATCCACTTCTGTATCGGTCGACAGCAATATCACCTGATGACTGGCAAAGGGGAAGTAGTGATGAATTAGCTTGTCTCTATGGTGTGAGTCAAGACGCCCCAGCGGGGTATCAATAATGACCGGCAGTTGTCGACCAGATGTTTTAGCCAAGGCTTCCAGGATCGCGATGGCATAAATTTGCTTCTCACCAGCAGAGAGTGACTTTCTATTGATAGCTATCCCAGCTTCGTCTACCAGCTCTACATCAAAGGTGTGAGGATTGATCCTGGCCTTAATCTGCAGATCTTCTTTTCTGGCCAATTTTCGGTAGGCCACTTCAAAATTCTGCTCCAGCGTTTTAACCCGAGCTTGGGTCAATACATCGCTGTACTCATCCAGTAAACTGATGGTCTCATTGGCATATTGCACGGCACTCACGGCACCATATTGCTCTCTGGCTTTATCATGCAATCTTTGGATCTGGCGGGCGCAATCCAGTTGACTCATTACCGCTTGTTTGGCTTGTTCCAGCAGAGCCTTGTATTTGTGGCGCTCTTCTTGCCGTTGATTGTCCATGTCTCGCAGGGTTTGGAAAATATCCATCAGCTGCTCATCATCAGGTGCTCGCTCAATATTGCTGGCTGCTTGCTCCAGTTGATGTTCAACCTCGGCCAATTCACGACGTTGTGCATCAAATTTGCTCCAGGCCCGTTGGCAATCCTCACTGATTGCCGCGATGATGACGTGAGTCTCGCGCTCAGAGATGTCAAAGAGGACTTCACCTTGCGGCTTGTTGGCCATAAAGCTGTCAAGCTGCTCTTCGATCGCCTGGGTTGTGATGGCCAGCGTCTCTTTACCTTTAAAGCCGATATTGGCTTTAAGCTGTTCGAGAAAAAGATTGAGCTCTTGGGAAAAGCTGCGAGCCCTTTTTATCTCTATTTCTCTGGCCAGCTGTTGCTGCAGTTTGGCCATGGTGTTGGGGGCCAATGCAAAGGGGAGTGATCCATCACATTCATGGCGCAGACTCTTTTCAAGCTGTTCTTTTTCTTTTACCCGTTCAGCAACTTTCTGCTGCTCCTGATTTTTTGTCCGCGCAAAAGCACCGCCTTGTGCTGCCAGCATGGCTTCATATTTCTGAATATCCTGGGTAATAAGGCCAATCCTTGCCATCACCAAGTCAGCTTCAAATCGATAATGCTCGGCCTGTTTGGCAAACTGCTTTTTATTCTGCTCCAGCTCGGCCAATTTGTGCTGTTGTTGGGTGCCCAGCTCTTTGGCTCCTTGCTGCTTTAAATAGATGCCAAGGTCGGTGCGCAGTTTGGCGATCAGGTCAAGGCCGAGCAGGCGGCGTACCGCGGTCTGCAGAATCTTGCCCGATTCATCCTCTGCCAATGAGGCGATCTTTTCGCCATCAAAAAAGAAGAGATCAGCAATACCGTGCGGGATTAACTCATTGAGAAAACCCTGGCACTGTTCATAGTTAAGCTCGTCCAGCTCGACTCCGTTTTGCAGCAGTTTGAGTCTATCTTTTTTATTGCGATTCCAGCTGCGAATAACGGTAAATTCAGACTCAGTGCCCCCCTGGTTATAGGTAAAAACCAGCTCGATAGAGGCATCTTTAGGTTGTTGAGAGACACTGACACCGTTATGGATAAGTGCAGTAAGTTGGTCAATATAGTCCTGATTGTGGATGAGGTTATCAAAGGCCAGGCGTCCATACAGCGCTAAACGGATGGCTGACAAAATCGACGTTTTGCCAGCGCCGTTGAGGCCACCGAACAGCACGATAGGTCTATCAATGTTCTCATTTCCACGTTTTTGTGGGGTCAGCTCTATTTCGTGGTGACCACGAAATACACGAAAGTTATGCAAGACCAACTTCTTAATGATCATTTTTTACTGCCTCACTAAACAGTGCTGCCATATCGTCGGCTTGTGCCAATTGCTTTTGCAATCCAGCAAGCGACTGTTCAATTTGTTCCACTTCTTCTTGATAGAGATCGCGCTCATTGCGCTTTTGTAATTGTGCCTGTTTCTGCTCAATGGCTTCGAGGCTGCCCCAATCCTGTTTCAGGATGGTTCCTATTTTGGCGAAAACGCCTTGGCGGCGGCTAAGCCCTTCAAGGGATATTTCGAGCTCTATCAGCTTCATCACCATTTCGGGCTCGACATCATAGCCCTGGCTTAGTTGTGCCAGCAGTTCGGCATCGCTGGCATTGAAGCGTGACTGATCGTCGATTAGCCAGTCGAGGTCTTCGCCATACACTTCCCGATATATAGCTGGCAGTGAGTCATTCCAATCCGGTTCGTTAGGGTCGGTTAACCACTCCTGGCGAATCGCATGTAGCTCTGGCTTGGTGATCAGAGTAATGGCGTGGCCACGCAAGTTGAGGTCACGCTCCATCTCCAACAGCTCTTTAAGCCATTCTTGGCGGTATTTCAGCCAATAAGGGCCGGGAACGTGCTTGCGCTCTGCGCTAAGCTCTTCACCCTCTTTGGCGTATTGGTAGCTCACCTTGCCGGTGCGGCGCTTGTAGTTACGGTAGGTATCTTTTTGCGCAGGGTCTGTGGTCAGAGCTAGCTGATTACGAAACTTGAGCAGGGGTAGCATCCAGTCTTCGCCGTTTTGGATCAGGCTCTCCATGGCTCGGTCTTTGGTGACCACGGTACAGGTCCAGCAACCAAAGCGTGAATTACCACAAGAGGGGGTGCTGTCATCAATGACCAATGGACATTCACCCTGACCCGAGGAGTCCATATAAAGAGTCCAGAGCGGGCGATTATTGCCGCCCCAGGGATTTTCCCACTCTTCCACATCATCCGGCGCGTATTTGAAGGCGCCGCGCAGCAGTTTCCAGACATCCTCAACATCCCAGGTGTCGATAGGGGTGTAGATGAAGGCATTGGCCAGCGTGGTATGGCGGGCAAGACGGGTTCCATCAATCTTGTGCTTGGCAATGACCTGGGCACGGGAAGCACTCTCGCTGCTGCGAGAGCCAAGCACAACGATCACCTCTTCAAACTGGCTGACCTTGTCTTTGATAAAGTCACTGACCGGGTTGATCTTCATTCGCTCGGTACACCAGCGGAAGCTGCGAGTCGGGGCAGGGTAGCCTTTGCCGAGCAGGTTTACCCAAAACGTCTCATGGGTTTTGGGTACGACAGGGTGAGAGGTAATGGGTAACGCATCGCGTTTGGCGCCCTTTTCGATTTGATCCATGGTCCGAATGATCAAATCGACGACAACAGGGGTCTCGACCAGGGTGTCTGATGAAACGACAAAGACATCTTTGTGGCGCAGTTCAGGCGGTAACCCCAGCAGTGCCAGATAGACCAGCGTCAGCACAGCAGAAGAGTCTTTACCTCCGCTATAACCAATGACCCAGGGACGTTTGTCTGCGCAATAGATACGTTGTACTTCAGCTACATACTCTGCCAGTGGGCGGCCGGCAAAGGGCTCGGTATTGATGAAATCTTCGTAATCGGCCAGATCATGGGCCTGAATCAAGGGGTTCATTGAGAGACAACCTGAGCTTCAAGTACCTTCTCCTCGGGAGTGAGGGGGAGGTTGAGTGATGTTTTAAGTGCGTTGCAGGTAAGCTGGAGCGCGGTGGTTGACTTGCTTAGCTTGCCATGCGACATGGTTCTGCGAATCCATTCCGGGTTGGTTTTGCGCCAATCAATGGTTTTGAGCTTACCAAGGTCTGCTTGCCAGGTATCAGGATGCTCGCTTATCAAAAAGCGGCCGAGCATCCCGAGAGCTTGCAGGCCGACCCCGTGAGCATGGACATACTCCTGCCGGAGTTGGGCTGGCGATACTTCTTTACGACTGGCCATCTGCCAATCTGGCATCTGGTCGTAGACCGCTTTCCAATAGAGAGCCGCCAGCTTGGCCTCTTCATCTGTGCAGCCCTCTTTAGGCCCCTTGCCCAGTAGGGCCCGAGTTGCCTGCTTGATGCTACTTAAGGTGAAGAGCTTGCTGGAGAGCTGGGAGATGCTCGACTTTTCCATCTCAGTAAGCCCGACGAAGGGCTCCATGCTAGTAGCCAAATGGCGAGCAAGCTCAGAGCCTTGATCTCTATGGTCATAGAGCGTTGACAGTGACGGACTGGGTTTGACCGCGTACTTGTTGAGATCAGCAAACATTTGCTGGCTTCGGGTTAACCCTTCGTCGACAAAGAACAAGACAGGGATGTTGTCCTGACCCAGTTCGGGGCGTTCTACCAACGCCTCTTCGATAGCTTTGCGGCGGTGCTGACCATCGTTGATCAGGATCTGTGCATCCATGGGCACCCGTAAAGTGCCCAGATTGTTGGAGCCGGGGTGCTCAGCAAACTCGACGTCAACAGCAATTGACGCAGTCAAGGCAGAGAATACGTAATCCTTGGGATTCTCCAAGAGGTATCGCACCATTTCCGGGATCCGGGATTTGTTCAATGTGCGTTGAGCCCGCAATTCAGGGGGGACTTCGCTCTCATCGAAGTTGAAAATTTTGGGGATGATGCGCATCGGGCAGGTCGCGATATAGAAGGGGCGACCGGCTTGTATCCCACGCACTGCGGGGAATGAGTAGCAGTAGTCAGCGTCGAAGTGGTTCATGATGATGCTCCTGACTAGCCCTATTTGAGCTCTGTGTTTACGTCAAAATTAACGTAACCACGTGTTGTTATAAGACTGTAGATTAGGTTTTAGCGAGGAGTAAGTGGTTTTTACGTTATTTTTGGGCGCTGATTTTACTCTTTTACGCTACAAATACGAAAGCCTGAAATTCGCCTTTTTTGCTCTTTGAGAGCTGATTCATATAGTTGGCGACTCAGGTGATGCTCTGTTTCCAGATCCATCCCAAGCAGTTTGTTCAGTCTTTGCTCCAGTGCTCGTTGTGCCTTGAAGCTCGGATCATCCGGTGCCATCAGATAGCTTTTGTTGAGCAGTGGTGGCCGGGTCTGCTCATTGATGTAGTCAAAGAAGTCGACCTCCTGATCGGCCATCTTGATCTTGACCCGCTCCACCAGATGGGGGATGGGTTTGCTGAAGTCGTCATACCCCATCAGGCTCACCTTGCCGGAGCGGATGTGCAGCTTGATCACGTCGATATCGGTCAAGTCACCGTAGAGCTGGCAAGCCGCGCCGAGGTAGACACGCAGCAGAGGTGGTAATTGCGCAACAAAGCATTTGTGCAGCAGCAGTGAATGGCTGGGATAGAGCAGGCTGTTGGGGAGCTGTTGATGGGCAAGCTCGCAGGCCTGGTTGATGAGGGCGATATCCGCAATCTGGTAGAGCAGTGCTTTGGCGGCCTGTTGTGCTTGCGGGTTGCCACCGAAAAAGGCTTTGATATCCCGCTGCAGCTCGCTGGGGTACATGGTATAGGCTTGGCGTTTGCCAAACAGGTTGAGCGCCAGGTAGACCAGCAAATCTTGCTGCCGCTCCAGCTCGGCCTGCTTTAACTGGGCAAGGTCAAAATGCTGGCCAAGCAGGGTCATGGCTTTGCGATGGCTGCCTGCTATCTCTCTTAATTCGTCGCTTTGTTCAAATTCGTCATTGGCGGGAATTCGGCCAAGGGTCAGAGCCCGCTGCCAGAAGGCTTCAAACAGCGGTTGATGACGAGTGATCAGTAGTGCTGCTGCGGCCTGATGGTTGGGGGTGGGCGAGGTCAGCTGTTGCCAGCTGTGGTTTCGGCGTTGACGCTGCGCCAAAAAGCGCTGCTCTTCGAGCTTGTCTTTGAACACATAGAAGATGCCGGGCCCCACGGCGATGGCATTTTCATCCAGTGTTTTGTCTATGTAGTGCTTGAGCTCGCTTTGGTTGTAGTAGCGCTGAAAGGTGTTGCGCGAGGTGATGACGCCATCTTTATAAGGGGTGAACTGGGCAATAAAGCTGTCGTTGGCCAGCATGGCCGAGACGACCAGCAGTGTTTGGGTCAGCTCCCAGGCGCCGAGCAGTGCCTCCATCCGCTCATCTTGATCCTCAATCACATTGATCACAAAACCGAGATTGACCAGATGGGAGAGCACCTTCTCGCCATCCGGGCGAAAGTTCGGGTCCCAGCCCAGCGCGTCAATACCGTGTGCTTCGAGTTCCCGCAGGTCATCCCCTCGACCGCAACCGTAATCAAACAGCGCATAGTCGCCGTCGAGATAACCATGGCGTGCCAGCATCTTCATGGGGGCTGAGAGTTCATGGCGAACCAGCGCGGTTTTATGGCGATCAATTTGTGGGCCCCCCTCTTCGGGCGGCAGGGCGGAGGTGCGAAACAGGCGCCCATCAACCAGTTGGTAGCCATGTCTTGCAATAAGCCGCTCCCACGATGCTTTGAAGCCAATCATGCGGGGATGATCGTAAAGTCCCGCCAACTCCCCCTCTTCGGTGATCTGGCGACAGCTCTCTGCCTGTGGGTGATCGGGGGTCAGCATGCACTCTTTGCGATGCAGAATGGGGGGATTGTCTTGGCTGTCGTAGCGGGTAACGGTATGGCTCAGTTTGGCCAGATCAACGGTCACGCTCTGCTTGAGGCTGGGGTAGGCCTCTTCGAAGAATGTGGGGTAGCTGAGCAGTGACAGCCGAAAGTCCTGCTTTGCCAACTTGACCAGATCCCATTCACACTCCGGCAGTTTGAGCGCTTGTGCCACCGCACAGACAAAACGGTAGAGCTGTGGGCTGGTCGTGGCCAGGGTTTCTTTGTGCAGATAGACCGCGTCGGGCAGCACTTTTTTGTATGGCAGGGCAGCGACCAGTTGCGTGAAGCGCTCGGGGGTCAGCATCAGCACATTCCTTTGAGTTGGGTGAGTGTCAGCCGCTTGGGCATTCGTCTTCCATGGTGAGTGGTGAGTTCGACCAAGGCGCGGTTTTGTTCGGGCCCATAGCTGATATGCAGTGGCCGGTCTGGGCCATAGAGATAGAGACGATCAAACGGGGTGTGCTGCGCCAACCAAAGGGCTACCTGATAGCTGTTCTTCCCTGGGTATATCAGATCAACCGCGGCCCCTTGCCGAGGACAGATAACTCTTCCTAGCTGATTGAGTTCACAGGCCGCATGTTGATCCAGTGTGGGGGCTATACCGGGGGAGGCGTTGGAAAGAATGACTTTGCGCAGTGTTACTCCGCAAAACCCATAGGTAAGCAAAGGGTGGCCAAATGCTTCTACCAGCGGGTCGAGAATATGTGTCGCCAGTTCACGGTAGGCCAGCCAGCTTTCGGTTTGTTGCGGCAAGTTTGGGCATTGGATGCGTTGCCAGGTTTCACCACAGTGAAACAGCATCTCGAAGGTGAAATGTTGGCTGCAGGCATCCTCTAAGCGCATGACGAATCCATATGAACCAGTGCGTTATATTACTGGTTTTGCCTCCACAGCAGATCTATCAATCCGTGAGAGTGATCTCGAAAAGCCAACAGGTTGGGTCGTTGTGAAGCACATGAACAAATAAAAAAGGGCCACCTCTTGCGAGGTGGCCCTTTCCAAACGTTTGGTGGAGCTGGGGGGATTTGAACCCCCGTCCAAAATTACTACATCCTTGGCACTACATGCTTAGTCACTCTTTACATTCGCCAACACGCTGCGGAGAGACACGCCACGCATTGACTAGCTCGATTGGTTTTAATGCTTCCGCCCCGAGCAGGACTTCCACACGATCCTGTGAAGGATGACCTTCCAATTCCCTAGGACACAGGCAAGCTAGGGGAGAAGGGCTCTGCGCAGGTTATTAAGCTGCGAGTGCGTAGTTTTCGTCGTTTGCGACTATTTTTTTGCGGTTTATTAACGAGGCCTACCGCACCTCGGCATGCACCTTGGGTTTCGTGAATCTTGTCGAATCCAGAATCAGCCCCAAGTTGTTAAGAGGGATTGTACGCAAAAATGCTGTCATGGCAAGGCGTTGATGGCAATCGATCGGTCATGGCCATTCGACTGCTGATTTATTGGGCGCCAGAGGGATGGAGAACGCAAGCTGCGGGCCGGAAAAGAAAAAGTCCGGGCTGTGACCCGGACCTTGTCGTGCTATCGGATTAGCCGCGGTTCTTGTTCTTCATGATGCGGGCTTTTTCCCGATCCCATTCGCGGGCCTTGGTGTCCTCGCGCTTGTCGTGTTCTTTCTTGCCTTTCACCAGGCCAATCTCGACCTTGACCCAGCACTGTTTCCAGTAGAGGGCGAGCGGCACTATGGTGTAGCCCTGGCGGGCGATCAGGCTCTCGAGCTTGTCGAGTTCGCGACGGCTCAGCAGCAGTTTGCGGGTGCGGGTCGGGTCACACACCACGTGGCTGGAGGCTGCCTGCAGCGGCAGGAAACTGGATCCGAACAGGTAGGCTTCGCCATCACGGAAGATGACGTAGGCCTCGCTGATGTTGGCCTTGCCCGCCCGCAGGGATTTGACCTCCCACCCTTGCAGGGACAGGCCGGCCTCGATCTTCTCTTCGATGAAGTACTCGTGGCGCGCGGTTCTGTTGAGTGCAATGGTGTTGGACCCGGCTTTGTTTTTACTGTTCTTTTTGCTCATGACGGGCGATTTCCGGCAATGACTGGGAGGCTCGTATTATACGTAGGCGGGGACGGCTGTAAAACGCGCAGCGGCTCGAGTGGCCGCTTTCTGAACAGTTTGACCGAGGTTTTACCTCCAAAAGTGCGTTCATGGTGATAAAATCGGCCCGATTGATGAGGAAAACCCATGCCCCGTATTACTCGCAGTGCCCTGGTGATGTTCAGCGCGGAACAGATGTTCCGGCTGGTCAATGATGTTCACGCCTATCCCGAGTTTCTGCCCGGCTGTGTCGGCAGCCGCGTGCACGAGTCGGGGGAGGACTACATGATGGCCTCGGTCGATGTGGCCAAGGCGGGCATCGCCAAGACCTTCACCACGCGCAATCAGCTGGACGTCAACCGCACCATCAAGATGGAGCTGGTCGAGGGCCCCTTCAGCAAGCTGGCGGGGTGGTGGACTTTCACGCCCCTGGACGAGGACGCCTGCAAGGTGGAGTTCGATCTGGACTTCGAGTTCACCTCCAAGCTCATCGAGCTGGCATTTGGCCAGATCTTCCGTGAACTGGTGGGCTCCATGGTGCTCGCCTTCTCCAATCGCGCCAAGGTGGTGTACGGTGTCTGACCTGCTCAATATCGAAGTGGCCTATGCCTTGCCCGAGCGGCAAACTGTGCTCAGCCTGCGCGTCGCCCCGGGCACCAGCGTGCTGGCTGCCATCGAGGCGTCCGGCATAGTGCAGAAGCACCCGGAGATCGATCTGGCGGTCAACAAGTTCGGCGTCTACAGCCGCCCGGTCAAGGGGAGCGAACCGGTGCAGGACGGGGATCGCATCGAGATCTACCGCCCCCTCATCGCCGATCCCAAGGACATGCGCAAGAAGCGGGCGGAGAAGGCCAAGGAAGAGGGACGGGCCGATGTGGTCACCGGCGGGCGACCGGACGTCCACCGCAAGCGGGACGACGGCGAGTCAGCCTGACGAAGGATGCAATGACAAGGGGCGCTGCGGCGCCCCTTGTTGATCTCTCCTGGTCATGACACCGCCGAGGCTGGGCATTTACAGCGCGAGCAGGCGCTCGTTCTCCACGGTCTCGATGCCGCGCTCCTGCTGCGCCAGCAGCGCCATGGAGTGGGCCACCTGGCTGGCCTCTATGGCTCGCCAGCGCCGCAGACGTCCGCGCAGCAACGGCCTTATCAGCGGGTAGATGGCCTGGGTGATTTGCTCCGACAGGCGCGGTGGCTGGCGATCGCCGAGCAGCATGGCGGGGCGCAGGATGACGAGCCGCTGCCACTCCTGTGCCAGCAGGGCCTGCTCCATCTCCCCCTTGGTGCGGGGATAGAGGGCGAAGGAGCGGGGATTGGCCCCCAGGCTGGAGATGACCAGCAGGCGTCGGCAGCCGTGGCGGCGGGCGAGGGCGGCGAAGGCCAGCACATAGTCGAGGTCGACCCGGCGAAAGGCCTCGGCGGAGCCTGCCTCCCTGCGGGTGGTGCCGAGGCAGCAGAAGGCGAGATCGACGGGATTGGGCAGCTGCACGGCGTCCAGCGCGTCGAACGGGACCGGTAACCAGGTGCGATGGGGGGCGGGGTCACCGGGCGTGCGGCAGAGCAGGGTGAGCCGGTGTTCGGGGCCCAGCTCGCGGAGCAGGGCCCGGCCAATGAGGCCGGTCGCCCCCGCGATCAGGATCTGGCTCATGACGACCTCCTTGGAACGATACGGGCGATGTGTCTCGAGCATGGCCCGGCAGCGGCGCCCTGGCTAGCTTGTCCCCGGATAAAACAAAACCGGCCTGGGCCGGTTTTGTCATGGAAATCAGAGCGGGGTCGTGAAGGCGGCGGGGAGGGGGAAGTCTCCCGTGGCGGTGGCCAGCCTGTCACCCACGAAGTTCAGGGTCAGCTCCTTGCGCTCCTTGTCGCCACGACCGGGCTGGAACTCGTAGAGATAGTACCAGGTGTTGGGGTCGAAGCCGTCGCGCAGCATGGGGGAGCCCAGGACGAACTCGACCTGCTCGCGGGTCATGCCCTGGCGCAGCTTGTCGACCTGCTTTTGTTCCACGTAGTTGCCCTGGGGAATATCGATGCGATAGACCAGGCTGCAACCGGACAGGGTGAGGGCGGTCAGGGCCGCGGCAATCAGGTGTTTCATCCGCATATCGGGTTCAGATCATCCATACAGTCTTTTTAGCTCGCCAAATCATACCCACTCCCCGTGCGGAAGTAAAAAGCCATTGATCCATCAGCCAATAAAAAGGGCCGCAAGGCGGCCCTGGCAATCTGGTATCCGTCACATGGCGGCGCGGAAGATGGCGACAATCTCGGCGTGGCTCGCCTGCTTGGGGTTGGTGAACCCGCAGGCGTCCTTGAGGGCGTTGTCCGCCAGCACGTCGAAGTCGTCGGCCCTGACCCCGAGCTGCTCCAGGCCGGCGGGGATCTTGACGTCGCGGGCCAGTGCCTTGATGGCCTCGATGGCGGCGGCGGCGCCCTGCTCGTCGCTCATGGCGCTCACGTCCACGCCCATGAAACCGGCCACGTCCTTGAGGCGGCCTGCGCTCACCTGGGCGTTGTAGGCCTGGACGTGGGGCAGCAGCACGGCGTTGCAGACCCCGTGGGGCAGGTCGTAGAAGCCGCCGAGCTGGTGGGCCATGGCGTGCACGTAGCCCAGGCTTGCGTTGTTGAACGCCATGCCGGCCAGGAACTGGGCGTAGGCCATCTGCTCGCGAGCGTGCAGATCATCCCCCTGATCGACGGCGGTGCGCAGGTGCCTCGCAATCAGCTGGATCGCCATGACGGCGCTGGCATCGGTCACCGGGGTGGCGGCGGTGGAGACATAGGCCTCGATGGCGTGGGTCAGGGCATCCATGCCGGTGGCGGCGGTGAGGCCGGCGGGCTTGGCCAGCATCAGCTCGGGGTCGTTGACCGACATCAGGGGGGTGACGTGCTTGTCGATGATGGCCATCTTCACGTGACGAGCCTCGTCGGTGATGATGCAGAAGCGGGTCATCTCGGAGGCGGTGCCGGCGGTGGTGTTGATGGCGATGAGCGGCAGCTGCGGCCTGGCGGAGCGATCCACCCCTTCGTAGTCTTTGATGCCGCCGCCGTTGGCGGCCACCAGGGCGATCCCCTTGGCGCAGTCGTGGGGAGAGCCGCCGCCCAAGGAGATGACGCAGTCGCAGCCATGGGCCTTGATCATCGCAAGACCCGCTTCCACGTTGGCCACGGTGGGGTTCGGCTTGGTCTCGTCAAACACCACGCTGTCGATGTCGTGTTCCGCCAGCAGGGTGCCGAGCCTGGCGACCACCCCAATCTGGTTGAGCACGCGATCGGTGACGATCAGCGCCTTGCGATGCCCATGGCCCTGGATATCGGCCGCCGCTTCTTGCAGGCAGCCCGCCCCCATCAGGTTGATAGCGGGAATGTAGAACTTGAATGTTGCCATGATGGACTCCGTTTGCTTAGCCATTAAGTGGTATACGGGCGCCAACATAGCAGCGTCGAAGGGGATGAACAGGGTTCAATAGTATCTTGTTTGCAAGTTTGTGGACTCGATCGCGCTCTGGTTATGAAGGGTGGAGAGGGGCTTGACAAGGGAGGTTGATTACGGGAGAGCATAAAAACGTTTTTCAATAAATTCATCACGTTAGAAAACGTTTCGCGCCGTTTTTGTCATCTTTGATGCGCAGAAGTGTGAAGCGCATCAAGGAATTGGAAAAGGGTTTCGACCATAGTTGGCCCCTCCCCGAACGAGGGGAAACAGGCTTGAAAGTACCATAAAGAATCACCTTCACTGCACTCGGTCGCGAGGCGGCGGGGCGCAATCAGGAGTCCACTATGTCTGACGTATTTCACTTGGGTTTGAAGAAAGCGGATCTGCAAGGCGCCACCCTGGCGATCGTTCCCGGTGATCCTGAGCGTGTGAAGCGCATCGCCGAGCTGATGGACAATCCTGTGTTGCTGGCCAGCCACCGCGAGTTCACCACCTGGCGCGGCGAGATGGACGGCAAGGCCGTCATCGTCTGCTCCACCGGTATCGGTGGCCCCTCTACCTCCATCGCCGTGGAAGAGCTGGCCCAGCTGGGGATCCGCACCTTCCTGCGCATCGGCACCACTGGCGCCATCCAGCCGCACCTGAACGTGGGCGACGTCATCGTCACCACCGGCTCCGTGCGCCTCGACGGTGCCAGCCTGCACTTTGCCCCGATGGAATTCCCGGCCGTGGCCGACTTCGAGTGCACCACCGCACTGGTCGAGACCGCCAAGGAGCTGGGCTCCAGGCTGCACGTGGGCGTGACCGCTTCCTCCGACACCTTCTACCCGGGTCAGGAGCGTTACGACACCGTATCCGGTCGCGTGGTACAACGCTTCCAGGGTTCCATGAAGGAGTGGCAAGCCATGGGCGTGCTGAACTACGAGATGGAGTCCGCTACCCTGCTGACCATGTGCTCCAGCCAGGGCCTGCGTGCCGGTATGGTAGCCGGTGTCATCGTGAACCGTACCCAGCAGGAAATCCCGAACGCCGAAACCATGGCGAAAACCGAATCTGATGCAATCAAGATCGTGCTGGGCGCCGCCCGCAAGCTGATCTGATAGCACCACACCGCGTGGGGGGTGGGGGCCGTTGCGAAAGCGCGGCCCCTATCTTTATCCGCCGTATTCGCCATTCTCCGCCGTCTCTCCTTCTCTGCGTTCTCCCCCCGTCGAATCCCCACCGCCCCTAGAAGGGCGCATCGCACCGCACCCTCATGGGCTCGCCGCTCACTGGATGGACAAGGTCCAGGGCGCTCGCGTGCAGCATCAGCCGCGGCGTCAGCTCGGTGCCGGGCAACCGCAGGCCGCCATAGAGATCGCAGCCGAGGATGGGGTGCCCCAGCCACTGGCTGTGGATGCGCAGCTGGTGGGTGCGGCCCGTCTCGGGGACCAGCCTGACCCGGGTCAGTGGGATGTCGCCCTGCGCCTCCCGGCGCACCAGGCGCTCCAGCACCTGAAAGCGGGAGCGGGCCGGCTTGCCGCGGACGGCGCAGATGCTCATCAGGGGGAAGAGGGCCGGATCCTTGGCGATGGGGGCGTCGATCACCCCCTCGTCCGCCGCCAGATGGCCGCACAGCAGGGCCTCGTAAGCCTTGCTCACGGTGCGCTGGCTGAACTGGTGGCAGAGAAGGGCATTGATGCCCTTGTTCCTGGCCACCACCATGATCCCCGAGGTGCCAAAGTCGAGGCGGTGCACCAGGGTGCAACCGGGGTACGCCTGCACCAGCCGATGGTGCACCGAATCGAGGTTCTGCGGGTTCTTGCCCGAGAGGCTCAGCAGGCCGCTCGGCTTGTTGATGAGCAGCAGGTGTTCGTCTGCAAAGAGGATCTCGATGGCGGCGTCGCAGGGCGGGGCAACAAAGGTATCGACGATGACGGACATAGGGCACGCTGGCTGGAAAAGGGGGAAGGGATCATACCCGAACGGTTGAGGCGCGGCGAATCGGGATGCATGAGGCCAATGGAAGAGGCCAAGTGTTTGATCTGACAGGGTGAGTCCGTTTTGTGACTCCCTCCCGAGTTAATGAGGCCGCCGCTTGCTAAGGTATGGCTCCCTGTCACGTTGCAAGGAGTCCGTCCATGGCGCTGCCCGTTATTCTCGATTGCGATCCCGGCCACGATGATGCCATCGCCCTCATCCTGGCGCTGGCGAGCCCCGAATTGCAGGTGCTGGCGGTCACCACCAGTGCGGGCAACCAGACACCGGACAAGACCCTCCACAACGCCCTGCGCATCCTGACCCTGCTGGGGCGCCACGACATCCCGGTGGCGGCGGGGGCCCCCAAGCCCCTGGCCCGGGAGCTCATCATCGCCGACAACGTACACGGGGAGTCGGGACTAGACGGCCCCGCACTACCGGATCCCGCCTTTGCGCCCCAGGTCATGACGGGCCTCGAGTTGATGGCCAAGTGCCTTCGTGAGAGCCCGGAGCCGGTCACCCTGGTGCCGACCGGTCCGCTCACCAACATCGCCCTGTTGCTGGCGGCCCACCCCGAGCTCAAGCCCAGGATCGCTCGCATCGTGTTGATGGGGGGCGCGGCGGGGGCGGGGAACTGGACCCCGGCGGCGGAATTCAATATTTATGTGGATCCCGAGGCGGCCGATATGGTGTTCAAGTCGGGAGTCCCCATCACCATGTGCGGGCTGGACGTGACCCACGAGGCCCAGGTAATGGACGAAGACATCGCGCGGGTGCGCGCCATCGCCAATCCGGTGGCCCGGTGCGTGGCGGAACTGCTGGACTTCTTCATGATCTACCACCGGGATCCCAAGTGGGGATTTGCCGGTGCCCCGCTGCACGATCCCTGCACCATCGCCTGGCTGCTGGCCCCCGCGCTGTTCCACGGGGTGGAGTGCCGGGTCGATATCGAGACGCAGGGGGCACATACTAGCGGCATGACGGTGGTGGACCGCTACGGTCTCACCGGCAAGCCCGCCAATGCGCTGGTGTTGCTGGGGCTGGACAGGGCCGGGTTCATCGACCTGCTGGTGCAGCGGCTGCGATCATTTGGCTGATATCTTGGACATCGAATAAGGGGCTGGGAATGTGGAAAGGGACGTTGGCACTGCTGACATGTATGCAACTGGCGGGCTGCGCCAGCCCGTTCGAGACCATGTGGCAGGGACTGGCGACCTGCGAGCTGGACGACCTCCATCTCGACAGCGAGAGCGGGGCCCCGGTGCATCCGCAGCTTGCGAAGTACACCCCGGACAAGGTGAGCGACGGTTTTGCCTGGTACAAGGTCCATGAAGAGCTGCACGGCCTGCCCATCGTCGGCTTTCTGGTGCCCGCCTCCACCTTCGAGGTGCACGCCCTCTTCGTGGATACCCCCATCGCCAACGCGCGCCGGCTGACCCACAACGCTTATGGCAGCGAGTTTGCCGACGAGGCGCTGCACGACGAGGGGGAGGCTCCCCTGCTGCTGCGCGACCCCAACAACCCCAAGCGTTCCATCATCGACTGCACCCGGGCGGAGTCGGCGGAACCGCCGTCGGAAGAGTCCTTTGACGAAGGGGAATGAGCGTCCGGCATTTGCAGAAGGGAGCACCGGCCAGACAAGAGAGGGGCCAGCCGCAAGGCTGGCCCCTTCGTCATGAGATGCGGACGGGGGATTCAGGGATAACCCAGGGTCTCCTTGATGACGGGCAATTGCGCGTTGATCCAGGCCGGGTTGATGGGCCCCCAGTCGCTGATGCGATAGTGCCCCTGCAGGTGGCGGGCTCCCTCGGTCTGCTCGAAGCCACAGCAAATGTCGAGTTCCGCCAGGGCGCTCAGGGTGTCCTGGGCGGTGCGGCGCGGCATGCCGGTGGCCGCTATGATGGCGGGCACGGTGTCCGTGCCCTGGCTGATGAGGTGAGCCACATAGAGCCGGCGATAGAAGCTGGTGCGCGTCTTGCTCGGCTCGCTCATATCTCGTCCTCGAGACGATCGAAGTAGCGCCAGGTGGCGATGGCGGCCTTGCCCATCACCAGGGCCCAGACGCCAAACCAGAACCAGCGGAAGAAGCTCCAGGTGGAGGCATCGGGCTCGGCGCTCTCTATCTTGGTGACGTTGGGGAAGAGGGAGAACATGTTCACGCGCCAGCCGTAGGAGGTGATCATGGCCAGGCGCTTCTCGAACTCCATGGACTTGGCCTTGGCCTGGACGTCGGCGGCGTTGAACTTGAAGTAGAAGGGCCAGCCCCAGAGCGTGTCCTCGTTGCGGAACACCCGGATCTTCTCGCCGGGGCGTTCGGTATAGATGTAATAGACGTCCACGGTGGGGCCGTCAGCCGGGTTTTTCTGGCTGATGGGGCCATCCTTGTCGGTGCGTTTTACCTCCACCCCTGTGATGGTGGCGATGGTGTGTTCCGGCAGATAGAAATCGAGCCAGATCGCGGAGAGCAGGGCGATGAGGCCGAGCGTGACAAAAGCGGGTTTCTTGAACTTCAGGCTCATGATGGTCTCTAGGTGAGGGGGAATGACGTGCCTCTACCATACCCATATTTGCAGACACAGCCCAGCCCCCAATGACACCTTGATGGCAAAAACCCGTTTTAAACAGCGAACTATGGGAGGGGGGCGCTCACGGGGCCCGTGGCGGGCCCCGGTGTGCCGAGTGGCGGGATCAGAGCTGGAACTGGGCGAGCTGCTTGCGCTGCTGCTCGGCGAGCTGTGACAGTTCGTGACTGGCGGCGGCACTCTGGCTGATGCCGGCCGCATTCTGGTTCACTATCTCGTGGATGTTGCCGAGGTTGCGGCTGATGTCGGCGGTGACGCAGGACTGCTCCTCCGCCGCGGTCGCCACCTGGGCGTTGGCCCCGTTGATCTGGTTGACCGCCTCCGTGATGCCCCCCAGCAGATCCTGCACCTCGGCGGAGAGGCGCTGGTTGTGACCGAGGATCTCCAGGGTCTCCTGTACGCCGCTGTTGGCGGAGAGGGACTGACTCTGCAGCTGTTCGATGATGGCCTGGATCTCCTTGGTGGAGTCCTGGGTACGGGCGGCCAGCTGGCGCACCTCGTCGGCCACCACGGCGAAGCCGCGTCCGCTCTCCCCGGCGCGGGCCGCTTCGATGGCGGCGTTCAGGGCCAGCAGGTTGGTCTGCTCCGAGATGCCCTGGATCACCTCAATCACCTTGCCGATCTGCTCGGACTGGGACTTGAGCCTGGCCACCACGGTGGCGGCATGCTCGAGGCTGCCCGCCATGCGGCTGTTGGCCTGGATACTCTCGGTGAAGAGCGCCAGCCCCTGCTCGACCCGGCTGTTGGCATCCCGTGCCAGCTCGTCGGCCAGGGCGGCGTTGTGGTTGACGTTGTCGGCAGTGCTGGCCAGCTCGGTGACCGCCGAGGCCACCTGCTCTGTCTCGCTGCGCTGCTGCTGGGCATTGACCTCGGCCTGGGTCATGACGGCGGCGAGCTCGGTGGCGGCGGAGGCCACGTTGCCGCTGATGCCGGTCAGGGTCTGGATGGTGCTGCCAAGCTGGCCCAGGGTCTGGTTGATGTCCCTGGCGAGCTGGCCCAGCTCGTTGCTGCCTTCGGCGCTGGCCCGCACGTTGAAGCGGCCCAGGGCGACGGCGTGCATCACCTCCTGCAACTGGCCGATGGGCTGGACGATGCGCCCGGAGATCCACCAGCCCCCCGCCAGGGCCGCGATCAGGGTGACCGCCATCATCAGCAGGGTACGCAGCAGGGTGGCGTGGTAGTGGTCCTGCTCTTCGGCTATCTCGGCCTGGATCAGCTGGTTGATATGGTCGGACATGGCATCGATTTGCTTGATGAGCGCCTCACCCAGATCGCGAAAGCGCAGCCGGGCCTGCTCGTAGGCGGCGGGCTCGACCCCGTCACGGTACTTCTGGGCCAGCAAGGGCAGCATGTTGCTGCGCGTGTGGCCGAGATAGGCCAGCAGGGCGGCCGCCACCTGGCGGTTGTCCTGCTCGGCGCCGGTGATGGCCAGCCTGGTCAGGATGGTGCCAATCTCCTGCTCGGCGGCGGAGAGTTGCGCCGGCAGCTGGGGGAAGCGGCCCTGATCGTAGAGGCCGTAGATGGCGTTGGTGCGCAGCCGGTAGGTGGCATGGATCAGGGCGGCGATGTCGTCCTTGTGGCGGGTGACGCTGGCGGTGGTTTCGTTCATGTCCTGGATTGCCCCGTCGATCTCTTGCTTGCTGATCACGGCCATCAGCAGCATCAGCAGGCTGGCGAGGAGCAGGGGAATGAGTACTTGAAGGCGGATGGAGAGATTATTCAACGACATGAGGCTGCCTACTAACCCTAAAGAGGAGGAAGGCGGCATCTTACACAGGCGCGACAGCTCTTGTCACAGAGTTTTTAAGTCTGAATCCGTGCTGAATGAAAAGGTTTTTCTTGTGTTAAAAGGGTGTGCTGGGCAAGATCGTCTGCTTGTTACCATGGAGGTGTAGTGTGTCCGACTGGATTGATCCCGCCATCTTGGCGCTCTTTGTTCCTACGTTCTTTTTTGTCTCTGTGACTCCCGGCATGTGCATGACTCTGGCGATGACTCTGGGGATGAGCCTGGGGGTGCGTCGCACCCTGCACATGATGTGGGGTGAACTCATCGGCGTCGGCCTGGTCTCCGTGCTGTCCGTGGTCGGGGTGGCGGCGGTCATGCTCAACTACCCGGCCCTGTTCTCGGCATTCAAGTACGTGGGAGGGGCCTACCTGGTCTGGCTCGGCATCCAGATGTGGCAGGCCAAGGGCAAGATGGCCATTCCGGCGGATCTCTCGGCCGCTCAGGAGACCAGGCCGCTCGGGCTCGCGCTGCAAGGCTTCGTCACCGCCATCGCGAATCCCAAGGGATGGGCCTTCATGGTCTCCCTGCTGCCTCCCTTCATCAACGCGGCCAAGCCGATGACACCCCAGATAAGTGCCCTGGTGGCCCTCATCCTGATCATCGAGTTCTCCTGCCTGCTGCTCTACGCGAGTGGTGGCCGCACCCTGCGCCACTTCCTCGCCAAGAGCGGCAACGTCACCCTGATGAACCGCATAGCGGGTTCCCTGATGTTGTTCGTGGGCGTCTGGCTGGCGCTGGGCTGATCGGCTGGCGATGAAAAAAGCCCCCTCCTGGTCAGGGAGGGGGCTTTTTTGTGGGCGGCGTCAGGGCCTGAGGCGCCTGACCCAGGGATTGGCGCTCACCCCGTGCAGTATGACGCTCAAGATGATGGTGCAGAGCACGGTGGCAATGACAGGGTGCTGGCCCGTGAGGGCCGGCTGGTGCTGCAGCACCATGACGGCGAAGACTATGCTGGCGAGCCCCCTCGGACCGAACCAGCCGATAAAGAGCTTGAGTTCCGGGGATTGACCTGTGCCCAGCAGGCTCAGCCAGACCGGCACCATGCGCAGCACGGTGAGGCTGGCGGCCCCATAGAGCCAGAATTGCCAGTGCAGCAGGGTGGGCAGCAGGGGTACCATGATGGCGCCGAACACCATCCAGATCACCACGGAGAGCAGATCCCCGTACCCCTCACAGCTGTCCATCCAGGCGTGCTTGTGCTCCCCGAGCCGGTGGCCGATGAGCAGTCCCCCCACAAAGGCGGCGATAAAGCCGCTGCCCCCCAGGGTCTGGGCCAGGGCAAAGCAGAGCAGTGCGAGCCCCGGCATGGTGAGCTGGCGCCAGAGCGGCAGCTGCCAGCCGTTGAGGTAGGAGAGTCTGAGCAATTGGATGGTCAGGGTGCTGAGCACGAAGGCCACCAGCATCCCGATGCCTATCTCCTCCAGCAGCAGGGTCACGGCCAGGGTGGCGGTGCCCGCATGTTGCTCGGTGGGGGCGATCAGGGCGAGAAGCAGGAGCAGGACGGGCACGCAGATGCCGTCGTTGAGGCCACTCTCCTGGTTGAGCCCTTCCCGCACCGGGGCCGGTACCGCCGGGTTGCTCACCACCGCCTTGCCAAGCGCCGCATCGGTGGGGGCCAGTATGGTGGCGAGGATGGCCACCTCCAGCAGCGGCAGCTCGGGAAACAGCAGGCGACCGAACAGGGTGCCCGCCAGCAGGGTCAGGGGCAGGCCGATCAGCAGCAGCCGGACGGGGAGCTGGCGGTTGGCCAGCAGCACCTGCCAGTTGGTGTTGGCGGCGTCGTTGAACAGCACGATGACCAGGGCCAGTTCGGCCAGCAGCTTGAGCCCCTCGCTGTCGATGTCGAGGGAGAGCAGGCCGAGGCCGCCGTCACCCAGCACGCCCCCCACCAGCAGAAACAGCAGGGGGCCGTTGATGAGCTTCGATTCGAAGCGCCCGGCAATCAGGCTGTAGAGCAGCAAAAAGGCGGCGAGCACCGCCAGGTTCTGGTAGATCAGCGACGCATCCACGGGCGCTTCTCCTCGTCACACCCCTCTCGGGGGACCTCAATCAGTCAGACAGTCCGGATCGAACACGTATTCGCCGTCCAGCCAGCGCAGGATTTCGTCTACGCAGGACTGGTCATGGAACGGCTGGTAACGGCTCCTGAGGTGGCCTATCTGCTCCGGGGTGAGCTGGGCCAGGCCGATGTCCTGGAACAGGGGCAGGTCGGCCTGGATCATGGCGGAGATCTGCGGCCCGCAGGTGGCGTTGAGGGAGGCGTGCAGCGCCTTGTCCGGATCGTACTGGCGGCCGAGCCTGTAGCTCATGGGCAGGGTGGCGAGCGGCAGGGCCGATAGCGCGGCCTGCTTCATGGGGTTGACCGCGTGGCCGCTCACGAGATCCGCCAGCTCCGCCGGGCGGTTCTCGAAGGCGCGCAGGTGCAGGAAGCTGCTCGCCTTGCTGCCGTCGTTGACCGGGTAGTTATCCCAGAGGAAGGGCTTGCGGTGCAGCCAGTCGGCGGCCTGGCGCAGATGGGCGGCCGGGTACTCGGTGGAGCAGACCCTGGGGCCGGTCCAGAAGATGTCGATGCGCCTGTCCAGCCCCTGACCGAGATCGGTGAGGTAGTGGGGGGGCATGGGGCCGAATACCTTCTCCAGCACGGGATCCGTGGAGTAGTAGCTGGGGCAGAACAGCAGTCGCCCGGCGCTGGTGTGGGCCGCGATGTCGTGGGCTATGGTGAGCTGCCAGTGGGCGAGATCCGGGGTGTCTCCCTTCATATCGTCAAACAGCACCGCCAGGATGTCGGGTTTGAGCACCTCCTCGATGACCCTCACCTTCTCCAGCAAGGCGGGGCGCTGGCGCTCATAGTCGTGATGCGCCCCCATGGGGCTCAGGCCCACCCCGAAGGCGAGGCCGTTGTCCCGGCACTGCTGGGCGAGCAGGCGCAGGGCCTCGAGCTGGGCGGCGGGCCAGGGCTTGGCCCAGTGCTTGCGCAGGTAGCCATCTTCCTTGGGGGCATAGAGGTAGAAGCCGTAGCCGTGGCGGGGCAGCCACTGGGCATAGCGGGCGCGAGCCTCCCAGCTCCAGCCCTTGCCGAAGAATCCCTCGATGAGGCCCAGCTTGGGCGAGGGAGGATACAGACCAGACAACTGGGTTTGATAAGGCATGGGTCACTCCCTTCTCACTGAGTAATGGCGGCGCAGGGCCGGTGCCTAGACGGGGTCTTCTTCCAGGAAGCGCACCCCTATCTTGCGGGGTTCGCCATCCTCCATCTCCGCCACGGTCCAGAGCAGGCCCTGCCAGGCGACATGGTCACCGACAACCAGATTATCGCCCAACTGATGGGCAATAAAATCGCCGAGGGTCTGATCCGCCACTTCGCTCACATCCAGGCCGTACAGGGGGGCGAGATCCACCAGTCTGGCGGTCGCCTCCAGCAGGAAGTCGCCGAAGAAGCGGGGGCCCAGATCCTGTTCTGGCGCCTGGCTGAACAGCTGGCCGAGGGCGGGGAGATCCCGTTCGTGGCCGATGACGCAGAGGATGTCGTCCGATTGCAGCCGGGTACTGCCCGAGGGGTGCAGCAGCTCCTGACCGCGGAACAGGGCGCAGATGCGGGTTCCCTGGGGCATGCGCAGCTCCCGCAGGGGAGAACCGATGCACCACTTCTCGGCGCTCAGGCGATAGACGAAGGTCTCCCACTGGCTGTCGAGATCGATCTCGAGGCCGGAGCGGTTGATGGGGGAGGGGGGCGCCGGCACCTCGACCCGCGCCAGGCGGGAGGCGAGCGGCAGCGAGCTGCCCTGCAGGATGAGGGAGACCAGTACCACGAAGAAGGCGACGTTGAAATAGAGCTGGGCGTTGGGCAGCCCCGCCATCATGGGGAAGACCGCCAGGATGATGGGCACGGCGCCACGCAGCCCCACCCAGGAGATGAACCAGCGCTCCCGGGGGGCGAAGTTCTTGAACGGCAGCAAGCCGATCCACACCGACACCGGACGGGCAAACAGGATCATCCAGGTCGCCAGCGCCAGCGCCGGCAGGGCGATGGGCAGCAGATTGCTCGGGGTGGCGAGCAGCCCCAGCACCAGGAACATGCCGATCTGGCTGAGCCAGGTCAGGCCGTCCAGCACCGACAGCGTGGTGCTGCGGCTGCGCAGGGAGAGGTTGCCAAGCAGCAGCCCCGTGAGATAGATGGCGAGGATGCCGCTGCCCCCCACCGCCGTGGTGATGGCGAAGATGAGCAGGCCGCCGCTCACCGTGAGCAGGGGGTAGAGGCCGGGCGCCAGGCGGGCCGTGTTGATGAGTTTCCACAGCAGCCAGCCCCCCGAGAGGCCGATGCCGGCGCCGAGGCCGAACTGCTTGATGAGTTGCAGCAGCAGGAAGCCGGCGTCCAGCCCCTGCTGGGCGCTGGCCAGCACCTCGATCAGGGTGACGGTGAGAAAGACCGCCATGGGGTCGTTGCTGCCGGACTCTATCTCCAGGGTGGCGCTGACCCGCTCGTTGAGGCTGCGCCCGCCGAGCAGGGAGAAGACCGCTGCCGCGTCGGTGGAGCCGACGATGGCACCGATGAGCATCCCCTGCAGCAGGTTGAGGTCGAACAGCCAGGCGGCGGCCAGCCCGGTCAGACCGGTGGTGATGGCGACGCCGACGGTGGCGAGCGACAGGGCGGGCCAGAGTGCCACCCGAAACGAGGAGACCCGGGTGCGCATGCCGCCATCGAGCAGGATGATGGCGAGCGCCAGGTTGCCCACCAGGTAGGCGACCGAGTAGTTGGCGAAGTGGATGCCCCCCGGGCCATCCTCACCGGCCAGCATGCCGACGGCGAGGAAGATGACCAGGATGGGAATGCCGACCCGGGACGAGAGTGCGCTCAACAGGACACTGGCTCCCACCAACAGGGCACCGATAAAGAAGAAACTGTTGATGGTGACGGCATCCAAGGGCGAACTCCTTCCTGGCTGGTGTAAAGTAGGCACATTATATGCAGGAAATGTGACAAAGTGGCGATTTTGTGTCTTGAATTTGCAATTTATTACACTTCTCCGCCTCTGGCCGGACGCCGTTTGTCGGTACACCTATGAAGCCCTTCCTCCAACGCCGCCGATATACTGCCATCCCGCAAGCGGTTGTTGTCCTGTTGCTTACCCCGCTCGATTCGCATCGCCCGCCCGTTATGCGACCCCCGTCCGGTTTTCAAGATCGCTATTGCTTGAAATGTTAATAAAAAGCCGTTTTCCAGCCCGAATTTGGGTATATTCCACCCATGATGAAATAGCCCCTTGAATTGGAATAATAATGTTACAACTCAGACGGTTATGGTGGCTTCTCGCCCTCTTGATGGTGGCCTCGCTGCTCCTGGTCGCACTGTTTGAGTGGGGCCCCAGACGTCATCTGGTGATAGTCCCGAGTGACCAGTGGGAGGTCGCGACCATCGACGATCGCCCTGCGGGTGGCGACTCGGTGGCGACCCTGGCGCCGCAAGGTACCGGCATGACATGCGAGCTGGGGAGCCAGTATCGCTGGCCCTATTGCGAACTGGCGATCACCCTGACCTCCCCTGAGCTGGGGATCGATCTGTCTGACTACGATAACCTGATCTTGCAGTTGGCAGGGGAAGGGCCGAGTAACACCGCCTGGCGGATCTATCTGCGCAACTACCACCCGGACTACTCGCGGGACGGGGATCCTGTCTCCCACAAGGTCAACGCCATCTTGTTCGATCCCGGGCAGTACCCGGGGCGGGTCGAAGTGCCTCTCAAGCTCTTTACTCCTGCCACCTGGTGGCTGACCGACTACGACATTCCCCTGATGCAGCAGGGCCAGGACCTGAGCCGGGTCTTCGCCATCGAACTGGCGACGGGGTCGGGGGCGGCCCCTGGCCACTACCGGCTGAAGGTGGAGACGCTGCTCTTCGAGGGGCCCTGGATGCCACCCAGCCTCTTCTATCGTGCCCTCTTCATCGGCTGGAGTCTGGCGGTGATCTCCCTGCTGCTGATGGATTATCTCGGGATGCGGCGGCGTCTGGCGAAGATGAGCAGGCAGGCCAGGCAGACCATGGCGCGCAACCGGGATCTGGAGCTGGAGTACCGCATGGCCAGCAATCAGGTGCGTTATGACCCTTTGACCGGGGCCCTGAGCCGTTATGAAGGGGAGTCCCGACTGGTGCACCACGATGGCGAGATGACCCTGGTGTTTATCGACATCGACCACTTCAAGCAGATTAACGACAGCCAGGGCCATCCGGTAGGCGATGAGGTGCTCAAGTGTCTGGTGAGCGAGCTGTTGCTGCAATTGGAGGAAGGAGACATGCTCTGCCGCTGGGGCGGGGAGGAGTTCGTGCTGTTGCTACCCGGGCGTTCATTGGTTTGGGGCCAGGCACTGGCCGAGCGTCTGCGCCTCGCGGTGGCCGGGAGTCGCAACTGGCCGAACGGAGTGGCGGTCACCGCCTCGTTCGGGGTGGCGAGCCGCCAGCCTGGCGAGCCGATGACCAAGACGCTGCAGCGCGCCGACATGGCGCTCTATCGTGCCAAGGGGGCGGGGCGCAACCGGGTAGAGGTCGCTGACTGAGATGGATGAAAAAGCAGCGGCCAGTCTCTGCTGGCCGCCTGTGTGCGTCGTGGTGGCTCGGGATGCGGGTATCCATCGGGCCAGGTGTATTCGGGCAGTCAGTCGTCCTCGTCGTCCTTCACTTCCCGTATCTTGTCCTTGTACTTGGGCAACTGCTTCTCGAGCTGCTTCATGTCCTTGATGGCGTTGAGAAACAACCCGAGCAGGAACAGCAGCGGCAGGCCTATCCATAACCACAGACTCATCAGATTCTCCTTTCGCTGTGACCCGGGGTGACGTAACGGGCCAGTATCTCGTCGAGATGGGCCAGTATGCACCCCTTGCCTTCAATATCCGCCTGTTGCAGGCAAAGTGCCAGCGCCGCCGGATCGAGCATGAGCTCGTCCGACTCGGGCGCGAAGCTCAGATGCCAGGGCTCGTAGGCGACCCCCTGATCGGCACCGACCGGCCTGGCATAGGGCAGGAAGAAGCCGAAGTCGTTCATCCGATCGCCGAGCCATTCGCTCAAGTCGGCAAACCAGCCATCCGCCTCGTACTCCCAGGGTTCCAGCGCGAGCCGGGTGCCAGCGGGCAGGCAGTCCGGATCATAGATGTCGAGATCCGTGCCCCAGTGGTGACGGCTGGTGCCAGGCAGGGCACTCCAGCGCAGGATGGCGTGCAGCCGGGCCTCGTCGCTCAGCTGCAGGGCGTCGATGGGTTGGCTGGCGGCATCCAGCAGCGGCCGCTCCCCGCGCCACTTGCCGTTCCAGATGGCGAGCTGACGCTCGAAGCTGCGCCAGCTGGAGGCCGCCTGCAGGTTGAAGCCGTCGTGGGCGGCGGCCACCTGCATGTCGTTGAAGGCCGCCGCGGTGGCGGCGGTCAGACGATGGGGCCCGCGTCCCACCAGGATGAGGTGGCTCTCGTCGAGCCCCAGCAGTTGATCCTGGGTCATGGTTGCATGGTCTCCCGTGTCAGCGGTGGCGCCATTGGCAGGCGAAAGGTCCTCATGCCAGCAACCGCGCCAGCACCCCTTGGTACATGTCCGCCAGGAGATCCAGATCGTCCGCCTTCACGCACTCGTTCACCTTGTGGATGGTGGCGTTGACCGGACCGAGCTCGATGACTTCCGCGCCGGTCGGGGCGATAAAGCGTCCATCGGACGTTCCCCCCGTGGTGAGCAGGGCCGGCTGCTGGCCGTTGACCTGCGCGATGGCGGCGACGGCGGCCTCCAGCAGGGCGCCGGTGTCGGTGAGGAAGGGCTGGCCGGAGAGGGTCCACTTCAGGTCGAAGTCCAGGCCGTGACGGGTCAGCAGCGTCTCGACCCGCTCGCGGATATCCGTGTCGGTGAGCTCGGTGCTGAAGCGGAAGTTGAACTGCACGTGCAGCTCCCCCGGAATGACGTTGGAGGCGCCTGTCCCGCCCTGGATGTTGGCGATCTGGAAGCTGGTGGGGGGGAAGTAGGCGTTGCCTTCATCCCAGACGGTGGCGGCGAGTTCCGCCAGCGCCGGTGCCGCCTTGTGGATGGGGTTGTCCGCCAGGTGGGGATAGGCGACGTGGCCCTGGACCCCGCGCACCACCAGATCGCCGGTGATGGAGCCGCGCCGGCCATTTTTCACCACGTCACCCACCAGGGCGGTGGAGGAGGGCTCGCCGACGATGCACCAGGTGATCTTCTCGTTGCGCGCCTCCAGGGTATCGATGACGCGCACGGTGCCGTTGATGAAGGGCCCCTCTTCATCGGAGGTGATGAGAAACGCGATGGAGCCCTTGTGGTCCGGGTGCTCGGCCACGAAGCGCTCGGTGGCCACCACCATGGCGGCCAGCGACCCCTTCATGTCGGCGGCGCCCCGGCCATAGAGCATGCCATCCAGGATGGTCGGCTCGAACGGCGGGGTGCGCCACTTGTCCAGCGGGCCGGCGGGCACCACGTCGGTGTGGCCGGCGAAGCAGAAGAGCGGTCCTTCACTGCCGCGGCGTGCCCAGAGGTTGGTGGTGTCTTCAAACACCATGGGTTCGATGACGAAGCCGAGGCGCGCGAGGCGCTCTGCCATCAGGGTTTGGCACCCTTCGTCCAGGGGGGTCACGGAGGGGCGGCTGATCAGATCCTTGGCCAGTGTGATGACGTCCGACATCGGTGTTCCTTAACAGAAATAGTTAACGAGAGAAGAGGGATTGGTAGTGGTCGGCCTTGAAGCCCAGGGTCAGCTCGCCATCCTTGTCCAGCAACGGGCGCTTGATCATGGCCGGGTGGGCCAGCAGCAGGTCACGGGCCCTGGCGGTGTCGAGCCCCTGTTTGGCCTCCTCCGGCAGGGCGCGGAAGGTGGTGCCACGGGTGTTGAGCAGGGCTTCCCAGCCGAGGCGCTCCAGCCAGAGATCGAGCTGCTCCGCGGTCAGGCCGTCGGCCCTGTGGTCGTGAAAGCGGTAATTGATACCCGCTTCATCCAGCCACTTGCGGGCCTTCTTGATGGTGTCGCAGTTCTTGATGCCATAGAGGGTGGTGGCCATGAGGGATCCTTTGTCTGGGGGCCTTGGGCCCTGAAATCCGAAGGTGGAATCATGCAAGGGCCCGATTCTGGCATTGTGGCGATCCCATGGCAACGCTCGCGGCCAGACTCGCTGGTTTTACCAGTAACGAAGGGGAAGGGGGAGAGGCTAAAAACGCGCCAGAGGGCGCGTTTTGACAAGAAAAGAGGCGGCAGGATCAGTGCAGCGTGGTCCACTCGTGGTCGAAGACCCGGGCCCGCTCCCAGGGCGCGTCCGGCAGGCTGGAGGAGAGGCCGGCGTATTTGCCCACGTCATCCACCACGATGGCGGAGAGGATCGGCAGATGGTTTTCGGTGCAGTACATGCGGATGCGTTGCAGCAAGGTGCGCAGCTCGTCCTGGCACTGCTCCAGCCCGGCCTGCCTGGCCAGCTTGGAGTAACGAATGGTGGTGCGTTCCTTTGCAGACTCGACGAGGATGTCCCACAGCTTGTAGTCGCAGGTCGAGGTGCCCGCGGTGGCTTGGTTTGTCATAACTCTCTCCGGTGCGAAATGGTCGCTCTGTGTCGACGGGCATCTTGGCCACTTCATGCCCGATGGACGTTGATCCAACGCAAACAAAGTGGAGGTTGTCGGCCTCTATGCCTCGGGAGGCATTCTAGTACGCCTTCCTCAGAGTTAAATATCGTTATTTAAATCATTATTGGCCTTTAAAACTAAAATCGTTTGCTTTTGTTGGTCTTATCTGTGGTGGTGACAGGGGAAACAGAGAGAGCAAGAGAATGGGGGCTGAGACGGTCGGAGGGGGAGCGACGCAAAGGCACGCCACGAGAGGGGGCTGTCCTCTGTGGCGTACCCGCCGGCGTCATGGGGGGGGGTGTCCCGTGGGACGGCGGCTCGCAGGGACTGGCCGGCGTGTCAGCCCTCCGTCTCCGCCAGGTAGGCGAGGTGATCCTGACGGGCGACCTGCCTGTGGCCTAGGATCACGGGCGCCGCAAAACCCGGGCCGTCGGTCACCATGGTGTGGTACTCCCCCTGCTCGCCGCAGGCATCGAAGCCCCGGGTGGCCGCCAGCTGCTGCAGCTCGGCGAGGGCTCCCTTGTCCAGCACCCGCCCCACCCAGTCGGGGGCCAGCACCCGGGTATCGACGCAGGAGAGGTGGGCGACGATGCCCCGGGCCAGCAGATCCGCCAGCAGCGCCTCGCGGGAGAGCTGCCAGAGCGGAGTATGCACGGCGATCCCCAGCGGCTGGCAGCGCTCGCGGATCCAGTTTGGCGCACCGCCCACGCTGTCGATATCGCCGGTGACGACCCCATCCAGTTGCCACTCCTCCTTGAGCTTGGTCAGCGCCCGCTCATAACCGAGATCGAACGGCGCCTCTATGGTGACCAGCCGGTGGGGCAGCCCGAGGGCCGCCGCCTGTCGACGCACTTGCGACAGGGGATGGGCGAGAAAGCGGGGCGAAGGGGGGGCAAAGGTCGCCAGTGCCACCACCTGATGACCCGCTTCGCGGGCATGGCAGAGGGCCTGCATGGCATCCTTGCCGCCGCTCCAGAGCACGATGACGCGAGACATGGGGACGGTTCCGTTGATGAGGGAGGAAGCATGCTACCGAGTGCGCGGGCGGTTGGCAAAGCGCTGGCCGATGGCGGGGGATAAAAAAGCGGCTCCCATGGGGAGCCGCTCGCACTGGGTCTGTGTCACAACAGGATGTTGGTCAGGATAAAGCCCAGGGTACAGGAGGTCACCACCCCGATGAGGCCGGGAATGATGAAGCTGTGGTTGATGATGAACTTGCCGATGCGGGTGGTGCCGGAGCGGTCGAAGCCGATGCAGGCGAGATCGCTCGGGTAGGTCGGCAGCACGAAGTAGCCGTAGCTCGCCGGCAGGAAGGCGATCAGCAGCTTGGGTTCGACCCCCAGCGCCAGCCCCATGGGGGCGATGGCGGTCAGCGCCGCGGCCTGGCTGTTCACCAGCTTGGAGATGAGGAAGAGCACCAGGGCGTAGGTCCAGGGCTGGGCCTGCACCACGTGGGCCAGGGTCTCCTTGAGCAGCGGCATGTGGGCCTGGAAGAAGGTTTCGCTCATCCAGGCGACCCCGAACACGGAGAAGATGGCGACCATGCCTGCCTTGAAGACGGCGCCGTTGGCGATCTCCCCCGGCTTGACCTTGCAGCGCATCAGTATGATGGCGCCGGCGATCAGCATCATCATCTGGATCACCAGGTTCATGGAGAGGGGGCCCGTCTTGTCCTTGATGGTGAAGACCGGACGCAGACCCTCATTGGCCCCCAGCAGCACCACGGCGGCGATGGCGGCGAAGAAGATCCAGGTCGACCAGTAGGCCTCTTTCGGGAACTTGGTATTGAGCAGGGTCTCGCCACCGCCGTAGATGAAGTCGCGTTGGGCGGGGTCCTTGATCTTGGCCTGGAACTCCTCGTCCTTGTCCAGATCCTTGCCGCGGCGCAGGCTCCACAGGGCCGCGACGATGACGCCGGTCAGGGAGGAGGGGATGGCCACCATCAGGATGTCCAGCAGACCGTAGGCCTGACCCACGCCGTGGGCCGCCGCCAGGATGGAGACCATGGAGACCACGGCCACCGAGACCGGCGAGGCGCAGATGGCCATCTGGGAGGCAACGGACGCCACGGCCATGGGGCGCTCGGGGCGAATGTTCTTCTGCAGCGCGATGTCGGCGATGATGGGGAACATGGTGTAGACCACGTGGCCGGTGCCGCACAGGAAGGTGAGGGTCCAGGTGGTGAGCGGCGCCAGCAGGGTGATGTACTGGGGGTGGCGGCGCAGCAGGCGCTCGGCCACCTGCATCATCAGGTTGAGGCCGCCGGCGGTCTGCAGGGTGGCGGCGCAACCGATCACCGCGAGTATGGTCAACATCACCTGCACCGGCGGTTCGCCCGGCACCAGGCCGAAGACGAAGGTCAGCAGGAAGAGACCGATGCCGCTGATGAGACCCAGCCCCATGCCCCCAAAGCGGGTTCCCAGCAGCAAGCAGCCGAGTACCACCAAAAATTCCATCAAGATCATTCCATTACCTCGTGTGGTTGAATCCATGTCCCCATCGGCCAGGGCCCCGGGATCATCTGCCGTTATTTACCCCTTTAGGGAGTGATGCCATTCTGCCCTCCCTAAAGGGGTAAAAATTTGCGTTGCTTCAACAACTCGCCTTTTTCCGATTTAAGTGCATAAAAACTACGGCAGACCCGCTTTACCGGGGCCAAATCTGGTCCCGCTTCAGGGGCAATGGGGATACGAAGGGGAAACGACGGGCACAAAAAAGCCGACCCAGGGGTCGGCTTTTTGCGATTCGCGTGTTGTCCGCGATCAGAACTCGGCGGTACGGGGGGTACGCGGGAAGGGGATCACGTCGCGCACGTTGCCCATGCCGGTCACGTAGACCACCAGACGCTCGAAGCCCAGACCGAAACCGGAGTGCGGCACTGTGCCGTAGCGGCGCAGGTCGCGGTACCACCAGTAGTCTTCCTTGTTCAGGCCCATCTCGGCCAGACGGGCATCCAGCACCTCGAGACGCTCTTCACGCTGGGAGCCGCCGATGATCTCGCCGATGCCCGGGGCCAGCACGTCCATGGCGGCAACGGTCTTGCCGTCGTCGTTGAGGCGCATGTAGAAGGCCTTGATGTCTTTCGGGTAGTTCTTCACCACCACCGGGGACTTGAAGTGCTCCTCGGCCAGGTAGCGCTCGTGCTCGGAGGAGAGGTCGATGCCCCAGGAGACCGGGAACTCGAAGCTCTTGCCGCAGTTCTGCAGCACTTCGATGGCGTCGGTGTAGTCAATCTGGGCGAAGTCGGAGGCAACGAAGCGCTCCAGACGGCCGATGGCGTCCTTGTCCACGTGCTGGGCGAAGAACTCCAGATCGTCGCGGCGTTCCGCCAGCACGGCGTTGAAGACGTACTTCAGCATGGCTTCGGCCAGGGCGGCGTTGTCTTCCAGGTTGGCGAAGGCCACTTCCGGCTCCACCATCCAGAACTCGGCCAGGTGGCGGCTGGTGTTGGAGTTTTCGGCGCGGAAGGTCGGCCCGAAGGTGTAGACCTTGGACAGGGCGCAGGCGTAGGTCTCGACGTTCAGCTGACCGGACACGGTCAGGAAGGTCTCCTTGCCGAAGAAGTCCTTGTCATAGTCCACCTTGCCTTCGGGGGTGCGCGGCAGGTTTTCCATGTCGAGGGTGGAGACGCGGAACATCTCGCCGGCCCCTTCGGTGTCGGAGGCGGTGATCAGCGGGGCTGCGATCCAGAGGTAGCCCTGTTCGTGGAAGAAGCGGTGGATGGCCTGGGAGAGGCAGTTGCGCACCCGGGTCACGGCGCCGACGATGTTGGTGCGGGCACGCAGGTGGCCCTGCTCGCGCAGGTACTCGATGCTGTGGCGCTTGGCAGACATGGGGTAGGTGTCCGGATCTTCGACCCAGCCCACGACCTTGACGTCGGTGGCCTGCAGCTCGAACGCCTGGCCGCTGCCCTGGGATTCCACCACCAGGCCGGTCACTTCGACGGAGCAGGCGGTGGTCAGACGCAGCACTTCATCCTCGTAATTGGCCAGGGTATTGGGGACGACTGCCTGCACCGGATGGAAGCAGGAGCCATCGGAAATGGCCAAAAATGAGATCCCCGCCTTGGAATCGCGGCGGGTCCGGATCCACCCTTTGACTGTCTGGGTGGTGCCGACCGAATACTTACCGGCCAGCACATCTACTACGGATGCGTGCGTCATCGAAATATTGTCTCCAGCTTGTTCTTGCAGCGCTATTTGCAACACTTGGGGTCTGGCCCGGGCGCAGTTGGCCCACCATGGCAGACTAAGCCGTTCATCTTACCCGCGCGGGTTTGATAAACAAGCAAAAATGTCGGACCCTTGCGGGGATTTCCCCATGCATCCTGCATGGATCCTGACGGTATGGCGGGGGTGAGGGTGAAGGAACGCAGGCGCGGGCCGGATGGCTGGATACGGGTACTGCAGGGGCTGGTGATCCTCTGCTGGGGCGGATTCATCGCCCTGCTCTCCCTCTACCATTTCGCACGGCCACAGGTGGCCTACGGCTTTCTGGTCTATGGCGGGGTCAGGGTGCGCCAGAGCTGGGATCCCCTGCTCACTCCCTGGCTGGAGCACGGGCTCTGGGCCTGCTCCCTGCTGACTCTGGTGGTCCTGCTGCTGGAGCGCAGGCGCAGTCGCCGCCAGGATGACGCCCTGCACGTCAACCTGCTCATCCTGCTGCTGATCCTGCTCGCCTGCCTGCTGTTCTACTACCGGGGGTGATCGCCGGACGCCTCGTCCCGGGGCGGGGTTGCGGTGCGCTTGCCGAGCCTTCGCTCCACGCTGTCGAGCATCTGGTTGTAGGCGATCGCCACCCGGCCGATTTCGTCTCCCTCATCCACTTCCAGCCGATGGCCGAAGTCGTTGCGATCGGTGGCCTCTTCCATGGAGCGGGTCAGCTGGTTGAGAGGGCGGACTATCCAGGTGCGGATAACCCAGAGGGTGAGCAGCAGCCCCAGGCCGAAGATGAGGGTGAGGCTGAGCGCCGAGGTGAGGATGTTCTGTTCGACCCGGGTGAACAGGGTGTCGAGGGAGTAGTCAAAACGCACCGCCCCCAGCACGGTATTCTCCGGCACCTGGTGGCAGCTGGTGCAGTCGGTGCCGCGAAAATCCTTCCTGGCCAGCAGCGGGCGGGTCACCACCAGGCGGCTGTGCATGCCGTCGTGCTCTACCTCCAGGCTGCCCTTGCCCGCCAGCGCCAGGGCATCGTATCTGTCTTTGGGGGCCTCAATGTCGCGTCCCGGCCCGTACTGCTTGTTGACTGCCGCCCCGCGTACGATGCGGGCATCCTCCACGTGGGCGTGATCGAGAAACTTGGCGCGCAGGGTGTCGCGGGCATCCATCTTGCCGGTCAGCATCAGCATGTTGAGACCGTCGAAGTAGGCCTCGGTCTGCTCGTGGCTCTGCTCCTTGATGAGGCCCAGGATGAGATCCCGCTCGCGCACCGCCTGATAGGCCGCGGAGAACACCAATACCATGGAGAAGATGAAGAGCAGGAAGAAGTTGAACTTGGCAGCAATGGAGAGGCGCATGGGACTGGTACATCTGTTGGGTAAAACCCGCGCAGTGTACCTTGCCGGGTCAGGGTCTTTTGATAGTTTGCTCACATTATGATGAAAAAGAGCCAAAGGGCCCCGTCGTAGTGGCGGGGCCCATGCCAGATCAGCGCAGCCGGATTCAGAACTCGCCGGCGGTGATGGCCTCGCCGATGGCGCCGGTCAATACCCGAAGCTCTTCCGGGGTGATGACGAAGGGGGGCATCAGGTAGATAAGCTTGCCGAAGGGGCGGAGCCAGGCCCCGAGCGACACGAACTTGCGCTGGATGCGTGCCACGTCCACCCGCTCCTTCATCTCCACCACACCAATGGCGCCGAGCACCCGGACGTCGGCCACCGCCGGGTGCAGGGTCAGCGCCACCAGCTCGGTGCGCAGCTGGTGTTCGATGGCGCGCACCCGTTCCTGCCACGGGGAAGCGAGCAGCAGGTCGATGGAGGCGTTGGCCACCGCACATGCCAATGGATTACCCATAAAGGTGGGTCCGTGCATAAAGACGCCCGCCTTTCCGTCGCAGATGGTGCGGGCAACCTGCTCAGTGGTCAGGGTCGCCGACAGGGTGAGATAGCCCCCGGTGAGCGCCTTGCCCAGACACATGATGTCGGGGCTGATGCCGGCCCAGTCACAGGCAAACAGCTGACCGGTGCGGCCAAAGCCGGTGGCAATCTCGTCGGCAATCAAGAGCACGCCGAACTCGTCGCACAGGGCGCGCACCCACTGCAGGTAGCGGGGGTGATAGAAGCGCATGCCCCCCGCCCCCTGGACGATGGGTTCTAGCACGATGGCGGCGATTTCCTCGTGATGATCCGCCATCAGGGTCGCGAGCTCCACCACGCAACTCTCGTCCCACTCGGCGTGGAAGCGGCAGCTCGGGGCTTCCACGAAATGGTGCTCGGGCAGGAACCCCTTGTAGAGCTCGTGCATGCCGCCATCCGGATCGCACACGCTCATGGCGCCGAAGGTATCACCGTGATAGCCGCCCCTAAGGGAGACGAATTTGGCGCGGGGTGTCCCCTTGGCGTGCCAGTACTGCTGGGCCATCTTGAGGGCCACCTCCACCGCCACCGAGCCGGAATCCGCCAGAAACACCCTGTCCAGCCCCTTTGGGGTGATCTCCACCAGCTTGCGACACAGCTCCACCGCCGGGGCATGGGTCAGGCCGCCAAACATCACGTGGGACATCCTGCCGAGCTGGGCAGTGGCGGCGGCGTCGAGCTCAGGCACCTGATAGCCGTGGACGCAAGCCCACCAGGAGCTCATGCCATCCACCAGCTCGCGCCCGTCGCTGAGGGTGAGGGTCACCCCCCTGGCGCTGGCCACTTCATAGCAGGGCAGGGGATGGGTGAGGGAGGTATAGGGGTGCCAGACGTGGTGCAGGTCGAATTCTTGGTTGGTCATTTTATGTTCTGTTGTCAATTGATTTGATCTGGTCGGTGTTGACAGTCTACGCGTGCTCTCTACACTAGCCAACAATTTCAGCCACTTGGCATCGTGCACCCGTTCTGCGCACGGCCTGGTGGCGGGTTCAGCGGCCGCGCATTCCACCAGGTGGCGCAGGATCCCACTTATAACAACCGGAAGCCATGTATGAATGCTCTCACCCGGGGCGGTCACGCCCTTCGTCACGACTGGACCCTGTCCGAGGTTCAGGCCCTCTTTGCCCTGCCATTCAACGATCTGCTGTTCCAGGCCCAGACGGTGCACCGCGCCCATTTCGACCCGAACGAGGTGCAGGTGAGCACCCTGCTCTCCATCAAGACCGGCGCCTGCCCGGAGGACTGCAAGTACTGCCCCCAGAGCGCTCGTTATCACACCGGGCTCGAGGCCGAGCGGCTGATGGAGGTGGAAAAAGTGCTGGAGCGGGCCCGTGAGGCCAAGGCCAACGGCTCGTCCCGCTTCTGCATGGGGGCCGCCTGGCGCAACCCCAAAGAGAAGGACATGCCCTACATCCTGCGGATGATCGAAGAGGTGCGCGGGCTCGGCATGGAGACCTGCATGACGCTAGGGATGCTCACCGCCGATCAGGCGGCGCGCCTCGGGGCGGCGGGGCTCGATTACTACAACCACAACCTCGACACCTCGCCGGAGTTCTACGGCGACATCATCACCACCCGCACCTACCAGGACCGCCTGGATACCCTGGAGCACGTGCGCGGCGCCGGCATGAAGGTCTGCTCCGGCGGCATCGTCGGCATGGGGGAGCAGGCAAAGGATCGGGCGGGCCTGCTGATGGCGCTCGCCAACCTGCCGCGCCACCCGGAGAGCGTGCCCATCAACATGCTGGTCAAGGTGAAGGGGACGCCCCTGGAAAATCAGGAGAACCTGGACCCGTTCGAATTTATCCGCACCATCGCCGTGGCGCGCATCATGATGCCGGCCTCCCACGTGCGCCTCTCCGCCGGGCGGGAGAAGATGAACGAGCAGATGCAGGCCATGTGCTTTATGGCGGGGGCCAACTCCATCTTCTACGGCTGCAAGCTGCTGACCACCCCCAACCCGGACGAGAACAGCGACATGCAGCTCTTCAAGCGGCTCGGCATTCGCCCCGCCCAGCGGGCCCAGAAGCCGGATCAGGTTCAAGAAGAGGAGCTGCTGGCCGAGGTGAACCGCCAGCGCGAGCCGAGCGAGCTCTTCTACGATGCCACTCGCCCCCGCGCAGAAGCTGTCCGTACATGATGACCCCTGTTGTCACCGGTCCCTTTGCACTGGGGCAGGCCCTGGCCGAGCGTGAGCAGGCCGCCCTGCTGCGCCGCCGCACCCCGGTGGAGGCCGCGAGCGGCGGACGGATCCGGGTCGGTGGGCGCGACTGCCTCAACGTCTCTGGCAACGACTACCTGGGGCTCGCCGGTCATCCTGCCATCAAGGCCGCCTTCGCGGCAGGTGTGGCGCAATATGGCGCGGGCGCTGGCGCCTCCCCCCTGGTGACCGGCTACAGCCGTGCTCATCAGCAGCTGGAGGAGACGCTGGCCGAGTGGCTCGGGGTGGAGGCGGTGCTGCTGTTCAACTGCGGCTTTTCCGCCAATCAGGCGGTGCTCAAGGCCCTGCTCGGCAAGGAGCATCTGCTGTGGCAGGACAGGCTCAACCACGCCTCCCTGCAGGAGATGGGGAGCCAATTGCCCTGCAAGATGAAGCGCTTTGGCCACAACGACATGGCCGCTCTTGAACGGCTGCTTGAGCCAAGCCGGGGCCTGATCGTCTCGGAGGGGGTCTTCAGCATGGACGGGGATCAGGGCCCCTGGGGTGAACTGAGCCGCCTGGCCGCCCAGAGCGGCAACTGGCTGATGATCGACGATGCCCACGGCCTCGGGGTGCTGGGGCCGGAGGGGCGTGGCACCCTGGCGGCACAAGGGGTCAGTCCGGGCAGCGTACACGTCCATATGGGCACCTTTGGCAAGGCGCTCGGGGTGGCTGGCGCGTTTGTGGGTGGCAGTCGCGAGCTGGTGGAGTATCTCGTCAACTTCGCCCGTCATTACGTCTACAGCACCCATATGCCCCCCGCCCAGGCGTGCGCCGTGCGCCAGAGCATCGAGCTGGTGCGTGGGGCCGACGAGCCCCGTGCCCACCTGGCTCGCCTTGTCGCCCGCTTTCGGCAGGGGGCGCAGGCATTGGGCTGGCAGCTTGGCGAAAGCGACACCCCCATCCAGCCGCTGCTGGTGGGGGAGAGCAGTGCCGCCCTGCAACTGGCCGAGCGGCTGCGTGGGCGCGGCGTCTGGGCCGGCGCCATCCGCCCGCCCACGGTGCCGGTCGGCACGGCGCGCCTTCGCATCACCCTCTGCGCCGCCCACGGCG
Source organism: Aeromonas sp. SrichE-2G (assembly GCF_017939565.1). Lineage (NCBI taxonomy): Bacteria > Pseudomonadati > Pseudomonadota > Gammaproteobacteria > Aeromonadales > Aeromonadaceae > Aeromonas > Aeromonas sp. SrichE-2G. Next base: position 531,751 of record NZ_JAGKRG010000004.1, read on the forward strand.
AGGACGACGTGGATCGCCTGCTCGAGGCGCTGGGGCCCCGCCTGGCCGACGAGAGAGGAGGCGCCCATGCTCCATGAGCGTTTCCAGGCGGTGGACAAGACCCTGCTCGCCCGCCGCTTCGGGGCTGCAGCCCGCCACTACGACGCCCATGCCCGCTTCCAGCAGGAGGTGGGGCAGGCGCTGCTGGGGCGGATGAGCGAGGGGGGCATAGCGGAGGAGCTCCGGGGTCAGGGGCTGGATCTGGGCTGTGGCACCGGCTTCTTTCTGCCCCAGCTGGCCTCTCGCTGCAACGGACTGACGGGGCTGGATCTCGCTCCCGGCATGCTGGCCCAGGCCGCATTGCGCGGCAGCGGCGCCCGCCTGGTGTGCGGCGATGCGGAGGCGCTGCCCTTTGCCGACCAGAGCCTGGACTGGGTCTTCTCCAGCCTGGCCCTGCAGTGGTGCGAGCGCCCTGCCCAGGCCTTTGCCGAGTTGCACAGGGTGCTCCGGCCCGGCGGCCAGATCTTTTTCTCGACCCTGCTGGCGGGGTCTTTGTGGCAACTGCGGGAGGCCTGGCGCGCCGTCGATGGCCGTGCCCATGTCAACCGCTTCCTGACGCTGCCCCGGCTGCTGCAGGCCGTCGACGCCGCGGGCTTCACGGCGCCCGAGCTCTGTCCCGTCACCTGGTCCCTCGCCTACCCGGAGATCGGCGGTCTGCTGCGCGACCTCAAGGGCATAGGCGCGAGCCAGGTCAACGACGCGCGCAATACAGGGCTTGGCCATCGCCAGCGCCTGGTGCGCCTGGGAGAGGCCTACGAGCGCTACCGCCAGCCGGACGGCCTGCTGGCCGCCACCTATGAGGTCTGCCTCGGGCGCCTGGTGCGCTGCTGACCCGAAAGGCCCGGCGCCTCGGTCACAGGCCGGGGCTGGCCGCCAGCGGTGGCGGGCGCAGGGTCGCCCTTATCCCATCTCGAAACGGGGCGTGATGGCGCGCCCCTGCATTGCATCAAGGAGTCATCATGACCAGATCCTATTTCGTCACGGGCACGGATACCGACGTCGGCAAGACGCAGGTCGCCCGCACCCTGCTGCAGGCGTTCGCCGCCCGGGGCATTCGCTGCGCCGGATACAAGCCCGTGTCGGCGGGCTGCACCCCGACCCCGGATGGGCTGCGCAACCTGGATGCCCTGCTGCTGCAGAAGGCCGCCAGCCTCCCGCTGCCCTATGAGCGAGTCAACCCCTATGCCTTCGAGCCCCCCATCGCCCCCCATATCGCCGCCCGGGAGGTGGGGGAGAGCATCTCCTTTGCCGGGTTGTCGGCGGGACTGCGGGAGATCGAGGCAAGCGGTGCCGAACTCGTGATCGTCGAGGGGGCGGGGGGCTGGTGCCTGCCGCTGGATCACGAGTATCTGCTCTCGGACTGGGTGGCCCGGGAAGAGCTGCCGGTGATCCTGGTGGTGGGGGCCAGGCTGGGGTGCCTCAACCATGCCCTGCTCACCGTCGCCGCCATCCGCCAGCAGGGGTTGAGGATCGCCGGCTGGGTGGTCAACCGGGTGGATCCGCACATGAGCCGCTATGAAGAGAACCTGGGGACCTTGAAAGCCTTGCTGCCGGCCCCATTTTTGGGTGAGATACCCTTTGTCGAGGCCGTGCACGAGGCGGACTTGTGCGGGTATCTCGACGTTGAACCCCTGCTCTGACGCCAGACATTCAGCAAACATTCATCGAGTCTGTCTATTATCGGGGGCAAGTATGGGCTGGGTTTCCCTCCGGGGTGGCCCGAACCATGCATCCATATCTCACAAGGAGTCAATATGAAGCGAATTATGCTATTCCTGGTGACCAACCTGGCCGTCATGCTGGTGCTGGGGGTGGTGCTCAACATCCTGTTCTCGGTTCTGGGGATCAACAAGTCCAGCATTTCCGGTCTGTTGGTGTTCTGCGCCGTGTTCGGTTTTGGGGGTTCCTTCATCTCCTTGCTGATGTCCAAGTGGATGGCCAAGCGCAGCTACGGCGTCCAGGTCATCGAGCAGCCCCGCAACGAGACCGAGCACTGGCTGGTGAGCACCGTTGCCCGCCAGGCTCGTGAAGCGGGCATCAAGATGCCGGAAGTGGGGATCTACGACTCCCCCGAGATGAACGCCTTCGCCACCGGCGCCCGTCGTGACGACTCCCTCGTCGCCGTGTCTTCCGGTCTGCTCTACAGCATGAGCCGCGACGAGGCGGAAGCCGTGCTGGCCCACGAGGTGAGCCACGTGGCCAACGGCGACATGGTGACCCTGACCCTGATCCAGGGGGTGGTGAACACCTTCGTGATGTTCTTCGCCCGCATCGTGGCCGGCGTCATCAGCAACTTCTTCAGCTCCAACAATGAGGAAGAGAGCAGCAGCACCGGCGGCTTTGCCTACATGATCACCGTGTTCGTGCTGGAGATGGTGTTCGGTGTGCTGGCCTCCATCATCGTCATGTGGTTCAGCCGTCAGCGTGAATTCCGCGCCGACGCCGGTGCCGCCAAACTGGCCGGCCGCGACAAGATGATTGCCGCGCTGGAACGTCTCTCCCGCGGTGCCGAACCGCAGATGGAGGGCTCCATGATGGCGTTTGGCATCAACGGCAAGCGTTCCATGAGCGAGCTGTTCATGAGCCACCCGCCCATCGAGCAGCGTATCGCCGCCCTGCGTGGCTGATAGCAAGACGCGATAGCAAAAACGGCTGCCCCTGGGCAGCCGTTTTGCATTATGGAACGGGGCATTCTTGCCCCCGATCACCCTATTCGACCACGAGATCCGTGAGAGGCACGGCGCAGCAGGCGAGGAACTTGCCCTCGGCCCGCTCGGCTGCGGTGATGGCGGGGGCATCCGGGTGATCCACCTCACCTGTGATCAGGGTGCGCTTGCAGCTGCCGCAGATGCCGGCGCGGCAGCTCCAGGGCATCTCCACCCCCTGCTTGTTGGCCTGATCCAGTACTGTACCCTGGTTGTTGCCGGCAAACTCCTGCTCCCCGATGCGCAGTTTTACCGCTTTGTGGGGACGGGCCACCGAGAGGATGGCGCCGCCAAAGCTCTCCTGGCGGATGCGCCCAGCCGGTACGCCGAGGGCGGTCAGCCGGTTGGCAGCATCGGCCATAAAGCCCAGGGGGCCGCAGATAAACACCTCCCGCTCGGCCAGCCCCTTGACCTGGCCGAGGTGGCTGTCATCCAGTCGCCCCCTGAGCCCCTGCCAGTGAGCCTCGGGCTGGCTCAGGATCAGGGTGAGGGTCATCCCCAGCTGCGCCATGGCGTGCAGCTCGCGGGCGGCGGGAATGTCCGCCTCGCTGCGACATAGGTGCATGAAATGGACCTCGTCGAGTTCACCGCGAAGGTGCAGGGTGCGGGCAATCGACAGCATGGGGGTGACGCCGGAGCCTGCCGAGAGCAGCAGCAGCTTGCGCTCGGACCCCAGATGAAATTCGCCGGCCGGGGAGGCGGCCAGCAGACGATCGCCCACGCTCAGCTCATGGTGCAGCCAGGGGGAGAGGCGGCCATCGGCCAGCTTCTTGACGCTGATGCCGTAACGCTCGGGCTTTTCCGGGGTGGAGCTCAGGGTGTAGCGGCGCTGCACCCGCTCTCCCTTGATGTCCAGGCTGATGGGCAGGTGCTGGCCCGGCAGGTAGTCGGGCAGGGGCTCGCCATCGGCCGCCTCGAACCAGAAGGTTTCCAGGTCCCGTGCCAGGGGCTCCCGGGCCACACACACCAGCGCCCGTTTCTTGGGCGCCGCGTTGGGGTAGATCGGCGGGCGTACCCGCTCCAGCACTTCGATCTCGCTGCCTGCCTCGATCCACCCCTCGTTCAGGGCTACCAGGTTCTGGCCGAAGTAGACCTCCCCATCCTCGCCACGGCGATAGCGGGTGAGGGTGGCGAGCGGCTCTTTCAGGGCATTGAATCGATCCGTGCCTGCCTCCACCGTGGTCATGATGCAGCGGCTGCACGGCTTGGCCACCAGAAACTCCACCTCGCCGATGCGGATCCGCCTCCAACCGTCCTCCTCGAACGGCCTGGTGCCACTCGCCACCAGGTTGGTACGAAACTGGCTCATCTGGTGCAGGGCATCGGATCTCAGATTGAGATCCTCAAGGGAACCCTGACTGATCAGCAGCAGGGGATAGCCGTCGGCAAAGCTCACCCGGGTGCCGGTCTTCTCCCGATAGCGGTTCGACTCCTCGCCGAGCCAGAGCAGCTGAACTGGCTCCCCCGCCACCCGACTCAACCACTCATCGGCGCGGGTGTGGGTGTGCAGGGCGTTGAAGCTGTCGCTCCAGACGCCGGTGGCCTGCGGGGTGAGAGTGAATTCGTGCTCCAGCAGTGTCAGCTGCTCGCACCCCGGATAGCGCAGCAGGAGGCCGCCCTCCACCGGGGTGGCGACGACCAGTTGCAGCTGGGGGTGGGTACGGGCGGTAATGAAGCTGCCATCCGGTTTGACCACCATGTAGCGGCGATCCCCGGCGAGCCCCTCCTGGGTCACCAGGGCGCGGGCCAGTGGCATGCCTGCCGTCGACTTGATGGGGTAGAGATGTATGCTGGCGAGAGTCGGCATGTCCGGGTCCTTGTGCTGTGGCGATTCCTGTGAAGAGGGCAAGATAACGATTCCTGCCCCGTGCGGCAATCCTCTCTTGTCTCCCATGATGGGGGGGGCGATGCCGCTGGCGTGGTGAACGCAGAACAGAGGCTGCTCGCGGTCAGATCATCAGATCAGGGGGATGACCGGATAGAAAAGCGGGCCCAATGGCCCGCTTTGGATGGCATGAACAATGGTGCCGTGATCAGGGCTGGGTCACACGCGGTACCTTGAGGTGCAGGGTACGTTCCTGATGGGCCGCTATCTCTTCATCGGTAAAGCGCATGGGCTGCCACTGCTGGCGGGCGAACAGCTCGGTCTGATCGGTGAAGTGGGGACTTTCGGGATCGTGAGACTGGCCATAGCTCAGGAAGCGTTCCGCTTTGGGGCCCGCGGCATCGAACTGCAGGGCCAGCACGAAGCTGGAGCCGTAGTTGGCGCGATATCGCAGCTCGGGCTGGCCGTCACCGTCGTCATCCAGGCTGCGCAGCGTGGTGCCTGCCACACTCTTGCCGGTCACAATGTTGGCGAAATCCGAGGTGCTGCGCGAAGGCATGTTGGTTTGCACCATGTTGAACAGCCCCTCGAACGAATTGCCCCCAGGCAGCGGGATCGGGGTCAAACCGGCGGCCTTTTGCACAAACTGCAGCGCACCGAGTTCGGCATCCGGCGCGATACCGGCTGCCTGCAAGCGCTGCTGGGCCCGAGCCAGCGCCAGCAGAGCGGGATCCTGATCAGGGGCGCCGTTCCAGGGGGCCAGTCCGCTTGGGGTGGTGGCAGCCCTGGCCGGATCGAAGGGGATGGCAAACAGGGCATCCTGGATGTCTCTGTGCCCGCTGGTGCGAAACGCCGTCAGCCATTCGCGCATCAGGTGGGCGCCCCGGCTCTCCAGCTGATACTCGCCATCCCAGTTGGCGAGTGCCTTGCAACTCGGGGTCAGATCCAGAGGACCACCGTCCAGCTGGATCAGCGGGTGCGCCTGGCAGCGGGCCAGCAGAGGCTCCCTGAGCTCGCGGGCAAACAGGGCGCCGTTGTGGGTCACCACTCCCTGCAGGGTCTGCAGGGTGAAGCGGCGATCGGCACCGGCCAGCCCCATGCTCTCGGGGGTGCTGATGAGCTGGGCGTTGTAGCGGGTACGCGGGCTGCGCACCGTCTGCTCCGGCCCGTAGAGGATGGAATAGCCTTCCAGCGGTTCAGTCAGGTTGGTCAGCCAGTGGCTGCTGTTGGCGTTGTAGACGTAATCGCTTCGGGTCTGGCGCGGGGCCTGGCTCAGCGGGATCAGTCCGGGGGTGCGGGTCAGGCCGCTGTCGACCCACTCGAAGTCGGGGTCGTTGCCTGGCAGCAGCACGCTGCCCTCGCCATCCAGCCAGACGGGGGCCAGTTGCGGGCTTTGGGAGGCCGCGCGCCACCAGGCTTCGGCCTTGGCGCCGAGGCGGGGAACCTGGGTCGCGTCCACGTAGCTGGCCTGGCCCGTCTTGTCGATGAGCAGGGTATTGACCCAGGGCACGCCCTGATGCTCGGCCAGCGCATCGAAGAAGGCCGGGGTGCTTTGTGCCTTGGCCATGGCCAGCCACTGCTCCAGCATCCGGTAGTTGCCGACGTTGGCATCGCGCAAGCTGATGGCGCTGCTGCTGGTCCAGCCCAGAGCGGGAGAGAGGGAGGCGAGGTTGACCATGGGGCCGAAATGGCTGGCATAGAGCGTCTGGACATAAGGCTGCAGGCTGCCGTCGGCCTGCCGTACCTGTACGGTGATCTCTTTCTGGCTCATCTCTCGCCACTGGTCGCCATAGCGGTAGCGCAGCGGATTGGCGGGGTCCAGGGTGAGCTGATAGAGGGTGAACCGCTTGGACTGGGAGACGGTATGAGTCCAGCCGAGCCGCTCGTTGAAGCCGATCAGGATGGCGGGAAAGCCCATCATGGTGGCACCGGTCACGTTGAGCTCGCCCGGGATCTGCAGATGCTGTTCATAGAACCTGAGTTCGCCATCCCAGGGGAAATGGGGATTGCCGAGCAGCAGGCTGGTGGCGTTGCTGGTGCGATCCGCTCCCAGCGCCCAGCCGTTGCTGCCGATCCCCTCCGAGGTCAGCAGCGAGACGGGATCCTGTGAGGGGGCCGGCAGGGTGGCACGCGCCTGTGCGCCGACGGGGGGCTGGGCACTGGCCATGGCGCTGATGAAGCTGCGGCCGCTGGCCAGCTGGGCGAGATCCAGGTGATAGGCCAGCAGCTGGACCGGGGTGATGGGTTCGACCCACTCGGCCCCGCGGCAGGGGGAGGGGTAGTCTGCCGGACCGGCCCGCTCGGTGAGCGAGTGATTGAAGCCCGCCACATAGCCCTCGATGAGGTCCTTCGCCTCCGGGGCCAGCTTCTCATACAGGGTGGTGGCTTGAGTCTGCAGATCCAGGGAGCGATAGCCCAGGTCCGAGAGCAGGTTGCGCTGCTGCTCACCGGCGCCCAGCCAGCGGGATTTTTCTCCCCGCAGCTTCATGATCTGCTCGCTCAGGGTGCAGAGGTTTTCCTCGGCGTGGGCGTATCCGGATCCGAAACCGAGGCTGGCATAGTTGCTCGCCTTGATGTGGGGCACCCCCTGCTCCGTGTAGGTGAGCGTGACGTCGTAGTGGCGGGCGGGATCCGGCTGGCTGTCGTTATCCTGACAGCCGGCCAGTACCAGAGTGCCGAGCAGGGAAAGGGAAAGAGGAAGAGGGGTTCGCATCTTGATTCCTTCTGTGGTGTTGATTTGTTAATGTTTTGTTTCCTTTCGGTCGATGCAGCAGCTATTCAAGCGCAGCCCTCCCCTCGGGTCGCCCGACTGGATGGAATCGGTCATGGAATGAAAAACCAAATAAAAACAAGGATGAACAGGTGTGTCTCGATGGAGCCGTACCTGCAGGAGGAGTGTTATGCAGTGGGAAAATATGGCCGCCGTGCTCAGTCTGGGTCTGGCCGGCATGCTGGTGCTGGCGAACGTGGGATGGTTGCGGCGCACGCGGCGGGATTCCGCCGCCGGCTATCTGCTGGCCCTGCTGGCCCTGAGCGGCCTGCAGGCGCTGGAGTATCTCTATCACCAGCAGCAGTGGTTTCTGGCCCGGCCCCATCTGCTCAAGCTGATCGATCCCCTGGTGGTGATGCTGCCGTTCTGTCTCTATGGCTATATCAGGGCCGTGCAGGGGGAGGGGGTGCTCGCTCGCTGGCGCGATCGGCTGGTGCACGGGTTGCCCCTGCTGCTGGTGGCTGCCCTGGCATTGCCCTACTGGCTGTTGCCTGGCGACGAGAAGGTTCGCTGGATCCTGCTTGGCAGCCAGGAGGAGGCCCTGTGGCCAGGCATGACTCTCTATGGCAACCGCTATCTGGCCTGCATTGCCCTGCTGGGGCTGGCCTACTGGTGGCAGCAGCAGCGCCTCGGGGTCGTCAGCCGCAAGCCGGCGCTGCGCGCCTGGGTCAACCAGTTGCAGGGCCTGCAACTGCTGGTCGCCCTCCTGCTGCTCGGCCGTATCGCCCTGAGCTGGCTTGGCTGGCCGCTCTCAACGGTGTATTTGCAGGCCCCCGTCACCGCCTATCTGTTGCTGCTGGTGCTGGCCCACGCCCGGCTGCCCCAGCAGGACGCCATGGGGGAGGGGCGCGAGCGCGGTGCCGAGGGGATGCCGGCGCCGGTGCAGGATGAGTCGCTGCAACCCCTGTTCGAGGCGCTGGAGGGGGAGCTCGGGCGAGGAGCCTTCCGGGATCCGGCCCTCTCCCTTGGCAAGCTGGCCCAGCTGTGCGGCCTGAGTCCCCATCAGGCCTCCAGCGCCATCAATGCCTGTTCGGGGGGCAACTTCTACGACTGGCTCAACCGCCATCGGGTGGAAGAGGCCAAGCGGCTGTTGCAGGAGAGTGACGAGACGGTGGCCACTGTCTGCTATCAGGCCGGCTTCAACAGCAAATCCACCTTCAACACGGCTTTCCGGCGCCACACCGGCCAAACGCCCAGCGAGTTCCGGCGCAGGCGGCCGGATGAGCTCTGTGCCACATCCTCATGAGCGGACAACAAAAAGCCCGGCGTCGGGCCGGGCTGGAGGATAAATTGCTTATCCGGGCATTCGTCAAGGCGTCTAGTTTGGATGTTGTCTGAGGATGTCGTATATCTCCTCTTTCAGTTTAAGTTTCTGTTTTTTCAGATCCTTCACCTCGGCGCTGTAGTCGCTGGCGTGGTGCTTTTCCAGCTTCTGGATCTCCGCATCCAGGTCGTTGTGCAAGTCAAACTTCTTCTGAAAATGGGCATCACTGACCTTCAGTTTCGAGATGAGATCTCTGTACTCTGGAAACATGTAATGAAGCCTCCTTGTTGTCGTTTGATGTGCCTTGACCTTCAAGCTACGCCTTCCCCCGGGAGATAAACGTGATCCGGATCCAATTCGTGGACATCGTTTTGCACCATGGCGGCGACGATTTTTAACTGTTTGAATCACAAGCAGATTGGCGGATAAATGGTGGGCAGGAGAGGATAAAACCGGGATCCTGTTCACATTATTGCACTGGGGAACACGGGGAAAGGACGGGCGGCGGACAGCAAGAAGGGGCGCGAGGCCCCTTCCGGATAACGAGCGTGGTGTTTACTCTTTTTTCTTTTTCTTCTCGGGCAGGGGCTTGCCGTCCCGGGCGATCACCTTGCCCACCTCGAAGCCTATTTGTGCCGCCAGCTCTTCCAGATCCGGTGCCTTGGCCTCGTTGCCGATGGCGTACTGGTAGTTGGCGATGGTGATCTTCTCCGCCACCGGCGTGCCCGGGACGATGGGCTCGCGCCAACCCTGACCCACATGAGCCACCAGGGTGCCGTTCATGATGAGCTCGCCGACGATCTCCTGGGTGGGAATGCCCTTGCCGTAGGTGAGGCCCTGGGCATGCTTCTTGCCGACCAGCGGTTCTGTGCTTGCGGGCATCAGCTTGGTGCGGATCAGCCACTTGGGCTCCTTGGTCTTGCCCACCGCCTTGCCGGTCTGATACTCGTTGATCTTGATGGTCTTGATCATCTGGGCCATGAACTCCTTGGTCAGGGCCTTCTGGGCTTCGCTGGTCTCGTCGATGACGATGGGGGCCACATACCAGGTCTGGAGAGCCTGCGCCTTGGGCGCTGCCGGGGCGGTTTGCGCCATGGCGAGCGGGCTGAGCAGGATGGCCGTCAACAAGAGTCCGATTTTCTTCATGATGATTCCGCTTATGTTTCGACAAGAATTTTGTTTTGCCAGCGACGACTGCGCCAGCGCCAGAACATGGCCAGACCGCGCACCCACTCGTCGCAGGCGAGGGCCAGCCAGATGCCTACCAGGCCGTAGCCCTGCATGATACCAAGGAAATAGGAGAGGGGAACGGCAATGCCCCACATGGAGACGAGCGCCATGTAGAGCGGGAAACGGGCATCCCCGGTGGCGCGCAGGGCGTTGATCACCACCAGGTTGAAGGTGCGGCCTGGCTCGAGGATGAGGCTGATGAGGAACAGCTGGGCCACCTGGGTGATGATGTCCGCGTCGTCGGTGAACAGGCTGATGATGGCTCGGCCGTTCAGGGCGGCGGCGACGGCGATGACGGCGGTGACGATGAGGCCGAGTTTCAGGCTCTTCATCAGTTGGCGATAGGCCTGATCGAAGCGTCTGGCTCCCGCCAGATGGCCGATGATGATCTCGTTGCCAAGGCCGATGGAGAGGCCGAACAGCAGGATGAACAGGCAGATCTGGAAGAAGTAGGACTGGGTCGCCAGCGCCTTGTCGCCGAGCAGGCCGACAAAGGCGGTCACCACCATGAACTGCAGCATCCAGGAGAGGTTCTCCCCCGCCGCAGGCAGGCCGATGTGCAGCACCTTGTCCAGCATGGCGCGGCTCGGGCGGACGATTTCCGGCAGACGCAGCCGGATGCCGGTCTTGCGGGCCACCAGCCACACCAGCAGCACGACCCCGACGATGCGACCCGCCACCGTGCTGATGGCGACCCCGGCGACCCCGAGCTGGGGCAGGCCGAACCAGCCGTAGAGCAGCAGCAGGTTGCCGACGAAGGTGATGAGGTTGACGATGAGGGTCACGTACATGGCCTGGCGGGTGTGGCCGTGAGCGCGCAGGGTGGCGGCCAGGCAGAGAGCTGCCGCCTCCGGCAGCAGGCACAGGCCGATGATCTGCAGATAGAGGCTGCCGTCGCTCATCAGGTGGGCGGGCAGGTTCATCAGCGCCAGCATGGTGCCGGCCCCGGCCATGACCCCGACGGCGGCCACCAGCCCCACCAGCAGGTTGAAGCCGATGGCGGTGTGAATGACGACCCGGGCCTTCTCCTTGTCCCCTGCCCCCAGATACTGGGTGATCACCACGCTGGTGCCGATGCTGACGAAGCTGAACAGGGTGATGGCCAGATCGAACACCTGGTTGCCGACCGCGAGCGCCGCCACCCCCTGGTAGGAGACGTGACCCACCATGAAGGTATTGAGGGCCCCGGTCAGAAAATGCAGGGCGAGATCGATGAACAGTGGCCAGGTCAGGGAAAAGAGGGAGCCCGGCCCGGCGTGGGATTGAGTCTGCATGGAATATCCAGATGCTGGTGGTGGCCCTCGTCAGGGCCAGCTGGACGGGCATTTAACACCAAGCGGGTGCGGGGCGCAATCCTGGTGGCAGAGAAGAGGGCCGGCGGGTTGGGGCCGCCGGCCGTGGCGCCTCACACCGGGGTCGTGCCGGCCTCCTGCTCGCAGGGGTGGGTGAGACGCGCCGAATCGGGCAGGGCCTCGTCCTGGGGCCAGCGGGTGATCAGGGCGTCCGTGGTGCTCTCCACCACCTCGTCATCCTTGAACACCGGCTCCCGGTAGCAGCGGGTCATGCGCAGGGCCTGATACATGTCGGGGCAGAGAATGATGCCATCCTCGCCGACCCGGATCCCCGCCTGCCTGAACCACTGGCTCAACTGGCCGTGGCGACCGGCCATCACCATGTGGATGCCGCGCCGCTTGAGCTCCTTGTGCAGCTCTCCCACCATGCTCATGACGCTGATGTCCTGATGGGTGAAGCAGGCCACCGCGTCCACCACCAGGCACTGGGGACTGTGGGGATCCTGCACCAGCAGCGCCAGCACCCGCCGCTTGAAGTAGGGGGCGTTGAAGTAGGTCAGCGGCGAGTTGAAGCGATAGACCAGGATGCCGGGAATCGCCTTGGCCTGCTCGTTGTCCCCCAGGGTGCGCACCACCCCTTCGTCATCCATGCCGAGCAACTGGTCGGTGGGGCGCATCACGTTGCGCAGAAACTGGAACAGGCCCAGCAAGACCGCGAGGGTGATGCCCGGAATGACCCCCATGGTCAGCACGCTTATGAAGGTGATGAGGGCCAGCCAGAAGGCGGCGCGGTCCGAGTCGCGCAGGGCCCAGAGGCCGCGAAAGTCGGTCAGCGACAGGGAGGCCATGACCAGCACCACCCCGAGGGCGGCGGTGGGGATGTATTGCAGCGGCCCCGTCAGGTAGAAGGTGACCAGGGCGATGACGGCGGCGGCGATGATGGAGACCAGCTGGCTCTTGCCGCCGTTGGCGTCGTTGACCGCGGTGCGCGAATCCGCGCCGCTGATGGCAAAGCCCTGGGAGGCCGCCGCCGCCAGGTTTGCCATGCCCAGCGCCCGGAACTCCTTGTCCGCGTCTATCTCGTAGCCGTTCTTGGCGGCGAAGCTGCGGGCGGTGAGCATCATGGAGACGAAGCTCACCATGGCGAGGTTGAGGGCCGGCAGCACCAGCTCCCGCATCAGGCCGGGGGGGAATTCCGGCATCTGGAAGGCGGGCAGGCCCGAGCCGATGGCCCCCAGGGTGGCGATGTCGACACGGCCGAGGTTGAACAGCCACACCAGCGCCGCCGTCACCACCATGGCCACCATGGAAGAGGGCCAGGCCGGCTTGTAGCGCTTGGCCAGCAGCAGGGTGAGCAGGGCGGTCAGACTCATGGCCAGGGTGGGCAGATGGGTCTGGGTAAGGTAGTTGGTGCCGTTGAGGATCCGCTCTATCAGATAGCGTTCGCTGAAGGTGAAGCCGAAGATCTTGGAGAGCTGGCCCACCATGATGGTGATGGCCACCCCGTTGAGCAGCCCCATCAGAATGGGCCGGGAGAGAAAGTCCGCCAGCACCCCCAGCTTGAAGCGGCTGGCGATGAGGCACCAGAAGCCGGTCATGGCGGTCATGGTCATGACCAGCTGCCAGTGGCGGGTGGGGTCCCCGGCGGCGAGGGGGGTGACCACGGCGGCGATGACGGCGCAGGTGGCGGCGTCCGGGCCGACGATGAGCTGACGGGAGGTGCCGAACAGGGCGTAGACCACCATGGGCAGGATGCAGGAGTAGAGGCCGACGATGGCCCCCACCCCGGTGAGCTCCGAGTAGGCGATGGCCACGGGGAGCGCCACGGCCGCGACCGAGAGGCCTGCGCGAAGGTCCGGCATCAGCCAGGCCCGCTGATATTGCAGCAGGGCGGCGAGCCCCGGCAGCCAGCGTTCGAGAGAGAAGAAGTCGCGCATTATTTAACCCATTGAGTTACAAACAGCTTTTCGTAGTGTGCCCAAGGTTGCCGAAACATTGCAATCCGGTCATGGCCAGTTCACGACAAGGTCAGGCCAGATCTGCTGCCACCCCTTGGCCTTGACGCGCTCGGTAAAGACCCGGCACTCCTGGCGACAGTGCGGGTTGGGGTCCACCCGCAGGGACCAGTTGGGGGCAAAGCCGTAGGGGGCCAGCCACTCGAACGAATCGTCTGCCAGCAATCTGACCCCGATGCAGGTGGGTACCTCCACCCAGTGTCCGAGGGCCTCCAGAGTGCTGCCAAAGGGGGGCACCTGCTGGCGCACATGCATGCGGGCCTGGTTGCGCACCTCCCAGCGCTGGTCAGGCAGTCGGGCATTCAGCCAGGCCTCGTGATCGGCCTCCTTCAATCCAGTCGGATCAGCACTGTCCAGATAGATAAGATCGATGTCGTTGAGGGGGGTCGGCGCCGGCTTGCGGTGCAGGTGATCCCAGATGAGGTTGCGCACAAACCCCGCCCCCAGCGCCCAGTCGGGCAGGGCCAGCGCCCGCGCGGCCCGCAGGCAATCCATGCGCCGGTCATCGGCCCGCAGCAGGGCCTCGGTGCACGCCTGCAAAGCGGCGTCCTGATTGGCCTGCTCAGCCGGCATTGCGGCGAAGCCAGACGTCGATATAGCTGCAGGTCGGCACTATGGTGAGCCCCTCTGCCAGAGTCCAGTTGTAGAAGCTGCGGGCCAGCCGGTCGGCGATGCCCTGTCCGCGCAGCTCGGCAGGGACCTGGGTGCTGTAGGCGTCGACGGTGGTGGCGTCCAGCCTGCGATAGGCAAGACGGGCGAGCTTGCCGTCCACGGTGCAGACGAACTGCTGCTGTTCCGGCTGGTGAAGAATGTCGCTCATCTGGGATCCTCTCTGGGTGAATGGGGTGATCAGAACATGGCGGGCACGCTTTGCCAACGTCATTCTTTGCCGCCGTGGCGGGCTCGCTTACACTGGCCGGCCTGCGAATGGTCGCATGGCAAGGTATAGAACACAGACAGAGGATGGATCCCCATGGCCTTCGCCACCCTGGAAGAGCTGATAGGCAACACCCCCCTGCTGGCGTTGCGCCGCATCAATCCCCATCCCGGTGTGACCCTGCTGGTGAAGCTGGAGGGCAACAACCCCGCCGGCTCGGTCAAGGACAGGCCGGCCCTGAACCTCATCCGGTGCGCGGAGGCGAGCGGTTACTTAGCGCCAGGGGCACGGCTCATCGAGGCCACCTCCGGCAACACCGGCATCGCGCTGGCCATGGTGGCGGCGGCCAGAGGCTACCGGATGCGCCTCATCATGCCTGACACCATGAGCCAGGAGCGGCGCGACGCCATGCAGGCCTATGGCGCCGAGCTGGTGCTGGTGGAGGGCGGCATGGAGGCGGCGCGCGACCTCGCCCTGGCCATGCAGGGGCGCGGGGAGGGGCTGGTGCTCGATCAGTTCAACAACCCGGCCAACCCGGATGCCCACTACCTCTCCACCGGCCCCGAGATCTGGCACCAGAGCGGCGGGGCGGTCACTCACTTCGTGTCGGCCATGGGCACCACGGGCACCATCATGGGGGTCTCCCGCTATCTCAAGGAGCAGAACCCGGCGGTAGAGGTGATCGGCCTGCAACCGGCCGAGGGGAGCCAGATCCCGGGCATTCGCCGCTGGCCCGAGGCCTACCTGCCCGCCATCTTCGAGCCCGCCCGGGTCGATCGGGTGCTGGATGTGACGCTGGAGGAGTCCCTCGCCACGATGCGCCGGCTGGCCCGGGAGGAGGGGATCTGCTGCGGCGTCAGCTCGGGGGGCGCCGTGGCCGGCGCCCTGCGGGTCGCCGCCGGGATCGGCGAAGGGGTGGTGGTGGCCATCATCTGCGATCGGGGGGATCGCTACCTCTCCACCGGGGTCTTTACCCCCGCGTCCTGACCTCCGGGCGGGCCCGGCGGCCCGCTATTCCCACACCCGTTCCAGCAGCGCCAGCAGCTGCGCCCTGTCTGCATCCTTGCGGTTGTAGAGCAGGGCGCCGTCGTTGATGGCGAGATCCCGGATCTCGGGCAGCAGTCCCCTGTCGGTGAGGCCCGCCTCCCGCAGGGTGCGTGGCAGCCCGACCGCCTGCCACAGGGTGTCGCGCAGGGCATGGAGGGCATCCAGGGTGGCCTGGGCCCGCAGGGGGGCCGGGGTCGCCGCGAAGCGCTCGGCCCCCGCGAGCGGCAGCAGCAGGCGGGCGAGCTCGTCATCGATCTCCGGCCTGTTGTAGTCGAGCACCGCAGGCAGGAAGAGGTTCATGCACAGGCCGTGGGGCAGGTGGCAGCGGGCCCCCAGGCTGTGACCGAGGGCGTGCACCAGCCCCACCATGGAGTTGGAGAAGGCCATGCCCGCCAGGGTGGAACCCTCCGCGAGCTGCAGCCGCAGGTGTGGATCCTGAGGCTGCCCCAGCACCTTGGGCAGGGCGGTGGCGATCTTCTCCACCGCCATCAGGGCCAGGGCGTCGCTGACCGGGTTCCTGGCGTTGCCGATGAAGGCCTCGATGGCGTGGGTCATGGCATCCATGGCGGTGGCGGCGGTGATGTTGAGCGGCAGCCCCCGGGTGAGGCGCGGGTCCAGTACCGCCAGCCGGGGCAGCAGGAAGGGGGAGGTAAAGGGCACCTTGCGCCCGCTCGCCTCGTCCTTGATCACCGCCACCAGGGTCACCTCGGAGCCGGTGCCCGCCGTGGTGGGCACCACCGCCAGGGGATTGAGGGGGCGGGTCAGGCAGCCCGCCCCGGCATAGTCCAGCAACCTCCCGCCCCCTGTCTCACCGTCGCGCGGCGCCAGGGTGGCCAGGATATTGACCGCCTTGGCGGTGTCGATGACGGAGCCGCCCCCGAGCGCCACCAGGCTGTCGCAATCCAGCTCCCGGTAGTGGCGGGCGATCCGCTCCACCACGGCGGTGGAGGAGTCGGCCGGGATCTCGTCCCAGATGGCGGCGACTGCGACCCCCCCCTCGGCCATCACCCCGGCCAGCAGGGTGGCGAGCCCGGTGCCGGCGACCCCCTTGTCGGTGAGCAGCAGCGGGCGGCGCGCCCCCAGCGCCATCAGCTCGTCAGGAAGTTGTTCCAGCGCCTGCTCCCCCGCCATCAGCTTGACCGGGCAGAAGAAATCGTAATAGCGGCTCATGGTGTTCCTCTTGGTGTTCAACCGGTCAGCAGACCCAGGTAGATGTGGCAGGCCCGTGCCAGCTTGCGGCGCGGGCTCGGATAGTGGCGCAGCAACGGCCGCGCGATGATGGCGGGCAGGATCAGGCTCTGCAGCTGCTCCAGCGCGCGCACCAGGTGCATGGCCGCGCTGAGATCCCCCTCCACCTGCAGGCGGTTTTCACAAAACGCCTGGTTGATGCCGAGGCGAAAGCTCAAGGTGCGAAACGCGATGGCGGGGTGCTTGAAGTGCACCCGCAGCGGGTGGGGGGCGGCCTCATCCGGCTGCGGTGCCGCGCCCGTGCGCCAGCGCCCCCCCGCCTTGTGAATGGTCAGCCCGCCTGTCAGGCCGTTCACCGCCAGCTGGATGCTGAGTCCGTCTGGCAGGGGGGCGAGCTCGCGGCGCACCGCCTCGTCGACCCTGGCGGCGCGGCACAGGGTGCGGCCGATGACCCAGAGCAGGCTCCCGATCCAGAGGCGTCTGCCGGTGGCGAGCAGGGAGTCAGCGTGCATGGCGCCCTCCCGCGATGGCGGACCAGAAGAGTGAGAAGGCGCTCTCCCGCCAGTGGGGATCCTCGCCAAGCTCCGGCTGGTCGACGAACAGGGAGGCACAGGTGAGAAACTGGCTCTGGCACACCTCCAGCATCAGCAGGGGCGGCCCCTGCATCAGCTCGCCACTGGCCTGGCCTTGGGCCAGCAGGTGCGGCAGGAAGGGCAGGGTCTCCCCCAGGATCTGGCTGCGCAGGGAGCGGGCCAGCAGGGGGGAGTGGAAGAAGCCCAGCACGAACTTGAGCTCGTGGGGATGGGCCTGCATCCAGGCCATTGCCTGCTGCCAGTAGTGGCGCGTCTGCTCCTCGAGAGAGAGGGTCGGATCCGCCTCGCTGATGGCGGCGCCCAGGCGCCCCTTGATCTCCTGATAGAGCTGCTGGATCAGCACCTCCTTGCTGGGAAAGTGGTGAAACAGGGTGCCGTTGGCCACCCCGGCCGCCTTGGCGATGCGGGCGGTGGCGGCGCCCTGCAGGCCGTCTTCGGCGCACAGGGCGAGGGCGGCATCCAGGATCTGGCGGCGTTTGTCGGTCATGGTCTCTCGCATCTCGCCTCCTAGCGCAGGAACAGGGCCATCATCAGCCGCTGATACCAGCGTCGATAAGGCGGGTGGATAAGCCCCCCTGGGCTGAAACGCCCGCGGCGCAGCACGGTTTTCGCCTTGGAGAAGGTGAGAAAGCCTTCGCGGCCGTGGTAGTGACCCATGCCGGAGGGGCCGATGCCGCCGAAGGGCGCGTCGTCCGCCGCGGCCTGGAACAGGCTCTCGTTGATGGCCATGCCGCCGGCATGGGTCTCCCGGATGAGACGGCGCTGCAGGGTCTCATCCAGGCTCATCAGATAGAGTGCCAGCGGGCGGGGCCGCGCCGCCACATAGGCGATCGCCTCGTCCAGCGAGTCATAAGGCACGATAGGCAGCAGGGGGCCGAAGATCTCCTGCTGCATCACCTGGCAATGGTCGGGCACCTCGGTCAGCAGATGGGGTGCCAGGCGGTGGGCGCCGTCATCCCGGGCAGGCGAAGTGCAGGGGTGTACCTGGGCCCCCGCCTGCCTGGCTTCATCCAGCCAGGCCGTGAGCCGGGCATACTGCTGCGCATTGACGACGGAGCCGTAGTCCGGGCTCGCCAGCCCCTTGGGATAGAGGCGCGTGAAGTGGCTGCGGTAGGCCTCGACAAAGGCCTGCTCTTGGCCGCGCGGCAGCAGCACATAGTCGGGGGCCACGCAGATCTGGCCGGCGTTGAGGCTCTTGCCGAAGATCATCCGCTCCACCGCCAGCGCCATGGGCATGTCGGGGGCGATGAGGCAGGGGCTCTTGCCACCGAGTTCCAGGGTGAGGGGGGTGAGGTGGGGCGCGGCGGCAGCCATCACCCGCCGGCCCACGGCGGTGGAACCGGTGAACACCAGGTGATCGAAGGGGAGGGCACTGAAGGCGGCCGCGAGCTCGGCATCCCCCTCGATGACCATCACCTCGTCATCAGCAAAGACCTCCCCCAGCAGGGTACGCAGCACGGCATTGGTGCGGGGCGTGAACTCGGAGAGCTTGATCATGGCGCGGTTGCCGGCGCCGATGGCACCGATGAGGGGGCCGAGGCTCAGCATCACCGGGAAGTTCCAGGGGACCATGATGCCGACCACGCCGAGGGGCTGGTAGTGCACTTCGACCCTGGCGGGGGCCAGCAGCAGACCTGGGTGGCGGCGCTCCGGTCTCATCCAGCCCTTGAGCCGCTTCAGGCTGTAGTTGATCTGCATGACGCAGGGAAGGATGTCGGCAATCAGGCTGTCATAGCCGCTGCGCTGGCCGTAGTCCAGGGCCAGGGCGTCGCACAGGGTCTGCTTGTGGGCCAGCAGGGCGCCCTTGAGTTGGGTGAGCCTGGTGCGGCGCTCCGCCAGGCTCGGCATGGGGTGTGACATGCAAGCCTGCCTGAGGCGGATCAGCTGATCGGGCAGGGAGAACTTGTCCGATGGGGTGAGGGTGGTATTCATGATGATCTCCGCACAGAAAACAACCGACTGATTAGTCGGTCCAAATCTAGCGGCTCGTCAGCCCCGTGTAAACAGGGTGGCGGAACAGGGGGGAGGCTTTGCCTGGAACTGTGCTCGGGCTCTCACTTCTGGGGCATTCAGATTGGTTGCATATCCAATAAGGGGTAATTTTGAGCTTCAACTCAGAGGGAGAACTGGACATGACCAGGGAATTGCACAGCCTGCTGGCCAGGCTGGACGACGTCATCGCACGGATGCCGGACAGCTTCACCACCTATGAATTTGCCCAGAAACTGGCGTTGCAGCATCAGCGGGAGTATTTCGCCGCGGGGCACTCCCTGGCTGATCAGGAGAAGAACCTGCTTCGCCTGCTCCACGAGAAGATAGCCCTGGCGCTGGCGAGCCATGACGGGGTGATCGAGGGAGCCCTGCTGCCCTGCACGACCCCCTGGGGGGAGCGCGCCACCTCCCCCCGCTGGCACCGCAAGCACTGAGGTATGGATGACAAAAAAGGCCCCTGGGGGCCTTTTGTTTTTCAGGGCTTTCTACTGAATCAGCCTGCGGGCCTGCCAGTAGCGGCTGTTCCAGTAGACGTTGTCGAGGCGCGAGCGGATCACTCCCTTGCTGGTGGAGGCGTGGATGAATTCCCCGGCTCCGGTGTAGACCCCGACGTGGTACTGCTGCCAGCCGGTCTTGAAAAAGACCAGATCCCCGTGCTGCAACCGGTATCTGTCCACCGGGCGGCCGAGGCTGGCCTGGGATTCCGTGGTGCGGGGGAGGCTGAACCCCAGCACCTGGCTGTAGGCGAGCTGGGTGAAGGCGGAGCAGTCGAGGCCGGCACGGCTGGTGCCACCCATGCGATAGGGGACGCCGCGCCACTGTTGATAGAAGCTGTCGAAGGCGCTGCTCTGGCGCACGGGGGGTGGCGGCTCCGGTGTGCTGGAGCAGGCGGTGACAAGCAGGGCCAGCAGGGGCAGCAGCAAGGTGCGGAACATCTCAACTCCTTGATAGGGCTCGGGATTCATCATAGACGATGATCCTGCCTGGTACCTGAATGAGAGCATAACGGCTTGCCGCACGCACAACTGCACACGGCAAGCGGGTCTTAGTCGTCCCCCTTGGGGTTGATGAGCGGCGCGAGCAGCTCGGCAATCTTGTAGAAGGTCTGCACCCGGGTGGTGCTGGGGCGCCACACCAGGCCAATCTCCCGATAGGGCTTCTCCCCGGGCAGGGGAATGGCCACCAGATCCGAGTTGTCGAGGATGCCGGCATCTATGGCCATCTGGGGCAGGAAGGTGGTGCCAAGGCCGGCGCCCACCATCTGCACCAGGGTGTGCAGGCTGGTGGCGGCGAAGGGGTTGATCTTGCTCTTGTCCCTCAGCCGGCAAGCGCTCACCGCGTGTTCGGTCAGGCAGTGCTCCCGCTCCAGCAGGAAGATGCTCTGGTTGGGCAGCTCCTTGTAGTCGAACGGCATGTGCAGCCCTGCCGCCATGTGGGAGGGCATCACCATGTGGAAGGGATCCTGGCCGACCGTCTTGCTGTGGAAGCCGCCGATCTCCACCGGCAGGGCCAGGATCAGCAGGTCGAGCTGCCCCTGCTCCAGCTGCTTGAGCAAATTGGTGGTGGTGTCTTCCCGCAGCAGCAACTCCAGCTCGGGATAGGCCTTGCCGCACACCTGCAGCAGTTTGCTCAGCAGGAAGGGGGCTATGGTCGGGATGCAGCCGAGGCGGACGGTGCCGTGCATGACCCCCCCTTGCTGCTGACCCATCTCCATCAGATCCCGGGCATCGGAGAGCAGGTTGCGCGCCCGCGCGACGATTTCCATGCCGACCGGCGTCATGATGAAACTCTTGTGATCCCGCTCCACCAGCTGCAGGTTCATCATGTCCTCCAGGGTCTGGATCCCGGTACTCAGGGTGGACTGGCTGACATGGCAGGCCTTGGCGGCGCGGTTGAAATTCTTGTGCTCGTCCAGAGCGACCAGATACTGGAGCTGTTTCAGGCTGGGCCAACGTTGCATAGGAGAAACCCGATCGGTGCTATCTATTTGATTTGATTAATCTACCATCGAGAGACCCCGTTGTCGCCGACAAATCGGTGCCCCCTGGCAGGCGCACTGCCTCATGCACATGGGGTGGCCTGCGCCGATGGGCTGGCGACCCCTCATTCGTCTGGAGCTTATCCCCTTGTAGCGCGCCGTTGAAGGGGCGCCGCCGGGGGATGTGACGGGGATCGGCCTTCCTGGCGGGGCCAGGCTCCCGGTGCGGGCCGGCCATAAAAAAACGCGCCGGTTGGCGCGTTTCTGGTGACGGGCGGGGCCACTCACTCCTCGAAGATGCCGAAGTGATCCTTGGCGAAGTTGACCCGCTGCTCCACGCTCATCTTGACCTGGCCCAGCTTCTCGATGGTCTTGAGGTTGGGCACCAGGCCGCGACCGTTGGCGATCTGGATGGCGAGGCCCGGGCGGGCGTTGAGCTCCAGCAGCATGGGGCCGCGGAACTTGTCCAGCACCATGTCGGTGCCGATGTAGCCCAGGCCCGACATCTCGTAGCAGGAGGCCGCCAGGGTCAGCAGTGTGTCCCAGTGGGGTACCTTGAGATCGTAGAGATCCAGGCCGGTGTCCGGGTGATGGCGCAAGGGGGCGCCAAACTGCACCGCCCGCAGGGCGCGGCCGGTACGCAGGCACAGACCCACCCCCACGGCGCCCTGGTGCAGGTTCGCCTTGCCGTCCGAGGCGGAGGTGGAGAGGCGCATCATGGCCATCACCGGGAACCCCTTGAAGATGATGACCCGGGCATCGGGCACCCCTTCGAAGGAGTAACCGTCAAACACGTCGTCGAAGTTGATGAGCCCTTCCACCAGCGCCACGTCCGGCTTGCCGCCGAGGGAGTAGAGCCCCGCCAGGATGTTGGAGACATGGCGCTCCAGATCCTGGCCGTTGCAGGCGCTGCCGTTGGGCTTGTAGAAGAGGCCGTCTTCCTGGCGCAGGATCACCAGGATCCCCTTGCCGCCGGAGCCGCGGGCCGGCTTGATGCAGAAGCCCGGCCACTCCTTGACCAGCTCGGTGATGCGGGTCACGTCGTGCTGTTCGCGGATGGTGCCGATGAGCTCCGGCACCGTCACCCCTGCATCCAGCGCGATGCGCTTGGTCTTGAGCTTGTCATCCACCAGCGGGTAGAGACGGCGCGGGTTGTAGCGGCTGATGTAGGAGTGGTTGCGCTTGTTCATGCCGAGGATGCCTGACTGGGACAGGCTCCACGGGCTGGTGTATTTCTGCCAGAACCACATCTGTTACTTGTCCTTACCCGGGGTGGCACCAGACTTCATCTCGTCCACCAGCGGCTTGAAGCGCTTGAGCTCGCTCAGCTTGTAGCCGGTGTAGTTACCCATCAACAGCACGGTCGCCATCAGCACCAGCTGCAGGCCGAGGAAGTTGAAGGTGAGGTGACGGATCAGCTCGTTGTCCATGGCGAGGTAGGCGATGACCGCCACCAGCAGGGAGCCGCCACCCTGGCGGAACACCTCTTTGGGACCCTCTTCTTCCCACAGGATGGACATCCGCTCGATGGTCCAGGAGAGGATGATCATCGGGAAGAAGGTGATCTTCATGCCGTCGGTCAGCCCCAGCTTGAAGGCAAAGGCGGAGAAGATGCCGATCATCGAGATCACCATGATGATGATCGCCGATATTCGCGCGACCAGCAGCAGGTTAAGCCGCGACAGGTAAGAGCGGATGATGAGGCCGGTGCCCACGATGAGCAGGAAGCCGATGAGACCGGTAACCAGGGAAGTCTGGATGAAGGCGACCGCGATCAGCACCGGCATGAAGGTACCGGAAGTCTTGATCCCCACCAGCACCCGCAGGAAGACCACCATCAGCACGCCGATGGGGATCAGCAGCAGCCCCTTGAACAGGGCTTGCTCTTCCAGGGGCAGGCTGTGGATGGAGAAGTTCATCATCTCGGACTTCTCGAACTTCTGGGCCAGGGCCACGTTCACCGGTTGTTCCTGCTCGATCATGGAGAAGGTGACGCGGGAGTTGTGACCGCCGGTGACGTCCAGCAGGGCGCCGGAGTTGTACTCCCACAGCAGCAGGTTGGCCGGCTGGCCCTGTTCACCGCTTTGCGGGTTGAACAGCTTGTAGTCGGTCGGGCTGTTGAACACCTGCAGGTAGTCCACCAGCTCCTGGCGACGACGGCCGTCCTCCAGGCTCAGGGCGTGCACCACCCGCGCCGGGACGTCGGCGTTGTTCAGCAGCTCGGCGATCAGGTTGGCGCGGCTCTTGTGGGACTTCAGCAGCTCGGCGTTCTGCTCCTGCTTCTCGATTTCCTTGATGATCTCGCGCGTCAGGGTGTAGCCGTCGGCGGAACGCTCCTGGGCGCGCTCGAGGATCTGCTTCATGGCGGTGGCGTAAGGCTCGCTCTCGATCTGCTTCTCGATGGCGGGCGGCTGCGGGTTGGCCGCCGGCTTGGCGTGGGCATCCGCCATCATGTCGACGCGGTAGTAGAGCTCCTGACGGCCGGAGGCGGCGCGGATCGACCACTCGGCACGGGCGTCCCCGTCCTTTTCCACGAACGACAGGCCATAACCCGGGCTCGCGGCATTCTCGTTCATCAGGGTAAAGCCGGGCTGGGTGCCCGGAATGGCCAGGGAGGCGATGACGGGTTCGCCGGTCGCCTCGAACTCGAGCTTGGCCTCGATGGACCAGATCTGGCGTTTCTCACCGGGCGTGAGGGGCACGTCCAGGGCGATATGGTGATAAAACGTCATTCCCAGGCCGACGATGTAGAGCAGGGCGACCAGCAGATAGAACGGCTTACGGGAAACCATGGATTATTTCACATCCTTGAGCTTGGGTTTTGGTTGGATATATTCGCGGGCCACGTCGACCACGGCGATGTCTTTGAGGAACTCACGGCCCAGCAGCACGGGGAAGGTCATGTCGCTGCGGTCTTTCAGGGTAAATTCTGCCTTTTCGGTCATGTCGCCGATGCGCACGGTGAGGCGCACCACGGGACGGCGGTCGAGATCGTCGGCAGAGGCCTGACGCACGCGCACGTGGCGTACCAGGGGCGCCTCGATCTGGATCTTGTCGTCCATCTCCTGGTGGCTCAGGAAGAAACGCACCCAGTTCTTGCCGTTGCGCTCGAAGATGGTGATCTCCTGGGCGCTGATGGAGGAGGTGGTGGCACCGGTATCGACCCGGGCCTGGAAGGCGTCGTTGGCGGCATCAACCCAGATCCACTCCGCTTCGCCCACCAGCAGCTTGCCGTCGACGGTGTGGCCCTGGTTCGGAGCCGGGCACTTCTCGGTCGGAATGGGCATGGCCTTGGGCGGTTCTGGCGGCATATGAGCCAGCTTGCTGTCGACTTTGTTCACGGACTCTTTCATGTTGGTGACATCGGTGTTGAGCTGAACCAGCAGGTGCTGTTGCTGCACGTACTGCTTCTGTTGCTGTTCCATGGATGTTTGCAGGCGTTGCTCGCTCAGGGCAATCTCGTTGCGCAGCTCGGCCAGCGTCAGGGTCGGGACCGGGGGGGCTTTTTCCATACTGACACACCCGCCGAGACTGAGCAGGGAGAGCAGGGTCATTCCTTTTAATTTGCTTTTCATGTCATTCATTTAACTGTGCTTCCTGGAATTGGGTCAGTGTAACTTCCACAGCCGCCATCGGCTAGTCTTTGGCCTTTCTGGCGATCAGTACGGCACGCTTGGGTGCCGGGTGTCCTTCGACCGTGAGTGCGGGATTGTTTGGGTCCAGATAGTCACTCAGGGATTCGTTGATCATCCAGTCGGTACGACGCTGTTCGTCCGTGCTGGTCATATTCTCGTCGACGATGCGCACCTCGGTGAACCCGCAGCGTTCGACCCACAGCTTGAGCGCCTGGCTTGAGGGAATAAACCAGACGTTGCGCATCTTGCCATAGCGATCGGTGGGGACCAGCACCTCGTTCGGGCCGCCGTCGACCACCAGCGTCTCCAGCACCAGTTCGCCATCGTCTTTGAGCTGGTTGCGCAGCTGCTCGATGTGCTCGATGGGGGACTTGCGGTGATAGAGCACTCCCATGGAGAAGACGGTGTCAAACGCGCGCAGCTCCGGCAACTCCTGAATGCCGAGGGGCAGCAGGTGTGCACGCTGGTCGCCACCCATGAAGTGGCGGATGGCCTCGAACTGGCAGAGAAACAGAGGGCTGGGATCGATGCCGACCGCCAGCCTGGCCCCTTCTCCCACCATGCGCCAGAGGTGATAGCCGCTGCCGCAGCCCACGTCCAGTACATAGCGCCCCTCGAGGGGGCTGATATGGGGCAGCACCCGATCCCACTTCCAGTCGGAACGCCACTCGGTGTCGATGTGGATGCCGTGGACGTGGAAGGGGCCCTTGCGCCAGGGCATGAGCTGGCGCAGCAGGCTCTCGGTCTTCTTGCGCTCCCCCTCGCCAAGGCTCTCTGGGCCGCCTATCTCGACCCGGCTCTTCAGCTCGACCTGGCTGGGGGCGACGCTCGGCAGCTTGTTGAGTGCCCGGCTCCAGCGCGGCAGATCCCCGTGCTGGTTGTCGTGCTGCCAGGCGTGCAGCTGGGCCGGCAGGGTGTGCAGCCAGTGGCTCAACCGGTTTTTGGCGATCAGTTGATAGAAGTTGGCAAAGTCGATCATGGCTTGGCAGGCTCACTGGCTTTGATGGCGATCATGGAGCCGAAGTTGAAGCACTGGAACCAGAGATCCTGATGGGCGAAGCCGGCGTCCCGCAGACGGGCCTGATGTACCGGCAGGCTGTCGGTGCGCATCACGTTCTCAAGGGCGGTGCGTTTCTGACTGATCTCCAGCTCGCTGTAACCGTTGGCCCGTTTGAAGTCGAGGTGCAGGTCGATGAGCAGCTCGTTGACCTGCTCGTCCTCGAAGCGGAACTTCTCGCTCAGGATCAGAATCCCGCCCGGGCGCAGGCCGTCAAAGATGCGCTGGATGAGGGCGGCCCGCTTATCGGGGGCGACGAACTGCAGGGTGAAGTTGAGCACCACCACGGAGGCGTTCTCGATGGTGATGTCGCAGATGTCCGCCTCGACGAGCTCCACCGGCACCTCGGACTTGAAGCCGGAGAGGTGGGCGCGGGCCCGCTCGATCATGGGGTGGGAGAGATCCACCGCGGTGATGCGGCAGCCAGGCTGATTGACGTGGCGACGCATCGCCTGGGTCGCGGCGCCAAGGGAACAGCCGAGATCATAGAGACGGCTCTCGGGTTGGGCGTAGCGGGCTGCCATCATGCCGATGGCGGAGATGATGTTGCTGTAACCGGGTACCGACCGCTGGATCATGTCGGGGAAGACGTCGACGACCTGCTCGTCAAAGCAGAAGTCTCCCAAACGCGCGATGGGGGCGGCAAAAATCTGATCGTGCATGCTGGCGCAACCTGGCAGCCGGGGTGGTGCACGGCTGCTTTGTTCAATTGAATCTTGGGTAGACGGGCATCGAAATGGCGTCGTCACCGGTTGACGAACGGGGTGGCTTGCTCCGGGATCCTTCGGGCTTGCCCTGCTCGCAACGGGCCATGGTCCGGGCCCTCTGTCGGTGCCGGGCGCTCGTGAGCAACGGATTGCCATGCCCGCAGGCCCGGGACCTTTCTTGGGGCGCTAGTGTAGAGGAAAGGCGGGCGTTTGTCTTGACGCCAAGCCCCGTGGGGCCACAAAAAAACGGCTTTTTTTAGCATGAAGGCAGGGGTGGGGAAGCGGGTGCTCAAAAGGGCAGCACGCCCTGGCGCGCGCGATCGTTTTCCCCCGGCCAGGGGGCCATCTCCTGCCCCAGCAGACGGGTCACCTGGCGGGCCAGTTCGGGGGCCTGGACGTTGTCGGCGGTGTGGATGAAGAGGTAGAGATCCTTCCCCTCGGCCAGCCACTGCTGCCAGCGGGGGAGCCAGCCCGGCAGGAAGGGGTGGTTGGCGGCGGGATCCGGCAGGCCGATCAGGCGCACCACGGGGGCGCTGGCGGTGGCCAGCAGGTGCACCGGCAGCCTCGGCTTCTTGCCCTGGGCATCCACCATAGCGGCCGAGGTGGCGGGCACCGAGAAGAGCGGCCGGCTGTCGAGCATGATGCGGTTCACCCCCTTCTCCATCAGCATCCGGTTGAGGGCGCGCTCGGCCTCCCCCTTGGCGAAGAAGTCCGGGTGGCGCACCTCGAGAGCGTAGCGAAACTCCCCCGGCAGGCGCTCGAAGAAGGCCTGCAGGCGTGGCAGCCCGTCGGGGCCGAAGCGGGCGGGCAGTTGCAGCTTGAGCAGCCCCAGCTTGTCGTGCAGGGGGGCCAGCAGGCGGATAAAGTCGCTGACCTGTTTGTCCGCGCTCACCAGATCGCTCTGGTGGCTGATGGTTTGCGGAAACTTGAAGCTGAAGCGAAAGTGGTCGGGGACCGCATTGGCCCAGCGCTGCACCGTCTCCGGGGTCGGCGAGGCGTAGAAGGTGGTGTTGCCCTCCACGGTGTTGAACACCCGGGCGTAGTGGGCGAGGTGTTCGGCGGGTTTGGCATTCATGCCCAGAAGTTGACCGGGCCAGGCCGGATGTGACCACTGGGGCAGGCCCAAATAGAGGCTCATGACGGTTCCTGTCTGCGTGGTGAGGGTTTTTCTCCTCCTTTTTGCGCGAGAACAACAAAAAACAGGGCAAAGGAGGCTGCGGGCCATTTT
Source organism: Aeromonas sp. SrichE-2G (assembly GCF_017939565.1). Lineage (NCBI taxonomy): Bacteria > Pseudomonadati > Pseudomonadota > Gammaproteobacteria > Aeromonadales > Aeromonadaceae > Aeromonas > Aeromonas sp. SrichE-2G. The sequence continues at coordinate 559,193 of NZ_JAGKRG010000004.1, forward strand.
ACCCAAATGGAGGTTTTCCTCTATAATGCCAACCCTTTTGTTTGCCAAATTGTTGTGACGCGCGCGGCCGTCCACCCTGGGTGGCGATGATCGCGGCCCGGCAGTTGCCAGACAACGACGCTTGCCAACGCCTTCGCACCCATTCGTCATCCCGCCGGGATCGCGGGGACGCGCCGGCATTGGCGGCAAGAGTCCGGCTCGGGGAGCCGGACGACCCGAGACAGATTTCAAACCGGGCAAGAAGCAGGATCTGGCCAGCTGTGAGACAGACGGTGCTTGCCAGTCGTGCCCGGCGACCCAGGATGAACCGTCTCTCTACCATTTCGAAGGAAGAAGTCCATGCGCTCTATCTATTGCGGACAGGTCAATGAGGCCCATGCCGGGCAGACCATTACATTGTGCGGTTGGGTCCATCGTCGTCGTGATCTCGGCGGCCTCATCTTTATCGACATGCGCGATCGTGAAGGCATCGTGCAGGTGTTCTTCGATCCGGACAAGCCGGACGCCTTTGCCCTGGCCTCCGAGCTGCGCGGCGAGTTCTGCATCCAGGTGACCGGCGTGGTGCGCACCCGTCCGGAGTCACAGCGCAACAGCGACATGGCCACCGGCGCTATCGAGGTGTTCGCCCACGAGCTCACCATCATCAACCGTGCCGAGCCGCTGCCGCTGGACTTCAACCAGGTCAACAGCGAAGAGGTGAGCCTCAAGTACCGCTACCTGGATCTGCGTCGTCCCGAGATGGCCAAGTACCTGAAGACCCGCGCCAAGGCCAGTGCCTTCGTGCGTCGCTTCATGGACGAGCACGGTTTCCTCGACATCGAGACCCCGATGCTGACCAAGGCGACCCCGGAAGGGGCCCGTGACTACCTGGTGCCGAGCCGTGTGCACAAGGGCAAGTTCTACGCCCTGCCGCAGTCCCCCCAGCTGTTCAAGCAGCTGCTGATGATGTCCGGCTTCGACCGCTACTACCAGATCGTCAAGTGCTTCCGCGACGAAGACCTGCGTGCCGACCGCCAGCCGGAATTCACCCAGATCGACGTGGAAACCTCCTTCATGACCGCGCCCCAGGTGCGTGAAATCATGGAAGAGATGATCCGCAAGCTGTGGCTGCACATCCTGAACGTGGATCTGGGCGACTTCCCCATCATGACCTTCGACGAAGCCATGCGTCGTTTCGGCTCCGACAAGCCGGACCTGCGTTTGCCGATGGAGCTGGTGGATGTGGCTGATCTGCTGACCTCCGTCGAGTTCGCCGTGTTCGCGGGCCCCGCCAACGATCCGAAAGGCCGCGTGGCGGCTCTGAAAGTGCCGGGCGGCGCCGAGCTCTCTCGCAAGCAGATCGACGAGTACACCAAGTTTGTCGGCATCTACGGTGCCAAGGGCCTGGCCTGGATGAAGGTCAACGAAGCGGCCAACGGCATCGAAGGCGTGCAGTCTCCGGTGGCCAAGTTCCTCTCCGACGCCATCGTGCGCGAGATCCTGGCCCGCACCGGTGCGATGGATGGCGACATCATCTTCTTCGGCGCCGACTCCAAGAAGGTGGTGTGCGACGCCATGGGCGCCCTGCGTCTGAAGGTGGGCCGCGATCTGGGCCTGGTGGAGAACGTCTGGAAGCCCCTGTGGGTCATCGACTTCCCCATGTTCGAGGAAGATGGCGAAGGCGGTCTGGCTGCCATGCACCACCCCTTCACCGCGCCGAGCAACCTGGGCCCGGACGAGCTCAAGGCCAACCCGCTGGGTGCCTACGCCAATGCCTACGACATGGTGATCAACGGCTACGAAGTGGGTGGCGGCTCTGTGCGTATCCACAACAGCGAGATGCAGTCCACCGTGTTCGACATCCTGGGGATCACCCCGGACGAGCAGCGCCTGAAGTTCGGCTTCCTGCTGGATGCCCTGAAATACGGCACCCCGCCCCACGCCGGCCTGGCGTTCGGTCTGGATCGCCTCAGCATGCTGTTGACCGGTACCGACAACATCCGGGATGTCATCGCCTTCCCGAAAACCACTGCGGCCGCCTGTCTGATGACAGATGCCCCGAGTTTTGCCAACCCGGCCCAACTGGGCGAGCTGGCGATTGCGACCACCGTCAAGGGCGACGAATAAGCCTTCACAGGCACCGAAGGCCGCAGCAATGCGGCCTTTCCCGTTTCCCCCCGCGCAGTCGCAACCTGTGTTACTGAAATTTCAAACTATAACGGAGAGTCCCTATGGCAGGTCACAGTAAATGGGCCAACATCAAACACCGCAAGGCGGCGCAAGACGCCAAGCGCGGCAAGATCTTCACCAAGCTGATCCGCGAAATCACCACCTCCGCGCGTCTGGGTGATGCCGACCCGGCCAACAACCCGCGCCTGCGTGCCGCGGTGGCCGCCGCCCTGACCAGCAACATGACCCGTGACACCATCAACCGTGCCATCCAGCGTGGCGCCGGCGGTGGTGACGGCGAACAGCTCGAGACCATCGTGTACGAAGGTTACGGCCCGGCCGGTTCCGCCGTCATGGTGGAGTGCCTGACCGACAACCGCAACCGCACCGTGGCCGAAGTGCGTCACGCCTTCAGCAAGTGCGGCGGCAACCTGGGGACCGATGGCTCCGTGGCCTACCTGTTCACCAAGAAGGGTGTACTGACCTTCGTGGGTGCCGATGAAGATGCCCTGATGGACGCCGCCCTGGAAGCGGGTGCCGACGACGTGGTGACCGAAGAAGACGGCACCATCGAGGTGTACACCACCCCGAACGACTTCGGCACCGTGCTGGACGGTCTGGAAGCCGCCGGCTTCAAGCCCGAGAGCGCCGAAGTGACCATGATCGCCTCCACCGAGGCGGAGCTGGATGCCGAGACCGCCCCCAAGCTGATGCGCCTCATCGACATGCTGGAAGATCTGGACGACGTGCAGGAGGTGTACCACAACGGCTCCATCTCCGACGAAGTGGCGGCGACTCTGTAATCCCGCCCTGGAGGGGGGCCGCAATGGCGGCATCCCCCTTCGGCGAGGCGGCAACATCCCTGAGCGTCCACCTCGCAACCCGCACCAACAACGGCAGCCACAGGCTGCCGTTTTTTTTATTCGCCAGACTCTGCCTGCTCCCGCTTTTCTGCGCGCCACCTCCCTTAATGTCCGCTTAAGTTTGCCCCTCTAGGATCAGCTTGCATCCTGGCCGCTCCGGTCATCGCTCCGCTCGGGAAGAGGGAGGGGATGCGCACAACGGAGCCTCCTTGCAAGGCTTCAGAAATCACTGGTTTGTCGGAGTCTCTCTATGCGTCTCACTCTGGGAGTGATGAAGGTCAATCTGTTGCTGGTGCTGCTCTTTGCACTGCTCTTCAACTGGCCCATTTTTCTGCACTTCTACCGTATCCTCACCGCCCTCGAACATGTGAAGGCGGGGTTTGTGCTCTCTATCCCCTTCGTGTTGATCGCCGCCCTCAACGCGGTCTTTCTGCCGTTCACCTTTCGATACCTGCTCAAGCCCTTCTTCACCCTGTTGATCCTGACCGGCTCGCTGGCCAGCTACGCCATGCTCAAATACGGGGTCATCTTCGACGTGGGCATGGTGCAGAACATCATCGAGACCAACAGCGGGGAAGCGGGCTCCTACCTCAACGGGTCTGTCATGCTCTGGTTCCTGCTGACTGGCGTACTGCCCGTGCTCTGCCTGCTCTGGATCCGCATTGAATACCCGAGCCCCTGGTACAAGGGGCTGGGTCTGCGCCTCGGCGGCATCGCCTTCTCCCTGCTGTTCCTGCTCGGGGTTGCCGCCCTCTACTACCAGGATTACGCCTCGGTCGGGCGCAACAACCACAACATCGTCAAAGAGATAGTGCCTTCCAACTATGTGCGCGGCGTCTATCGCTACTTCCGGGACATCGTCTTCGCCACTCCCATCCCCTATGAGCAGATTGGCACCGACGCCAGGATAGTGGCCAAGAGCGACAAGCCGACCCTGATGTTCCTGGTGGTGGGGGAGACGGCCCGCAGCCAGAACTACTCCCTCAACGGCTACCAGAAGGAAACCAACGGCTTTACCGCGAAGGAGCCGGGCCTCGTCTCCTTCAGGAACGTGCGCTCCTGCGGCACCGCCACCGCGGTCTCGGTGCCCTGCATGTTCTCCAACCTGACCCGTCGCGGCTATGACGAGACCCTGGCCAAGTCCAGGGACGGCCTGCTGGACGTGCTGCAACACGCCGGTGTCTCCGTGCTCTGGAAGGAGAACGACGGCGGCTGCAAGGGGGTGTGCAAGCACGTGCCCACCATCGAGATCGAGCCCAAGGCGTTCCCGCAATATTGCGAGGGGGAAGCCTGCCATGACGAGGTCCTGTTGCAGGGACTGGATGAGCAGATCGCCGGAATGCGGGGCGGGCAGGGCGGCAAGCTGGTGGCTTTCCACCTGATGGGCAGCCACGGTCCGACCTATTATCGCCGCTACCCGGCAGCCGATCGCGCCTTCCTGCCGGATTGCCCGCGCAGCGACATCGAGAACTGCAGCAATGAGGAGCTGGTCAACACCTATGACAACACCATACGCTACACCGACAAGGTGCTGGCCCAGCTGATCGACAAGCTCAAGACCCTGGAGGATCAATACGATGTGGGCCTGGTCTATCTGTCGGATCACGGTGAATCCCTCGGGGCCATGGGGCTCTACCTGCACGGCACACCCTACAAGTTCGCGCCGGACGATCAGACCCGGGTGCCGCTCCTGACCTGGTTCTCCCCCCAGCTGCAGGCGGATCGCCAGCTGAATCTGGACTGCCTGCAACAGGAGGCGACCACCAAGCGCTTCTCCCATGACAACCTGTTCCATTCAATTCTGGGGATCATGGATGTGCAGACCCGGGTGTATGACGGCAAGCTGGATGTGTTCAAGCCCTGCCGGGCGGGGTAGTGCGGCAAAAACCCGCACAATAAAAAACGGCAGCCAAGAGGCTGCCGTTTTTGTTTCTCAAGGCTTTGGCCCTACTTCTGCTCCATGATGATCTGCAGCAGATCCCCTTCCAGCAGGGAGCGCTTGACCAGGGCGAAGCCGCCGATGGTGGGCTGGTTCTGGAAGCGGGCCTTCACGATGGGCAGGCCACGGTGGAAGCTTGGCAGGGACTGGTGCTCGACGCAGCGGCGGATGGCCGGGATCAGGATCTCCTCGGCGGCGGTGATTTCACCGGCGATCAGCACCTTCTGGGGGTTGAACAGGTTGACCGTGATGGCGATGGCGCGGCCCAGGTGTTCCCCCACGTTCTCGATCACGCTGCGGGCCAGTTCGTCGCCGGCCAGGGCCGCCTTGCACACCTCCTGGATGGTGATGTGCTTCTCCTGCAGCGAGCTCAGGTGGCCGCGGCTGATGAGCTCCTTCACCTTGTCGACGATGGCCTCGTTGGAGGCGATGGTCTCGAGGCAGCCGAAGTTGCCGCAGTGGCAACGCTTGCCGAGGGGCTCGACCTGGATGTGCCCGATCTCGCCGACGTTGCGGTTCTGGCCGAGGAACACCTTGCCCTTGGTGATGATCCCAGATCCCGTCCCCTGGTGGACGCTCACCAGGATGGAGTCCATGCAGTCGCGGGACTCGCCGAAGAAGTGTTCGGCCAGTGCCAGCGAGCGGGTGTCGTTGCCCACGTAGCAGGGGAGGTTGAAGTGGTGCTCCAGGAGCTTGGCGAGCCCCAGGTTTCGGATCTGGTAGGTGGGGGTGTAGATGACCATGCCGGATTCCGGGTTGACCAGGCCCGGCATGGTGAGCGCAATGCTGATGAGGTTGCGGCTGCGATCCTGATTGGCGTCGATGAAGGCGCCAATCTCCCGCAGCAGCATGTCGACCACGGGTTGCTGTTCGATCTCGGTCACCTGGGTGACATGCTGATCGAGCTCCTTGCCGTCGAGATCGTACAGGGAGAGCTGCAGATAGCCGCGGCCAAGCTTGGCGGAGACAAACTGAAAGCGATGCTTGATGGTGGTCAGGGAGATGGCTCGGCGCCCGCCGGTGGAGGCTTGCGGCGATGTTTCCCTGATCAGCCCATGCTCGATCAGTTGCCGGGTTATCTTGGTCACGCTGGCCGGGGCCAGCTGACTCAACTCGGCAATTTTGACCCGCGAGATGGGGCCCTGCAGGTCGATGAGCCGATAGACGACTGCACTGTTCACCTGCTTGATGAGATCTACGTTTGCTATTTGTCCGCCAGTCATAGTGTCACTGTGTTGTGTAGTGTCCGTTAACCACGGTCCCGCAGACCGTGAAGGCCTGATCAAAGACGGTGAGGTTGGCAATTTTTCCGACCTGGATACTACCGAGACGTGAGTCCCATCCAATGGCGCGCGCGGGGTAAAGAGTGGCCATTCTCAGTGCTTCGTCGAGCGGCAAACCGACCTGTTTGACCAGATTCTCCACCCCTTCGATCATGGTGAGGGCGGAGCCGCCGAGTGTACCATTCTCGTCGACGCACTGACCATCGCGGAAATAGACGGTTGCGCCGCAAAAATCAAATTTCTCAAAGCCTTCCGGTGCCCCGGCCGCCGCGGTGGCGTCGGTGACCAGCACCAGTTTCTCCCCCAGCATCCGGTGCGCCAGGCGCACGTTGGCCCAGTGCACGTGGTGGCCGTCGACGATGATGCCCGCATAGACATCCTTGCGATCGTAGATGGCGCCGACCACGCCGGGCTCGCGCCCGTTCAGGGTCGGGGTCATGGCGTTGTAGAGGTGGGTCGCAAAGCGCATGCCGTTGTCAAAGCCCGCCATGGCCTGGTCGTAGTTGGCGGCGGTGTGGCCGGCACTCACCAGAATACCGGCCTCCACCAGGCGGCGGATGTGCTCGGGCTTGTTGCGCTCCGGTGCCAGGGTGATCTTGGCGATGGCATCCGCATTGGCGCAGAAGAAGTCGATCATCTCGTCGGCGGGCTGACGGATCTGCTCGGCCGGGTGGATCCCCTTGCGCTTGAGGTTGGTGTAGGGGCCTTCCAGATGCACGCCCAGGACTTCGTTGGGGTGCGCCGCCATGTAGTCGCGGGTGACCGACACCGCCTGCTTCATGTCCGCATCCGGGCTGGTGATCAGGGTCGGCAGGAAGCTGGTGGTGCCGGATTTCAGGTTGGCCGCCTGCATGGTGGCCAGGGTCTGGGTGGTGATGTGGCCGTTGAACATGACGCCGCCGCAGCCGTTGAGCTGGACGTCGATGAAGCCGGCGCTGAGGTTGGCGCCCTTAAGGTCAATCCGCTCGAGGCTCGCAGGCAGCTCCGCCTCGCGGGAGATGGCGACAATCTTGTCGCCATCGATGACCACACCATAACCGGTCAGCACGCAGCTGCCGGTGTAGAGAGTGCAATGGGTCAGTGCGTACATGGGGGCTCCTCAGAGGTGCTTGATGTTGTCGGCTTCCAGCTGCTGGAAGTAACGCACCGTCTTGACCTTCAGCTCCATGGTGGAGGGCTCGTCGCACACGACGATGCCTTTCGGGTGCAGCTGCAGGGTGGAGATGGTCCACATGTGGTTGACGCTGCCTTCCACCGTGGCCTGCAGGGCCTGGGCCTTGGCATGACCGATCACCAGGATCAGGATCTCTTCGGCGTCCATCAGGGTACCCACGCCCACGGTCAGCGCCAGCTTGGGCACCTGCTCCATGTCGCCACCGAAGAAGCGGGAGTTCGCGATGCGGGTGTCCTCGGTCAGGGTCTTGACCCGGGTGCGGGAAGCCAGGGAAGAGGCCGGCTCGTTGAAGGCGATGTGGCCGTCGTTGCCGACCCCGCCCATGAACAGGTTGATCTTGCCGTAGGACTTGATCTTGTCCTCGTAGCGCTGGCACTCGGCCACCAGATCCGGCGCGTTGCCGTTGAGGATGTTGATGTTTTCCGGGCGGATGTCCACGTGGTTGAAGAAGTTGTTGTACATGAAGCTGTGGTAGCTCTCCGGGTGCTCCTTCGGCAGTCCCACGTACTCGTCCATGTTGAAGGTGACCACGTTCTGGAAGCTCACCTCGCCGGCTTTATGCAGTTCAATCAGGCGCTTGTAGGTATTGAGCGGCGTGCCGCCGGTGGGCAGGCCCAGTACGAAGGGGCGCTCGGCTGTCGGCTTGAACGCATTGATGCGGTCAACGATGTAACGGGCGGACCAGAGACCCACCTGGCTGGCAGACTTCAACGGGATCAGGCGCATTATCTATACCTCTACACGGGTTGCAGCTGTCTATTGACGGCAAGGCTAAAAGACACATCTAAGTTGTTTTATAGCGTAAATAAAGATTGCGAACTAAGCCACATCAATCCACTACCTTTATGTCTGATGAGTGATAATGATCACGAATGCGGGTTTATTAATTTGCGCAGCGAAATAAAAGCCCTAGACTGCCAGTCAAGCCTTGATGGCTTATGCGTCGAACGTGATAAGCACTTAATTTCTAGAAAATCATCAACTAAGGAGAGGAACCGTGAACATTCTCGGTTATTTGCAAAAGATCGGCCGCGCCCTGATGGTGCCGGTAGCGGTATTGCCTGCCGCCGCGATCCTGATGGGGATTGGCTACTGGATTGACCCGAACGGCTGGGGTGGCGGAAGCCCTCTGGCTGCGTTTCTGATCAAGGCGGGCGCCGCCATCATCGACAGCATGCCCATTCTGTTCGCCGTGGGCGTGGCGTATGGCATGTCCAAGGATAAAGACGGCTCCGCCGCGCTGGCCGGTCTGGTCGGCTTCCTGGTTGTCACCACCCTGCTGAGCCCGGGCGCCGTTGCCCAGATCAAGGGCATCCCGGCCGACCAGGTACCGGCAGCCTTTGCCAAGATCAGCAACCAGTTCGTCGGCATCCTGTGCGGTGTCATCGCCGCCGAGCTGTACAACCGCTTCAGCAGCGTGGAGCTGCACAAGGCACTGGCCTTCTTCTCCGGCCGTCGTCTGGTGCCGATCGTGACCTCCGTGGTGATGATCGTGGTCTCCTTCATCCTGATGGCCGTCTGGCCGGTCATCTACGGTGGCCTGGTGAGCTTCGGTGAATCCATCGTCAGCATGGGCTCCACCGGTGCCGGCATCTACGCCTTCTTCAACCGTCTGCTGATCCCGGTCGGTCTGCACCACGCCCTGAACTCCGTGTTCTGGTTCGACGTGGCCGGCATCAACGACATCCCGAACTTCCTGGGTGGCCAAACCTCCATCGACGCCGGTAAAGCGGTCGTGGGCGTGACCGGCATGTACCAGGCCGGCTTCTTCCCCATCATGATGTTCGGTCTGCCGGGTGCCGCGCTGGCCATCTACCACGCCGCGAAGAAAGAGAACAAAGAGAAGGTTGCGTCCATCATGATCGCCGCCGCCTTTGCCGCCTTCTTCACCGGGGTGACCGAGCCGCTTGAGTTCTCCTTCATGTTCGTGGCGCCGGTGCTGTACGTCATCCACGCCCTGCTGACCGGTCTGTCCGTGTTCATCGCCTCCAGCATGCACTGGATCGCCGGCTTCGGCTTCAGCGCAGGTCTGGTGGATATGGTGCTCTCCAGCCGCAACCCGCTGGCCACCCAGTGGTACATGCTGCTGGTACAGGGCCTGGTGTTCTTCGGCCTCTACTACGTGGTCTTCCGCGCCGTGATCGCCAAGTTCAACCTGAAAACCCCGGGTCGTGAAGACGACGAAGCGGTGCCGGTACAGGCTCAGACCACCGACCGTACCGAGCTGGCCAAGCAATACCTGGAAGTGCTGGGCGGCCAGGAAAACCTGGTGACCATCGACGCCTGCATCACCCGTCTGCGTCTGACCCTGAAAGATCGCAGCATCGTTGACGAGCGCAAGCTCAAAGCCCTGGGCGCGGCCGGTGTGGTCAAGCTCGGTGAGCAGAACCTGCAGGTGATTCTGGGCCCCTTGGCCGAGATCATCGCCGGTGAGATGAAAGCCCTGCGTTAATCGAGCGTGAGCTCACCTCAAGTCTAAGTCCATTGTTGACATAACTAAGGGCCCCGCCTCGGGGCCCCATATAAAAAAAGCCAAGAAAATCCAACCTTTACTTCAAACGAGAGCAGCAGTTATGAACTTCAAACATTCTCTGTTAGCCATTGCCATGTCTACCGTTTGTGCCGCCCAGGTACAGGCAGCCGATGCCGCCAAGCAAGCCGTGGTCGATTCCCTCGCCAGCAACCTCGTCGTCAAGTACGAAGTCGTCACCAATGACGGTGCCGGCGCCGGTCTCGACTGCCAGGCGCTGGGCTCCGAGTGGGCGAGCTGCGGTGTGGCCAAGCTGCACCTGACCAATACCGGTGCCGACGTCACCTCCAAGGACTGGAGCATCTATGTTTCCTCCATCCGCCGCATCCAGCGGGTGGACAACGACCAGTTCACCATCACGCACCTGACCGGCGACCTCTATCGTTTGACGCCGACCGAGAAGTTCCAGGGCTTTGCCAAGGACGCCACGGTCGAGGTGCCCCTGGTGGTGGAATACTGGGTACTCTTTGAATCTGACATCATGCCGAACTGGTATGTCGCCAGCGAAGGGGCCGAGCCGAAAGTGCTGGCCAGCATGAGCAACATCGACGACGCCACCACCTACGAGAAGCCGATGCCGGCCGACGGCTGGAAGCGCACCAAGGATGACAACAACATCCTGATGAACAGCGAGACCCGCTTCGCCGCGAACCAGACCAGCACCCTGCTGCCGGCTGGCAAGATTGACGACCAGATCCTGCCGAGCCCGATGAAGCAGGTGGTGAAAGCCGGCCCCCAGGTCGACTTCTCCACCATCAAGCTCAATGCCCTGGATCTGCCGAGCGATCGCGCCGAGGCCCTGAAGGCGCAACTGACCAAGCTGGGTGTTACCCTCTCCGACACCGGCTACCCGGTCACCATCAAGCTCGGCAGCAAGCTCAAGCAGGCCGAAGGCTACGACATGACCATAGGTCAGAAGGGGACCGTCATTCAGGGTCACGACGTTGACGGCGCCTTCTGGGGGGCCCAGTCCCTGATCTCCCTCCTGGGGGTTGACGACAAGCTGGTGAGCCAGATGAGTGTCGAGGATGCCCCGCGCTTCGAATACCGCGGCATGCAGACCGACGTGGCCCGTCACTTCAGAAGCCCGGAAACCATGAAGAAGCTGGTGGACCAGATGTCCGCCATGAAGCTCAACGTGCTGCACCTGGGATTGACCAACGATGAAGGCTGGCGCATCGAGATCCCGGGCCTGCCGGAGCTGACCGACGTCGGCAGCAAACGCTGCCATGATCTGTCCGAGACCCAGTGCCTGCTGCCGCAGCTCGGCTCAGGCCCCACCAGCGACAACATGGGCACCGGCTTCTACAGCAAGGCGGACTACATCGACCTGGTGCGCTATGCCAAGGCCCGCGGCGTGACCGTGATCCCCGAGATCAACATGCCGGCCCACGCCCGTGCCGCCGTGGTCTCCATGGAAGCGCGTTACAAGCGCCTGATGGCTGAAGGTAAAGAGACCGAAGCCAACCAGTTCCGCCTGACCGACCCGGCCGATACCTCCAACGTCACCTCGGTGCAGTTCTACGACAAGATGTCCTTCATCAACCCCTGCCAGCCGGGCGCCGCCACCTTCGTGGCCAAGGTGATGGACGAGGTGGCCCAGATGCACCAGGCCGCCGGCCAGCCACTGACCGCCTGGCACTACGGTGGTGACGAGGCGAAGAACATCATGCAGGGCGGTGGCTATCAGGATCCGGCCGTCACCAAGAAAGCCGATCTGGTGGCCTGGAAGGGCAACGTCGACTCCAGCAAGCAGGACAAGCCGTTTGGCAAGTCCCCCATGTGCCAGAAGATGATCGATGAGGGCAAGATCAAGGACGTGGCCGAGCTGCCTGTCCACTTCGCCAAGGAAGTGAGCGAGATGGTCAAGGGCCACGGCTTCTCCACCCTGCAGGCGTGGGAAGACGGCCTGAAGTACGCCACGGATGCCAGCGTGTTCGCCACCGACAAGACCCGGGTCAACTTCTGGGAAACCCTCTACTGGGGTGGTTTCAACGAGGCGATGAAGTGGGCGCACAAGGGCTATGACGTGGTGCTCTCCAACCCGGATTACCTCTACTTCGACTTCCCGAACGAGGTACACCCGGCCGAGCGCGGCTACTACTGGGCCACCCGCTTCAACGACACCCGCAAGGTGTTCGCCTTCGCCCCGGAAAACCTGCCGCAGAACGCCGAGACCTCGGTGGACCGCGACGGCAACGCCTTCGTGGCCAAGGGTGACCAGGATCCGGTCAAGTTCAAGGGGATCTCCGGTCAGCAGTGGAGCGAAACCGTGCGCACTGACGCCCAGTACGAGTACATGGTCTACCCGCGCATCTTCTCCGTGGCCGAGCGCGCCTGGCACAAGGGGGGCTTCGAGCTCGACTACGTGAAGGGACGCGAGTTCTCCGGTGAGACCAAGCACGTCAACAAGGCCACCCTCAACAAGGAGTGGAACCAGTTTGCCAACGTGCTGGGCCAGCGCGTGCTGCCGAAACTCGACCAGGCCGGTGTCGAGTACCGCCTCTCCGTACCGGGTGCCAAGGTGGTGAACGGCGTGCTTGAAGCGAACGTGGATCTGCCGGGCCTGCCCATCCAGTACAGCCTGGATGGCAAGAGCTGGAGCGCCTACGACGCCGCGGCCAAGCCGAGCGTCAACGGCAAGGTCTACCTGCGCACTGTCAGCTTCGATGGCAAGCGCACCAGCCGCGTCACCGAGCTGAACTGATGATCTCGGGTCATTGACACAGGGCGGGTCGCAAGACCCGCCTTTCCCAAGGGCGATAAGCATCGGGCTTGGGAAAGGTTGACTGTGCATGTGAGCCTTTGTTGTGTGTGTGTTTTGTCTGTTTTTCATCACTTATTGCCCCGCCTCGTGCGGGGCTTTTTTTGACCCGGATCCCTGCCCGTTTGCCCGCTTCGCCGTTTTTGGTGCGCCAATGCCCCGGATCGGCCAAATTCAGGTTGAGGCAGGGCGCGTAATGAGGGATCATACCCGGCTTGACGGCGGGGGGTTGAGGGTGCCAGCCGGCACAACTTCCGCCAGTGACGCTTTTTTGAGGTGAGCCATGAGTCAGGCGAACAGCCCAACTAACTTTATTCGTCAGATCATTGATGAAGATCTGGCCAGCGGTAAGCACACCCGCGTGCATACCCGTTTTCCGCCGGAGCCGAACGGTTATCTCCATATCGGCCACGCCAAATCCATCTGCCTGAACTTCGGCATCGCCCGTGACTATCAGGGCCAGTGCAACCTGCGCTTCGACGACACCAACCCGGCGAAGGAGGACATCGAGTTCGTGGAGTCCATCAAGCAGGACGTCCAGTGGCTCGGCTTCCAGTGGAGCGGCGAGATCTGCTACTCCTCCGACTATTTCCACAAGCTGCACGGTTACGCCATCGAGCTCATCGAGAAGGGGCTGGCCTATGTGGACGAGCTGACCCCGGAGCAGATGCGCGAATACCGCGGCACCCTGACCGCCCCGGGCAAGAACAGCCCGTTCCGCGATCGCAGCGTGGAAGAGAACCTGGCCCTGTTCGCCAAGATGAAGAGCGGCGAGATGGCCGAGGGCAGCGCCTGCCTGCGCGCCAAGATCGACATGGCCTCTCCCTTCATGGTGATGCGCGACCCCGTCATCTATCGCATCAAGTTTGCTCACCACCACCAGACCGGTGACGAGTGGTGCATCTACCCGATGTACGACTTTACCCACTGCATCTCGGACGCCCTGGAGGGGATCACCCACTCCCTGTGCACCCTGGAATTCCAGGACAACCGCCGTCTCTATGACTGGGTTCTGGACAATATCTCCATCGAGTGCCACCCCCGTCAGTACGAGTTCTCCCGTCTGAACCTCGAATACACCGTCATGTCCAAGCGCAAGCTGAACCTGCTGGTGACCGAGGGGCACGTCAGCGGTTGGGACGATCCGCGCATGCTGACCGTCTCCGGGCTGCGCCGCCGCGGCTATACCCCGGCCTCCATCCGCGAGTTCTGCAAGCGCATCGGCGTGACCAAGCAGGACAACATCGTCGAGATGAGCATGCTGGAAGCCTGTATCCGCGACGATCTCAACGAGAACGCGCCGCGCGCCATGGCCGTGCTGCACCCGGTGAAGGTGGTGATCGAGAACCTGGCGGCCGACGAAGTGCTGACCGCGCCGGCGCATCCGAACAAGCCGGAGATGGGCAGCCGCGAGCTTCCCTTCACCCGCGAGATCTTCATCGACGAGGCGGACTTCAAAGAGGAAGCCAACAAGCAGTTCAAGCGTCTGGTACTGGGCAAGGAAGTGCGCCTGCGCAACGCCTATGTCATCAAGGCCGAACGGATCGAGAAGGATGCCGATGGCAAGGTCACCTGCATCTACTGCTCTTATGACGCCGATACCCTGGGCAAGGATCCGGCGGACGGTCGCAAGGTGAAAGGGGTGATCCACTGGGTCAGCGCCACTCACTCCCTGCCGGCCGAAGTGCGCCTCTACGATCGCCTGTTCAAGGTGCCGAACCCGGGCGCCGAAGAGGACTTCGAGGCATCCCTCAACCCCGAGTCCCTGGTGATCATCGCCGGTGCCCGCGTGGAAGCCTCCCTCAAGGACGCCAAGCCGGAGTCTGCCTACCAGTTCGAGCGTGAAGGCTACTTCTGCGCCGACAACAAGCTCTCCAGCCCGGAACACCTGGTGTTCAACCGCACCGTCGCCCTGCGCGACGTCTGGGGCAAGGCCGAAGCCTGATAGACGAGAGGGCAGGGGAAACCCTGCCACTTCTGATCCGGATTGCGGACACAAAAAAGCCAGCGTGATGCTGGCTTTTTTATATTGTGCTGACCGGTGCGATCACTCGTCGTGCTTGCAGTCGCCGTTGGCGCAGTGGCCGTACAGGTAGAGGCTGTGGTTGGTCAGGCGGATGTTGTGTGCCTTGGCGATGTCGCGCTGGCGCTGCTCGATCACCTCGTCGGAGAACTCGATCACCTTGCCGCAGTCGAGGCAGACCAGGTGGTCGTGGTGCTCCTGGGTGGCCAGCTCGAACACCGACTTGCCCCCTTCGAAGTGGTGGCGGGTGACGATACCGGCATCATCAAACTGGTTGAGAACGCGATAGACGGTAGCGAGACCAATCTCCTCACCCTGATCGATCAGCCGTTTGTACAGATCTTCCGCACTGGTGTGCTGGCAGTCCGGCTGTTGCAGGATTTCCAGGATCTTGACGCGGGGCAGGGTGATCTTGAGCCCGGCCTTTTTTAACGCTTGGTTGTTGTCTGCCATATTCTATGTATTCGCATTCTCGAAGGTGTGGTTATTCTGATTGACTGCCGAGGGAATGGCAACCACGAACTCGTATGGCCTGTCATTATAGGTCGTAGCCAAGTTAAAAATAAACCCAGCAATTCAATGGGTTTAGCACATTTCCCCCGTCGGGAGATTAATCTGGCCCGCTTGCTCCGCCAGAGAATGTTGATACTATGTGATCTCTTTATAATCTGGTCGGATGAGATCCATGGATTGGCTTTTTGGCAACGCAGCCTGGGTGCGCTGCGCCCTCAACGCCTGGCCCCCCTTCTGGGGCGCCGGCATCAAGATAGAGACCCTGAGCCCCGATTTTCGCTTCTGCCGGGTGACGCTCAAGTCCCGCTGGTGGAACAAGAATGCCAACCGGACCCAGTTCGGCGGCAGCATGTTTGCCATGACGGATCCCATCTATCCGCTGATGCTGATGGGCCATTTCAAGAACCGCTATTACGTCTGGGACAAGGCGGGCAGCATCAACTTCATCAAGCCCGGCAAGGGCAAGCTGGTGGCGGAGTTCACCCTGACCGACGGCAAGCTGGCTGCTATCGTTGCCGCGACCGAGGGGGGCGACAAGCACTTCCCCGAGTTTGAGGTGACGGTGCAGGACAGCCAGGGCGAGCTGGTTGCCCAGGTCAAGCGGACGCTCTACGTGCGGGCCCGGCCGGAGCACAGGCAAGGCGCAGAGTGACGCCGATGCAGAGAGAGAAACAACAAGGGCCCCGACGGGGCCCTTGTTGCATGGAAGGGGAGGGAGATCACTCCAGCTCGCTCAGGCACATCTCTTCGTGCAGCTGCTTGCACCAGCCCTTGACGCGCTCGGCGGTCAGCTCCGGCTGGCGATCCTCGTCGATACCCAGACCCACGAAGTGCTTGTCATCCACCAGGGCCTTGGAGGCTTCGAACTCGTAACCGGCGGTCGGCCAGTTACCGATGATGATGGCGCCCTTGGCTTCGACGATGTCACGCAGGGTACCCATGGCGTCGAGGAAGTACTCGGCATAGTCTTCCTGATCGCCGCACCCGAAGATGGCGACCAGCTTGTTGGTGAAGTCGATCTCTTCGAGCTCGGGGAAGAAGTCGTCCCAATCGGCCTGGGCCTCGCCGTAGTACCAAGTCGGGATACCGAACATCAGCAGATCGAAGCTGTCGATGTCGGCCTTGCTGCTCTTGGCAATGTCACGGACTTCAATCAGTTGCTTGCCCAGTTCTTTCTGGATCATCTTGGCGACAGCTTCGGTATTACCGGTATCGCTGCCGAAAAACAGACCTACACTAGCCATAGTGTTTAGTTACCCGTATCTGGTGTTGATTCTTAACGGTTCAGATTGCGATGCCTGCTGCGTGAGCAGACTCAATCTGTTGCTTCAGGATAGATTGGATCAGCTCGGCTCGGCTGACGTTCTGTTGCAGCGCAAGTTGGTTCAGGCGCTCCAGCAACTCGGCTTCCACCTTCAACTCGACCCGCTTCAGCCCGTTCTCCCGATCGCGCTTGAGCTGGTTGCGCTTGTTGATCTTGAGCTGGGTCTCACGGGGGAGTGGGTTGGTCTTTGGCCTGCCGGGGCGCTTCTCAGTTGCGAACAGATCCAGTGTTGTTCGATCAGTTTGCTGTTTGGCCATACATCACAGATGAAAAGTAGTTAGCCGATCCCTGAGCCTTCCCAGCCCATTTCGATCAGCCCCTTGGCGACAAAACCCGCGCAACCCAGAAACAGCACCAGCCAGACGACGAAGCGGCCAAACCGGGGCACGTTGCCGCGTTTGAGCACATCGTGAATGGCCAGACCAATCAGCAGGAAGATGGCCACGAAGAACAGTTTCAGGCCCAGACTCTCGATGAGATCGATGTGTTCACTCAGCATGGATTGCGCGCACTCCTAATGACGGGCGCACTATATCACAAAGGATTTGAAACTGTTAACCGCCTGTCGACAGGAAATCCACAACCAGTTTGTTGAACAAAACCGGCTTTTCCGCGTGTAGCCAGTGACCGGTGCCGGCGATGATGCGGGCCTTGGCGGCCGGGAACTGGGCCATCGCGGTCCCGGTGTATTCGGGCAGCATATAGTCGGACTCTCCCCCCTTGATGAAGAGCGTCGGGCCTTCGAAGCGGCGTTCATCGTCGGGCCAGCCCATGATGTTGGCGTAGTTGCGCTCAAGGGCCGGCACGTTGAAGCGCCAACCCCAGCCTGACTCCCCTTTGGCGAAGGACTTGAGCAGGAACTGGCGTACCCCGGGGATCCCGATGTGCTCGGCCAGGATGGCTTCCGCCTCGCTGCGGCTTTGAGGAGCATGCTCGAGCGTGGCGTTGAGACCGGCGAAGACATCCTTGTGGCGGGCGTGGGGATAGGCCACGGGGGCGATGTCGGCCACCACCAGCTTGGCGACGCGCGTCGTCGCCTGCTTGGCGAGCTGCATGGCGACCTTGCCGCCCATGGAGTGGCCCACCAGGGCAACCTCTTCGAGCCCGAGGAAGTCCAGCAGGGCGAGGACGTCTGCCGCCTGGGCTGGGTAGCTCATCTCGTCGCTGTGGAAGGAGGCGCCATGGTTGCGCAGATCGACGCTGATGACCCTGTATTGCTCGCCGAGCGGGCGCGCCAGCAGGCCCAGGTTGTCCAGGCTGCCGAACAGGCCGTGGATCAGGACGACGGCAGGACCCTCTCCCTGATCCTTGAAGTTCAATCGTGAATATTGTTGCAAAATGACACCTTGTCGGTCGTGGGCGATGTCGCCATATTTTTTAACACACTGAAAAAAAAGGATTTCACTCCAGCACGGGGATATTTTTTGTGGTTTTTTTTCAAAAAAATCCTCCGAGATCGGTTATCAGTGCGGGGGATCACACACTTGGCACGTCATTATGCCGTATTCTCGGGGAGATTCATGCACATCTGCCAGCCCCTCCCTTGGGCTGCCGGGTCTGCCTATGTATAATCGCCGCATCCGAATTTCGACGAGTCCAGCGCATCCTTATGAAAACCATCGAGCTTGATGACGATCTCTACTTCTTTATCGCGAGCCAGACCCGGCACATCGGCGAGAGTGCGTCCGATATCCTGCGTCGCCTGCTGGAGCAACCGGCCCAGACCCGGACGGCGACCGTGACGGCGGCCCCCGCGGTCCAGCCGCAGCCCGTGGCCGATGCCATGGGACTGGAGGCCCTGCTGGATTCCGGAGCGTTGCAGAAAGAAGAGAAGTCCATCAACCGCTTCATGCTGGTATTGAGCACCCTCTACCGGGACAACCCGGAGGGCTTTACCCAGGCGACCGAGATAAAGGGGCGCAAGCGCGTCTATTTCTCCCGTGACCCCGAGGCGCTGCGGGCCAGTGGCAGCACCACCAAGCCCAAGCAGGTGCCACAAACTCCGTTCTGGGTGATCACCAACACCAATACCAGTCGCAAGCAGAACATGGTGGCCCAGCTGATGAGCAGCATGGGGTATGACGAGGAACTGACGGCTCGGGTGTGCGGCGCCGTTTAACGCATCAACGACTCAAGGCCTTGCCGGGCAAGGCTCAGTACAAGGAAAACGCCATGGCACAGCATTCTCACGCCGGTCAGCCGGCTCGTCTTTGCGATCTGACCAACATCCCCCGTCTGGTCAGCGCCTACTACCTCAACAAGCCGGACATGAGCCGCCCCGAGCAGCGGGTCGCCTTCGGCACCTCCGGCCACCGCGGCAGCGCCCTGCACAGTGCCTTTACCGAATCCCATATCCTGGCGGTGACCCAGGCGCTGGTGGAGTACCGCCAGCAGGCCGGTATCACGGGGCCGCTGTTTGTGGGCATGGATACCCATGCTCTGTCCGAGTCCGCTTTTGCCAGCGCGGTGGAAGTGCTGGCGGCCAACGGTGTCGAGACCCGCATCCAGGCCGGCCTCGGCTTCACACCGACTCCGGTCATCTCTCACGCCATCCTGCGCCACAATGCAGGCAAACCCGCGGCCCTGGCGGACGGCGTGGTGATCACCCCGTCCCACAACCCGCCGGAAGACGGTGGCTTCAAGTACAACCCGCCCCACGGCGGCCCCGCGGAAGGGGAGATCACCAAGTGGGTGGAAGACCGCGCCAACGCGATTCTGGAAGCGAACCTGGCTGGCGTGAAGCGCATGCCGTTCGCCGAGGCCCTGGCGAGCGCGTTCGTGGTCGAACACGACTATGTCACCCCCTATGTGGATGATCTGGAGAACGTGCTGGACCTGGCCGCCATCAAGAAAGCAGGCATCAAGATCGGGGTGGACCCGCTCGGTGGCTCCGGCGTCGCCTACTGGGACGTCATCGCCAAGCGTTACGATCTCGACATCGAGGTGGTGAACTACAAGGTGGATCCGACCTTCTCCTTCATGACTCTGGACAAGGATGGCAAGATCCGGATGGACTGTTCCAGTCCGTTCGCCATGGCGAGCTTGATAGCCCTGAAAGACAAGTTCGACATCGCCCTTGGCAATGACCCTGACTACGATCGTCACGGTATCGTCACCAAAGCGGGCCTGATGAACCCGAACCACTACCTGGCGGTGGCGATCCAGTATCTGTTCACCCACCGCACCGGCTGGTCTGCCGATGCAGCCGTCGGCAAGACGCTGGTCTCCTCCTCCATGATCGACCGGGTCGCCGGCGAGATTGGCCGCACCCTGAAAGAGGTGCCGGTCGGCTTCAAGTGGTTCGTGGATGGTCTCTACAGCGGCGAGTTCGGCTTTGGCGGCGAGGAGAGCGCGGGCGCTTCCTTCCTGCGCAAGGACGGCACCGTCTGGACCACCGACAAGGATGGTTTCATCCTGGCGCTGCTGGCCGCCGAGATCCTGGCCGTCACCGGCAAGGATCCCCAGGCCCATTACGACGCCCTGGAGGCCAAGTTTGGCCGTTCCAGCTACCGCCGCATCGACGCCCCGGCCAACAGTGCCCAGAAGGCGGTGCTCTCGAAGCTGGATCCGGCGCTGGTGGAGGCTTCCATGCTGGCGGGTGACCCCATCACCGCCAAGCTGACCAAGGCCCCCGGCAACGACGCCGCCATCGGCGGTCTCAAGGTCGTGACCGAGCATGGCTGGTTCGCGGCGCGCCCCTCCGGCACCGAGTCCATCTACAAGATCTACATGGAAAGCTTCAAGGGGGAGGCACACCTGGACCTCATCCAGCAGGAAGCCCAGCAGATCGTCTCCGCCGCCCTGGCCAAGGCCGGCGTCTGACCCTTCCGGCATCAACTCATGTGAAAGAGGAGCCCTGGTGGCTCCTCTTTTTTTATGTCGGGTTGACCGCGGATCAGCCGTTGTCGACGCCGCCGGTGGCGGCCTTGCGGTTTTGCCAGCGCTTGAGGAAGGGGCGGGCCGGCAGCTTCATCAGGAAGAGGGAGAGCAGGATCACCGCGATGCCGAGCCACTGCCGGCCGTCCAGGGTTTCGCCCACCAGCAGCACGCCGCCTGAGACCGCCACCATGGGGTTGGTGAGGGCCAGCATGCTCATCACCTCGGGGCCGTGGCGCTTGAGCCCCCAGAGCCAGGCCCAGTAGGCGAGCGCCGTGTTGAGCAGCACCAGCCAGAGCAGCCCCGGGGTGCTGGCGGCATGGGGCAGGGGCATGGGGCCCGCCAGCCACCAGGCGAGCGGGATCAGCATCAGGCCGCCCAGCAGCAGTTGCCAGGCGGTCAGCGCCAGCAGATCGCTCACCGGCCAGCGTTGCATCCAGCGGCTGGACTGACCGATGAGAACGGTGGCGAGCAGGGCGCAGGCCACGCCGACGGGATCCAGATTGGCGGAGGGGTTGAGCAGCAGGAGCACACCGGCAAGCCCCATCAGGCCCAGCAGCAGCCACTTGAGGGTCGGCCGCTTGCCATCCTGCAGCCAGGCCAGCGCCATCAGGATGAGGGGCAGGGTGGCACCCAGGGTGCCCGCCACGGCGCCGGGCAGGCGGAAGGCGGCCACGAACAGCAGGGCGAAGAAGGCGGTGATGTTGCAAAACGCCAGCAGGAACTGGCGGTTCCAGCTGAGGGGCGGCCAGCGCGGATGCAGCATCAGCAGCAGCACACCGGCGGGCAGGGCTCGCCACACGGCCACCCAGTAGGGCGAGTAGTCGGTCAGGTAGAGACTGACGACGGCATAGGTGCTGCCCCACAGCAGGGGGGCGAGCAGGGCGATCAGCAGCGGCATAGTTGTCTCACAAAAAAGTATCTTTAAGGAAAGATAAGCTAGCCGCGAGTTGGTTTATTATCAAGTATCTTTATGAAAAGATAATGGAGCCATGATGGAGACAGATCACGTGGACCAGCTGTTGGGGCAGTGGGCCCGGCAGCGGCCGGATCTCGACTGCAGCCCCATGGGGGTGTTTGGGCGGGTGGCGCGCATGGCGGCCATCGCCGGGCGCGAGATCAATGACGAGCTGAAGGAGTGCGGCCTGCTGGGGTCGGACTTCGACATTCTGGCGACCCTGCGCCGGGCCGATGAGCCACTCA
The DNA here is from genome assembly GCF_017939565.1 of Aeromonas sp. SrichE-2G. NCBI lineage: Bacteria > Pseudomonadati > Pseudomonadota > Gammaproteobacteria > Aeromonadales > Aeromonadaceae > Aeromonas > Aeromonas sp. SrichE-2G. The sequence goes on from NZ_JAGKRG010000004.1 coordinate 580,833, forward strand.
CTCCCACGGCGCTCTACCAGTCCGCCATGCTCACCTCGGGGGCCATGACGGCCCGGCTCGACAAGCTGGCCGAGCGGGGCCTCATCGAGCGTCAGGCCGCTCCGAGCGACAGGCGAAGCCTCTTGGTCTGCCTGACGGCAGAGGGGCGGGAGCTCATCGATGTGGCGGTGGCGCGGCATGTCGCCAACGAGCGCCGCCTGCTGGCTCCCCTGAGCGAGGGCGAACAGGTGCAACTGGCGGCCCTGCTCAAACGCTGGCTGCTGGAGAACGAATAGCAAAACGGGCCCATGGGGCCCGTGTTCACATCGGCAGGGAACGGCCTCAATAGCCGCCCCTGGCCTCCTTGGCCGCGAGTCCCAGCTGCCAGACCGCCATGGCGTAGTGGGTGCTGTGGTTGTAGCGGGTGATGGCGTAGAAGTTCGGCAGACCGTACCAGTACTGGTAGCCGGTGCCCACGTCCAGACGCAGCAGGCTCGCTTCCTTGTGGTTGCCCAGATTGCCGGTCGGCGCCAGGCCGGCGCCACGCAGGGTGGCCACGGGGTAGCGGGTCTGGAAGCCGTGTTCATAGCCGGGCAGCTGGCCCTGACCGCGCACCGCCACCGGTTGCCCCTTCTCCCAGCCATGGGCCTTGAAGTAGTTGGCCACGCTGCCGATGGCATCCACCGGATCCCAGAGGTTGGTGTGGCCGTTGCCGTCAAAGTCCACCGCATAGCGCTGGAAGCTGGAGGGCATGAACTGGCCGTAGCCCATGGCACCGGCGTAGGAGCCCTGGGGCTCGGTGGGATCTATCCCCTCGTCCCGGGCCATCACCAGGAAGGCCTCCAGCTCGCTCGTGAAGAAGTCGGCGCGGCGCGGATAGTCAAACGCCAGGGTCGCCAGGGCATCCAGGATGCGGGTCTTGCCCATCACCCGACCCCAGCGGGTCTCCACCCCGATGATGCCGACGATGATCTCCGGCGGCACGCCGTAGATCTGCTGGGCGCGGTTGAGTTCGCTCTCGTATTCGCGCCAGAAGTTGACGCCGTTTTGCACGTTGTCCGGGGTGATGAACTTGGCGCGGTAGCGATTCCAGGCGCCGGTCGGGCCGGTAGGCGGCGTGGTGGTAGGCGCCTGGGCGTCCATCAGCTTGATGATCCAGTCATAGCGCTGTGCCTGCGCCAGCAACTGGTGCAGCTCGGCGCCGTTGAAGCCGTGCTTGGAGACCATGCGCTGCACGAAGTTGTCCACATTGCTGCGGTTGGCGAAGTCCCCCCTGCTGACGCCCGGCTGGCTCACCTGGCCGTAGAAGGGTTTGCTCGGCGGTGTCTGGTTGATGAAGGCGCTGTTGGGCTGGGGTTTGACCACGGGCTTGGGCGCCGGGGTGCTGCTGCAGCCATAGAGCAGGGGAAACAGGGAGAGGAGACAGACAAGGCGACGCATAAGGTTCTCGTGAGCCTGAAAAAGAGTGCCGTCATGGTAAAACATTGGCGTCCATGCGCAAGTGCTCCGTGCAGTGGCCCCCCCTCTTTCCCACTGTCTCCCGCCTCCTCAACGCAGGGTGTGATAGCCGCTCCAGAGCCGGGTCAGGGTGGTGATGAGGCAGAGCAGGGCAAAGCCGTAGGCGAGGGACGCAAAACCGGTGGGCCACAGACACATCAAGACGAACAGGGCGATGGTCTCGCTCCCCTCGGTCAACCCTCCGAGGTAATAGAGCGACTTGTGGTGATAGACGGGGTTATCGATCCCCCGCTTGCCCGCCATGATGGCGAAGGCGAGAAAACTCGAGCCCGTGCCCATGAAGGCAAACAGCAGGGTGGCAGCGGGCAGGGCGTTGGCGGGGTCGGCGAGGGCGAACCCCAGCACCACGGCGGCGTAAAAGATGAAGTCGAGGGTGATGTCGAGAAAGCCGCCGCAGTCGGTGATCCCCGTCTCCCGTGCCACGGCGCCATCCAGCCCGTCCAGCATGCGATTGAGCAGGATGGCGAGCAGTGCCCAGAGATAAAGGTCAAAGGCCAGCAGCGGCAGCACCAGCATGCCGATGGCAAAGCCGGTGAGACTCACCTGGTTGGCGCTGATCCCCATGCGCCGCAAGGGTCTGGCCAGCCGGGTGAGGGGGCTGCGAATGACGGGGATGAGGTAGCGATCGAACAAGGTCAGGATCCTCGGCAAACAGGGATGGAAAGGGTGAGGTCGAGGATGGTGCCGGGAGCATCCTCTTCATCATGAGTGACCAGGATGGCGGGGATCGCCAGCATCCTTATCTGCTCGAACACCAGGGCGCGAAATGCCGCCCGCAGCGGCTTGTCGAGGCGGGAGAAGGGCTCGTCCAGCAGCAGGGCTTGCGGTTCGGCCAGCAGGGCCCGCAGCAGGCTGACGCGTGCCTTCTGGCCGCCGGAGAGCGCCCCCGGCAGCTTGTCTGCCTGATCCGCCAGCGCCACCTGTGCCAGGGCCTCCAGCGCTTTCGCCCGCCGGGCGCCGCTTCCCTTGAGGGAGGCGGGCATGCCGAACATCAGGTTCTCGGCCACCGTCAGGTGGGCAAACAGCAGGTCATCCTGAAACAGCATGCCGATGCGCCTCGCCTGCGGGGGCAGCAGGGTGAGCCGTCGCTCGCCGAGCCGGACGTCCCCCTCCAGCCGAAGGGGCCCCATGGGGGGCAGGATGCCCGCCAGCGCCGCCAGCAACGAGCTCTTGCCGCAGCCACTGGGTCCCATCAGGGTCAGCACCTCGCCGGGGGCGATGGCGAGCGCGGGTAACGACAGCAAGGGCGCTTGCCCAAGGTAGAGGTGAAGGGGCGTGGTGCTTAGCATCGAGACGTTCCCGTGTTTATCGGGCGCCCTTGAGCGCCGGGTTGAGGCGACCTGGCAGCCAGAGCGCCAGCAGATAGATTGCCAGTGGCAGGAGCAGTTGCAACAGGCCGTAGAGCCCGGCCAGCCGCCGGTTGAGGCCGCTGCCGATGGCCACCGCCTCCGTGGTGATGGTGACCACCCGACCTGCGCCAAACAGCAGGGTCGGCAGATATTGGGCGAGGCTCACCGCCGCTCCCACCGCGAACGAGAAAAGCAGCGGGCGGGCCAGCAAGGGCCCCTTCACCCGCCACCAGGTGCGCCAGGGGCTGGCGCCGAGCAGGAGCGCCGTCTGGGTGAGACGGGGATCGAACTGGCGATAGGGGCCGTGCAAACAGAGATAGACGTAGGGAAACACGAACAGCAGCTGGCTCCAGAGCACCCAGCCCCAACCAATCCCGCCACCCAGCCAGTCGAGTCCGAGCCGGATGCCAAACAGCAGGCTGGCCTGGGGCAGCAGCAACGGCAGGCAGATGAGCCAGAGCGGCCAGGGGCGACGCCCCTGCTGCGCCTCCAGACTCAATACCACCAGCAGCAGGGCCAGCGCCGCGCCCGCCAGGGCCAGCAAGGCGCTGTCGATGAGCAGGGGCATCAGGTCCGGCAGCAGCTCCAGCCAGTGCTGGCTGCTCCATTGACTTGGCCACAGATCCGGGAAGGACCAGCGCCGCGCCAGCGACCAGAGCAGCAGGGCCGCCAGCACCGCCAGGTTGATGGCAAACAGGGCGGCGACACAGAGGCCGGCCAGCCTGGCCGCCAGGGGGCGCGATCCGCGGCGCTGTCCGTCGAGCCAGAGCTGCTTGCCATACCGCTGATGAGCCCACTCCAGCAGGCGCAGCGCCGCCAGCAGCAACAGGCTGATGGCCAGCAGCAGCAGGGCGCCGCTGGCGGTGACGCCGCGCCAGCCAAGATCCGGATCCTGATACCAGAGCCACAGCCCGACTGCCAGCGGAGCGGGGGCATCCGGGCCCAGCAGCTGGGCGAGATCCACCACCGCCACCCCGTAGGCGGCGACCGCATAGAGGGGCAGGCGCAGGGCGGGCCAGAGGGCGGGCAGCAGCAGACGCCACCAGATCTGCGGTGCGCTGAAGCCAAGGCTCGCCCCGAGCCACTGCTGGCGCGCCAGTTTGGCGGGCTCCAGGGCCGCCAGCGCCATCAACAGCAGAAACGGCGTCTCCTTCATGATGAGCGCCAGGATCAGGCCAAGTCCCCAGGGATCCCGGATGGTCTGCCAATCGGGGGGAAACTCGAACCCGGTCAGGGAGGGAGAGACGAGGCGCAGCAGCCAGCCGGAGGGGGCGAGCAGAAAGGCAAAGCCGATGGCGAAGGCGACGTGGGGCAGGGCCAGCAGGGGGGATAGCAGGCGGCGCAGCCAGCGAAAACAGGGGCGCTCGTCACCCTGCTGGCTGCTTTGCGCCAGCAGCAGGGCGGTCAGCAGCAGGCTGCCGAGGGTCGAGGCCGCGCCAATCCACAGGCTCAGGGCCGCCGAGTGCCAGAGTCCGGGCTGGGCCAGCAGGCGATGAAGGTTTAGCTGGCTTAGCCCGCTGCCCAGCAGTTGCCACAGCCCCGCCAGCACGGGCGCCGCCAGCAGGAGGGCGCAAGCGCAGGTGAAGAGAGGACGCCAGCCTGGCAGCCGGTTGTCGGTGGTTGATGGCATCAGTGGCCGTAACGTTCGGCCCAGGCTGCTTCAAGCCTGAGTTGCCAGCTGGGGTGGGGCTCTGCCACCGCCTTGAAGCGCAGGGCCGGCGTCTGGCTGGCCGAGGCGGGCAGGGCATCGGTCCGCAGCACGCTGGGATCGCCCCAGAAGGCGGGATCGGCCTTGCGTGCCTGGGCTGCCGGGCTTAGCAGAAAATTGACCGCCACCTTGGCCCCGGCACGGGCGCTGGGGTTGAACGGAATGGCGAGAAAGTGGCTGTTGGTGAGCGCCCCCTTTGCCATGGCCACCGCGACCACGCCAGGTGGCAGGGCACCGTTTTGCACCGCGCTCCGGGCTTCTCCCGGGTTGAAGCTGATGGCCATGGCCAGCTCGCCATCATCCAGCAGCTGACGGGTCTCGGCGGCGCTGGCAGGGAACAGCTTGCCCTTGCGCCAGAGTACCGGGTGCAGCGCATCGAGCCAGGTCCAGAGGGGCGCCGTCAGACGCTCAAACTCGGCATCGGTCGCCTCCCGATAGAGGGGGGCGGGATCCGGGGTGAGCTCCAGCAGGATTTGCTTGAGAAAGCTCGAGCCGTGGAACTGGGGTGGCTTGGGATAGGTGAAGCGGCCGGGGTTGGCCCTGGCCCAGGCGAGCAGGGCGGCGGCCGAGGTGGGGGGCGTGGCGACCTCCTCCCCGTTGACCATCAGGTTGAGCTGGCCTATGCCCCAGGGGGCCTCGAGCCCCGCTACCGGTACGGTGAAGTCCTCACTCACCGGCAGACTCGGGTCCACCAGGGCCATGTTGGGCAGCTCCCCGGTGAAAGGAGCCCCCAGCAGTTCCCGTTCTTTCATCGCCTTGAAGTTCTCGCCATTGACCCAGAGCAGATCGATGGGGCCGCCTGCGAGTTTGCCCGCCTGTTTGTTGGCAAGCAGCTGGCTGACGCTCTGGGCGATATCATCCACCTTGACCTGCACCAGCCTGACCCCGTACTGGCGCTCGAGCTCCTGCCCGGCCCACACCAGATAGCCGTTGATCTCCGGGCTGCCGCCCCAGGCGTTGAAGTAAACAGTCTGGCCCTTGGCCTCGTCCAGCGTCTGCTGCCAGCGGGCATCGGGGGCCGGGTTCTCGCCGGCAATCAGGGAGCCGCTTGCCAGCAGGGGCAGGGCGCAGACCAGGGTTTTGAGCAGGGGCAGGGTCTTGAACATGAGTGTCACCTAAGGGATCAGGCGCCGCGGCGCCAGCTGTGATAACGGGCCAGCAGGGCCAGGATGCGGGTGGGCTGGTGGGCCCGTTTCCACTCGCCGGCCACGTATTTGTTCGCCTCCATCAGGGTGGGGTAGGCGTGGATGGTGGCGAGGATCTTGCCAAGCCCCAGTTTGTGGCGCATGGCGAGGACGAACTCGGCTATCCGCTCGCCGGCGTGAGTGCCCACTATGGTGGCACCCAGGATCTTGTCCTTGCCCGGCACGGTCAGCACCTCGACAAAGCCCTCGCGCTCACCGTCGGCGATGGCGCGATCCAGCTCGGCCAGCGCGAAGCGGGTCACCTCGAATGCAATGCCCTGCGCCTCGGCCTCCTTGCGATTGAGGCCCACCCGGGCAATTTCAGGCGTGGTGTAGGTAGCCGCCGGGATCACCCGGTAGTCGGCGCGAAAGCGCTTGAACTGGCCAAACAGGGCGTTGACGGCGGCATACCAGGCCTGATGGGCGGCAAAGTGGGTGAACTGGTAGGGGCCCGCCACGTCCCCCACCGCCAGAATGCTGGGGTAGTTGGTGGCCAGAAAACCGTCGACCGCGACAGTGCCGCGCGGCGCCAGCGTGACCCCCAGCTCCTCCAGCCCGAAGCCGCTCACGCTGGCAACCCGGCCCAGCGCAAGCAGCAGCTGATCTCCTTCGATCACTTGGGTCTCGTCACCCCGGCGAAGGTGCAGCCGGATGGGCAGCCCATCCTCTATGGCTTGGTATTGCGCCCGCTCGGCGCGCCAGCCGGTGAGAAGGGTGACGCCGTCCCGTTCCATCTGGTGGTGCAACGCCTCGGCCACTTCCCGCTCCTCTCGTGGCAGCAGCTGATCGGCCAGCTCCACCAGGGTGACGGGGATGCCGAGCAGGGCAAAGCTCTGGGCCAGCTCGCAGCCGATGGGGCCGCCGCCGAGCACCAGCAGGCGGCGCGGCGGGGTGCGCAGCTGCCACAGGGTGTCCGAGGTGAGGTAGGGCACCTCATCAAGTCCCGGTAAATCGGGCACCAGCGGTCTGGCGCCGGTGGCGATGACCACGTGGCGGGTGGTGAGGCGCCGGCCGTTGACGTCGACCTCCCAGGGGGAGACCAGCCGCGCCGCCCCCTCGATGCACTCCACCCCCAGCCCCTGGTAACGCTCGACGGAGTCGTGGGGCTCGACCTCCCTGATCACCTGGGCGACCCGCGCCATCACGGCGGCAAAATCAGCCTCGCTCTGGCTCGGGCTAAAGCCGAGCTCGCCCGCCTTGCGCTGCTCGGCAGCAAAGCGGGCAGCGCGGATCAGCGCCTTGGAGGGGACACAGCCGGTGTTGAGGCAATCTCCCCCCATTTTGTGTTTTTCAATCAGGGTCACTTTGGCCTTCACCGCCGCGGCGATATAGCTGGTGACCAGGCCGCCGGCGCCGGCACCGATCACCACCAGGTTGTAGTCGTAGCGGATCGGCTTTTGAAAAGGGGCGTGCAGGCGGCGCAGGGCGAGCCTGCGTTGCAGCCCCCGCATCAGCCAGGGCATGAGGCCGAGCAGGGTCAGGGCCGCCACCAGGCCGGGGGAGAGGATGTTGCCCGTGCTGGTGAGGGTGGCCAGCTCGCTGCCCGCCAGCACATAGACGAAGGTGCCCGGCAGCATGCCGAGCTGGCTCACCCAGTAGTAGGTACTGACTCTGATGGGGGTCAGCCCCATCACCAGGTTGACCAAGAAGAAGGGGAAGAGGGGGATGAGGCGCAGGCTCAGCAGATAGAAGGGGCCATCCTTTGCCATCCCCGCCTGGAAGGTGGCCAGCTTGTCGCCAAAGCGGGCGCTCACCCAGTCGCGCAGCAGGAAGCGGGCGCTGAGAAACGCCAGGGTGGCGCCGAGCGAGCTGGCAAAGGAGACCAGCAGCAGCCCCCAACCGATACCGAAGACCGCGCTGCCTGCCAGGGTGAGCAGGCTGGCCCCCGGCAGGGAGAGGGCGGTGCTGAGCACATAGATCACCAGAAACAGCAGGCTGGCCGCGACAAAATGGCGGTCGACCCAGAGCGCCAGGCTCGCCTGGCGAGCCTGTAACTCGGAGAGGCTAAGATAGTGGCCGAGATCGAACGCGAAAAAGGCGCCGATGAGGCACCCCATCACCAGCAGAAGCAGCAAACGGGCTCGCGTCATTTGGCGTCCTTGTCGGCGTTGGCATCGGTCGGGCGCACGGGCTGAACCGGCAGCTGGCAGAAGCCCTGGGGAGCGATGTCGAGGGCGGCGTTGAACTTGGCCGACATGTTCTGGAAGGCGATGAGGCCGGTGAGCTCCACCATGGCGTCGTCATCGAACCAGGGCTTGAGACGGGCAGCCTGCTCGTCGCTCACACCATCCAGCCCTGTCATCGCCTCTGTGAAGTCGAGCACGGCCCGCTCCCGCTCGTCGAACAAGGGGCTTTCGCGCCACTCGGCCAGGGCTTCCACCTTCTCGCTGGAGCCGGCCCGCTTGATGAGGGTCATGGCATTGATGTCGACGCAGAAACGGCACCAGTTGAGCTGGGAGACCCGCACCGTCACCAGGGAGCGCAGCACGGGATCGATGGGAGAGCGCTTGCGGTTGATGACGCCATAGAGGGTCGCCACGGCGGCGAACAGGCGGGGGGATCGGCCCCAGCACTTGCCGGGGATCAGCACCTGGCCGTAGTTGCGCTTCTGCAGCCAGAAGAAGGGGCGGATGAACCAGGCATAGGCACTGTCCGGCTTGACTTCAATGCGCATTTTGTTCCTCTTGAAGTTTTTGCATCTTGGGCTTGTAGGCGCCCCCCAGCCGTTCGTTGAGCCGGTTCAGGAAGTCCAGGATCCGTGCCCGGTTGGCCCCCAGATCGCTGCGCCCCTGACGGGAGGCGGATCGCATGTCGATGCGGGTCTCTTTCGGCCCGGCGAAGACCCGCAGCGCCACGTCATCCTGAAAACCGAACCAGCTCGTGGTGACGACGGCATCCAGGCCGTCCGGGCTCGGGTGCACCTGCCAGCCGAGCTCCGTCATCAGCTCATCCGCCTCGGCGAGCACCTCGGCGGGAGAGGCGCGGGTATAGAGAGGACCGGGATTGCCGGGAAAAACTTGCAGGGGAGGGATGCTGACGGGGAGATCCTGCGCCGTTCTCAGCTGCCCGGCCCACTGGAGGCGGGGAGGGTGGTAGGGATCCGTGCTGACGTCGTTGGTGAGCGGCGAGCGCAAGGCCTGAACAATGAACAGTAGGGGCAACAGCAGGGGGGCGATGCCCCAGGCATCGGGCCACAGGTTGGCGGTACGGCGATAGCGCCAGGGCAGGCGCAGCAGCAGCCACAGGCTGATCAGGGCGCTCGCGAGGCAGAGGGTGAAACCGAGCCACCAGGGCCAGAGGTGGGCACGGCTGCCGAGGGCGCCCCCGAGGGGCAGCAACCAGGCCAGCAGGGGCCACCACAAAGAGCTGTGCATAAGAAGGATCCACTGGTCAGGATGGAACTATGCCCAGAGGATAAACTTAATTGACTGATAACGTTAGTAAATTATCATATTGCTTCGGTATGGTGTAGCCCCGGGACGGGGCACGTCTGGGGGCGGGGCGCCAGCAAACCGGCGTGGGCTGGAACGGCGCTCGGGCGCGGTCTCAGCTGCGGTAGAGCACCTTGATCAGGTGGAAGCCGAACTTGGTGCGCACCGGCCCCAGGACCTTGAGCAGCTCCCCCTTGAAGACGGCGTCGTCGAAGGATTTGACCATGTCCCCCTTGGAGAACTCCCCCAGATCCCCGAAGCGCTTGCCGGAGGGGCAGGTGGAGAATCGCTTGGCCATCTGGCCGAAGTCGGCACCCTTCTCGATCTTCTCCTTGATCTCCAGACACTGTTTCTCGGTCTTGACCAGGATGTGCTGGGCACAGGCTTTTTTCATCGGGAGGCTCCTCGGTGGCGGTAAAGGGGCGCAAGATTACTCCAAATGCGCGCCCGCGTCAGCCCTCGGTGTTCGGGCTCAGCCCCGGGCCCCGGCGGCCAGGCGTGCCCTGGGTCGGGACTGCCAGATAATCTCCAGCCCCAGCAGGGCATAGAGGCTCCAGATGGCCAGGGGATTGAGCCACTCGCCACCCATCTGCAGGGTGAGCAGGGCACCGCCGACCAGCAGCAGCGACACCCCGGGCAGGCGCCAGTGGGCGGGCAGCGGCGCCAGCAGGGCCATGCCCAGCAGCAGGGCGAGGCCGAAGGGCAGGTTGAGGGCGGTGAAGGCCAGCGCCTGTTGGCCGTTCATGCCGGTCAGCAGGGCCAGCAGGGCGCTGCAGCAGGCCAGGAAGGTGATGAATTCGAGTCGGTCGGCGATGTAGTCAGCCAGTTGTTCGCTGCGTAAGGTCATGGTGTCTCTCCTGCGATGAATGGGAGCAGTGTGAGACAGGCGGGAGAGCAGTGGCAGCGGGATAAATCGATTGGATTGAACGAAGCTTTAGTGCCACCCATCAAGTTATTGATTTACACTTATTTTCCGGTTCAATAGCAGGCATGATGGCACTGGTGTCAGACGATGATGTCAAGTCGGCGAGGCGGCGTCCCCTCGCAAAGTCCGGGGCGCTTCGACAGGAATTGTCGCGCGCCGGAGGGCGGCGGAGGTGGGATAGCGGTGCATGAACGCGGGCGGTGTGCACCGGATGCGCGTGTTTTTTATACGCCCCTTGCCGCAAGCGTGTGCAATCGGCTCGGCCCGGCCGGGGAAGCGCCCCGCGCGCCGCCGTTTAGGCCGCGATCCCGGGGGGAGGGCCGTCACCCCGATTGGGGCCCGGTCGGGGGATTTCGCGACCCCGGTTGTGCTAGGATGGGCGAGTTTGGTCGGGGTGAGTCCCGCTATCGTTCTGAAGGTTACACTCTTTTAATCATGTTATTCGGGGAAATAGACGTTTGACAGGATGCTATCCTACTTCTCCTGCCGGAAGCACCGCATTCCGGCCATCCCGCCGTTACGGGGCCGGCGCCTTGCTGCTCGCCCTCTGCCTCTGGCTGCTGGCAACCCCCGTCCTGGCGGCCAAGCTGACCTATCAGGTCAAGGGGGTAAAGGGGGAGCAGAAGGACAACGTCGAGGCTTACCTCAACGCCCTGCCCGTCTATCAGGAGCGCCAATTCAGACCCGCCCGGGTCAAGATCACCGAGAGCGTGCAGAAAGCCCTCCAGGTCTATGGCTACTACCAGCCCAAGATCACCCTCAACCGCGACAAGAAATCCCCGGCCAGGGTGGTGATCGAGATCGAGCGGGGAGAGCCGGTGATCGTCTCGCGCCTCGACATTCTGCTGGAGGGGCAGGCGGGCAGCGACGAGGTCTACAGCGAGCTGCTGGACAAGCTGCCATTAAAAGAGGGGGATCCCCTCAACCACGGCAAGTACGAATCCATCAAGGCGGATCTGGGCAGCCTGGGGCTGGCACGGGGCTACTTTGACGCCAAGATCAGCAAGAGCCAGGTCAAGGTCTTCCCGGAGCAGGGCAAGGCGGAGATTTACATCCTGTTCCGCTCCGGCCCGCGCTATCACTTTGGCGAGATCCACTACGACGCGACGCCGGAGGCCCTGCGCCTGATCCGGCCGCTCGTCAACATCAAGAGTGGTGACCCCTACCTGGCGATCCGGCTGGCGGAGATGTCCCAGGATGTCTCCTCCACCAAGCTGTTCAAGCAGGTGGACATCAAGCCCCTCATCAGCCAGGCCGAGAACAACCTGGTGCCGGTGCAGGTGACCCTCAGCAACCGGGTCGACCACGAGATTGAGACGGGTATCGGCTACGCCACCGACGTGGGGCCGCGCCTGAGCGCCACCTGGGAGAAACCCTGGGTCAACCGTTATGGCCACAGCCTCTCCAGCACCGCCAAGATCTCGGCCCCGGAGGCGGAGCTGAGCTTCGACTACCAGATCCCGGTGGGCAACCCGCTGCGGGACTACTACTCCCTGCAGGCTGGCTACCAATACACCGACAACAACGATACCCGCTCCGATCTGGCCACCTTCGGCGTGCACCGCTGGAAGCGGCGGCCCGACAGCTGGGACAGGGACGTGTTCGTGCGGCTGGAGAACGAGCGCTATGTGCAGGGCACCGACGAGGGGAACAGTCTGCTGCTGATCCCCGGTGTCTCCTGGTCGCGGCTGCGGGTGCGCGGCGGCCTGGTGCCGGACTGGGGGGATCGCCAGCAGCTGACGGTGGAGTTCTCCAGCCCCTACTGGGGGTCCGACATCAACTTCATGCGGGTGTGGGGGCGCAGCAAGTGGCTGCGTACCCTGGGGGAGGATCACCGCTTCCTGATGCGGGTCGAGCAGGGGGCCATCGTCGGGGATGACTTCTCCCTGGTGCCCCCTTCATTGCGTTTCTTCACCGGTGGCGACCAGACCATCCGCGGCTACGGCTACGAGACCGTCTCGCCGCGGGACGAGGAGGGCAAGCTCACCGGGGGCCGCTACACCAGCGTCGGCAGCCTGGAATACAACTACCGCTTCAGTGACAAGTGGCTCGGCGCCCTGTTCGTGGATGGGGGTACCGCCACCGTCGACTACAGCGAGGCCTGGAAGATAGGCACCGGGGTCGGGGTGCGCTGGGTGACCCCCATCGGCCAGGTCAGGCTGGACTTGGCGGTGGGCATCTCCGAAGAAGACAAGCCGCTGCGGCTGCACTTCGCACTGGGGCCAGAACTATGATCCGGTGTGAACGCGCTTCTTCTCTTCATTCTCTTTTCTGGCCGCTGCGGCTGAGCTTCTTGCAGGGGTCTGCATCGTGATCTGGGTAAAACGCATCGTCTTGTGGCTCATGGGCCTCATCTTCCTGCTGCTCATCGGCGTCAGCCTGCTGGGCTTCACCCACCAGGGCAACAAGTGGCTATGGCAGCAGGCCAGATCCGCACTGCCCTCCCTCAAGGGGGAGCTGGTGGCGGGCCAGCTTGGCTATGGCTGGACCCTGGAAGGGGTCGGCTGGCAGGACGAACTGGTGGACGTCACGGTCGAGCGTGCCGTGCTCGACTGGGATCTGGGCAAGCTCTTGCAGGGCAAGCTCTGGATCAAGTCCCTGGCGGTCACCCACCCCGTGGTCAAGGTCGCCGACTCGGAACCTGCGCCGGAAGAGCCGTCAGAGCCCTTCGTCTGGCGCCCGTTGCCGCTCAAGATCCAGATAGACAGCCTCCAGGTGGCCGACCTCGATCTGGCCGTGCCCGGCGTGGCGGTGACCCTCAAGGATCTGGAGATAGGCGCCACCCTGGATCGCAAGGGACTGATCGTGCGCGGGCCCGTGCTCGATGGCCTGAACGTGGTCCTGGCAGAGAGCGCGGTTGCCGAGAACAAGGCGGCAGAGAGCAAGCCAGCCGATAGCAAGCCAGCCGATAGCAAGGCGCCACAGCAAGCCACACCGGCCGTCTCGGGCGCCGCGAGCACCGCGCCTTCCAAGGACGAGACCAGGGTGACCAGGAGCTCGCCCGCAGAAGGCAAGCCGAGCGAGGCTGACAGTAAGGGCAAGGCTGTTCCTGCCAAGCCCGAACCCATAGCCCTGCCCGCCATCCGCCTGCCTTTCCCCGTCCAGCTGGAAGGGGTGACGCTGACCCGGGTGCGCTACCAGCAAGGAGAGCTGGTGGAGGGGCTCGACAAGCTGCTGCTGTCGGCCAGTGCCCTGGAGGAGCGCATCGACATCCGGGAGCTCTCCCTGCGCCATGCCATGGCGGATCTGGCCCTGAGCGGTCATGTACGCCTGGTCGATGACTATCCCCTTGCCCTGACCCTGGATGCCAAGGGCCGCAAGGGACTCAAGCCTTGGGAGCTCGATACCGAGCAGGCCACCCTCCTGCTGGATGGCTCAGTGGGCAAGCTGGCGCTGGCCCTGCAAGCCAAGGGGCCGGTGAGTGCGAATATCAAGGGCACGCTGGCAGCGCTGGATCCCGAGCTGCCCTTCGATCTGGCCCTCGACTGGAAGCGCCTATCCTGGCCGCTGCACAAGCCGGCCAAGGATGAACCCAGCTACCGGTTGGACAAGGGGACCCTGAGCGCCAAGGGCAAGCTCTCCGGCTACCGGTTTGCCCTCGAGACTTCGGGCAAGGGCACCGATGTGCCGCCCTTCAAGATCGCGCTGGAAGGGAAGGGGGATCTGGAGCGACTCAGCAAGATCGCCTTGCGGCTCAACGCCCTCAAGGGGGAGCTCAAGCTGGACGGCAAGCTGGCCTGGAGCAAGGGAGTCCAGTGGCAGGGCAACGCCGAATTCAAGGGGATCAACCCGGCCGAGCTGGTGCCCGAGATCGAAGGGGCGCTGGCGGGCAAGATAGCGAGCCGCTTCGAGCTTGACGAGACGGGTCACTGGCAGCTGGCACTGCCCGAGCTCAAGGTCGATGGCAAGCTCAACCAGTATCCGCTGGCCCTGCAGGGTCAACTCAGCGGCAACGACAAGATGGAGTGGACCATCCCGGCCCTGGCGCTGCAAAGCGGCCCCAACCGGCTGCAGGCCAGGGGGTCGCTCACGGCCCAGGCCTGGAAGCTGGATGCGGATCTGGATGCGCCCAAGCTCGGGGGCATCTACCCCGGTCTTGGCGGGGACATCAAGGGCCAGGTGCGGGTCACCGGCAGCCAGCAGGCGCCGCGGGTGAATGTGGATCTGGCGTCGAGCCGCCTCTCCTATGCGGGGACAGTGCTCAAGGAGACGGCCATCAAGGGCAATGCCCTGGTGGGGGACAAGCCTGCGGGCGAGCTGGCGGTGACAGTGGCGAGCCTGGTGCAGGGCAGCACCGCCCTCTCCCAGATGGCCCTGAACCTGAACGGCGATCTCGACCGTCACGGGCTCACCTTGACCATGAAGGGGGATCCGGTGGCCGCCGATCTGCGCCTGAGCGGCAGCCTGCGCGGGGAGCGCTGGCGTGGCTCCCTCTCCGAGCTCAAGCTGAAGACCCCGCTCAAGCGCTGGTCGCTGACGGCGCCCTGGGCCCTGGACCTGGATCTGCCGAAGCAGCAGCTGACCATGGGGGATCTCTGCCTCGGCTCCCAGGGGGCCAGCCTGTGCGTCAAGGGCAGCCGGGTAGCCCCGGCCCAGGGCAGCCTGGAGTTTGCCCTGAGCGCGTTCGATCTCAAGCGGCTGCGTCCCTGGTTGCCTGACAACTTCCGCTGGCAGGCGGTGCTCTCCGCCGATGGGCGTGCCAGCTGGCGCGGCAGCCAGCCAACCCTGCACGCCACCGTGCGCACCACGCCGGGTACCTTCGTGGCTGACGATCTCAAGACCGATTACCAGCGCCTGGAGCTGGGGGTGGACTTCGAACGCCAGCAGGCCGCCATCCGGGTCGATTTCGCGTCCCAGCAGATCGGCAACATCGACACCGATCTGCTCATCCGGGATCCCGCCGGGCGCGGCAACCTCTCGGGACAGCTCAGGTTCGATGACCTCAAGCTGACTACCTTCGCCCCTCTCATTCCCGAGGTGCGCTCCCTGCAGGGGATCATCTCGGCGGATGCCCGCTTCGACGGCACCCTGGCCACCCCGCTGCTGTTCGGGGAGCTGAACCTGCGGGAGGGGGAGGTACAGACCCACTCCGACATGGTGACCCTCTCAAAGCTGGTGACCCGTCTCAAGATAAACGGCAACCGGGCTGAGCTCGACGGCTCCATGATGGTCGGCAAGGGGCCGCTGGCGCTGGGGGGCTGGCTGAGCTGGGCCAAGCAGCCTGTCACCGGCAGCCTCACCATCCAGGGCAAGGATCTGGAGGCCCAGTATCCGGGCATGGGCCGCGTCAGGGTGACCCCCGACATCGCCATCACCCTGGGGGAGGAGACCCGGATCAGCGGTCAGGTGGACATTCCCTGGTCGCGCATCCTGGTCAAGACTCTGCCCGAGAGTGCGGTGGCGGTCTCCGATGACGTGACCGTGATCTACGAGGACATGCCGCCGCTGCCCAAGGCGGAGCCGCTGCCCATGGAGATCAAGCTGGCCATTCGCCTCGGCGACGATGTCCGGCTGGAGGCCATGGGGCTCAAGACCAAGGTGACGGGGGCGCTCAATATTCGCCAGGATCCGTCCAAACCACTCTCCGGCAACGGTCAGCTGGAGCTCAAGGACGGGCGCTTCAAGGCCTATGGCCAGAACCTCATCATCAAGGAGGGCAGGATCACCTTCTCCGGCCCCATCGATCAGCCCTATCTCAACATCGAGACCTACCGGGATCCTGACACCATAGAGGACAACGTCACCGTGGGGGTGCGGGTGACCGGACCGGCCGCCAAGCCGAAGATCACCGTCTATTCCGAGCCGCAGATGGCGCAGTCCGAGCAGCTCTCCTACCTGTTGCGGGGCAAGGGGTTGCAGACCAGCGGTGAGGATGGCGGCTTCAACGGTCTGCTGGTGGCGGGGGCCGTGAGCCAGGCGAGCGGGGTTGTCTCCAGTATCGGGGAGTCCCTCGGCATGAGCGACGTGTCGCTCGACACCGCCGGGAGCGGGGATGACACCCAGGTGACATTGTCGGCCTACCTGCTGCCCGGCCTGCAGTTCCAGTACGGGGTCGGGGTGTTCAGCCCCATCGCCGAGTTCAAGCTGCGCTACGAGCTGATGCCCAGGCTCTACCTGCAGGCCATGAGCGGGGTGGCCCAGGCGGTGGACATCTTCTATCGCTTCACCCTGTGAGCGAGTCATGACGAGACGGGAGGCCTGGCCTCCCGTTTTTTTATGTCCCGGGCGCTAAGGCCGGTACATGGGGAACAAGCCAGGGAAGCGGAAAAGCGAAAACCCGGCACGAGGCCGGGTTTTCTTGAATGATGGTGGAGGGAGAAGGATTCGAACCTTCGAAGGCAGAGCCGTCAGATTTACAGTCTGATCCCTTTGGCCGCTCGGGAACCCCTCCACGGGGTATTGCCTGATTGTGCGCACTTGAATGGTGGAGGGAGAAGGATTCGAACCTTCGAAGGCAGAGCCGTCAGATTTACAGTCTGATCCCTTTGGCCGCTCGGGAACCCCTCCCCAAGTGCGAGGCGCATACTAACAGATCTGTCGCGCTTGTGAACCCCCGGGCAAGGATTTTTAATGCTTAAAGGATCGGGTTGATGGCCGATAAGCAATGAAACCCTTATTTCCAAGATTTATCTTATGCTGCCCAGTGCAATCCGTGACCGATGGCTCGTCGATGAAACCCAGTTGGGGCAACGGCTCAACCAGGATCTCCGCCTGGGGGACAGGGCCGACTTCAGGCTGCATCTGGCGCTGCTGACCGATGCGGTGGAGGAGCAACCCTGGTTTGACGACACGCCCAGGGCGCAGGCCGCAGAGACGTCGTGGCGTGCCCGCTTCGGTCTGATGCCGCAAGCGGCCCTGGAAGGGGTAGGGGACGAGAGCGGAGCCGGCGCCATCAACGAGCGATTGCAGCAGGGGGGGAGCATGGTGGATGTCAGGCTGTGGCTGGCGCTGCGAACGCCTCCGCTGGTGAGCAAGACGCCGGCGCTGGCCCCCGCCGTCTATGACAACCTCTCGGCGCTGGGGCGTGCACGCTGGCAGGGAAGGCAGGCGGCAAGCCCGATGCATGCCGATCCCAGGGGGGAGGCGCCCCTGCTCATGCTGCCACTGCTCGATGAGCTCTCGCGCGGGGTAGATGCCCGGCTGCGCTGGTTGGGATGAGAGGCGCCTGGATGGCGGAATGCAAAAAGGCGGGATAACCCGCCTTTTGCTCGATGAATGCTGTGATGGAGAGGGATCAGGCGTCCGCTTCATCCGGTTCGGTCTGAGGGACTTCCTTGCCGGCGGCACGGCGGGCGAGGGGTTTCTCCGTGTGACGGTTGAGCTGGCGTTCCAGCTTCTGGCCCAGATCCGTGATGGCGGCATAGAGATCCTCATGCTCTGCCTGGGCAAACAGTTTGCCGTTGGGAATGCCGGCGGTGGCTTCGACGATATACATCAAACGCTCTTTGGAGATGATCACATGGGGTGTGATAAGAGGCACCTGAAGACGCTCGAGCTTTTCAAAACGGGATTCAATGCGCTCGCGGATGGCTGGGGTGATGTCAATGATTTTGCTGGTCATTTCAATTTTCATATTGGCCCCCTTCGGGTCGTCTTGCTTGTGTCTTCACCCTCAGATTACCCATGTGGCCAAATCAAAGTGTGATCTGCATCACGAAATATCCCCCTGGGGATCCCGCACCACCCAAATTGTGAGCTTTTCCCGTTTCATGCCAAAAACCGCTTGAGCTCAATGAAACAGGCAGGCAGTATCAGTGAATAGGATCGTTTCTGTCCCCCTTGGCAGCGCCTTGTGTCGACCCGATATCTGGTTTTAGCCGCACCGTCTCGCATTTTCTCGACCCACATCGCATTATCCCATCGCAGAAAATTGCCATGCGCCCGTGGAGATATGCCCGTGAACGGATATGCTTTCCTGCACGTGTCGGGGGGATGACGTGGTTGTAGTGTCGGAGTCGTCAATGAAGCAACAAGCCACCCAGATGATGTGGTTTTATGATCGGCAGCATGAGCAGTGGAGCCTGTCGGATCATCTCTCTTGTGAGCCCTGGACTGGGGAGGGGTCTCATCCCTGGGCCGGGCAGCTGCTGCGGGAAGATGATGCGGGTTTTACCGATTTTCTCGCCAGACTCCACGACTCCGGCCAACCCGGTCAGTTTATCGGCCACCTCTGTGACGACGCCGGCAATGTGCACCATGTGCTCTGGTATGGTCAGTATGTGCCGACCCAGCGGCTCTGCTGTGGCTGGCTGGCCCCGCTCGAGATGCTTCATCGCGAGATGAACCGTGCCGAGCCTGCCGCCGGGATGGCCCCGCCGATGCCCCAGCTGCAGGCCCCCCTGCTGGCCAAGCTGGCACAGGCGCTCTCCGCCAAGACCGGGCTCGACTTCTGCCAGACCCTGGTCAATGAACTCGCTCATATCCTGGGGGCCGATGCGGTCTGGCTGACGGAGCGGGTCGGCCTCGACAGGCTGCGGGTGCTGGCGAGCCACGGCATGGACGTCAAGGAGTACGCCTTGGCCGACATGCCCTGCCAGCAGCTTTATCGTCAGGGGGCCGCCAGTGCTTCCCCCCTTAGCGAGCCCATGGGCGATGGCTATTGCCTGCCGCCCGGCCAGCACTATTACGCCCAGCCTCTGCTGGATCGCGGTGGCCAGATCCTGGGGCACCTTGCCCTGCTGTTTCCGAGCCAGACCCGGACCGCCGATCTGGGCTCCGTGCTGACCATCTTCTCGGTGCGCATGGTGGCGGAGCTGGAGCGGCTGCAGAGCGATGCCCTGATGCGGTTGTCGGCTGTGGCGTTCGAGACCCATGAAGGCATCATCATCACGGACCCCGACTTCAAGATCCTGCGGGTCAATTACGCCTTCAGCCAGATCACCGGCTTCGACAGCCAGGGGGTGATCGGCCTGCACCTGGGCAATGACCTCTGGTCCGGGTTGGGCTACGAGCTCAATGCCCTCGACCGCTGGCAGGGGGAGACCCTGCGTCTGCACGCCGATGGCCGCAGCTATCCCCAGTGGGAGATAGTCACCCCGGTTCAGGACGACAAGGGGGGCATCAGCCACTACGTCATCTTCTTCGAAGACATCTCCGAGCGTAAGGCGGCGGAGCGTCGCATCCAGGATCTCGCCTACTACGACGAACTGACCGGCCTGCCCAACCGGCGCCAGCTGCACGAAACCCTGGCGCAGGCGTTTGCGGAGGCGAGCCGGGATCACCTCATCGGCGCCCTGCTGTTCATCGATCTCGACCACTTCAAGACCATCAACGACTCCCTCGGCCACGCCACTGGCGACTGGCTGCTCAAGGAGGTGGCCAGCCGGCTCAAGCGGCTGGTGCGCCAGGGGGATTGCCTCGCCAGGCTGGGGGGGGACGAGTTCGTGCTGCTGTTGCCGGCGCTCTCCATCAGCCCGCCCCAGGCAGAGATGCAGGCCGACCTCATCGCGGAGCGGCTCATCGGGGAGATTGCCGCTCCCTACAGCTATGGGGGGCAGGTGCTGCACATCGGGGCCAGCGTGGGCATCACGCTCTTCCCAGGCCGGGAGCAGGAGGCGGGGGATCTGCTCAAGCAGGCCGATACCGCCATGTACCAGGCCAAGTCGGCGGGGCGCAAGACCCGGCGCTTCTTCGATGCCTCCATGCAGCTGCAGGCGGACCGGCGCCTGCTCATTCACAACGAGCTGCGCAGCGCGCTGGACAACCATGAACTGACCCTTCACTACCAGCCCCAGCACATGGTGGAAGGGGGGGATATCATCGGTGTCGAGGCCCTGATCCGCTGGCAGCCGCCGGGCCGGGCCCTGGTCTCCCCCGCGGAGTTCATCCCCATCGCCGAGGAGACGGATCTCATCGTCGACATCGGCAACTGGGTGTTGCACGAGGCCTGCACCCAGTATGTCTCCTGGGAGGAGAACGGGATCCACGTCCCCCAGCTGTCGGTCAACGTCAGCGCCAAGCAGTTCCATGCCCCGGATTTCGTCGATCGCATCCACGATGTACTGGCCTCCACCGGCATGGATCCGGCGAGCCTGAACCTGGAGATCACCGAATCCGTGGTGCTCGGCCACGCGGAGGACACCATCAGCAAGATGGCCGAGCTCAAGACCCTGGGCATCAGTTTCGCCATCGACGACTTCGGCGCGGGCTACTCTTCCCTGAGCTATCTCAAGCGACTGCCGGCCGATGAGCTCAAGATCGACCGATCCTTCATCCAGGACATCCCCAAGGATGGCGACAATATGGCCATCGTGGAGGCGGTGATCGCCATGGCCCGTCACATGGGCTTCAACGTGACGGCGGAGGGGGTGGAGTCGCGCCAGCAGCTGGAGTTCCTGCAGGCGCAGGGCTGCCATTTCTACCAGGGATACCTTGCCTCCAAGCCGCTGCCCGTCCCCTATCTGGAGCGCTATGTCAGCCGGCTGACCCGCAGCGAACGCCTCGCGGTTGTCGACAAAAATAGTGTGGCGTAGCCCCGGGGCTTAGCGGGTAGAATAAAGGTATGTCACCACCGCCAGCGGGCGGTGGTCGTGCCTTTGTAAGGGAGAATGCCATTCGTGAAAGCCGTGCAGGGAATCATCTTATCGGCACTGTGCGTGCCAGGGCTCGTGGCACCCGTCTTTGCGCAAACCATGGAGCAGTCCCTCTATCGCCAGGCCTATGACGCGGTGCGTGCCAACGATCAGGCCGCCTTCAACCAGATCCGCGCCCGCCTGACCCACTATCCGCTGCTGCCCTATCTGGATTACTACCAGCTCGCCTTCCGGCCGGGAGCGGCAGACTACAACGACGTGACCCGTTTCATCCGCCAGCACGCAGACACGCCCCAGTCCAACCGGCTGGAGCGCAGCTATCTCACCTACCTGGCCCAGAGCCAGCAGTGGTCCCAGTTCCTCCGCTTCTACCCGGCCAAGCCGAGCTCCACCGATCTGCTCTGCCAGCATTATCAGGCCCGCTACTACACGGGACACAAGAGTGAAGCGCTGCAGGAGGCCGGCAAGCTCTGGCTGAGCGGCCAGTCCAGGCCCGATGCCTGCGATCCCCTGTTCCAGCTCTGGCAGCAGTCGGGGTTGAAGACCCAGGAGAAGATCTGGCAGCGCATGAACCTGGCTTTTGAGGCACAGAATGCGAATTTGATCCGCCACCTGGGGGCCCAGCTCGGCAGCGGCATGAAGGCGTACGGTGATCAGATGATCGCCCTGTTCGACCAACCCGCGAGGGCGATGAACCCGGCCAACTTCAGCGCGACGGCGCCATCGCGGCAACTGCTCTCCCTGGGGCTGGCGCGCTATGCGAACCAGGAGCCCGAGGTGGTCCTGCGCCAGCTGGGGGAGATGACCCGCCGCTTCGGCCTGAACCACGCAGAGGTGACCCGGGTGGAGAAGGCCGCCGCTCGCCGCCTGCTGCTCGATCGCGCCATTGTCCAGCGCAACTGGCTGGATGGGGCCCTGGTGCGCTTCAACGATGCCGAGCTGATGGAGCTGCGTGCGCGCCTGGCTGTCTGGGAGCAGGACTGGCGCGGGCTCGAGGGCTGGGTCAAACGGCTGCCCATGGGGCTGCAGAAGGAAGATCGCTGGCGCTACTGGATGGCGCGCTCGCTGGAGAAACAGGGGCGGCAGAAACCGGCACGGGATCTCTATCTCGAGACCGCCAATCTGCGTGGCTTCTATGGCTTCATGGCGGCCCAGCGCACCGGCGTGCCCTATCGCATCAAGAACCAGAGCGTGGCGCACAAGGTGCCGGACTGGCGTACTGCCAGCCAGCGCTGGCCCTTCCTGCTGCGGGTGCGCGAGCTGCTGGCGATGAACGAGATCACGGCGGCCCGCTCCGAGTGGATCCACAACATGGATCGCAACAGCGTGGCCCAGCGCCTCGAATTCGGCCACATCGCCCTCAACCAGGGGTGGCATGAGCTGGCGATCCTCTCCAGCATCCGGGCGGAAGCCTGGGATGCGCTGGACCTGCGTTTCCCGCTGCCCTTGAAGCGTACCTTCTCCCAGATGGCCCAGGAGCGGACCATGAATACCAGCCTGCTCTACGCCATCTCCCGCCAGGAGAGTGCGCTCTACCCGCTGGCGCAGTCGCCGGTCGGGGCGCGTGGCCTGATGCAGCTGATGCCGGCCACCGCCAGGGAGACCGCGAGCAAGCTGGGGGTCCCCTATCGCAACGAGCAGCAACTGTTCGATCCGGCCATGAACATTCGCCTCGGCAGCGCCTACCTCAAGCGCCTGCTGGACGTGTATGACGGCAACCGGATCCTGGCGGCGGCGGCCTACAACGCCGGCCCCGGTCGGGTGAAGCGCTGGCGCGAGCAGAGCGACAACAAGCCGATGGATGTCTGGGTGGAGAGCATTCCCTATCGGGAGACGCGCAACTATGTCCAGAACGTGCTCTCCTTCGACCTTATCTATCAGCACAAGCTGCAGCAGCCACTGCGTTTCATGTCGGAACGCGAGCTGAATCACGCCTATTGAGTTCGGAGGCAGCCGTTGTCGCGGCTGCCTCCCATTCTGGCTTCAGAATGGTTATTATCCCCTAAGATTTTGTTACAAAAGGAAACCTGCCGGGTGATCGGGCACCGCGTCTTGGGCTGGCAGGTTCGATACAATGCCCGATTAACACAGACAGGCTTGTCCAACAAAGGAATCGAGAGTGGCAACGATCAAAGATGTGTCTCAGCTGGCGAATGTCTCCATTTCGACAGTGTCTCGAGTGATCAACAACACGGCACAGGTAGCGCCAGAGAAGCGCGAGGCCGTACTCGCGGCCATGAAGGAGCTCAGCTTTCGTCCGAACAGCTTCGCTCAGGCCCTGGTGAGCAAACGTTCCAACTGCATCGGCGTGCTGGTCGGGGATCTGTGTGGTGGCCCCTTCTTCGCCCAGATGATGCGCGGTATCGAGAGCATGGTCGACAAGGCGAACAAGTTCACCATCGTCGTCTCCGGCAACCACGATGCCGCGAGGGAACGTCATGCCATCCAGGCGCTGCTGCAGCGCCAGTGCGACGCCCTGATCCTGCACAGCAAGGCGCTGCCTGACGAAGAGCTCAGCGAGCTGGCATCGGGCACGACCCCCATCGTCTTCATCAACCGCCAGGTACCGGGCTGCGAGGATCGCTGTGTCTGGCTGGACAACCAGGCGGGCATCACCACGGCTTGCCAGCATCTGCTGGATGCGGGCCATCGCAAGATCGCCTTCGTCACGTCCGATGACGAGGAGTTCGTCGATGGTCAGCAGCGGATGGCCGGTTATCGCTTCGCCCTGAAACGGGCAGGTATCGAACTGGATCAAGCCCTCATCGGTCGCGCCTACGCCGACGAGAAGGGCGGCTATGTGGCCATGAGCGAACTGCTGTCGCGCGGCGTCGAGTTCACCGCCGTTCTGGGCTTCAACGACGCCATGGTGGCGGGTGCCATCTCCTGTCTGCTGGAGCGGGGTTACAAGATCCCCCAGCAAGTGTCGGTGGTGGGGTTCGATGACATCCCCTATGCCCGCTACATCTATCCCAAGCTCACCACGGTGCGCTACCCCATCGAAGAGATGGGGGAGCGGGCGGCCGAGCTGGCCCTGCGCCTGCTGGATCACAAGCCGGTAGAGGGGTTGGCACTCAAGTTCGAGGCAGAACTGGTTCGGCGGGAATCGGTGGCCTGAGCCATCAAGTTGGCCCCGGGCGGGTCGACTTTTTTGCAAAAGAGTGAAAGCGCTTTCAGAAATCCTTTTCAACTGTGATCCGCTTCAAAGCTTTTTACCAGCGCTGCCACTAGGATAGGCCCACGAATTAGGAGCGTGCGCTCCCGATTTTCCCGCTGTGGGAGGTAACCGGTTTATCCGGCTATTTCCTTCGTTACTTTCGACGGTCATCATAGGATGGCCGTTTTTTTTTGTCAGGATTTTGCAATGATGAACGAACATGAGTTCCAGACGGGGATCCTGGGAGCCGGCTGGCTGGGGCTGCCGCTGGCAAGGGCGCTTCAGGCGTCGGGCCAGCGGGTCGTGGTGACGGTCAGCTCCGCCGAAAAGGCCGGGCTGCTGCGAGGGGAGGGTATCGCGGCCTGGCCGCTGCTGCTTGCCCCCGAGATGGGGGCGCTGCCTTTTCGCTGCCATGATCTGGTGATCTGCGTGCCGCCCAGCAAGACCCTGGATTATCCGGCCTCGGTGGCCCGTCTGTGTCAGCAGGCGAGGGTGGCGGGCGTTCGGCGGGTGCTGTTCATCAGCGCCACCTCGGTGTGGTCGCCCGGCCAGACCGAAGAGGAGACCCCCGAGCCTTCGCATGAACGGGGGGCACGGATGCGTGCGGCCGAGCTCGCGGTGCTGGGCGGGGGCTTTGCCTGCGCCATGATACTGCGCCCGGCCGGTCTTTATGGCCCGGAGCGCCATCCGGGGCGGTTTCTCGCCGGCAAGACGCTGGCGGGAGGCGGTCAGGCGGTCAATCTGGTGCACCTGGACGATGTGGTGGCCGCCTGCCAGCTGATGCTGGCAAAGGGGCAGGATGGGGAGGCCTATAACCTGAGCGCCCCTGTCCACCCGCGCCGGGAGCAGCTTTATCCCTTCGCGAGCCGTCTGCTTGGGCTGGCGCCACCGCTGTTCATCGAGCCGGCGGGGGACTTTCTCCCCATCGAGGGGCAGCGCATCTGCCAGCGGCGCGGTTTCGTCTACCGCTGGCCGGATCCGGCCCACTGGTTTGCCGAACAGGGGACCCGGCAGGGTTGAACAGAGCAGGCTCCAATGTGATCCCATTTTTCCGGTGCAGGAGGACGCGAGCCAGACGGGGTGCGGGCTTCGGGGGGAATTGAGGTTTGCCAAGGGCGGGATCGCCCCCTATCATGCCGCCATCCATGATAAAGAGAGCGGTAATGATGGAAGAGACCAAGCGTCACCCCGATGGGGAACTGTTGCTGAGAACCCTGGCGATGCCAGCCGATACCAACCCCAATGGCGATATCTTCGGCGGGTGGATCATGTCCCAGATGGATATAGGTGGGGGCATCATGGCCAAGGAGCTGGCAAAAGGACGCATCTGTACCGTCTCGGTGGAGGGGATGACCTTCCACAGTCCGGTCAAGGTGGGGGACGTGGTGTGCTGCTACGGACGCTGCCTCAAGATTGGTCGCAGCTCCATGCGCCTCAAGCTGGAGGTCTGGGTCAAGCCGGTACTGCGGGAGAACGAAGCCCAGCGATACTGCGTGACCGAGGGGGTATTTACCTACGTGGCCATCGACGATCAGGGTAAATCCCGTCCTGTCCCGGTCTGAGGCGGCTTAGATCAGCCGGGCATTGATGATGGATATTTCCTGCTCAAGCCCGGTTTTTTGCCGTATCATGCGCTCCAGCATCTCTTCCGAGCCGACACACTGCTTGGTGTCAAACAGGCAGAGATCGCACTGGGGATCCCGCCTGATCTGATAGACGGTGGAGAGCTCCACTTGATGACAAGTTCCTTGTTGATCGTAAAATGTCACGCGGTACTGATGCTGTCTCGCCATGGCGGGATCCCTCGTGGATGAGTCGGGCCGGACACGAATAATGAGACTAGTTGGCGATCATGATCTCTGTGCGGATCATGGCGTCTTGCAGAGGCAGGTGGTTGTTAGCCAATGAAAAATAGTTATCGGATTCTGGGGACCTCCCTGCTGACATTGGGACTGGTCGGTTGTTTCGAGGTGCCGGATCAGGACCATCTGGTCACGGCCGCGGGCATAGTGCCCGGCGCTCACTGCGACCGTCCTCCGCTGGTGGCGCTCGCCACCACCGCCTTGCCCCGGGAGTTCGGCATCACCGTCTGGAATCTTTACAAGGGACAGCGCAAGAACTGGCAGGAGGGGCTGGACGAGTACGCCAAATCCCGGGATCTGGTGCTGTTGCAGGAGTCGGCGACCCGACCCGAGATGCTGGACTGGCTGAGGCGAGGCGACTTCCAGTGGCAGCAGCTGCAGGCCTTCACCCAGGGGGGCGTCTCCTACGGCGTCATGACGGTCGCCAAGACGCCCCAGGCCTTTGTCTGTGGCGTGCGCTCCCCCGAGCCGCTGCTGCGCATCCCCAAATCCGGTCTGGTCAGCCTCTACCCCCTGCAGGGTGACCCCGATGGCGTGCTGGTGGTGAACCTCCACGCGGTCAACTTCGAGCTGGGGATGGCCACCTTCCGGGAGCAGCTCAACGATCTGACCGCCCTGGTCCATCGCCATCAGGGGCCCGTCATCCTGGCCGGGGATTTCAACACCTGGAGCGACAAGCGCGAATTCTGGCTGAACAAGCTGGTGGGGGAGCTCGGCCTGCAGGAGGCCATCCCGGTGCCCGACTTGCGCCGTACCGCCTTCGGCCGTCCGCTGGATCACCTCTATTACCGCAATCTGGATCTGGTGGAGGTGAGCTCGCCGGCCACCGACGCCTCGGATCACAACCCCATACTGGCGCGCTTCGCGGCCCAGGCCATCACCCCCTGACGGGGCCGGATGGCAGGTAAAAAAATACCCCGCACCAGGCGGGGTATTTTTTTGGATTGTGATGAGCGATCAGCTGTTGTTCTTCACGAACAGGGTCAGTTCCTGACCGGGCTTGAGGTAGTCGCTCTTGCCGAGCTGGTTCCAGCGCATCACGTCGTTCACGCCGACCTGGAATCGGGCGGCGATGGAGGAGAGGGAGTCTCCGCGGCGCACCTGATAGACCATGGACTTGTTGCTGCCCTTGCCCTGCTTGGGCCAGACCACCAGCTTCATGCCAGGTTTCAGGGCCGACTTGGCGCTCAGCCCGTTCCACTTGGCCAGGTCGGCGTGGCTGACGCCGTGTGCCTGGCTGATGCTCCACAGGTTGTCGCCGGAGCGCACCTGATACTGGATCTTGTTGCCGCTGTTGCTGGCGAGCTGTTGCGGCTTGCTCTTGGCGGCCTGGCTCACCATGGCGTTGCCACCATTGGGGATGATCAGGCTCTGGCCACGACGCAGGTTGTTGCCGCGCAGATTGTTCGCCAGCTTGAGCTGCTGCACGCTCACCCCGTGATTCTGGGCGATACGGGACAGGGTGTCGCCGCGGGTGACCTGATAGGAGCGCACGCCACGGGTCCGCTCACGCTGGGGCAGATCGGCCAGGGCCAGCTCCAGGGTATCGGCATACTCGACGGGCACCAGCAGGTTGTAGGGACCCCGCGGTGAGGTCACGCCACGCTTGAGCGCCGGATTGAGCGCCTTGAGCTGGGAGGCGGAAATCCCCGCCAGCTGCGCCGCCACGTTCAGATCGATCTGGCCACCGGTATTGATGGTCCGCAGCTGCGGCTTGTTGGCCAGCACCGGCAGGGTGACATTGTACTGGTCCGCATTGCGGATCATGTCGGCCATGGCCAGGATCTTGGGCACATACATCCGGGTTTCACGGGGCAGATCCAGCGACCAGTAGTCGGTCGGCCGGCCGGCCCGCTCGTTGCGGACGATGGCGTTGCGCACCCGGCCCTCACCCGCGTTGTAGGCGGCCAGGGTCTGGAGCCAGTCACCGTCGAAGAAACGGTTCAGGTATTCCAGGTAGTCCAGTGCGGCATTGGTGGATGCCAGGACGTCGCGTCGGCCGTCATACCAGTTGTCGTGGCGCAGGCCGAAATTCTTGCCGGTCGCAGGAACGAACTGCCAAAGGCCGACCGCATTGCTGCGGGAGCGGGCGTTGGGATCGAACATGCTCTCGATCATGGGGATGGTAATAAGCTCCATTGGCAGCTCACGCCGTTCGATTTCCTCTACCATCAGATACAGGTAGGGCTCAGCCCGGCTGGCAATGGTCGCCATATGCTTATCATTACGCAACAACCAATCACGCTGCTGCCGGACACGGGCATTATCATGCGAGTCCAGCTGCATATCATCGCTGATACGCACCCACAGGTTATCAGTGTCATCCATCTCTTCTATCTGTTCGTCACCGAACAGCAATCGGGAAGAGTGTTTCTTGTACGTTTTCTTGCTGACTTGGGGGGATTTGATCGGCTCGATTGCCGTTATCGCCCGGTCATCCTGATGGCTCAGGTTTTGGCAGCCGCTGAGAAACAGCGCTGCCAATAAGGCCGTTCGTAGCTTCATCTCGCTCAGGTCATCTATGGAAAAACAGCTCGCATCATAAGGGGCAATCCCCCCCTGATCAAGGTTTGTTCAAAAAACGTCCTTCCAAGCCCGCAAGACAGTGAAGGTATCCTCTGGATTTTCCAAGCATTTAAGGGCGTATTTCTCAGCAGAAAATTTCACTGAGTCCTGCTCGCAGCGCAGAAAAACATTGAAATGCCGCTCATCCCCCAGCCGGGAGGGGATACTCGGCAGGCCCTGCTGGCGCAGCTTGCTGATCACCCCGATCTGCTGCTGGATCGCCGGGTTGTCCGGCTCGACCGCATGGGCGAAACGCAGGTTGGAGAGGGTGTACTCATGGGCACAATAAAGGAGGGTGTCGTCGGGCAGGGCCGCGAGCCGTTGCAGGGAGCCGTACATCTGGGCCGGGGTGCCTTCGAACAGGCGGCCGCAGCCAGCACTGAAGAGGGTGTCGCCGCAAAACAGCATGCCCTGGCCGTAATAGGCGATGTGACCCAGGGTATGGCCGGGAAGATGGAGGACGTCCAGGCTCAGGCCGTGCCAGTCGATCCTGTCCCCGTCATCAAGCCACTGGCCATGATGATCGGGCATGGGGTCATGCTTGGGGCCATAGAGGCGGGCGTGGGGGAAATGGTGCAGCAGCTCGGATACACCCCCGACGTGGTCGCGATGGTGATGGGTCAGCAGGATGGCGTCGAGCTCCAGCCCCAGGATCTCGAGCCGTTCCAGCACGGGAGCGGCTTCGCCCGGATCGACGACAAGGCAGTGATTCTCGTGTCGGATCAACCAGATGTAGTTGTCGTTAAAGGCGGGAACTGTGATGACGGTATACATGGGTCGGCTTCTCTTTAGTGTTCTTTAGGGATGGGATCTTATATAACTGGATGGCATTCGCACCCCCGAGTTGGTTCCATTATGCAGCTGGCACGTACCGAACAACAGATCGCGATCCCGACCAGCTGGTCGGCACTGCCCATGGGGGACTGGGTGGCCGCCGAGCTGCAGGAGCGGCTCGACAGCTGGTGCCCTCATCTGTTTGGTTATCATCTGCTGAAAATCGGCGCCCTGAGCGCCGAACTCTCCTGCGGCTGCTCCACCATCCGCCATCAAATCGGGGTCGCTCCCGGTGGGCGACTGCTGGACCTGGTGGGGGATCCCCTGGCCTTGCCGGTCCGTTCCGGCAGCGTGGATGCCTGCCTGCTCGCCCATTGTCTCGATTTCTCGCCGGATCCCCATCAGGTGCTGCGCGAGGCGGAGCGGGTGCTGACCGACGATGGCTGGCTCATCGTCAGCGGCTACAATCCTGTCAGCCTGGTCGGTCTGGGCCACTATCTGCCTTTCATGCGACGACATCTGCCCTGGTCCGCCCGCATGTTCACGCCCGCCCGGGTGACGGACTGGCTGCAGCTGCTCGGGTGCGAGGTGATGTTCGACGAGCGATTCGGCTTCTCCTTCATGGGCAGGCAGAGCCGGATCGGCTGGTGGCGGGAGAGTCTGGGACGGGACTATTGCCGCTCCCTGGCGTCCGTCTATGTGATTGCCGCCCGCAAGCGGCGTTTTCCTGTCACCCCGGTGCGCCGCCGCTGGCGGCTGCCGGAGTCGATGGCCGCGCCTGGGATGGCGCGCCAGGGCGGCTAGCGGCCCTCAGGGCTGGTAGCCTTCGTCTTCGGCAAGCTGCTTGCCGCTGGCGGCTTCCCGGGCCAGCTCGTCGCAGCGTTCGTTCTCCGGGTGACCGGAGTGACCCTTGACCCAGAGCCACTCGATCTGGTGGCGTGCCACCTCCGCATCCAGGGCCTGCCAGAGATCGACGTTCTTGACCGGCTGGCGGTTGGCTGTCATCCATCCCTTTTTCTTCCAGCCGATGATCCACTGGGTGATGCCCTGGCGCACATACTGGCTGTCGGTGGTGAGCCGTACCTGGCAGGATTCGTTCAGGGTGCGCAGTCCCATGATGGCCGCCATCAGCTCCATCCGGTTGTTGGTGGTCAGTCTGAAACCGGCCGAGATCTCCTTGCGATGCTTGCCATAGACCATGACGGCACCATAACCGCCGGGGCCCGGGTTGCCGAGGCAGGAGCCATCCGTAAATAAATCAATCTGTTTTAACATGAGCAATCAATCTGTTTTAGCCGAAGGCTTGGGGTAAACTAGCGAGTAAAACCGAAGTTTGACATGGATTTGATCATGAGCACACCCCAACTGAACCGCCAGATCATTCTGGATACCGAAACCACCGGCATGAATACTGCGGGCGGTCCCGTCTACCTCGGGCACCGCATCATCGAGATCGGCTGTGTGGAGGTGATCAACCGCAAACTGACCGGCAACCATTTCCACGTCTATATCAAGCCGGACCGGCTGGTGGACCCTGAAGCCATCGCGGTGCATGGCATCACGGATGCCTTCCTGGCGGACAAGCCCTCCTTCAACCAGATAGCGGACGACTTCATCGAGTTTATCCGTGGCGCCGAGCTCATCGCCCACAACGCGCCCTTTGACGTGAGCTTCATGGACTACGAGTTCAGCAAGCTCGGCCTCGACTTCAAGACCGCCGACATCTGCGGCATCACGGATACCCTGGCGATGGCGCGGGATCTCTTCCCGGGCAAGCGCAACAATCTGGATGTGCTGTGCGATCGCTACGGCATCGACAACTCCCACCGTACCCTGCACGGGGCCTTGCTCGATGCGGAGATCCTGGCAGACGTCTACCTGCTGATGACGGGTGGCCAGACCAAGCTCAACCTGGCCAGCGAGAGCAACGAGAGTGACAGCAACCAGGACACCGGCATTCGCCGCCTGGAGAGCAACCGGGCCCCCCTCAGGGTGGTGCGCGCCAGCGAGGAGGTGGTGGCTGCCCATGAGGCCAGGCTGGATCTGGTGCAGAAGAAAGGAGGTGCCTGCCTGTGGCGGCAATGAGTTCGCTCTGGGGCGGCCTGTTGCTGCTGGCCTCGCTCTCTGCCTCGGCCAACGAGGTGTTCGGTCCTTCCGATATTCCCCTGCTCGACAACCGCTTTCGCATCGATTACGGCGTGAAGGAGATCACCTTCATCATCAAGCGCAAGCCGGGGACCCCCTCGGTGATCCTGGTGCGACCCGACGGCAGCAAGCTCTATGTCGGCAAGGTCAAGCCGCCGGAGGTGGGCTGGCAGGCACTGCAGGATCAGGATCTCATCACGGTGCGCGATCCCATGCCGGGCCCCTGGCAGGCCATCGGCGAGGTCGATCCCGACAACCGGGTGCGCCTGCTCTCCGATATCCGGGTCGTGAGCGAACCGCTGCCGGCTCGTCTCTACCAGGGGGAGCGGGTCAAGTTGCAATCCCGCCTGCTGATCGACGGGGCGGCGCCGGGAGCGGGGTACTACCTCACCGATCTGGGCATGACGGTGAGGCTGCAGCAGTTCAATGATGAGGCCCAGAGCGGAGAGCCCATCTTCGAGGAGACGCTCGGCCATTATCTGGACGATGGCAAGGGGCTGGACGAGGTGCCAGGGGATGGGGTGCTGACCGCCGAGGCGGTGCTGGACGTGCCGGCAGGCAAGTATCGCGCCCTCTACAGTACCGGCAACGAGGTGTTCTCTCGCGCCGAGTCGCAGCAGGTACTGCTCTACCCCTGGCCGGTGAGCTACACCCTTGTCGCGCCCTCGGGAGAGGCGGGGGCCAAGCTCTCCCTGGTCATCGATGGGGAGGAGCTGGATCCGGCTTCCGTGGTGATCCAGGGCAAGGCCAGCGACGGCACCGGTCACAGCCTGGACTTCAGCGAGGTGGCGAAGGAGCTTCGCTTCGGCGTCGATCTCTCCGCCCTCGAGGCGGCGGGCCAGTACCAGGTGGAGGCCACCCTGTTCGGCACGACCCGGCTCGGCCGGGAAGTGCGGCTGCAACTGCCTGCCAAGTCGTTTACCATAGCGCCGCCACCGGCGCCGGTTCCCTCCGCAGCGCCAGCCACCTCGGCGGCCAAGCCGGCCAAGGCCAAGTTTGAGGAGCGTGAGAGCCCGGTCTGGCTGCCCTGGGCACTGGGCGGGGGAGGCGTGGTGCTGCTCCTGCTGGGTGCCGTGGGTTTCATCCTGCTGCAGAAGCGCCGCACGTTGCACAAGGCGATGGCGGCACAGAAGGCGCAGCAGAGCGAGCCCGCCCCGGCCCTCAAGCTGGATCTCAATCTGCCGGAGCAATAGCCCGCCTTCATTCGCATATGAAGAAGCCGCCCATGAGGCGGCTTCTTGCTGTGGCTCGCAGGATGGCTCAGTGGGCGCCGATGTAGATGTCCTTGTACTGTTCGCGGATGTCGAGAAACTTCTCCAGATTGGCCAGCATCAGATCCACCAGCTGGGGATCGAAGTGCTGCGCCCGCTCTTCCCTGATCAGCGACAGTACCTCTTCAAGGGGCCAGGCCCGCTTGTAGCAGCGATCCGAGCCCAGGGCATCGAACACGTCCGCTAGGGCGACGATGCGCCCCTCCAGAGGGATGGCATCCCCCTTGAGTCCGCGAGGGTAGCCGGTGCCGTTCCACTTCTCGTGATGATTGCCGGCGATGGTGGCGCCTATCTGGAATAGCGCCAGATCGCTGCCGGAGAGCATGTCGTGTCCGAGTTGGGCGTGGGTCTTCATGATCTCCCACTCCTCGGGGGTGAGCTTGCCCGGCTTGTGCAAGATGGCGTCCGGGATCCCCACCTTGCCGATGTCATGCAGGGGGGAGGCGCGCTTGATGAGCTCGCACCTGTCTTCGTTCATGCCGAGCAACTGGCAGAACAGCTCGGTGTAGAGTGCCACCCGCTTGACGTGCAGGCCGGACTCCTTGGTGCGGCTTTCTACCAGCTCGCCGATGCGGTAGATGATCTCCCGCTGGTTGTCGCCGATCACCTCGTTGAGCCGGATGTTCTCCAGCGCCACTATGATGTTTTCGGTAAACAGGCTCAGCAGGCCGGTATCCATCTGGCTGAGGGGGCGAGTGGTCTCGATGTGGAACAGCAGGTGATGGCGGGCATTCTTGCAGTAGAGCACCATCTGGTTGCCATCGTAGACGTTGCCTCCCCTGGCCATGGCGCTGCGCAGGATGGCCGGGGCCTCGGTGAGCCGCAGTGCAGGGCCGTCGCTGAGCAGGGGCTCCAGCACCTGGTCCCGGACCTCGTAGGCCAGATGCTTCACATCGTAGATCTGGGACCCCTCCAGGTTCAGCAGGGCGCTGAGCTGGGTCTGGGCCCCCTCGACAAACTGGCGCAGGGCGCGCTGCTCGAAGATCCCTCTGGAGGCTTCGATGACTTTCTCCAGCCCCTGGCGATTGCTCTCCAGGGTGCGGATGTCGCGATAGGAGCGCAGGCTGGCGCGCAGCAGGGTGCGCAGCTTCTGGGAGGTGAGTTCGGTCTTGTCCTTGTAGTCGTTGATGTCGTAGTTGGTGACGACGTCATCTTCCGGGGCCTGGCCGGGCTGACCGGTACGCAACACGATGCGCACCATCTTGTTTTGCAGCTCGTCGCGCACGAATTTGACTACCTCGAGGCCGGCGTGATCGGCCTCCATGACGACGTCGAGAAGCAGCAGTGCGACATCCGGGGTGATGGCGAGCAGCGCTTTGGCTTCGGCGGCGGAATAGGCGTGCAGGAAATCTATGGGTTTGCCGTCGAACTCGAACTTGCTCAGGGTGATCTTGGTGATGCGGTGCACTTCGGGCTCATCGTCCACTATCATCACCTTCCAGCCTGCGGTCTGCAGCGCTGACGGGGGAAGATCTTCATCGTCGATAATCAGGATTTGATCATCCATTACGCAATCCTGTGAGTGATACTGTGTTTACCTTAACCGCTTCATTCAATATAGGAAATGGATTGGTATTCAAAATATGATCCAGTCGTTTTCTCCCGCACCCCGAAAGGTCACAGGTCGATCTCTTCATGAAAAACGCCTCCACGAGGGAGGCGTTTTGACAGGCTTTGGATCAGGCTGCACGGTGGTAGGCTGAGGCTTCAAACAGTGCCTTGTTTGCCACCAGATCGACAGGGTCGAAGTCATCGACGTTGATGGTGCGCAGGCGACTCGCTTCGGCGCGGCGCAACAGCTCGGCCTCGGTCTGGTTGATGACGCCGAGAGTCAGACCGGCCTCCGCCACCTTGTCGAGCTGGGTGAAGGGACGTCTGGTGCCTTCGGCCTTGCACACCTTGTCAAACAGCGGCTCGGCGGTCAGCACGTCGTCGAGGGCCTGCTCCAGCAGCCCGAAGGGGTTGCCCTCCTCGCGGGTGAGGTACTGGCCTTCGGCCAGACGGCTGCGGGTCGCACTCGGCGTCTGCAGCAGGCGGGCCACCTGGCTGTCGAGCCTGTCGGAGGGACGTTTCAGGTCGCGACCCAGCGGCAGCACGATGGCGCGCAGCGCCAGCCCAATCCAGCGGTTCGGGAAGTTGCGCAGCAGCTCGTCGATGGCTTCCTGTGCCTTGAACAGGGCGTCTTGCAGTGCCCAGTGCAAGAGCGGCAGATCTGCCTGCTGGCGGCCCTCGTCCTGATAGCGCTTGAGGGCGCTGGAGGCCAGATAGAGCTGGCTCAGCACGTCACCCAGGCGAGCGGAAACCCGCTCCTTGCGCTTGAGCTCGCCGCCCAGGGTACCCATCGCCATGTCCGACAGGAACGCCAGGTTGGCGGAGAGGCGGGAGAGCTGCTGGTAGTAGCCCTTGGTCTGATCCTTGAACGGCGCTGCGGCGAAGCGGGCGCCGGTGAGGCCCAGCCAGAAGCTGCGCACCAGGTTGCTGATGGCAAAGCCCACGTGGCTGAACACCGCCTTGTCGAAGTCCTTGAGGGCCTGCTCCTTGTCCGGGTGGCTGGCGGCCAGCATCTCGGGCAGCACGTAGGGGTGGCAGCGGATGGCCCCCTGACCGTAGATGATCATGCTGCGGGTCAGGATGTTGGCTCCCTCGACGGTGACCGCGATGGGGGCGCCCTGATAGCCGCGGGCCAGGTAGTTGTTCGGGCCCATACAGATGGCCTTGCCGCCGTGGATGTCCATGGCGTCGATGATGCACTTCTGGGCACGGTCGGTGAGGTGGTACTTGACGATGGCGGAGATGACAGAGGGTTTCTCGCCGAGATCGATGCCGGTCACCGTCAGCTTGGCGGCGGCGCCCATGATGTAGGCGTTGCCGCCGAGGCGGGCCAGCGGCTCTTCAATCCCTTCCATCTTGCCGATGGGCAGTTTGAACTGGCGACGGATGCGGCTGTAGGCGCCGGTGGCCAGGGCCAGCATCTTGACGCCGCCGGTGCTGTTGGAGGGCAGGGTGATGCCGCGACCGACGGAGAGACACTCCACCAGCATACGCCAGCCCTGGCCAGCCATGGCCGGGCCGCCGATGATGAAGTCGAGCGGCACGAACACCTCGTTGCCACGGGTCGGACCGTTCTGGAACGGCACGTTGAGGGGGAAATGACGACGACCGATCTCGACCCCGTCGATGTCGGTGGGGATGAGGGCGCAGGTGATGCCGAGCTCCTCTTCGTCACCCAGCAGGTGATCTGGGTCGCGCAACTTGAAGGCCAGCCCCAGGACAGTGGCGATGGGGGCAAGCGTGATATAGCGCTTGTTCCAGGTGAGGCGCATGCCGAGCACCTCTTCCCCTTCCCACTCTCCCTTGCAAACGATGCCGAAGTCGGGGATGGAGCCCGCATCCGATCCCGCTTCCGGGCTGGTCAGGGCGAAACAGGGGATCTCCTTGCCGACGGCGAGGCGAGGCAGATAGTGGTCTTTCTGCTCCTCGGTGCCGTAGTGTTGCAGTAGCTCACCCGGGCCGAGGGAGTTGGGCACGCCGACGGTGGAGGCGAGCACGGCGCTGGCGCCACACAGCTTTTGCAGCACGCAGGACTGGGCGTAGGCGGAGAACTCCAGGCCGCCGTACTTCTTCTTGATGATCATGGCGAAGAACTTGTTGTCCTTCAGGTATTGCCACACCTCGGGGGAGAGATCGGCGCGCTCGTGGGTCACTTCCCAGTCGTTGACCATGCGGCACACCTCTTCTACCGGCCCGTCCATGAAGGCCTGCTCCTCGGCGCTGAGGGTGCTGACCGGAATGGCGTGCAGCTTCTTCCAGTCCGGGTTGCCGGCAAAGAGGTCGGCCTCCCACCAGGTGGTGCCCGCTTCGATGGCTTCCTTCTCGGTGCGGGACATCTCCGGCATGATGGACTTGTAGATCTTGAACAGCGGCCTGGTCAGCTGGTTGCGGCGAAACTCCACCAGGTTGAGGGGGATGGCGAGCACCGCGAACAGTACCCACACCAGCAGGGGCACGTGGCCATAGAGGGTGCCGGCGACCAGGGCGGCGGCCGTGGCAAGCGTGGCGGTGAACAGGGACGCCCGGCGGTATGCCATGGCGCCGATCACCAGGATCACCCCGAGCAGAGTGAGGGTCGTCGTCATTTTTCGCTCCTTGCAATGAGTAGCCGAAGTTGGAGAATCGTGGACTAACTGATCCAGAGGTCTGACCTGTTGGTCGTGGTCCCTGTTGTAATTCATACGCACAAACTTATCAAGCTGTTTACAAGCTCGTTACCTTGGCTCTGTGATCGGCATAACGCACGGTCCGCCGCATCTTGGCGGGCGGGGGGCGACGACTGGGCCGGCTTGTGCGACAATGCGGCCACCCTATGTTGGACCACGAGATCTCAAAGACCATGTACCAAGAACTGATCCGCAACGAATTGACTGAAGCTGCCGGCGTGCTCCAGGCGTTTCTGGCCGACGAGCAGAATCTGAAGAACATCGAGGCCGCCGCCAAACTGCTGGCCGCCTCCTTCAAAGAGGAAGGCAAGGTACTCTCCTGTGGCAACGGCGGTTCCCACTGCGACGCCATGCACTTCGCCGAGGAGCTGACCGGCCGCTATCGCGAGAACCGTCCCGGCTATGCCGGCATCGCCATCTCCGATCCCAGCCACCTCTCCTGCGTTTCCAACGACTTTGGCTACGACTATGTATTCTCCCGCTATGTGGAAGCGGTCGGCCGTCGTGGCGACGTGCTGCTAGGCATCTCCACCAGTGGCAACTCCGGCAACATCCTCAAGGCCATCGAAGCGGCCCATGCCAAAGGCATGAAGGTGATCGCCCTGACCGGCAAGGATGGCGGCAAGATGGCCGGTCTGGCCGATGTCGAAATCCGGGTGCCGCACTTCGGCTATGCCGACCGCATCCAGGAAGTGCACATCAAGGTGATCCACATCCTGATCCAGCTGGTCGAAAAAGAGATGGCCAAGTAATCGGGCGGGCATCGAAGGTGGAGAGGCGCCCGGCTGGACGACAGATCCGGACGCCTCGCAGCCTGCCGACAAATCTGATGAAAGCAGAGATAATCATGTAATTCAGGGGGTTGACGGGATATGTGCGAACTGCTCGGCATGAGCGCCAATGTGCCGACCGACATCTGCTTCAGCTTCACCGGGCTGATGCTGCGGGGCGGCAAGACGGGCCCTCACAAGGATGGCTGGGGGATCACCTTCTACGAGGGGAAGGGGTTTCGCACCTTCAAGGATCCCGAACCCAGTGCCCAGTCCCCCATCGCCAAGCTGGTGCAGGCGTTGCCCATCAAGAGCCGCGCCGTGGTCAGCCACATCCGGCAGGCGAACCGGGGCTGCGTGTCGCTCGAGAACACCCACCCCTTCACCCGTGAGCTGTGGGGGCGCTACTGGACCTTCGCCCACAACGGCCAGCTGACCGGTTACAAGAAGCTGCCGACCGGGCGGCATCGTCCGGTGGGGGACACCGACAGCGAGCACGCCTTCTGCTGGCTGCTCGACAGGCTGGAGCAGAAATACCCCAAGCGTCCGGCAAATTTTCCCGCCATGTTCCGCTATCTGGCGACCCTGTGTGACGAGTTGCGCGGGCTCGGGGTATTCAACATGCTGCTGTCGGATGGGGAGTTCGTGATGACCTATTGCAGCAACAACCTCTACTGGCTGACACGCAGGGCGCCGTTTGGCGAGGCGAGCCTGCTGGATGAGGACGTGGTCATCGACTTTCAGAGCGAAACCACCCCGAACGACGTGGTGACCCTGATCGCTACCCGGCCGCTCACAGGCAATGAAAGCTGGGTGAAGATGGTACCCGGGGAGTTCTGCCTGTTCCGTCTGGGCGAGCTGGAGTATGGCAACGCAGCCAGATTGCCTGCCCGGCAATAAAAAAATACCAGGGTAGAATCCTACCCTGGTTCTTCGCAGCAGCCATACAGGCAAAAAGGGATGAGAGAGGTGTTGCTGAGCCGCATCATTCTCATGGCTCATATTGTTACTTTAATGTTAATTTTGTGACAACCTTTATCTTTCCCCTCCATGGGCGACGTGTCGATAACTTGAACCCGCTCACACTCCGACGCCGCCTTGGCGACCCGCACGCCGCCGGAGGGTGGATGACAGCCGCTGTACCAATCGGCTATATTGTGGTCTGTTTGAATACCATCATAGGGAAGAGAAGATGGAATGGCTGGATCAGAAAGTGCTGCGGCAACTGGCAGATGACATCGGTCACGAGATGATGCCGGTCGTCATCTCGGTGTTTGTCGAAGAGGTAGGGGAACAGCTGGCCCAGTTAAGGCCACTCTATGATCAGCGGGACTGGTCCGCCCTGGCCCGTCTTGCCCACAGCATGAAATCTTCTTGTGGCAGCTATGGCGCCCAACCCAGCTATCAACAAGTCATGGCCCTGGAAGCAGCCTGTCGACGGGAAGACGCGCAAGAAGCCGGGCGTCTGCTGAGCGAGCTGGAATATTCCCTGCCTCAGGTCTTCACCCACCTGGCCCAATTTCACTGATCCCCGGGCGGCTCAGCCCGCCTTGTCATGCGTCCTATGCCAGTTCAGGATGACGTTATCCAGCGCCTGCCTGAGCTTGAGGCGGTCGTGGCGATGGGGCAGGGCGGCCTCACCCAGGTTGGCTCGGACGAGGCAATGCTGCAGCTCGGGGTCCTCATGACCCTCGGGGGCCAGGATGGCATCGATCCGGCCTATGCCTATCCTCTCTTCCAGCCAGCGATGCTGATCGAGTAGAGTCAACTGACCCGCAGGCCCCTCTTCGGCGACCAGATTGCTGATGAAGACAACGATGGCGCCGCTGCTGCGGATCGCCTCGGCAATGTCGCACAGCAGCAGGGGAGGCATGACGGAGGTGAGAAAGCTGCCGGGACCCAGGATGATCATGTCGGCCTGACTCAAGGCCAGGGCGGCCTCTCGAGTGGCCGGTACGGCCGGTTTCAGGCTCAGGGCACGCGGCGGTGTAGTGAGCTGGTCGATGGAGACCTCTCCCAGGATCTGGTCGCCGCAGACGGTATGGGCGCACAAGTCGGTGGGGTGTTCGGACATGGGCAGCAGCGTCGGCTCGATCTCCAGCATGTCGCTGATGAGCCGGATGGCATCAAGAGGGCGGACACAGAGGTTGTCGAGGGCCAGCAGCATCAGGTTGCCGAGGTTGTGACCCGCCAGCTCGCCGCGGCCGGTGAAGCGGTACTCGAACAGCTGGCTGCCGATGCTGGGGGTGGTCACCAGCTGGTTGAGGCAGTTGCGCAGATCACCCCAGGCGATGCATTCCTGGCTCTTGCGCAGGCGTCCGGTGGAGCCGCCGTCATCCGTGGTGGTCACTATCCCCGTCAGGCGGGAGCCTAAAAACGAGAGGGAAGAGAGCACGCGGCCCATGCCGTGTCCACCGCCGATGGCGACGACCCGCTCGAAGTCATTGATATTTTTCTGCCACATGCAGTGATCCCGTGGGAGGCCAGCGAGCTTCATTCTAGTCTCTGCGGCCAGGTAATTGTTTGATAAAGGTATGATTTTTGCTTAAGAGCAGCATCCCATACCTGTAGGAGACGGTGTTGAACTTCCTGACGGCTCACTCGCTTGCCGAGACGACCCCACTGGCTGCCCAACAGATAGCAGAGCGGTTGCTTGCCCAATCTCCCCACGCCCCATCATTGTTGCTGGTCTATTTTACCCAAGCGCACGACGCTGCGGTACTGCGCCATGCACTCAAGGAGCACTTTCCCGACAGCCGGCTTATCGGCTGCAGCTCCTGCGGCGGTATCCTGACCCAGGCCGGGCACCATGCCCTGGCGGGCCGGGGTCTGGCGGTCGCAGCCCTTTACGATGACAAGGGCGCGTACGGCGTGGCCGGCCAGGTTGGCCAGACACCGGATGTACGGACTCTGCTGCGCCGCGCCATCGCCGATGGCGGCCGCCCTGGCGAGCTGCCCCAGCTGGTCTTGCTGCACGCCAGTCCGGGTCTGGAAGAGGCCATGCTGGCGGGCATCGAGAGCGAATTTGGCGCGACCGTTCCCGTCGTCGGCGGATCCGCAGCGGATGACGGCGTGCGCGGCGAATGGCAACTCTGCTGGGATGAGGGAGCAGGGGGTGAGGGCTGTGTGCTGGCGGTGCTCTACCCCGACTGCCAGCTGGCGTTCCAGTTTCATTCCGGTTATGTGCCAACCGAGCGCCAGGGCATTATCACTGCCCTCGACGGTCGCGAGGTGCTGACAATCGACCATGAGCCGGCGGCCCGGGTCTACGCCCGCTGGACTGAACGGGATAAACCCTGGCCGGTGGGCCCCATCCTCAGGGAGACGACGCTCTCCCCGCTGGCACGCCAGGTCGGCATGCTCGATGACATCCCCTACTACAAGCTCTCGCACCCCGAAGCGGTGACCGTGCGGGAAGGGCTTCGCCTCTTTACCGAAGCCCGGCTGGGG
The DNA here is from genome assembly GCF_017939565.1 of Aeromonas sp. SrichE-2G. Classification (NCBI taxonomy): domain Bacteria; kingdom Pseudomonadati; phylum Pseudomonadota; class Gammaproteobacteria; order Aeromonadales; family Aeromonadaceae; genus Aeromonas; species Aeromonas sp. SrichE-2G. The sequence goes on from NZ_JAGKRG010000004.1 coordinate 621,670, forward strand.
GAGCGCCTGCAACTCATGTACTGCAGTCAGGACGGGTTGTTGCAGCGCAGCCTGAATGCGGTGCGCATCGAGCCCGAATACGGCATGGCGGGGAGTATGCGACCCCTGGGGGCCTTGGTGATATTCTGCGCTGGCTGCCGCCTGGCTCTGGAGGAGCGGTTTGACGACGTGGTGACGCAATTTTGCCTGAGACTGGGGGAGATCCCCTTCATCACGCCATTTACGTTCGGCGAGCAGGGGAGATTGCCCCATGGTGAGCTGGCGCATGGCAACCTCATGGTATCGAGCGTAATCTTCCTCGAGAACTGACACTCAGCTGGATCCAAGATGACAGGCAATAGCGAACTCGAAACCCTGGGCGACAAGCTGCAGACCACGATGGTGGAGCTGATGCGTTGCCGGGAACGGGAGGCCAGATACCGCGAGGAGTCGCAGGCTCTGCTGTGTGGTGTGGCAACGCTGGCACAGGCCCAGAGCCTGGAGCAGGTGCTGGAGAGCCTCATTCTCGCGCTCAAGACCTTCATCGGGTTTGAAGAGGCAGACGTAATCGCCTGGGAGGGGGCGAGTGGCACTACCCATCTCAGCACCCAGCCGGAAGAGGTCGGTCGCACCTGGTTGCTCTCTCCGCTCTTCTCCCGGGCCATCGATGGGGACACCCTGATCATCTATGATCCTGCCCAGTTGCCGGAGCTGGCCCCTCTGGTGGGGCAGGCTGGCTGGGCCAGCATCATGCTGACCGGGCTGCAGGGGCCCGGTTTCTCCGGTGTGCTGGTCTGTCGGCACAGTGCCGCAGGCACCTTCGATCTCAAGAGCAAGGCGGCGATGCAGCGCTGTCAGCCGCTCATCTCCCAGGCGCTGGTCAACATTGCCTACCGGGCCCGTCTGCAGGAGCAGGTTGAGCTCAAGACCCTGGCCCTGAAGGCCAGCGAGCAGCGCTTTCGCAGCTTCGCCGCCATGGCGTCGGACTGGTTCTGGGAGACGGATCCCGAGCACAGGCTCAGCTATGTCTCTGCGCCTGGCTACCAGAGGGAGCTGCTGGCCCGCCATGCCGGACGCAGCCTCTACGATTTTGCCCACGACAAGCAGGATCCCGCCTGGAGTAGTTACCGGCGTCTTATCGACCGCCATCTGTCGGTGCGGGGGATCCGCGTCCAGGTGTTGCTGGCCAACGGCCCCTGCTGGATGGAGATCAACGCCGAGCCTTGTCACGACCCCCAGGGGGCCTTCATCGGCTATCGGGGGACGGCGCGGGAGATAGGCAACCAGATCCGCCGCGAACAGGAGCTGGCGCGTGCGCGGGACGAGGCCGAGACGGCGAACCGCGCCAAGTCCCAGTTCCTGGCCATGATGACCCACGAGATCCGCTCCCCCATGAATGCCGTGCTGGGGATGCTGGATCTGCTGCAGCACGGGCAGCTCGACGCCCCGCAGCAGACCCTTATCGGTCATGCCACCCACTCCGCACACCTGTTGCAGACCATCATCGACGATGTGCTCGACTTCTCGAAAATCGAGTCCCATACCCTGACGCTGCACTGTGAGTCCTTCCAGCCCGCCGAATTGTGCCGGGCTCTGGTTGGCCCCCTGCAGGCACAAGCCAGCGCCAAGGGTATCGGCTTGTACTGGCACCTCGATGAGACGGTGCCATCCCGTCTGCAAGGGGATGCGGTGCGCCTCTCCCAGGTGATCGGCAACCTGCTCGGCAATGCGGTGAAATTCACGGCAGAGGGCTGCGTGCGACTCGCACTCACCTGGCAGAACGACAAGCTCAGGGTATCGGTCAGCGACACGGGGATCGGTATCTCCCCCGAGGATCAGGCGCAGCTGTTCGAACCCTTCTACCAGGTCGACAGTTCGGCGACCCGGCGCTTCTCCGGTTCCGGGCTCGGGCTCGCCATCTGCCGGCGACTGGTACAACTGATGGGCGGGGACATTCGCGTGCAGAGCTCGCCGGGGCAGGGGAGCTGCTTCTGGTTCGAGTTGCCCGGGATGGCCACCCCCTGTTCCCCGGTAGCGGATCCAGCCAGCGAGGGGGTGGGTGCGCTCGATCTGGACGTGCTGGTGGTGGAGGACAGCCCGGTCAATCAGCTGGTGGTGTCGCTCATGCTGCAAAAACTGGCGTGCAGGGTGAGGGTGGCAAACAACGGCCTGGAGGCGCTGACACTGGTTGGTGAACGGCGACCGGATCTGATCCTGATGGATATGCGGATGCCCCAGATGGACGGGCTGGAGGCCACCCGTCGTCTGCGTGAACTGGGTTGCCAGGTGCCCATAGTGGCGCTGACGGCCAATGCGATGATGGAGGACAGGGCCCGCTGCCTTGCGCAGGGCATGGATGACTTTCTGGCCAAGCCCATCAGCCTGGCGCGGCTGCGCAATTGTCTGTTGCGGCACTGCCGGACCCGGTGAGCCGATTTTTGGGTAAAAAAAATGGTCAACTGGGTAGTTGACCAATTCTTCAGCAAATACTGAAGAGAGCACGGGATAAATCGGGTTGTACGGTCTTATATGAAAAAGTCGTGCCAACTTTTCATGACCTGTTTTTTGCGGTTTGTAGCCGAGTTAGGTGTTATTTATCGCTACGTTTGGTTGCAAAATGCAAATTACTACTTTCATTATAAGAATTTTACTGTCAGTAAATTCGCGTTTTGCAAACCGCTTCTTGACTCACTGTGCGATCAGTCGGCGTAAAAACTGGCGCGCCGCTTCACTGTTCTGTTTGGCAATCAACATCTGCTTTTCATAGATCGGCATGGGCAGGATCTCGAGCCAGCGCTGGCAGAGCCAGGACGCATCGTCGAACTGCTTGTCCGGATAGAGCTCATCAAGTTCCGGATACTGCTCAAACACCTCCCTCAATCTGCTGACCAACTGCTCGTCGCTGAAGTCGGAGTGGGCGCTGGGCCAGTTGGGCAGCGTCTCGACCTGCGCATGTCGCAGACCCGAGGCGTCAGTCTCCATCTCGTGGATGCAGAACCGTTCCAGACCCAGCACGGTTACCCCGAGCAAACCATCGTTGAGCGTATAGAAGTCCGTCACCTTGACGCGGGTGCCGACCGGCAGGATCCGCCCGCAAGTGCCCGTGCTGGTCGTCTCCTCCATGACGATGCCAAAGCCCCGATCTTCGATGAAGGACTCCTTGAGCATCTGGAGGTGGCGCGGCTCGAACAGGCGCAGGGGAAGTTTTCCGCCAGGCAGTATGTGTGAAGGCAAGGGGAACAGTGCCAGGTGTTGAAGTTTCATGTTCCATCCTCCGATGAGTCGTATCTGTATGTGACAATGCAGTGACCGTGCCAGAGAGATGGAAGTGGGGAGGATATGACCGGGAAATATCGCGTTAAATACTTTAATGGCTTTAAAATCAATCTATTGAGTGTTTCCTGGTTGATGTGGTTAAGCACGAAACAGGCAGGATTCAGGTGAGGTTTAAGGGGCTCGAATATGCCCCATCTGCAGAATGGGGCTATTTTCGCATATTGCAAAAATGGAACACGCAAATTGCCTGGGAGGAGGCACTGCTAGCCGCCTGCTGGCAGTCGAGGGATAAGGCCGGATCAGTGAATGGATTCGGTGTTCCGAGCCAGCCCCTCCTTCATCAGGACGGCGATTTCGTCGTACATCTGCGACCAGGCGTCAGCCAGCGCGGGTGTGAAGTACTCCCCCAGGCGCCGTGCCAAGACCAGGGTTAATGCCTGCTTGAGGGGGACGAACTGGTCTGGCTGCACATTGAATTTCTGGTGCCGTTTGCCGAGATCCCGAATGATGAAACTCAGTGCATCCAGCTGATCCAGACTGGTAATGACGGTATTCAGGGTGTCGGCAACCTTGGTGACGGGCATTTCCGGATTACTGGGAAAGAGAGTGCGCAGCTCCGGTGACAGGCGAAACAGCTCCTCATATACCTCTTCGACATAGCTGGTGCTCAGGGCGGTGACCTTGCCCCATGCCCTTTGCACCAGTTCTATCTGTTCGGCAGTCATGCGTTTTCTCCTCAGGCCAGTGAACGACATCCTGAAGATAATAATGCATTTACTCAGTAAAGTGCTGTTACACCTATGAACCACAAGGGCGAAGGGGAGAGGCCGGCCAGATAAGTGCCGGGGAGGCCAGGTTTGCTGCTACGGGCGGGTTGCCTGGCAGTGTTGTTCCAAAGAGACGGCAGCCGCGTTACGCAGAGGGTTGTTACACCCATGAACCAGAGAGGGCAGGGGGGCACGCCAGCAAGGCGCCGGGGGGCGAGCTTGCTGGCGCGGGGGCCGGTTGCCTAGTTGCGTTGTTCCAGATACATCACAGCCGCCTCCACGCGGCTCTGGGCCTCGAGCTTCTTGAGCAGGCTCTTGACGTGCACCTTGACCGTGCCTTCCGAGATGTGAAGAACGGAAGCCACCTGCTTGTTGGAGAGGCCCTTGGCTATCTCGCGCATGATCTGCATCTCGCGTCGGGTCAGGCTCTCCAGCTTCTGCTGCAGGTGATCCAGCTCGTAGATGTTCTCGAGGTAGGGGCGCAGCGGCTCGCTCAGGATCTGCTTGCCGGTCATGACATCGGCCAGCTGGGCGAGCAGCATGTCGGGCTCGGTGTCCTTGAGCAGGTAGCCATCGGCACCGGCCTTGAGCAGGGCCACCACGTCCTGGCGGGCATCGGAGACGGTCAGGATCACCACGCGGGAGGTGACCTCTTCGGCCCGCAGCGCCTTGAGGGTATCTAGACCGGACAGGCCCTTCATATTGAGGTCGAGCAGGATGAGGTCCGGCTCGGACTCCTTGGCCATGGCCACGGCGTCAGTGCCGTTGGACGCCTCGCCGACTACCTCGATGTTCTCTTCCAATTCCAGCAACTGCACAATTCCCTTGCGCATCAGGGGGTGATCATCTACGACCAGAACACTGTATTTCATCTCGTCCATCAGGCATCTCTTGTTAGGCTGGTGGGAAAGGTCAGGTGTACGCGGGTGCCTCCACAAGGCGGCTCACTGATGGTCAACTGGCCGTGCAATTTGCTGGCTCGTTCATTCATGATGCTGAGACCGTAGTGATTCACTGCCGAGCTTGCACCCCTTATTCCGACACCATCATCTGCAATCTGAACCAGAATGTTACCATCAGCCAGGGTCTCACAGCTAACGTCAATGCGTTCGGCGTTGGCATGCTTGATGGCATTGAGGACTGCCTCACGGATCAGCTGCAGGATGTGGATGTGTTGTCCCGCCTCGAGATCGGTATCGGTCAGACCGTATTGAAGCCCTATCTCGGCCCGGGTCTGGGGCTTGAGCTGCTCCAGCATGACACCGATGGCCTCGCCCAGATTGGCGTCGCCGATGCTGAGGCGGAAGGTGCCGAGCAGCTCGCGCAGCTGGGTATAGGCGTTGCCAAGCCCCTCGTCGATCTGCTGCATGGCGGCCTCCGTCTTGGCGGTATCTCCCTTGGCAAAAGATCGCTTGAGCAGGGTGGCCTGGATCTTGAGATAGGAGAGGGCCTGCGCCAGGGAGTCGTGTAGCTCGCGGGCGATGACGGCCCGCTCCTCCATCAACAGCAGGCGCTGGTGTTGCAGCAGGGTCTGATCCTTGTGAAGTACCTGAGCCAGCAACATGGAGAAGTTCTTCATCAGGCGCTCATCGACGGGATGTGTGCTTATCATGTCGAGCCGGCCGTACTCCTCGTCATCCATCTGCAGGTAGAAACTCACCACGGCCTCGAGATCGCCGGGCCACCCCTTGCGTCCCGTGATATAGACGGGCATGGCATTGTGCTCGAAGCGGGTGAGGCGGATGTAATCGATGTGCTGGTGGGCGGCCGCCCGCTCCAGCAGTTTTTGCAGGGTGCGCCGGCTCAGCGGTGCCGCGTGCAGTTTCTGGGCGGTGGAATAGAGGAAGGAGAGGGTGTCGTTGGCCTGCTGCAACTTGGCGGTCTTCTCCTCTACCTTGCTCTCCAGCTCCCGATAGAGCTTGCCGAGCTCTGCGGCCATGGTGGCAAAGGCCCCCGACAGTTCTCCCAGTTCGTTCTCACAGTGGGGGGGCAGGGTGAGATCGAACTCCTGGCGCTGGATCTGGCGGGCGCACAAAACCAGCTGATTGAGCGGCGCTACCACCTGCTGGCGGGTAAAGCGGACTGTGCACCAGGCGATGGTGATGATGGCGAGCAGGCCAAGCCCCTCGGCCAGGGCCAGCATGCGCACCTTGAACTCGACGTGGTACTGCATCTGGTTGACGAAATCATCGATGGCGGCGACGAACTGCTCGGTATTGTCGGTATAACGGCTGGGAGTGGCGTTCTCGATGTGCTCGCGCATCATCTGCCACTGCAGCAACACCTCGCCATAGGTGCGGCGCAGGGAGGCAGGGGTGATCCAGCGCTGGGTCTCCTGCAGTTCGGGGGCGTTGAGGGTCTGCTCGAACTGGGCGAGCCGACCCAGGACGGGCTGGTCCTTCTCGATTTCGTAGGCCATCCGGTAGGCCTGCATGCGCAAGGAGCCCGACAGGTTGATGGCCTTGGCGTCCGGCACCGAATAGAAGAGGGTGACCATGGCCACCACGGCGATCAGGCTGGCCATGAACAGGATCAGCACCATGGAACGACCGATGGCGCTGCTGACCGAGTGCACTCTGAACCACTTTCCCATGCCGACAGGCTCCCCTCACAGCCATAAAGACCCTACAAAGTAGCATGGGAGTGTACTCCAAGTTGTGCTAGCATCGAAAAACTAGATGAACTCCGAGCGATTTTGCCTAAGTCATTGAGATAGGGGGAGATCGCCGTCAGCCGTTGTTCGAGCTGAAAGGGTCAGGAAAGAAATGCCCTGGCCTCCCGTATTTGGAAAGGTGTTTATGTTGCCACTTGAAGATGGTTTTTCCCGTCGCTTTTACTATTTGCGCCTGTCGGTCACCGACGTGTGCAATTTCCGTTGTACCTACTGTCTGCCGGATGGATATCACCCGCCGAAAGGGGGCACAGAGGGGCGCAAGTCCTTCCTCTCCCTGGAGGAGATACGCCGCGTCGTCTCCGGTTTTGCCGCCATGGGGACGCGCAAGGTGCGTCTGACCGGCGGTGAGCCCTCCCTGCGCCGTGACTTTACCGCCATCATAGAGACGGTTGCCCATACCCCTGGCATCGAGAAGGTGGCCATGACCACCAACGGCTATCGCCTGAAAGAGCGTGCCCGCGAATGGTTCGATGCGGGGCTGACGGCCCTCAACGTTAGCGTCGACAGCCTGGATCCCCGGCAGTTTCACCAGATCACCGGCGAGAACAAGCTGGCCGACGTGATGGCGGGGATAGACGCCGCGCTGGCGGCCGGTTTCAAGTCGGTGAAGATCAATGCCGTGTTGCTCAAGGGGCTCAACGACCATGAGCTGGGCACTTTTCTGGCCTGGGTCCAGGACAAGCCCATCGAACTGCGCTTCATCGAGCTGATGCAGACCGGCGAGATGGACACCCTGTTTCGTGACCGCCACACCAGCGGCGATCTCATCAAGCAGCGACTGCTGGAGACGGGCTGGGTGCAGCAGCTGCGCGGGCTGGACGACGGCCCTGCCCAGGTGTTTATGCACCCGGAATCGCGTGGCGGGGTCGGGCTTATCATGCCCTACAGCAAGGACTTCTGCGCCGGTTGCAACCGGCTGCGGGTCTCCTCCATGGGCAAGCTGCACCTCTGCCTCTTTGGTGACAACGGGGTGGAACTGCGTGACCTGCTCACTGACGACGACCAGCAGGATGCGCTGCAAGCGCGGATCCGTCAGGCGTTGACCGGCAAGGCCGCCACCCACCGTCTGCACGAAGGCAATGCCGGCATGACCCCTCACCTGGCGTCCATCGGCGGCTGACGCCGGGGCGCCACCCCCGAATCGTCATCGATTAATTAGCAATCCTCCCATAGGGGTAATTTGCCTTGCCCCTCTCTCGCCTAATTGCGCCAAGGGTTTGATCCAGCGCAAGAATCCCCCCTGTTTATCTCCCTGGTGGTATATCGCTGGACTTGTCAGAGTCGCAATATACACCCACGCTTATAATTGGTATTGAAAATGCTACTCACGGGATCCACGCAGGGTTCTGTCCCTGTGAAGAGGAGTCGATATGGCCGATGGGATCAATCTGTCACGCCGCGGCCTGCTGCGAGGACGCCTGGCGACGCCCAAACCCGGAGTCCAGCTGCCCTGGTCCGTCTCCTGGGACGAGTTCATTACCGATTGCACCCGTTGCGGTGACTGCCTGACGGCCTGCCCGGAACAGATCCTGGTCAAGGGCGACGGCGGCTTTCCCACCGTGGATTTTTTGCGTGGCGAATGCACCTTCTGCGCCGAGTGTGTCGACGCCTGCCAGGCGCCTGTCTTTCGACCGACAACCCAGACGCCCTGGGAGTATGTGGCCCATATCGAGGCCGGTTGTCTGGCCAGCGCCCAGGTCTTCTGCCAGCGCTGCCAGGACAGCTGCGAGCAGCAGGCCATCCGATTTTCCCCCCAGCTGGGGCGAGTACCGACCCCCAGCATCCAGACCGAGTCGTGCAATGGATGTGGTGCCTGTGTGGCGGATTGTCCGGTCGGCAGTATCAGGATTGGCCTCGCCCACGGCGGGGAGGCGACATGACCCATGAGATGAGCACCTTGGAAAGCAGCGAGATGAAGCGAGAAGAGTTCCATGTATCGAGCCTGGTGGTGCTGGCCCAGCCGGCCCAGCGTCACCAGCTTGCAGAGCGGATCGCCACCCTGGAAGGGGCCGAGATCCACGCCGTCAGCGAGGAGGGCAAGCTGGTGGTGACCCTGGAAGGGGCAAGCCAGCGTCCCATCATGGCGGCCATCGACGCCATCTCGGCGATGCCGGGGGTGCTCTCCGCCTCCCTCATCTATCACCAGTTCGATGAAGGCGAAGTCGAGGAGTAGCGAGCCATGAGGTCGGGCCGGCGAGAGGCCCCCGATGGTCGCCACGGATGAAAAAAACGATGCCGGGTCTATTGTTACCACCAGTTCGATGAACTTGATGCCCAGTGCAAGGAATAAGCGCCATGGAGCTGAGCCAGCGCGGCTCGTCACAATGGCTGTCATTGATGTGATTAAGCAATGCGAGGATATGTCATGAAGCTGAGTCGACGCGACTTTATGAAGGCCAATGCGGTGGCGGCAGCCGCTGCCGTGGCCGGTGTCAGCGCCCCCACCCTGGCGGCGAACCTGATCACCAGTACCGACAAGACCGCCATCACCTGGGACAAGGCGCCGTGCCGCTTCTGCGGGACCGGCTGCTCCGTGCTGGTGGGCTCCCAGGCAGGCCGCGTCGTCGCGACCCAGGGCGATCCCGACGCACCGGTGAACCGTGGCCTCAACTGCATCAAGGGCTACTTCCTGTCCAAGATCATGTATGGCGAGGATCGCCTGACCCAGCCCATGCTGCGCATGACCAACGGCAAGTTTGACAAGAACGGCGACTTCACCCCCATCAGCTGGGATCAGGCCTTCGACATCATGGCCGAGAAGTTCAAGACGACCCTGAAAGAGAAGGGCCCGACCGCCGTCGGCATGTTCGGCTCCGGCCAGTGGACCGTGTGGGAAGGCTATGCCGCCGCCAAGCTGATGAAGGCGGGCTTCCGCTCCAACAACCTGGACCCCAACGCGCGCCACTGCATGGCGTCCGCGGTCGTGGGCTTCATGCGTACCTTCGGCATGGACGAGCCCATGGGCTGCTATGACGACATCGAGCAGGCCGACGCCTTCGTGCTGTGGGGCTCCAACATGGCCGAGATGCACCCCATCCTCTGGTCACGCATCTCCGATCGCCGCCTGTCCCATCAGGACGTGCAGGTGCACGTGCTCTCCACCTTCGAGCACCGCAGCTTCGAGCTGGCGGACAACGGCATGGTCTTCACCCCGCAGACCGATCTCGCGATCCTCAACTACATCGCCAACTACATCATCCAGAACGACAAGGTGAACTGGGAGTTCGTCAACAAGCACACCCAGTTCCGCAAGGGCACCACCGATATCGGCTACGGCCTGCGCCCCACCAACCCGCTGCAGCAGAAGGCCAAGAACCCGGACAACGGCGACTCCACCCCCATGAGCTTCGACGACTTCGCGAAATTCGTGGCGGATTACGATCTGGAGTCCGTCTCCAAGCTCTCCGGCGTGCCCAAGGACAAGCTCGAGAAGCTGGCCCAGCTCTATGCCGACCCGAGCAAGAAGGTGGTTTCCTACTGGACCATGGGCTTCAACCAGCACACCCGTGGCGTCTGGGCCAACAACCTCTGCTACAACATCCACCTGCTGACCGGCAAGATTTCCCAGCCTGGTTCGGGTCCCTTCTCCCTGACCGGCCAGCCCTCCGCCTGCGGCACCGCCCGGGAAGTGGGCACCTTCGCCCACCGCCTGCCGGCCGACATGGTGGTGACCGAGCCCAAGCACCGCGCCATCGCCGAAAAAGTCTGGAAGCTGCCGGAAGGCACCATCCCCGACAAGGTGGGTTACCACGCCGTGCTGCAAAACCGCATGCTCAAAGACGGCAAGCTCAACGCCTACTGGGTGATGTGCAACAACAACATGCAGGCCGGCCCGAACATGAACGAGGAGGGGTTGCCCGGCTATCGCAACCCGGCCAACTTCATCGTGGTTTCCGATCCTTACCCGACCGTGACCGCCCAGGCTGCCGACCTCATCCTGCCCACCGCCATGTGGGTGGAGAAGGAGGGGGCCTATGGCAACGCCGAGCGCCGTACCCAGTTCTGGCACCAGCAGGTCAAGGCACCGGAAGGGGCCAAGTCGGACCTGTGGCAGCTGATGGAGTTCTCCAAGCGTTTCACCGTGGAAGAGGTGTGGCCGGCCGAACTCATCGCCAAGATGCCGGAGCTCAAGGGCAAGACCCTGTTCGACGTGCTCTATGCCAACGGCCAGGTCAACCAGTTCCCGAAAGAGCAGAGCAAGGGCGCGCTCAATGACGAAGCGGATCACTTCGGCTTCTACGTGCAGAAGGGCTTGTTCGAGGAGTACGCCATCTTCGGTCGCGGCCACGGTCACGATCTGGCACCGTTCGATCAGTATCACGAGGCCCGCGGCCTGCGCTGGCCCGTGGTGGACGGCAAGGAGACCCTGTGGCGCTATCGCGAAGGGTTCGACCCGTACGTGAAGGCGGGCGAAGGGGTGCGTTTCTACGGCAAGCCCGACGGCAAGGCGGTGATCTTCGCGCTGCCCTACGAGCCGGCCGCCGAGTCGCCGGACAAGGAGTATGATCTCTGGCTCTCCACCGGTCGCGTGCTGGAGCACTGGCACACCGGCACCATGACCCGTCGGGTACCCGAGCTCTATCGCGCCTTCCCGGATGCGGTGCTCTTCATGCACCCGGAAGACGCCAAGGCTCGTGGCGTGCGCCGTGGTGAAGAAGTGATCGTCTCCTCCCGCCGTGGTGAGGTGAAGACCCGGGTCGAGACCCGCGGCCGCAACCGTCCACCCAAAGGCCTGGTGTTCATGCCCTTCTTCGATGCGAGCCAGCTGGTCAACAAGCTGACCCTGGACGCGACGGATCCGCTCTCCAAGGAGACGGATTACAAGAAGTGCGCCGTCAAGGTCATGAAGGCCTGAGGCGGGATCCGGGATGAGCCGTAGTCGTCGCCAGTTCCTGACCGACCTCGCCAAGGGGGCCTGCTCAGTGGGCCTGCTTGGCATGGGGCTCGGCGGTGTGGCGCGTCAGCAGGCCCAGGCGGTGCCGGCCCAGGCATTGCGCCCGCCGGCGGCTCTGGGGGAGGACATGTTCCTCGGTGCCTGCGTGCGCTGTGGGCTCTGTGTCGAGGCCTGTCCCTACGACACCCTCAAGCTCGCCCGGCTGCTGGATCCCGTGACCACGGGCACGCCCTACTTCGAGGCACGCAGCGTCCCCTGCGAGATGTGTGACGACATTCCCTGCGTGGCGGCCTGCCCGAGCGGTGCCCTGGATCAGAGGATGACAGACATCGATCAGGCTCGCATGGGGGTGGCGGTGCTCATCGACCACGAGACCTGCCTCAACTACCTGGGGCTGCGCTGCGATGTCTGCTACCGGGTCTGCCCGCTGATCGACAAGGCGATCTCGCTCGAACTGGTACGCAACCCGCGCACCGGCAAGCACGCCATGTTCCTGCCGACCGTGCATAGCGAGTCCTGCACCGGCTGCGGCAAGTGCGAGCACGCCTGCGTGCTGGAGACGGCGGCCATCAAGGTGGTGCCCCACCGGCTCGCCAAGGGGGAGCTGGGCCATCACTATCGGCTCGGTTGGGAAGAGAAGGCGAAGGCGGGCAAGTCCCTCATCGGCGACAGGCTCACCCTGCCTACCCGCAAACCGGAGGGGCTATGAGTCGTTATCCGGGGGCCGAGGCCAGTGCCAGGCTGGGCTGGTGGCGCGCCCACCGCTTCCTGGTGCTGCGCCGGCTCAGCCAGGTCGGCGTGCTTGCGCTGTTCCTGCTGGGGCCGCTGGCGGGTATCTGGATCCTCAAGGGTAACCTCTCCAGCTCCCTGTTGCTGGAGACGGTGCCCCTCACGGATCCCCTGACTCTGCTGCAGTCGGTGGCGGCGGGCCATTGGCCCCTCACCACCCTCTGGCTCGGTGCGGGTCTGGTGCTCGCCGGGTATTGGCTGGTCGGGGGACGGGTGTTCTGCTCCTGGGTCTGCCCGGTCAACCTGGTGACGGACGCCGCCGCCTGGGTTCGGGCCAGGCTCGGCCTCAAGGGCAACGGCCAGTTCAATCGCCACACCCGCTACTGGCTGCTGGCCATGGTGCTGGTGGCACCCGCCATCACTGGCGTGCTGGTGTGGGAGCTGGTCAACCCGGTGTCGCTCACCCTGCGCGGCCTGCTGTTTGGCATGGGAGCGGGCTGGGGCCTGCTGGCGGCCCTGTTCCTGTTCGACCTCTTCGTGGTGGAGCGGGGCTGGTGTGGTCATCTCTGTCCGGTGGGGGCCTTCTATGCCCTGGTCAACCGGGTCGGTTTTATCAAGATTGCAGCCAATGGGCGCGAGCGGTGCAGCAACTGCATGGATTGTTATGCAGTCTGCCCGGAGCGACCCATACTGCGCGGCCCGGTTCACGGGGCCAAACGCGGTCACGGGCCCTTGATTGTGGCTCAGGAGTGTACCAACTGCGGCCGTTGCATCGATGTCTGCGCGGAGCAAGTTTTCGAAATCACTACAGGTTTTGCCGTCAAGGCAGAGAAAACGTCGGAGAACAAATAATGAAAAAGCTGATTGGAGCAATGCTGGCCTGTCTGATGGCGGGTTCCTTGATGGCGGCCGTCCCCGAGATCACCAACAGCACGGGGGGGATCAAGTCGGAACGGGGGAGCACGGATCTCGTGACCGAGGCGGACGCGGCCCCGCTCAAGAACTACCGCAAGGACGGCGACACCTATGATCGCCAGTACATGCATCAGCCCCCGCTGATCCCCCACGACACTCGCAACTACGAGGTGGACAACAAGGTCAACAAGTGCCTGGCCTGTCACAGCTTCAAGAACGCCAGCAAGATGAAGGCGCCCAAGATAAGCCCGACCCACTTCGAGACCCGCGATGGTCAGACCCTGGGGGAAGTCTCTCCCCGCCGCTATTTCTGCCTGCAGTGCCACGTGCCGCAAGCGGATGCCAAGCCGCTGGTGGAGAACACCTTCAAACCGGTTGAAGCACTGAATTGAGGAGTTCGCAGATGATCTTATCCGGCGTTGTTCCGCGTGTCCGGAACACCTTCAACACACCTGTGAACGAAGCACTGAACTGAGGAGCCCATAGATGAAATTACCCGGTTTTATCCAGCGTCTGTGGACCACCTTCAAGTCGCCATCCAAGGCAGCCCTCTGGGTCATCCTGCTGATGGGCTTCTTCGGCGGCGTCATCTTCTGGGGTGGCTTCAACACCGCCATGGAAGCCTCCAACACCGAGAAGTTTTGTACCGGCTGTCACGAGATGAAGGACAACGTGTTCGTGGAGTACCGCGATACCATCCACTACGCCAACCGTTCCGGCGTGCGCGCCAGCTGCCCGGATTGCCACGTGCCCCACGAATGGACCTACAAGATCATTCGCAAGGTGCAGGCCTCCAAGGAGCTGTGGGGCATGATCACCGGCAAGGTGGACACCCGCGAGAAGTTCGAGTCGCACCGGCGCGAGATGGCGGAGCGGGAATGGAAGCGGATGAAGGATACGGACTCGCGCGAGTGTCGAAACTGCCACAACTTCGAGTACATGGACTTCTCCCTGCAGGGGCGGCGAGCGTCCCAGATGCACTCCACCAACCTGGCAAGCGGGGCCAATACCTGCATCGACTGCCACAAGGGGATTGCGCATCAACTGCCTGACATGAAAGGCGTCGCAGGCTTCTGATAGCCGGGCCACCGGATCTCGCGGATCCGGTGGCCCGCGATTTTTATGGGTCCATGACCCCCTCTGCCCGACAACTTTTGATAGAATCCCGCCCCGGTAGCGCGACGCCCGGGTTGTCCTGCTTCGGTCGACCCGACCGGGCGGCGCGTTCACCCCATCCTCTCGTGGTCAATCATTGACAGGAAATGCCCCATGGCCCCCAAACACAGCGAATTCATCCCTCTCAAGATCGCCGTCCTGACGGTCTCCGACAGCCGTACCGCCGCCGACGACAGCTCGGGCGACTATCTGGTGTCGGCACTGACCGAGGCCGGGCACCAGCTCGCGGACCGGGCGCTCTGCCCGGACAACCTGTTTCGCATCCGGGCCCGGGTGAGTGACTGGATTGCCGACGAGGGCGTCCAGGTGGTGCTGGTCAACGGCGGGACGGGGTTCAACGAACAGAACCGGGTACCCGAGGCGGTCGGCGTGCTGTTCGAGCGCACCGTCCAGGGCTTCGGCGAGATGTTCCGCCAGCTCTCCTTTGCGGAGATCAAGGGCTCGGCCATGCAGAGCCGGGCGCTGGCAGGGCTCGCCAATCGCACCCTCGTCTGCTGCCTGCCTGGCTCGACCGGCGCCTGCCAGCTCGGGTGGGAGCAGCTGATCCGGGATCAGCTCGACGCCCGCACCCGGCCGTGCAACTTCGTGTCCCATCTGTGATCCCGGGGGTTCCCCGGATGATCCGTCTTATTTTTCGATAAGGGCATACATGAACCTGACCCATCTCAACCAGAGCGGTGAGGCCCACATGGTGGACGTGACCGACAAGCAGGTGACCGAGCGCGAGGCACGTGCCGAGGCATTCGTCACCATGGCGCCGGAAACCCTGGCCCTGATCCTCGGCGGCCAGCACCACAAGGGGGACGTCTTTGCCACCGCCCGCATCGCCGGCATCATGGCGGCCAAGAAGACCGCCGACCTCATTCCCCTCTGCCACCCCCTGGCCCTCACCAAGGTGGAGGTAGAGATAGAGCCGCTGGCGGCGCAGAATAGGGTCCACATCCGCACCCTGTGCAAGCTCTCGGGCAAGACGGGGGTGGAGATGGAAGCCCTCACCGCGGCCTCCGTGGCGGCGCTCACCATCTACGACATGTGCAAGGCGGTGCAAAAGGACATGGTGATCGAACAGCTGCGGCTGGTGGAGAAAAAGGGCGGCAAGTCCGGTCACTTCCAGTTGAATGCCGGTGCAGGAGAGAAAGCATGATCAAGGTACTGTTTTTTGCGCAGGTCAGGGAGCTGGTGGGCTGCGACGAGCTGAGCCTGCCCTGCGAGCACGCTACCGCCGAGGCGCTTCGCAGTGCCCTGAGCGAGCTGGGAGACAAGTGGGCGCTGGCACTCGAATCCGGCAAACTGCTGGTGGCGGTGAACCAGACCCTGGTGCCCCTCGATACGCCCCTCAACGACGGGGATGAGGTCGCTTTCTTTCCCCCGGTGACGGGAGGCTGACGATGAGCGAGATAACCACCGTGGATCGCATCACTGAGTTGTGTGGTGTCGATGAAGTGGCCTTCTTCCCTCTCCCACCAGTAACGACCGGAGGCTGATGATGAGCGAGGCAACAATGACCGATCGCATCCTGGTGCAGCGGGCGGACTTCTCGCTGGCCGAGGAGTACGAACGGCTCGCCGTCCGCCATGACAGCGGCGCCATCGTCACCTTCGTGGGCAAGGTGCGGGATTTCAACCAGGGGGACGCGGTCAAGGGGCTGGCCCTTGAGCACTACCCCGGCATGACCGAGAAGGCGCTGGCGGACATTGTCGCCGAGGCACGCCGCCGTTGGCCGCTGCAGGAGTGCACCCTCATTCACCGCATCGGCGAGCTGCTGCTCGGGGATCAGATCGTGCTGGTGGCGGTGAGCAGTGCCCACCGCGAGGCCGCTTTCGAGGCCTGCCATTTCATCATGGATTTTTTGAAGACCCGGGCACCGTTCTGGAAAAAAGAGCTGACCGCCGACGGGGAACAACGCTGGGTCGAGGCCAGGGCGAGCGATGACGCCGCCGCGGCCCGCTGGCGACAAGGGGAGTGAGCCCAGGGCTCGTCTCAATCCGGGTGTCGGCCCTGTGCCGACCGTCAAAGGAGTAAGGGAATGAAAGCGTTCGTAACCGTGGTGTTGCTGGGGGCCTGTGCCGGCGCGATGTTCAGTGGTGCGGCCCGGGCCGATGAGGTCAAGGTGGCCGTGGCGGCCAACTTCAAGGGCACCATGGAGCGCATCGGCAAGGAGTTCACCGCCAAGACGGGGCACAGCGTCGTCATCAGCTCGGCGGCCACCGGGGTGCTCTATACCCAGATCACCCACGGCGCCCCCTTCGATCTCTTCCTCTCCGCCGACGTGGTGACCCCCGAGAAGCTGGAGAAAGAGGGCAAGGGGAGCGAGCGCTTCACCTATGCCATCGGCCGGCTGGGCCTGTGGAAGAAGGGGGGGCCGGCGCCCAACGAGGCCAGCCTGCGCGACTGGCAGGGGGAGCTGGCCATCGCGAACCCGAAGACCGCCCCCTATGGCGCCGCGGCCATGGCGACCCTGGCCCACCTCAAGATCGATCCCAAGCAGTATCGGGTGCTGACCGGCACCAACATCAGCCAGACCTGGCAGTTCGTCGACACCGGCAATGCGGGGCTGGGCTTCGTCGCCTGGGCCAACCTGGTGGAGGCGGGCAAGACTGGTGAAGCCTGGGCGGTGCCGGCCGACTTCTATCCGGCCATCGAACAGCAGGGGCTGGTGCTGAAGAAAGGGGAGGCGGTGGAGGCCCTGGTGGCCTGGCTCAAGGGCCCTGGCCAGGCGCAGATCAAGGCCGCAGGTTATGCTCTGCCACAATGAGTGACGGCCGACCCCAGGATCGCCGGCCTGCCCTCGGGCTGGCCGGTCTGACGATAAGGAGGCACAGGATGCCGTACCCGGACCCCGCGCGGGGGTGCCATGAGTGAGGGGGATCTGCTGGCCGTCTGGCTGACTCTGAGGCTTGCGGCCTGCACCACCGTCATACTGCTGATCCTCTCCCCGCCGCTCGCCTGGTGGCTGTCTCGCAGCCAGCACCGGCTGCGCCCCGTGGTGGAGGCCCTGGTGGCCCTGCCCCTGGTGCTGCCCCCGACCGTGCTCGGCTTCTATCTGCTGATCGCGTTCTCCCCCGAATACGGCGTCGGCAGCTGGTGGCGGGAGACCTTCGGGGCGCCGCTCGCCTTCAGCTTCCTCGGCCTGCTCATCGCCTCCGTGATCTACTCGCTCCCCTTCGTGGTGCAGCCCCTCACCTCCGCCTTCGTCAACATGGGCAACCGGGAGCTGGAGGCGGCGGCCACCCTGGGGCTCGGCCCCATGGAGCGCTTCTTCAAGATCATCCTGCCGATGACGCTGCCAAGCTTCGTGATGGCGGCGGCGCTGGGCTTCGCCCACACCCTGGGGGAGTTTGGCGTGGTGCTGATGATAGGGGGCAACATCCCGGGCGAGACCCAGGTGCTCTCCATCGCCCTGTTCGATCACGTGGAGGCGATGGATTACCAGAACGCCCACCTGCTGGCGGGCGGCCTGATGGGCTTCTCCCTGGTGATGCTGGTGTTGGTCTACGGTGTCCTGCAGCGCAGGCAACGGAGGCTGTTCGGATGACGTTAGAGATCAAGGCCAGCCGGGCTTTCGGCCCTTTCACCCTGGCGTGCGAGCTGTCGCTCCCCCCAAGTCGGATCCTCGGCCTGTTCGGCCCCTCCGGCTGCGGCAAGAGCACCTTGCTGCGCATCATCGCCGGACTGGACAGGGCTCCCGCAGACTCCCTGCGCTGGCGGGGACGGGAGCTGGCGACCCTGCGGCCCGAGGCACGCCGCATCGGCCTGGTGTTTCAGGACGCCCGCCTCTTCCCCCACCTGACCGTGCTCGGCAACCTGCAGCTGGCGGCGGGCAAGGGCAGGGGGCGCTGGCAGCCGGAGGCGCTGGCGACGCGACTCGGCTTTGCTGAGCTGCTGGGGCAACCAGCCCACGGCCTCTCCGGCGGTCAGCGCCAGCGGGTGGCCCTGGGGCGTGCCCTCCTCGCGGAGCCGGATCTGTTGCTGCTGGACGAACCCTTCTCGGCGCTGGACAGGCGCAGCCGCATCCATCAGGCCCACGTGCTCAAAGGGTTGCAGCAGGAGAGCGGCATTCCCATGATCTTCGTCAGCCACGCCATGGAGGAGGTGAGCCTGCTCTGCGATCGGCTGGTGCTGCTGGAAGGCGGCCGGGTGGAGGCGCAAGGGACCCCCGGGGAGATCTTCGCCCGCACGGATCTCTCGCTCGCCAGTCGCGACGACGTGGGCGTCATGCTTTCGGCCACCCTGGCCCACTACGATGCTACCGAGCAGATGGCGACCCTGCGACTCGGGGAGCAGTCTCTGATGGTGACCATGGAGCATGCCCCCGATGAAGCAGGCCCCTTGCAGATCAAGGTGGCGGCGCGGGATCTGGTGATCGCCACCGAGCCCATCGTGCACTCCAGCCTCTCCAACTGCCTCGAGACCCGGCTGCTGGCGGTGCGGGAGGTCCGGCCCGGGCAAACCCTGTTGCAGTTGGCTCTGGGGCAGCAGATACTGCTGGCCCGGATCACCAGCCGCTCCGCCAGACGGCTCGCTCTGGTACCGGGAGTGTGGCTCTATGCCTATGTCAAGGCGGTGAGCCTGGTGGGTGAGGGCTGAAGCCGGTACGGGCAGGCCGCTATCGAAGTAAGGAGAGGACGGGTGCGTCGCAACCAGGTAATGAAATCCCACGGGCTGGCCCTGCGCACTGCGGGGGAGGGGCCCCTGCTGGTGCTGTTGCACGGGCTGGGCTCCTCCAGTCTCGACTGGCAGGCCCAGATAGAGCACTTCTGCGATCACTACCGGGTGGTGGCGCTGGACTTGCGCGGGCACGGCAAGAGCTTGCAGGAGGGGCCCTTCGACGTGCCAACCCTGGCGGCGGATGTGGCCCGCTGGCTCGACGAACAGCCCGGGCCTGCCTGGGTGGTGGGGTTGTCGCTCGGGGCCATGGTGGCGCTGGAGCTGGCGCTGCAACTGCCCCACAAGGTCCAGGGGCTGGTGCTGGTCAACGGCTTCAGCGAATTTCTGCTGGAGACCCCCAAGGAGCGGGAGCGCTACGCCCAGCGCCTTAAGTGGCTGCGCTGGTTCGGCATGCGACCGCTCGCCTGGTGGCTGGGGCGCGAGCTCTTCCCCGGCCCCGAGCTCGCCCAGGTGCGCCGCACCTTCCGGCTGCGCTTCGTGCAGAACAACAGGAAGAAGACCTACCGGGCCCTGCTGGATGGGCTGCCCGGCTGGTCGGTGCGCGCCCGGCTCGGCAACATCCGGCAGCCGGTGGCCATCGTCTCCACCAGCCACGACTACCTGCCGCTGGCCAAGCGGGTGGAGCAGTTCGCCTCCCTGCCGAACGCCACCATCCATACCCCCGAGGGCCACCACGCCTGGCCGGCGGAAAACCCCGCCGGATTCAATCATTTGCTTCACCGGATTTTAGAAACTCATTAAATTTGTCGCCTCTCGCCAAGCTGTATCAAACGGTTCTCCTGCCGGTTGAACGATGTTCTCCTCTCGAACCAGGTGGCGAGCATGAAGAAGGTCAAGGTGAAAGGGATCTTCTGAACCCCCATCGTCATGATGAAGGCCAACAAAAAGCCGACCCCGGGGCCGGCTTTTTGTTGGTGCAAAGAGTGGCTGGGCAACTCACTCGTGCGAGCAGACCGGACAGTCTGGCCGTTTGGGCAGCTTCATCTCGCGAAAACTGCCCTGGAGGCCGTCAATCATCAGCAGGCGGCCGCTGTAGCTCTTGCCCGTGCCGGCCAGTAGCTTGATGGCTTCGAGGGCCTGCAGGCTGCCCACCAGGCCGACCACGGGGGCCAGCACCCCGGCCTCCACGCAGCTGAGGGACTGCTCGCCAAACAGGGCGCTGAGGCAGGCGTAGCAGGGCTCGTCCTCCTGCCAGGTGAAGCTGCAGAGCTGCCCTTCGAGCCGGATGGCGGCGCCGCTGACCAGGGGCACCCTGTGCCGGCGCGCGCATCGGTTGAGCAGGTTGCGGATGGCGACGTTGTCGGTGCAGTCGAGCACCAGCTGATGGCTCGGCAGCAGGGCATCGAGCAGGGCCTCGTCGGCGATAACCGCGTGGGTCTCGACCCTGAGCCAGGGATTGAGGGCCCGCAGCGCCAGGGCGGCGGAGTCCACCTTGTACTGGCCGATGCGCTCGTCGGTGTGCAGCACCTGGCGCTGCAGGTTGGAGAGCTCCACCCGATCGAAATCCACCAGGGTCAGCCGGCCCACCCCGGCCACCGCCAGATACTGGCTGGCGGCGCAGCCGAGGCCCCCGGCGCCGATCACCAGCACGCTAGCCTGCTTGAGCGCCTCCTGCCCCTCGAAGTCGAAGGACTTGAGTACTATCTGGCGGTTGTAGCGCAGGAGCTCCGCGTCGCTCAGGATCTCGCTCACAGCAGCAGCCCCGAGAAGGGCTCGACGGTCACCGTCTCGCCGGCAGCCACCTTGCCGCGCTCCTGCTCGAGCACGATGTAGCAGTTGGCCCGGGACAGGGAGCTGAACACCCCGGAGTCCTGGGAGCCGGTGCTGCGCACCTCCAGGCCGTCTGGGCCCGCGCTCAATATGCCGCGCTGGAAGTCGAGTCGTCCCGGGCTCTTTTTAAGCGGCTCGGTGACTGTGGCCTTGAGAAGGATAGGGCGCTCGAACTGCTGGCCGGCGAGGCGGGCCAGCGCCGGCTGCACCAGCTGATCGAAGGTGACCATGGCGGAGACCGGGTTGCCCGGCAGGCCGAAGAACCAGGCGTGAGGCAGCCGGCCGAAGGCAAAGGGCTTGCCCGGCTTGATGGCGAGCTTCCAGAAGCCGATCTCCCCAAGCTCTTCGAGCAGCTGCTTGGTGAAGTCCGCCTCGCCGACCGAGACGCCTCCGGTGGTGATCAGGGCATCGGCCTCGCGGTCGGCCTGCAGGAAGGCGGCGCGCAGGGCGGCCGGATCGTCGGGGATGATGCCAAGGTCCAGGCAGTCTATGCCCATGCGGGTCAGCATCGCCTTGACCCCGTAGCGATTGGAGTCGTAGATGTCCCCATGCCGGAGCGGAGTGCCCAGGGGCTTGAGCTCATCGCCGGTGCTGAAGATGGCCACCTTCAGCGGCCGGCGCACCGAGACGCTGGCGATACCGAGGGACGCCAGCAGCGGCAGCTCCCTGGGGCTCAGGCGCAGACCGCTCGCGAGCACCCGGGAGCCTTGCGCCATGTCCTCGCCACGGCGGCGGATATTCTGGCCGGGGGCGGGATGGGTCAGAAAAGTGATCCCGTCGTTGCCGGCCTGCGTTTCTTCCTGCATCACCACCGCCTCCGTGCCCGCGGGCACGGGGGCCCCGGTCATGATGCGGATGCAATGGCCGGCTGGCCACTCCCCGTCATAGGGCTGGCCGGCGAAGGCTTTGCCCGCCACGGGAAGCGGGGTGCCGGCGGCGAGATCTGCCAGGCGCACGGCATAGCCGTCCATGGCGGCATTGTCGAAGGGGGGGACCGAGAGGGGGGAGCTGATCTCCTCGGCCAGTATCCGATCCAGCGCCTGGGGCAGCGGCAGTTGCTCCGTCTCGCAGCAGCAGGTGAGTTGTTCCAGCATCCCTTGAAGTGCCTTGTCCAAGGGGAGGAGTGCACCGGTATCGAATCCCATCATCATGACCTCTCTGGTGTGTAGGGTGCGGATTATCCCAAAAATCCGTCCGGATGGGCAGGCTGATCGCCAAGGAATGCGGGAAAGGCACTTCCTGGCGGGCGAGGGGTGGCCCGGCTATCCCCTTGCATGGCCACCCGATAGAGAGAGGGCGTCACAGGCTCGGGGCGGCGTTCCATGCCGCGACGGCAGTGCCGACCGGGTCACCACTGCGCCCCCCGGATGGGCAGGCTGGGGCAGGGAAAAGGGCGCGGTTTGGCATAAAGTCAGGGAACGGGCTTGAGTTAGTCAGAATTATGACAATAATCGCCCTGTAAGATTGCGCCATGGCACCATGCCGAAGGCCAACACAGTCCCTGAGCGTGGGAGAGAAACACGATGACGAGCTTAAGCCAGGAAGCCCTGTTGGTCAGGGCAGCGCTGGAGGCCCAGGGCCTCGAGACACCTCTGGTGGCCAATGCACTGAACGGCCAGCAGAAGAAGGAAAAAATCGAAGGCCATATGCGCGCCATCATGGAGACGCTGGGGCTGGATCTGGCCGACGACAGTCTGGCAGAAACGCCGCACCGCATTGCCAAGATGTACGTGAACGAGATCTTCTCCGGCCTCGACTATGCCACCTTCCCCAAGGTGACGGTGATCGAGAACAAGATGAAGGTGGACGAGATGATCATGGTGCGGGACATCAGCCTGACCAGCACCTGCGAACACCATTTCGTCACCATAGACGGCTTTGCCCACGTGGCCTACATTCCCCGCGGCAAGGTGATCGGTCTGTCGAAGATCAACCGCATCGTGCAGTTCTTCGCCCGCCGGCCCCAGGTGCAGGAGCGGCTCACCCAGCAGATCCTGCTGGCGCTGCAGACCCTGCTCGGCACCCAGGACGTGGCCATCAGCATCAAGGCGACCCATTTTTGCGTGAAGGCCCGCGGCGTGATGGACTCCACCTCCTACACCACCACCACCTCCCTGGGTGGCGTGTTCAAGACCCAGCCCGACACCCGTGCCGAGTTTCTCGGTGGCCTGAAGGGCTAAGTCGCAGGGGGCTTGCCCCCTGATCCCATTATTTTCTGAAAATCCCTAAAGCCATGTCCGCGTCGGCCGATATGGCTCTTCGTGCCGTCGGCTGACCACTGATCAGCCGGCTCCCTTGCGGCGAGTGATATCGCCCCGGGGGACGCCAGGGCGCGGCGCCTCTTTCGCGGGTACCGACGCGGGCGAGGCTTTATGTACTGCTATGGATGGCGGTGACGGTGGTCGAGCTCCCAGGCCCGGCGCCGACCAATGCCACTTGTTTTCCCCATGCAGGACATGCCATGAACACCATGACGATAGGCAAGAAACTTACCGCCGGCTTTGCCGTTCTCGGCCTGATGATGGCCTTTATCGGCGGCTTCTCACTGTTTGAATTCAGCAAGATGAACCGGGCCGCCATCGGGTTTACCGACAGCATCCTGCCCGCGGTCGTGCGCACCAGCACCCTGGGCGAGACCATCAATGCCCTGCGTCGCTATGAGCTGGATGTCTTCCTGGTGGCGGACGATCCCCAGCAAAGAGCCCATTATCGCAACGAGAGCGAGAAGAGCCTGCAGGAGGCCGCACGCCAGATAGTGGCCCACGATGCCACCATCTGGGCGGAAGATCTGGAGGAGCGTCGCACCTTCGACACCGTCAAGGCGGACTGGGAGAGGTACATCGCCCTGCACCAGCGCATCCGGCAAATGCAGGATGCCAGCCAGTGGGTCGAGGCCCAGCACCTCTTCATGGGGGAGGGGATCACCCTCTACACCAACCTGACCAAGTCGGTGGGTGATCTCATCCGCATCAACCATGGCTACTCCGTGGGCTCCCGTGCCGAGGTCGTCGGCGCCTTCGACAGCGCCAAGCTGAGCATCATCATCGCCCTGGTACTGGGGCTGGGGCTGGTCACCGTGCTCTCCGTGGTGCTGACCCGCCAGATCCGCGACCCGCTCATCATGCTGGCGCGCCAGGCCCAGCGTATCGCGAGCGGCGATCTCGGCAAGGGGGAGCTGCAGGAGTGGATCCGCGGAAACCGCTTCAACCGTGACGAGCTGGGTCAGCTGGGCTCGGCCATCGACCGGATGCAGGGGGCGCTGGCGGATCTCGTGAGCGAGATTGCCGGCTCGGTGAGCCAGCTCAGCAGCGCGGTGGAGGAGGTGAGTGCCATCTCCGAGCAGTCCGCCAAGGGCATGGCCAGCCAGCAGAGCGAGGTCTCCCAGGTGGCTACCGCCATGAACGAGATGCAGTCCACCGTCTTTGAGGTCGCCCGCAACACCACGGACGCCATGAGTGCGGCCAAGCAGGCCTCCCGCACCTCGACCATGGGCAATGAGGTGGTGCGCAGCGCCATCGGCAGCATCGAGCAGGTATCCCAGCAGATAGAGCAGGCGGGCGCCGTGGTGCAGCAGCTGGAGACCGACAGCGCCAGCATCAGCATGGTGCTGGACGTCATTCGCGGCATCGCGGAGCAGACCAACCTGCTGGCGCTGAATGCGGCCATCGAGGCGGCCCGGGCCGGCGAGCAGGGCCGTGGCTTTGCGGTCGTCGCGGACGAAGTCCGCTCCCTGGCACAGCGCACCCAGGCCTCCACCGCCGAGATCAGCAAGATGATCGAGGTGCTGCAGGAGCGCACCGCCGAGGCGGGCAACGCCATGCAGCTGAGCCGTCAGCAGATGCAGAGCAGCGTCGAGCTGGCGCGGGAGGCGGGGGGCAGCATCGACAGCATCAACGGTGCCGTCACCCAGATCACCGACATGAACACCCTGATCGCCACTGCCACCGAGCAACAGAATGCGGTGACCGAGGAGCTCAACCGCAGCATCGTCAACATCCACGCCGCCGCCGACGAGAACGCCCTGGGGGCGCAGCAGACGGCCCAGGCCTGTGTCGAGCTGAGCAAGCTGGCCAATACCCTGCATCATATGACCCAGCGCTTTACCCTCTAAAGCCTTGCTGGCGTGATAACGAAAGGCCCCGCCAATTGGCGGGGCCTTGTCGTTTCTGGCAGTTTTTTTGACCGTAGGGTCGATTAGCGAAGCGTAATCGGCCGACGCCAGACCCCTTACCCGGCCATTTAGCTCAACCCAATGATCTCTCCGTTATCATCGATATCGATATGGCGGTAGGCCGGCAGGCTGCCAAGGCCCGGCATGGTCATGATGGGGCCCGCCAGGGCGTAGACGAAGCCGGCACCGGCGCAGAGCCTCACCTCCTCGACGGGCACCTCGAAGTCCGTCGGCACCCCCTTCCTGGCGGGGTCATGGCTGATGGAGAGGGGCGTCTTGGCCATGCAGATGGGCAGGTGATCCCAGCCCGCCGCCGAGAGTCGGGCGAGCTGCTGGCGGGCCTTGTCCGAGAGGGTGGCGCCACGGCCGCCATAGCCGCACTCCACCAGGGTGGCGAGCTTGGCCGCCAGGCTCATCTCGTCGGGGTAGAGCAGGCGGGGCTCGCTCGGCTGTGCGCAGGCGCTGACCACGGCCCGGGCGAGCTCGGCGGCGCCGGCCCCCCCCTGGGTGAAGGCCTGGGAGAGGGCGACCCCCTGGGCCCCCGCCTGGCGTGCCTCCTGTGCCAGCAGGGCCAGCTCGGCCTCGCTGTCGGTGGGGAAGCGGTTGATGGCGACCACCACGGGTACCCCGTAGCGGCGGGCGTTGGCGATGTGCCAGGCGAGGTTGGCGCAGCCCTGGCGCAGGGTGGCGAGATCTTCCCCCAACAGGCTCTCGGGCAGGGGCTGGCCCGGGCGGATGTCGAGCAGCCCGCTGTTGGCCTTGAGGCCGCGCACCGTGGCCACCAGCACCACGCAGGCAGGGGCGAGGCCGGACTGGCGGCCCTTGATGTTGAAGAACTTCTCCAGCCCCATGTCGGAGCCGAAGCCCGCCTCGGTCACCACATAGTCGGCGAGGCCCAGGGCCATGCGATCCGCGATGACCGAGGAGTTGCCGTGGGCGATGTTGGCAAAGGGGCCTGCGTGTACCAGCACCGGGGTCTGCTCCGTGGTTTGCATCAGGGTGGGCTGCAGGGCATCCTTCAGCAGTACCGTCATGGCGCCCGCGACCTCGAGCTGCTCGGCGGTGACGGGGTTGCCGTGGAGATCGAGTGCCAGCTGGATGCGACCGATGCGCGCGCGCAAATCCTTTAGATCGCTCGCCAGCGCCAGGATGGCCATCAGCTCGGAGGCGGCGGTGATGACGAAGCGATCGGGGCGCTCGACACCATCGGCGGGGTCGCCCTGGCCGATGGTGAGGTGGCGCAGGGCGCGGTCATTCATGTCGAGGGTGCGCGGCCAGAGGATGTTGGCCGGGTCGATATCGAGCCGGTTCAGGCCGGTTCTGGCAGTGAACTGGTCGCCCAGCTTCTGTTCGTGGAACAGGCGGGCATCCAGGGCGGCGGCCGCCAGGTTATGGGCGGCACTGAGGGCGTGAAAATCCCCGGTGAGGTGGAGGTTCATCTCCTCCATCGGCACCACCTGGGCCATGCCGCCCCCGGCGGCGCCCCCCTTGACCCCGAACACGGGGCCGAGACTCGGCTGGCGTATGGTGGCGATGCCGGGGTGGCCGATGTGGTTGAGCCCCATGGCGAGCCCGATCGTGGTGACCGTCTTGCCCTCGCCGAGGGGAGTCGGGGTGATGGCGCTCACCAGCACCAGCTTGCCGCTGTGTGTGGGGGCCTGCTTGAGCAGCTCCAGGTCCAGCTTGCCCTTGTAGTGGCCATGGGGGTGGAGCAGGTGCGGCGGGATGGCGAGGCGCTCGGCCAGCGCGTGGACGGGGAGACGGGGGGACTGGCGGGAGATCTCGATATCGCTTAGCATCAGCACCTCGTTGGCATGTCGGGTCAAATATGCGGCGAAGTCTAGAGGAATCAACAAGGTTATCCAATGAGCAATGCTATTTTATCCGGCAGTCGTGAGCCCCATCAAAGCCCCATCCTGCTGGATCTCAACGCCCTCTATCACCCGCCCAAGCAGCCGCTGACCGCCCTTGGCATCATCAGCGCCTTCATCCCGCTGTTCGGCTACGGCTGGCAGGCGATGACCCAGGATCCCGAGACCCATTTTCGCCATGAGCTGGCCAGGCGCATCAACAGGCACAAGAGTGACGAGGCCAACCTCGCCCTCATCCTGCAGCTCGCGGCCATGCTGGACTGC
Source organism: Aeromonas sp. SrichE-2G (assembly GCF_017939565.1). NCBI lineage: Bacteria > Pseudomonadati > Pseudomonadota > Gammaproteobacteria > Aeromonadales > Aeromonadaceae > Aeromonas > Aeromonas sp. SrichE-2G. The sequence goes on from NZ_JAGKRG010000004.1 coordinate 648,824, forward strand.
CACTGCCTGCGCATTACCCTGCCTTACACCCTGGGCGAGGCCGAGCTCGCCACCTTGCAGCAGCGCTTGCCACGCTGGCAGATAGCGCAGCAGGAGACCCTGCTGCTGGCCGATCTGCCGCTCCCTCCCAAGGCCTGATCTTCTCTCCCGCTCCGGCGCCTCAGGTCTCCCTGTCCCAGTAGTGGGGCGCCAGGTAGCGCTCCTGCACGAATTCGATGAAGCAGCGCACCTTGGCGGAGATGAAGCGGCGATGCGGGTAGAGGGCATAGAGCCCCACCTGTCCCTTCTCCCACTCCGGCAGCAAGGGCACCAGCTCCCCCGAGCGCAGCGCATCGCCGACGATGAAGGTTGGCTGCAGTATGATGCCCTGGTGGTCGCAGGCCGCCCGGGTCAGGGCCACGCCGTTGTTGGCGCGAAGGGGCCCCTGGGGGCGCACGCTCAGCTGCTCCCCATCCCGCTTGAAGACCCAGTCCGGCTGGGTCAGGGTGTAGATGAGGCAGTCGTGCTGCTTGAGATCCTCCGGGGTCCTGGGAGTGCCCCGGCGGGCGAGGTAGTCGGGGCTGGCACACACCACCAGCCTCATCATGGCGAGCGGCTTGGCCACCAGGGAGGAGTCCGGCAGGTTGCCGATGCGCAGCGCCAGATCGAAGCCCTCCTCCACCAGGGCGACCCGCCGGTCGCTGTACTCTATCTCCAGCTTGAGCTCGGGAAAGCGCTCGCGAAACAGCGGCAGGGCGGGGGAGAGATGCAGGTAGCCAAAGTCCATGGGCACCGACAGCTTGAGGGTGCCCTGGGGCTGCTGGTTGTTGCGGGTGAGCTGGCTGTGGGTCTCTTCCAGCTCCGCCAGCAGGGCCTGGGAGCGCTGGTAATAGAAGAGGCCCGCCTCGGTGGGGTTGACCTGGCGGGTGGTGCGCGACAGCAGCCGGGTCGACAGGGACTCCTCCAGCTGCTGCATCAGCTTGGAGGTCATGGCGACCGAAATGCCAAGCTGGTGGGCGGCCCGGGTAAAGCTCTGGCACTCCACCACCTTGATGAAGGTACGCATGGCGGCTATCTGATCCATATTCCACTCTCGGTTGATAATTATTTTAATAAATCGATGATTATCTATTACTACTTGGAGGTTAGCATCTCGTTCACAGATGTGAACCCCTAATGAAGGAACGATCGGAATGAAAATGACCAAGGCCCTGCTGGCCTCCTGCCTGTTTATGGCGGCTCCCCTGATGGCGGCCGATTACGACGTCGACGCGGCACACACCACAGTCCAGTTCAAGGTGGGCCACCTCGGCTTCTCCGAGCTCATCGGCCGGTTCAACACCTTCAGCGGTACCTTCAGCATGGACGACGCCAACCCGGCGGCGGCCAAGGCGAGCTTCGAGATCGATGCCGCCAGCGTGGACTCCAACCACGAAGCCCGTGACAAGCACCTGCGCAGCCCCGACTTCCTGGACGTGAAGCAGTTCCCCAAGATGACCTTCGTCAGCTCCGGTTATGAAGGCACCAAGGAGAAGGGCGTGCTCAAGGGGACTTTGACCCTGCACGGCGTTTCCAAGGAAGTGGCCTTCGACATGGTCCACATCGGTGAAGGCAAGGATCCCTGGGGTGGCTACCGCAGTGGCTTCAACGCCACCACCACCATCAAGCGCAGCGACTTTGGCGTGAACTACATGGTGCCGAACATCCCGGACGAGATGAGCATCAACCTGTTTGTCGAAGGCGTGCGCAAGTAATGGGCGCAGCACTTCTGCTTCAAACCCTGGCGGCCCCTTTGGGGGCCGCTTTGCTGTCATGGCGCTGGCCGAGGCTGGGGTATCTGTGGGGGGCGCTGGCCCTTTGGCTGCTGGGCTGCCTGCTGGGGGGCGCCTATGGTGTGCCGGCCAAGGCGTGGCAGTGGCTGCCGCTCACCCTGCTGGTGTCCGCCCTGGCGCAGCAGGCCGACAAGCGCGTTGCCCTCGCGATCTTCGCCCTGCTGGGCGCCCTGGTGTGGTGGCTGGGACTCTCCTCCGTGCTCGGCAGCGAACCCGGGATCTGGCTGGCCCTGCTGCCCGCCATCGTCTGGTATGGCTGGACGTGCAGGTACGCTGACAGCGAGGAGGGGCTCGGTTTCGCCCTCGGCTTCATCTGGCTGGCGCTGGTCATCGGTATCGACGGCAGCCTGCTCATCGCCCAGCTCGCGGGTGCCCTGGCCGCCTTCGCCGGGTTCCGCGCCCTGCTCGGCGCCTTTGCCGGCGTCAGGGTGTCGCCAAGTAGCCTGGGACTGGCGCTCGCCTTCGTGCAGATGCTGGCCTGGCAATACGTGGAAGTGCCGCTCTTGGTGCTGTTGCCGGTCTGGTTGCTGCCCCTGCTTGAGCGGGTCCTGCACAGTCGCCCGGGACTGACCCGTTGGGGCCTTCTCATCCTGGTGGCGGGGATAGGGGCGGGCGTGAGCCTGTGGTGGGTGTGGCCAGAGGCCTCTCTTTATTGATTTAAGTATAAAAAACAGGCTATTACCGTATAAATTGACGGGCTTGTCATAGTCTGTGTAGATAAAGATTGAGACCCATGGTGCTTTCAGATAAAAAGGATTTTCATTATCTGGACACACACAGAACCCGGCTTTGCCGGGTTCTGTTTGCCTGCTTTCCCGCGGCACGCTAAGGAGGCCACAGTTGCACAGTCAGGGATCTGAGCATCTGTTTTTTAGCCATTTCACCGAACAGGGACGCCTCGGGGATCTCTGCATCCTGCTGGTGACCCATTTGCTGCCCGACAGACCCCACTTCATCCAGGTGCTCGACCAGGTGGGGCGGGTCGGCGCCATCCTGCCCAAACCCAAGTCCGTGCACGGACCTACCCTGGCCTGGGCACAGCAGCACTACCCCGTATTGCCCCTCAATCGTCACTGGACCTCGGATCCCGAGGGGGTCATCGACCAGATTGCCCCCCTGGTGCGGGAGCATGAGCGGCTCATCATCCTCGACATCGGTGGCTACTTTGCCAAGAGCCAGGCGGTGCTGGCCGAGCACTTTGGCGAACGCTTCATCGGGGTGGTGGAGATGACCGAGAACGGCCATCAGCGTTACGAGCAGGAGCACCTGGCGGCCCCCGTCATCTCGGTGGCCCGCAGCCCACTCAAGCAGGCGGAAGATATCCAGATCGGCCTGAGCGTGGTCTACTCCGCCGAGTCCCTGGCGCGCACACTGAGACGCACCTTCAACGTCTGTCAGGCCGCCCTGTTTGGCTATGGCAAGGTGGGGCGCAGCATCGCCCGCGAGCTGCGCTGCCGCAACCTGCACCTGGAGCTGGTGGAGACGGATGCCCTGCGCCAGGTGGAGGCGCTCTCCCACGGTTTCAAGCTGGTGAACAAGGCCGAGGCCCTGGCGCGGGCCGAGTTGGTGATCTGCTCCACCGGCAACGGCTCCCTCGATCTGGCGGATCTGCAGGCCCTGCGCCCCGGCGCCATGCTGGCGTCCGTCACCTCCGCCGACGACGAGTTCGCGTTCTGCCTCTCCCAGCTGCCCTGGCCGAGCGAGGAGGTGTGCCCCCACGTGCTGGCGCTGAGTCGCCCCGACGGCAGCACCATCTTCCTGCTCAACCGGGGTGAGGCGGTCAACTTCGTGCACGGCGCCGTCATCGGCGAATATGTCTATCTGGTGCTGGCGGAGATCATCGAAGGGGTGCACCTGCTGGCCCGGCAGGCATCTGACGCAGGCCTTCACGAACTGCCCGAGGCCACCATGCAGCGCATCGCCCGCCACTGGTTAACCGATTTTCACGGAGTCACCCCATGACAGAGACACAAGTCCCGATGAACAAACCGCGCATCGAAATCCGTTACTGCACCCTGTGCCGCTGGATGCTGCGGGCGGCCTGGCTGGCCCAGGAGCTGCTCTCCACCTTCGACAGCGAGCTCGGCGAGGTGGCGCTGGTGCCCGCCAGCAAGGGGGAGTTCCGCATCCTGGTGGACGGGGTGCTGGTGTGGGATCGGGTGGCGGACGAGGGCTTCCCCGAGGCCAAGGAGATCAAGCAGCGGGTGCGTGACCTCATCGCCCCCGAGCGCGACCTCGGCCACGCGGATCGCAAGCCCGCCACCGAATGAGGCGTGAAGATGAAAAAGAAGAGGGAGGCATCAGCCTCCCTCTTCTGTTTGTTGCGGTGACGGCTGGCTGGCGACGTCAGCCTGGACGGGGGCGCCGATATAGCGCGCCCGCTTGTGGGGCTTGATGCGGTGCACGTCCACCCAGACCAGGCCGTCGATGCAGTGGTTGAAGTCGGGGTCGATGCCAAAGTCCATGAACTGCACGCCCCCTGGCTCGCACAGCTCGGCGTACTGCTTGTAGAGGGTGGGGATGGCGCAGCCCAGGTTGTCGAGCCCCGCCTTGAGCACCTTGAGGTCGTCCCCGTAGTCGCGCCCCTCGAACAGGGGCGGGGTCTGGGGATAGGGGCGGCGGGAGGGGGCCAGCGCCAGCTCGGGGGCAAAGTGCTGGCGGTAGAAGCCCACCAGCAGATCCTTGGCCGCCGGGGGCAGGCTGCCGGAGAGGGTCACGGGCCCGAACAGGTAGCGGTACTGGGGATAGCGGGCCAGATAGGCACCGATGCCGAACCAGAGGTAGTCGAGCCCCCGCTTGCCCCAGTAGGCGGGCTGGATGAAGCTGCGGCCAAGCTCGATGGCCTGCTCCAGGCGGGGCAGCAGCTTCTCCTCGAAGCCGAACAGGGTGTGGCTGTAGAGGCCATCCAGCCCCTTGCTCGCGAGCCGTTCGGCCACCGGGGCGAAGCGATAGGCGCCCACGATGTCGAGCCGGGCCGGATCCCAGAGGATAAGGTGGTGATAGTCATCGTCGAAGGCGTCGAGGTCCCGCCGCCTGCCCGAGCCTTCCCCCACGGCGCGAAAGGCGATTTCCCGCAGCCGGCCGAGCTCGCGCAATATGGTCGAGTGGCTCTGCTCGTGGCGGCGATAGAGCAGGATGCGCTGGCCGTCCGGGGTCTGTCCGAGCAGCTCGCACCCGTCGATGGCCTGTTTCAGCTGGCGGCGATCCTCCGGCAGGGCGATGGGGGCTTCGGTCTGCAGTCGCCCCTTCTTCCCCTTCCCGAGGCGATAGAGGTGGCTGCGCACCAGGGCGGCGGCGCTCTTGGGGGCGAGATCCCCGAGGCTCTGGGGCGGGATGCGCTCCCCCAGGGTGAGGGAGAGGCGCCGCCCCTGCTGGCGAAACAGCTGCTTGACCAGCAGCAGGCCGGCCCAGTCGTTGTTGAGCCAGGCGGCGAGATAGAAGGAGAGACCGTTGCGCCCGTCCAGGTGCACCGGCACCAGGGGGGTGCGGGTGCGCCTGGCCAGCTTGATGAAACCTCCCTGCCAGGGGCCGTCCTTCACCCCCTTGGGGCCGAGTCGTGACACCTCGCCGGCGGGGAAAATGATGAGGGCCCCCTCCCGGGCCAGGTGCTCCCCCATGGCCAGGATGGCGCGCCTGTCCGTCTTGCCCCCCAGGTTGTCCACCGGCAGCAGCAGGGGGCGCAGGGGGGCGAGTTCTGCCAGCAGCCGGTTGGCCACTATCTTGACGTCCGGGCGAATGCGCCCGAGCAGGCGCAGCAGGGCGAGGCCGTCCAGGGAGCCGATGGGGTGGTTCGCGACCAGGATGACCCTGCCGCTGGCGGGGACGTTCTCGAGCTGCGCCTCGCTCACCCGATAATCGAAGTCGAGCTCGGTGAGGGCCTGCTCGACGAAGTCGAGGCCGCGCAGGTGGGGGTGGCGCTGGGCAAAGCGGGCGAAGGCCTCCTCGTGGAGCAGCCAGCGCAGTCCTTGCCGGAGCAGGGGACGGATGAGGGGTTGGGTGGCGAGCCGGGGCAGGTGTTGCCCCAGCAGGGTATCGACGTCGAACATGGGCAAGGCTCCGCTGAACTTTGCTCAAGCTTCCCTTTCCTGCGTTCCCGCCGTGTGGCAGCGCCGTGACGGTTTGATGACGGGGCGAACCCCGTCCTCAATCCCTTACTCTGCCCGCCAGGCCGAGGTGAGGCGCACCAGCGCCACCAGGGTGGCGACCGCCTTCTCCATGGATTGCAGGGGGATGAACTCGTGCTTGCCGTGGAAGTTATGGCCACCGGTGAAGATGTTGGGACAAGGCAGACCCATAAAGGAGAGCCGGGCGCCGTCGGTGCCGCCGCGAATGGGTTTTATCTTTGGCGCCACGTCGGCGGCCTCCATAGCGGCCCTCGCCAGTTCGACGATGTGGGGATGGGGCGCTATCTGGCTGCCCATGTTGCGGTAGCTCTCCGCTATCTCCAGGGTGATGCGGGCCTTGGGGGCGTCGAGCTGCAGGGAGGCGACCCGCTCCTTGAGCTGGGCCTGGCGGGCGGCGAAGCCCTCGTCGTCGAAGTCGCGGATGAGGTAGTGCAGGGTGCTCTCCTCCACGGTGCCCTCCATCCGGGCCAGGTGGAAGAAGCCCTCGTAGCCCTCGGTACACTCCGGGGTCTGTTCGGGCGGCATGGCAGCGTGGAAGCGGGCGGCCAGGGTCTGGCTGTTGATCATGCTGCCCTTGGCGGTGCCGGGGTGGACGTTGTTGCCGACGATGCGCACGGTGGCGCTGGCGGCGTTGAAGTTCTCGTATTCAAGCTCCCCGAGCTCGCCGCCGTCCACCGTGTAGGCCCACTTGGCCGGGAAGCGCTCCAGGGGGAAGCGGTCGGCGCCGCGGCCTATTTCCTCGTCCGGGGTGAAGCCAATCCAGAGATCGCCGCGGGGGATCTCGGGGTGGGCCTGGAGGTGCTGGACGGCGGTGAGGATCTCGGCGATCCCCGCCTTGTCGTCGGCGCCCAGCAGGGTGGTGCCGTCCGTGGTGATGAGATCCTGCCCCAGGTAGTTTTTCAGGAAACGGTACTGGCGGATGGCCAGCACCTCGTCCCCCTTGCCGAGGCAGATGTCACCCCCCTGGTAGTTCTCGACAATCTGGGGCACCACCTGCCGGGCCTCGTAGTCGGCGGTATCCATGTGGGCGATGAGCCCGATGGCCGGTGCATCCGGCTGGTTGCCCGGCAGGCAGGCGGTGAGGTAGCCGTGCTCGTCCAGGGTGACCTGGGCCAGCCCCATGGCGGTCATCTCGTCGAAGAGAGCGCGGGCGAAGACGAGCTGCCCCTCGCTGCTGGGGCAGGCGGGGTTGGTAGCGTCGGAGCGGGTGTGGAAGGTCAGGTAATGGAGAAAACGCTCAAGCAGGGTGGTCATTGGCAGGCCTCGGGTCACGGAAGAGGAGCCATTGTGGCCAAGATGCTCACGACGCTTATTGCGTCAGCGCAGCTTTTGATGACTTTATCGGAAGCAGGAGAGGGGGGAGGGCGGAACCGGCGAGGGCTTTTGGATGCCAAAGTGAATAAAAATTCCAAAATAAAAACTGGTTAAGCATATGCGAAAGCCCTGAATTTGCCCCTGGCCCAGCATTGGCGAGGGGTGGGGGAAAAAGGGCGGATCACCCGTTATTTTCAGGGCTTATCCAGACCGGACTCATACCCCGCCACCCCAGAGCCCGCCTCGCTGGCAGCGAGATCTGCCCCCCCGACGAAAACCCGTTTTTTAACACGATTTTTTATTGTCACTGGCGGCGGTAAGTGTGTACACTCCGCGCCGATCCGAGGGTAACCCTGAGCAGGCAGAGGCCGCCAGACACCCGGAGGGTCACACGCCTATAGGGCGAGGCACGCAGAAACGACAGACACTGCTGGGGAATGGTTTCTTTAATACCGGTTAGGCTCCGGTATCAGGGAGAACAACGGACTCTCATCTTTCGGCTGACCGAGTGAGCCAACGGCTCATCATCTTCCCTTGTCATGGGCGGTCACTGGAAATGGGTTGGCTGTGGTGGTCGTCGTCTATCAACACCTTGCGTGCTGACGTCTTCCCTTCTCTTCCTTGGAACCCTCTCCTGTCCGTCGGGAACGCTGCCGAATGATGAACAAACGGCGTGGCTGATGCCGATTGTCATCAAAGTACCGCGGCGCCCCGTTAAGGTGGCACCGCATACCGTTGAGCTTGATGTAAAGCCACCAGCCCCACATCAAGACTCGTTACTTCCCAAGATCCACCAGGCAGCCTTGGCTTGCCGCGATGTGCAACAGATTAACCGGGGTGACCGGGCCACGGCGAGGCAGACAGGCTGCCGCCGAGTGTGCCGTCACGCACCGGGCAGGCAGGCCATTCTGGCCCGCCCCATGTTGCCATCGATGGTCTGGATGTGATTGAGGGTAACGAAGGCGGCCCACGGCCGCTCATTTGCGAGGCATAGCCCATGACTAACTGGTCCAGCAAGGACTCCTTGAAGGTCTACAACGTTCCCTACTGGGGTGCGGGTTTTTTCAATATCAATGACGCCGGTCATGTGACCGTTTCCCCCGACAAGTCTCGTCCCGAGGCGCAGATCGTGCTGTCCGAAGCCATCGAGCAGCTGCGCCAGTCCGGGCTGACCACCCCTGTGTTGCTGCGCTTCCCCGACATCCTCAAGAGCCGGGTCGACGCGCTGTTCAACGCCTTCGGTCAGGCCATCGAGAAGTCCGGCTATGAAGGGGACTACCTGTGTGTTTACCCCATCAAGGTGAACCAGCAGCGTCGCGTCATCGAGACCATCAGTCAGTCCTACAGCGACAAGCCCCGGCTTGGGCTGGAAGCAGGCTCCAAACCGGAGCTGCTGGCCGTGCTGTCCCATCACCATAGCCAGGGCTCGGTGATCGTCTGCAACGGTTACAAGGACCGGGAATACATCCGCCACGCCCTGCTCGGCAACCTGATGGGCCACAAGGTCTACATCGTGGTGGAGAAGCCCTCCGAGCTGGAAATGGTGCTGGACGAGTCAGCTCGCCTGAACATCAAGCCCAATATCGGGGTCCGCGCCCGACTCGCCTCCACCGGCTCCGGCATGTGGGAGTCGAGCGGCGGCTCCATGTCCAAGTTCGGCCTCTCCGCCTCCCAGATCCTGGCGCTGGTCGAGCGCCTGCGCAGCCTGGGCAAGCTGGACTGCCTGCAGCTACTGCACTTCCACCTGGGCTCCCAGATCGCCAACATCCGCGACATCCAGGGCGGCATCCGCGAGTGCGGCCGCTTCTACGCCGAGCTGTGCCGTCTGGGCGCCAAGGTCGAGGTGGTGGACGTGGGCGGTGGCCTGGGCGTGGACTATGAGGGCACCCGCTCCCAGAGCCACTGCTCCGCCAACTACAGCCTGTCCGAGTACGCCAACAACGTGGTGTGGGGCATCGGCGACGTGTGCCGCGAGTTCGACCTGCCGCACCCGACCATCATCAGCGAGTCCGGCCGTGCCCTGACCGCGCACCACGCCGTGCTGGTCACCAACATCATCGGTGCCGAAGGGGTCGAGGTGAACGACATCAGCGCGCCGGATGAAGACGCGCCCACCATTCTGCAGAACATGTGGAAGGGCTGGCTGGACCTGCGCGGGGAAGATCCCTCCCTGCTGGAGATCTTCCACGACTCCGTGGCGGATCTGGCGGACGTCAACACCCAGTACACCATGGGCCTGCTGAACCTCGAGCAGCGCGCCTGGGCCGAGATGCTGCACCAGAACACCTGTCTGGCGCTGAAAGAGCTGCTCAACCCGGTCAACCGCAACCACCGCGCCCTGGCTGACGAGCTCTCCGAGAAGCTGGCGGACAAGTGCTTTGCGAACTTTTCTCTGTTCCAGTCCCTGCCGGATGCCTGGGGCATCGGTCAGGTGTTCCCTGTGATGCCGCTCTCCGGCCTCGAGCGCCCGCTCACCCGCCGCGGCATCCTGATGGACATCACCTGTGACTCCGACGGTCAGGTGGAGCACTACGTCGACGGTCTGGGGGTGGAAAGCACCCTGCCGATGCCGGAGTACGGTGAGAACGAAGAGTGCCACGTCGGCTTCTTCCTGGTGGGCGCCTACCAGGAGATCCTCGGCGATCTGCACAACCTGTTCGGTGACACCCACTGCGCGGAAGTGTGGCTGGACGAGGAAGGCAGGATGGACATCCGCAACGTGGTGCGCGGCGACACCGTCGACCAGCTGCTGCGTTACGTCAACATCGACCCGTCCGTGATCCGCGAAAACTACCAGCGGATCGTCTCCCACCCGGCGCTGGACGATGCGACCCGCAAGGCCCTGCTCGAAGAGCTGGAGCTGGGTCTGCAAGGCTACGCCTACCTGGAAGACGAATAAGCCCTGGCTTGTTCGCCCCGTCGGTGAACACACAAAGACGGGAATAAAAACGGCGCCTTAGGGCGCCGTTTTTGTTGTGCGGCGTTAAGGGGGGCGAAGGGCTTGCGCGCGGGATGCGCCCTCGCGGCGGGCGTCTCTTCCCTTGGAACCCGCCAGCGAAGAGGAGCTAATCGCCATGTTCCGCCAGCTCGTCCGCTGCTAAGCGGCGTCTCCCGTGGCCATCGACGCGCTGCCGATGGCCAGGGTTTCTCGGTGTATTCAGTTGCCCCGCGTGTTTCCCCGCAGCATCTTGCCCAGCTCCTGCAGGGCGACCATGGCGCCGTAGCCGGCATCGGACTTGCCCACCTCATCGGCGACATAGAGGAAGTCTGACTTGTACTTCTCCACCGCCTCCGTCGGGTTGGCGGCATCGATAAAGTCCTCCTGCACCTCGAACCCTTGCGCGAGCAGCGCCGCCTTCTCGCTCAGAAAGCTGGGGGACGCCATGTCGATATAGGTGTACTGCTGCCGGTTGGAGGCCGGCACGCTGAAGAACTGGTATCTGGCCATCTGTTGCTCCTGGTGTGAACTGCCTTGTTGCGATAGGGAGAACGCGCCGGCTGCCCCGTTTGACGGGATTTTGGGCAGCATTTGAGTCGTCCTGTCGCAGCCTACCCAGAGTCGAGGCAAGGCGCAATCGGTGAACACGGGATGGGCGCAGATAGGGGGGAGGTTCAGGCGGGCACGCTGTCTGGGATTGCCGCCTCGGCGCGGCAGTGCGCCAGCAGCTGGTCGCCCGTCATGGGACGCCCGAGCAGATACCCCTGCAGGGTGTCACAACCGAGCAGGGTCAGCAGGGCGCGCTGCTCCTCGGTTTCCACCCCCTCGGCCACGATGCGCATCTCCAGGGCCTGGCCCAGGGCGATGATGGCGCCGATGATGGTGGCATCGTCCCCCTGTGGCGCAAGCGTGGTGACGAAGCCCCTGTCTATCTTGAGCTCGTTGGCGGGGAAGCGCTTGAGGTAGAGCAGGCTGGAGTAGCCGGTGCCGAAGTCGTCGATGGAGATGCCAAGCCCGAGCTCGGCCAGGCGGTTGAGGATGGCCAGGCTCTCCTCGGCGTTCTCCATGGCGGTGGTTTCGGTGATCTCCAGGGTCAGGTGACGGGCCTCCAGCCGATGGCGGGCGAGGGCGGATTCCACCTCTTCCAGAAGGCCAGGGCTGGCCAGCTGTATGGTGGAGAGGTTGACGGCCACGCTCCAGTCCGGGTGCCCTGCATCCCGCCACCGGCTCATCTGGCGGCACGCCTCGTCGATGACCCAGTTGCCGATGGGAATGATGAGTCGGCTCTTCTCCGCCAGGGGCAGGAAGCGGGCCGGCGAGATGGCCCCCTGCTGCGGGTGTTGCCAGCGCAGCAGGGCCTCGGCACCGACCACCTCGCCGCTGCGGGCGGCGTATTTGGGCTGGTAGTGCAGGGCGAGCTCCCCCCGCTCCAGGGCGTGTTGGAGCTCCTGTTGCAGCAGGAACTGCTGGTGGGCGTTGGCGTTCATGGCGCTGTCGAAGTAGTAGTAGTCGTTGCGGCCCCGCTCCTTGGCATAGTACATGGCGGCGTCAGCGTTGAGGGTCAGCTCGTGCAGGCTGGTGCCATCCTGGGGATAGACCGCAATGCCGATGCTGGCGGTGATGTGCAGGCTGTGGTGCTCCCACTGATAGGGCTGTGCCAGGGCGGCCAGCAGACGCTCGGCGAAGGCCGTGGTCTGGCCGACATCCCCCGGCGCCAGGGCCAGCACGAACTCATCCCCCCCAAAGCGCGAGGCGGTGTCACTGGTGCCAAGGAGCGCGCTGATCCGCTCCGCCACCTCGACCAGCAGCAGATCCCCGGTGTGGTGGCCGTGGGCGTCGTTGATGATCTTGAAGCCATCGAGATCGAGAAACAGCAGGGAGAAGCTGCGCTGGCTGTGCTGACACTCTTGAATGCGCTGCTCCAGGCGATCGGCGAACAGCAACCGGTTGGGCAGCCGGGTCAGGCTGTCGTGCAGCGCCAGCTTGAGCAGCTCGTTGTGGGCCTGGTGGAGGGAGGTCGAGAGGCGCGCGGCGTGGGCATCCAGCATGGAGAGGACCAGGGCGATGGCGAACACCGCCAGGGTCACGATGATGATCACGGTCGCCAGCCACTGGGTATCGAGGCCGGTGTAGAGGGCGCCGCACAGGCTCCCTTCCGGAAACTGGGCCGCCGCCATGCCGGTGTAGTGCATGCCGATGATGGCGCAGCCCATGACGAGGGAGGCGCAAGCCTTGCTGAAGAAGGCGCGCGGGCTGCTGTTGCGCAGCCTGAACGCAATCCAGAGGGCGGCCCCCGAGGCGAGCACGGCGATGAGGATGGAGAGGACGAAGAGCCCCCTCTGGTAGTGAATGCCGGGCATTATCTTCATGGCCGCCATGCCGATGTAGTGCATGGTGGCGATCCCGGCCCCCATCAGCACGGCCCCGAACAGGATCCGGCCCCAGGGGAGCTGGGGGCGGCTCACCAGCCAGAGGGCGAAGGCCGACGAGCCGATGGCCGCGACCAGAGAGAGGCCGGTGAGGGGGATATCGTAGCCGAGCGCGATGGGCAGGTTGAAGGCGAGCATGCCGATGAAGTGCATGGACCAGATGCCAAGCCCCATGGCGAAGGCGCCCCCCGTGAGCCACAGAACGGCGGCCCTTCCCTGGCTCTGGCTCACCCGGCTCGTCATGTTCAGCGCCGTGTAGGAGGCGAGCACCGCCACCAGGATGGAGAAGAACACCAGGTCGTGGCTGTAATAACTGTCGAGCATGGGGTGGGTCGCGGTCACATTCATCTACTCTGGGGTGAAAAACGGCCTGTACCATGGCCGGATAGAGGATCGCATCGGGTTGGCGATTGTACACCAGGGCCCCCCGGGAGGTGCCAGCGATACCTGGTGAAAGGACCGCGATATGGCGGCGAAAAGGCCGTTTTTCTGCCGTATTGGCGGCCTTCCTCTGTGTTCAGGCCGGTTTGGGTTCCAAACATTCCCGCTCTAAAGGCAGGGGTTAGGCGAGGGGGGCTGATGGGCGGTCCCGCGACGCCTTGATTCCCGGCACAGAACGCCTGGTACCAGAGGACGTGAGATGGAGCTCGATACCCATTGGCCGGGGGCGTTGTTGGCCATGGGGCCAGGCTTATCTGTTTTAAGCGCTTGGAACTCTTCTTATTGCCCTCTTGCTGAGCGCCGCCATGACGCGCCGGGGAACCACCAAGGCGGGGCACCGCCTGGCGGCGGATGGTCGTCTGCCCCGTATGAGGCTTTGATGCCCCGGCACATCTGTTATCATGCCACCCTCATTCTTGTTATCTCATTGAGCTTGCTGGAGAAATCATGCCCCGTACCCTCTATCTGCTGCGCCACGGCCAGACCCGCTACAACGCCGAGCTGCGTCTGCAGGGGCGCTGCAACTCCGAGCTGACCCCCAGGGGGGAAGCCCAGGCCCTCGCCATGGGGAACCGGTTGAGTGAATTGCTGGCTGATCCCGCCAGCTGGACCCTCTACGCCAGCCCCCTCGGCCGTGCCCGGCAGACGGCGGAGCTAGTGTGCCATCAGCTTGGGCTGGAGGAGGATCGCATCGTCTGGGACGAGCGGCTGGTGGAATTAGGGATGGGGGAGTGGGAGAGCCGCCGGGTGCCTGAGCTGTTGGCGGCCCACCCCGAACTCGATCTGGAGGAGCCGGACTGGTATCTGCAAGCCCCCGGTGGCGAGAGCTTCCAGAGCATTCAGCGCCGGGCCCAAGCGTGGCTTCAGGATGTGCGCATTGCCGAACAGGCCATCGTGGTCTCCCACGGTCTGTTTGGTGCCATGTTGCGCGGCGCCTATGCGGATCTGGATTACACCACCACCTGGTTGCAGGAGCTGCCGCAGGACGCCTTCTTCAAACTGAGCGGTGGCCGTATCGAGCGGATTGCTTGCTAACGACATGAAGATGGACCGCCTTGTGTGGGCCGTTTTTGAGCGCAGGGGGATTTTCGAGAAGCTGATAAGGGGCATTATGCTTCCTGCCAGACAATTTAGTCTTTTGGATAGTCAGGCCAGCTCAGCGATGTTGTGGTCCCCCTGATGATGGGCGGCAGCCACTCCAGAGTGGCATCATCCTTTCCTTTCAGGCCGCATTCCCAGATCTTGAATACTCTCCAACCAGCCTGGCTCAGCAAGTATTCCACTTTTTCATCGCGGATCGTGTTGGCCGTAAACTTCTGCAGCCAGAACGCGGTGTTGCTCTTTGGAGTGGCGGCATAGGGACAGTTGAGATGACGGTGCCAGAAGCAGCCATGAACGAAGATGCAGAGCCGATAGCGTGGGAGAACGATGTCGGGTGAGCCGGGAAGATCTTTCACGTGCAATCTGAAACGAAAACCCCGGGCGTGGAGGTATTTGCGCAGCAGGATTTCGGGGCGGGTATTCTTGCCCCTGATGCCTGACATCATCACGGAACGGGTTGATGCATCAACAACATCCATGCTTTCGCTTCCTCGAAGTCATGCTTCCTGGTATCTTTACGGCCTGATCAAAAACACAGTAATTCGACATGACCATTTTTTCACCACCCATACCCGTCGTTGACCTCTTTGCCGGTCCCGGCGGGCTGGGTGAGGGCTTTTCCTCTCTCAATGATGGCAAGGCATTCGAGATCCAGGTTTCTGCGGAGAAGGATCCTGTCGCCCGCCAGACATTGAAACTTCGCGCGTTCTACCGACTGCTCAAGAGCCACAGGCCCGAGTTCATTCAGGACTATTACCAGTTCTGCAATGGTAATGCAGAGAATCCGTTCACGGAAAACACCATCGATCTCTGGAAAAAAGCGGAAAAAGAGGCGCTGTGTCTGGAGATCGGCAGCGAAGAAGGCAACAAAAGGCTTGATCAGGCGATAGCCAAGGCTTTTGAAAACAAGAGCAAAGGCCAGCCTTGGATTCTGATTGGTGGTCCTCCCTGTCAGGCCTATTCCATTGCAGGGCGTTCAAGAAACAAAGGGAAATCTGATTACAAGCCGGAAGAGGATCATCGTCATTTTCTCTATAAAGAGTATCTGCGGATTATCCAGAAGAATCGCCCAGATATTTTTGTCATGGAAAATGTAAAGGGCATCTTGTCTTCAAAGATAAATGGAGATTTTATTTTTCATCAGATCTTGCGCGATTTGGCAAGTCCCAATGTGGCCTTGGATATGCCAGATGACAGTCTTAGATACAAAATAGTCTCCTTGGTCAATGACGAAGTATTCCAGGATGGCGATGACCTCAAACAACTCGATGCCAAGAAGTTCATCATTCAGGCCGAAGAGTATGGAATTCCGCAGGCCCGTCACCGGGTGATACTTCTGGGCATTCGCAGCGATCGTGTTCGCACTGAGCTTTCAGAACTGCCAAAGCTGTCAAAGTCAGATATCGTGACGGTCAAGCAGGTCATCGGGAACATGCCCGCATTGCGAAGCAAGCTCAGCAAGCAGAGCGATTCATACGAAGATTGGGAGTCTTCGGTAAGGGACCAGTTGATGTCTCTTAGGATGTCAGCCCAAAATGGTCCGGAACAGATAAAACCCCTGGCAGCCAGACTCTCCAATGCTGCGGAGCATTTGATAGCAAGAGAAACCGGTGGGTTGCGTTGGGTCAGGAGTTGCACGGAAGGTGCCACCGGAGTCAGCGAACTGGATGGTTGGTACTCGGATCCAGAGCTGCATGTCTGGTTGAATAATGATACCAGAGGACATCGAATCGACGATCTGGCACGTTATGGTTTTGCCGCATGTTTTGCAGAAGAGTATGGGTACTCACCAAAGGGTCACACTGATTTCTGCTTGCCAGGGCTTGCACCGGACCACAAAAACTGGGAATCAGGCCAGTTTTCGGATCGGTTCAGGGTGCAGCTGGCTGATGCGCCGTCTACGACGATTACCAGCCATATATCCAAGGATGGCCATTACTTCATCCATTATGATCCGACACAATGTCGCAGCTTGACAGTGAGAGAAGCAGCACGTTTGCAGACATTTCCCGACAATTATTTCTTTCAGGGAGGAAGAACGCAGCAGTATCATCAGGTTGGTAATGCAGTTCCGCCTTTGCTAGCTAAAAAAATATCTGAGGTTGTGTTTAAAATACTCTCATAAAATGGAAATGATAAATTTTGGACGTGGGCGGGGGTGAAAAACTTGCACCAGTTTTAATTGGTGCAAGTTTTTACAACATAAAATTTATTGTGCTTCAGCTTTCTGATTGATTTTAGCTAAGGTCCCTTTCTCATGGTCTATATCAGGTTGACCCTGCCTAGCATAATAAGAAGAAAATCGTGAAACAATATCTTTCACAAATGCTGGCGATATTTGTATTAATGGCTTGTCATATTGACTGCTTAACTCAGCTTCTGAATGAGTTGTGATCATTCTAAAATTGATCACGCCACCATTAAAAAAGACTACTGTCGGTAACCAATGATAGTATCCTGATTTGTTGTTCTTATATATTTTATCGAGCTCATTTTTGTTGCTTTTTGATAGATCCGTAAAATTAAAGCTAGGGAATATATCAGTAATATTTTGTATTTCGACAAGAAGAGCTCTATCGGTATTACATCCACCCCCGTTTCGTTCTGCAAGATCGCAAGCTGGATTCATTACAATAAAATATTTATCTAAACTTTTATTTTTTAAGATGCAACCAGTATTAATTCTGGTAGATGTTGGAGGATAGATATACATTTCTTCTGGATAACACTTATCGACATCATTATCCAAAAGCAACGTCAGATGATTCAGTGCATGTCTAAGAAGCGCCTTTTCTGTTCTTTCTTGGTTGTCGATTCCATATATAGACCAGCTTCCCCTTTGAGGAAGAAGATTGTCAATAAAAATGCGACTAAGGAATTTTTCAATCTCCCCTTTGCCGCCCATTATTTTTGTTAATCCAGTCAAATATATTCCATAAAGCTCTTTTATTATATCGTAATAAGTCTTCTCACCTTTTTTGTATATATTTACAAGTGGGAAGTTGTCTGTTTCAGCAACATCAGGTGTGCCTGTCATAATTACAACAGGAATCCTTTTAAGGCTATCTCTAATCTGCCGGATGACTTGGTTCCCTTCATTCCCCACTTTGGCCAATTTCATATCAATGATAGCGCCATCATAGAATGAATTACTAAGAGCAGTCAGCGCCTCATCAATATCTTTACATGTAGAGATATTTATCTTGCACTCGAAGTCTTCACCAAAATCAGTTGCAGCAGACAGGCAAGAATTTCGATCTTGCTCATCATCCTCTACAAGTAATAAATAAATTTCAGTCATTGTTTTCATTCCCCTTAAGTTGTAGTCTGAAATAAGCGCCACTTGATGATTCCATAGCGTTTAGTCTTAAGTTATTTCGTTCTGCAGCTTCTCCTGCAATTGCTAGTCCGATACCACTTCCAGATGGCTTGGTTGTAAATTGAGGTTCAAATATCACGCCTTCTAAGATATGAGATGGTTCGATACCAGGCCCTGTATCTCTGAAATCAATAGATGAAATATTTCCATTATTTGTTGAAACATCAACACTTATCTTTCTGCTCGACGGCATTTTTTTCAACCAAAATATACTGTTGTCAATTAGATTCGCAAAAACAGCATGAATATCTTGGCTCCATGCGTATAATTCAATATCATCATCGCAATTCACTTCAAATGATATATTGTGATCTTCCATTTCCTGACGAAATATAGAGAATGAACTAAGTAATTCTTTTTTTATGTTTAGTGATTTACGCGAAGCCCGATTACCTGATGCAAGAGGATCTAATCTCTTAAATAAATCGGATAATATTATGGAGTTGGACTCAACCCCTTGAGCTATTACCATTATGTCATCAATGTTTTGGATGGCTCCAGTATCTGAGAATTTTCTTCTCAATCTGGAAATTCGAGGAACTTCATTGCGAAAATAATTTAGAGGACGGCGCCCCTCATGAAGAACCACATTAATTATCTTGCCAAGAGTAGCTTGTCCTTGATAAGTCGCGACCGCTTTACGGATATCTTCCGCTGCATGAGCCTTGTCCTCTTCCTCTTTATCAATGAGAGCAATAACTTCACTTGCAGCATGTTCAGTTATACCATTTCCAATAAGTGACTTTCGAATCTCATCTTTCAAACTGTTAAAGGAGAAAATCTTTTCAAGCGCACTTTCCACCTTTAATGCTGGTTTGCTTAGACCCGCTTTTCGGCGATAGCTGAAACGCCGCTCTTCTAGCTTGCTCAGAACGGATTTTGTTATTGATTTTAATTGTTCATATGCCGGATTTTCTCGAAGACCATCACGAGCACTCTTTTCTATTAAACCTGATTGCTCCTCAGATTGAATAAGAACATAGCCAATAGCTTGATTGCTACCGATACGTAAAGATGGATTTTGTACACGTTGTTCGTTTAATTTTAACCAATCAAAATCAGAGTCACCCAGTGGCCTAATTCTGAACCCATTCCGATAAACGCCAATACCATTTGATTCATTTAAAAGCTGCCTAGCTTGAAGTTTTCCTACATAGTTACCATATTCATCTTTCAGTCCACGACTGATTAATGATTCAATAGCTTCAATCTCTCGATCATAAACACGAATATCAAATATCAATTCACCACATCCAGTTTGCTTCTCCAAATTTATATGCACTGTTTCATCAACAGTGTTTCTGGCTTTTTGAAGTGAATATGTTAACAGACCTTTTCCATCAGCGGTAATTGTTCCTGATATCCTATAATCGAATAAATCAAATATTGGATAAGGTTCAACGACCTCATCAATGTCAGGTGAGTTATCAAACCCAACAATCTTAAGATTTATTTTGAATTCGCTGCTGTTTTTACTGGTCGTGGGGCCGGTGGGTGAAATGAGTTTTTTAAGCTCAAATCTAAGTTTGTCAAATTGATTCTTATTCCATTCTGAAAGATATAGATCATTGCCTGTTATTGTTAGCTTTGTTCCTGTACTTTCATCGGAAATATTGCTTTCAATCAATATTTCGACATCATCTAAATAATCTGCCTTTTCAAAACTATCCCACTCTATAAATACAGTTGTTTTTTCTCTATCTGTAGAAACAGTCTCTAGAAGAAGATCCGAACCAAGAACTGATGCCGCATAGCGTCCAACCCCTTTTCTTCCTTGCATTACTCGTCCTTTAGGACTGATTTTTCGCTCTAATTTGTCCTTTGTTGAAGGAACCATCCATTTGCTAATAACAGTATCTCTGGACATGCCATGGCCATAGTCCGTAATTGTAACGGTGTATCCTGTTTGGTTTCCCTTCGCATTGAAACAGATGTCAACAGATGGGGAGTCGGCATCATAGGCATTTTTTACTAGTTCAACGACGGCTGCGTAGCTATTTTGGATAAGCTCTCTACCGATAGTTAGTAGATGGCGACCAGCGGGCCTTATTTTGTGTGAGTCTAGTTCACTCATTTTTATCCCTCTAATTAATGGTTGAGAACTAATCCGAACATATAATTACCTAGATGGTGTTGTATTATCAAAGTTTCCTGTGGGAAACATCATTAACCCAAAGGACTAATTTGGTACCTATCATACCATTACTTTTACTGCCTCATAGGTGGTGAATTCACAAAATATCGCTTAGTAATGAACTGCAGATACGGTGTTTTAGCCAGTGCAATATCAAGGTGTCCGCGCTGTTTCACAAGCTGTGTGATGACCTGACCCGGCAGGATGACAGCAACTTACAACAGCCTCAGTACCGCGCCATGTACTGCTCGGCGGCGGTCGGCTATCGCCCCATGATTGCGGAAATCACCGACGCCAAGCAAAACCCGATGAAGCTCGCGGAGTGGGCCTGCAATCAGGCCATACTCGCGGCCATGGGCAGTGAAGACGAAGCCCTGCTGGTTCGGCGCGACAAGGCGTGCGCCGCCGTACGCTAAGGCAATTCCCTAGTCAAAATAAGTGGTTAGAACCGCCCCTGTGCACCATGCCACAGTTTCCATTGGGGTGGGCGGCTATGATGGGGTGGCAATCACCACCACAGGGAGAGACCATGATCAGCCATATCGACCATCTGGTATTGACGGTGAGCGACATAGAGCGGGCGGTGGCGTTTTACAGCGGCGCCTTCAAGATGGAGCCCATCACCTTCGGCGAGGGGCGCCGGGCCCTGCGTTTTGGCAACCAGAAGATCAATCTGCAACTGCTGGGGCAGGAGCCGCGCAACCGGGCGCAGGTGGGGTCGGGGGATCTCTGCCTCATCACCCGCTGGCCCCTGGATCAGGTGATGGCCCAGCTCGCGAGTCAGGGGGTCGAGATAGTAGAGGGGCCTGTGATAAAAAGCGGCGCCTGCGGCCCCATCGAGTCGGTCTATTGCCTGGACCCGGATCAGAACCTTATCGAGATCAGCCGCTATCGCTGAGCCCCGCCGCCAGGCGCTTTTCTCCGTGGAAGGGGCCCCGGCCGCAACCACGACAGGTGCGGCACTGGGCAAGCGGTGCGGAATGGTGGGGCCCCAACACAACGGCAGCCAAGGCTGCCGTTGTGCTTGTTGCCGCTGTTGCAGGCGGCGTGACGGGGAGCCTAGCAGACCCCTTGCGCCAGCATGGCGTCGGCCACCTTGACGAAGCCGGCGATGTTGGCGCCACTCTCGTAGTTCACATGACCCGCCTCGTCCTCGCCATAGCGCACGCAGGTGGCGTGGATGCTGGTCATGATCCCCTTGAGGCGGGCATCCACCTCCTCCCGGGTCCAGGAGAGGCGCTGGGCGTTCTGGCTCATCTCGAGGCCCGAGGTAGCGACGCCCCCTGCATTGGCGGCCTTGCCCGGGGCAAACAGCACGCGGGCCTCGTGGAAGACCCGGATGGCGGCGGCACTGCTCGGCATGTTGGCTCCCTCGGCCACGAGCCGCACGCCGTGCTCGACCAGCAGCCTGGCGTCTTCTTCCCCCAGCTCGTTCTGGGTGGCGCAGGGCAGGGCGACGTCTGTCGCCAGATGCCAGGGGGTACGGCCATTGAAAAATTCCAGCCCGAGCTCGTGGGCGTAATCCGCCACCCGCTTGCGCTCTTCGTTCTTGAGTGCCATCAAGCGGGCCAGCTTCTGGGGGGTGAAGCCGTCGGGATCATAGACGGTGCCGCCGGAGTCGGAGGCAGTGATGACGCGGGCGCCGAGGGCCATCGCCTTCTCGATGGCGTACTGGGCCACGTTGCCCGAACCCGATACCGAGACCCGCATGCCGTCGATGGATTCGCCGCGCTGGGCCAGCATGGCCTCCACGAAGTAGAGCAGGCCGTAGCCGGTGGCTTCCGGACGGATGAGGCTGCCGCCAAAGGAGAGCCCCTTGCCGGTGAAGACGCACTCGGCGCTGTTGGTGAGCTTCTTCATCATGCCCGCCATGTAGCTCACCTCGCGCCCACCGACGCCGATGTCGCCAGCCGGTACGTCGGTGTTGGCCCCCAGGTGGCGATGGAGCTCCAGCATCAGCGCCTGACAGAAGCGCATCACCTCGCCCTCGCTCTTGCCCTTGGGATCGAAGTCGCTCCCCCCCTTGCCGCCCCCCATGGGCAGGGTGGTGAGGGCGTTCTTGAAGGTCTGCTCGAAGGCGAGGAACTTCAGCACCGAGAGATCCACCGAGGGGTGGAAGCGCATCCCGCCCTTGAAGGGGCCGATGGCGCTGTTGTGCTGCACCCGGTAGCCGCGGTTCACCTGCACCTGTCCCCGGTCATCCACCCAGCTCACCCGGAACTGCACGAGGCGCTCGGGCTCCACCAGGCGCTCCAGCAGGCCGTGCTGCAGGTAGCGGGGATGACGCGCCACATAGGGCCAGATGGAGGCGATCACCTCGCTCACGGCCTGGATGAACTCGGGCTGGTGGGGGTTGCGACTGGCCACCTGGGCCAGGAAGGCCTCCTGGGAGAGGGGGTGATGCATCTTTGACTCCTGTCGTGAACGATGAAATTGGCGTCCTGCCTGCGAGGGGAGCCTGGCCGTGGCGAGCAGGAAAGAGGGGATCTCGTCCTGCCCGGCGGCTTGTGTCGTCTCCCGTCATCGGCGGGGAAAAGATAATTCGCGATGACTAAAATCTTTTTATGCATTTTTGCTAGATAAATATCAAGGATTGGTTTGTCTCTTTTGGATCTTGTTGGCGGCCTTGTCGCCGGCGGCAGGGGGAGGCGTCGGCGCCGTTGTGGTATAGCGCCATTCGGTACGCGGTTTGGCACAGCGCCGATACCACCTCGCGGGAGGGCCGCGAGGCCACGGCGAAGTGGCGGACAGGGGGCAGGAGGCACACTCCGGCAATGGCAACCGGGCAAGGAGGAGGGCAATGTGCTACTGTAG
The DNA here is from genome assembly GCF_017939565.1 of Aeromonas sp. SrichE-2G. Taxonomy (NCBI): domain Bacteria; kingdom Pseudomonadati; phylum Pseudomonadota; class Gammaproteobacteria; order Aeromonadales; family Aeromonadaceae; genus Aeromonas; species Aeromonas sp. SrichE-2G. Next base: position 671,309 of record NZ_JAGKRG010000004.1, read on the forward strand.
CGGCGTTTTTTGCCGAACATGCAGGGCACAGGCCCTTTTTTCCATGGAGTTGTATGCAGACGAACCCGACCACACGCCAGCCAGCCATCCCGACAGCCCTTGCGACCCGGGAGGTGCCCCATGCTGGCCGATGAATCCATGCGCCTGAACAAGTACATCAGCGAGAGCGGTATCTGCTCGCGCCGGGAGGCCGATCGTTTCATCGAGCAGGGCAACGTCTTCATCAACGGCAAGCGGGCCGGGGTGGGGGATCAGGTGTTTGCCGGGGATCTGGTCAAGGTGAACGGTCAGGTGATCGAGCCGCGGGAGGCGGACAGCCTGGTCTTCATCGCCCTCAACAAGCCGGTAGGGATCGTCAGTACCACGGAGGCGGGGGAGAAGGACAACATCGTCGACTTCGTCAACCACAGCACCCGCATCTTCCCCATCGGCCGGCTCGACAAGGATTCCCAGGGGCTCATCTTCCTCACCAACCACGGGGATCTGGTGAACAAGATCTTGCGGGCGGGCAACGATCACGAGAAAGAGTACCTGGTGACCGTCGACAAGCCGGTGACGGACGAGTTCGTCAGGGGGATGGCGGCCGGGGTGCCCATCCTCGGCGCCGTCACCAAGAAGTGCAAGGTGAAGAAGGAAGCCCCCTTCGTGTTCCGCATCACGCTAGTGCAGGGGCTGAATCGCCAGATCCGCCGCATGTGCGAACACTTCGGCTTCGAGGTAACCAAGCTCGAGCGCATCCGCATCATGAACGTCAGCCTCAAGGGGCTGCCGGTGGGGGAGTGGCGGGATCTCACCGACGACGAGCTGATCGAGCTGTTCAAGCTCATTGAGGACTCCTCCTCCGAGGTGAAGCCGGCCAAGGGAGCGCAATCCGCCAACACCCAGGGTGGCAAACCCAAGGCGCAGGCGGCCTCAGCCGGCAAGGCTGCACCGGGCAAGAAGCCGCGCCGGAGCGACGATCACGAGATCGGCGGCCGCCCCAATGTGCCTGGCCCGGAAGCATTCGAGAAGAAGATCCCCGCAGGCAAGGGTGCAGCCGGCAAAGGCGGTGCAGCAAAAGGCGGTGCTGGCAAAAGTGCTCCGAGCAAGGGGGGCAAATCCGCCCCGGGCAAGCCGCGCGCCGGCCAGGGTGGGCGGCAGAAGAAGGGGCGCTAAGCGCCTCGCCATTCCCCGCGTCAGCATTGAACACACCGGCCTCTGGCCGGTGTGTTGCTTTTGGGCTTTGTCTCCCGCGAGGGCTTGTGGCCTCGCAGGGGGTCAGGCCACCTCCTGGCTGCGGGCCAGTGGTGCCGTACACTCTGCCTCGCTGTGGGGCAGGCCCATCGCTCTGGGGTAGCGGCGAGGATCGAGGCGCATCACCAGCAGGCTCATCAGCACCAGGCCCCCCAGCTGCCACTGCCAGGCGGCGGCAAAGTCACCGCTTACGTGGTGCAGGCGCGCCGCGACCCAGGGGCCGGTGGCCGCCACCATGAAGCCCACCCCCTGCATCAGGGCGCAGAGGGCGCCTGCCCGGCGCGGATCCGGCAGGTGATCCAGGGCCATCACCATGATGAGGGAGAAGCTGCCCCCAAGCCCTGCCCCGCACAGCAGGCACCAGAGGAGGGGGGCGGCTTGTGGCGCTAGCCACAGGCCGGCAAAGCCGCCCATCTGCATGGCGATGGCGAGCGCCATCCAGGGGCGGCGGTCGAGCCGGCGGGCCGCCAGCAGCGGCAGGCCGAGGCCGCTCGCGGTCTGGGCCAGGGCCAGCCAGGCCACCAGCTCGCCCCCCTGCTGGGCACTCCAGCCCGAGGCCATGTAGGCCGGTGCCAGCCAGGCCACGATGATGCCATAGCCGCTGTTGATGATGCCAAAGCAGGCGATGAGCAGCCAGCTGCGGGGCAGGGTGATGAGGCGCTGCTCCCCGCCGCTGGTGTCAGGTCTTGCCGTGGCGGGCAGGCGCACCCGCCAGGCGAGCCAGGCGAGGGCCAGCAGCACCGGCAGGCTCCAGAGCGCCAGCGCCCGGGACCAGTCGAGGTGTACGGCGAGTCGTGGGGTGAGCACGGCCCCGAGCGCCCCGCCCCCCATCATGCAGGCGGAGAAGATCCCCATCACCAGCGGCACCCTCTGGGCGAAACACTGCTTGATCAGGCCGGGCAGCACCCCCTGCACCAGGGCCGAGCCCAGGCCGCACAGGGCGGCGCTGGCGATGAGCAGGGCGCCGCTCGTCAGATCGACGCGCAGGGCGCTGCCGAGAGTCAGCAGCAGCAGGGCCGCCGCGAGCAGGGGGCGCGGGCCAGTGCGACCAAGGAGCGCCGGGGTGAGCAGCACGCCGACCCCGATAAGCCAGAGCGGCAGCAGGGTGACCCAGGCCAGCGCATCCATGCCGAGGGCCAGACGGGCGTCTATCTGGGGCGCCAGGGGGCCGATGGCGGTGAGAAAGGGGCGCAGGTTGAGGGCGAGCAGCACCACCAGCACCAGCAAGGCGCCGCTGCCAGGAGCGATGAGGCGCTTATTCATGGGGCTGGGGGCCGTAGAGAGCCTCGGCCGGGATGGGGCTCGCCAGCTTGATGAGGGGCAGGGGCGGCGGGGCCAGGGGCAGGCGCAGGGCGGCGTAGGCGGCGGTGCTGTCAAAGCCGAAGGGGGCTGCATCCTCGTTATCGAAGGCGTAGTAGACCGCCTGGATGCCGTTCATCACCAGGGCAGAGAGGCACATGGGGCAGGGATGGCCGCTGGCATAGACGATGGCCCCCGCAAGCGGGCCCTGGCGGCTCCCTTCCCGCAGCGCCTCCAGCTCGGCGTGGCGGGTGGGGTCGCCGGCTTCCAGCATGCGGTTGACGGCGCTCGCCACCAGCTGGTTGTCCCGCACCAGCAGGGCGGCGAAGGGGCGGCCTCCCTGCTGGCGGTGAGTCAGGGCCAGGTGCAGGGCCTGTTCCAGCCACTCCTGATGGCTGGGGCCCGAGAGGGCGCTGAGGGAGTTGACGAGGCGGGCTCCGGACTGGGTCGAGGGGGACATGGGGTCATCCTGGCAAAATGGAGGGATGGCCGCAGCCTAGAGGGTCGCCATGCCATTTGGAAATTAAATGATAAAATGACTTTCAGTGATTTTATAAATGGAGTGACCCGTGGAGAGGCCCATGCTGGATCCCCAGCTGCTGCAAAGCTTTGTCGCCATCGTCGAGACCGGCAGCTTCACCCGCGCCGGTGAGCGCGTCCATCTGACCCAGTCCACCCTCAGCCAGCAGATGCGCCGCCTGGAGGAGCAGCTCGGCTGCACCCTGCTCGATCGCTCCGGCCGCCGGGTGGTGACCACGGCCCAGGGGGAGACCCTGCTCGGGCTGGCGCGCCAGATCCTGGGCCTGTTGGTTCGGGCGAGCGAGCGGGTGAGGGAGGCGAGCCTGCCCCTGCGCCTCGGGGTGCCGGAGGACTTTGCCGCCGGCGCCATGACCCCGGTGCTGGCCGCCTTCGCCCGCCAGCATCCCGAGGTCAGGCTGGAGGTACAAAGCGGTCTGAGCCACGGCCTGTGGCAGGCCTTCGAGGCCGGGGGGCTGGATCTGGCCCTGATCAAGCAGGGGCGTGGCCAGGGGGAGCCCCTCGCCCGCTGGCGCGAGCCGCTCGCCTGGGTCGACAGCCGCGACTGGCCCGCCGCCGGGCGCAGGCCGCTGCCCCTGGCCGTGTTTCCGAACGAGGGGCTATATCGGCGCCAGATCACCGACGCCCTGGATGGGGAGGGGATCCCCTGGCGCATCGCCTATGTGAGTGCCAGCCTCGCCAGTTTGCAGGGGGCGGTGAGTGCGGGCATCGGCGTCAGCCTGCTGCCAGCCCGCCTGGTGCAACCGGATCAGGTGGTGCTGGAGGACTGGCCGACGGTGGCGGCGGTGGAGCTGGCCCTGCATCAGGGGCCGGGGGCGAGCGAGCCGCTCGCCCGGCTGGGGGAGGCCCTGATCGCCCTGTGCGACGAGGTCATGGGGGAGGGGGCCGCCCTCAGGCCCCGTTGATGCAGCGCTGATGCTCGGGCTGGGTCGTCAGGTCAGGATCTGCCTGGGGACGATGGCGAGCCAGATCTCCACCTCGCCGCTGCCCGTGGTGGGGTCGAACCCGGCGCCGTAGCGCTCGAAGTCCGGCTTGTTGGCGGACTCCCAGCTGGACCGGGCCAGCCAGTCGAGGGCGGCCTGCCAGGTCCGGGGCAGGGTGGAGACATGACCCTGATGGAGGAAGACCGCGTAGTGCTGGGGCGTGATGCGCATCCGGCCGAGCCCGGTGGGCAGCACCTCCAGGGCGCTCACCTCCACCGCGCACATGTATTCGCATGCCGTTGCACTGGCGCCGCAGATGACGCCGTAGGCGTATTCTCCGAGCTGGCCGGGCAGGGGGCCGAAGGCATCGAACTCACGCCACTGGCCGCCGAAGTCGGCGCGCTGGAATGCGTGGTGACGGCGCAGACCGCCAAGCAGCATGGCGCTGCCGGTCTCGAAACGGATGGGGTCTGACATGGCGCCTCCTGGCAGGTGAAAGGATCAGAGCTCCCGGCCTTCCCTCAGCTTGCGCTCATAGTCCTGGCGGACGATGGCGAGCGCCGCGAGGGCGAGCTCGGGGGCGATTTTGTTGGTCTCCAGCAGCTCGATCAGATCGACGGCGAGCTGCACCTCGGCGGGGGCGGTTTCCAGTGACATCGTGTTCTCCCATGGGATGGCAAAGACGCCATTATACCCTCGATGACCCGGGACACACGCCCCGCCCGTCACAGGTGCTGGCGCATCTCCTTGTCGAGCTCCTCGCGCAGGGCCATCAGCTTTTTGGCGTAGAGCTGCAACTGCCGATCGCTCTCGCTCACCGGCTGCCACTGGGGCACAGGGGTGGGCTTGCCGTGCTCGTCCATGGCCACGAAGATGATGATGCAGTGGGTGGTCTTGCGGCGCTCGGGGTCGGTGGGGTGGCGGCTGTAGACGTCCACCGCCAGGTGCATGCTGGTGGTGCCGGTGTGGATCACCTGGGCGTGCACCTCCACCAGCTGGCCTATCTGGATGGGGCGCAGGAAGCGGATGCCCCCCACGTAGACGGTGACGGCATAGCCGCTGCACCAGCCGGCAGCGCAGGCATAGCCCGCCTGATCGATCCACTTCATCACCATGCCGCCGTGCACCTTGCCGCCGAAATTCACGTCGGCGGGCTCGGCCAGAAACTGCAGGGTCAGCTCGCGGGGTGGGGTCATGTGTTCTCCTCTGTGGGTTGTCCAGGCATCACTGCCGGTAACTCTTGCGGTAGGCCTCGGCCTGCTGGCAGGGGGGCAGGTTCGAAAAGTCGGGGCGCTTGTTGCCCTCCCGCTGGCCAAAGCTGGCGAATTCCTGCTGGCAGCGGGTCACCTTGCCCCCCTCCTTGATGCAGGCGTCGATGCGCTGCTGCCTGCCCTGCACGATCAGCTGCTGCTGGGCGTTGAGGCAGGCGCGATCCAGTCCGGCCTGGTGGGTTTCCCTGTCCTGTTCGGCGGCGAGCAGGCCGCCCGACAGGCCGCAGGCGAGTAGCAGTATGACAATCTTCATGATGGTTTGTCTCCCGTTGGGGGGCGTCCCGCGATGACCAGGGCTATTCCCCCCAGGATGCCCAGCGATGACAGTGACAGCCGCCAGGACCAGGACTCATTCAGCAAGAGGAGGCCGGCCATGGCGGCGAGCAGTGGCACCAGCAGTTGTACGCTGGCGGCCAGGGTACGCCCCAGCTGGGGCAATACCCGATACCAGAGCGCATAGCCAAGGCCTGAGGCCAGCGCCCCCGAGGCCAGGGCGTAGCCGATGGCGGTCGGGCTGGCCTCGAGCCGGCCCAGCAGCAGGTAGATCAGGGCTGCAGGCAGGCTGGCCCGCAGGAAGTGGCCGGCGTTGGCGGCGAGGGCGTCGGCAAAGCGCGGTGCGCGCAGGGTATAGCAGGCCCAGGCGATGCCGGCGGCGATCATCAGGACGGCCCCCAGGGGGTCGGGGGCCGTGATGCCGGGCAGCAGCAGCAGGATCAACCCGGCGGCGGCGATGAGCATGCCTGTCCACTGGAGAGGAGGCAGTCGCTCCCCGCGCAGCAGGGGCGGGGCCAGCATGCTGAGCTGGACGGCGGCGAACAACAGCAGAGCTCCCGTGCCTGCGGTCAGGGTCAGGTAGGCAAAGGAGAAGGCTGCGCCATAGGTGACGAGGGCCAGGGCGCCGCCCCAGTCCCCTTGGCGGGGCGGTTGGGGGCGGCGGGCCGAGCAGAGCAGGATCAGCACCAGGGCGCCGCTGGTCAGGCGCAGCAGGGTGAACAGCGCCGGATCCATCTGCTCTTCAAACAGCGCCAGGCGGCAGAGCACCGAGTTGGCGGCGAAGGCCACCAGCGTCAGCAGGGTCAGGAAGAGCAGGCGTGGCAGTGGCATTTATTCACCTTGAGTTCAGTGGCCGCGCACCAGCATGAGGCAACATGCAACGAGGAGGGCCTATGAAACAAATACTTGATCAACTGCTGAGTAGCGGCAAGGGCTGGCTCAACGACGGTGGCGACACGCGCAAGGCCCAGATGAAGGGCATGGCCCAGGGCGGGCTGGCGGCCGGGGCCATGGCGCTGCTGCTTGGCAACAAGAAGATGCGCAAGTATGGCACCAAGGTAGCGGCGGTGGGCGGGGCGGCCGCCCTCGGCGGGCTCGCCTACAAACTCTATCAGGACTGGCAGGCCCAGCAGTCCACCCCGGCGCAGCCGACCCAGCCCCTCGGCACCCTGGAGGGCAACGCCCTGGATGCCCGCGCCAACCTGCTGGTGCGTGCCATGGTGGCGGCGGCCCGGGCCGACGGTCACATCGATGCCGCCGAGCGCCAGAAAATCCAGCAGTACCTGACCAAACAGGGTCAGGGGGACGCGGCCCGCTGGATTGACGGCGAGCTGTCCCGCCCGCTGGATCCCCAGGCACTGGCGCGGGAAGTGACCGACATGGAGCTGGCGACCGAGGTCTACCTCGCCTCCCTGCTCGCCATCGAGGTGGACCACTTCATGGAGCGCGGCTATCTGGACGAGCTGGCACGGGCCCTCAAGCTCGATGACAACCTCAAAGGCAGCATAGAGCGCCAGGTGGCCCAGCTGGAGGGGCCGGGTTGATCCCGGGTTAATCCATGGAATGTCGACAAGGCCCCGCTATGGGGTCTTGTCGTCTTCGGCCGCCCGCTGTCATGGGGCGCTCCTTCTCCCCGGGCAGGGGAGACTCTATGATGTTCACTTCAGACCAAAGGTGGCAGATGAGGCTGTCTCATCCCCCGGGCGCACAGGCAAGGAGCATTCGTTGGAAATACGCAAGGCAAGCGAGCTGGACATAGACGCCATCCTCGAGTTGAACCGGCAGATAGGGGAGATCCACTACGCGCAGGCGCCGCAGGTGTTCTGCGCGCCATCTCCCGAGGAGAGGGCCTTCCTGCTGGCCGCCATCACCGCCGAAGGACGCCTGTTTTGCGTTGCCGAGCAGGATGGGGCCGTGGCGGGCTTTCTGACCGCACGCATCGACATCAACGAGACCATTCCGTTTCTCAGCAAAGAGCCCATCTGCCGCATCGGCACTGTGGTGGTCGATGAGGGGCACCGCTCCCGGGGGATAGGCCGTGCGCTGATCGCCCATTGCGACCATTGGGCCAAGGCCCGAGGGGCGAGCCAGATCCGGCTGGAGGTGATGGCATTCAACGCGCGGGCCAGGGAGCTCTACGAATCCCTGGGGTTCACGCGCCAGTCCGAGATCTACGCCAGATAACCGCGCGTCAGCCAGATAACTCCGCAAGACGACAAGGCCCCGCTATGGGGCCTTGTCGTTTCTTGAGGGAATGGCGTCCAGCTGCTGCCGGATAAGCTCCGCCAGCCGGGTGAGGGCCGCCTCCAGCGGCTCGCTCCAGGGATGGGAGCTGTTGAGGCGCAGGCAGTGGTTATGCAGCCCCTGGCTGGAGAAGAGGGCCCCCGGCGCCAGTGAAAAACCGCTTGCCAGCGCCCGGGCGTGCAGGGCGCGGCTGTCGAGGCCGGGGTCAAACTCGAGCCAGAGAAAATAGCCGCCATCGGGGGAGGAGATGCTCACTTCCCCCGGCAGCAGGCGCAGCAGGGCCGCCCGCATCTGCTGCTGGCGCTGGGCCAGGGTGTGGCGCAGCCGGCGAAAATGGGCGTCCACTCCACCCTGGCGCAGCATGTCGGCCAGTGCGAGCTGGCTTGGCACATTGGTGGAGAGGGTCGACATCAGCTGCAACCGCTGGATGCGCTCGGCATGGGGCCCTGCCACCACCCAGCCGACCCGAAAGCCCGGCGCCAGGCACTTTGAAAAGGAGCTGCACAGCAGACTGTCCCCCCTCGTATCCCAGTACTTGATGGGCCTGGGCCGCTCGCGCCCGACATAGAGCTCGGCATAGACGTCGTCCTCCACCAGCGCCACCTCGCGCCGGTTGAGCAGCGCCATCAGCCCCTGCTTGTGCTCATCCGGCATGGTATGGCCGAGGGGATGCTGGACATTGCCCATCAGCCAGCACGCCTTGACGGGGCGCTCGGCGAGGGCCTCTTCCAGCAGGGCGAGATCGATGCCCACCCCCGGGATCACCGGGATCTCCACCGCGTTCAGCTTGAGCCGCTCGATGGCCTGCAGGGCACCGTAGAAGGTGGGGGATTCCACCACCACCCAGTCACCGGGCTCGGTCAGCACCTGCAGGCTGAGGGAGAGCGCCTCCATGGCACCTGTGGTGATGATGATCTCCCCGGGATCCACCGCCAGCCCCTCACCGGCGTAGCGCTGGGCGATGGCGCGGCGCAGCGCCTCGTTGCCGGGGGGCAGATCTGCCACCGTGCTGAAGGGGTCGAGCCGGCGCATGCTGCTGGCCAGCGCCCGGCCGAGCTGGGGGTGAGGGAACAGGGTGGGATCGGCCACCGCCATGCCGAGCGGCACCAGTTCCCGGGACTTGCTCGCCTGCAATACCTCGAACACCAGGTCGTTGATGTCCACCGAACCGCTGTAACTGGCCTGCAGGGGAGTGCTGATGCGCTGGGGGGAGGCGGCGGCCTTGACGTAGTAGCCGGACTGGGGCCGGGCCAGGATGAGGCCGCGGCTTTCGAGCAGCTGATAGGCCTGCAGCACCGTCATGGGGCTGAGGCCGTGGGTCTTGCAGCTCTGGCGGATGGAGGGGATGCGCTCCCCCGGTTGCCAGAGGCCGCTCTCTATCTGTTGTTGAAGCTGATCTGCCAGCTGGCCGTAGCGGGACATGGTGCGCTCAAACTGTTATAGGTATTTTTCAATATAACTGCATCTGTTATAGGTGTCATGGCACGTGATGTACTTAACGGGCGAAAACCTGTCCGTTAAATGCAACATAGAGAGTCATGCATGATAAGCCTGGATGATGTGGTCAGCCTCTCCCGAATGCAGTTCGGGGCGACGGCGATGTTCCACTTTCTGTTTGTGCCCCTCACCCTGGGGCTGTCCTGGATCCTGGTGATCGCCGAGTCGGCCTACGTGATGACCGGCAAGGTGATCTACAAGGACATCACCCGCTTCTGGGGCAAGCTGTTTGGCATCAACTTCGTGATGGGGGTGACCACCGGCATCACCCTGGAGTTCCAGTTCGGGACCAACTGGGCCTATTACTCCCACTACGTCGGCGACATCTTCGGCACGCCGCTGGCGGTGGAGGGGCTGATGGCCTTCTTCCTCGAGTCCACCCTGGTGGGTCTGTTCTTCTTCGGCTGGGACAAGCTCTCCCGGGGTCAGCACCTGCTGGTGACCATGCTGGTGGCGCTCGGCTCCAACCTCTCCGCCCTCTGGATCCTCATCGCCAACGGCTGGATGCAGAACCCGGTCGGCGCCGAGTTCAACCCCATGACCATGCGCATGGAGCTGGTGGACGTGGCCGCGGTGATCTTCAACCCGGTGGCCCAGGTCAAGTTCGTCCACACGGTGGCGGCGGGTTATGTGGCGGCCTCTCTGTTCGTGATGGGGGTGAGCAGCTGGTATCTGCTGCGCCGCATGGAGGTGCGCTTCGCCCTGCGATCCTTTGCCATCGCCTCGGGCTTCGGTCTGGCGGCCATTCTTTCGGTCATCGTGCTCGGTGACGAGTCGGGCTACCGCACCGGCGAGGTGCAGCAGGTGAAACTGGCCGCCATCGAGGCGGAATGGCACACCGAGCCGGCGCCCGCCTCCTTCACCCTGTTAGGCTTCCCGGATCAGGCCGCCGAGACCACCCATGCGGCCATCAAGATCCCTTATCTGATGGGCCTCATCGCCACCCGCTCCCTCGACGAGCAGGTGACGGGCTTAAAAGATCTGAAAGCGCTGCACGAGAAACGCATCCGCAGCGGCATGTTGGCCCACGAGGCGCTTGAAGCGATGCGGGCCGATGGCAGCAACCAGGCGGCGCGGGCCACCTTCGAGCGTCATCGCGCCGATCTGGGCTACGGTCTCTTGCTCACCCCCTATGCCAAGGAGATCGGCAAGGCGGACGAGACGGCCATCGCCCGGGCGGTCGATGACTCCATCCCCCAGGTGGCGCCGCTCTTCTGGAGCTTTCGCCTGATGGTGGGCATCGGCGTGGTGCTGCTGGCGCTCTTTGCCGCCGCCTTCCTGCAGCTGTGTCGGGGCAAGCTGGTGCAATCCCCGCGCCTGCTCAAGGCCTTGTTCTGGTCTATTCCGCTGCCCTGGATAGCCATCGAGGCGGGCTGGTTTGTGGCCGAGTTCGGTCGTCAGCCCTGGACCATCAGCGACGTGCTGCCGGTGTCGGCCTCGGTGTCGTTGCTGCAACCGGGCCAGCTCTGGTTCAGCCTCATCGCCATCTTCCTCATCTACACCAGCCTGCTGGTGGTGGAGCTGTTCTTGTTGCGCCATGTGATCCGCAAAGGGCCTGCCAGCCTGCAGACGGGTCGCTATCAAGGTGAAGTGTTGCAAAACGGGAGTCCTGCCTGATGGATTATGAAACCCTGAAATTGATCTGGTGGGGGCTGGTGCTCTTCATGCTCGTCGGCTTCGTGGTGATGGACGGCTTCGATCTCGGCGTGGCCATGCTGCTGCCAGTGGTGGCCAGGAACGACGAGGAGCGGCGGGTGCTGCTCAACAGCGTGGGGCCGGTGTGGGAGGGCAACCAGGTGTGGCTCATCGCCGGGGCCGGCGCCCTGTTCGCCGCCTGGCCCCTGGTCTATGCCGCCGCCTTCTCGGCGCTCTACGTCCCCTTCATGTTCCTGTTGTTCGGTCTCTTCCTGCGCCCGGTGGGCTTTGACTATCGCAGCAAGCTGGCGGACCCGGTCTGGCGCCGCTGGTGGGACCGCGCCCTGGTGGTGGGGGCCCTGCTGCCGACCCTGGTGTTTGGCGCCACCCTGGGCTTGTTGCTGCAGGGGCTGCCGTTTCGCTTCGATGCGGCCCTTCGCATCCACTATGGCGCCTTTGCGTTCCACTGGCCGCTGCTGTTGACCGCCATGGGGACGGCGCTGGCGCTGCTCTTGCTGCACGGTGCCAGCTTCCTGCAGTGCAAGACCCAAGGGGAGATCGCCCGGCGCAGTGCCCGTCACAGCCTCTGGCTCGGCCCCCTGGCGACCTTTCTTTTTGCCCTTGGTGGCGTCTGGCTTGGGGAGATGGCGGGGTATCGCATCACGGCCATCGGCGATCTCAACGGGGCCCTCACCCCGCTGATGAAAGAGGTGGTGGTGCTGCCTGCTGGCTGGCTTGGCAACTTCGCCGCCCACCCTGTGCTCTGGGCCGTGCCGGCCTCGGGTCTCTTGCTGCCCCTGGTGTGCGCCCTGGCAAGCGCCTCTGGCAGGCCGCGCCTGGCGATCACCGCGAGCGGCGGAGCCTGCGCCGCCATGATGCTGACCGTGGCCATCGCGCTCTTCCCCTTCGTGCTGCCCTCGTCCCTGGATCCGGCGAGCAGCCTGACCCTGTGGGACGGCACCTCGAGCGAGCGCACCCTCTTCATCATGCTGGGGATCGTCGCCGTGCTGATGCCGGTCAACATCGGCTATACCCTCTGGGTCTACCGGGTGGTGCGCGGCAAGGTGAGCACCGAGCAGGTGCGCCAGCACGGCCATAGCCTCTACTGACACGAACTTGGGAGCCTTCGATATGTGGTATTTCACCTGGATGCTGGGACTGGGCTTCGCCCTGCTGTGCGGCCTGGTCAACCTGCTCTGGCTGGAGGCCCGCTGGGCCGCCGATGAGGATCTCAAGGAGTCTTGAGCCCCGCCGCTGGATATGACAAAGGCCGACACCCAGTGTCGGCCTTTTTGTTGCGTTCTTTCCTAGATCGCAGGGGCTAGGCGGGTGGCCTGGCGTTCGCTCAGATGGGTCAGACCATAAGCCAAGAGCACGATGAGGGCGCCAATCCAGGGGGTGTGCATCAGGCCGAGGTGTTCCACCACCAGGCCGCCGACCACGGAGCCCAGGGCAATGCCGACGTTGAAGGCGGCGATGTTGAGGCCGGAGGCCACGTCTACCGCGTTCGGGGCATGGTGCTCCGCCTGTTTCACCACCAGCACCTGCAGACCGGGCACGTTGCCAAAGGCGAAGGCACCCCACACCAGCACGGTGAGTACCGCCAGCACCGGATGGGGCGCGGTGAAGGTGAGCACCAGCAGCACCATGGCGAGGCCGGCGAACAGCAGCTTCAGCGCGGGCAATGGGCCCATCTTGTCGGCCAGCTTGCCGCCCCAGATATTGCCGACGGCGACCGACACTCCGTACACCAGCAGAATGAGGCTCACGGCACCGGCACTGAAGCCACTCACCTGCTGCAGGATGGGGGCGAGGAAGGTAAAGGCCGTGAAGGCGCCGCCGTAACCGAGCGCCGTCTTGGCGTAGACCAGCAGCAGCGGCTTCTTGGTGAGCACGGAGAGCTGCTCGCGGAGGGTAGAGGCGGCCCCCTGGGGCAGGTTATTTGGGATCAGCAGCAGGCTGCCCACCATGGCGACGACCCCGAGCAGGCTCACCACCAGGAAGGTGTCGCGCCAGCCGAACTCCTGGCCAATCCAGGTACCGAGCGGCACGCCGGTCACCAGGGCCACGGTGAGGCCGCTGAACATGATGGCGATGGCGCTGGCCGCCTTCTCTTTGGCCACGAGACCCGTGGCGATGGTGCTGCCCACCGAGAAGAAGACCCCGTGGGCCAGCCCGGTGAGGATGCGGGCGACGATCAGGCTCTCGTAACCGGGGGCCTGCCAGGCGAGCAGGTTGCCGGCGGTGAAGAGCGCCATCAGCCCCACCAGCAGCCACTTGCGCGGCACCTTGCCGGTGAGTGCCGTGAGCACGGGGGCGCCGATGGCCACCCCCAGGGCATAGAGGCTGACCAGGAGGCCCGCCGAGGGGAGCGAGACATTGAGCTGCTCCGCGATGGTGGGGATGAGCCCCACGATCACGAATTCGGTGGTGCCGATAGCAAAGGCACTTAAGGTAAGGGCAAATAACGCCAGTGGCATAACAACTCCTTGGATGGTGACTCCCGGCGGGAGAATGGCGCCAGTATGCCGAGACAGTTTGTTGGCAAAAATGACGGCGATATCAAATGACTTTTGCCAAATCAGCATCAATCGCAACGGAGGGATAGGACGAATGATGCATGGCGCCAAATAAAAAAGCGGGAGGCCCAGTGCCTCCCGCTTGTCGTTATGTGTGGTGTTGCGTGTTCGCCCCGGATCAGTCCCAAGCCGGTGCAAAGTCCGGGTTGGCGCAGCGCTCGCCTCTGTCCAGGGTGGCGATGGCCGCCATCTCCTCGGAGCTGAGTTGTACCTTGAGGGCGGCCAGGTTGGCGGCCAGGTTCTCCCGCTTGGTGGAGCTCGGGATCACCGTCATGCCCTGGGCCAGCAGCCAGGCGAGCGACACCTGGGCCGCAGAGACGCCGTGGCGCTTGCCGATCTCCATCAGCAGCGGTTCGCTCAGCACCTTGCCATAGGCGAGCGGCATATAGGCGGTGATGGCGATGCCATGGGCCTGGCAGAACTCCACCACCTTGCGGTTTTGCAGCAGGGGGTGGATCTCCACCTGCTGGTGGGCGATGGCGCCCGGCCCCAGGATCTCGATGGCCTGTTCAAGCTGGGCCACGGTGAAGTTGGAAACTCCGATCTCCCGGGTCAGGCCCCGGGCCTTGGCCTCGGCCAGCTGCGCCAGATAGACCGCCATCGGCACCTCATCCTGGGGGGAGGGCCAGTGAATGAGCGCCAGATCCAGGTAGTCGGTGCCGAGTTTTTCGAGGCTCACCTCCAGGCTCGGGATCACCTTGCCCGGGCCGAACTCGCTGGTCCACACCTTGGTGGTCAGGTAGATATCCTGGCGGGGCACGCCGCTTTCGCTCATGAGCTGGCCCACTTCAGCCTCGTTGTCATAGATCTGGGCGGTGTCGATATGGCGATAGCCAAGTTCAAGGCCCTGGAGCAGGGAGTCGCGCAGGGGCTGATCTTTCAGGCGGAAGGTTCCAAGACCCAGGTTGGGCATCTTCATCATTCAATTCCTCAGGTTATTGTTTTTACGCTCAATCTTGTGCCGACCCGCCCCTAGGCGGACAGGGGGTGGGCCGCAGGGATATCAGACTCGCCGGTAGCGGCTCACGACCCGGTTGGCAAACCAGGGGGCGGCGAGGCTGGCGAAGGCGATAAAGTGGGGCTGCTGCTGGTGGGCGTCGAGGGCGGCCTCGCTCTCCCACTCCTCGTGCAGCATCCAGCCATGGGGGCTCTCCAGGCTCTGGTGCAGCTGGTAGCGAAGGCACCCCGGCTCTTGCAGGGTAGCGGCAATCAAGGGGTTCAAGGCAGCGCGAAACCGGTCGGCAAATTCGGGTTTGGCGTCAAGCCGGGCAATCACTGTGATGGGGGATGGCATCTGGACCTCCTTGCAATGTCGAAGGCCAGTATGCCCGCCCTAGACTGGGGGATACAGGGCAGCAGTTGCAAAACACTATTGGGATAAGCGCAGCAATCAGGGGGGCGACGCCAGCCAATGCAGGAAGGTGGCACGCTAAGTGAAGGTGACTTTAAGCCGGGGACAGCCGGGCTGCCCTCGTCATCAGATCTGGGCCGGCTCCGACCAGACGGCAAACTCGTTGCCGCTGGGCTCGACAAAGTGGAAACGGCGGCCACCGGGGAAGTCGAACAGGGGGCGGACTATGGTGCCGCCTGCATTGGTCACCTTGGCCTGGGTTGCCTCGATATCGGCGCTGTAAAACACCAGGAGAGCGCCGCCTTGCGCGCTCTGGTTGCACAGTTCGGCGCGATAGAAGCCGCCATCCAGCCCTTCTCCCTCGAAAGCGCAATAATCGGGGCCGTAGTCGGCGAACTGCCAGCCAAAGGCGGCGGTGAAGAAGGCCTGGGTGGCGGCGAGATCCCTGGCCGCAAACTCCACATAGTTCAGTTTTTCATGGGCTTTCATAAGGTACCGCTCCCTGCTGATAAGTGAGGCCGGGTGTCATCTATCTGGGCTGCCAGCGCTTTTGCGTGCGGATCGTGGAGTGGGGCAAGGCGTCCCAGGGGGTCAGCTTGAGCTGCTTGCGCCGAAACCAGAGCCAGGTCGCCATCAGCAGACCGACCCCTATGCCAAACAGCAGGCTCTGGCTCAGGGCAAACCCCAGGCTCACCTCATGCTGCCAACCGAAGAACCACATCAACACCCCCCAGATAGCGCCGATGGGCAGACCCAGAGCAAGGATGTTGACCAGAAAGCGCTCGTAGTGGGGCGGCCTGACGGTGAGTCCCGCCTGGCGCAGCAGCCAGATGATCGGCGGGTTGTAGTTGAGTTCCTGCACGCCCTTGTCGGCCAGCTCTCTATGGGCGGCGGCCAGCCTGTATTCGAATGTCATATGATCGTCCCTGTCATGGTGCGGCGCCATACGGTGCCATCAGGCAGCATTGTACAGACATGGGAGAAGATAAAACAGGCGGAGTGTCACGATACGAAGTGACGCCTGCCTTGCCAACTCCCGGCCATTGCGCCTATAAAGGCCCATCACTCTTGCCAGGATGACAGCAATGAAGACCCATTCCGATGAACTGACCCTGTTCGTGGCCGTGGTGGAGGCGGGCAGCTTTCGCCAGGCGGCGGAGAACCTCGGCATGGACAACTCGGTGGTGAGCCGGGGCATCAAGCGCCTCGAAGAAAAGCTCGCCACCGTGCTGCTCAATCGCACCACCCGCCGGGTCAGCCTGACGGAGGAGGGGAGCTGGTTCTATCAGCGGGCGGTGAAGATCCTGACCGAGATGAGCGAGGCGGAGGGGCTGCTGCTGATGCGTCGGGAGCAGCCGGAGGGCGTGCTGCGGGTCGATGCCGCCACCCCCTTCATCCTGCACCGGCTGGTGCCCATCATCGGGGAGTTTCGCCGCCGTTATCCGGGGATCGAGCTGCAACTGCACAGCTCGGAGGGCTTTATCAATCTGATGGAGCGGCGGGTGGACATGGCCATTCGCATCGGCGAGCTGACCGACTCTTCCCTGCGGGCCCTGCCGCTCGGGCGATCCAAGCTGCGGCTGCTGGCATCCCCGGCCTATCTGGAGGCGCGCGGCACCCCGCGCCAGCCGGCGGATCTGCTGACGGGCCACGAGCTGCTCGGTTTTTTGCACCCCGATCACCTGAACCACTGGCCGCTGCTGAGCACGGAGCAGGGGGACAGGTTCGCCATCACCCCGACCCTGCGGGCCAGCAGCGGCGAGACCCTGCGTCAGCTGGCGCTGTCGGGGCAGGGGATCGTCTGCCTGTCGGACTTCATGACGGGGGAGGACAGGGCGAGCGGCGCTCTGGTGGAGGTGCTGGCTCGCAGCAACAGCGGTGCCTCGCGCCCCATCAATGCGGTCTTCTATTCCGATGCCCAGCGGGACATCCGGCTGCGGGTCTGGCTCGACTTCCTGAAAGAGCAGCTCGGCGCTGAGGCGTTATAGAGGACATGCCGACAGTTCCAACCCCCTCCCGGCCTCCCCCTCCACGAGGGGGAGGGGTCATTTTCTCCCACCCCTTGGCAAGGGGAGGGAGCCTAGGGGGCTTGCGAGCGCCAATAAAAAGAGGCCGACATCGCTGTCGGCCTCTTCTGTTTTCATTTCAAGGATATCGGTGACCCGATCACTCCTCTTCTGCCCAGCGGCGTGAACGCTCGACCGCCTTCTTCCAGCCGTTGTAGCGCTTGGCGCGATCGTCGCGGTCCATCTGGGGGATGAATTCGCGGTCCACGCTGAACTTGTCTTCCAGCTCTTCCGAGCTCTTCCAGAAGCCGACGGCGAGGCCGGCCAGGAAGGCGGCGCCCATGGCGGTGGTCTCGATCCGGGTCGGACGCACCACAGGGGTGTGCATCATGTCGGCCTGGAACTGCATCAGGAAGTCGTTGGCCACGGCGCCGCCATCCACCTTCAGGGCCGCCAGCTTGATGCCGGAGTCCTGCTGCATCGCATCCAGCACGTCGCGGCTCTGGTAAGCGATGGATTCGAGCGCCGCACGGATGATGTGGTTGCGGTTGGCGCCCCGGGTCAGGCCGACCATGGTGCCGCGAGCATACGGATCCCAGTAGGGGGCGCCCAGGCCCACGAAGGCCGGCACCAGGTAGACGCCGTTGGTGTCGCCCACCTTGGAGGCGAAGTAGTCGGTGTCGCGGGCATCGTGGATGATCTTGAGCTCGTCACGCAGCCACTGGATGGTGGCGCCGCCCATAAACACGGCCCCTTCCAGGGCGTAGTTCACTTCCCCTTTCGGGCCGATGGCGACCGTGGTCAGCAGGCCGTTGCTGGAGCGAACCGGCTCGGTGCCGGTGTTCATCAGCATGAAGCAGCCGGTGCCGTAGGTGTTCTTGGCCATGCCTTTCTCGAAGCAGAGCTGGCCGAACAGGGCGGACTGCTGGTCACCGGCGATGCCGGCGATGGGGATGCGGGAGCCGCCGCCACGGGTGGTGTAGCCATAGACCTCGGAGGAGGGTTTGACTTGTGGCAGCATGGACATGGGGATACCCAGCTCGTCCAGCATGCGCTCATCCCACTTCAGGTCGCGGATGTTGTAGAGCATGGTGCGGGAGGCGTTGGTCGGGTCGGTGACGTGCACCTCGCCGTTGGTCATCTTCCACACCAGCCAGGTGTCGATAGTGCCGAACAGCAGCTCGCCGTTCATCGCCTTCTCGCGGGCCCCTTCCACGTTGTCCAGGATCCACTTCACCTTGGTGCCGGAGAAGTAGGCGTCCAGCACCAGGCCGGTGTTTTCACGCACGTACTCTTCCAGGCCGCGGGCCTTGAGCTCCTCGCAGATGGCGGCGGTGCGACGGCACTGCC
The DNA here is from genome assembly GCF_017939565.1 of Aeromonas sp. SrichE-2G. Lineage (NCBI taxonomy): Bacteria > Pseudomonadati > Pseudomonadota > Gammaproteobacteria > Aeromonadales > Aeromonadaceae > Aeromonas > Aeromonas sp. SrichE-2G. The sequence continues at coordinate 689,507 of NZ_JAGKRG010000004.1, forward strand.
AGACGATGGCGTTGTAGATGGGCTTGCCGGTGGCCTTCTCCCAGACAACGGTGGTTTCACGCTGGTTGGTGATGCCGATGGCGGCGATCTGCTCGCTGTGCAGGCCGCTCTTGGCCAGCACTTCGGTGAAGACGGAGGACTGGGTCGCCCAGATCTCCATGGGGTCGTGCTCAACCCAGCCCGCCTTCGGGTAGTGCTGGGTGAATTCGCGCTGGGAGGTCGCGACTATGTTGGCATCCTGATCGAAGACGATGGCACGGGAGGAGGTGGTACCTTGATCCAGCGCGACGACATATTTTTTATCAGCAGACATGATGTTCTCCACGTTCTTGTTTTCCACGTTGGGGGGACCGCTTTCAGGCGGCGGCCTCTTCTTTGTTAGACAGCTTGGCGGCTTCTTCGGTGGCGACGCGGTTGCCCGGGACGCAGGGAGCCAGCACTTTCACATAGAGGGCGGTACCGATCTGGGCGCCGACGATGGGGCCGAGGATGGGAACCCAGAAGTAGGGGTTGTCGCGACCACCGGTCAGGGCGACATCACCCCAGCCTGCGACGAAGGCGAACAGCTTGGGACCGAAATCACGGGCCGGATTCATGGCAAAGCCGGTCAAGGGGCCGAGGGAGGCACCGATCACCGCGATCAGGATACCGATCAGCAGGGCAGCGGCGAAGCCTTTGGGGGCGCCGTTGTTGTTGTCACCCAGCGCCATGATGCCCAGCATCAGTACGGCGGTGATCACCATCTCGACCGCAAAGGCCTGCATGTTGGAGAGCAGGGCATTGGGGTAGGTGGAGAAGATGCCGGCGGTGCCGAGGCTCTCGATGCTGCCGCGCACCACGTTGTGGGTCAGTTCCCACTGGGTGAACAGGTTGCTGTAGAGGGCATAGACCAGGGCGGCGGAGGCGAAGGCACCGGCGATCTGGGCGATGATGAAGGGCACCACCTTGCGCTTGTCGAAGCCGCAGAAGGTCATCAGGGCCAAGGTCACGGCAGGGTTGAGGTGGGCACCGGAGATGCCACCGGTCACATAGATGGCGATGGCGACGCCCAGGCCCCAGGTAATGGAAATTTCCCATTGCCCGAAGTTGGCGCCAGCCAGCACCAGGGCGGCCACGCAGCCGACGCCGAAGAAGATCAGCAGGCCGGTGCCGATGAACTCGGCGAGGCACTCGCCAAGCAGGGTATTGGGTCTTTGTATGCTCATAGTTGTTATTCCTTATATCCACCCACAGTAGGTTTGATGTTCCGTTTCGTTATCTTGCAGTCCCATTTATTGCGTCCGAAAACGTTTCTTCTTGTTGTTTGAGCCTGCGCAAACGTTATGCTCGTTTGCGCTCGTTCTTGGACGAGAGAGAAAATAAACCTTCTGTGCCAATTCACCAGATCCCCGCCACCGGAAATGTGGGCAAGATCCCATTCATTGCTAAGAAAATGTGACGAAAAGCAACTGACATCGCACCAAATACTACTTAGGGAGTAGTCAAGTCCCTTGATCGACGCGGGCTGGCACGCAATGAGCGATCACTCATTTAGTGATTTATTTTGTAATAAAACTGCAATAATTCCGTTCCCATCACAGATTAAATGCTCATATGTGAGCACAATTGGCTCGCTTGCGAATGGGGACTCATCTGATCGCAGCGTGACCGGGGCACCCTCTACGCCCATAACAACAACAAGGAAGCAGAACATGCTTAGTCTCTTCAAGCCTGCACCCCACATAGACAGGCTACCGGCAGACAAGATAGATCCCTTCTACAAGCGCCTGCGCTGGCAGGTGTTCTTCGGGATCTTCTTCGGCTATGCCGGTTACTATCTGGTACGGAAAAACTTCAGTCTGGCGATGCCCTATCTCATCGAGCAGGGCTTCTCCCGTGGCGATCTGGGTCTGGCCCTCTCCGGGGTTTCCATCGCCTACGGTCTCTCCAAGTTCCTGATGGGGAACGTGTCGGACAGATCCAACGCGCGCTACTTCCTCTCCGCCGGCCTGCTGCTCTCGGCCGGCATCATGTTCATGATGGGCACCATGCACTGGGCCACCTCCAGCATCGCCATCATGTTCGTGCTCCTGTTCCTGAACGGCTGGGTACAGGGCATGGGCTGGCCCCCCTGTGGTCGCACCATGGTGCACTGGTGGTCACAGAAGGAGCGGGGCGAAATCGTCTCGGTCTGGAACGTGGCCCACAATGTGGGTGGCGGCATGATAGGCCCGCTGTTCATCCTCGGCATGGGCTGGTTCAACGACTGGCGCAGCGCCTTCTATGTGCCGGCCGCCGCCGCTGCCGCCATCGCGGTGATCGCCTTCTTCGTGATGCGCGACACCCCGCAATCCGTCGGTCTGCCCCCCATCGAGGAGTACAAGAACGACTACCCGAAGGACTATGACGCCAGCCACGAGCAGGAGTTCTCCGCCAAGGAGATCTTCATGAAGTACGTGCTGCACAACAAGCTGCTCTGGTACATCGCCATCGCCAACGCCTTCGTCTACCTCATCCGTTACGGCGTGCTGGACTGGGCCCCGACCTACCTGAAAGAGGCCAAGGACTTCAGCGTGGATCACTCCTCCTGGGCCTACTTCCTCTATGAGTGGGCGGGCATCCCGGGCACCCTGCTGTGCGGCTGGATCTCGGACAAGATGTTCAAGGGCCGCCGCGCCCCGGCCGGCATCCTGTTCATGGTGCTGGTGACCCTGGCCGTGCTGGTCTACTGGTTCAACCCGGCGGGCAACCCGACCATCGACATGATGGCCCTGGTCGCCATCGGCTTCCTCATCTACGGTCCCGTCATGCTGATCGGCCTCTATGCCCTGGAGCTGGCGCCGAAGAAGGCGGCCGGTACCGCGGCAGGCTTCACCGGGCTGTTCGGTTACCTGGGGGGCGCCGTTGCCGCCAACGCCATGCTGGGCTACACCGTGGACCACTTCGGCTGGGACGGCGGCTTCATGGTCTTGACCGTCTCCTGCGTGCTTTCCATCGTGCTGCTGGCCATGACCCTCAAGCACGAGAACCTCTCGATCGCGCACAAGGCCGCTGCCGATAAGGCATAAAACGTGATCCTGCCCTTATCGATTGGAAAAGGGATCAGGTAAACTGCCAAGGGCCCCGCACCTGCCGGGGCCTTTTTTCGTCTCATCTGCGGAGTGCAAGCGTGAAGCAAACCCAACGACACCTGGAGATCCTGGACGTGCTGACCCGACAGGGTTTTGTCTCGACCGACGATCTGGTGACCCATTTTGACGTCAGCCCCCAGACCATTCGTCGTGATCTGAACGATCTCGCCGAGCAGAACAAGATCCGGCGTCATCACGGCGGGGCCTCCCTCCATTCGAGTACCGTCAACACCGCCTACAGCGCTCGCAAGGTGATGCAGCTCAAGGAGAAGGAGCGCATCGCCCGCGAGGTGGCCGCCAACATCCCGGACGGCTCGTCCCTCTTCATCGACATCGGCACCACCACGGAGGCCATCGCCCGCGCCCTGCTGGACCATCGGGATCTGCGCATCGTGACCAACAACCTCAACGTCGCCAGCATCCTGACCGCCAAGGATGATTTCACCGTCATCATCGCCGGCGGCGAGATCCGCAACCGGGATGGCGGCATCGTCGGGGAGGCGACCCGCGACTTCATCGGCCAGTTCCGCATGGACTATGGCGTCATCGGTATTTCGGGCATCGACAGCGACGGCTCCCTGCTCGATTTCGACTACCACGAGGTGAAGATCGCCCAGGCCATCATCGCCCACTCCCGTCAGGTATTCCTGGCCGCGGACCACACCAAGTTCGGCCGCAACGCCATGGTCAACCTCGGCAACCTCAGCCAGATCCACGCCCTGTTCACGGATCAGGAGCCGCCGGAGAAGCTGATGCGGCTGATGTCCCAGCACCAGATCGCCTGTCATATCTGCTGATTTTTCCACTGCTCTAGCATCAGGCCGCCCTGTGGCGGCCGCTTTTTCCTCCCCATTGCACGCCTCGCCGCCGTTTCACGGCTGACTGATGGCCGCTCGCGGCGCTGAACGCCCGATCCCCCCCGCGCACCGGCTCCCGCTACCAGGCCCGACTGACGGACTGCCGCTCATCGAGTTGCGGCTGCCACCCGCAGCGTTGAACGCTCCACTTTCCCCACGACTTCCCCCATGCACCGAGCCGCACGCCAGACCCCGGCTTCCCGTGGACCCGGCCCGGCACGGAGTTTCGTCACCGACTGGCAGCATTTTTAGCATTGCCAAAACAATCGCGATCACATTTCTCTCATGAAATGTTCGTTTAATGTTTTTTCATGCTCTAATATGAGCGAAATCAAACATTGCTGTCATAGCAAACACAAAATAAGAAAGTAGGTGAACATGAGCGAACATTATGATCTGGTCGTCGTCGGCGGCGGCATCAACGGGGTCGGCATTGCGGCAGATGCGGCGGGGCGGGGGCTGAAGGTGGCGCTGTTCGAGGCGAGCGATCTCGCCTCTGCCACCTCGTCCAACTCCAGCAAGCTGATCCACGGCGGCCTGCGCTACCTCGAACACTACGAATTCCGGCTGGTGAAAGAGGCGCTGGCGGAGCGGGAGGTGCTGCTCGGCATGGCGCCTCACATCGCCCGTCCCATGCGCTTTCGCCTGCCTCATCGCCCGCACCTGCGCCCGGCCTGGATGATCCGCGCCGGCCTCTTCCTCTATGACAACCTGGCCAAGCGCGACAAGCTCAAGGGGAGCTGCGGCGTGCGCTTCCTGCCGCAAGACGGCCTCAAGAACGGCATCAGCAAGGGGTTCGAATACTCGGACGCCTGGGTCGACGACGCCCGCCTGGTGGTGCTCAACGCCATGCTGGCCCGGGACAAGGGCGCCGAGGTACAGACCCGCACTCGCTGTGTGAAGGCGGTGCGCGGCTCCAAACATTGGACCCTGACGCTGGAGCGGGAAGGGGGGGAGCAGTTCACCGTCAGCTGCCGCGGTCTGGTCAATGCGGCCGGCCCCTGGGTCAAGACCTTCTATGACGAGAGCCTGCACGAGAAATCCCCGCGCGGTATTCGCCTCATCAAGGGGAGCCACATGATAGTGCCGCGCATCCACGAGCGCGAAGAGGCCTACATCCTGCAAAACGAGGACAACCGCATCGTCTTCGTCATCCCCTATCAGCAGGACTACTCCCTCATCGGCACCACGGACGTGGAGCACAAGGGGAGCCCGCGGGAGGCCAAGATCAGCGACGCCGAGATCGACTACCTGTGCAAGGTGGTCAACGCCCACTTCACCCGCCAGATCGCCCCCAAGGACGTGATCTGGACCTATGCCGGCGTGCGCCCCCTGTGCGATGACGAGTCCGACTCCCCCCAAGCGGTGACCCGGGACTACACCCTAGAACTGTCTGGCGAGTCCGACGGCGCGCCGCTGCTGTCGGTCTTTGGCGGCAAGCTCACCACCTACCGCAAGCTGGCCCAGGCCGCCTGCCACAAGCTCAAGCCCTGGTTCAGCCAGATGGGGGAGGACTGGACCGCCAGCTGCCGGCTGCCGGGGGGCGAGTTTGACTGCTCCACCACCGAGCTGGCCCGGGCCTACATGCTCGAATTCGAGTGGCTGGATGAGCGCAGCGCCCGCCGCATCGCCGAAGCCTACGGCAGCCATGCCCGGCTCTGGCTGAAGGAGGAGCTTGGCCAGCACTTCGGCGCCGGTCTGTACGAATCCGAGGTGCGCTACCTCATCGCGCGGGAGTGGGCCCACTCCCTGGAAGACATCCTGTGGCGCCGCAGCAAGCTGGGGCTGCGCCTCTCCGAGGCCGAGCAACAGCAGCTCGCCGCCTGGCTGGCGGAGCACCACAACGCCCTGCCCAAGGCCAGCTGATGAATGACGGCGGGCGGCCTTTGCCGCCCGCCGTAAAACTGCAATAAACCTCTGCTATAACAATCACCTACACCAAATAAAAAATAACAAAGAGAACCCTTGATGAAACAAACTCACCGTACCCTGGTGGCCCTTGGCCTCGGGATCGCCCTCGCATTGCCCGCACTTGCCGCCGATGAAGGCAAGATTGTCATCGCCCACCGTGGCGCCTCCGGTTACCTGCCCGAACACACCCTGGAGTCCAAGGCCATGGCCTACGCCATGGGGGTGGACTATCTGGAGCAGGATCTGGTGATGACCAAGGATGACCAGCTGGTGGTGATGCACGATCACTTCCTCGACGGCATCACCGACGTGGCCGAGCGCTTCCCCGGCCGGGCTCGCCCGGACGGCCGCTACTATGTGGTGGACTTCACCCTGGACGAGGTGCGCTCCCTGCGCATGACCGAGCCGTTCCAGCTGGTGGACGGCAAGCAGGTGCCCGTCTATCCCGCCCGCTTCCCGCTCTGGAAGTCCAGCTTCAAGATCCACACCTTCCAGGAAGAGATCGAGATGATCCAGGGGCTCAACAAGAGTACCGGCAAGAACATCGGCATCTACCCGGAGATCAAGGCCCCCTGGCTGTTCCGCCACGAAGGCAAGGACATCTCCAGGGCGGTGCTCAAGGTATTGAAGGAGTACGGCTACACCGGCAAGGACGACAAGGTCTACCTGCAGTGCTTCGATGCCGACGAGCTCAAGCGCATCAACAGCGAGCTGATGCCTGCCATGGGGATGGATCTCAAGCTGGTGCAGCTGATGGCCGAGACCGACTGGAACGAGACCATGGTCTACGACGCCAAGGGCAAGGCGACCCCCTATGACTACGACTGGATGTTCAAGCCGGGCGCCATGAAGACCATCGCCACCTACGCCGAGGGGATTGGTCCCTGGAAGCCCATGGTGGTGACCGAGCCGGGTACTCCTGGCAAGCCTGTCTTCACCAACATGGTGAAAGAGGCCCACGCAGTGGGCCTCAAGGTACACCCCTACACCTTCCGTCAGGACGAGGGGCAGATCCCGGCCTATGCGAAAGACTTCACCGACCTGCTCAACATCTTCCTCTACCAGGCGGATGTGGACGGGGTATTCAGCGATTTCCCCGACAAGGCGGTCGAGGTGATCAAGGCACACGGCAAATAATAAAAGAAGAGCAACACGGGAATACAAGCGGGGCCAGGTGCCCCGCTTTTTTATGCCCTGCCGTTGTCATGGGGGGCTCATCGGCAGGAGGTGCGGCCGTTGAGTGAGGCCTTGCTGCAGACGACTGGAAACAAATATTTACGAATCCTGGTTGAGAGAGGACTCCGGGACGCTATTTTCTGGCATTTGCGCGCGCCGTAGTGGTCATTTATCCATCTGTCGGTACATGCCGCCGCTGGTTTCACTTGATTGTTTGTTTTTCCTTGGTAAGGTGGGGGCGGTTGCGTAACAAAGCGCTGACTTGTGTAAACTAAAGTGTACGGTCGGTGCCCTTGGCTTAATACAGTAGAGAGAATGAGAAAATGCAAAGAGATCCCCTGAACAACATCCATATCCAGTCCGAACAAGTGATGATCACGCCTGCCCAGCTCAAGGAGAAACTGCCGATCTCCGATCGTGCGCTGGCATTCGTGCAAGGGGCCCGCAACACCATCGCCGACATCATCCACCGTCGCGATCACCGTCTGCTGGTGATCTGTGGTCCCTGCTCCATCCACGACATGGACGCCGCCAAAGAGTACGCAACCAGACTCAAAGCGCTGCATGATGCCTATCAGGACTCTCTCTACATTGTCATGCGGGTCTACTTTGAGAAGCCGCGCACCACGGTCGGCTGGAAGGGCTTTATCAACGACCCGAACCTGGACGGCACCTTCGATGTGGAGCTGGGGCTGCACCGGGCCCGCGAGCTGCTCTGCTGGCTCGCCGAGCTGGAGCTGCCCCTGGCTACCGAGGCGCTCGACCCCATCAGCCCCCAATACCTGGCGGAGCTCTTCTCCTGGTCGGCCATCGGTGCCCGCACCACCGAATCCCAGACCCACAGGGAGATGGCGTCCGGCCTCTCCATGCCGGTCGGCTTCAAGAACGGCACCGACGGCAACCTGGGTACCGCCATCAATGCGTTGCAGGCCGCCTCCAGCCCCCACGCCTTCATGGGGATCAACCAGCAGGGCCAGGTAGCGCTGCTGCAGACCCAGGGCAACCCGGATGGTCACGTGATCCTGCGCGGCGGCAAGCACCCGAACTACGATTCGGTCAATGTGTCGCTCGCGGAAGAGGCGCTGGAGAAAGCGGGCCTGCTGCCCGGCCTGGTGGTGGATTGCAGCCACGGCAACTCCAGCAAGGATCACCGTCTGCAGCCCAAGGTGGCTGACAACGTGATTCACCAGATCCAGGAGGGCAACCGCTCCATCATAGGGGTGATGCTCGAATCCAACCTGTTCGAGGGCAACCAGTCCAGCGAACAGCCCAAGTGCGACATGCGCTACGGTGTCTCCATCACCGATGCCTGCATCGACTGGGAGACCACGGACGCGCTGCTGGCCCGTTGCCACAGCCAGCTGGCGGCACCACTTTTGGCCAGAACATCGGCATAAGCCGTGGTATCTTGTGGCAACGTATTGATTCACAGGGCGCCGCCACGGGCGGCGCCGGCAGGGACTGGACATGGCTGAAGAGTTGAATGCCCTCAGGGACAAGATAGATGCGGTGGACAAGCAGCTGATCGATCTGCTGGCCGCCCGTCTCGCCCTGGTGGGAGAAGTGGGGGAGGTGAAGAGCCGGCACGGCCTGCCCATCTACGCGCCGGATCGGGAGGCGAGCATGCTGGCTCGCCGCCGCGCGGAGGCAGAAGCCCTGGGGGTGCCCGGGGACCTCATCGAAGACGTGCTGCGCCGTGTGATGCGCGAATCCTATATCCTGGAGTCCGCCAGCGACAAGGAGCACCACTTCAAGTGCATGAAGCCGGACCTTGGCAAGGTGGTGATCATCGGCGGTCAGGGCCAGCTCGGCCGCCTGTTTGGCAACCTGTTCAGTCTCTCGGGCTACCGGGTCGAGACCCTGGGTCAGGCCGACTGGCCGCGGGCTGACGAGATCCTGCGCGGTGCCGGGCTGGTGATGGTGGCCGTGCCCATCGACGTCACCTGCGAGGTGATCGACCGGCTCGGCAACCTGCCCGAGAACTGCCTGCTGGTGGACGTGACCAGCGTGAAGGCGGCGCCGCTCGAGCACATGCTGGCGGTCCACAAGGGCCCCGTGCTGGGGCTGCATCCCATGTTCGGGCCGGACGTGGCGAGCCTCGCCAAGCAGGTGATCGTCTGCTGTCAGGGGCGCGACGGGGAGGCCAGCCAGTGGCTGCTGGATCAGATGACCATCTGGGGCGCCCGCCTGCAGCAGGTGGAGGCCAGGGCACACGACGAGGCCATGACCTTCATCCAGGCGCTGCGCCACTTCGCCACCTTCGCCTACGGCTGGCACCTCTCCCGGGAGCAGGCCAACCTCGACCGCCTGCTTAACTTAAGCTCCCCCATCTACCGGCTGGAGCTGGCCATGGTGGGACGGCTGTTCGCCCAGGATCCCCACCTCTACGCCGACATCATTCTGTCGTCGCCGCAGAACCTCGCGATGATCCGCCGCTACTACCAGAACTTCGGCGAGGCGCTGGGGCTGCTGGAGCGGGGAGACAGGGAGGGCTTCATCGAGGCGTTCTCCCAGGTTTCCGGCTTCTTCGGGACGCGGGCGGACGAGTTCCTGCGGGAGAGCCGCACCTTGCTGGCTCAGGCCAACGATCGTCGTCATCACGGCTGAGGCCGTGCCGGATTCATGCAAAAGGGGCCTGTCGGCCCCTTTTTTCATGTGCGTTGCGTCGCACCCGGCAGGTGGCGCGGGATCTGTCAGAGTGGCGGGCTCTGTTCGGTGACGGGCAGGCGCAGATCGGCGTCATCCCAGCCAAGGGGCAGGGTGAGCAGCTGATCGATCAGCTCCCGGCGATCGGATTTCTCCAGATAGGCGAGGTAGAGCGGGCGGCTCAGTGCCTGGCCTCCCTCCACCAGGTGAAGCCGTCCCTGCTCCAGGAAGGGGCTCACCATGCGCCGCGGCAGATAGGCGGCGCCACCGTTGGCCAGCACGAACTGCAGCGCCATGCTGGCGGAGCTCGAATGCAGCACCGGAGTCTTCTGCAGGCTCTGCAGCCGGCTCGACGGCGGCTCGAAGCTGGTGCCCCAGTCGAGGTGGATGTGGGGCATCTGCATCAGGCTGTCGGCGCTCGCGGCCGGCTCCCTGCTCACTAGCTCGAACACCAGCTCGCCGATGGGGTGCAGGGCGATCTCGTCGATCTTGGTGGGCTCGGAGAGCAGGGCGAGATCGAGGGAGCGCTCCAGCAACTGGCGGCACAGGTGCTCGCGGGAGGCAGTCTCGAGCCGCACCGCGAGGCCGGGGGCCAGGGCATAGACGTGATTGAGCCAGTCGTTGAAATCGAGCTCCCAGAACACGGCGGGGGCACCGATGGCGAGCTGCTGGCTGAAACCGGGGGAGAGGGCCACGTCCTGCTTGGCACGGCCCAGGGTGTGCAGGATAGCGTCCGCGTAGGGCAGCAGACGTTCACCGGAGGCGGTCAGGCGGATGTTGTTGCGATGGCGGGCAAACAGACTGACCCTGAGTTGCTGCTCGAGCTGGCGGATCCGAAAGCTCACCGCCGACTGGGTCAGGTAGAGATTCTCAGCAGCCCGGCCAAAGTGCCGGGTCTTGCTGACCTCGATGAAAGTCCGAAGCAGCTCGGTATCCATTAATCGAGGGACTCGTCGCTGCCGCCACCGCCGCCGCCCTCATAGCTGCCACCTGCATCTTCATTGGCGCCGCCAGCGACGGTGCACAGACGGTGTACGCGCTTGGGACCAATCACCTTCAGGTACTTGAACCACACCTTGGCGTGGGGGTTGGTGCCGGCTGCGCCGGATTTGACCTGTTCGATAAAGGCACTTTCTACGTCATCGCGGGGAGCCTGGTTGCCCTGATAGAGCGCCAGCATCACGGTGCCGTATTTTTCCAGACTGTCCGCTTCGGCCACGGTGAATTCGCCACTGCGACGCAGGCCACGGGGAAAATGTTTGAAGTCGTTGAAACGCTTGTCTGATTCGAAGCTCATAGTGCTCTTGTTCTGGTTAGTTTGACCTTTGCGGGCAAGTATCATCAGGCCGTCGCAGAGTGCAAAATCAATTTTCTTACTATGTTAATAAATATCTTTTATCGAACGGGGTTTGTCCCATCCCGTACCGGAAATTTGCGGGGAGCAGCACAAAAAAGCCTGAAAAATAGTGGAGTTATGACACTTTTTGTACAGCGGAAAACGGCCATGACAGGGTCTGCAGGATAAAAATAAGGCGCCAAATGGCGCCTTATTTTGACTTCATGACGGAGCTGAACCTGAGAGTCGTGGACTCATTCAATCATGGCTGGCTGGGCCAGGTTGTCGGCGCGCCACAGGCGATAACGCACTTCATACTCCTGGGGCACATAGATGACGAACGGCAGCTTGGAGTTGTAGTTCACGAAGAAGCCCTGGCCATAGATCTGGACGAAGCTCTCTTTCTTCTGGCCGTCCGGGCAGGCCATCAGGGTGCTGACGGGGCCGGAGACCTGACCCAGGGTCAGGTAGTTGTAGCCCCAGCCCTTGACGCTGTGCTGTTCCAGGTTGCCGGCGAAGCGGGGCAGGTTGCAGTCGACCAGCATCTTCTTGCCCACTTGCAGCTCGACCATCATGTCGGCTTCGTTCTCGACTTCCGGCAGGCGGATCACGACACGTTCCTGGTTCACCTCGGCGGCAGGGAACATGCTGATATCAAATTTTTTCGGTTCGGCGGCGAAGGCATGGCCGCCCAAAAGCAAGGCGCCCAGCAGGCTAAAACGCAACACGGTTTTCATCTGTACCTCTTGGGATTGGTTCAACGCCGCTAGACTAACCGCTCTGCCGGTTTCGCGCCAGCGCTCAGGGGCGCAAAACCGGCCCTAACCGGCATGCAGTGACGCAATTTGATGCTTTTTTGGCGGCTCGGGTCACAACGGGCCTGGTGCCGCAATGCTGACGGGGGCCCAAGAGACCCCCGTCAGGCTACTTCATCTCACCAGCAAGACCTGTTTCGCCCAGGCGCCGGGGGCGCGCAGGGCAACGGAACCGCTGGTGATGTCGAGGTAGGCTACCGTCTTGTCTGCGGGGAAGGGGGTGGAAGACCAGAGATAGACGTAACCGTCGTTCACCTCCTTGCCGTCCCCGGCCATGGCGCGGGGGAAGATAGTCTCGTTCAATGCGGGCTTGTAGCAGGCGGACTCCAGCAGGCTGGCGAGCTCCTTGATGGTGGGCAGGCGCCAGTCGTTGTGGCCGCCGAAACCATGGAGCGCGTGACTCGGTTCGGTGCGGATCCGTTCGGCCGTCAGCAGGGCCTGTTGCCAGTAAAGCCGGGTGGGCTCGCCTTGGCAGCTCTGGTCGCGCCAGGTCTGGCCGAGCTGGCAACGCATCCAGGTGAGGCCTGTGCCCCTGTCGGTGACGGTGCCGTTGCCGTGATCGAGGAAGCGGGCAGTGGGGCTGGTGCGCGGCAGGGTGTCGTCGCAGATGGCGATGGCCTGGGCCAGGGGGCTGCCGAGGGTGAGCAGCAGGGTCAGAAGATACTTGTTCATCGGGTTACCTCGGCCACCAGTCGCAGTTGCAGACCGTTGGCATCGTCGCTGTTTTGAACTGTGGTGGGATAGTCGGTGCCGGCGTCGTCCCCAAGGAAGATGTGGGCGATGGCGCTCAGAGGGGCGCTCTCCAGCCGGCGGGACGGTGTCAGGGTCTGGCTCCAGTAGTAGCCGCTGAAGTCCTTGGTGGTGGTGCCGACATCGGGGAAGTAGCGCACATCCAGGGTGACGTGCTGGCCACCCTGGCGGGCGAGGGAGCCGTAGTGCTGCAGGCTCATCAGCTCACGGGCGTGGGGCAGGCGCCAGCTGGCGATGCCGCACAGCTGTTGGGCGTTGAGCCACTGACGGTACTGTTCCGTGGTGCAGATGGCCTCCCCCTCGGGGCAGGCGTAATCCCGCTCCTCCTGGGTCGGGTGGTAATAGCCGAACTCCCAGGCGAAGGTGCGGTGCAGATCCCGCGGACTGTCCGGATCCGCCAGCTTCTTCTCCCAGACGAGGCCGGTATTGAGATCCTCCACGCAGGCCCACTGAGCCGCGCTGTCCGGTAGGGGCCGACCCTGGTCGTCCAGCTTGCGATAGCGCAGCGGCGCCTGGCCAAGGCTGGCCTCCTGGCCCGGGTGATCGGCGGGTTCGTGTTCGAGCAGGTAGTCGACACCGTCGCTGTAGGTGGTGACGCCGCCTGCGGTGACCAACGCCCCGGGTTGCTGTTGCTGCAACACGGCGCCGAGCTCGGCCTGAAGGCTCAGCAACTCGGGGCTGGTGGCAAAATGCTGGCCGAGCGCGGGCAGCAGGGTGAGCAACCCCTGCCACACCTGGCGTTGACGTTCGTTGGCCGCGAGCCCGGGCAATACGGTGTCGTCATCGAGGACGGATAGGGCGAGCTCGCCGAGGGCCGCGTTGAAGTCCTCCAGCTGTGCCAGCGCCGCCAGATCCTGGCCTGGCCGGAGCGGTGCAAGAGGGAGCAGCAGCTCGGCCAGGGCCTGCGCCGGCGGCAGTCCGTCCGCGATGCGGGTCTGCAGCAGGGTGCTCAGGGGGCTGGGGGTGAGCGTCTGGTTGTCCTGGCGGGCAGCCGGGTGGCTTAAGGTCAGGGCGGCCGGCTCCGCCGGGAGGAACAGCAAGGGGCTGGTCAGCAGGGCTGGGCTGCCACCGCTCAGGGCGCGGGGGCCAGCGTTGCCGCTGACGGCGGGCTCCTCGGCCTCGCAGCGGTCGTTCTGATTCAGGTTCACGCACAGGGTGCCCGCAGCGGGCAGGTTGACCGTCAGGCGGTAGTCCGGCGCGGCCAGGGGGGCTTCGTCCGAACCGCCGCCACAGGCGCTGAGCAGGGGGGCCAGCAGGCAGGCGATCGGGATCATTCTCATGGTCATGGTGTGTCCTTGGAGGGGCCTTGGCCCCTCTCTTCCTTATATATGGGTAGAGCCGTGGCGGCGAAGGCGGCGCCAGAGGGCCAGCGGCAGCAGCCAGAGCAGGCTGAAAGTGCCGCCGCCGCTGCTGTCCGAGGTGTCGAAGTGGATGATGCCGTCGTCGGGCACGGGGACGGGCTCACCACATTGGGCGCCGATGCGCTGGCTGATGCTCCAGCCGTTGAGGTGGCCCCGGTGGCCCGGCTTGCTGTCTACTATCTCCAGGGTCCAGCGACCGGCCAGGGGTTCCCCTTCGAAGGCGCTGAAGGGTTGCAGGGGCAGCAGTTCGGTGGGGAAGACCCCCTTGAGCTGCGGCAGCGGGCTGTAGCCCTTGTCCCAGATCTGGACACGGGTCCCGGCGGGGGAGTTGAGCCAGATCTCCAGCTCGTCAAGCGCCTCGTGTTGCAGATCCAGGGTCAGTTGCAGCCTGTCGTTCACACGGGCGTCACGGCTCTCCAGCAGCAGGCTGGCTTCGCTCAGCCCCCGCACTTCGTCACTTGTGGCGTCGCTCAAGGTCAGCGGCTGACCGTTGGCCCGGTGGATGACGGGGGGGCCGATGGGCAGGGTCAGGGACTGTTGCCACTGGCGCTCGGTCGGGCTGGTGCCGCTCATGGCGAGGCTCACCGGCAGTGCCACCTCGTCGCCACAGGCGAGCGGGCTCTCGGCCAGCAGACGCAAAGTGGTGGTCATGGTGGCGCCGGCGGCCAGGGTTGCCGGTTGCCAAGCATAGGGATCGGCCTGCAGCCCGGTTGGCAGCTGGAGGGCCAGGGCGTTCAGGGTCACCGGGGCCTTGCCCGGGTTGCTGAGGCTCAGTTGCACCGACTGGCGCTGGCCGAGCTCGATGGCGCTGCCCTCGGCCAGGGCGACCTGGATGGGGGCCTGGAGCAGGCCGTGCTGGCGGAAAGCCTGCTCCAGCAGCCGGGCATAGTGGCGGGTCGGGTAGAGGCGGGCCGCGGTATCCACGGTGACGCGGGCCAGCTGCGGCATGCGGATGGCCGGGCCCAGGCCGAAGTGGGACTCGATGACGAGGCGGTCAAACTCGTCTCTGGCCTCGTCGCCGTGCGCGGCCACCGCCGCCAGCAGGGCCTGGAACAGCGGGGTGCCCCAGAGCTGATCCCCGTTGCTGCCGTTGATGGTGCGGTGGGCCGGGTAGGTATAGTCCGGGTGGTAGCGGGCGCGCAGATCGTCGAGCTGGCGCGGGGTGCGGTCGGTGAAGCGGGCATCCCAGTTGAACACCATGGCCGGCTCGAACTGGCGACCCGCCTCGCTGCGCTGGCGGTGGCTGGCGGCCAGGTAGTCGCTGAAGCCCTCGCCGATGGCGCCCCAGTCCCCCTCTTCCCCGAGATCCGGCAGTATGTGGTGCTGCACACCGTGGCCGAACTCGTGCCAGATGACCATGGGATCCTCGGCATCGGGCACGCCGCTGCGACCGAGCTCCAGCCTGCGCTCGAACGGGTCGTAGAGGGAGTTGTCCTGATAGCCGGCATCGGTGTCGATGTCGAGGGCACCGGGAATGAGCTCGCCAAAGCCCAGCCCCTTGAGGTGGCGCTGGGCGAGATCCAGGTGGTAGTAGGCGTTGATGTCGGCAAAGCCGCGGTCGTCCCGGGTCAGGCGAAACGCCTGTGCATTGTCGGCACTGTAGGGGGCAGACTCGGGGGCCATGGCGTCCACCACCCGGGCATTGGGGCCGCTCAGCACATAGTGCCCCTCTATCAGACTGACCGGCAGGGGCACCCGGTCCCGATAGGCGGCATCCGCCAACTGCAGGGATTCGTGCCAGACCAGGCTGGCGTCCTGCAACTGGGTGCGGGGGTCGGGGTCGAACACCCGGGCCTGGACGAGGTGATCCCCCGCATCAGGGGCCCGCAGGGCCTGGGTGGTCGCCTGATCCCCGAGGCGGCCGAGCTCGCGCTCGCCGTCGCAACTGGCAAACAGCTGCACCTGGCTGGCCTTGGCGTTGCCCGCCTGGTGTTCGCGCACCCGCTGGCGCAGGGCGGGCACCAGGGTGTCGCCGTCACGCCAGTACCAGGCCTCGACCGGGCCCAGGGTGTCGATCTCGCTGCCGCCGTCGCGCAGCTGGCCCAGCAGGGGCTCCAGATTGCCGCTGGCGTCACAGCCGGGTTCACTGCTCTGCAAGGGGCGCAGGTTGTGATAGAGGCGCCAGGGGCTGCCGGCCGTGTTGACGCTGACGGCGGCCTGGGTGGCGGCCACCGGCAGGTCGTTGACCTGCTGGCGGAAGCTGTGGTGGTGGCCGAGCAGACTGGCCCTGTCGTAGTCGGGGACCAGGCTCACGCCAAGACGCTGCTCGAGCCACTGCTGGGGCGTGGTGGAGAGGGGCGGTTCATCGACAAACTGCAGCTCGGCCGCCAGCAGCGGCTGGGAGAGCAGGGTAGCCGTCAGCCAGAGGGCCGGGGAGGACGGTTTCATGAGTGACTCCAAAACAGAAGAAGATAGGGCAGGCATCAGTGGTCGACGCCGGCCAGGGTGAGCAGGAAGGCATACTCCTGCGCCGCGCGCTGCTGGGCCGTTCGGGACGTGGCGAGGTGGCCGCCGTCAAGCTCGGTGCGCAGCAGATAGGGGCCTGGCCCCGTGCTGCGCTCCCGCAGACGGGCCACCCACTTGAGGGGCTCCCAATAGGGCACCTGACTGTCGTGCAGCCCGGCCGTCACATAGACGGGGGGATAGGGCGCCGCGTGCAGGTTGTCATAGGGGCTCAGGCGGCGCATGGCTTGATAGTCGGCGGCCACGGCCGGGTTGCCCCACTCGGCATACTCCTGGCGGGTGAGGGGGAGCTCGGGATCGCTCATGGTGCCGAGCAGATCGACGAAGGGCACCTGCAACACGGCCCCGGCGAAGCGGGTCGGTGCCTGGTTGAGGGCGGCCGCCACCAGCAGGCCGCCGGCACTGCCCCCCATGGCGAACAGCCGGGCGGGATCGATGGCGGGATCCCGGGCCAGGGCATCGGCCACCGCCAGGAAGTCGTCCACGCTCTGCTGCTTGTGCCGGCCGCGCCCCGCCCGATACCACTCGTCACCGAGCAGACCGCCGCCGCGCACGTGGGCAATGGCGTAGACGAAGCCGCGATCCAGCAGGCTCAGCACCTGGGGCTGGTAGTAGGGGCGCATGGGGGTACCGTAGGCGCCATAGCCATAGAGCAGCAGCGCCCTGGGCGCGTGGATCTCCTTGCGCCACACCAGGGAGACGGGCACCTTGACGCCGTCCTTGCCCGCTACCCAGCGCCGCTCGCTCTGATAGGGGGACTCTTCGGCGGGCCGGTCATCGGCCTGCCACTGGCCCGAGGCCAGATCCAGCCAGCGCTGGTGCGGTGCCTCGGCCATGCCCTGACGGCGGATGAGTACCCGCGCACCGGCCGGATCCTGGCTGCCCTGGATCCAGGCCGTACCGGCCCCCTCGGTCAGGGGAAGTTGGTGGGTGAGCTGGCCATCCCCATCCAGCACATCGAGCCAGTCGTCCCCATTGTGGCGATACTGCAGGACCGTGTAGTCGGCAAACAGGCGCCACTTCTCGAGATCCTTGCCCTCGCCTGACCAGAGCGGACGCCAGGGCCCGCTGGCCACCTCTCCCAGGCTGGCGGCCTGGTAGAGACCCATGGCGCCATCCCGGTTGCTCTTGAGCAGCACCCGCTCCCCCTGCGTATCCAGGTAGTACTCGAGCCCGCGCTGGCGCCCCTTGACGAGGCTCGCCTTGCCATCCTCCAGCAGGTACTGCTCCGCGCTGTCGTGGTTGTTGCTCTGCAGGATCAGGTGGCGCCGATCCGTGGTGCGATAGAGGCTGAGCAGCCAGGCGGCGTCGGCTTCCTCGTGTACCCGCGTCTCCCTGCCGCTCTGCCAGGCCCAGAGCTGCCAGGGACGCAGGGTGCGGGGCTCGTTGGCAATGGTGTAGAGGGTCTTGCCGTCCCGGCTCCAGAGCAGATCGGCGGCGCGGTGCTCCAGGGTTGCGACCGTCTCGCCGCTCGCCAGATCCAGCAGGGTGATGCGGTAGTTCCGATCTCCCCTGCGATCCTCGGCCAGGGCAAGCAGGTGCCCGTTCGGGTGCAGGGCCCAGGCGGCGAGCTCGTAGTAGCCCTCGGCATGCTGGCGGGCCGCCAGCCGTTGGCGGGGCTCAGCCTGTTCGCTGTTGCGCTGCCACAGGCTGCCGTCGGCTTCCATCCGCCACTGACTGCCGGCCTCGCTCAGCCACTCTTGTGGCATGGGCTCGCCGCGGGGGCGGGTCTGCCACTCCGCCTGCAGGGCCTGCGCCAGGGGGGCCTGGCTGGCGAGCTGTTGCTCGGTCCAGCGGTTCTGCTCCCCCAGCAGCGCCAGCAGGGCGGGATCCTGGCGACTGTCGTCGCGCCAGCCGCCGTAGGGGTCGAGACGGGCTATCTCACCCTTCATCATCAGGGGGCGTTCGGGGATCCGGGGGGCCGGCGCGGCCGTCGGTGCCGGGGTGGCCAGCAGGCTGGCCAGGATCAAGAGTGCCTGCATCATAACCCCACGAAGGTGTAGCGCAGGCTGGCACTCAGGGTGCGGCCGCTCTGGGTGAAGAGGGAGGCATCGGTGCCGGCTTCCAGCCCGGCCACATCCTGGTAGCGGGTGTAGCGGGAGTCGAACAGGTTATCGAGCTTGAGGTTGACCTTGAGGGCGTTGGTGACGAGCCAGTCTCCCGTCAGACCCAGGCTGAACCAGCCGGCGCTCTTGAGGCAATCCCCCTGGCGGCCGCTCAGGCTGTTGCCGCAGCTGGGCACCCGGCTCATGGCGGCGGCGTAGTCCGCCTGTACCCCGACGCTCCAGTCGCTGGCCTGGTAGCTCAGGCGGGTGTTGCCCTCCAGCGGGGTGAGGGTGCGCAGCGCCTCGCCCTGGCTGTCTTCCCCGTCGACCCAGCCGAGCTTGGTGGCCAGCTCCCAGGCCGGGGTGAGCCAGTAGCTGGCGGCCACCTCGGCCCCCCAGGTTTCGGCCTTGGCCACGTTGCGGTACTGGCGAAGGATGACGCCGTCGCTCAGGCGCAGCCCCACTTCGCGCCAGTCGATGAAGTTGTAGTAGCGGTTGTAGAAGAGGGCGGGCTTGATGCTCCACTCATCTCCTTCACCGCTCACCCCCCACTCGAAACTGTGGCTGGTCTCCTCCTTGAGGCCGGTGTTGGCGATGATCTCGAACGGTGGCAGGGCGAAGTAGTGGGGGATGTTGCCGTACACCTTGTCATAGGAGGGGGCGCGAAAGCCGTTGGCGTAGCTCAGCCAGCTTCGCCACTGCTCGTTGAAGCGGTAGCTGGTGGCCAGGCTCGGGGAGAGGTGCCAGCTGTGGTTCTCGCCATTGCTGCCATCGAGCGGCTTCAGCCACTGGTGATCCATGCGCAGGGTCGGGGTGAACTGCCATGGCCCCTGGGTCGCCACGTCGCCGAGCCAGACCCCGGCACGGTCGGTGCGGGCGCGGCTGAAGGGGGCGGACTGGGTGGGCTGGGGGATGCCGGCCTCCAGACTCAGCTTCTCCACCGGCCGTTCGTGGGTGGTGCGCTCCAGCTCGACGCCGTAGCTCAGCTTGTGGATCAGGTTGCCGGTGGCGAGATCCCGGCGCACGTCCAGCCCGGTGCCGATCCGCTCCTCGGTGAAGGTGGCGAGCTCACGCTCACTGCGATAGCGGGGGTAGCCGCTCAGCAGGTCGTTTTGCAGCAGGCTGCGCTTGTTGGCGGTGTTCTTCGAGTGGTTGCCATAGAGGCTCCAGGTGAATTGATCCGCGAGGGTGCTGTCCAGGTGGCTCGCCTCCCAGGCGAGCTTGCCCCCCTGGGTGCGCTGGCTGCCCTGTTCCTGGTACTGGCGCACCTTCCACTTGCCGTCGGGCTGGGGCACCTCGCGCGGGCCCTGATCCCGCTCGGCGTTGTCCTCGAAGTAGTCGAATTCCAGGCGCAGCTGGTGATGGTCGTTCAGCGGGAAGCGGGAGCTGGTGGAGGCACTGAGGCCGTCCAGATCCGCCGGGATGCGGCTCTCGTCGTAGTTGGCGGTCTCGTGCCCCTGCCAGCCGGAGAGGCGCAGCAGGTGTTCGCTCTCCCATAGCCTGGCGGCACCGGTGGCGCTCAGCTTCTGCTTGTCGCTGCCGCCATCCTGCAGCACCTTGCTGCTGAGGTAGGCATCCTGGCCCTGCAGGTAGTCTTCCGGTTGCTTGGTACTGATGACGATGGTGCCGCCGATGGCATCCGAACCATGGAGGGAGGAGCCGGCGCCCTTGGCCACCTCGATCTGCTTGACGTCGTCGAGGTCGAAACTGAAGCGGCCCACCTTGTCGTTGAGGTCGTCGGCGCCGAAGCCGTCGCTGACCCGGACCCCGTCCTTGATGATCAGCACCCGGTTGCCGCCCATGCCGCGCACTATGATGTTCTGCGGCCGTCCGGCTGAGCCGGTCACCGAGACGCCGGGCTCGTTCTTGAACACGTCGGTGAGTTCGGTGGCGACCTGGCGTTCCAGATCCTCCTCCGTGATGACGGTGATGGAGCCGGCGACATCGGACAGCTTCTGTTCGATGCGCTGTCCCTTGACCACTATGGTCTCGTGTTCCCGGAGTGCGGGCGGATGGCCGGCGAGATCTGTGCTGGCGGGATCGCTGGCGGCCAGTGCCGTACCGGACAGCAGCATGGGCCAGTAGTGAAGCAGTCGTGTTTTCATATTTGAGAATAATTATTATTTGAGCCTGAAGGGCGCGGATTATTGCAGAGAGACCCAAACAGATCAACGATTGATAATCATTATCATTTTGTTTTTATGGCATTGATCAAATTGAAGTTTTTTGATGAGTATCTCAGTAGTGAGGCGTGACTCGTTTGCGAATGGCACCGGAATAGGGGCGAGAGCGGGTGCCAGGGCGGGGAAGGGAGCAAGAAAAAGCCCGCCAAAGGGCGGGCTCTCGGGTCAGGCTGACGGCGCTCAGGGGGCGCGATAGAAACGGTTCAGCTCGTTCATCACCTGGATCAGGGTCCCCATGTCCGGGGTGCCGTGCTTGATGGGGCGATAGGTCTCGCTGTCCAGCAGCTCGAAGTCACCCTGCTTGTTGAACTGGGTGATGGTGTTGTCCTGATAGATGGCGAAGTCGTTCTGATCCCCGGCCAGCAGCCAGGTACGCGGACTGGCGTCGAACAGGCTGCGTCCCGTGCTGTAGTCGCGGGACGGGTTGCGCACCCCCAGCATGCCCTTCATCAGGGTCGGCACCAGATCCAGATGGCTGCTCGCCTGGGCCGGGGGCGGTGTCTCGGCGCCCGGCCAGGCCAGCACCATGGGCACCTGCACCTGATAGGTCGAGTAGTTGCTGCCATAGCCCCAGCTGTTGCTCTGGGTCTCGTTGAACTCCTGACCGTGGTTGGAGGTGATGACGACTATGGTCTGATCGTCGAGCCCCTGCTGCTGCAACCGGGTCACCATCTGCTCCAGCAGCTGGTCGGTGTAGAAGACCGCATTCTTGTAGCGATTCTCCAGCTTCGCCAGGTTCTCGGGGCGATAGGCGGTGGCCGGGTTGAACCGGGTCAGCTCGGGCTGGAAGGGCCCCTTGATGCTGGCCGGCACCTGATAGTCCCCCGGGCTCGAGAGATAGACCAGGGAGAACCAGGGTCTGTCCGTCGTGCGGGTGTCGAGCCACTGTTGCCAGTCGTCGATCAGCAGGCTGTCGTCGGTCTGGCGGGAGACGAAGACCTGTTTGCGCAGGCCGGCGAGCAGGCTCTGTTTGTACTGCTTGGCATCTTCGAGGGCGCCGAACAGGCCGAACTGGTAATCCTGGCGCAGCATCTCGTCGAACAGCACCGGCGGGCGCTTGTCGGCACGAATGTCACCGTAATAGTGGCCGGGCAGCCCGTAGAAGAGGCTGAACATCCCCATGGCTTCGTCGTTGCCGCCACTCATGTGGTTGCGGAAGTTGAAGTGCTGATCCGCATAGCGCTGCAGATTGGGCATGTTGATGTTGTTGAGCATGTCGGCCCGCAGGGAGTCGACCACCACCACCAGCAAGTTCTTGTGATCGCTCGGGGCGCTCACGCTGAGGGGGCGCAGCGGATAGAGGAGACGATGCTCCGCGCTGCCCTGATCCTCTGCCTTCTTCTCATACTGTTCGAGATCGAGCCAGCCATGCTTGGCCAGGAAGCTTCTGGCGGTCATGGGGTAGGAGAGGGGGAAGTTGGCGCGCTGCATGGTGATGGGCTGATACAGGGTGGCATCGGCCCAGCTGTTGACCAGGTGGGTGAGGATGAAGCAGACCAGCAGGGCCAGCCCCACCTGGTTGCCGTACTGGCGCCGCTTGCGCTTGTTGATCTTGCGCCACACATAGGCCGACAGCAGCAGCTGCAGCAGGAAGATGGCGGGCACGGCGACGAAGATGATGCTCCAGATAGAGCCCTCCTCGGTCTGCGCCTGATCCAGCAAGAGTTGCCATACCTGACCATTGAGGTGGAACTTGAACAGCTGGAACACCTGGGTGTCGATGAGCAGCAGCACCAGCGCCAGGGTGGCGATGATGGACGACACGAAGCGCAGGGGTTTCTCCCTTGGCAGGATGAAGCTCAGAGGGAAGATGGTCAGCAGATAGGTGACGAAGCTCAGAAACGAGAAGTGACCTATCCAGCTGATGATGAGATAGGTCACGCCGAGCGTGGTCGACGGCCAGCTGATGGAGCCCAGGTAGCGGGTCGCGATCAGCATGGCCAGGATGATGTTGAAGAAGGAGAACCAATGCCCCCAGGTGATCAGGCGAGAGACATTATCACGATAGGGGTTGCCGGTTTCGACCATAGTGATCCATCTGCTTGAAAAACATCAAAGAATGCGAAGAAACTCAGTGAGCATCGTGGCGATGATCCACCGAGGCGATGAGCGCCTGGACGAACTTCTCGGTGATCGCCTGGCGTTGGGCCGGAGCCATGCCGTTGATGATGTTGGTGGTCAGGTTGCCGAGCACCATCAGACTGAGATCCACCGGGGCCTTGTGTTTCTCCAGGGCGGTGATCAGGTCGTTCATCAGGGCGTCAAACTGCTCGTTATTGTACTTTGATACGATGGGCATAATCTTGGGTTCATCTCGGTTCAAAGCGCCTTATAATACTTCACCCTTTCGGCTAACACTATGGCTTTGTGACATGAGTCTCGATATCGACAAGATCATTCTTCACTCCCTGCGCCCCGGCCCCGATGGCCAGCCCCATGCCGATACCCGCAGTCAGACCCTGCCTGCCGACGAGGCGGTACAGGGGCTGATGGCCGAGCTGCATCGCATCTACAACGGCAAGGGCGGCAAGGGGTTCGGCTTCTTCGCCGACCCCGAGGCCGCCGTCGCCGAGCTGGCGGAGGGGGAAGACGCCCCCAAGCAGCCTTCCCCCGCTTTTCGCATCGCCCTGGAGCAGCTGCTGGCCGAGCAGAGCGAGTTCGTGCCCTTCTCTGTCAATCTGACCCAGATGCTGGTCAAGCAGCTGGTGGAGCATGCCCTCGACGAGCAGGGGGTGCTGCTCATCGCCAAGTACAACTACGTCGGGGTCGATTATCTGATGATTGCCCTGCTGGAGGGCAAGGAGAGCGTCACCGTCAGCGAGGCGCTGGAGCTGCGTCACATCCAGTATCTGGATATCGGCAAGCTCAATCTGGTGGCCCGCATCGATCTCACCGAGTGGAAGACCCAGGGCGATTCGCGTCGCTACATCACCTTCAGCAAGGGCCGGGTCGGCCGCAAGCTGGGGGACTTCTTCATGGATCTGCTGGGGGCCCGCGAGGGGATGGATGCCAAGATCCAGAACAAGGGCCTGCTGCAGGCGGTGGACGATTATTGCGACAGCCGCCAGCTCGAGCCCGCCGAGCGCAATGATTACAAGAAGCAGGTCTTCAAGTATTGCACCGAGCAGGCGAGCGCCGGCGAAGAGATCGAAATCAGGGAGCTTTCCGCCGAACTCGCGTCGAAAGAGGCGGGGGAAGGGGATCTCGATTTTTACAGCTTCATCGGTCAGGAGTACGAGCTGGAAGAGCGCTTCCCGGCGGACCGCTCCACCCTGCGCGGGCTGACCAAGTTCGTCGGCTCCGGTGGCGGGCTGACCCTGAGCTTCGAGCAGAAGCTGCTCAACAGCCGGATTTTCTACGATCCCCAGACCGACACCCTGACCATCAAGGGCGTGCCGCCCAACCTCAAGGATCAATTGCTGCGCCAGTCGTAATGTGATCCAGGCATCAAATTTTGCAAAAAGGCACCGGAGCGCCCTCCGGTGCCTTTTTATTTAAGGGGTGATGAAGTTGGAAACCGGTGCGGTACTTTTGCTAACACATAAATCAAAATAATGCGGATGAAAGGGTTTTCAATGTGATGAAATCCCTTTCATTGGTGTAAATATATTTCTTTTCGGTAATTTAATTTCCAAATCTTGGCAAAAATATGGGGGTAACTCTCGCTAAGTCGCTGAAATAAGAAAATGTTTTCATAACTTTCTGGAAGAAAATACGTAATTGCATTTCAAAAATGCGAGGCGTGTCATGTGAGGCGTTGACCGCTTGGGATAATATTCACCTTGCACACAATGCTCTTACAGCGCGGAACTAATACAAGGAAAGGCTCATGAAAAAGAAATTGCTGTCATCCCTGATCGGTCTGGCTACCCTGGGCGTGGCTTGCTCTGCCACTGCTGCGATTGACGAAGGTCAGCTGACCATCTGGATCAACGGTGACAAGGGCTACAACGGCCTGGCCGAAGTCGGCAAGAAATTCGAAGCCGAGACCGGCATCAAGGTGACCGTCGCTCACCCGGATCAGGTTGAAGTGAAATTCCAGCAAGCCGCCGCTACCGGCAACGGCCCGGACATCTTCTTCTGGGCTCACGACCGTTACGGTGAGTGGGTCAAGTCCGGTCTGCTGGTGCCCGTGACCCCGAACGCCGCCACCAAGGCCAAGTTCGAGCAGTTCGCCTGGGATGCCATGACCGTCGATGGCAAGACCTACGGTTACCCGGTCGCGGTTGAAGCCGTCAGCCTGATTTACAACAAGGATCTGTTGCCCAACCCGCCCAAGACCTTCGAAGAGATCGCCAAGATCGACGAAGAGCTGAAGAAAAATGGCAAGCGCGCCATCATGTGGGCCTATGACACCCCCTACTTCAGCTACCCCCTGGTGGCAGCCAACGGTGGCTACGCCTTCAAGAAGACCGCTACCGGCTATGACGTGAAAGACACCGGTGTGGCCAACGCAGGTGCCAAGGCCGGCGTAGGCTACATCTCCGAGATGATCAAGTCCGGTCACCTGGAGAAGGGCATCGACTACGGTGTCATGGATGCCAAGTTCAACAAGGGCGAAGTGGCCATGATGATCAACGGTCCCTGGGCTTGGAGCAACCTGGACAAGAGCGGCATCAAGTACGGCGTCGCGCCGCTGCCGACTCTGAAGGGTCAGCCGGCCAAGGCCTTCGTCGGCGTGCTCGGTGCCACCATCAACGCCGCCAGCCCGAACAAGGATCTGGCCATCGAGTTCCTCGAGAACTACCTGCTGACCGACGCCGGTCTGGCGCCGGTTAACGCCGACAAGCCGCTGGGCGCCGTGGCCCTGAAGTCCTTCCAGAAGACCCTGGAAGCGGACCCCAACATCAAGGCCACCATGCAGAACGCCCAGAATGGCGAACCGATGCCGTCCGTGCCCGAGATGAGCCGTTTCTGGTCTTCCTTCGAAACTGCCCTCAAGAACGTCACCTCTGGCCGTCAGAGCGTTGACGAAGCGCTGGATACCGCTGCCAAGCGTATCGTTCAGTAAGCACGCACTATCCGGGAGGCCGCAACGGCCTCCCACTCTCTCAAATCTCTCTTGGCGCAATAAAGGTTAATTGGCATGGAAGTAGTACCTGCTCTCGAATCCTATGCCGGTCCGAAGAAAGACAAGTACGTCTGGCTAAAGTGGACCATGGCGGCACTGATCGCAGTGCTTAATGGTTATGCGGCCGTGATGATGTATGCCAGCGGTGAGTGGGTGTTTGCCCTGCTCGATCTGGTGGTCGTCTCCGTCGGTCTCTATGTCTTCATGAACAAGAAGACCTATGCCCACCGCTATATTTTCCCCGGTGTGGCAGGCATGGTTGTTTTTATCATCTTCCCTCTTGCCTACACCATCGGCATCGCCTTCACCAACTATTCGGGGTCCAACCTGCTCTCCATCGAGCAGGCACGGGATTACCATCTTAAAAAAACCTACAAGGTGGCGGGCGGTGAATTCGATTTCACCCTCCTGGGTGGTGAGAACAATCAGTTTCAGCTTCTGCTGCAACAGGACGAGCAATCCTTTATCAGTCAACCTCTTACTCTGCTGAACAACAAGGCCCGTGAACTGGCTGTCCGTGAAGGGCGAGTCCATGACGAGCCCCAGGTGGTTCAGCTGCAACCTCTGGCTGGGGAGGCGACCGACAAGGCGGCACCCATCCGTGCCATCGTCGATCACCGCACTCACCTGAGCGCGCTGGATGTGGTGCTGCCCGAGGGCAACATCCACCTGACCCTGAGCAGCCTGCGCAAGTTCGCCGCCCAGAAGCCGCTCTATACCCAGCTGGTCGACGGCGTCGTGCTCAAGTCGGGCGTGATGATCAAGGACAGCAACCTGCTGCGTGACAACCAGAGCGGCGAGCTGATGCTGCCCAACGGTGACACCGGCTTCTACCAGTACATCGATGCAGAAGGCCACTTCGTCGGCAAGGGCGTTGCCCCCGGTTTCGTGGTGAGCGTGGGTTGGAAAAACTTCATGCGCATCATGACCGACCCGGGCATCCAGGGTCCCTTCATGCAGATCTTCGTCTGGACCGTGATCTTCTCCGCCTGCTCGGTGGCGTTCACCCTGGCGATCGGCATGGTGCTGGCCTGTCTGGTGCAGTGGGAACAGCTCAAGGGGCGCGGTTTCTACCGAGTCATGCTGATCCTGCCCTATGCCATTCCGGCATTCATCTCCATCCTGGTGTTCAAGGGCCTGTTCAACCAGAACTTCGGCGAGATCAACCTGTTCCTGGAGGCGGCGTTCGGCATCAAGCCTGACTGGTACACCAACCCCTTCCTGGCCAAGGTGATGATCCTCATCGTCAACACCTGGCTCGGCTACCCCTACATGATGATCCTCTGCATGGGCCTGCTCAAGGCCATCCCGGAAGATCTCTACGAGGCGTCCGCCATGGACGGGGCCGGTCCGGTACAGAACTTCTTCAAGATCACCGTACCGCTCCTGATGAAGCCGCTGACACCCCTGCTGATCGCATCCTTTGCCTTCAACTTCAACAACTTCGTACTTATCCAGCTGTTGACGAACGGGGCACCGGACATCATAGGGGCCACCACGCCGGCCGGGACCACCGACCTGCTGGTGAGCTACACCTACCGGATCGCGTTCCAGGGCTCGGGTGGTCAGGACTACGGTCTGGCCAGTGCCATCGCCACCGCCATCTTCCTCATCGTGGGTGCGCTGGCCTTGCTCAACCTGAAATTGTCCAAAGCCGACAAGCAACTGTAAGGAGGCTTCAACATGGCAATCGTACAACCCAAGTCTGTCAAATACCGGGTATGGGCAACCCACCTGGTGATGTGGGGCTTCCTGGCACTGATCATCTTCCCGCTGATCATGGTCATCGCCATCTCGTTCCGTAACGGCAACTTCTCGGTGGGGGAGATCATCCCCACCAATCCGACCCTGGATCACTGGAAGCTGGCACTCGGCATGTCCATCACCAATGCCGACGGCAGCGTCACGCCGCCGCCGTTCCCGGTGCTGACCTGGCTGTGGAACTCCATCAAGGTCGCGGGCATCACCGCCCTGATGATAGTGGTGCTCTCCACCACCTGTGCCTACGCCTTCGCCCGTCTGCGGTTCCGTGGCAAGTCCACCATCCTGCAGGGCATGCTGATCTTCCAGATGTTCCCGGCGGTGCTGGCCCTGGTGGCCATCTATGCCCTGTTCAACAAGATCGGTGACTACATCCCCTGGCTGGGTCTCAACACCCACGGCGGTCTGATCCTGGCCTACATGGGGGGCATCGCCCTGCACGTCTGGACCATCAAGGGCTACTTCGAGACCATCGACTCATCCCTCGAAGAGGCGGCGGCCATCGACGGTGCCACTCCATGGCAGGCGTTCCGGTTGATCCTGCTGCCCCTGTCGGTGCCCATCCTGGCGGTGGTGTTCATCCTGGCCTTCATCGGTTCCATCACCGAGGTGCCCATGGCCTCCATCCTGCTGCAGGATGTGAACAACCTGACTCTGGCGGTCGGTGCCCAGCAGTACCTCTATCCGCAGAACTACCTGTGGGGTGACTTCGCCGCGGCCGCCGTGCTGTCCGGCTTCCCCATCACGGTCGTCTTCCTGCTCGCCCAGCGCTGGCTGGTGGGCGGCCTCACCGCCGGTGGTGTGAAAGGTTAAGGTTCATGGCCGGGGGAGCCGACTCCCCCCGCCGTCACGATTTGCAAAGATTCAAGAGCGGAGCTCGACATGGCTGAAGTAGTACTCAACAACGTTCGCAAAAATTACGACCCGGCTGTCCACAAGGACACCCTGCGCAATATCAACCTGGCCATCAAGGAAGGGGAGTTCATCGTCTTCGTCGGCCCGTCCGGTTGCGGTAAGTCCACTTTGCTTCGGATGATCGCCGGCCTGGAAGACATCACCAGCGGCGAGCTGACCATAGGCGGGCGCTACATGAACGACGTGCCGCCGGTGGAGCGCAACGTGGGCATGGTGTTCCAGTCCTACGCCCTCTATCCGCACATGAACATCTACGAGAACATGGCCTTCGGCCTCAAGCTCAAGAAGATGGACAAGGAGAGCATCCACAAGCGGGTGATGCGCGCAGCTGAGATTCTGGGTCTCGAGCCCCTGCTGGACCGCAAGCCCAAGGCGCTCTCCGGCGGTCAACGCCAGCGGGTCGCCATCGGCCGCTCCATTGTGCAGCAGCCCCAGGTGTTCCTGTTTGACGAACCGCTGTCGAACCTCGACGCCGCCCTGCGGGTCAAGATGCGCATCGAGATCGCCAAGCTGCACAAGGAGCTCAACTCCACCATCATCTACGTGACCCACGACCAGGTGGAGGCCATGACCCTGGCCAACCGCATCGTGGTGCTGAGCCCCCTCAAGGGCGAGGCGGCCACCAACCTGGAACAGTTCGGCACCCCGCTCGAGCTCTATCACAACCCGGACAACAAGTTCGTGGCAGGCTTCATCGGCTCCCCCAAGATGAACTTCCTGGCGGGCGAGCTGGTGGAGATCGGCGAGCGGGAGTGTCTGGTCAAGCTGACCACGGGCGACAACGTGCGGGTGCGGGTCGATGCGCGCCGCAGCGCGGTCGGTGACAAGGTGGAGCTGGGTATTCGCCCGGAACACCTGGTGCCGCTGGGCCACGCCCATGCCGACAGCCGGGTGAGCGGCGTGGTACAGGTTGCCGAGCACCTGGGGGCGGAATCCTTCGTCTACATGGACGTGGGCGGCCACGACTTCACCGTCAAGGCGAGCTCCGACGTGGACGTGGCCACCGGTCAGGAGTACAGCGTCGGCATCCCGGCCGAGGCGTGCTACCTGTTCGATGCCAAGGAGCAGGCGTTCCCGCGCACGGCCAAATATATCCGCACCTGATCGGGATCAGGATGCCGGGGTTTTCCCTTCTTCACGTTCAATGCCTTTTGCCGGTCGCAAGACCGGCTTTTTATTGCCTGTCATCCAGGATGCCCATCGCGCGGTGCGCCATCATGCCCCCTCCTGTCGGCGGGCCCAGCCTTGCAGAAAGTCGAGCAGGGGCTGGTGGCTGTATGCCAGGTTGCACCTCAGCCAGGGCGTGGGCGGGGCATCGACCCTAAACTGGCTGCCCGGGGCCAGCAGCAGCCCCTCGGCCAATGCGGCCTCGCTCAGGGGCAGGGCATCCTGATGGGGTGCCGGCAGCCTGACCCAGGAGAAGAGCCCGCCCTGGGGAGGACAGAAACTCTGCCAGCGGATCCGCTCCAGCCCCTGTTGCCAGCGTTCTCCGGCCCGCAGCAGCCTATCCCGCAGTCGCTGCTGCTCTTTCGGGGTGTCGGGATCTTTAAGCATCCGCAGCACCAGGCGCTCCGCCAGCTCGGAGGAGGCGATGGCGTTCATCACCTTGTAGCGCAGCAGGCGGTCGGTACGCTCTGCACTTGCCAGCAGATAACCCACTCTCAGGCCCGGTGCCAGTGCCTTGGCAAAGCTGCCGATGTAGATGATGTGCTCCAGACCCGCCAGCGCCGCCAGGGTCGGGGTGGCGCTCTGGGTCAGGGCCGCGCTCACGTCGTCCTCGACGAGCAGGCAGTGGTGCTGCGCCGTGAGCTGCAAGACCCGGAACGCGGTGGCGGCCGAGTAGCTGGCGCCGGTGGGATTGTGCTGGCGCGGGTTGGTGAAGAAGGCCTTGGGCCGCGCCAGGTGCAGCTGCTCGGCCAGCGCGGTGCAATCGGGGCCCTGGGCCGTCCAGGGGATGCCGATCACCCTCATGCCGGCGTGTTGCAGCAGGGCGATGAGATTGCAGTAGCCCGGATCGTCCACCAGCACGGTGTCGCCAGCACGAAGTTCCGATTGCACCACCAGCGCCAGGGCCTGGCTGGCCCCCTGGGTCAGCAACACCCCCTGCGGATCCACCGGGATGCCGAGCGCCTCGTGGTGTTGCCAGAGGTGTTGGCGCAGCGGCTGCCAGCCCGCCGAGTGGCCGTAGGCGATGCCGCCGTCGGCCTCTCGCCCCTGCTGGCGCAGGGCGCGTTGCAGGATCTGGGTCGGGTACCACTGGCTGGGCAGCCAGCCACAGCCGGGCTGCACCACCTCGGGGCCCGGGGTGATCCTGTGGTCGGTCAGCCAGCGGGCATCGGGGACGGGGGGCGGTGCCATGGGCGGGGCCAGCGGCGTGCGGGCCACATAGTAGCCATCCCCCCGTCTGGCGAGGATCACCCCCTGCTGTACCAGCCGGCTGTAACTGTCGGCAACGGTGAAGGTGCTGATGCCAAGGGTGGTGGCGAGCTGGCGTACCGAGGGCAGGCGCTGGCCGGGCGCAAGCTGGTGCCCGGCGATGGCCTGCCGGATGGCGTGCATCACCTGCTGGATCAGGGAGCCTTGGGTCGGGTCGAGAGAGAGGGAGGGCATACTGTAGTGGCTCTTTGACCTGTACGGTTGGGGCGGTTGTTAATGGATTGTATATGTAACGTATAGGGCAAATGCAATAGTGTCGAGCCATCAACCCTGAGGAGTGACACCATGAAACGAGCCCTGTTATTACTCACCGGCCTGCTGTTTGCCCAGTCCGTTCTGGCCGCCCCTGTCCTTCGCATCGCGACCGACGGCACCTTCCCGCCCTACAGCACGGTCAATCCGGACGGTTCGCTGGCCGGGTTCGATGTCGATATCGCCAATGCGCTGTGCGCCGAGATGAAGGTGACCTGCGAGCTGAGACAGTACGACTTCGACGGCATGATAGCCGGGCTCAAGGCCAGAAAATTCGACATGATCGTCGCCTCCATGGCGATCACCGAGGAGCGCCTGCGCCAGATAGCCTTCAGCGACAAGTACCAGGGGGGTTACTCCCGTTTCATGGGGCCTCGGGAGACGACCCTGAGCGGTGAGCCCGCCGCCATGGTCGGCAAGCGGATCGGCGTACAGCTTGGCTCCATCCAGGAGAACTATGCCAAGGATGTCTATGGCAAGGCGGGGGCCGAGGTGCGCACCTATGGTTCGGCAGAGCAGGCCTGGCTGGATCTGATGGCGGGTCGGCTGGATGCCATCGTGGTGGAAGTCGGCGTCGGCATGGAGTTCAAGAA
This sequence comes from Aeromonas sp. SrichE-2G, assembly GCF_017939565.1. NCBI lineage: Bacteria > Pseudomonadati > Pseudomonadota > Gammaproteobacteria > Aeromonadales > Aeromonadaceae > Aeromonas > Aeromonas sp. SrichE-2G. Next base: position 721,188 of record NZ_JAGKRG010000004.1, read on the forward strand.
GCGGGAAGGGGCGGCCGGGTTCGACTTCTTCGGCCCCAGGATGAATGACCCCGCCTACTTCGGTACCGGCTCCGGCATCGCGGTGCGCAAGCAGGACGCCCGGTTGCTGGGGGAGGTCAACAAGGCGCTCGGTACCCTGCTGGCCAACGGCACCTACCAGCAGATCAACGACAAATACTTCGATTACGACCAGTACGAATAAGGGGGCGGAATGCACGAACTCAAGCTCCCCCTGCCCGGTGGCACGCCGGGCAGTCAACGGGTATTGCAGGCCTGGGAATTTGGCAGCCGTGGGCCCCTTGCCTATCTGCAGGCGGGTCTGCATGCCGACGAGTTGCCCGGGGTGCTGGCCCTGCATCACCTGCGCCGGCATCTGATGGCCCTGGAGCAGCAGGGAGCCCTGCTGGGACGCATCCGTCTGGTGCCCCAGGCCAATCCCATCGGTCTGTCCCAGTGGCACCTGGGGTTGCATCAGGGGCGCTTCCTGGCCGCCACCGGGCAGAACTTCAACCGGGGATATCCCCTGCTGGTGGCGAAGGGGGAGGCGATCCCGCCCCACCTGACGGCGCGGGAACTGCTGCTGGCCAGGCTGGCCGAACGGCGTCCCCGCAGCGAACTGGCGTGGCTGCAGCACACCCTGTTTGGCTGGGCGCTGGAGGCCGAGCTGGTGCTGGACATCCATTGCGACAGCGACGCCCTGCTGCACCTCTATGGCCACGCTCGCCAGCGCAGCCAGGTAGCGCGCCTCGGGGCCTGTCTCGGGGCCGAGGTAATGCTGCTCAGCGAGCAGGCGGGGGGCATGTCCTTCGATGATGCCCTGCTGCAGAACTGGTATGCCCTGATGGAGGGACCACAGGTGCCGGTCGCGGTGACGGTGGAGCTGAGGGGACAACAGGATGTGGCCGAACATCTGGCCGAACAGGATGCCCGGCGGCTGCTGGCCTGCCTGCAGGAGCGGGGCTGGATAGCCCCTGAGTTCAGCGCGCCTGTCGATCACTTCGCGGCGATCGAAGGCGTGGTGACACCCCTCTCGGCCGTGGAGGTGATCCCGGCACCGGCGGCGGGGATCCTGAGCTACGAGGTCGCACCCGGGGATCGGGTGCTGGCGGGGCAGCGGGTAGGCTGGCTGACGGATGCACAGACCGGGGAGCGCATTGCGCTCAGCGCACATCACGGTGGCCTCTGTTACGCCAGGGTGCTCAACCGGCTGGCCTGTGCCGGGGATGAGGTGATCTTCCTGGCCGGTGAGGTGCCCCACCGGGAAGGAGACTTGCTGAGTCTGTGAATCGCCGGCAGAGACATTGGGTCAGATTGGCTGGCCAGCCAGAGCGGCGGGCCAGGCCGGTGTTTCTCAGTGAGCGTCCTTGGTGTCGAACTCGGCGGTGACGTCCGGCACGAAGTGCTGGCTGGAGAGCGGCGGGCGCTCGTAGCCCTCGGTCTTGATGGGGGGCAGCTTGATGGGGTCGTAGTGGATCGCCTCGTAAGGCACCTTGCCCAGCAGGTGGGAGATGCAGTTGAGGCGGGCACGGCGCTTGTCGTCGGCTTCCACCACGAACCAGGGGCAATCCTCGGTGTCCGTGTAGGTGAACATGTCGTCCTTGGCGCGAGAGTATTCCACCCAGCGCGAGCGGGACTGCAGATCCATGGGGCTGAACTTCCAGCGCTTGATGGGGGTGTTGATCCGCTCCTTGAAGCGCTTCTCCTGCTCCTCGTCACTGACCGAGAACCAGTACTTGATGAGGGTGATGCCGGAGCGGGTCAGCATCCGCTCGAACTCGGGGCAGGCGCGCAGGAACTCGCGGTACTCCCCGTCGGTGCAAAAGCCCATCACCCGCTCGACTCCGGCCCGGTTGTACCAGGAGCGGTCGAACAGCACCATCTCCCCGGCGGCGGGCAGGTGGGCCACGTAGCGCTGGAAGTACCACTGGGTGCGCTCCCTGTCCGACGGCGCGGGCAGGGCGGTGACCCGGCAGACCCGGGGGTTGAGGGGCTCGGTGATCGCCTTGATGACGCCCCCCTTGCCAGCGGCGTCCCGCCCCTCAAACAACACCACGACTTTGAGCCCCTCCTGCTTGACCCACTCCTGCAACTTGACCAGCTCCTCCTGCAGGTGGCCGAGGTGATGCTCATAGGTCTTCTTGTCCAGACGGGGGCGTTTCTTGCTCTTTTCCTTGGCCATCTGCCTCTCCTTGATGAGTCCTCTTCTGAGTCACCCCAGCTTGCACCAGGCAGGCACCACTGCCAAGAGGGGCGTGATACACTGCCGCCCCGTCAGCCGCTGGCAACAGAAAACAGATGAAGCCATTGATGGTGAGTCGCACTGCCGTCTCATCACAGTTGGCAACAGGAGAAAACATGAAACAGTTTATGGAGATAGCGGGCCGCCGCATGGCCTATCTGGACGAGGGGCAGGGCCCGGTTCTGCTGTTTGGTCACAGCTACCTGTGGGACAGCGCCATGTGGGCGCCCCAGATCGAGGCTCTCAAGGGGCAGTACCGCTGCATCGTGCCCGAGCTCTGGGGGCACGGGGATTCCGATGCGCTGCCGCCCGGCCCCTGCACCCTGGCGACCCTGGCCCGGGATCATCTGGCGCTGCTCGACGGCCTCGGCATCCAGGAGTGCGTGCTGGTGGGGCTCTCCATCGGTGGCATGTGGGGCGTGGAGCTCGCGCGCATGGCGCCTGAGCGCCTCAAGGGCCTGGTGCTGATGGACAGCTTCGTCGGCCTCGAGCCCCAGATCACCTGCGAGCGCTACCTCGGCATGCTGGCCATGATCGAGCAGCTCGGCGCCGTGCCTGCGCCCATCGCCGAACAGGTGGCGCCGCTCTTCTTCGCCAATGCGCCGGACGCAGCTCTGATGGCCGATTTCAAGGCCCGCTTGGCGCAATGGCCTGCCGACAAGGTGGCGAGCCTGGTGGCGGTAGGGCGCAGCTTCGTGACCCGGGAGGATCGCATCGACTGGCTCGAAGAGATGACGCTGCCCGCGCTCGTGATGACGGGGTGCGAGGACAAGGCCAGGCCGGTGCTGGAGGGCTATCTGATGGCCGAAGTGCTGGGTTGCCCGTTCAGGGAGATCCCGGCCGCAGGCCACATCTCGACCCTGGAGAATCCCGCCTTCGTCAACACCGCGCTGGGGGCGTTTCTGGCCGGGCTGTGAGGGAGACGTCTTGCCGGATAGCAAAGAAGGGAGCCATGGGCTCCCTTCCTGTTGTTGATGCCTGCTGACGACAGTGCCGGCTTACCAGATATAACCGACCCCGACGCCTGCATAGAGTTCGCCATCGTGCTGGACGATGGGGCTGTTCGCGGTGTCGTTGTCGTACAGCTCGTAGTTGGCGGCAAACATGCCGATCCAGTGGGGGGTGAAGCGGTAGCTGGTGATGATGGCTGCCATGGGGGAGAAGGTGGTGCCGGTGTCCCACTCGGGACGCTGTGCCCTGGCTTCGTTCCCGGAGACGCCGCCGAAGTAGTAGTTCGCCATCTTGTCACTGCGGATCATCACCCCCATGCCGGGCATGATGAGCAGCTTGTCGCGAATGATGGGGAAGTCGGCCCACAGCAGCCACTCCTGGCCCTTGCTGGTGCCGGTCACGTCCGTGCTGAGGCGGGTGCTGAGCAGGGCGTAGGGGGTGATGAGGCTGGCACCGACGCCCCCCTCCAGCTCCCATTCGCGCTTCTCCATGCCGGCCAGCTCGGGAGCATCGTCGGGATCCAGGTTGCCGAAGCGGACCCGGCCAAAGCCGTAGGCGGCGAAGCTGTCATCCTTGTGGAAGTAGTAGCGAGCCCTGTCCCCGAGGAACATGAACTGATCGCCGAAGTAGACGGCACCGGGCAGGACCAGGGCGGTGTCATCCTGCCCCTGGTAGCGGGCATCCCCACCGATGACGGCGCCCCCCAGTACCAGCCCCTTGGGCACCGGGCTGGTCGGACTGTCCTGCACGAAGATGTCGAGGGAACCGAGATCGATCTCGGCCCGGACGGGGGATGAGAGCAGCAGTGCCAGAAGGGCACCAAGAGAGGCATGACGCAGGGCCGGGGCTGGGAGCATGGCAACATCCTTATTGGTCGCTGACCTGAACAGTGATGACTGAATATGGTGGCGTAGCCAGTTAAGCCGATTTTTGTTTTGGATTCAAACCGATAGAGCAAAAAGAGTACACTGCGCCCGGAGTGGTCGTCGTTCGGAGCTTTTTGGGCGGGCGTGGACGGCCTCCCCGCACGGGGATGGGCCACCACCAGCAAGGGGCGAAGTCCGGCCTCGCCCCTTGCCGTGGCGTCGTCAGGGGGCGGGGCGGGGGAGCTCTTCCCGCTTGGGCCAGGCGTTGAGCACCGCCTTGACCAGGGTCGCCAGGGGAATGGCGAAGAAGACCCCCCAGAAGCCCCACAGGCCGCCAAACACCAGGACGGCGATGATGATGGCCACCGGGTGCAGGTTGACCGCCTCGGAGAAGAGCAGGGGTACCAGCAGGTTGCCGTCCAGAGCCTGGATGACCAGATAGGCCACCATCAGCCAGGCGAAGTCGGGGGTCAGGCCCCACTGGAACAGGGCCACCATGGCGACGGGCACGGTCACCGCCACCGCCCCTATGTAGGGGATGAGCACGGAGAAACCGACCGCCACCGCCAGCAGCACGGAGTAGCGCAACCCCATCAGGGCGAAGGGGATATAGGTGGCCACACCGACGATGAGGATCTCGATCACCTTGCCGCGGATGTAGTTGATGATCTGGTCATTCATCTCCACCCAGACCCGGTTGACCAGGGTGCGGTTGCGGGGCAGGAAGCGGCGCAGACCGGCCATCAGCACCTGCTTGTCCTTGAGCATGAAGAAGACCATCAGGGGCACCAGGATGGCGTAGATAAGGATGGCCACCACGTTGATGAGGGAGCTCAAAGAGGCGCTCACCAGTTGTTCACCGCCGGTCAGGATGCGCTGGCGGATGTTGTCGATGATGGTCTCGACCAGGCTGACGTCGATGATCTCGGGGTATTTTTCCGGCAGGGTGCGCACATAGTCCTGGGCATGAGCCAGCATGGCGGGCGCCTCCTTGGCCAGGTTGACCCCCTGGCTCACCAGCGTCGGGATGAGCCCCAGCAGCAGTGTGGCCGTCACCGCGATGAACAGCAGCAGCACCAGGCTGGTGGCCAGGGTGCGGGAGAGACCGGTGCGTTGCAGGCGGCTGACCGGCCACTCCAGCAGATAGGCCATCACCAGCGCCACCAGAAGCGGTGCCAGCAGATCGCCAAACAGCCAGATGACGGCAAAGCAGAACACCAGCAGCAGGAAGAGGGTGACGGCGTCAGGGTCGGAAAAACGGGTCTGATACCAGCGCTTCAATACATCTAACATCGAGGCTTCCTTGAATGACGGTCAGGACGAGGGCGGCCTCATGGCAACCTCGAGCCGCAGGGAGAGACGGGTGGGGGACTCCTCCAGCGACTGGACGCTGTGGCCCTGGCGGCGCAGATAGGCAGGAATGTCTTGCCTTGAGCCGGGATCCGCCAGAAGAATGAGCAGAGACTGACCGGGCCGAGCCTGGCGCAACCAGAGCTTGAGCCGGATGAGCGGCTCGGGACAACGCCAGGGGGTCAGGTCGAGCTGTTCCATGAGATTTCCATCGCGTGGGTGGTCGTCATTATGGCCGTGATGGCAGGATGAAACAACGCTTGTGGGCCTTGAATGGCAAGGGTATTCTGCCGATGCCCGCTGGGGTCTGATTGGAGATAGAGATAACGTGGCACGTTTTTCCCCCCTGATAGCATCGCTTCCCCTGCTGGTCACCCTGATGGGCGCGACCTTCCATGCCCAGGGGAGCAACCAGTTGCCCGACATCGGTACCGCCGGCGTCGCCGCCCTCCCCATCGAGCAGGAGGTGCGCTATGGCAACGCCTTCATGCGCTTTGCCAGGGCCGGGCTGCCCATCATCGATGATCCCGTGCTGAACGAGTACATCGACGATCTGGGCCAGCGGTTGCTGACCAATGCCGACGGGGTGCGCTTCCCGTTCACCTTCTTCCTCATCAACGATCCCAGCATCAACGCGGCCGCCTTCCTCGGTGGCCGGGTCAAGGTGCACACCGGTCTCTTCCTCTACGCGGAGAGCGAGAGCGAGCTGGCCTCGGTGCTGGCCCACGAAATCACCCACGTGACCCAGCGCCACATTGCCCGCTACATGGAGGCGCAGGCGAGCAGCTCCGCCATGACCCTGGCCGGCCTGGTGGGCTCCATCGCGCTGGCGGTGATCAACCCCACCGCCGGCATCGCCGCCCTGCAGACCACGCTGGGCTTGTCGATGCAGTCGGCCATCAACTACACCCGGGACAACGAATACGAAGCGGATCGCATCGGCATGAAGACGCTGTATGACGCCGGGTTCGATCCCATGGGCATGGCCAACTTCTTCCAGAAGCTGGCGGCGGAGTACCGCTACGCCAGCAAGCCGCCGGAGATGCTGCTGACCCACCCCCTGCCCGAGACCCGGATCAGCGAGGCCCGCGCCCGTGCCGGCAGCTATGGCCGCCGCGCCCTGGCGCCGAGCCTGGACTTCTGGCTGGCCAAGGTGCGCATCCAGGTGCGCTACGGCACCGAGACCCCCCAGGGGCTGCTCACCTACTTCGACAGCCGACTGCAGAAGGGGGATTACCCTCTCAAGGACGCCGCCATCTATGGCAAGGCGCTGGCCCTGCTGCAGCTCAAGCGCACCGACGAGGCCGACGCCCTGATGCAGGAGCTGGCTGGCCGCCACCCGGAGGATCTCTTCGTGGTGGATGCCCTGACCGACATCGATCTCGCCAAGGGGCGCAGCGCCCAGGCCATCGCCAGGCTGGAACGCTTCCGTACCCGGATGCCGGACAACGAGGTGGTGGTGGTCAACCTCGGCAACGCCTATCTGGAAGGAGGCAACTACAAGAAGTCCATCGCCATTCTGGACCCCTATGCCCGGGAGCACGATGAGAACAGCCTGGCCTGGAGCCTGCTGTCGGATGCCTATCGCAAGGCGGGCAGGATGACGGATCTGCACATGGCGCGGGCGGAGACCCTCTCCCTGCGCGGGGACTACCAGGCGGCCATCGACGAGCTGATCGTGGCTCGCGGCACCACCACCGACAAGCTGACCCTGGCCCGCATCGAGGCGCGCATCACCCAGCTGGAGCGGGCCAAGAAGGATCTGGACAGCCTGAAGGGCTAATCGGCCCCGCACAGGAGCTGGCAAGACGGGGCGCACCGGCGAGGGGCGCCCCGTTTCGTTGTGGGTGTCCGCTTACGGCGCCGTGGAGGGGGCCAGGACCCGCGCCTTGAGGGCGGCCAGTTTGGCGTCATCGAGCTCTCCCACCAGGGTCTCCTGCAGGCGCCCCTCACGGTCGAGCAGGTAGCTGGTGGGCAGGGCCCCCGGTTTGGGGAAGGGGAGGCGGGCGCCCTCTTCGGGGATCATCAGGGGCACGGTTATCCCATGGCGCCGGCCCAGCTCGGTCAGTTCGGCGGGGGTGGCGGGATCATAGTGAATGGCGATCACCCCGATCCGCCCCTCCCGGTGCAGCGCCGCGAGCAGGGGCATCTCCCGCAGGCAGGGGGCGCACCAGGGGGCGAAGTAGTTGACCAGCAGCGGCTTGCCCTCGAACGCCGTCAGGCTGACCCGCTGGCCCGCACTGTCGGTGAAGTGTGGCGCTGGCGAGCAGGCCGTCAGCAGGGTTGCCACAATCAGCCAACAGATCCGTTTCATTTCCATAGCCTTCCCGCTTACCCTGCCCATCCGTTTCCCCTACAATAGCGCCATTTGTTGTCCCATCTTGCAATATCAGGGAGTTACCATGAGCGAGACCCAAATCTACCACAATCCGCGCTGCTCCAAGAGCCGCGAAACCCTGGCCCTGCTGGAACAGCAGGGGGTCGTCCCCGAGGTGGTGCTCTATCTGGAACAGGCGCCGAGCGAGGAGGCCATCCGCACCCTGCTGAGCCAGCTGGGTTTCAGCGACCCGCGCCAGCTGATGCGCACCAAGGAAGATCTCTACAAGGAGCTGGGACTGGCCGAGCAAGAGGGGGATGCCCTGATCACCGCCATGCACCAGCATCCCAAGCTCATCGAGCGCCCCATCGTCATCAAGAACGGTCAGGCCCGCATCGGTCGCCCGCCGGAGCAGGTGCTGGAGATCCTCAAGTGAGCACCCGCTTCGCCCGCCTGCTGACCCTGGTCGGCTTCTTCGGCCTGCTGGGCTGGGTCCTGCTGTGGCATCTTTGGCTCTCGCCCCACCCGGGTCTTGCCCCATGGCTGTTGCCGGTGATCTGGACGGTGCCGCTGCTCTTCCCCTTGAAGGGGATAGTGCAGGGCAACCCCTACACCCATGCCTGGGGCAACTTCGTGCTGATGCCCTACTTCCTCCATGCCCTGACGCTCATCACCACGGATGAGGGGGAACGCTGGCTCGCAGTGGTGGAGCTGGTTTTCACCACGCTCGCCTTCGTAGGCACCATCTATTACGCCCGGCTGCGGGGCCGGGAGCTGGGGCTGAGCATTCGCAAGAAGAAGGGCTGAGCCCGGCCCGCCCGCACTCTGGTCGCGGGCGGGACATGTCTGAAACCGTCGCAGCCCCTTCGGGGGGAGCAGTGCGGTGCCGGCCAGGTGCCGCCCGGTTCACTCCCCCTATCTATCTGATTAATTTGTAAATAACCCTCTTTGCCTGGGAGATGTCCGTTTTTCTTGGCGGCGCGGCCCGGCAGACAAATCGGTCTCCATCGAACACCTTTAATCCTAAAGGGGTATGCTTGGGTTTTCACCAGACTCGAGTGATTCATATGAAAATGCCGTTTTCCCCCTGTTCCAGAAGACCCTGTTGGCCCTGACCGTCTCCCTCTCCGTCAGCTCCCTGGCCGATGCCTGTACCCGCGCCGTCTATCAGGGGGAGGGCGCTTTGGTGGTGACCGGCCGGACCATGGACTGGCGCAGCGCCATGCCCACCAACCTCTGGGCTCTGCCCGGCGGCATCGAACGGGAGGGGGCGGCCGGTGCACGCTCCATGACGTGGACGGCGCGCTACGGCTCCGTGGTGGCGGCGGGCTTCGATGCGGGCACCGCCGACGGCATGAACGAGAAGGGGCTGGTGGCCAATCTGCTCTATCTGACCGAATCCCAGTACGTGACCCCGAGTGACAAGGATCCCCGCAAGACCCTCTCCATCTCCCTCTGGGCCCAGTATGCCCTGGACAACTTCGCCACCGTGGCGGAGGCGGTGGCGGCGCTCTCCAGGGACGAGTTCTATGTGGTGACCACCCTGACCCCGGATGGCAAGCCGGGCCAGCTGCACCTCTCCCTCTCGGATGCGAGCGGGGACTCCGCCATCTTCCAGTACGTGGGGGGCAAGCTGCAGATCTACCACGACCGCAGCTACCAGGTGATGACCAACTCGCCGACCTTTGAAAAGCAGCTCGCCCTCAACGACTACTGGGAGGAGATAGGCGGCCTCACCATGCTGCCCGGCACCAATCGCTCGGCGGATCGCTTCGCCCGTGCCTCCTTCTACATCAAGACCCTGCCGAGGACGGAGCAGGCCAACGAGGCGGTGGCCGGGGTGATGAGCGTGATGCGCAACGTCTCCGTGCCCATGGGGATCAGCACCCCGGATCAGCCCAACATCTCCACCACCCTGTGGCGCAGCGTGGCGGATCAGCAGCATCGGCGCTACTTCTTCGAGCTGACCCACCTCCCCAACACCTTCTGGGTGAGCATGGACAAGCTGGATCTTCGCCCGGGGGCACCGGTCAGGAAGCTGCCGCTGACCGAGCAGCAGCTCTATGCCGGCGAGACGGCGGACAAATTCGTCCCGGCCAAGGCGTTTACGTTCCTGCCGGCCAGCCCGAAGGCCTGAAGCCCCGCCCTCACGACAACGCCCCGCCAGGGGCGTTTTTCATGGCAGATCGCGGCGTGCGGCGATCTGCTCTTCGCAAAAGCGCATCAACTCGGGATAGAAGTGCAGGAAGCCGTGCTCCGCCTCGCGCCAGCGCGGTTCGTCCAGGGTCAGGAGCGCCTCCCCCAGGGGCAGGGGTCGCCGCAGGCGGCGGCCGATGCCGTCGAGGGCCGCCCCCACCCCTTCCCGATATTGGTAGGAGGCGAGCCAGTCCTGCTCGGCCATGCGCCGCAGGGCCATCGGCAGCCCCTGTGGCAGGCGGTGATGATCTTCGAGCAGCTGGGCATAGCTCTGCTGGAGGAAGCGGGGCAGGGGGGCGCCACTGAATTGCTGCCAATGCAGGGAGAGCCAGTGATCGTAGAGCATGTCCACCAGGATGCCGCCAAAACGGCGCCAGGGGGCCTCGAACCCGGCGACAGCCGCCCGGTGGCTGGGGTGGGCGTCGGTGAAGGCATCTATCTTGCGGTGCAGCCAGATCCCCTCGTCGAAGGGGGCAGGCAGGCCCGTGGGCAGCGGGCCCTTGATGAAGTCCCCCAGCAGGTTGCCGGTGAGGGAGCTCCGGGTATGGGCCGCCAGATGGAGATGGGCCAGAAAATTCATGGATGGGGCTCACGAGCAGGGTGTTGACGGGATGATCCGAGCCTAACGGATGCCGGCGGGATTGACCATGGGCAGGATTTTTCATCGCGCCCCCAGCGCTCCCTTGCGGGGAAAATTTGGGGCGTGTTAAGGTGCATGTCATCTTTGTCACAGGACGCGACAAATCACCATGATGCGCAATGCCAGAGGCTTTTTTCTGGCCTTCTACTTCAAGCCTTTCTATCTCTCCGAGTGGTTCGACGAATAAGTCGAGGCCCCGGAGCAGTTCATTGACGCCTGCCAATCGAATGATGCCCCTGGCGGCGTAATCCTGCTCATCTGCAATTTGCCGTTTTTTGGCCATCGCTTGCCCGCGCTTGCGATGCCTTGACCGCGCCTGTGCGCTTTCTATGTAATGGAGTACTCATGATGAAGACCACACTGACTCTGTCAGCCCTGTTTGCTGCCTGCCTGCTGACTACCCCCGTCACCGCCAAGGAGTGGAAGACCGTTCGTTTCGGCGTGGAGGGGGCCTACCCTCCCTTCTCCTGGACCGACGCGTCGGGGGAGATAAAAGGCTTCGACATCGATCTGGCCAACGCCCTGTGCCAGCAGATGGCCGTCGAGTGCGAGCTGGTGGCCCAGGATTGGGACGGCATGATCCCGGCGCTGCTGTCGCGCAAATACGACGGGATCATCGCCGCCATGTCGATCACCGACGAGCGGCGCAAGAAGGTCGACTTCACCGAGAAATACGCCCGCATCCCCAACCGCTTCGTGGCGGCCAGGGGCACCGAGCTGACGCTGACGCCGGAGGGCATGGCGGGCAAGCGCATCGGGGTGCAGCGTGCCACCACCCACGACAAGTATCTGACCGACAACTTTGGCTCCAGCGTCACCATAGTGCGCTATGGCAGTGCCGATGAGGCCTACCTCGATCTGAAGGCGGGCCGGGTGCTGGCCCTGCTGGCGGATGCCTCGGCCATCGATCAGGGGCTGCTCAGCAAGGAGGGAGGCGACAAGTTCGAGTACGTGGGGCCGGCCCTGACAGATCGTCAGTGGTTTGGCGACGGCATGGGGATCGCGGTGCGCAAGGGGGATCAGGATCTCAGGGCCAAGCTGAACGAGGCGATCAAGGCCCTGCGCGCCAACGGCAAGTATCAGGAGATCAACCAGAAGTACTTCAAGTACGATATCTATGGCGGTTGATGGGTAACAGGCAGAGGGAGCCTGCTCCCTCTTTTTTCATGCAGCAAGGAGATACCCCATGTTGACACTGATCGAGGGGGCCGAGGTCTTCAGTCCGGCCCCCCTCGGCCAGCAGGATCTGCTGGTGGCCGATGGTCGCATCGCCTGGATGGGAAAGGGGTTGACGGTGCCCGCTGACTGGCCGCTGGCCCGCGTCGACGGCCGTGGCCGCTACCTGGTTCCCGGGCTGGTGGACCCGCTCGCTCACATCACGGGGGGCGGAGGCGAAGGGGGCTTTGCCTTTCGTACCCCTGAGCTCGCGGCGAGCGAGGCCCTGCAAGCCGGGGTCACGACCCTGGTGGCGGCACTCGGCACCGACAGCCTGACCCGCACGCCGGCCCAGGTGCTCGGCAAGGTGCGGGAGTTTCGCGCCGCCGGGGTGAGCGCCTTCATGTACACCGGCTCCTACCACCTGCCGGTCAAGACCCTCACCGGCTCGGTGGAGTCGGACATCATGCTCATTCCCGAGGTGCTGGGGGTGGGGGAGGTGGCCATCAGCGACCACAGATCCAGCGCGCCGACCCATGACGAGCTGGCGCGGCTGGCGAGCGAGGCGCGGGTGGCCGGGCTGCTCGCGGGCAAGAGCGGGGTGAGCTTCTTCCATCTGGGGGATGGCCGGGGGGCGCTGGCGCCGCTGCGGGCTCTGCGGGACGGCACCGACATCCCGCTGCGCCAGCTCTACCCCACCCACTGCAACCGCAACCCCTGGCTCTTTGCCGAGGCCATCGACTGGGGGCGGGCCGGCGGCTGGGTCGATCTCACCGCCTCCAGCTTTCCCGATCTGCTGGACGATGGCGAGCAGCTGGCGGCGGATGCCCTGGTGGCGCTGCTGGCCGCCGGGGTACCCGCAGAGCGCATCAGCTTCAGCTCGGACGCCAATGCCAGCCTGCCACGTTTCGATGGTGAGGGGCGTCTCATCGAGCTGCGTTGCGGCCAGATAGGGAGCCTGTGGCAGCAATTCAGCCGGGCCTGTGCCCTCGGCGTGCCCCTTGCCAGTGCGCTGGCGGTGGTCACGGCCAACCCTGCCAGGGCGCTGGGGCTGATCGGCAAGGGGACCTTGGGAGTGGGGCAGGATGCGGATCTGCTGCTCATCGACCCCGAGATGCTCGCCATAGGGCGGGTGATGAGCGGCGGCCAGTGGCGAACCTGAGTGGCCGCACCAACCGGGTCTCTCCATTCCCGCTCACATGCAAAAAGCCCGGCACTGCTGCCGGGCTTTGTTTTTTGCTGTGCATGCCCCGGTCAGATGGCCAGGAACCCCAGGATCAGAATGGGGCCGAGCAGGCTCAAAATGAAGCCGGAGACGATGGCCACCGGCACCACCTGGATGCCGCCGGATTTCTGGATCACCGGCAGGGTGAAGTCCAGCGCCGTGGCCCCGCCGTAGCCGATGGCCGCGCTGGGGTGGCGACGCATCAGCACCGGGATGATGAGGATGGCGATGAGCTCGCGCCCCAGATCGTTGATGAAGGCGGCCGAGCCCAGCACGGGGCCCAGCTTGTCCGCCACCAGGATGCCGGAGAGCGAATACCAGCCGAAGCTGGAGCTCATGGCCAGCCCGTGGGCTAAGGGCATGCCCAGCAGTTGCGCGGCCAGCAGGCTGCCAAGCCAGCTGCTGAGGATGACGGTGGCGGCGATCTTCATGCCCCAGGGGTTGAGCAGGATCTGGCGCAGGTGCATGCCGGAGTTGCGCATCTGGATGCCGATGAGCAGCAGGAGCAGCATCAGGGCCCACTCGCTCAACTTGTCGATGGGCAGGGCGCGCAGGTCGACCAGCAGCCCCAGCAGAACGCCCCCCAGCACCACGAAGCAGAGCTGGAGGGATTCCCACAGCAGGTGCAGCTTGCTCGGCATCTTGCCGTCGATGGTCTCGTGGGTGGGGGGGGAGCGCCTGTCCAGCCACCAGAGGGCCAGCAGGTTGCACAGGGTAATGGCGGCCAGCATCACGCCGGCCACCTTGAAGATCACCGCCAGGTTGCTGCCCAGGTTCTCCACGTAGGCGAGCCCCAGCCCCATGAGAAACAGGATGAGATAGACCATCTTGCCCAGAGACTGGTTGACCAGCTTGATCAGCCGGGGGGAGGAGAGGGGAACCAGATAGCCGATCACGAGCGGCAGCAGGATCAGCAACACATTGAGCAACATTGGGGCCTCGGTCACAAAACTGGGAGAAACGGCACATTATCACGACTTGTTGCATCTGTGTCACATATCAGTGAGTTTACATACCCCGTGCGGGGCTTTTTTATCACATTGTTATGTTTTCTTGACGAACGAGGAGAGGGGCAGGAGACAGGCAAGGAGGGGACATCGCCAGTGAAATCAATTCCATCCCCATAAAATCACGCGCTAGCCCTGGCCGCTTTGGGTGAATAAAGTCGTTTTGAGTGACATCCTGGGGGAATGGTGGAATATTCTTGCTACCAGTGCGTTACGGGTATAAAAGGTCGGTGTGACAGGTCAGGTTGAAAACGAATTTTATGCAGACAAAGTGCTGAAAAATACCAAGCTGACCAATAAAAATACAGATAAAACACCAAATACCTCGGTTCTGTATTGTTTTTTAACTATCTGAATGATATTTTCGCTGAAGGTTGCCATCGGTTAACGTTTTGTTAAATGAACGATGGCGGTGTCACGCCGAAGCGGCGTCTAGGGACAGACAAGGTTGTAATGGATGAGCGACGTTGCCGCACTGGAAGTTCGTGATCTGCACAAGTACTTTGGCACCCACGAAGTGCTCAAGGGCATCGATATGACGGCCCACAAGGGGGATGTTATCTCCCTGATCGGCTCCTCGGGTTCGGGGAAGTCGACCTTTCTACGCTGTATCAATCTGCTGGAAACCCCTTCATCGGGTAGCGTCTCCCTGCACGGAGAACTGATCCGGATGAAGACCAGTCGTTCCGGCGAGCGGTTGCCGGAGGACATGCGCCAGGTGGAGCGCATCCGCAGCCGGCTGGCCATGGTGTTTCAAAGCTTCAATCTCTGGTCGCACATGACCATCATGCAGAACATCATCGAAGTGCCCATCCAGGTGCTCAAGGTGCCCCGTGCCGAGGCCATCGCCAAGGCGGAACACCTGCTCAACCGGGTTGGCCTGTGGGAGCGTCGCGACTACTACCCCGGTCACCTCTCCGGCGGCCAGCAGCAGCGGGCGGCCATCGCCCGTGCGCTTGCGGTGGATCCCGAGGTGATGCTGTTCGACGAGCCCACCTCGGCCCTCGACCCCGAGCTGGTGGGGGAGGTCCTCGGCCTGATGCGCGAGCTGGCGGAAGAGGGGCGCACCATGATGGTGGTGACCCACGAGATGTCGTTTGCCCGCGACGTGTCGAACAAGGTGATGTTCCTGCACCAGGGGCGGGTGGAGGAGGAGGGCAATCCCAAGGAGATCTTTGCCCATCCCAAGTCGGAGCGATTCAAACAATTCATCTCCTCCATCTATTGATGGACGGGAGTCAATTTCACAATCCGTACTTTCAACGATCGACGTGTTTATCAAGGAGAGATACATGAACAAGCTGATGCTGGCGACCGCCGTGA
Organism: Aeromonas sp. SrichE-2G; assembly: GCF_017939565.1. Lineage (NCBI taxonomy): Bacteria > Pseudomonadati > Pseudomonadota > Gammaproteobacteria > Aeromonadales > Aeromonadaceae > Aeromonas > Aeromonas sp. SrichE-2G. The sequence continues at coordinate 736,457 of NZ_JAGKRG010000004.1, forward strand.
TGACGGCCCTGTGTTCCGGTAGCCTGATGGCCAAGGAGTGGAAAGAGGTGCGTATCGGTGTGGAAGGGGCCTACCCCCCCTTCTCCTGGACCGAGCCGAGCGGCGAGGTGAAGGGTTTTGACATCGACATCGCCAACGCCCTGTGCGAAGAGATGAAGGTGAAGTGCACCCTGATCAAGCAGGATTGGGACGGCATCATCCCTGCGCTGCTGTCGCGCAAGTATGACGCCATCATCGCCACCATGGACATCACCGAAGAGCGCAAGAAGAAGGTGGACTTCACCCAGAAGTACCAGCACATTCCGGCCCGCTTCGCCGCCAAGAAGGGCACCGAAATCCAGCTGGACAAGGCCTTCATGGATGGCAAGACCATCGCCGTGCAGCGCGCCACCTCCATGGACACCTACATCACGGACAACTTCCCCAACGCCACCATCAAGCGTTACGGCACCGCTGACGAGGCCTACCTCGACCTGAAATCCGGCCGTGTCGACTATGTGATGGCCGACTCCGCCGCCATCAGCGACGGCCTGCTGAAGAAGGAAGGGGGCGATGCCTACGAGTTCATCGGCCCGAAACTGACCGATCCCAAGTGGTTTGGCGAGGGTGCCGGCATCGCGGTGCGCAAGGCTGACAAGGATCTGAAAGAGAAATTCAATGCCGCCATCCTGGCCCTGCGTGCCAACGGCAAGTACAAGGAAATCAACGACAAGTACTTCGACTTCGACGTATACGGCGAATAAGCCGCAAAACGTCAGGCGAACAACGACAGGTTGATCCCGTCAGTAGTCATCGGGCCCGTTGCCTTCCGCTGGGAGTGACGGGCCCGATTGCGATGGAGCTGCATTGCATATGTTTGATTTGAAAGGATACGAAACTTCCCTGCTGGAAGGGGCCTGGATCACCCTGGAGGTGGCGCTCGCCTCCCTGCTGCTGGCCCTGGTGCTCGGCATGCTGGGGGCCCTGGCCAAGCTCTCACCCTACAAGTGGGCGCGCGGCGTGGCGGCGGGCTATACCACCGTCATTCGCGGCATTCCCGACCTGGTGCTGATGATGTTGCTGTTCTTCGGCGGCCAGGTGCTCATCAACGGGGTCTGCACCTGGGTCAACGAGGCCTACAACAACTACCTGCTCGAGAGCAATCCGAACCAGGAGTGGGTCTCGCTGCTGCCGGATTACATCGACATCAGCCCGTTTGCGGCCGGGGTGGCCACCATCGGCTTCATCTTCGGCGCCTATATGACCGAGACCTTCCGCGGCGCCATCCTGGCGGTGGACAAGGGAGAACTCGAGGCCGCGCGCGCCTTCGGCATGCGGGCGAGCCAGGTGTTTGTGCGGATCCTCTTCCCCCAGATGATGCGCCACGCCCTGCCGGGCTTTGGCAACAACTGGCTGGTGCTGCTCAAGACCACGGCCCTGGTCTCCATCATCGGGCTCGATGACATGGTGCGCAAGGCGTCGCTGGCGGCGGGTTCGACCCAGCAGCCCTTCACCTTCTACATGGCGGTGGCGCTGATCTTCCTGATCTTCACCGCAGTCTCTACCTCGGCGCTCAAGTGGGCCGAGCGTCACTACGCGATCAAGACGAGGTAAGCCATGGACTTCTCGATCATTCTCACGGAGTGGCCCACCTATTGGGAGGGCTTCTACACCACCATCTGGCTGGTAGCGGCCTCCCTCATGCTGGGGCTCATGCTGGCGGTGCCCATGGGTATCCTGCGCAACAGCCGCAACTGGCTGATCAAGGGACCGATCTGGGCTTATATCTACTTCTTCCGCGGCACCCCGCTGCTGGTGCAGCTCTTCATCATCTACTACGGCGCCGCCCAGTGGGAGTGGCTGAAGAACAGCGCGGCCTGGTCCCTCTTCTCCGAGGCCTGGTTCTGCGCCCTGCTGGCGTTCACCCTCAACACCGGTGCCTACACCGCCGAGATAGTGCGGGGCGCCGTGATGAACATGCCCAAGGGGCAGATAGAGGCGGCCAGCGCCTTCGGCATGACCCGCTGGCAGACCCTCACCCGGATCATTCTGCCCAACTCGTTTCGCCGTGCGCTGCCCGCCTACAGCAACGAGGTGATCTTCATGCTGCAGGGCTCGGCGGTGGCGGGCATCATCACCATCGTCGACCTGACGGGCGCCGCGCGGATCATCAACTCCCGCTACTACAGCCCGTTCGAGGCCTTCCTGACCGCCGGCCTGCTCTACATGCTGCTTACCTTCGCCATCGTCTGGCTGTTCAAAAAGTGGGAGGCGCGCTGGCACGCCCACCTGCGCCCCCGCAGCGTGTGATGCACTAAGACAACAAAGCCCGCGATTGCGGGCTTTGTTGTCGGCTCAGAAGGGGGCTGGCATCACAGCATGCCAAGGGGCGCCAGCATCTCGTCTGCCATCAAACCAAACGAGCTCAGTATGCTGAGGGCGCCGAACAGTCCGGACGAGTTGAGGGAGTGCTTGCCCTGCTTGACCGGTATGCGCTGCTCATCGTGCTGCTGGATCTTCTGTGCCACGGCCATGGCCCCGATCTCCAGATGCCGATAGAAGCTGGCATTGATCTGGGTCAGGTGCAGCAGGGATTGACGCATTCGTTCGAAGGTCTTCTTGCAAACGGGATCTTGCTTGTGCCAAAACCCCTCAAGGGAGCCTCTTGTGGTCAGGCCAGGCAGATCATAGAGGGCCCGCCCCATGCAGAATGTCGGCACATGGTGCAACAGGGCGGAGAGGCCGACCGTGCTGTTGATGGTGATGACGCCCTTGAGCAGCGGATAGAGGGTGGGCAGTGGCAGTTCATAGCCATAGAACACCCGCCCTTCCAGCCCGAGCAGGGTGACCAGCCGGTTGATCTGGGACTGGTAGCTGACGTAACCACGGTCCATGGGGTGATGTTTGAACAGCAGCACATCTTCGCTGCGGGCATGCTCGGCAAACGAGTTCATCACCTGTGCCACCATCTCCTCGACACCGCTCAAATCCGAATGCTCGCGGATCTGGAAGTCCTCGGTGACCTGCAGGGGAACGAAGAAGATATGCCCCTTGTGTGCCGGCAAGGCTTTCAGCAGATGGCGGTCTGCCCAGCGGTAGCGCCACTTTACCAAGCCGCCGGCAACCCAGCCGCTGGCCTCCTGGTAAAGGCTCCAGGGTCTGTGATTGACGAAGTGGGGATAGCGCCAGCGAAACAGGCTCTTGTTGATGTGGTAGCGGCTGGCATACCAGGCTCGTCTGGCAAAGGTCTTGCCCACCTGCAACGGCGCCTGGTAGGGCTCAGGCCATTGCATCTCTGCCAGCTTGTCACGCTTGGCATAGAGTGGGCTGAAGGCGTTGACCCCCCCTTGCTCCAGCGTCACATAGTCGGGGCGCAGGTACCCCTCTTCCATGGCCCAGACGGCAATCTTTTTCTGCTTGCAGATGCGAATGGCCTGCAGATGGTAATAACGGCAGTCACCGTAGCAGACTAGGCTGTCGATACCGTTGCGCTTGATGAAGCGCCGAAAAAAGGTATTCCAGCTTTCCGGTTTGCCGGTAAAGCGCTCGTTATGGCCGACACAGGGCCAGCACTCATCCCCACCGTTGAAATGGATCTTGTACACCTGATGGCCGGCATCGCTCAGCTCCTGGCTCAGGGTCTGAAAGAAGGGGCCCAGCGGTCCTTGCAACAACAAAATCTTCATGTACGACTTATCTCATGAGCTGGGGGAGGGAAGGGCGCTGCCATAGGGTTTGGGCCAGGTAACTCAGCTTGAGCTGCCAACGTTGCCAGCGGCCAGCCTTTCGGGCCGATGAGTGGCCCTGCTGTGCCAGCTGGCGGATCAGCTGCTCCGGACTTATCCAGAGGCCAGTCTGCCAGTCGATATAGAGCGGATAGGCCACCAGGGTCAGATAGACCAGCGCGGCCAAAGGCAGGGTTCGTTGCCGACGAGCAGGAGGGTGGGCATCCGTGGTCAGGCCCCAGCCACTGTAGAAGGGTTGACCCCAGGTCGTGACCTTGACCCCTTGCACCAGCGCCTCGAATCCGCTCAGCGAGGTCATGGTATGCAGCTCGTCCACATGGGGATAGAGGCTGGTGAGGCCAATATCGAGTACTTGGCTGTCGACGCACTCCGCCAGGCAGGCTGCCGAGATGGCACCGGCCCGGTTGCCTGCCACCACATCCGGATGAGGTTTGTAGATGATATGGGCCTCGGGTTTGGCGGCCCGCACGGCCCACAGCAACTGCTCGTTGCTGTGAATGGTCGGACTGCCGGTCAGGATGGAGGCATCCCCGTCGACCTGGCCCACCACCAGCACCCGCGCGCGGCCATCGGTCGGCGGCGTGAACGGCTGTACTGTGCCCACATTGTATTTGCTGACGCCGTGTCGCTTGAGCAGCTCAAGCAGAGCCTGGCCTCGCATGACCTCCTGCTCGGTCAGTTGCTGGTAATTGAGCAGCTGCTCGAGCCCGCTTGGGGTGCGACAGTCAAAGTAGATCCCCACCGGATCGATGGAGAGGGAAGAGGGACGACACAGGTTGGAACCCAGCCCGCGAGAGCGGATAAAACCATCTTCCACCCGAATGGCCGAGGTGAAATCGGGATGACGGCTGCCCCAGACCAACACCTGCTCATCGCCGGTCAGCCGCTTGGGAGGCTTGCGAACAAAACGAAGCTCCTCGGCCAGGTGATGACAAAACGCCTGCATAAAGGCGCGCTTCCACAGCGAGAAGCCGACCAGATAGAGCCTACGCCAACGGGGAGCGGGCTTTTGCTGGCGGGCGATGATGGCGATCACCTCTTCCACTTCACAGCGCTGGCCCAATACCGGATCCAGATAGCGGGGATAGCAGATCAGCGTCGCCGCTACCAGTTGGGCCAGTGACACCTGAACGGTGCGGCGTTCACACTGCTTGCTGTCCTGGGTCAGACCCCAACCGGCATAAAACGGTATGCCGAAGCAGTAGACCGGCTTGCCCAGCAGCAGGCCTTCAAAGCCGAGCTGGGATGAGACGGTATAGACGGCATCCACCAGGCTCAGCAGGGCGTGGGGATGGCAATGGTCGGCCACTATCTCCACATCGCTTAGCTTCAGCCTGGCCAGCACGCCGCTCTTCTTGCCAAAGCGGGTATCCGGGTGAGTGCGCAGCAGCAGACGGGCATGGGGATGGTTGCGACGCGCCGCTTCCACCATGGCGATAAAATCGGCTTCGCTGGCCAGCGCGCCGGGGATGGAGAGATCACCGGCCACCTGATCGACCAGCAAGATTCTGGGTCTGGCATCTTGCAGCAGGCGTTGAGCCAGTGCCGCCGGCAGCCCTTTGACTTCGGCAACCGACGGGCTGCGGGGCCCGACGGCTGAGGCGGTATCGGGGCGGCTGGCATAACAGTTGTACTTGGTCACCCCAAGGCGCACCAGCTCGCCGATCAGTCGCTCGGCCCGCGCCAGCGTATCGGCATCGCAAGGGGTGGCGATCAGCTGTTCGAGCTGGCTGGGTTGGCGGGCATCGTAATAGATGCCCACCGGATCGGCGATAAGGGATACCGCCATCCCCCCCTTGGCAGGGTGGCCAATATAACCGATAAAACCATCTTCCAGTTGCCAATAGGGTAGGCCTAGCGTCTTTGCTTTCTGCTTTATCCGATAGGTATTGGCTTTTTGACCCCAGCCAACAATCACATCATTGTCAGCAAACGGCATGTTGTCGTGGAAGAGGTGTAACTGGCAGCCAAGCATAGGCTCAATATTTGCTTTTCTGGCCAGGATGCCTTTTGAACCTGTCAATAATTTCATGTTTGCTCTGCGCGGTAGAAAACTCCCCGTATCGGGACGGGGAGTTTGACTCAGATAAAGAGGTCTGCATCGAGTAATGACTTGGCAACGCTGTCTTTTGTGGACGTGATGATATCGCAATCCAATGCTGGCCATTCGATTGCAATGGACTCATCATTCCACTTGATACCTCGATCACTGCTGGGGGCATAATAATTGGTGGTCTTGTACAAGAACTCTGCAGTGTCAGTCAACGTAATAAAACCGTGGGCGAACCCTTCCGGGATCCACAATTGACGCTTGTTGTCGCCAGAAAGATGTACACCCACCCATTGGCCAAATGTCGGCGAGCTTTTTCTGATATCCACTGCAACATCGAACACCTCACCCGCGACGCAGCGCACCAGTTTACCCTGGGCGTGGGGAGGTAGTTGATAGTGCAAGCCGCGTAATACGCCTTTGGATGACTTGGAATGGTTATCTTGTACAAAGGTCACGCTACGGCCAATGGCTGCTTCAAATTGTTGATGGTTGAAACTCTCAAAGAAAAAACCTCGGTCATCACCGAACACTTTCGGCTCAAAAATCAACACATCGGGGATCTTGGTTTTAATCACGTTCATCATGAATACCTAGCAGAGAAATGGGGCTGATAGCCCCATGAAAGAATTATTACTTCAGCATTTTTAACAGGTACTGGCCATAGGCGTTCTTTTTCAACGGCTCAGCCAGTTTCATCACTTGCTCGGCAGTGATAAAGCCTTTATGGAAAGCAATTTCTTCAGGGCATGCCACTTTCAATCCCTGGCGATGTTCGATGGTCTGAATAAAGTTGCTCGCCTCAATCAGGCTTTCATGGGTGCCGGTATCGAGCCAGGCATAGCCACGGCCCATCATGGCCACCGACAGATTGCCCTGCTCAAGGTAGATGCGATTCACATCGGTAATTTCCAGCTCACCACGCGGAGATGGCTTCAGGCTCTTGGCTAGCTCGACCACGCTGTTGTCATAGAAGTAGAGGCCTGTCACCGCATAGTTGCTCTTGGGCTCCACCGGCTTCTCTTCCAGCGAAATGGCTGTACCCTGTTTATCAAATTCCACTACCCCATAGCGCTCAGGATCGTGTACGTGGTAGGCAAACACAGTGGCGCCATAAGGCTTGGCCGCGGCAGCCTCCAACTGTTTCTGCAGGTCGTGACCATAGAAGATGTTGTCGCCTAATACCAGGGCACAGGGGTCCGAACCAATAAATTCTTCACCCAGAATAAAGGCTTGTGCCAACCCGTCCGGGCTTGGCTGCACCTTGTATTGCAGATTCAGGCCCCACTGGCTGCCATCTCCCAGCAACTGCTCGAAGCGGGGGGTATCTTGTGGCGTACTGATGATCAAAATATCGCGGATCCCCGCCAGCATCAGGGTGCTCAGCGGGTAATAGATCATCGGTTTGTCATAGATGGGCAGCAACTGCTTGCTGACAGCCATGGTGACGGGATAGAGACGAGTGCCTGAGCCACCGGCCAGAATAATACCTTTACGTGTAGTCATAGTGCTTGATTTCTTATCTTTGAATTATGTAACCCAGCAAAGTGAGTGCGCTTAAATGGCACTCATTTTGCGTTTTATCCCTGTCGGAGCGTGGGACTGTATATTCACGCTATCTCTATTTTCTTATTTTCCGAGGATCTCGGTCAGCATCCGCTCGACACCGACAGTCCAGTCCGGCAGGTGCAGGTTAAAGGTGCGCTGGAACTTGGTGGTATCGAGTCGCGAGTTGTGGGGACGTTTGGCTGGCGTTGGAAACGCGCTGGTCGGCACCGCATTGAGTTGCGTGACTGCCAGTTCAACCCCTGCCTCTCTGGCTTTGGCAAACACCAGTTGCGCATAGTCAAACCAGGTCGTGGTGCCCGAGGCGATCAGATGGTAAAGCCCCGCCACCTCGGGTTTGTGTTGCGCCGTGCGGATCGCATGGGCCGTGCAGTCGGCCAGCAGTTCAGCACCGGTCGGAGCGCCGAATTGGTCATTGATGACCGACATTTCACTTCGCTCCTTGCCAAAGCGCAGCATGATTTTAGCGAAGTTGGCGCCACGGGCGGCATAGACCCAGCTAGTGCGGAAGATAAGGTGACGTGAGCACATGGCTGCAGCCAGTTCACCCGCCAGCTTGGTTTCGCCGTACACATTCAGCGGTGCGGTCGCATCGCTTTCGACCCAGGGACGCTCGCCACTGCCATCGAAGACGTAATCGGTAGAGTAGTGGACCAACCAGGCTCCCAACGCCTCGGCTTGTTTGGCTATCGCAGCCACGCTGGTGGCGTTGAGCAGCTCGGCAAACTCCCGCTCGCTTTCCGCCTTGTCGACGGCGGTATGGGCCGCAGCATTCACAATCACATCCGGCTTGAGCAGGCGCACCGTGTCGGCCACGCCGGCCGGGTTACTGAAATCGCCGCAATAATCAGTAGAGTCGAAGTCAACGGCGGTGATGCGCCCCAGTGGCGCTAGGGCGCGCTGTAGCTCCCAGCCTACCTGGCCATTTTTACCAAACAACAGGATATGCATCAGGCACGCTCCCCGTAGTTCTGCTCAATCCAGGATTGATAGGCCCCGCTTTTGACGTTGTTGACCCACTGCTGATTTTCCAGGTACCACAGCACGGTTTTGCGGATGCCGGATTCGAAGGTCTCTTGCGGCTGCCAATCCAACTCGGCGCTCATCTTGCTGGCATCGATGGCATAGCGGCGGTCATGCCCGGGACGGTCGGCCACATAGGTGATCTGATCACGATAGGAGCCGGCTTTTGGCACCATCTCATCGAGCAGATCGCAGATGGTGTGCACCACCTCCAGGTTCTGCTTCTCGTTGTGCCCACCGATGTTGTAGGTCTCACCCATCACCCCTGTCGTCACCACGGTATAGAGAGCGCGGGCATGATCTTCCACATAGAGCCAATCGCGGATCTGATCGCCTTTGCCATAGACAGGCAGCGGCTTACCATCCAGAGCATTCAGGATCACCAGCGGGATCAGCTTCTCGGGGAAGTGATAGGGGCCGTAGTTGTTGGAGCAGTTGGTGACCACGGTCGGCAGACCGTAGGTACGGCGCCAGGCGCGTACCAGATGGTCGCTCGATGCCTTGGAGGCAGAGTAGGGGCTGCTGGGTGCATAAGGAGTGGTCTCGGTAAAGAGCGGCAGCGTCTCGCCGGGGGTAACTTCATCGGGGTGGGGCAGGTCGCCATACACCTCGTCGGTGGAGATATGGTGGAAGCGGAACTCCGTCTTGCGCGCCTCGTCTAGGCTATTCCAATACGCACGAGCCGCTTCCAGCAACACATAGGTGCCGACGATATTGGTCTCGATAAAATCGGCAGGTCCGGTGATGGAGCGATCGACATGGCTCTCGGCCGCCAGGTGCATCACGGCATCGGGTTGGTGGGCGGCAAAGACCCGATCCAGCTCGGTGCGGTTGCAGATATCTACCTGCTCGAACGCATAGCGATCGCTGCCTGAGACCTCAGCCAGGGATTCCAGGTTGCCCGCGTAGGTCAGCTTGTCGAGATTGACTACTGAGTCTTGGGTATGTTGGATGATATGGCGAACAACCGCAGAACCGATAAAACCGGCACCGCCAGTCACAAGGATCTTCATTTTATGCACTTACCTTTTTGAACGATGTTGGGGTTAAGTTTTCGAGATAGTTGGTAACTGACTGTCCAATCTCATGATGTCGCATGGCATAGGCGATATTGGCCTTCATATAGCCCAACTTATTGCCGCAGTCGTGGGACAAACCAGTCATATGGAATGCATCGACAGTCTCTTGTTCGATCAACATGGCGATCGCATCTGTCAGCTGGATCTCATTACCGGCACCGGGGGCCGTTTTTTTGAGCAGAGGCCAGATATGGTTGCTCAATACATAGCGGCCGACCACGGCCAAATTGCTTGGTGCTTCATCAACGTCCGGTTTTTCAACCAGCCCGGTAATGGGAGCGGATTGACCAGGTTGCAGTTTGATCTGGTTGCAATCGGCAATACCATATTTGTCTGTATCGCTCAGAGGAACCGGCTCCACCATCACCTGACTCTGGCCGGTCAACTGGTAGCGCACCAACATGGCGGCCAGGTTTTCGGTGTGCTGGTCGGCTGTGTATTCATCCAGGATCACGTCGGGCAGCACCACAGCAAAGGGTTCATTGCCGATAACTGGGTAGGCACACAAGATGGCATGGCCCAATCCCTTGGCCTCCCCTTGGCGCACATGCATGATGGTCACATCTTTCGGGCAGATAGCCTGGATTTCATCAAGCAGCTTGCGTTTAACCCGGGCTTCAAGGGTAGCTTCCAGTTCAAATGAGGTATCGAAGTGGTTCTCAATGGCATTTTTGGAGGAGTGGGTCACCAAGACGATCTCCTTGATACCCGCAGCCACACATTCATTGACCACATACTGAATGAGTGGCTTGTCAACGATGGGGAGCATCTCTTTGGGAATGGCCTTGGTTGCAGGCAGCATACGAGTGCCCAGACCGGCGACAGGGATCACCGCCTTTCGAATAGTCATAGTTTTTTCCGGCATAATTAATATTATCTCGTGCAGTTTTATTATTGGTTTGCTAGTGAATAAGCATGCTTTTTTGCATTGCGAGCAAGCTCGCTACGTTTCGTCTCGGTGTTGACCAATACCGAGAGCGCCTTTATCCACTTCTGTGGGTCATTTTCAAGTAAAACCCCATTAACGTTTTGCTCGATAAAATCACTGTACGGGGAGCGATTGCTGTAGATCCCTACGGCACCCATTCTGACAAAGTCGTAGAATTTGACAGGCCCTCGTGCCAGGTTAAAACCTGAATCCAGCAAGGGGGCCAGCCCAATATCCAACCTGTGGGTTTTGGTATACGCCAGGTAGTTTTGCCAGGTCATTGGATGTAACACCGACACTCTGGGCAGATCGCGATAGAGCTTGTATATTTCATGCTCACCGAAAATTTCGAAGCTGGCTTGCGGGCAAAGTGCCAACACGCCCTCTATGATGTGTCGCAGCCAGTATTTTTCATCGCGGTGAGAGCTAGACCCATGGTAGGCAATTTTCACCGGCTGATGAGCGCCAAGCAGTAGAGAGGATGGTTTGGCTGGGATAATATCGGGATTAAGGTGAGCATATTTCCTGGCAAGATAAGGGGTCGATACCCAGATATCATCACAATGTTCAGTGATCCATCTGTGCTGGGCGGCGGAGCGTCGTATTATCTTGGTCCGGTACTCTTTTGGCAATGCCTTTAATGCAGATGGGTCAAATAGATCATCGTCCATAAAATAGACTACCCGAGATAGCTTATCGATATTTTCCTCAATCTCTTGTTGCCACTGTGGTGTGATAAAGCGAATGATCACCAAGGCAGTTCCCTCATCAAGCGAGAGGCTGGGGGAAGTTGATGTATCAATAAGCCGACAGAGGGTATCGGCAAAGCGGCTTCTGATCGCCTCTTCGAAATAAGCCAGGGTTGGAGAGAGTCCCTCATGCAGGATCAATAAAGAGCGGCACTCCACCAAAGAACCGTGCTGATTGCCATAGCTCTGCTTGCTTAATTTTGAATAGGGTTTGAATAATGCTTTTCTGATCAGTTCATCCATGGCAACCCCACATTGGGAGCATGACTTAACGAAAAATCGGGCCTGTCATAACTCAAATTTGGATTATAAGCAGGATCGTGTTTTAACCGATGTGCCCAGCGTTTCTTCATATAACGCAGCTCTTTTTGTGCACGAGCCAACTGCTGTGGTGTCACATCCTTGCCACGCGAGATCGATTCATGGTGATAGAGCTCGGCAAAAGGGGTCCATACAATTCTCCAACCCGCCTCGCCAACCCGCAGGCAATAATCCACATCGTTGAAGGCCACAGGCAGGTTGATTTCATCCAGCCCGCCAAGTTCCAGAAACAGTGAGCGATGGGTAAGCAAGCAGGCGGCGGTGACGGCAGAGAGCTCCTGTGCGCAGACGGCCCTGCGTTGATAGCCGGGAGCATCGGCGGTGAGACCGGCATGAAAGTGATCGGCGCAGCCACCGGGTCCAACGGCATCGCCCCCATGCTGCACCCGGCCATCGCCATAATAGAGTTTGGCGCCCACCACGCCGACGCCTGGGCGCAGCAGATGGGAGACCATCTCTTCCAGCCAGCTCGAACTCATGACTTCGGTGTCGTTATTGAGCAGGCAGATGAGCTCACCACTGGCCTGGTTCACGGCGGCATTGTTAATGGCCGAATAGTTGAAAGGGTGGTCATAAGGGATCACCCGTACCCCGTATTCCTGGGTGACATGAGCCAAATAGGTCAGGGTATCGACCTCATCGCTCTGGTTGTCCATCACCAGGATCTCCAGATTGGGATAGCGAGTCAGTTTCACCAGGCTATCAATACAAGGCTTGAGATGAGCCACCCCATTACGAGTGGGGATGATCACCGAGATGCGAGGCAACCGTGCTGGCAATGGCCAGTGCCAGCGGCAGATCCCGTGGGGAGCCGGGGAGATCGTCACGCCCGAAGGTACAACCTGGCTGGCTTTGGCAATGAGACCATGGTCATCCTCACTCTGGTTGGGTATATGCATCATCAGCACCGGAATATGTGCTATCTGTTCGGCATCCAACTGCCGGGCAAGTTGCAGCCACCTGTGATGGCAACTGACTCGATCGGCAGGCACGAGAGGTGCCTCTTGCCCTTGCCATAGCGAACACCAACCGATGTAGTTCTGGCCGTGCAGCAATGTTTCATTCCAATCCGGTTTGAAGTGGGGAGAGTGGCGTTTGCCACTGCTATCCAGCAGATCGTGATCCCCGTAGATCCATTTTACATCCGGAGTCAGTTGTAGCTGATGGGCGATCCAAAAGAGCGCAGCAGGTGCGATCTCTGCCCCAAGGGGGATGGCCCAATGCCAGGTTTTGGTAGTGTGCTCCGACTCAGGTCTGTCAACGCCTGGCTCCAGCAGGGTGATATGACTTGCCGGGTAGCAGAGCGCGTCGATACTGGCAAGGGTGCGCTGCCGAGCTGTGCCGCCTCCCTCACCCACCAGATGCAGACAGACATGGGGCAAGTTGTTCCAACGAGCCAGCAAACGCACGATCATCTGGTGATCACCCGGCTGCAAGGCATCGAAACTGGCCAGCCACTGTTCGTAGGCGTGCAGGGGCCTGTCATCACGCAATTTGCCAACCAGTTCATATGCCAGAGGGAGATTGGTTAACCACAGGTGCCAGGTTAACCCCAGTCGCCTGCGTTTTTGAGCATTGAGCCGACCGTAGAAGGGCCATACCCTGCGCAGGCGACGCCAGACGCTCTCTAGGGGGGAAGCCTGACGAGCCTGAGTTATCTCAACCTGGCAATCGGCCCCCTCACTGCTCGGCAACAGGGCAAGCTGACTGGCCCCCTTGGGGAGATAGATCAGCTCTTGCAAGGTACCACGGCGGGTGATTGGCAATGTCTGCTCGTGCCAGTGCCCCTGGCGACATTGCCAGCGCAGCAGGGTTTTCCCCCGAGGCATGCGGGCGTTCACTTTGCCCTGAATAAAGAGCCAGCCAGCTCGCAACGAAAAAGAGTCTGGCAGCACCAGGGGCTGCCAATGGCCATTGCTATGCATAACAAGTTTCACAATCTGGAGAGGAGGGGGCCCAGTCTGACCATTGGGGTAGCCAGCAGCGTGGGCAAGAGAAGCGCAATATGGCGATGTCAGCCCATCCAGTTCTTCATTTTGGTGCTGAGCCAGGAGCGGCCAGAGGGCTCTTCGTCGACGGGCAGGGCTGCCAGCCGCTCGCCAAGGGCTGCCATTTCCGCCTTTACCCTGGGGGCCAGGGCTGCGGCAAGCAGGCAGGTTTCATCATTGCGATCATGGGCCTTGAAATAGGCCTTGTGCTTCACCCGGTTCACGGTTGCCGCACTGCCCCGTAGGTGTTTGCCGAGCAGAAACTCCTCCAGCGACTTGACGGCATAGTGGTTGACGCGCACCCCGCTCCAAATCACTTCCGCACTGACCCCGTAACCATGCTGGGGATGTAGTACCAAGTCATGCCCCTGGGTATCGATATAGCGGCCATAACGCAGGTTGGCATAATGCGGGTTAAAGAAACGCTCCGTGCGCGTGGGTCTGACGATGCTCTTGAAGTTGTGATTGACATTGAAGGTTTGAGGGGCTCGTTTGGTAAAACGCTCAATGACCAACCCTTCGTTGGCAAAGGTTTCACCATTTGAGCCAAAATTTGACCAATTCAAGGCGACCGCGCTGACACTGTCATCTGCAAACCAGCCCTGCAGTGCTGGTATGAGTTGCTCTTGCTCCAAGGGAAGTAAAAATTCGTCTGCGTCTATAAATGCCAATAAATCAACATCACAGGGGCAAATGCGTAGAATCCTTTCATAGGCAGGGAGTTGCGGTTTTTGTGCGCCGATAGTGGGATGATCTAAAACAGTCAAAATTCCTAATTTTGATAAGTCGCCAAGTAACTCGCGTGTTCCATCATTACTGCCATTATCCGCGATGATAAAACCATGTACTCCCAGTACTCGATGATAGGCGATCCATTCCAATAATGAATTCAGTTCATTTTTGACAATTGCAGCGATAAATAATTTCAAAATAATTTCTCAGTCGAGATACACCAGAGAGACAGCCATGGTAAGCCAGGTAACGTGGGGTGGGATCTCCACCCCACGGGTGATGTTAATCAGAACCAAAGAGATCGCGTGTATAGACCTTGTTGGCCACATCTGCCAGTTCAGTGGCCATCCGGTTGCACAGGATGACATCGCTAATGGTCTTGAACTCTTCCAGATCATCAATGACTCGGGAGTGGAAGAAGGTTTCCTTCTTGAAGGTGGGCTCAAATATCACCACCTCGATCCCTTTGGCCTTGATCCGCTTCATGATCCCCTGGATGGCAGATGAGCGGAAATTATCTGAACCTGCTTTCATTACTAATCTATGAATGCCTACCACTCTGGGATGGCGGCGGATGACGCTGTCGGCAATAAAGTCTTTGCGGGTGGTATTGGCATCGACGATGGCGCGGATCAGGTTGTTGGGCACCCGGCTGTAGTTGGCCAGCAACTGCTTGGTATCCTTGGGCAGGCAGTAACCACCATAACCAAAGGAAGGGTTGTTGTAGTGGCTGCCGATGCGTGGATCCAGTCCAATCCCCTCGATGATCTGACGGCTGTCCAGACCATTGGACTGGGCATAGGTATCCAGCTCGTTGAAATAGGCCACCCGCATCGCCAGATAGGTGTTGGCAAAGAGCTTGATGGCCTCGGCCTCTGTGCTACCGGTCAGCAGCACGGGAACATCCTGCTTGATGGCTCCCTCTTGCAAGAGTTCGGCAAAGCGCTGGGCACGGTCGCTACACTCGCCCACCACAATGCGGGAAGGGTGCAGGTTGTCATAGAGCGCTTTGCCCTCGCGCAAGAACTCAGGGGAGAATATCAGGTTCTCGGTGCCCAGCTCACGGCGCATCCGTTTGGTAAAGCCTACAGGGACAGTGGACTTTATCACCATCAACGCACATGGATTGATAGCCATGACATCACGGATCACCATTTCGACCGAGCAGGTATTGAAGTTGTTGGTCTCGGGATCATAGTCTGTAGATGTTGCGATGATGACAATTTCAGCTGCTTTATAGGCATCATATTTATCCAAGGTAGCTTTCAGTTTAAGCTCCTTGGTAGACAGATATATATCTATTTCAGAATCAATAATGGGGGATTTTTTCTGATTGACTAGCATTACCTTATCAATGTCGATGTCAAATATCATGACATCATTGTTTTGCGCTAACATAACCGCATTTGCTAAACCAACATAGCCAATACCTACAACGGTTATAGGCAAGCTACTTTTTGAAGATATATTGGTCAGTAGCATTGGATTTATACCATGATAGCTCTAGAGATACGAAGATTGGTGTTCTTTAAAAATACTTCGAGAAACTCTGGTTCGTAAGCGTTATTGGCAGACTGTATGCTAAAGCCAGCAAGCTCATTAATGCCCTGGCTTTGCATATCCGCCCTTACAAATCGGTTGATGATCACCTTGGTACCCTTGATTTTATTGGATGCTGAGATGTCAATAAAGTTTGTTGGATGATTTCTGTCATACACCCAACCATAAATAACACCATCTACAATTCTTTCGACATAAAAATGAATGAATGGGGGGAGGATGGGGATGCCTGAGTTATTGATATGCTCATTAGCACTTTTTTCAACGGCATAAGCACGTGTGCTATTTATTAGTACGGGCTCATATACATTTAATGGAAGGCTAAATGCGCAATGCCCCCCCCTTTTTCCTGCAGTCTTCAAGTCACCACGGAATTTATCGCTCACAACCTGACAACGTGGGAATGCATTGCGTTCGAAATAAACATCCACGTTGGCTGCTTCTGTACTGTTCCGGTTAAGGCACCAGCCAAATAGCGTCTCCCCGTTATGTCTATCAAGATAACCCTCATTGGCCACCAGAGTGCGTCTCTCCTGAGGGTAAACGGCTACTGTCAACTCGTCATAAATTTTCTTTAATGAGACTATTTCTGACATTTCTAGATGTTCAATACCAAAGCTGTAAATACTGCTTTCTATCAAAGTTAACAAGTGCATGCGTTCATCGGGCTGTAACGCAATGTCAAAATAGCGCTTGGCAGAGCGATAGTGGAGGTGCTTCTCTAGAGCTAGCGCAAAGCATTTTTTTGCCATCGGTCTGTTTCGTATAATGTTGGATACAGCAACGCAATATAGTACAGTGTGGTGTAAATCATCGATGCTGTCGATATCAAGGGGAGTGCGACAGATCCCATCAGTATTTTCTGGTGCGAATAGATTGTGTAATAGAAAATACTGTTCTTGAGATAGATTGAATGATGGGAATGTACTTTCAATATGAGCCAGTGCCTTATCTTTATTTTCAATGAAAACACTTAAGTTCAACTTCCCCTTCAGTATCTCGGCTTGAGAGTGGCTACATCCCCATAGATGTCTGCACACAGAGTTTTTTGACTTTTTCAATTTCTCATGGGTTAATATATCGCTAATCATACTATCGCCATGAATTATAATTTTTTCGGTGTTTGAGCCTATAATTATTCGTTCCAGTCCTTTATATATATCAACGTGTTTCTGACGCTCTGGCTTTCCCAAAAATGATTCAGAATATAGTGGTATACTGGGGCCTAGAGCTATAATAGTTTTCACCTTTAGCATTGAGCCATAAAGGAGGGCTCCATAGCCCCCCATAGAACAACCAAGAGTGACTACCTGTATATCGTTGCCGGGTAACTCTTGTAATATTTTATTAAGGCTTGAAATGGTCTCATTCAGATTGGCGCCTAGGCCTTGAATGCCCTTGTGATAATAGTCATCACTGGTTGTGTTTAAATATATCTGATGATACTCATTATTTGAAAAGCTGCGGATATAGTTAAACTTCCCCTTGGGGGTGTTAAAACCAGAAAAACAGATGACACATAAGTTGCTATTGCTGACAATTTTTACTTTGCAGTAATCACCAATATTTTTTTCATTAATCAGTTGACTCATCATGTAACCTTAATATCATAATAATTTTTAATAATTGATGAGTATTGTACGCCAGTTGACCTTTGCTCTGCAACAGGGGTGGATAAGTAGGTGCTGATGGTATTAAAGATAGCTTCATAATCATCATTTAATGGAAGCTGTAATACAGATTTCATGTTGTCTGCGCGTTCAACAACCGCCCCTAATTTGAACGTGGCAATCGGTAAGCTGCTAGAAACGGCTTCGGTAAAGGTATAACTGAAGGTTTCTGGCCATATACTGGAGAGAAATATTATATCTAAAGCAGTTTCTCTGAAAAGATCATGAATATTGTTTCTATCATATTTCCCGGTGATAGTCACAAACTCAAATTGTTTGAAATGATCATCGTCACATGTATATCCAATGACAGTGAGTTTGGCTTTTATATTGTTTTCCTGGATATGCTTGGCAAGCCCCTTGATGACATCAATTCCTTTATGTGGGCCAATCGCACCAATAAATCCTATATTGATCTCTGCACCGGCCTCATGATCTACCATTGAGTTAACAAGAGTTTCTGGATGATATTTACACTCTATATTATTGATAGGTATGTATTTTTTTATTCTTAATTTTGTATCATTTGAAGGGGTGTAAACTTTACGGGCACTTGATAATTTAACTTTATGAAAAGCACGCCAATCTTTTACATTATATCCAATGTCTTCAATTTTTAATTTTGAAGAGGCGTGCACACCCAAACTTCTGATACAACGATTGCATTCATCAATAGTTGGATTGTCACAGAACTTGTCATGGTGGCTTACCATGTTTGCTCTGGGGCAAATCGTATAGTAGTCATGAAGCGTCACATCATATTGGCAATCAAGCATATTTGGGATATCCCAAACTTTTGTTGGGAACTGCAGCGTATGATGGTAATGAACATGCCATATGCCAAGATCCTTCATGAAACTAATGAAACGCTCCTCCTCATCGCCAATCTGATAGTCTGAAAAAATACCTATTTGTTCAAGAGACAAGCGCCACATCCCATTTTCGCGACATGTGAGCATTACCACTGGATGATCTTCATCGTTCAGTAGTCTTTCCATCTCATCAGTCGCTACTTTTGTTCCACCACCAATGACGAGGGAAATGAATAGAATTGGCTTCCCGTTATATCTAGAAAGTTCGGTCTTTATTATTTTTTCTGCAAGCTCCTGCCTTAATATTCTAACAGGGTCTTTCTTTACAAATTTTGAAACAAGCTCTGGATAGTCAGGATATATTCCATTAAGTTTTTCCAAGTTCTTAGCTATAAATTCAGATGCACTACTTGCAAAAGAAACTGAGCCTAAGTGATGGACGAAAGTCTTATTGGTTACGACATGTTTCCATCCAAGCTTGGATGCACGCAAAGAGAAATCATTCTCTTCTGCATATCCTTTTCCCCATTTCTGATGGTCAAAGTACCCCACATCATTGAGCACCTCTCGCTTAATGAACATGCAATAGCCATGTGCTGTCGGTAGCTCCTGAGCAGGTGACGTATTAGTTGAACATATAGATGCTAAGATATTTACGTCATAATTAATGGGTAGAGGATTATCTATACAGAATTCAGGGAAACTACAGATAGTAGCATTGTTCGATATAGGTGTAACCGTACCAATAATATTAGACCCATCCACTTTGTATGCTTCAGTTATAATCGCATCCAGCCATCCATCAGCAACGATAGTGTCTGAATTCAATAAGATGACATCATGCTCCTCGGCAATAATCATGCCCCTGTTGACTGTGCCAACAAAGCCTAAATTGACGTCGTTCTTATATATCTCTATACATTCATGGGTGTTGAAACATGCGAGTTCATGTTCCATTTCTTGATCTGGACTGCAGTCGTTAATCACTATCAATCTGTAGAGTGTATTATTAGTGGCGCGGATAACACTATTAATACAGTCTACAGTTTCCTGCACCCCTTTATAAACTGGGATAATAACTGCAACAGTATCACTTTTTTTATTGTTATGTATGTGAATATTGTTAACCATTGGGACATCACTATTGCTCCTACATTGGTCAATTAGCGCAGGAATGATTGAATGAACCACTTGGTGGTTTGATTTTGATATAGATGCATATTCCTCCTTGCGAAGAAAGGATTGGAGATTAGTTAGGCATCGAATTTTAGATGAAAACGAAGAGAATTTTGACAAGGGAGCCAATGTATACTCCTTATCATAATGTAATTCTACGCAGACATCACACTCATCGGAGTCAGATAGGTCAAAAGCGTTAACATAAAAACCATGCTTATAATTACTGATACCAATAGCAGAAAGATCACTTCTGATAAGATTTGCAGCTACAGGATAGCTCACGCCATTGATTATAACATCAAGGGAAAATGATATATCTTCATTGTTCTTATCTACAATCCAACCAGCACAAATACCATTTTCAAATATGTCTATTGAAAATACTACGTCGGGTACGGATAACTTTTTTGGTGAATTTTCAAGCTCATAATAACCAAGCTCTGACTTTACTGAAATTGAGCAATCATAGCCATGCTGCTTAACTATTTCTTGTAAGTTAAGGTGCTCTGAGAAGCCGGCAAATCCATTGTTGATTCCAGCTAGAGATAGGTCCTCTCGGTAAGTTCCACTAGTGAAATTTTTATACTTTGAATCATTCACATAAAGTGAGAGTGTTACTGGTGTGTGTTTATTCTTATCGACTGCCCATCCATGAATGAACTGACCATCAATAACATCAAAATGGCCTTTTATTTCATTTTCTTTTAAGGTAACCGCATTAAAGATGCTTTTTATTTTTTTTCCCGCCTTTTTCATTCTTCCCCGTACCATAAAATATACTAACCCTCTTATTTATGTTGTAAAAGCAGTGAGAAATAAATTCTTATTTAAAAGTGTCTTTGAATATTTAAGATTCATAAGTAAATAGTTAAGTCATTTTATATTCCATAAAATATTTTAGTCTTGATGTTCACGCAAGGTCGCAAGACCCATGACGATCAACCCATAAAAGAGAACCAGCAACACACTCACTGTGGCCAAGTTGTAGAGACGGCGGGGATATTCAGCATCCTGGGCCAGGCTCGGTTGACTGATGACTAGCAGGTGTTTGAGCTTGCGGTATGCCTCTATCCTGGCCTGCTCCAGACTGATAAGGCCCGTCTTGTAGAGATCCGCTGCCAGGGTAGCCTGGGTCTGCACATCCATATAACCTGCGGTGACTTCGTTCATGGCATCTTTATCCTGGCCGGTCAGCTTGGCACGCTCCTGCTCCAGTTGTCTGGTCAGGGCATCGACCCGGCTCTGTACCGAGACGACGGCGGGGGCGCTCTCCTTCATATAGCTGCGCAGTTGCTTGAGCTGCGCCTGCTGGCTTACCAGCTCGGCTTCAATTTGGCTGACGACTCCTAGACGAGCGCTACTGGTGGATTCCGGGCTGATCAACTGGTGGCTGTTCTGAAACGCGAGCACCTTGGCCTTTTCCTCTTGCAGCCGTTGATAGGCGCGATCGACCTCTTTTTCGACAAACATCAGCTGCTCCTTCGCAACCTGATGGCCGAGTTTGTTGATAAAGACTTCGGCCTCTTTAAGCATCAGGCTGACCACCTGCTGGCCATACTCGGGATCAAACGCCTGCAATTCGATGGTGAGCACGCCCGACAGTTCATCCAGGCGCAGCGTCAGGTGTTTGCGGTAGTATTCGATGAAGTCTTCCCTGCTGACATCCTGTGGCAGGCGGGAGAAATAGTCGGCCTGGTTGCTCTGGTAATGGGACTTGAGGCTGAGCTCTTTATCCAGCTTGGCCAGCAGATCCCAGGATTTCAGGTACTCCTGGATCAGCAGCACATCCTGGTGATTGCTGCCACCTAGTCCCAGCATAGAGAGAGCATCGGGCAGCATCTTGACCTGGTCCGCCTGCTTGATCATCAGCTCTGCCCGGCTTACATAGCGATCAGAGGCGATGACCCCCAGATAGAGGGCGGCGATGGCAAAACAGGCCAGCACCCAGAGAAAGCTGCCGAGCTTCAGACTCTGCTGCCAGGAGCGGTGGGCAATCTGAAAACCGCTGGAATCGATAAAGAACTGCTTGGGCTCGTTGCCGAGCTTGCGCAGTTTGCGCACGAGGCGGGATGGTTTTTCCGATCTGATAGGTTGAGTCATGTTGGCTGTTGCTTGTTATAGATTTTGGTAGATGCGGATGGCGTCATCGATATCGTCGAAGACTTCCAATGCGCTGTTGCGCAGCAAGATCCCCATGTCGCACTGTTGGCGCAGGTTTTTCATGTCGTGAGATACCATGATAAGGCTCGCTGTCTCGCGCTTTTGATTGAACGTATCCATGCATTTCTGCTTGAAGCGGGCATCCCCTACTGAGGTGATCTCATCGGTCAGATAGATATCAAAGTCAAAGGCCATGCTGACGGCGAAGGAGAACTTGGATTTCATGCCGCTAGAGTAGGTTTTGATCGGCAGTTCGAAGTGCTGGCCGATTTCGGAAAACTCCTTGACCCACTCCTCGACTTCCCGGGTATCGCGCACCCCGTGGATGCGGCAGACGAAACGGGTGTTTTCCCGTCCCGTCATGCTTCCTTGAAACCCACCGCTCAAGGCCAGCGGCCAGGAGACGCGACATTGACGAATCACCTTACCCTTGCTGGGCATATCCATGCCACCCAGCAGGCGCAGCAGGGTGGATTTACCCGCACCGTTGACGCCCAATATGCCGATATTGCGATCCTGTGGCAGCGCGAGGCTGACATCACGCAGCACATAGTTGCGGCCAAACTTGGTGGGGTAGTATTTGGAAACACTGTCAAGAATGATCATAGGGTTCCGCATTAGCTGGCGATGAGTCGACGGTGGCTCAGGCGATAGCTACTCATGGCAAAAGTCAGCAACAGCAAGGTAATTCCGGACAGATAGGTCCAACTGACATTGGGGCTGCTATACCCCGTGATCCAGCCACTGCGTATGAGCTCGAGGGCATGGACCAATGGGTTCCACAAAAACCAGTGTTGATACTGAGTAGGGATGCTAATCAAGGGGTACATCACGCAAGAGATAAACATCAGCGGCATCATCAGCAGACCGAGGAATTTGTCAGCCTCCTGAAATAGCGTGCTGATGATGCAGAACACGATGCCGAGAGAAAACGAGAACACCATCAACAGCAGATAGATGAGGATGACTTTCAAGGGATCCGCCGGAATGGCATCGAAACCAAACCAGAGCAGCCCCAGCACCAGGATGATGCCCACCATCATGCCTACCATCACCTCGAGGATAAAGCGGGCAACGAAGGTGGCGAAGGGGGTGACCTGACGGTAGCAGAACAGCCCCATATTGGCGCCGACCGCCGACTGCAGCTTGCTCACAACATTCTTGAAAAAGAGAAAAGGCAGATAGCCGGCGGTGATAAATAGAGGGGCCGGTACCCCCCCAAACCCGCTGTGGTTGCGAAGACCGAAGATCAGGCTGAAGGCGCTAATCATCAGGAGTGGGTCGATCAGAGCCCAGGCGTAACCCAGTCGGTAGCTGCCGAATCGGGTCTTCAGTTCTCGGATAAGCAAACCAAACGTCACATCGCGCAACACCTGCAAGGGCGTTCGAGGTGTTTGATTGAGAATGGGTTTATGCATGGAGTCATTTACCCTATGGCAGGCTCGCCGATTGACGAGCCTGCGTGGTTCGGTGTGGGCGATTTAGTTGATGGCTACGTTTGCCGCCACGGCGATCTGATAGATGATCTGGGTGATGTCTTTGACAGATTGCATGGTCTTACTGTCGACCTTGGGCAACACCATGATCTGATCTCCTGGCTGTACACTGCCCTGACCCTTGAACTCCACCAAACCATTGGCATGCACGACGGCGATGCGCTGATCATTGGCTCGTTCGGTAAACCCACCGGCCCAGGCAACATAGTCATCGAGGTCGGCATTGGGGTTGTAGACCACGGCCTGTGGCATCAGCACTTCACCGCCAACCTGAATGAGATCCGTCTTGTTGGGGATCACGATCTGGTCGCCCTGCTCCAGTTGAATGTTGGCGATGATGCCCTTGTCGGCGACCACGACCTTGCCAAGGGGCTGGATCTTGCGTGCCTTGTCCACAAACTGCATGACCAGCTCTGCTTCCTTGGCCCGGATGGTCGCTTCCCCATCCGAACTGGCCGGAGCGGTGAATACGCTGCGTTCCAGCCGGTTGAGAGACTCATCCAACATCTCTTTCTGCCTGATGGCAACACTCTTGCGCATCAGATAGATGGATTGGTAATCAGCCAGATCCGGGTTAATCGGAATGTGATTGAGCAGATCGTGCAGTTTGGTTTCTTTGCGTACGGTGAAGTAGGAGGGGCCCATATAACTGCCGCTGACCTGCACGTCGTAAACCTGTGCGTGCATATCATCGTTGAACAGGACCTTGTCGCCATCCTTGAGTTGCACCTGGGCAAAATCCTTGTAAGGCAGATAGATGGAGAAGGGGCCGCTTGAGCGATCACCGACCACCCCGACATGGCTCACCTTGGCGAGGGGAAGGGCATAATTGACCAGCTCGGATCCCAGCGTATTGTGCTGTTTCAACTCGAAGCGGAACGGATTGCGAACCTTGCCAGCCACATTGACCATGGGGCCTTGAGGCTCGACCAGGATGACGTCCTGGTCTTTCAGAGACAGCTTGGGCATGCGGCCTTTCTGCATGAACTCATACAGATCTAGCTGCTGTATGACCTGGTTCTGGCGCAAGATTTTGATTTTACGGTAGCTGCCGCGGTCTGAATCGATACCACCAGCCCGCTTGAGGAAGTAGAGCACGCTGTCGGAAGATTGCCCGGCATATTGACCCGGACGGATCACCGGGCCGGTGACGAATACACTCACCGGGGTGGTCGTCAGCAAATTGACATAGATATTGACGTTGTTGGTGAACACATCACCAATTTTGCTGGTGACCAAGTTATTGATTTGGCTGGCAGGGACATTCTTGACATTGATAGGGCCCACGTCGGGAATGAAAATATTGCCCTGATTGTCGACGGTCACGACGTTGGAGAAGTTGACAGCCCCCCAGATCCAGATATTGAGCTTGTCTCCGGGCGCAATCAGATAATTGTCATTCAAGCCATCGCTGCGCTCTGTTTCATATCCCCCGGCAAACAGATTGGCTCCATAGGGGGGAGGGAGTCCGGCTTCGGCCTGTGGCAGCAACTTCCGCACATCGGCTTCGCCGGGCAGTAACATGCCTTGCCGATTCTGCTGGGCAAAGCTACCGGTTGTGGCACTCGTGTTGGCTTGGCCGCTCAATGTGGATGAACCGCCGAGTTGAGGCCGATGGTTATCACTAGCCAGACCGGACAGGTTATAGCCAAACGATGTGCCATTTGATTGGGACAGATCCGGTGCGCTGGCCGCCATGGTGGTGCAAGAGGCACTGACGAAAAACAGGAAGGCACTCAGCTGACGAATGTTCATTTTCTTCAAAACATATCCCTTGATGTTTATTGGTCAGCCAACAGGTTGCCGACAGATGCCTGTTCCAGTTGGGGGAGCTGGTACCAAAGCTCGTCACGTTTGCATGCGGCACTTCTTTGTGAGTGGCCTTGATAGCTGTTAACCAACAGCTCGGCGCATTCCAGCCCCAAGGCGGACACGTAGCGCTGACCCAGGGTGAATGTGATGTTGTTTGTGCTGATGACAGCCCCTTGAGGCAGGGTATTGAGTGCTTGCTGCACATTTGCTGGCATGGCGGGTTGAGCGCTGGTCGCAGATGGATTGACAAGCGGGCGAGAGGCTTCGACCTGCTTTGGTTCATATGCGCAGCCAGCAATACACACAGCTAGCGATATCGCCAGAAACCGGGTTGCATAGTTCATGTGTCAATATTATCCATGGAGTCAAAATTGAGATGTGAGCGCGTCTCTGGTGTTGCTTTTTTGTTTCTTTGTCGTGATTACAATGTTGGCAAGAGGGTTGGCTTAACCGAAGCTGTACATAGTAATACGCTATATACAAAGAAAAAAGAGAAAAGCTACCGCACGGAAATGACATAGTTCCGGTCGTATGGGGGCAGCTTGGGGCTTGAAATTAAATGAGCATATAAAAACAGGCGGTTAGAAAAGCTCTGTTTGAATAGCATCTCTGCCGTGTAAGAGCTGAGCCCGCGTATATTGCGTCATTTCGAGACGCTCGTCATGTTTAAATTTATGCCGAGCGCATATTACAGATGGGTTGCGAATGAGTCAATGCTTGTTGTTCACTTATGGTAGTGACGATGTGATAATTTAATTCATTGTTATATATGTATATTTTCTATGCATAGGGATAACCTAAACAGGTCTGATGAGTATGTGTGGTGAAGTTTTAATCAGTCTAGAAGGGTTTTAAGAAGTATTTTTTGTAATGCCAATCATATGATGAGTGTTTTTTGTTGCATCAATGGCAATCACGTGCATGTCAGTGGAGAATTGATTCATTAAGTCTTACGTTGTGTATGTCATTAGTGAAATATCTCTTTCTATTATGCTTCCTGGTACATTCTGTAGACTAATTCCTCTTAAAAATCTTTATTTTTAGTTTTTGGTGTTGAGTTGACAGCCTTTCCCTTCACTGGCTATGCCTGATGTGTGCCCGTTTGACGCTTGAGCGACGGGGGTAGCAAGGTGAAGGAGGAGGCATGGACGCCAATTTTTACTCTATCGTTAGGCTTTTGCTCTCGCTTGGCATAAGTACAGCAGCCATTGCTAGTGACGAGGTTGTAGTTTTGCAGCTTGGAACACCTGCCGAAAGCGAGAAACTCGACATATTTACCGTCGATGTGAAATACCATCACATGTTCTGGCACTGGGGGGACTCAGGCTGCCAGTTGGGTTTGGGGGGGCGTGGCGGCCTGCTGGATGTGGGCCATGAGGCAGGGGCCAGGCTGGGAGCCGGGGCGCGCGCCGAATGTCTATGGGGCAATTGGGTCGTATGGATGCCGTTTGAAGTGCTCTGGCTCAGCAAGTATGAGTTTGGTCATAGAGGTAATGGCTTCAAGGATTATGGGGGGCCTGTCCAGCTATCGACAGGGTTGGGAGTGGGTTATGTCTTTCATAAGAGCTGGATGATTGGCTACCAATATGAGCACATGTCCAATGGCAAAATGTATGATGTCAATCCCTCGCTTGATAGTCATACCCTGCATATTGAGTACAGATTTTAGCCTGACAGGCCTCTAGGCATGGTGCGGTATGGCGGCAGTGATTAGTCCCCATGCCGCCAATATGAAGCCAGTTCTTAGCGCCCCAGATACTCCCGATCGAAGAAGGTATTGACCCAGTGGGGGCGGTAGACGGCGAGCAGGGTCATGGTCATGCCGTTGAGCAGGGCCTCGGGAAAGAGCAGCAGCGGCCAGATGGAGAGGTAGTCGGCACTGATGATATGCCAGGGGTAGGTGCCGCTCATCCCCATCAGCAGGGCGCTGGCGAGGATCTTGACCGAGATGCTGAGGGCCCCTCCGAGGAAGGCGGCCACGAACAGGTAGACGAAGAGGTGGCGGGGCAGCCAGGCCCAGGTCGCCAGAAACAGCAGCCAGCTGGTGGCCACCGGCAGGGCGACGCCGATCAGGGCCTGCCAGCCGATGTCCGCGAGTTCGGTGACATCGAAGGCTGAGAGGATCAGCAGGGTGAGGCAGGGGGCGAGCAGGGCGAGGCGCCAGCCCAGCAGCAGGGTCAGGCTGGTGAGGCCGAGAAAGTGGATCTCCAGCCCCTCGTGCAGCCCGGCCCGCAGGGTCCAGAGCGGTACCAGGACGATGGCGCTTCCCAGGCAGAGGTGCTGGTAGAGCGGGTTGGCGTGGAGGGTGCGCAGCAGGGAGGCGTTCAGGCTGAAGGCGAGCAGCACCAGCCAGAGCAGGAGGGCGGCGACTTGTCCTTCACTCATGACCTGTTCCCTCGGGTATAGCTGTCAGTGATGACGCCGTGGCGGGCGCCTGCGGCGCAATGCAAAGAGGCCGCCCTGTGCCGGGCGGCCTCCTGTCTCAATACTTCACGTTGGGGTGATACTTGCCGAGGATGCCCTGGATCCTGTCCATGGTCTCCTTGCTGGGGGGCTTGATGCCGACCAGATCGTAAGTGTCTCCCAGCACGTCCCACTTGTGTTTGCCGAGCTCGTGGTAGGGCAGCAGTTCCACCTTCTCGACGCACTCCCCCAGCTCGGCGATGAACTGGCCGAGCCCTTCGGCACTCTCGTCATCGTCGGACCAGGTGGGCACCACCACGTAGCGGATCCACATGGTCTGGCCGCGGGATGCCAGATAACGGGCAAATTCCAGGGTGTACTTGTTGCTGACGTGGGTAAGCGGAATGTGCTTCTCGTCGTTGATCTGCTTGATGTCGAGCAGCACCAGATCGGTGTTGTCGAGCACCCGATCGAGCAGCTCGTCGTAGTGACGCACGAAGCCGTTGGTGTCCAGGCAGGTGTGGATCCCTTGCGCCTTGCAGGCGGCGAACAGCTCGGCGATGAAGCCTTGCTGCAGCATGGCTTCTCCCCCGGAGGCGGTGACGCCGCCGCCCGAAGCATTCATGAAGTGGCGATAGCTGGTGAGGTCCTTCATCAGCTCGGGCACGGTGACCTCGCGGCCACCCTGGGTGTCCCAGGTGTCCCGGTTGTGGCAGTATTTGCAGCGCATCAGGCAGCCCTGCATGAAGACGATGAAGCGGATGCCGGGGCCGTCGACGGTGCCGCAGGTCTCGACGGAGTGGATCCGGCCAATGACGTCGGTGCTGCTGGTGTCGCTGGCTTCAACGGCGGCGATCTGCCGCGAGCCCTGGTCGGCAGGCCCCTTGGGTTCAACGGCAGGGATCCGGTTAATGACTGACATAGACGACTCCAATGGTTCGGACAAGGTTCGAGCGGTCGTTATTTTATGACAAAAAGCCCTATAAATCCTACATGTTTAGCCCGAGACGGCAGTACTCAGCAGGCTCTCCAGCGCCTTGACGGGGAGTGGCCGGCTGGTGAGGAAGCCTTGATAATGCTGGCACCCCAGAGTTTTGAGCACGGCCAGCTGTTCCTCTTCCTCTACCCCCTCCGCGGTGACGGTGAAGCGAAATACCCGGGCGAGATCCAGGATGGCCTTGACGATGGCCTTGTCCTGCTCGCTGTGCACCAGCGTCTGGATGAAGCTCCTATCCAGTTTGACCTCGTCGGCGGGCAGATCGCGCAGATAGGCGAGGGAAGAATAGCCTGTGCCGAAGTCGTCGATAGAGATGAGCAGGCCGATGGCCTTGAGCTGGCGGATCCTGGCGATGCTCTCCAGCCGGTTTTCCAGCACCACGGACTCGGTGATCTCCAGCAGCAGGCGCGACGGGGGCACGCCGGTGTCCCGCAGTATGTACTCCACCTGTTGCACGAAGCCGGCGGTGTGGAACTGGCGAGCGCTGACGTTGACCGACAGGTGAGGAATGATGAGGCCGTTGTTGAGCCAGTAGCTGTACTGGGCACAGGCGGTCTTTATCACCCAGTAGCCAATTTCCTGGATCAGGGTGGTCTCTTCTGCGATGGGGATGAACTCGCCGGGAGGGACCATGGTGCCGTCGGCCTTCTGCCAGCGCAGCAGGGCCTCCACCCCGGAGAGGCTGCCATTGTCGACCCTGTACTGGGGCTGGTAGTGCAGCACCAGCTCGTTGTTGCGCAGGGCATCGCGCAACTGGTTGTTGAGGGCCAGCTTGCTCTTCTCCCTCTCCGCCATGGCCTCGCTGAAGAAGATGTGGTTACCCTGGCCGGCTCGCTTGGCCATGTGCACCGCCGTATCGGCCTGCTGCATCAGGGCCAGATGATCCTTGTCGTCATCGCTGAACAGGCTGATCCCCACGGAGGCGCTGCAGTGCAGTTTGTGCTCGCCGATGTCGAAGGGGGCACGGAAGAGCCCCATCAGCTCCCGGGCGAAATGCTCCGCCAGGATCTTGGCGGTAACATAGCCCTGGCCGAGCGCCGTGAACAGCAGGGCAAACTCGTCCCCCGAGGTGCGGGCCAGCACCAGGTTTTCCTGGGGCAGGGACTTGAGGCGCACCACCACGGCCTGGAGCAGCAGGTCGCCGCTGGCATGGCCGAGGGAGTCGTTGATCGACTTGAAGTTGTCCAGATCCAGCAGCAGCAGGGCCCCCCACTGACCGTTCGGGACCTGCAGGGTGCGCTGCATGATGTCGTTCAGGCTGCGCCTGTTGTAGAGATCGCACAGGTCGTCGTAATAGGCGAGGCGCTCGATGTGGCGGGCCGCCTCCTTCTCCTGGGTGATGTCGTGGAAGCTGCAGACGAAGTGGCTGAACTCCTCTGCCTCATCCCTGACACCGCTCACCATGAGCCGCACCGGGAAGAGACGACCCTCCTTGTGCAGGCACTGTTCCTCTCCCAGCCAGTATCCCTGGCGGTTGACGGCGGTGATCACGTCTTCTTTCAGGCTGTCGCCATAGTAGGTGGGTCTCAGGGCCTCGATGTGCTGGCCTATCATCTCCTCGCCCGCGAAGCCAGTGATGCGGCTGAAGGAAGCGTTGACCTTGAGGATGATGCCACCGTGATCCATCACCAGCAGGCCATCGTGGGTGTTGAAGGCCACCTCGGCCAGGCGCAGGGCGTCATCGTTGACAAGGCGCCCTAGCTCGACGGCGGCCCGTTCACGCTGTTCGTAGAGGGCGTCGAGCAGGGGCATGGGGTCGGCCAGAGGCCCGCCAAGCAACAGGGTAAGCTGGCCCAGGGGGACACCGTTAGGGCCAGGCAGCGGAATGCCGAGGTAGGCCTTGGCATTGAGGGCCAGCAACTGGCTGGCCTGGGGATAGCGCAGGGCCAGATCTTCCACATAGAGGCTCTGGCCGTGCTGGAAGATCTCCTGGCCCGGGCCAAATTCCATGCGCATGGCCTTGAAAGTGGAAAAGCTGTCTCCGTCCAGCACGCAGCGCGGCATGAACCAGAGATCCTGGCCGCGGGGCTGGAACTCGCCGATCCAGCCGAGAGGGGCCCCACAGGCTTGCATGGCCCAGCGAAGCAGGGTGCGGCAGTAGTCATTGCCGGTCTTGCCAGCCAGGTCGGCGGGGGGCGCCATGGAGGGGGACTCCACCTCCACGGGTTCCGGTTGCCAGTGACCCAGTAACTGGGCGCACTGGCGCACCAGCTGCAGGGCCTCGTCGCCGATCAGGGTGCTCTCGGCATATTCGAGGCTGAGCACGCCGATGAGCTTCTCCTGCTCCAGCAGGGCACCGTCCAGGCGGGAGCAGACGTTGGCATCGGACAGGTAATAGTGCTGGCTCAGCATGGGCTGGTGGGCCGCCTCCGAGAAGCTCAGGGCGCCCCGGGTACGCAGGGCCCGGATATAGCGACTGTCGCCACGAATGGCGCCGAGGGACTCGACATCCAGGGTGAAGACGGGGGTCAGCTGTTCGCTGCCAAGAGACCCGTTGGCCTGGTAGTGCCAGAGGATCAGGCGATCTGCCCCCAGCGCTTCCTTGAGGCTCTCCAGCATGGCGGCGTACTGTTGCTGGCTGGCCATCTGGCTCAGGCGAGGCAGTTGCAGCGACAGGCTGGCCGCGCTCTCCTGGGACTGGGTCTGGAGGCAGATGAGCCAGAAGGCGTCCTGCTCGCGGGAGAGGGAGATGTGCCACTGCTGGGAGGCGAAGCGCAGCAGGAGCTTGCCCCCCTTGCCGCTGGCGAGCCGTTGCTCGATGGGCTGGCGCAGGGCATCAGGCAACTGGGCAGGCCAGGCACTGCGGGGCTCATCGAGCCAGTGAAGCGGCGTCTGCATCACATCGGTCAGGGCAACCAGCCGTTGACTACGGGTATCCAGGCGAAAGAACAGCGGGGCCTGGCTGGCGGTCGGAAGATGACTGAGTGCGGTAGACGACATGAACGGACACTATCCTGTTGAGCAATTGCCGGAGGCCAAGAATACTGCAAAACCGTGGCAAACAAAATTTCATTGAAGTCTAAATTAGAAAGATCTAATTTATTGTTCATTTCCTGTTGACTGGAGTCTTGCAGATGAAACGGATCCTGATCGTGGGCGGCGTGGCCGGGGGCGCATCGGCGGCGGCCAGAGCGCGGCGCTTGAATGAAGAGGCCGAGATAGTGGTGTTCGAGCGGGGGGAGTTCGTCAGCTTTGCCAACTGCGGCTTGCCCTATCACATCGGGGGGGACATTCCTGGCCGTGATGCTCTCTTGCTGCAGACACCGCAGAGCTTCAAGCGCCGCTTCAACGTCGATGTGCGGGTCTTCCACGAGGTCATCGAGATAGACAAGGCAGGCAAGACCCTGCTGGTGCGCAATTTGCAAAGCGGGGAGGTGCTTAGCGAACCCTATGATGCCCTGTTGCTGAGCCCCGGTGCGGCCCCCATTCGCCCGCCCTTCCCCGGCATCGACAGCCCGGGCGTGCATACCCTGCGCAACATCCCGGACATGGACCGCATCCTGGCGGCCCTTGAGCAGGGCAAGCCTCGCCACGTCACCGTGGTGGGGGGCGGTTTCATCGGCCTGGAGATGATGGAGGCCCTGCACCAGCGCAAGCTTGAAGTGACCCTTCTGGAGCTTTCCGATCAGGTGATGGCGCCGGTGGACAGAGAGATGGCCAACATGCTTCACGCCCGCATCCGCGAGGAGGGGGTGGATCTGCGCCTGCGTACCGGCCTCTCGGCCATCGAGAGCCTGGATGTGCTGGCGGACCCCGCCGCCGTGACCGCCGAACGACGGGGTGGGCTGCGTCTGACCCTGAGCGATGGCACCCATCTCGACACCGGTCTGCTGATCCTCGCCATCGGGGTCAAACCCGAGACCCTGCTCGCCGCCCAGGCCGGACTGGAGCTGGGCCCGCGGGGCGGCATCAAGGTGGATGCGGGCATGCGCACCTCGGATCCCTTCATCTATGCGGTGGGGGATGCGGTGGAGGAGACCGACTTCGTGACCGGAGAATCCGTGCTCATTCCCCTGGCGGGCCCGGCCAACCGTCAGGGCCGCATCGCCGCCGACAACATGCTGGGGCGACGCGAAACCTACAAGAAGACCCAGGGGACCGCCATCTGCAAGCTGTTCGATCTGGCGGTGGCGAGCACCGGCCTGAACGAGAAGCGGCTGGTGCAGCTGGGCTTGCCGTTCGAGAAGGCCTATGTCCACCCGGGCAGCCACGCCGGCTACTACCCCGGCGCCCACCCGGTCAGCCTCAAGCTGCTGTTTGCCCCGGATGGCAAGATTTACGGCGCCCAGGCCATCGGCAAGGACGGCGTCGACAAGCGCATCGACGTGCTGGCGGTGGCCCAGCGTGCCGGCCTCACCGTGTTCGATCTGCAGGATCTGGAGCTCACCTATGCACCGCCCTTTGGTTCGGCCAAGGACGTGATCAACATGGCGGGGTTCGTGGCGAGCAACCATCTGAAAGGAGATACCACCCTCTGCCACGCAGCCGAGGTGCAGGCCCGCCATCCTCATCAGATGGTGCTGGATGTGCGCAACACCCCGGAGCTCGACAAGCTGGGCCGCATCCCTGGGGCGATGCATATTCCGCTGGATGAGCTGCGCGGCCGCCTCGATGAGTTGCCCAGGGACAAGGAGCTGCTCATCAGCTGCCAGGTGGGGCTGCGCGGTCACGTGGCCTGCCGGGTGCTGAGCCAGCACGGCTTCAAGGTGAAGAACCTCTCCGGCGGCTTCAAGACCTGGCAGATGGCGATCGCCGAATAGGGGAGGGCCATCGCTGGCCGCTCTCAATGACAAGGGGGCCACTCGACAGAGCGGCCCCCTTGCTTTTCTTCTTCCAGGCGGGGGAGGGTCAGTGGCCTCTGTTCTTCAGCTGCTTGCCGATATGCTGCTGCAGCACGGTCAGCATGCAGGCGCCGGAGAGACCAACCATCAGGGCACCGTTGACGGCTTCCAGCGGGCCAAGCAGCTTCCACTTTTCACTCATGACGATGTCCCCATACCCCAGAGTGGCGAAGTTGACACCGGAGTGGTAGATGGCCTCGTGCAGGGTGCTGAACTCCCCAAGCCAGAGGAAAAGCGCCCCCCAGACCCCGATCTGTGTCAGGTTGCCCAGCATCACCAGAGTGATGATGCCAAACAGGGCCAGTATGCCGGCCAGGGCCCCTTCCTGCTCCTTGAAGTGTTTGATATAGAAGCGAACACACCAGACGGAGACCAGGGATTGCAGCAGCATGTTGACCAGGATCACCGGGATGCCGACCATAAAAATGAGGAACATGTCACTCTCCTAATTTGGCTTCTGCCAGGGGGCGGCCGACCGGCCACCACTGCTCCAGCAGCAAGATACACAACCAGCCGTAGCCGGCCACCAGCAGATAGAGGCCGCACCGCATGGCGGCCGCCATCCAGACATCCTTGCCGTTAGCGCTGTCCTCGATGGCCGGGCCAAACAGGATGAGCGCCGTGATCCAGGCGTTGCTCCAGAACGAGGGCGGGAAGCGGCTTGCCACCAGCGGAACCAGACGTCGCGCCACCCAGAGCGTCATCAGCACCAGCATCAGCACCAGCATCAACAGGGACGGCCAGAGGCTGAGCCCCATCCAGAGTGCGAGCGCCAGCAGGGCCCCCATCAGGGTGGAGAGCACCAGCTCCTGACCCGCCAGTCTGGCATTGAGGGAGGTGCTCTGCTGGGCCAGGGCCACCGTCTTCATGACGGCGGGGATGTAGAACGCCGGATTGCCGAGTGCCAGCAGCCAGACCGGCAGCACGATGGCCACGGCGCGCAGGGCGAGCCGCTCGGGATGCTCGGGGGGCTGGTGGGCGGTTTTTTTCTGGGAGGCCGCCACCGGCATGGGGGGAAAGAGTGCATGTGCCATGCGGTTGACCAGGACGCCCACCAGGATCCCCACACCCATCATCTGGGCGATGGCGATGGCCAGTCGCTGTTCGATGAGACCGGCTATCGGGATCACCGTGATGGCCATGGTGAGCAGCATGGCGGCGGCGCCTTTGCCAGCCATCCCCTGTTGCATCAGCAGATAAAGCATCAGGGCGACGAGCAAAACGCTGGCCAGGGCGTAGTGGGTCAGCAGGGGCACCAGCAGCACCCCGGAGACCATGATCCCCAGCAGCAGGAGTCCGCCCAAGGCCCCCTTCTTGAGGCCGATCGGCTCGCCGGGCTGGCACAGCACGACCCAGGCGATGATGACGCCGAGGTGGGGCATGGGCAGGCCCATGCCGTAACAGAGGCCTGCCGAGAGCCCGATGCCAGTGCCGATGCGCAGCACTGCCCGGTCGAGGTTATGCATGGGACGGCTCCACGTCATGGACCTCAATAGAGGAAGGAGAAGAGACTCATCAACCGGATGTAGAGCCCCCCCAGCCAGTGCATCACCCAGTTGCCGCCGGTGTAGACCAGCACGTCGGCCTGCCCGCCGACCCGCAGCGCGTCGACCGGGGGCTGATCGTCGGCCCGAAAGGCGATCTTGACCGGGAAACGCTGGGCCTGGCGCAGCCAGTCGCGGCTGTTGTCCACGGTGGGCAGGGTGCCGGCGGGCTGGCTCTTGCCGGTGCTGACCCCGTAGCCGATGCTGAGCACCTCTCCCTCGAACAGCTGGCCGGGCAGGCTGTCGAGCAAAATGGCAGCCTTGTCACCGGGCCGAATGTTGCCCAGGTTGTTCTCCGTCATGTCCACCGAGACCCAGACGTCGTGGATGGCGATCAGGGTCATGGCCGGGGAGCCGGCACCGATAAACTGGCCGGTGTCCGTGCGTAGGTCGGTGATGAGGCCGCGCCCCGGCGCTACCACGTGAGTGTTTTGGCGATCCAGCTCGGCCTTGTTGACCGCCGAGCGGGCACTGAGCAGCTGGGAGTTGTCCTCCCCGGTGGCGCCAGCCGCCTCGATGGCGCGCCGGACGTCGGCCTCGGCCGCCGCCACCTGGCTCTTCGCGGTCTCGCGGTTGGCCTGGGCCACCTCGAGGCGGCGCACCGAGATGGCCCCCGGATCTTCGCGATAGAGCCGCTCCTGGCGCTGGGCATCCTTGGCGGCGTTGTCATAGGCGGCGCGCATGGCCATCAGGGAGGCTTCCGCCGCCTTGACCCCTTCGGTGCTCGCCTTGACGCCGCTCAGGACCGTCTGATAGTCGGATCTCGCCTTGGCAAGAGCGATGTCATAGGGCTCGGGATCGATCTCGAACAGGGGGGTGCCGGCATCCACGTCCTGGTTGTCGCGTACATGGACCTTCTGGATCTGGCCGGAGACCTCGGCGGCGATGGGCACCACGAAGGCCTGCACGCGGGCCTGGGAGCTGTAGGGGGTGAGCCTGTCGGCCAGCAGATACCAGCCGAGCAGCAGCAGGATGATCCCCAGCAGCCCTAGGGTGGCCCGACGGCTGGACTGGCCGGGAGAGGTGGTGTTGTCAGTCATGGGCGCTTGCCTTCTGAGTCATGGGGCGGGCGGCGTCGAGCAGGGGAACCCAGTCGGCGCGCTTGCGCAGCTGGGCATCCACTTCGGAGGTGACCAGGGGGCGTTCGCGCCCCTGCTCCCAGCCGCCGCCCAGTGCCTTGTAGAGCGTGATGAGGTCGCGCATCCGGGCGCCCCGGCTGTTGACCAGCCGTTCCTGCTGGCTGAACAGGGCGCGCTGGGAGTCGAGCACGCGCTGGAAGTCCGCCATGCCCTCGCGATACTGGGTGTTGGCGATCTCGAGTGAGCGGCGGGCCGCCTCGCCGGTCTGGGTCAGCAGGGTGATCTCCTCCTGGCCGTTGGCATAGGCCACGGCGGCGTCGTCCACCTCGCGGGCCGCCTGGAGCACGCTGTCGCGATAACGTTCGTGAAGCTGCTGGAAGCGGGCATCCTGCACCAGGATCTGGTTGCCAAGACGCCCCTGATCGAACAGGTTCCAGCTCAGCGAGGGGCCAATCCCCCAGGAGTAGGTGCCGCTCTCACCGCCGGCGGCGTTGATCCCGAGGGTGCCGAGCAGGGTGATGGAGGGATAGAGATCGCTCTCGGCCACGCCGATCAGGGCCGACTGGGCGGCCAGCTGTCGCTCTGCCGCCCGCACGTCGGGACGACGGCGCAGCAGATCGGCGGGCATCTCGGCAACCAGCGCCAGCTCGCCCTTGGGAATGACGCCTGTGCCTTCCTGCATCTCGGGCAGGGGCCCGGGGGAGCGTGCGAGCAGAGCGGAGAGGGCATTCTGGCTTTGGCGCAGCGTGGTCGCGAGCTGGGGAATGCTGGAGAGGGTGCCCAGGTACTGAGTCTTGGCCTGCTGCACGTCCAGCTCGGCAGTGTTGCCGCTCTTGAACTGCCGCTCGGTGATCTGCAGGCTGCGCTCCTGGATGCGGGCGTTTTCGCGGGCGATGATGAGCCTGGCCTCCAGGGTGCGGATGCTCACGTAGAGCTGGGCCACCTGGGCTGCCATCAGCACCTGGACGTCATCATACTGGGCCAGGGTCGCAAAGTAGCTGGCGTCCGCCGCCTCGACCCCGCGCTGGAACTTGCCCCAGAAGTCGAGCTCCCAGCCGAGATTGAACCCGGCGCCGTAGCTGCTGCCCGCGCTGCTGTGGCCGTTGCGGCTCTGGCCGGCCTGCAGGAACTCTGCCGTGCCCACCGTCGCCTGGGGGCCCAGCAGACTCTCGGCGATGCCGAGCTGGGCCTGGGCCTCGAGGATGCGAAGCCCTGCAATCCGGACATCCGGGTTTTTTTGCAGCGCCTCCTGCACCAGGGCGCTGAGCACGGGATCGTGCAGCTTGTCCCACCACTGGCGGTAGTCGGCCGTGGTCGCCGCCTGCTGGCTTTCGCGGGCGCCCTGCCAGCTGCTTATCTCCTCGACCCGGGGGGTCTGATAGTCGGGACCAAGCAGGGTACAGGCGCTCAGCAACAGGCAAGACCCCCCGACAAGCAGGGGGCGAATGACGGGTCGTTCGGCCATGGGGTTATTTTTCCGGGTTGGCCAGACCGTCGTCGACCCAGGCCATGAAGATGAGATACCCGATGGAGAGCATGGTGGCGCCGATGAACATGCCGAGGATGCCATTGGTCGCCATGCCGCCCAGGGCGCCCAGTAGGACCACCGGCATGGGGGCATCGACACCGCG
Organism: Aeromonas sp. SrichE-2G; assembly: GCF_017939565.1. Lineage (NCBI taxonomy): Bacteria > Pseudomonadati > Pseudomonadota > Gammaproteobacteria > Aeromonadales > Aeromonadaceae > Aeromonas > Aeromonas sp. SrichE-2G. Next base: position 773,802 of record NZ_JAGKRG010000004.1, read on the forward strand.
TCCCAGCAGCAGCGGCTTGAGCACGTTGTCGGCCATGCCGGCCACGAGCAGCAGCACGGTGTAGACGATGTTGAGCAGGGTGCCGTGATCCCCCGACATCCACATGTAGGCGATGACCGGCCCCGTGACCAGGAGGACGGGGACCTGGGCGATCCCCAGGATCAAGGCCAGCACGAACAGGACGCCGACCGCCGGGATCCCGGCGATGGACATGATGATGCCGGCCAGCAAGGCCTGGATGAAGGCCACCCCGATGACCCCCATGGCGACGGCCCGGATGGTGCTGGTGCACAGCTTGGTCAGCTCCAGCCCTTTCTTCTCATTGGTGATGCGCATGAAGATGCGATCGGCGCTGTTGGCGCCCGAGGCACCAAAGGCCATGATGATGCCGGCCACGATGAAGGAGAACACGAAGCCGAGCAGGTCGCCCCCCATGCTGGCCAGCAGGCCGAGGGCCCGCTTGGTGAGCTCGCCAATCTGCGGCTTGTAGCTGACGATGAAGCTGGACAGGTCCATCGACGCCTTGGTCCACAGGGCATGCAGCTTGGTGCCGATCAGCGGGATGTTGGCAATCTCGGCGGAGGGGGCCGGGATCACCAGGGTATCGTTGTTCACCTTGTCGACCAGGACGCTGACGCTGTCACCCAGGGAGCTGAACATGGCGACCGTGGGCACCACGAGCAACAGGATGCCCAGCAGTGTCAGCAGGGTGGAGGTCCGGCCCTGCTTTCCGCCCAGACGTGCGGCGAGACGCTGGTGGAGGGGGTAGAGGGTTACGGCCAGGATCAGGGCCCACAGCATCATGTTCATGAAGGGGGAGAAGACGGTGAAGCAGAAAGAGCCCAGCGCCAGGATCAGGCCAAACTTGATGAACATATCCAGGAATCTGGCAACCACTCTCTTTTCAACGACAGACAGATCGTTATTTTCCATTCTGGTATGACTCCAACAAGAACAAGGGATAGGGGCTCGGCCATAGGACGCCGGGTCAGAAAACATGGTTTTTACTGTAATAAATGAAACGCCTGTCTACCTCAAGAAGAGGCATTGACGTCATCTGCACGTTATTTCCGGTACAGATGTTTAATGTTTAAAAAATATTTAACTAATTGATATTGGTTAGATTGTTCAAAGATCCTGCTAGGGCAAATAATATGTAATGCCCTTGCGTAGTACAAGTGAACAATTGTTTCCAGTCTAGCCTGCGTTCAGAAAAGAGGAACAAGTTTGCATATATAAAATGAAATGCCAGAAGCCGAACCGGCCAGAGTGGGCACGATGAGTGCAGGGTGTGAAAAATGTGTGTTCATCCGGCTTGTATCCATGATCTGTCCGGGCATTTGGTGTTCACGGGATGGGGGTTTATCCTATTGGCTCCTGCGCTGCGCTGGTGGCGACTCAATTTGGGATGGAATCTATGCGCCCCCTCATACCCTGCCCTCACTCTCGTGTTCCTCGTCTCTCCTGGTGGCTGGTCGGATTGCTCGCCCTGCTGCTGACCGGCTGCGGCCAGGACAAGCCCGCAGACAAGGCATCGACCACGGACACGACCGCGCAGCCGGTCGACGGGGCGCCGAACGCCGTGGTACAGGCTAATGCCCGCCAGTATCGGGATGCCCCGGCGCTGGCGCTGGTCTTCTCCGGCCCCCTGACCCCCAAGGCAAGCTGGCAGAGCTGGCTCGGGGTCAGTGAAGGGGGCAAGCAGGTGCAGGGGGAGTGGATCCTCGCCGACGATGGCCGCACCCTCTATTTCCCGAACGTCCAGCCCGACAAGCGCTATGAGGTGAGCCTCAAGGCGGGGCTGGGCCCATCCTCCCAGAGCTGGACCCTCAAGACCCGGCCGCTGGAGGCGGGGGCCTCGTTTACCGCGAGCGGCATGGTATTGCCGCTGCGCGACGAGCTGCGTCTGCCCATCAGCGCGGTCAACGTGGATGAGGTCAATATCGACTTCTTCCGGGTTGATGCGGAATATCTGCCCCGTTTTCTGGCCGAGTATCGCCCCGGCGCCGGCATGGGCAACTGGGATCTCGAGCAGATCACCCAGCGGGCCAAGCGGGTGTTCAGCGGTCGCTATGGGCTGGCGCTCGATGCCAACCGGCGGGAGACCCGCCTCATCAACGTGAAGGAGCCGCAGCTGGCCGAGGCCGGCGTCTACTTTACGGTGATGTCGCCCCTTGGCAACTACGACTGGCGCAAGGAGACCACCTATTTCGCGGTGAGTGACATGGGCCTCAGTGCCCGCCGCTACCGGGATCAGCTGGAGGTGTTCGTGAGCTCCCTGGCGAGCGCCGATCCCCTCAAGGATGTGCAGCTCTCCCTGCTCGACGAGAAGGGCAACCGGCTGCAGGTGCAGCAGACTGACAACCGCGGTCACCGCCGCTTCGATCAGGTGCAGGGGGCCCGCCTGCTGCTGGCCGAGCAGGGCAACCATCTGGCGGTGCTGCGCCTCGACGGGGCGGCGCTCGATCTCTCCACCTTCGATCTCGGTACCCAGCCCTGGCAGGCCCAGCAGTTGTATCTCTTTAGCGGGCGTGACCTCTATCGCCCCGGCGAGCGGCTCGACAGCGAGATCCTGCTCAAGGGGCAGGATGGCCAGCTGCTGCCGGGGATGGCGGTGGAGCTGGAGGTGAAGCAGCCGGACGGCCAGCTGCTCGAGCAGAAACGGCTGCTGCCCGATAGCCTTGGCGCCGCCCACTACGGCCTGCGTCTGCCGGATGATGCGCCGCTTGGGCGCTGGACCATCAACCTCAAGACCGCCGCCGGTAGCCGCTTCGAGTGGCCTTTCTTGGTGGAGGAATTTCTGCCGGAGCGGCTCAAGCTACAGCTGGGCAAGGGGCCGGATGGGGAAGTGACGAGTCTGGACGCCGCCCTCACTCTGCCGCTGCAAGGGGACTATCTCTACGGTGCGCCAGCGAGCGCCACCAAGGCGAAGGCAGAGGTGAAGATCAGCCGCGCCACCATGCCCTTTACCCAGTGGCAGGAGTTCACGCTGGGTGACGTGCTGCTCGCCGAGCAGGCCAGGGATCTCGAGCCTCTCAATCTCACCCTAGATGCGCAGGGGCAGGGGACTTTTTCGCTGCAAGATGAACTAGATGGGGTGCGCGCCCTCGGGCCGCTGGAGGTGGCCTATCGGGTGTCGCTCTCCGAGCCCGGTGGCCGCGCCGTCAATCGTAGCCGCACCCAGTATGGCTGGCCCATGGGCAGCCAGTGGCCGGCCCTCAAGGCCGACTTCGTGGCGGATCGGGTAGAGGGGGGCAAGCCGCTCCCCTTCCAGATCCTCAACCTTGATGAGCAAGGCCAGCCGGTGGCGGGGGCGGTGAAGGTGCGCCTTATCAACGAGTACCGCGACTACTACTGGCACTACGCCGATGGGGAGGGGTGGAAGTACGAGTTCAACAGCCAGCCCTATCTGGAACAGGAGCAGACCCTGCAGTTAGATGGCAAGGGGCCGACCCCGCTCAGTTTGCCGCTGGCGGCGGGCTGGTATCGATTGGAGGTGGAGAATAGTCAGGGCCATCAATCCAGCCTGCGGGTGGAGATCGGCAGCTACGCCTGGGGCGGCGGTGGCGAGCAGGCGCGGCCCGACAAGATTGCCATCACCCTCGACAAGCGCGCCTATCAGGCGGGTGACAAGGCCAAGGTGACCCTGGTGGCCCCGCGCCCCGGCAAGGGGTTGCTGATGGTGGAAGATGGCGACGGCCTGCGCTGGTGGCAGCGTATTGAACTCAAGGGGGCCGGTGGCGATGCCAAGGATGCCCGCGGCGAGTTCGAGATCCCGGTCAGTCCCGAGTGGCAGCGCCATGACTTGCATATCTCGGCCCAGATCGCCGCGCCAGACAGCGCCTCCAAGCCGGTCAGTAGCCAGCAAGGGCAGAGTCTGCGCTCGGTTGGGCTGGTGCCGCTCACTCTGGATCGGGAAGCGCGCCGTCTGCCGCTCACCCTGAGCGCGCCTGATAAAGCGGTGCCGCTTACCCGACTGGAGGTGACCGCCACCTCCACCCCCAACAGTCAGGGCCGCGTGGTGCTGGCCGCGGTCGATCGGGGCGTGCTCAATATCAGCGACTACCAGCCGCTCGACCCGTTCGAGATCTTCTTTGGTCGCAAGCGCTTCTCCCAAGATTTGTTCGACAACTACGGGCAAGTGATCCCGCCGCAGGATGGCAAGCTGGCCCGCCTCAACTACGGCGGCGATCGGGCGCCGCTGAAAAAGGGTGGCGCGCTGGAGAGCCGGGTCCAGATCGCCGCGCTGTGGAGTGGCGAGGTGAGTTTTGATGAGCAGGGCAAGGCGGTGATCCCGCTCGAACTGCCCAACTTCAATGGCGAGCTGGCGCTGATGGCGCTGGCCTGGAACGAACAGCAAGTAGGTGAGGCCGAGCGCGCCGTCAAGGTGGTGGCTCCCCTGGTGGCCGAGATTGGCTGGCCGCGCTTTGGCGCCAGAGGGGATGAGACCCGGGCGCTGGTGCAGCTGCGCAACATGAGCGGCGAGGATCAGACCCTCTCCCTTGCCTGGACCCTCAACGGCGGGCTCAAGGCAAATGGCGAGCTGCCCGGCACTCTGTCCCTTAAAAATGGCGAAGAGCAGTGGCTGACCCTGCCGCTCACCGTGACCGGGGCGAGCGGCGTGGCGAGCCTGCAGTTGGCGGCCAGCGGCAAGGATTTTGCCATCAGCCGCGACTGGACTCTGCCGCTGCGCTCCCCCTGGCCGGCCGAGACTCGCCAGCGTCACCAGATGCTGGCCCCCGGCCAGCAGATGAGCTTTGCGCCAGCTGAGCTGGTCGGGCTGGATCGCGCCAATCTGCAGGGGCTGCTCAGCCTCTCCGGCACTCCCCCCTGGGATCCGGCAGGCCAGTGGCAGGCGCTGGCCGACTACCCCTACGCCTGTCTGGAGCAGACCTTGTCGCGGGCCTGGCCTTACTTGCTGACCACGGCGGATGAGCGGGCCACCTGGAGCAAACCCTCAGAGGGCAAGCAAGCAGCGAGCGAGGCGGATGTGCAACGCGCTCTGCTGCAGCGGCTGCAGCGGTTGCAACTGCCCAGCGGCGGCTTTGGCCTGTGGGATGGCCGCTCCGACGAGGAGCAGTGGCTCACCGCCTATGCCGCCGACTACCTGCTGGCGCGCAAGGAAGCGGGCGACGCAGTGCCGGAGGCAATGCTCAATCAGGCGCTGAACCGGTTGCAAAACTATCTCACCGACAGTCAGTACGGCGAGCGCTGGAGCAGTGCCCCCGAGCACAGCCGACTGGCCTATCAGGCCTACAGCGCCTATGTGCTGGCCCGGGTGGGCAAGGCGCCACTCGCTACCTTGCGGCTTATCTGGGAGCAGCAGGCCGATCACGCCCGCTCCGGTTTGCCGCTCTTGCACCTCTCGCTGGCTCTCTCGGCCATGGGGGATGAGCAGAACGCGGCCAAGGCCCTCAGCCGGGCGCAGACGATCGAGCGCGGTGATGACTATCTGGGGGATTACGGCTCGCCGCTACGCGATCAGGCCCTTGAGCTCTCCTTGCTGCGCCAGCACAAGCTGGCTGCGGAGCGCTGGCCGGCCATCAGTGCCAAGGTGGCCGCTACCCTGGCTCACCGTCAATGGCTCAGCACCCAGGAGCGGCTCGCCCTGCTGCGACTCGCCCGCGTCGATCCGGCCGTCGACTGGCAGGCCAGGGTGACTTCCTCTCTTGGCAGTGGATCCCTGAGCGGTTCGGCCCCGTTGCAGCTGGGGGCCCCCGAGGCGCTGGCGGCGAGTACCGTCACCAACGAGGGCAAGGGGTCCCTCTATGTGCAGCGCACCCTGATCGGCTACCCCGAGCAGGCGCCTGCGCGCGTCAGTCAGGGGATAAGCGTGACCCGCAGCTGGTTCAACAGCAATGGTCAGCGTTTTGATCCCGCCAAGGTGAAGGTGGGGGATCTGGTGGTTGTGCGGCTCAATGTCAGCAGCGAATCTGCGGTGCCCGATGCCCTGCTGGTGGAGATGGTGCCCGCTGGCTTTGAGCTGGAGAACCCGGCCCTTGGCAACAGCATCAAGCTCGAAGAGCTCTCCATCGAGGGGAAACCGGCGTGGCAGAGCGAGTGGAACGACTATCTCAAGCATCAGGAGTTTCGCGACGACCGCTACACGGCGGCGCTGGATCTGAGTGAGGGGAGCAACCAGCAGCTGGTCTACCTGATGCGGGCGGTGACGCCGGGTCGCTATCAGGTGCCGCCGACCCAGGTGGAGGATATGTACCGGCCCGAGCTCAGGGCCGTGGGCGAGGATATCCATGAGGTGATCATCTCTGAGTAGCTGGCGCTTGATGGGTCGCAGACGCCCTCTGGGCAACGACCCCTCCCTTGAGCGGGTTCGCCGGCTCACTTTCTGGCAGCGTGGCTGGCTGAAATTAGGTCGTAGTGGCCGCGCTGGCTGGCGCTGGCTTGGTCGCCTGCCACGCTGGCTGCATTTCTCGGTGCTGGGAGTTGTAGCACTGCTCCTGTCATTGCTGGCGCTGGATCGGATTTTCCCGCCGCCGCCGCTCGACCCGGCCTATGCGCGGGTGGTGCTCGATATGAAGGGGCGACCGCTGCGCGCCTTTGCCGATACCAGCGGCGTGTGGCGTTACCCCGTGACCCTGGAGCAAGTCTCCCCCCGCTATATCGAGGCGCTGCTGGGCTACGAGGATCGCCATTTCTGGCGTCATCCCGGGGTCAATCCGGTGGCCATGGTGCGCGGGGTCTGGCAGTGGCTGCGCTACGGGCGGGCCGTGTCGGGGGGCTCGACCCTCACCATGCAGGTGGCACGCCTCATCGAGCCCTACCACAGGAGCGTGCCCGGAAAGCTGCGCCAGATGGCCCGTGCGCTGCAGCTGGAGTGGCACTATGACAAGCGCACTCTGCTCACCGTCTACCTCAACCGGGCCCCGTTTGGCGGCAACCTGGAGGGGGTGCAGGCGGCAAGTTTTGCCTATCTCGGCAAGAGCGCCGCCAGGCTGACCCATGCAGAGGCGGCGCTCTTGGCTGTACTGCCGCAGGCCCCCAGCCGCAACCGGCCGGACCGGCATTCCGAGCGGGCTCGCGCGGCTCGCGACAAGGTGATGCAGCGGCTGGTGGCGCAGGGCGTCTGGCCCGAGCAGGTGTGGCTGGAGGGGCGCATCGAACCTGTGCTGGCTCGCGGTCACTTCACGCCAATGGAGGCGCCGCTCTTTGCTCGCCTCGCCGCCGACCATCAGGCCGGGGCGCTGGTGCACACCACCATCGACGGGGATCTGCAGCGCTGGCTGGAGGGGCGGGTGGCCAGCTATATCCGCCGCTTCCCCGAGCAGACCTCCGCCGCCCTGCTGCTGGTAGACAACAAAACCATGGCGGTGCGCGCCTATGTGGGCAGCGCCGAGTATGGCAATTTGCGCCGTCACGGTTACCTCGACATGGTGCAGGCGATCCGCTCCCCCGGCTCCACCCTCAAGCCCTTCATCTACGGTCTGGCCATGGACGAGGGACTGGTACACTCGGCTTCCCTTCTCTCCGATGCGCCAAGGCTCGGGTCTGATTATCGCCCCGCCAACTTTTCCGGTGCCTTTCAGGGACCGGTGACGCTCGCCCAGGCGCTGCAGCAATCCCTCAACGTACCGGCGGTGCAGGTGCTGGAGGCGTTTGGGCCGGACAAGCTGGTCAGTCGCCTCGACAACGCAGGGGTACGGCTGGCCCTCTCCGACAAGCCCAACCCGGCCATCGCGCTGGGGGCGGCGGGCATTCGGCTCGAGCAGTTGGTGGCGCTATACAGTGCGCTCACTCGGCAGGGGCAGGTGGCGATGCCGGTCTGGCTGGCAGGGCAGCAGGCGGTATCGCGCCCCTTGCTGAGCCCGGGGGCGGCCTGGATCATCTGGCAAATATTGAGCGCGCAGGGACGCGCGGATCAGCCCTTTGCCAGCGAGGCGACCGGCCGGGTCAATCGACTGGCCTGGAAGACCGGCACCAGCTACGGCTATCGCGACAGCTGGGCGATGGGGGTCTCCGGTCGCTGGACCATCGGCGTCTGGCTGGGGCGCCCCGACGGCACCCCCATGCCCGGTTTTTACGGCCAGAGCGCGGCGGTGCCGCTGCTGCTCTCCGTCTACTCGCGACTGGCTGACAACAGCCCTCTGCCGATGCAGCCCAACACGGTGAGTGAGGCCGAAGTTTGCTGGCCGCTGGGGCGCAGGGTGAGCGCGACCCTGCCTGAGACTTGTCTGCAGCGCCAGAGCGCCTGGTTGCTGGAAGGGCGCGATCCCCCCACCTTGCCGGATCCCATGGATTGGCCCTCGCCGCTGCGCCAGGTCGCACTGACTGCCGAAGGCAAGCCGACGCTGCCCCGATGCCCCGATGCGGTGCAATCCGCTTTTCGGGCGCTCTGGCCGCTGTCGCTGGAGCCGTGGCGCTCACCCGGTGAGCGGCGTCAGGCGTTGCTTGCCAGGGGCTGCGCGGGGGAAGGGCAGAGCGCCGAGTTGCAGGCCCCCATCCGCATCCTGGCGCTGGGGGAGGGCAATCTTATCCGCAGCGAGCGCTACCGATTGCAGCCCAGGGTGCTGGGCGGTGTCGGCAAGCCGGCCTGGTTTCTCAACGGCCAGCGGCTGCGCTGGGACGGGGATCAGGTGCTGAGCGAGGCGGGCCGCTACCAGCTGGTGGTGGTGGACGAGGCGGGCAACAGCGATCGCATCGAATTTCGGCTGGAAAACCCCTCCTGAGGCGCTCCAGGGCAAGCGCCAGAATATTGACGGCATCGGGAATGGCTCCGATGCCGTCAGCTGATTGTCGATTCCCCGGCAGGGGGCTGGGGGTCAGGGTTTGACCTGACCCAGCCGGGTGAAGAAGTGCTGACTCTTGCGCTGGTTGAAGTGGCTCTTCTTGATGGGGTGAAACACCAGGTTGCTGCCGGGGTGGCTCGCCTTGAGGCGGTGGATCATTGCCATGGCTGGTAAGCCTGTACTGACGAGCGTGGTGAGCGGCAGGCTGACCGTCTCGGGCCCCAGCAGCGGGTTGAGCCCCTGCTGGGCCTGCTCGAAGCGGGTCAGCACGGCGGGCTCGGCGTAGCCGCTGCCCAGCATGGCGAGCAGGGCGTCGAGGGCCTGATGAAACTCGGCCAGGCGCTGGCGAAAGCCGCTGCGGCTGCGCAGGGCAATAAGCTCTGCAAAGGGGATCTCGCTTAAGTTGGCGGGCACTCGCAGCGGGATCTCGAGATGGAAGCAATCCTGGCCGCCGCGATTGTGGTAGCGGGACTCGAGCAGATGGAGCAGCCGGTCCAGATAGTCGTGATCCGTGATGAGCGCCCCCTCATTGGCGAGTGCCCACTCGCGGGCGAGCCGCATGGAGAGCAGATTCGCGAAGCGCCGCGCCATCCTGATCCCCCCCTCGTCCCGGCTGGCAAAGCCGTGGGCGAGGCAAAACCCGTGCAACTGCTCAAGGCCGGCCTGGGCGGGGCAGAAGCAGTCGTGGTTGGCTGGCATGCGCCAGCGGGCGATGAGTTCTTTGTTGCCAAACACCTTGTGGCGGACGAAGTCGGGGGTGACCAGGCCGGCAATCTGACTCTCTATCTGGGGGGTGATGGCGGCAAAGAAGGCAGGCTCGGGCGGTTCGGCCAGCAGGTCGGTCTGTCGGCGCAGGGTCTCCAGCAGGGCGGTGAGACCGCTCTTTTCGCTCACGGTGAAGACGAAGGCGAGCCGTTCCAGGTAGAGCAGGGCAAACTTGAGCCAGAGGTCATCCCGCACTTCCATGCCGGGGTAGTAGATATGGGTTTTCATGGGTGTCGTGTTGCCGGGGCGCAGGTTGGGGAATATACGCAAGATGGCCAGGGTGCGGCAAACATTGCGTGGGGGAATGTGAGCAACCGCTCATCCAGTAGGCGCTGGTCACAAAGTTCTGATATAATTCGCGCCCTTAAATCAAGGTCACCCGAGTCATTACCATGAAGTTCATTATCAAGCTGTTCCCGGAAATCACCATCAAGAGCAAGTCGGTTCGCCAGCGTTTCATCAAGATACTGCAGGGCAACATCCGCAACGTCCTGCGACGCTTCGACGACGACGCCCGGGTGCGGATGGACTGGGACAAGCTGATCGTGAGCTCCCGCAATGACCAGTTCCGTGAACAGGCCATCGAAGCCCTGGCCTGTATTCCCGGCATTCAGGCCTTCCTCGAGGTGCAGGCGAGCAAGTTTACCGACCTGCACGACATCTTCGAGCAGGTGAAAGCCGTGTGGGGTGACCAGCTCGAGGGGAAAACCTTCTGCGTGCGCGCCAAGCGCCACGGCAAGCACGAGTTCTCGTCGCTCGAGATCGAACGCTATGTGGGTGGTGGCCTGAACCAGCACTGCGTGAGCAACGGCGTGCGCCTCAAGAGCCCGGACGTGAAGATCAACCTCGAGATCGACGGCGAAGAGCTGTTCATCGTCAGCGCCATCCATCAGGGGCTAAGCGGCATGCCCATCGCCACCCAGGAAGATGTGCTGAGCCTGCTCTCCGGCGGTTTTGACTCCGGCGTGGCCTCCTTCCAGTTCATCAAGCGCGGCTGCCGGGTGCACTACTGCTTCTTCAATCTGGGCGGCGCCGCTCACGAGATCGGCGTCAAGCAGGTGGCCTATCACCTGTGGAACCGTTTCGGCTCCTCCCACCGGGTGCGCTTCACCGCAGTAGACTTCGAGCCCGTGGTAGCCGAGATCCTCGAGAAGATCGACAACGGCCAGATGGGGGTGGTGCTTAAGCGGATGATGATGCGCGCCGCCGCCAAGGTGGCTGACGAGTTCCAGATCCCGGCCCTGGTGACCGGTGAGTGTGTGGGCCAGGTCTCCAGCCAGACCCTGACCAACCTGAACGTCATCGACCGGGTGACCGACAAGGTGATCCTGCGCCCCCTCATCACCTGGGACAAGCCGGACATCATCAGCGAAGCCCGCCGCATCGGCACCCTGGAGTTCGCCGAGACCATGCCGGAGTATTGCGGTGTCATCTCCAAGAAGCCGACCGTGAAGGCGGATCTGGCCCGCATCGAGGCGGAAGAGGCCAACTTCGACTTTGCCATTCTGGACAAGGTAGTGGCCGAGGCCCGTTACCTCGACATCCGTCGTATCGGTGAAGAGACTGCCGCCGAAGTGCAGGAAGTAGAAACCACAGCAGAGACCACCGACAACGAGGTGATCCTGGATATCCGCTCCATGGACGAACACGACGAGAAACCGCTGGTGGTTGAGGGGCATGAAGTGATCCATGTCCCCTTCTTCAAGCTGGCCACCGTCTTTGGCGATCTGCCCCAGGAGAAGACCTACCTGCTCTATTGCGACCGCGGCGTGATGAGCAAGCTGCAGGCGCTCTACCTCAAAGAGAAGGGCTTTGCCAACGTCAAGGTCTATCGCCCCTGATCCGGTGAACCTCCGCCCATAAAAAATCCGGCCATGTGCCGGATTTTTTTATTTCACTCGGGATGACGTCAGGGGCAGGGGACGGGCGTAAAGGTGGATTGCCCCTGGCAGCGCCAGCCCATTTCGGCCTGACGCATCTGCCACAGATTGTTGCTGCGAAACAGGGTCAGGATATAGAGGATGTCGCTCCTTTGGCCGTCGAGGGCCACCGAGAGCACCAGATCGTTGTCCAGCTGCTGGGCATGGATACGGGTAGGCACGTCTTCATGGCCGACGAACCGGCGAGCCACCTCACGATAGTCGTTGACCCAGCTTTGCTGGCTGCTGCTCGCCTGGCGGATCTGCTGGTTGAACTGCTGCACCGGGGTGGATGCCAGACGCCCGAACAGGGTCTGTGCCCCCGCATGAGCCGCCGCGACCGTCATCAGAACAAGCGTGGTAATGAGCCCAAGTTTTTGCATGAGAGAATGCATTGAGAGAGTCCGGATTGAAACGACTCCTGTATGACAACAGAAAAGCGGACTTGGTTCAATCTCGCCCCGGTCAGGGTGGGCGCTGGCCCCCCCTGACCGGTTCAGTTGCGCTGCAGCGAGAAGGTGGGCAGGGAGAGATGCCAGTAGATGGCCGCCACGCGCAGGCCGAATACCCCCAGCATGCTGATGAGCATGGCGCTCACCCTCTCCATTCCGACCTCCAGTGACAGGGTATAGAGGATGCCCCCGAGGATGCAGGCGGTGGCGTAGATCTCCTTTTGCAGCACCATGGGTACCTCCCGGGCCAGGACGTCCCGGATCATGCCACCCGCCACCCCTGTCATGGTCCCCATGAGGACGGCAATCAGCCCGGAGGTGCCAAAATTGAGCGCCTTCTGGGCACCAATGACCGTAAAGAGCGCCAGCCCGAAGGCATCGGCCACCGGCAACACATACCAGGGCATGCGGCGGGGCAACTTGACCATCCACATGCCGATGAGCGCTGTGGCGATCACTACCCAGATATAGAGGGTGTCGCGCACCCAGAACACCGGGGTCGCCCCCAGGATCATGTCGCGGATGGTGCCGCCGCCGATGGCGGTCACCGCGGCCAGCACCATGACACCGAAACCGTCCATCCTGAGCCGCCCGGCCACCAATACCCCCGAAAACGCGAATACCGCAGTACCAAACATGTCGCTGATGTAAACAATCTGCTCAACCAGAGTCTGCATGGAGAACAACTCACGTCCAATAGATGATGGGGCGGCGATTTTAGGGGCAAGCCGTGGGGATGAACAATGGAGGAGTGCAAAAGTGAGAGCCAGCGCCGGTTTCTGGATACGTGACCTGGATGGCCGCCTCGCCTTGTCTGGCGCGGGATCCGCCCCTTTGCCCATGGGCTGGGTGCGCACGGCGGGAAAAAATCCCGAATTTTTCCTCAAGGGTGTGGGATTGAGGCCGATATATAGGTTAGGCGGCGATTACTGCCATAAAGGCAGAAAAAAGAAATTAAAGTCTCACGAAAAGACGCCGTTAACTAAACATATCAGGCACAAAACAAAAGAAAGCCTGAGTGAATTAAAGATAAATTTTAATAGCTTAGGAGAAAAGTCATGAGTCTGTATATCAATACCAACGTTTCATCGCTCAACGCTCAGCGTAACATGATGAACAGCACAAAATCCCTGGATACCTCCTACACCCGTCTGGCCTCCGGCCTGCGCATCAACAGTGCCAAGGACGATGCGGCAGGTCTGCAGATTTCCAACCGTCTGACCTCCCAGATCAACGGTCTGGATCAGGGCAACCGAAACGCCAACGATGGCATCTCTGTTGCCCAGACTGCGGAGGGTGCCATGGATGAAATCACTTCTATGTTGCAACGTATGCGGACTCTCGCTCAGCAGTCTGCCAACGGCTCTAACAACAAGGATGATAGAGATGCTCTGCAGGCTGAATACAAGCAGCTCTCTACCGAGATCAATCGTGTTGCCAACGACACCACCTTTGGTGGACAGAAACTGCTGGCTGGGGACTATAACGGTACCTTCCAGGTGGGTGCAGATGCGGGTCAGACTATTTCCTTCAAGATGACCACCGCCTTTACCATGTCTGGTATTGCCGATGCGACGAAGGCTAATGCCAGCGTCACAGCGATTACAAGTACAAATTCAACGGGAGCAGATGCATGGGTTGTGGCTGTTTCAACAGCCAGTACATCAAAAGTGTCATGGGCTGCTATTGATGACATATCAGGCTCTACAGGTTCCAGCGCACAGATTGCAATGGCTAATTTGGATTTCATGATCCAGGCAGTGGACAGCAAACGTGCTGAACTTGGTGCTGTGCAAAACCGGTTCGATTCCACTATTCGCAACCAGTCCAATATCTCGGAGAACGTCAGTGCTGCTCGCTCGCGCATCCGTGACGCGGATTTCGCAACCGAGACCGCCAACATGACGAAACAGAACATTTTGCAACAGGCTGCCTCTAGCATCTTGTCCCAGGCCAACCAGCGCCCGCAGTCTGCGCTTTCCCTGCTGCAAGGCTAAGTTTGCAACGTCTGAGAAAAAAAAAAGGGCGGTTGTTCAGGCCGCCCTGGTAAACAAGATGGAACAATGGGGTGTTCGGAATTACGCCTTGTTCTATCGAAAGAGAAGTTCTCTTCTTGGTATACCCCTCGAGTGTTGTGCAGATCGTTCACTCTGTCATCCTCGAGGTTGTTCTCCTGAGCGTAAGCTCTTCTTTGGCCGACTTTGTCGGCCTTTTTTATGGGCGCCAGAAACCTGACAGCAAAAATAAAAGCATAATTCGTGCCAACTAATGTGACATCCTTGGGCTTTATGAAGGGGAACAATAGCACAGAGAAGAAGGGGTGGTGCTCACGGCTTCTACTGCCATTTCCGTCTCGAGCGGACAGTGCTTGCCACTTTGTTGAGCATTGCGGCAATAAATTTCCTAAAGCTTCCGATGGGGCTGCCGTTACAGAACATGAAGCAAATTGAGGGGTGTTCGGAAATCCAGCATTTGCGCAACTGCGGGTCCTATGTCCGTTCAAACAGAGGACCCGCCAGATGAGACAGACCGTTCAATCTGTCCATCTGAACGGTGGGAACCGCGTTGTCTATGACATCTGCAGGGCCCGCAGTTCCTTGTTCATCAGGAGATCATTTTTATGGCCATGTATATCAATACCAACACTTCATCACTGAACGCCCAGCGTAACTTGATGAACACCAACAAATCACTGGACACTTCCTACACCCGTCTGGCATCCGGCCTGCGCATTAACAGCGCCAAGGATGATGCAGCGGGTCTGCAAATCTCCAACCGTTTGACTTCCCAGATAAACGGTCTGGACCAAGGCAACCGTAACGCCAACGACGGTATCTCGGTCGCCCAGACTGCCGAGGGAGCTATGGATGAAGTCACCTCCATGTTGCAACGGATGCGAACCCTAGCGCAGCAATCTGCAAATAGTTCAAACAATGCTGATGATCGGGATGCGTTACAAGCGGAATACAAGCAACTGACCACAGAAATCAATCGCATCGCAGGCGATACCACTTTTGGGGGGCAGAAGTTACTGAGCGGCAAGTACGAGGGGTCTTTCCAAGTGGGGGCTGATGCCGGTCAGACCATCTCCTTCAAAATGACCACAGCTTTTACCATGTCCGGTATTGCCGATGCGACGAAGGCCAGTGCCAGCGTCACAGCGATTACAAGTACAAATTCAACGGGAGCAGATGCATGGGTTGTGGCTGTTTCAACAGCTAGTACATCAAAAGTGACATGGGCTGATATTGATGACATATCAGGTTCTACAGGTTCCAGCGCACAGCTGGCAATGGCTAATTTGGATTTCATGATCCAGGCAGTCGACAGCAAGCGAGCAGAATTGGGGGCGGTACAGAACCGCTTTGATTCAACCATTCGCAACCAGTCCAATATCTCTGAAAACCTGAGTGCAGCGCGCTCTCGTATCCGCGATGCGGACTTCGCGACCGAGACCGCCAACATGACCAAGCAGAATATCCTGCAACAGGCGGCTTCCAGCATCTTGGCGCAAGCCAACCAGCGGCCGCAGTCTGCACTGTCCTTGCTCGGTTAATGGGCCTTAGCAAGCACAATTGATATGGGAGAGAAAAGATGACAACTGAACTTGGAAACCTGTCATCTACCAGTGGTGCTTCCGTACAGCTAAGTGACAAGAGCGGCCAAGTGGCCGCTCAATCACTTTCTGGTGTAACGGAATACACACACAGGGGCGAGCAGCAAGACAAGCAAGAACAGGCCCAGTTGGTACAGCAGAGCGACGCTGACCTCAAAAAACAGGTACAGAACTTGCAGGAGTTTGTTCGAGAGCAAGGCTGGACCGTGAACTTCAGCATGGAAAAAGAGCTGGAGCAGGTAGTTATCAAGGTAGTGGATGCTGATACCAGAACGGTGATCCGTCAGATCCCCAGCGAAGAGCTCATTGCTATCAACAAGCGGATCCAGGCTTTGGTGCAAGGCGAGGCGGGGGCCAACCCAAGGGTTGGTTTGCTGTTTGACAGCGAAATATAAGCCGTTTACGACGAATGAGGAAGCTAGACAATGGCAACGATAACATCAGCAGGGGCTGGGTCTGGAATCGATTTGGAGAGTGTGATCTCTGCCAGCTTGAACGCCAGAAAGGCACAGCTCCAACAACCGATTACAACCAAAAAGACCAACGCCCAGATCACTCTTTCCGGGGTGGGCCAGTTGAAGTCTGCGATTGCTTCTTATGTCACGACCCTCAAAGAGATGGCAAAGACGGATGCATTCAACAAGCGCGCCATCAATATTACCCAGGACAAGGATGACCCCATCCTCAAGGTGGAGAGCAAGGCTGGTGCTTCCAATGGTCAGTACAACATAACTGTCAATAAGTTGGCGACGACCAGCAAGTTTGAAGGAACCTTTGACAGTTCGACCACTCCGCTGGCAACGGAAGACGGCACCCTCACCTTTACCGCTGGAGACAAGAAATTCAATGTAGAGGTGAAGGCTGGCGATTCCCTGCAAACAATTCGTAAGAAAATCAATAATAACGGTGACAATTTTGGTTTGACTGCCAACATCATTAATACTGCGGATGGCAAGGCCAAGCTGGTGATGGATTCAGGTGTGAGCGGTACCGGGAAAGATCTGCAAATTACGGGCAGCACCGCGGGCATGACCAGTTTTGCTTCTTCCCTAACCAAAACTCAGAGCGCCAGCAACGCCGAAATCACGGTTGATGGCAGCCCTCTCAGTAGTGATACCAATACGTTTGATGGCACCATCATGGGGTTGAAGGTGACTGTGCTGCGTGAATCGGATAAAGACACTGATGGGAATGTAAAGTCCAACAAGGTTGATGTCACCACGGATAAAGATGGCATCAAGTCAATGATCAAGAGTTTCATTGATGGCTACAACACCTTGGTCAGCAAGGCAGATGCGTTAGGCAAGCGTAACAGCATTGTTGCCGGTCAGAGCCAGGATGATGGAGGGGCCTTGGCTGGTGACTCAGTGACTCGGAGTGTCGTGAATCAGATGAGCAGTATTCTCATCGCCCCATCTGACAACTCGAATGTGTTTGATACCATTTTCCAGCTTGGGATAAAGATGGATAACAAGGGAGTGCTCTCTCTTGATAGTGAAAAATTTGATGAAGCATTGGATAAAAACTTCGAGCAGGTAGTTGCAATTTTTGGTGGCGAGAAAGGGGTTGCTGGCCAACTGGCCACCTCTTTGGAAGACTACTCCAAAACGGGTGGGTTGCTTGCTCAACGAGAAGACTCTCTCAATTCTGATTTGCGAACGCTGGCGCAAAAAGAGTCAGATGCCACGGCACAGCTGGTGAAATACGAGGCCAGTTTACGGGCTCGTTATGGTGGTCTGGATACTTTGCTTGCCAAAATGAACCAGTCGGCATCCTATCTAAGTCTTATTAATACCTCTAACTCATCATCCTGAGTTGTATTTTGGCGCTTCCGAGTGAGGAGGAAAAATCATGTATCGCAAAAATATCAAAGCTTACACAACCCAAAGTCTTCAAGCTGAGATGGCTGTGGCTGATCCTTATCGTGTTATTCAGTTGATGATGCAAGGCTGTATTGAACGTGTTGCTCAAGCGAAAGGGGCAATAGAGCGCAGGGATTTTGAAAATAAATCTATTGCAATTTCCAAAAGTATGGCATTGCTTAACGGTTTGCAGGACGCGTTGGATCTTTCATACGGTAAAGTACCTGAGGATTTGTTCTCACTTTACGATTATATGAAGCAACGCCTATTGGACTCTAGTCGTAATATGGACGTAGTACCGTTAGATGAAGTAAGTACACTAATGATTACAATTAAAAGTGGTTGGGATGCTATCCCAGAAAAAGAACGCAAACAGGCTTTGGAAAATAAGGCCACTATATGAGCAAGTACAGTCTCTTGTCTGCATTGAGTCATCAGCTTGAACAGGCCATCTTGGCTCAGGATATTGAGTTGGCTCATCAAATTGAAGATAAACGCCTTTGCATATTGAAAAGTATTATCGATGCCGGAAATATATCAGAGGGCATTGTTAGTGTAGCGGCTACAGAGTTAGAACGAGAAAGTAAATTGCGGTCATTAGTCGAAAGTGAAAAATATAAGCTTGAGCAACAAATTAAAAATCTCCTGTCCGCAGAAAAAGTAAGTAACATATATAAGGCAAACTCAAGGTAAGCAGGTTTAATATGGACTTCGAAAGCAAGATAAACTCTCTGGAAGTTGAACTAGGACGCCTGCGCGCTCAACAAGAACAAGAGCAAGCGATGCTGGAAGTGCTTCCGACTAGGTTTGAAATGAATATGGCCGCATTCGAAAAGTATGTTCCAACTATATATGAACAATTCAAGTCATATAATCCAGAGAGGGGGTTCAGTTTTTTTTGCGGTGAAAATGGCATTCCTAACTTGCGCTGGAATGATTCGAGCATGCCATTTTATGGTGACGATCCTTATCAAGAATGTAAAGATCAGATTGGACGAGTTTTAAACAGTCCAGGGTCTATTCAGACGATAGAGTTTTCAAAAGAAGATAATCCAATCGATTTTATTCATGTGGATTACATGAATAAAATGATGAAAGTTCGGGATGTTGCGTCTGAAAAACTGATGCCAATCAGCAAGGTCGGGACAGATATCCCCCTGATGCTTATGTTCGGAGTTGGACTAGGGTATCAATTATCTTACCTATATGAACAATGCAGTCCTAGAGTTCTCTTTGTTATTGAACCGAATTTCGATCTTTTTTATGCATCTTTATTTACATTTGACTGGCACACACTGCTTGAACATCTCAATGAAGTAGGGCTCAGTATTCATATTTTTCTTGGGCAAAAAAAAGATGAAGTAATACAAGATATTACTGCTGCCTCGGCAAAAGTAGGCTCCTATCTTTCAGCCGCAAGTGTTGGTTTCTGGCACTATAAAAGTGATGAGATAATGGACCTGATTGCTAGAACTAAGCAGGAGTTTTTCTTCTTGACAAGTGGGTGGGGCTTTTTTGATGACAATGTTATTGCCTTGTCACATTGCGTTGAGAATATAAGAAAAAATATTCCTTTTCTTGTCAAAGGAAAGTCGTTGGATGATAAATGGAGAAATACTCCAGTTTTTATAATTGGTAATGGGCCATCTCTTGACTTTGCTATAGATAAATTAAGAGCCTGTCAAAACCAAGTGATTTTACTAAGTTGTGGTAGCGCACTATCTTCACTATATAAGGCAGGTATAAAGCCTGATATTCATGTACAGGTTGAAAGAACTAAGATTATACCTGACTCACATTTATTATTAAAAGATGACCAATACTTAAAAGGAATAGTTTTTTTAAGTGTCGATGTCATCCATCCTGATTGTGCCAAACAATTTGATAGAATTGGTTTGGCTTTCAAGCCATTTGAGCCTGGCCTCTCTCTTATTAATATGCATTTTTCGGTTGCACGTACTAGAGACATTCTTAGTTCAGCTAATCCATTAGTAGGGAACACCGGCTTGGCAACTGCATGTCGTCTAGGTTTTAGAAACATATATTTATTTGGTGTTGATAATGGATATAAGAGCAATGCTCATCACCACTCTAAACTCAGCTTTTATTTTGATGATAAAGGTAATCCAAAAGAAAAATTATCTGTTCAGGTAAATAAAAAAAGCAATCATCTTGTGCCTGGTAATTTTGGTGGTGAAGTTGAAACAACAAATATGATGATAACGTCAAAAAACGTTATGGAAAATCTTATTAAGGCACATGCGGATGTCAATTTCTATAACTGTTCAGATGGCGCTAAAATAAGAGGGGCTGTGCCGAAAAAAATAGATGACGTCTCAGTTGGTGATGTTGAGTGTGATAAAAGCAGCCTATTAAATCACATTGCTAACGACATATACAAACCTATGAATATAGATATCGAACAATTGAATGGGAATTTTAATGTAGAGTTGTTTAATGACTTTATTGATTTGTTTACGCGAGACTGGAATAAATGCTTCTCGACTAGGGAAGACATTGTATCGAACATGATGCAGGTTCGTGATTACCTTCTTGCGATGAGAGTTCATGGTTATGAGCATATATATAGATGCTTGAGTGGTTCAATCAATTATTCATTTAGTGTCATACTTTCTACTCTGTATAGATTTGAAGCTTGTGATTACTTATACAAAACAATAAATGATATTATAAAAATCATGGTGGAATACTTCTCGGCTATGAAAGGTAAATATGTTTATGCGCTAAGTAGTGTTGATAGAAAAGAACATGGGCTATTTGAATGCTAACATTTAAAAGTACAAAGATTGTACAGATCTAGTTATCACCTGACACCGGCCTCAAACCGGTGTCTTGTTTACTCTGAATCGCCCCTACTTTCCTAGACACCTCAAGAGCCTCAAACTGAGGTCATTCAGGAGGTGTTATGAGCAAACAGCAATGTTACACGGAAGAATTCAAATTTGTAGTGGTCAACTAAATCCGGACACATAGTTAAGCCGCTTTTCGGCTTCTGCTGGCGCTATCCCATCATTGTGTTGATGTGGGCGCCGCCAGTTGTAGTAATCCATCAGGTAGTAACTGATATCCCGCTTTGCTTCCCGCAGGCTCATGTACCCCGTGGTCGGAAGCCATTCCGTCTTGAGGCTCCTGAACAGTCGCTCCATCGGCGCATTGTCCCAGCAGTTGCCGAAATGCCCGGCTGCTATATTGGCTGCCCTGGTCGGAGTGAAACAGCACACCGGATGGGCAACCCCGCTGCTGATAGGCCATCTCCAGTGCTCTGATTGCCAGCTCTGCATCAGGCTTGTCAGACATCGCCCAGCCCACGACTCGCCGGGTATGAAGGTCAAGCACCACTGCTAAGTAATGCCAACGACCACCCGCCCAGACGTAGGTGATATCGCCACACCACACCTGATTGGGTTGCGGAACATCAAATTCGCGGGCCAGCAGCTTCGGAATATCCGGTCGTTCAGAGCATGCAACCTTATAACGGTGTGCGCCCGGCTGTTTGGATGCCAGCCCAGCTTCCTTCATCAGGTTACGGACTTTGAATCGGCCAATCTGATACCCCAGCTCTCGCATCATCCACATCAAGGCGCGGCTGCCTGCGGAATCCCGGCTCTCTTTGAACAAACGGCGCAACTCGCTGCGTTGTTTCATCCGCTCACGGTTAATCGTCCGCTTGCGGGTTAAATAGTCGTAAAAACAGGAGGTGGGAACATCAAAAGCGCAGCAGACCAAGGTGATGGGGGCTTGCTCCCTTAATCGATCTATCAGCGCGTACGTGTGAACTCGTCCGCCATCAAGAGAGCAGTAGCCTTTTTTAGTATGTCCTTTTCGCGCTCGAGCCGGTTGATACGGGCTTCCAGCTCCTGGATTTTCTGCTGCTCCGGAGTCAGCGCTTTGCTGATTGGGGTAGTGCCACTGCGTTCGGATTGAAGCTGCTGAACCCAGCGGCGAAGTACGGTTTCACCGACATCCAGCGAACGGCTGGCTTCGGGGACTGAATACCCCTGGTCGACCACCAGGGATGCGGCTTCCAGTTTGAACTCGGCAGTAAATGAGCGACGCAATCTTGTCATTGAACACCTCAGATTATGGTGGCGACTCTACCACCTAAAATGGTGTCCGGGATGATTAGACCACTACAAAGATGTGTTTGCATGAGGCGCTAGGGCGCCTCATGCAACAGGTAATTAGGACAAAGCCTTAGGAAACCAATGACCAGGCCAGGGGCGTGCCGGCCTGAATATCCTGGCTGGCACGGCGCCCCAGCAGGGAGGGAAGATGAACCGGGGGCAACCCGTGGGCAGGCCGGATGGAGCGCACATTACGGGACGTGAAGGTATCCCCCGCTTTCATGTCCTCGCAGACGAAGAGGGAGCGGGCAAATTGCCGATTTCGCAGCGTCTTGTCGTTGAGTTGGTAGTTGACCACTCCCAGGGCGGCCTCGACTTGCCGGATCCCTTCGACCATATGGGTGAACTCGTCAGGTGTCATGGAAAAGGAGGCATCCGGTCCTCCCAGCGCACGATCCAGGATGAAGTGCTTCTCTATCACGCGGGCGCCCAGGGCGGCGGCGGCCATGGCGACAGCCTCTCCCAGGGTGTGGTCGGACAATCCCACCTGGACACCAAACGTCTGCCTCATATTGGGGATAGTGAGCAGGTTGGCCTCTTCCACCGGGGCGGGGTAGGAGGAGGTGCACTTGAGCAATGTGATGTCGTGATTGCCCACGCGGCGGCAGGCCTGCACGGCGACATCGATGTCGGCCAGGGTGGCGATGCCGGTCGAGATGATCATCGGCTTGCCCTTGCTGGCGGTGTACTCAATCAGAGGAATGTCGGTGATTTCAAACGAGGCGATCTTATAGAGAGGGACGTCGAGAGCCTCCAGAAAATCGACGGCACTGGGGTCGAAGGGAGTGGAGAAGAAGATGAGCCCCTCCTTGTGCGCTTCCGCCTGGATGGCGGCATGCCACTCCCAGGGGGTATAGGCCTCCTGGTAGAGCTTGTAGAGGGTGGTGCCATCCCAGAGGGTGCCCTGATTGATCTGGAAGTACTGATTGTCGCAGTCAAGGGTGATGGTGTCGGCCGTATAGGTCTGGATCTTGATGGCATCGGCCCCGCACGCCTTGGCCGCGCGCACTGTCGCGAGGGCCGTTGCCAGGTCATGGCCGTGATTGGCCGACAGCTCTGCAATGATGAAGCATCGATTCGGATTGATGACGTTAGCCATGGCTTGGGTCATGGATGTTTCCACTCCTGTTCAGTGATCCCCATGAGCACGAGATCGACATAATTGGTTGTCTGGGGGCGGCTGACGGCCTCTCGCCAGGCGCCTTCATGGCGAAAGCCGGCTCGCATATAGGCCTGGATGGCTCTTTCATTGTCGGCCGCGACCTCGAGCTTGAGGGTGTGAAGCTGGGCGACCTCGAAGGAGAGCCGATTGACGGTGGCCAGCAGGCGGGCGCCCAGCCCCTTGTCGGGGCGAAAGGGATTGCGATAGATCCCGAGCCAGCCCAGGCGGTTGTGCCAGTCGAGCCGATGCAGTGAGATGACACCGGCAGACCCTTTCTCGTCCAGGCAGAGATAGTTGACGTTGCGAGTGTCCTCAGACTGACGCGCCATGAAGGTGAGATGTGCCTCCAGGCTGATGTCACCACCACTGTTCATCCAGCGCGCAATATCAGGATGGTTTCGCATCTGCCAGACGGTGACTACTTGCTGCTCGTCCAGCATGGCGAAGGGGATGAGGTGGATCCCGGCTAGATTGAAGCGCTGCTGCAGCACTAGGCCTGGTTGAGCCATGCGAGTGCCTCCAGAGTGCCGTTACCTGCCATGAGTGCCTGCAATCTGTGCGCCCGTCTGGCACGCTCGTCCGATACCGCCAGCCTGGACAGCCCCAGCTCCAGGCGGGAGAGCAAGGCCGGATCATGCCACCATCCCCCAGAGAGAAAGGCATCAGGGCCGCACCAGCCCGCCAGCTGGTTGGCCTGGTTGTCGGCGACGCCGATCAGCATGCCAGGCAAGCCACAGCGGGCGAGCTCATAGGCCGCTTGCCCGGCTGCGCTGATGGCCAGATCGCAGTGACACATGAGATCCGCCATCTGGGTGGCGTCGAGGTTGTGATGTTGCTGGCATCCCCGCAGGCGGGGATCCGGTTCCCGGTTGACGACGTGCAACTCGGCATCCGGGGCGTGCTGGTGCAGCAAGGCCACCAGACTCGGCGTCAGGTCGCGGATGTCGGTTCCCCCCATGATGATCAGGATGCGCTCGATGCGCTCGGAGACTCGAGTGCGAGGAGGCACGGACCAGAACGGGGGGCGAAGGGGCTGCCAGCCCGGTCCCCACCGCCAGGTGGCGGAGCCGGATGGGGTGCCCGGGGCGCCGGGGCAGGCGTGGATCACCAGCCCCTGGGGGTAATCCAGCCGTTCGGTGTCATCGAGGTACATCACTCGCACAAATCCCGCTGTCATGCTCTGCAGCGTCTCCAGACTGGCCGAGTAGGAGTCGACGATGGCGACCGCCTGTTGCGGGGGGATGGATTGCTGCTGCCAGCGACCCCAGCTGACGGACTCCCCTTCGAGCAGGGTGCTGGCAAGCGCATCGCCGTCCACCACCCAGTGGACGGCGCCCCCCTGTTGTCGCCAGGCCTGCGCATAGGCGCTGCAGCGGCTGAGGTGACCGAGACCACGGGCCTTGTCCCCTTCACTGAAAATCCACAGTGGCAGCACTCAGCGCACCTTGAATACCGGCTGGATGGGTTCGCCGTCCAGAGCCTGATGGATGGCCTTGTCCGCGTCCAGGCGGATAAGCGCCGGCAGGACCTCGGCGTAGACGGCCAAGAGGGTCTGGACATCCTCTTCGCCGTGGGTAAGGTTCAGGTTGTGACTGCCGAGGCTGAGGATGCCCCGCTTGCACAGCTCCTGAATGAGATTGATTTTGAGCAGCCATCTCGGGGGGCTCAATCGCTGGAGTAGGGTATCGAGTCGACGTATTTTCTTAATCATGGAATGGGTCGTGAGATAGCTCACATAACTCAACCTGCAACTAGTCCTCTCTTCACGGTATATGTGCAAGGACAGAGTATTCTCCGATGTTGTAGGGAAAAAATAGAAAGTCATTATGCCATATTCTCCTGCTGGAGCAGTTGCCACAGCAGTTCAGCTCTGTGCCAATCAGCAGGGGTGTCAATATCTTGTACGCGATGGCTAGGTAGCAGTAATGGACTGGCATGAGGACCAAATAAGACTTGTTGCTTTAACCAAGCTTCTGGAGTACCCCAGTAGAATTGTCCCGCATCATGCAGCACTTGTGGCAGATCCTGGGATCGGATAGGGAAGCACTCAGGAAACAGCATCTCAACTCCTTGTCCGGATTGTATGAACCCACGGTAAGGAGAGTAATCAAAGGCGGTGGCACTGAAAACAAAGTCGTGGCCGCCCTTTTGAAGCATCGCCAGTCCCTTGAG
This sequence comes from Aeromonas sp. SrichE-2G, assembly GCF_017939565.1. NCBI lineage: Bacteria > Pseudomonadati > Pseudomonadota > Gammaproteobacteria > Aeromonadales > Aeromonadaceae > Aeromonas > Aeromonas sp. SrichE-2G. The sequence continues at coordinate 798,639 of NZ_JAGKRG010000004.1, forward strand.
CATGTCCTGTGCCTGGATGAAGGGCGCTGTGGCATATAGACAGCATACAGGACCGAGCTGCCATTCCTCTTCTCTTGCCCAGTTGATTGCGTGTGCAATTACTTCTTGGGTTCCCGCATGGTCATCGGCTAAATCAGGAGGGCGGATAAATGGTACGCTTGCACCGTACTGAAGAGCAACTTCTGCGATCAGTTCATCATCGGTTGAGACGATGATTTGATCAAAACAGCCCGCGTCCTGTGCAGCTCTAATTGAATGCACAATCATAGGAACACCAGCAAAAGGACGGATATTCTTACCCGGAATGCGTTTGCTTCCTCCCCGAGCAGGGATGATGGCCAGGGTCTGTGCTGTGGTCATAGGAGTTTCCATGTCATCGAGGTCGTGCTGTCGAGAGTGATACACAGTATTTTCTGACTAGCGGGCCAAGCGTTGTATAGCTTGGATTACATGGCTCTGCTCTTCGTCACTCAGAGTGAAATAGAGAGGCAAAGAGAGACAATGCTGATAATAATGCTCTGCTACCGGACATGATCCTGTTTTGTCTCCATATTGCTCACGATACCAAGGATGATGATACACAGGAATATAGTGAACCTGAGTGCCAATGCCGTCAGCCATCAATGAAGCCATGACTTCGCTGCGGTTCTTACCAATAGCTGCATAATCGATTTCTACCACATAGAGATGGAAACAAGAGGAGAGCCCCTCCATTTCCTGGGGAGTCTTAAGCCAGGGAAGTTCTGCCAGTACCTGATTATATTGCGCTACCAGGGTACGGCGGCGCGCCTTGAACAGGTCTAGGCGTTGCAACTGGCTTAAGCCCAGAGCCGCCTGCATGTCAGTCATGCGGTAATGCCAGCCTAGGGTCTGCATCTCGTGATACCAGGGCCCCGGTTGTTGGCTGACTAGAGCAGGATCTTTGGTAATGCCATGGCTGCGTAGCAGCAACATGCGCTGATACAAGGTAGGGTCATTCGTCATCACTGCCCCCCCTTCACCACAAGTAAGAGTTTTTACAGGGTGAAATGAGAAGATGGTGGCATCCGAATAGCGACAACTGCCAACCGGACTACCATCGGCGTAGCAGGAGCCAATCGCATGGGCCGCATCCTCGATGATTTTTAGACCATGTTGTTTGGCGATGAGGGAAAGAGCCGGCATGTCCGCAGGTTGACCTGCAAAATGAACAGGGCTGAGTAACCGAGTGGCTGAAGTTATACGGGCCGATACTGAGCTAGGGGACAGGTTATAGCTGACGGGATCTATATCGGCGAATACAGGCTTGATACCACAGTACGCCATGCTGTTTGCTGTGGCAGCAAAGGTATTGGGCGTGGTGATGCCCTCACTACCTTCGGGAAATCCCATAGCTGCAACCGCCAAGTGTAAGGCAGCAGTGCCACTCGCAGTTACCAGGCAATATCTAGCCCCTGTATAGGCACAGAGTGCCTGCTCGAATTCGGCGACTTTCGGGCCTTGAGTCAAGAAGTCGGAGGTTAGTACAGCAGTGACTGCAGCTATATCTGCCGCCGAAATGTCCTGCTTGCCATAAGGGATCATTCCGCCAATACCTCCTTGTTGAGTTGTTGCAACTCACTTTGGGACATGAAGACTGGGTTATTGAGAGAATTGTATTCAAATCCGATAGGCACGCTGTAACCCTGCTCTCCTGCAGCACTGATAGAAAAGTCATCGTTACGGTGATTGAAGGTGATGCTGGGGGCGATGACGTAGTAGTTGTCAAACTCATAGGTATGGTAGGAGTCGTCGGCCGGGCACATCACCTCGTGCAGCTTCTCTCCCGGGCGGATGCCGATGATCTCCTGGGGCAGGTCCGGCGCCATGGCGCTTGCCAGATCCGTGATGCGCACCGACGGGATCTTGGGAACGAACACTTCCCCCCCCTTCATGCGGGCGAAGTTGGTCAGCACGAACTCCACCCCCTGTGGCAGGGTGAGCCAGAAGCGGGTCATCTCGGCATGGGTGATGGGCAGGCTGCTGGCACCTTCCCGGATCAGTTTGTCGAAGAAGGGGACCACGGAGCCGCGAGAGCCGACCACGTTGCCGTAGCGTACCACCGAGAAGATGGTGGGATGTTTGCCCGCCATATTATTGGCGGCCACGAACAGCTTGTCGGAGCAGAGCTTGGTAGCGCCATAGAGGTTGACCGGATTGGCCGCCTTGTCGGTGGAGAGGGCGATCACCTTCTCGACGCCGTTGTTGAGGGCCGCCTTGATGACGTTTTCCGCGCCATGGATGTTGGTCTTGATGCACTCCATGGGGTTGTACTCGGCGGCTGGCACCTGCTTGAGGGCGGCGGCATGAACCACGAAGTCCACTCCGTGCATGGCCATGTCGAGGCGCTCGCCATCGCGCACGTCGCCGATGAAGTAGCGCATGCAGGGATGGTTGAAGCGCTGCTGCATCTCGAACTGCTTGAGTTCATCACGGGAATACACGATCAAACGGCTCGGCGTGTACTGGGAGAGAACCATCTCGATGAACTTCTTGCCAAAGGAGCCGGTACCCCCGGTGATCAGGATCGTTTTTCCGTTGAACATGTCATTGTCCCGTTATGGAGTGAGTGTCTGTCAGAGTGTGAAGCATATTCTATGCCATATCACTGGGGCGCCAAGGGCGACCCAAGCGCATTGCCATGATGGCTCAGGTGCCCGGTTGAGCGTTCTGGGCGATCGCTTCGCATATCTGCTCCACCGCGTTGAGGGCACGGGGGGTGAAGCGGTGCAGCTCGTCGGCGTTGATGAGGGCGAGGCGGCGGTGTTTGACCGCATCCAGCATGGGCCACTGCCGCCAGTGGTCCAGCACCTTGGGGTCCCGGCCGCCGGCCAGGATGAGCCCGGGGTTGGCCTTGATCACCTGCTCCAGCCCGACCTGGGGATAGGGTGTGGCCGCCTGAGCCATGATGTTGCGGGCCCCGCAGAGGCCGATGGCCTGGCCCGGCCAGGTCGAATCGTTGACGCTGGTGAGCGGCGGGTACCAGAGCTGGTAGAAGACGGCGACGGGCTTGGGCTCGCCATAGCGCATCGCCAGGGCGTTTAGCCTGGCGAGATAGGCGTCGGCCTGCTCGTCGGCCTGCTGGGAGACGCCGAGCAGGCGCCCGAGGCTGCGCATCTCGGTGGCCAGGGAGGCAAAGTCGGTGGGCTCCGAGTAGAAGACGGGGATACCGAGCTTCTCGACGGGGGCCAGCATGCGGGCCTGGGCCGAGCGCCAGGCCACCACCAGATCCGGTTTCAGGGCCAGCAGGGCCTCGAGGTTGATGCTGCGATAGTTGGCGACCCGCGGCAGGGGCGCCACCTCGGGGGGGAAGTCGGAGGAATCATCGGTGGCGACGATGCGATCCCCGGCACCGATGTCATACAGCAGCTCGGTCAGATGGGGGGTGAGGGTGATGATGCGCTGTGGCGCCGGGGGAGTCGCAGCCAGCAGGGGGGCGCTCACCAGGCAGAGCAGCAGGCAGAAGGCCCGCCAGTGCAAGGAATTATCCATGGTGCAGTACCAGCAGGGTCAGGAGCAGTGCCAGGGCCAGCCAGCCCCAGCCCGCCAGCAGCAGGCAGCGAAGCAGGCGCCGTGGCAAGGAGGCATCGGGTTCGCGGCCTTCCCCCAGCACCGGGAGGCGCACCAGCCGTCCCTGATAGTAGCGCGGCCCGCCGAGCCGGCTGCCCGTGGCCCGGGCCAGCAGGCTGAGCAGGCAACCCACGGCCGGATAGGGCCACTGGAGGGCCGGGCGCAGCGTGCTGCCAAGCTGGCGCAGCCGGGGCAGGCACAGAGGGAGCGCCAGCAACAGGGTCGCGGGGGCGCAGAGCCCCTGATAGAGCGCCGAAGCGGCACGGCCGAAGTGGACGAACGCCGCTTGCTTGGGGTTCCAAGCCTGGTTCATCAGCTGGGCGAGGCGCCAGAGCAGGGCCCCCTGTACGCCGGCCAGGGCAAAGCCCAGCAAGGGACCTGCCCACTGGCCCACGAGGCGCAGCGCGCAGGTCTCGCCGATCGCCTTGTTCAGCCCCATCACCGACAGCTTGCCCGTCTCCCGCTGGAGCCAGGGGGTCGCCTGCAGCCGCGCCACGACCAGGCTCTCCTGGGTCGCCAGGGACTGGTTCGCCTGGGCGAGTTCACGCAGGGGCCGGGATTCCAGCATCAGCAGCAGAAACAGGAGATCAAACAGGGGCTCCGACAGGGAGAGGTTGCGCACAGCCCAGAGCCCGGCGGCGCAGGGTACCCAGACCACCAGCAGGGCCAGCAGCCCAGCCTGGACCTGCTGGCGGGGCGTGCCGTCGGGGCGATACACCTTCTGGCCGAGGCGGGTCAGCAGGGGCACGGCGGCGCCAGGCCGAAAGCGGGCAGGCCAGGGCAGCACGGCTTCCAGCAGGGCGGCACCCACCATGATGGCCGCCGTCGTCGAGGCGAGGGCGGTCAGCTGGGCATCCCAGGCGGGGGCGTCAATCACAGCTTGCCGAGCAGCGCGATGATCACTTCGGCGGAGTGCTGGCCCGCCACCTCGATGAAGGCGTCGAAGGACTCTACCTGCTCCTTGCCTGCGATGTCGGACATGGCGCGCACCACCAGGTAGGGCACCTTGAACATGTGGCAGACCTGGCCGATGGCGGCCCCTTCCATCTCCACCGCCAGCATCTGCGGGAAGTCGGCGCGCGCCTTGGCGATGGCGTCCGGCTTGCACATGAACTGGTCACCGGTGCAGATGAGGCCGACTTTGGTCTGGTGCTTGCCCTGCTCGGCGATGCAGGTCTGGGCCAGGGCGATCAGTTTTTCATCGCAGGGGAAGGCGGCGGGCTGTTGGGCCATCTGGCCCATCTCGTAACCGAAGGCGGTCACGTCCACGTCGTGGAAGCGCATTTCGCTCGCGATGACCACGTCACCGATGTGCAGATCCTGGGCGAAGCCGCCGGCGGAGCCGGTGTTGATGACGCAGTCGGGGGCGAATTTCTCCAGCAGCAGGCTGGTGGCGACGCTGGCGGCGACCTTGCCGATGCCAGAGCGGGTCAGGATTACCTCTTTACCGGCCAGGCGGCCCTGGTAGAACTCGCAGCCGCCCAGTTGCAGGGTGGTGGGCTCGCTCAGCTGGCTGCGCAGCAGGGCTACTTCCTGCTCCATGGCGCCGATAATACCTACTTTCATCATCTACCTCGTCTCGATGGCCGCTGGGCCGGAAAAGTTGGCGGGGATGATAGCAAAACTTGGCGGTGGCGCCGAGCATTGCGAGGATGGATGGGGGCGTCAGGGATGGCGCTCGACCAGAGCCGCCAACTCGCCCTTTCCTGCCAGCCGTTGCAGCGGGCGGGTGAACAAGGCCAGCGGCGCGGGGAACGCTTCGTGGGAGAACACGGCGTGCACGGGGGCCGACCCGTTATCCCAGCGCGGTATCCAGCGTCATCATCAGGGCGAAGCCGACCATGAGGCCCAGAGTGGCGTGGGTCTGATGGCCATTGCGGTGGGTTTCGGGGATCACCTCGTGGGAGACCACGAACAGCATGGCGCCGGCGGCGAGCCCGAGCCCCACGGGGTAGGCGATGGCCATGCCGCTGGCGAGTCCCACCCCGAGCAGAGCACCGAGGGGTTCCAGCAGGCCGCTGGCGATGGCCACCAGCACGGCGACCGAAGGGCGGAAACCGGCGGCGCACATGGCGAGCGCCACCGCCAACCCTTCGGGAATGTCCTGCAGGGCGATGGCGGTGGTGAGCGGCAACCCCACCGTCATGTCCCCCTGGGAGAAACTGACGCCGATGGCCATGCCCTCCGGCAGGTTGTGCAGGGCGATGGCGAACACGAACAGCCAGACCCGGGCGCAGCTCTCGTGGCCGGGGCCGCAGGGGCCCGTCTTGTCGTGCTCGTGGGGGGTGAACTGATCCAGCCCCAGCATCAGCAGCACCCCGAGGGTCATGCCGATCACCACCACGGCGGCGGCGAGAAAGCCGTTGCCGGTGATCCCCTCGGCCGCCTCCAGGCCAGGCAGCAGCAGGGAGAAGGCGCTAGCGGCCAGCATCATGCCGGCCGCAAAGCCCAGCATGGCGTCTTCCACCCGCTGGGGGACGGCGCGCAGAAAGAGGGCTGGCAGGGCGCCCAGCGCCGTGGCGGCAAAACCGGCGGCACCGCCGAGGAGGCCATAGCGCATGCCCGCCGTGATCTCGCCGGTCGCCAGCAGGGTGAGGCTCTGCAGCAGGAGCAGCAGGACGGCAGCCAAGGCGAGCAGCAGCCCCAGGGCGATGAGGGGGCGGGCCTGGATCTGCTCGCGCAGTTGAACGGACCAGGAGGGACTGAGGGTTGATGCGTTGTCCATGGTGCCTCGGAATACGGTGATGGAGGAAGACGAGAGGGTCATTACATAACCTGGCCCCCCGTTTGTCCATGGCGTGGGGGCGATTGCGGCAATCGACTCAAGTTCGTTGGCAATGTGGTCGTCCTGTTGACGGGTACTCTGCGTCGAGCCGCCTCGACCGGGTGCGCCGAGGAGATGGAGCAGGCGGGCACCCTGGTGGCCGAGCTGGAGCGCGAGTCGGCCCAGATCAACCTGGTGGTGGACGTGATCCGCGGCATTGCCGATCAGACCAACCTGCTGGCGCTCAACGCCGCCATCGAGGCGGCCCGGGCCGGGGAGCAGGGCCGCGGCTTTGCGGTGGTGGCCGACGAGGTGCGCACCCTGGCGGGCCGCACCCAGGCCTCCACCGGCGAGATCGTCGCCATCATCGAGACCCTGCAATCCCGTGCCAACCAGGCGAAGACGGTGACCGGCCAGAGCTGCGAGATGATCCGCCAGTGCGTGAGCCAGAGCGAGCGGACCGGCACGGGGATCCAGCAGATCGAGGAGGCGGTCGCCCAGATTGCCGACATGGCGATCCAGATCGCGAGCGCCTGTGGCGAGCAGGATGCGGTCTCCGATGAGCTGGGCCGCAACGTGGCGCGGATCAATGACTCCTCCAACGAGGTGGCGACCGGGGCGGATCACACCGCCCGCGCCTGCCTGGAGCTGAGCCAGCTGGCGGCGGGGCTGCACCGGACCATGGGGCGTTTCCGTCTGGCCTGAGGCCAGATTCAGCAACGAAAACGGGGCCAATGGCCCCGTTTTTTTGTCTCATCGCCTGGGCGGCGGAGCGTCTTCAGACGCTGCTGCCAAGGCCGGCGCCGGCATCTTTCTTGGCGATCAGCTCAATCTTGTAGCCGTCCGGATCTTCGACGAAGGCGATGACGGTGGTGCCGCCCTTGACCGGGCCCGGCTCGCGGGTGATCTTGGCGCCGGCGGCGCGCAGGGCCTCGCAGGTGCCGTAGATGTCGTCCGCTTCCAGGGCGATGTGGCCGTAGGCCGACCCCAGGTCGTACTCGCTCACGCCCCAGTTGTAGGTGAGCTCGATGACGGCCTCATCCTTCTCGTCGCCGTAGCCGACGAAGGCCAGGGTGTACTTGTACTCGCTGTTCTCGCTCTTGCGCAGCAGTTTCATGCCCAGCACACGGGTGTAGAAGTCGATGGAACGTTGCAGATCGCCGACGCGCAACATGGTATGCAGAATTCTCATTGCTCAATTCTCCGGGTTGGTGATTGGTACTGCCTTGAATCCATGGCCCGAGGCCCGGGTCCGCAAATGTCTGCACGTCAGGCGCGCCTTGCGGATCAGCTCTCGGGATAGACCTTCTCTTTGTATTCGCACAAGTCTTCAATGATGCAGGAGCCACAGCGTGGCTTGCGGGCCAGGCAGGTGTAGCGCCCGTGCAGGATGAGCCAGTGGTGCACGTCCAGCTTGAACTCCGCCGGCACCACCTTGAGCAGCTTCTCCTCCACCAGATCCACGTTCTTGCCCACCGCGAAACCGGTGCGGTTCGATACCCGGAAGATGTGGGTGTCGACGGCGATGGTGGGCCAGCCGAAGGCGGTGTTGAGCACCACGTTGGCGGTCTTGCGGCCGACGCCCGGCAGGGCCTCGAGGGCCTCGCGGTTCTCCGGTACCTCGCCGCCATGGCGCTCCAGCAGGATGGTGCAGGTCTTGATGACGTTCTCGGCCTTGGTGTTGAACAGGCCGATGGTCTTGATGTACTCCTTCACCCCGTCCACCCCGAGGGCCAGCATGGCCTGCGGGGTGTTGGCCACGGCGTAGAGCTTGTCGGTGGCCTTGTTGACGCTCACGTCGGTGGCCTGGGCCGACAGCAGCACGGCGATGAGCAGCTCGAACGGCGTGGTGAAGTTGAGTTCGGTGGTGGGGTGCGGATTGTCGTCCCGCAGTCGCTCCAGGATCTGCCTGCGCTTCTGGTTGTTCATGACTCTCTCTTGTCTCAGAGCTGGGTGGCGCGGGCACCCGCGGCCGGCACGCTGCAGTGCGCCTTCTCGGTGCGCTGCTTGCGGCCCATCCAGTCGTTGATGGCATTCTTGCCGGCGATCATCAGGCCCAGGCCGATGAAACCGCCAGGGGGCAGGATCGCCAGCAACAGGCTGGCGTCGGCGTGGAACAGCTCGATGCGCAGGGACCTGGCCCAGTCCCCCAGCAGCAGCTCGGCACCGTCGAACAGGGTGCCCATGCCGATGATCTCGCGAAGCCCGCCCAGCACCAGCAGTACCAGGGTGAAACCCAGCCCCATCATGAAGCCGTCGATGGCGGCCAGCAGGGGCGGGTTCTTGGAGGCATAGGCCTCGGCCCGGCCGATGATGACGCAGTTGGTGACGATGAGGGCGATGAAGATGCCGAGCGCCTGATACAGGCCGTAGGTGTAGGCGTTCATCAAGAGCTGCACGCTGGTCACCAGGGCCGCGATGATCATCACGTAGACCGGGATACGGATGTCTTTCGGCACCCAGTTGCGCACCAGAGAGACGGCCAGGTTGGAGCAGACCAGCACTGCCATGGTGGCAAGGCCGAGTCCCAGCGCATTGGTGAAGGTGGAGGAGACCGCCAGGGTGGGGCAGAGCCCCAGCACCTGCACCAGGGAGGGGTTGTTCTTCCACAGCCCCTGCAGCATCAGCTCCCTGAGCTCTTCGCGGCGGCCCTGGCTCTCGCTGACCGGGCTCTGCCCGTCAATCACGTCGACTTGTTCCATTGCTTGTGCTCCGGCGTTAGGGGGTGGGGTCACAGGAGGGGGCATCCCGCAGCAGTTCGGGGTGCTCCTGTTGCAGCCTCAGCAGATTTTTCACCGCCTTGACCACAGCCCTGGGGGTGATGGTGGCCCCGGTGAAGGCATCGAACTCGCCGCCATCCTTCTTGACCGCCCAGGTGGCGTCGTTATCGGCGGTGAGGAACTTGCCGGCGAAGCTGTCTATCCAGTTGGACTTCTTCAGCTCGATCTTGTCCCCAAGGCCGGGAGTCTCCTTGTGGGCCAGCACCCGGACCGCGCTGACGGCGCCCTTGGCATCGGTGCCGACCACCAGACGAATGGCCCCACTGTAGCCGTCGGGGGCCACGGTTTCCAGTGCATAGCCGGTGTGCTCCCCCTTGAGGGTGGCGGTATAGAGCGGCATGGGCTGATCGCTGCCCAGGTAGGCCGGGCTTCTGACCAGCTTGCAGCTGGCTACCAGATCGTTGTCATAGCTGCCGGGCGGCAGCAGGGCCTCCAGGGTACGCAGCTTCTCCAGCTCCTGCTGGTGGGCGATGCGATCCCGGGTCAGCTCGTAGGTCAGCACCACCATGGCGGTACAACCGAGGGCGAACAGGGCCAGGGTCAGGCCGTTCTTGCGCATGCTCTTTAACATTGCATGGTTCCTGAGAGTGGGAGTGGCATCCGGATCATTTGCGGCGGGCCCCGTAGACCTTGGGCCGTGTCAGGCTGTCGATGAGGGGCACGCAGAGGTTGGCCAGCAGGACGGCGAAGGCGAAGGCATCCGGGTAGCCACCAAAGCGGCGGATGAGATAGACCAGCAGGCCGATGAGGGCACCATAGAACAGACGGCCTTTCGCCGTGGTGCTCGCACTCACCGGATCGGTGGCGATGAAGAAGGCGCCCAGCATGGTGGCCCCGCTGAACAGATGCAGCATGGGGGTGGCGGTGCTGTCCGGCGTGGCCAGATAGCCCAGGGTGGCACAGATCAGCAGGGAGCCCAGCACGGCGGCCGGGATGCGCCAGTTGATCACCTTCTGCTGCAGCAGGAAGAGGCCCCCCAGCAGGTAGCCGAGGTTGACCCAGCTCCAGCCGATGCCGCCCCAGCCCTCGAACACCTTGTTGGTCATCACCTCGCTGGCGGTCAGCCCCTGGGTCAGCCCGGTCTTCAGGGTATCGAGCGGCGTGGCCATGGTCAGGCCGTCAACCCCCTGCTTGAGTTGGGCCATGCTGTAGCCGTCCAGGCTGAAGCCGGTGAAGATGACGGAGGCCGCATCGCCGAAGCCGATGTCATAGGCGGCGATGCCGGAGGCGGGCAACCAGCTCGTCATCTGGACCGGGAAGGAGACCAGCAGCAGCACATAGGCCACCATGGCGGGGTTGAACAGATTCTGGCCGAGTCCGCCGTAGAGGTGCTTGGCGATGATGACGGCAAAGGCAGTGCCGATCACCAGCATCCACCAGGGCAGCAAGGGCGGCAGGGAGAGGCCGATCAGCACGGCGGTGAGCGCCGCACTGCCGTCCAGCAGGGCGGGCTTGATGGCCCGGCCACGCAGCCTGAGCACCAGCGCCTCGCAGCCCAGCGCGGTAACCAGCGCCAGCAGGATCTGGATCAGGGTGCCCCAGCCGAAGAACCAGGTCTGCGCCAGGAAACCGGGCAGGCAGGCCAGGATCACCAGCACCATCAGGGTCTGGGTCTGTTTGCGGTTGTGGGCAAAGGGCGCACTCGCGATATTGAACATGGGTCAGTGGCTCTTGTCGGTCGAAGAGGAAGGGGAGGACGCCGCGGCCTCGGCGGCCAGCTTCTTGGCCTTGGCACGGGCGATGGCGGCGGCGATGGCCGCCTTCTTGGGGTCGACCTCGGCGACGGATTCGGCCACGCGCGGGGCTGTCTCTGCGTTGTTTTCTGCCTCGCTCACCGCGCTGTCACCGGCGGCCTGGGCAGCTTTTTTGGCCTTGGCGCGGGCGATGGCGGCGGCGATGGCCGCCTTCTTGGGATCGACCTCTGCGGCGGGCTCTGCGTTGCTTTCAGCCTCGCTCACTGCGCCGTCACCGGCGGCCTGGGCGGCTTTCTTGGCCTTGGCGCGGGCGATGGCGGCGGCGATGGCCGCCTTCTTGGGGTCGACCTCGGCGACGGATTCGGCCACGTTCGGGGCTGTCTCTGCGTTGCTTTCGGCCTCGCTCAACGCGCCGTCACCGGCAGCCTGGGCGGCTTTCTTGGCCTTGGCGCGGGCGATGGCGGCGGCGATGGCCGCCTTCTTGGGGTCGACCTCGGCGACGGGTTCGGCCACGCGCGGGGCGGTCTCGGCGTTGTTTTCTGCCTCGCTCACCGCGCCGTCACCGGCGGCCTGGGCAGCTTTCTTGGCGTTGGCGCGTGCGAGGGCGGCGGCGATGGCCGCCTTCTTGGGATCGGCTTCGGCAGCGGGCTCGGTGAGCGGGGCCGGTGCTGCATTGCCATCAGGCTTGCTCACCGCGCCGTCAGACTGGGCAGCTTTCTTGGCCTTGGCGCGTGCGAGAGCCGCTGCGATGGCCGCCTTCTTGGGATCCACCTCGGCGGCGGGTTCTGCACTGGGGGCGGCAGCCTCATCGGCCGCCTTGGCGGCGCGGCGTGCCAGCGCCTCCTGCTTGCGAGCCTCGCGCGCCGCCGCCATGGCGGTGTTGTCCACCGGGGCCTCGGTAGTGGCGGTCTCCTGCTTGGCCTTGAGGCGGGCGAGGGCGGCGGCGACAGGATCTTCTCCCCCGGCCGCCGTCATGGCCTGACGGCGCTGGGCCGCAGCCTCGGCATGGCGCGCCTCGCGCGCCGCCTTGTCCCGCTCGAAGCGGGCCTGCTTAGCCTCGAAGCGCTGTTTGGCGCGCTCGGCCTTCTCGGCCTCGGCACGGGCTTCACGGATGTCGTCCTTGGCGATCTTGTAGTACTGCACCAGGGGGATCTCGCTCGGGCAGACCCAGGCGCAGGCCCCACACTCGATGCAGTCGAACAGGTTGAGCTTCTCGGCCTTGTCGTATTCCTTGACCCGGCTGTACCAGTAGAGCTCCTGGGGCAGCAGGGTGGCCGGGCAGGCGTCGGCGCAGGCGCTGCAGCGGATGCAGGCCTGCTCGGGGCCGGGGGGGGGCAGCTCGGCGCGGGTGGGGGAGAGCAGGCAGTTGGTGGCCTTGACCACGGGCACCATGGCGTGGGGCAGGGTGAAGCCCATCATGGGGCCCCCCATGATAACCCGCTGGTCCGCTTCCGGTTGCAGTTCGAAGCGCTGCAGGAGCCAGCGTACCGGTGTGCCGAGGCGCACCCAGGCATTGCCGGGCTTCTTGAAGGCGTCACCGGTGAGGGTGACGATGCGCTCGATGAGCGGCTCGCCGTCGATGATGGCGCGCTTGATGGCGAACACGGTGGCGACGTTGAGCACCATGATGCCCATGTCCACCGCGCGGCCGCCCTTGGCGACCTGGCGTCCGGTGAGCAGCTCTATGGTCTGCTTGGCACCGCCCGAGGGGTACTTGGTCGGCACCGACTTGACCAGCACATCGGCGTCGGTGGCATGCCGGGTCAGGGCCGCGATGGCCGCGGGCTTGTTGTCTTCCACCCCGATCAGGGTGAGCTTCGGCTTGAGCAGGTGCTTGAGCACCCGGATGCCGTCCATGATCTCGTCGGCATACTCCTGCATCAGCCTGTCGTCGGTGGTGATGTAGGGCTCGCACTCCAGGCCGTTGACGATCAGGATCTCGGTGAGCTGGCCGCGGCCGTCGAGCTTGCTGTGGGTCGGAAAGACGGCGCCGCCGAGGCCGGCGATCCCCGCCTGCTGGATGCGCTCCAGCAGCTCGCCCCGCTCCAGGTTCCAGTAGTCCGGTTGGGGTTTGCGCTCGCCCCAGGCATCTTCGCCGTCCGGGGTGAGGATGATGCAGAGATCATCGAGACCGGAGGGGTGCGCCACCGTGTGCTGCTCGATGGCGGTGATGGTGCCGGAGGTGGAGGCGTGCACCGGCACGATGCGCCCCTTGTCAAAGCGGGTGAGCGGCTGGCCTTTTTGTACCTTGTCTCCCACTTGTACCAGCAGTTCGCCGGCGGGACCCGCGTGCTGGCGCACCGGGATGATGAGCTGGGGAGGCAGGCCTGCGTCCACCACAGGGGTCAGGCTGGACTGGTGCTTGTTCTCGGGGGGATGAATGCCGCCGTGGAAATCCCAGAGGGTGCCGGCTTTGATGCGTTCGAGCAGATGCTGCATGGTTACTCCGCTGTTTATTCCACTATCTTGACCGGAATGGCGACCTTGGCCAGATCCCATTTCCAGTTGTCGACCGTGGTCGGCACCGGGATCATTTCAATACAGTCGGTCGGGCAGGGATCGACGCAGAGATCGCACCCCGTGCACTCGGCCGCGATGACGGTGTGCATCGCCTTGGTGGCGCCGAGGATGGCATCGACCGGGCAGGCCTGGATGCACTTGGTGCAACCGATGCACATGTCCTCGTGGATGAAGGCCACCTTCTTGACGGGGGTAGCCGCTTGCTCACCGCCGTCCAGGGGCTGGGGCTCGACCCCCATCAGATCCGCTATTTTGCGCATGGTGGCATCGCCACCGGGCACGCACTTGTTGATCTTGTCGCCGTTGGCCACCGCCTCCGCATAGGGCTTGCAGCCCGGGTAGCCGCACTGGCCGCACTGGGTCTGGGGCAGCAGGGCGTCGAGCTGATCGACGACGGGATCGGCCTGCACATGAAACTTGACGGCGGCAAAGCCGAGAATGATGCCGAAGGCCAGGGCCAGCAGGGCCAGCACCAGAATGGCAAAGAGTATGTGAGTCATAGCGCTATATCTTGATGAGGCCGGTAAAGCCCATGAAGGCCAGCGACATCAGGCCGGCGGTGACCATGGCGATGGAGACGCCGCGGAAGGGGGCCGGCACGTCGGCAGCCACCAGGCGCTCACGCATGGCGGCAAACAGGATCAGCACCAGGGAGAAGCCGCAGGCCGCCCCGAAACCGTAGATGATGCTCTGGATGAAGTTGTGGCGCTCGTTGATGCTGAGCAGCGCCACGCCGAGCACGGCGCAGTTGGTGGTGATGAGCGGCAGGAAGATGCCGAGCAGGCGATAGAGGGTCGGGCTGCTCTTGCGGATGACCATCTCGGTAAACTGCACCACCACGGCGATCACCAGGATGAAACCCAGGGTGCGCAGGTAGGCGATCTCTAGCGGGATCAGGATGTAGTGCTCCATCAGGTAGGAGCAGGCACTGGCAAGGGTCATCACGAAGGTGGTGGCCAGTCCCATGCCGATGGCGGTTTCCAGCTTGCCAGAGACGCCCATGAAGGGGCAAAGGCCGAGAAACTTCACCAGCACGAAGTTGTTGATCAGCACTGTGCCGATCAGTAAAAGCAGGTACTCAGTCATTGACGATGGGTTATCCGGTGTGAAGGCGGCCACATTATCTGATGTTAGGTGCCTTTAGACAACCGCAAGGCCGTATGGTTATTATTCGAATGCCCAATTCATGGAGGCATTGTGCGCCCTTTACCCATCCTGACGCTGACCCTGGCCATGCTGCTCTGGTCCAGCTCCTTTATCGCTCTCAAACATGTGCTGGAAGTCTGGTCCTTCGGCCAGGTGCTCTTCATGCGCATGCTGGTGGCCTCGGGCTGCTGGCTGCTCTGCTACCGCCAGCTCGGCCGGGTCCAGTACCAGAAGGGGGACTGGCGCTGGCTGGCCCTGATGGGCGCGCTGGAGCCCTGCCTCTACTTCCTGCTGGAGGTCAATGCCCTGCGCTACACCAGCGCCGGTCAGGCCGGCATGGTCTGCGCGCTCCTGCCCCTGATGGTGGCCCTGGTGGCCTTCGTGCTGCTCAAAGAGCGGGTGAGCCGCCGCCAGCTCCTGGGATTTGCCATCGCCATCTTCGGCATCGCCCTGCTGGGGCTGGGGGAGGGGGCTGACGAGTTTGCCCCCAATGCCCTGCTCGGCAACAGCCTGGAGATGGGGGCCATGCTCTGCGCCGCCACCTACTCTGTGGTGTTCAAGAAGCTCTCCAGCCGCTATGGCGTGATGACGCTGACGGCGCTGCAGGCCTTCGTCGGCACCCTCTTCTTTGCCCCCTTCGCCTTCAGTGCACCCTGGCCCGCGAGCTGGGCCTGGCAGGACATGGCGGTCATCGTCTTCCTCGGTGCCTTCGTGACGCTCGGGGCCTACCTGCTCTACAACTGGTCGGTGACCCAGGTGAAGGTGACCCTGGCGGCGGCCTATGTGAACCTCATTCCCGTCTTTACCCTGCTGCTCGCCTATCTGTTGCTGGGGGAAACCCTGACGCCGCTGCAATGGCTCGCCTGCGCCGCCGTGCTGGCCGGCATCGCCGTGGGTCAGCTGCCGTCCGGCAGGAAGCGGGCGGAGGCGGTCGCCACCGGGGGATGAGTCGCCGCCACTGGGCTACAGTCTGGACAGGGACCCCTGACGAGAAAGGAGCCAATGATGAGCGACATGCACTTGCTTGATGAAGCGCAGAGGCTGCTGAGCCACCACCCCTTTACCCTGGCCGATGCCCAGGCGCTGGAGGCGCTGGAAGAGGAGGCCGTGGGGGAGGAGGGGCTCTGCATCGCCGAGCTGTGGGAGACGGCCCTCGGCCAGGCCGACGAGGAGGCCAGACACTATCTCCTCGGGGATGGCTGAGCCGGTTTGCGGTTCTACGGATAGCACGCATAGCAATGACAACGGGGGGCCTGGCCCCCCGTTGTCATTGGCGGCTTTCGCTCAGATGGAGAGGCTCTTGACGGTGTCCGAGACCGAGTTGGCGTCCTCGATGATCTCCTTGATGACGTTGGCGATGATGTTGGCCTGATCCTGCCCGGCCACCGCCTTGTCGGAGACGACGGAGACGGTCTGGGTGATCTTGGAGGTGATCTCCGAGTTGTGCTTGATGACGGAGACTATCTCGTTGGTGGAGCTGGAGGTCCGCGCCGCCAGCTGCCTCACCTCGTCTGCCACCACCGCAAAGCCGCGGCCCTGCTCGCCGGCCCGGGCCGCCTCGATGGCGGCGTTGAGGGCCAGCAGGTTGGTCTGATCAGCGATGCCGCTGATGGTGGAGATGATGGACTCGATGCTTCGGGATTGCTGGTTGAGCTGCTCTATCTGCTTGCTGACCGTATTGACCGAGAGGTTGATGTGGGAGGAGGTTTCCAGCACCCGGTCGATCACCTCCCGCCCCTTGGCGGCGCTCGCGACTGTCTCGCTGGCAATGGCGCAGGCCTTGTGGGCCGCCTCCCGGGTGGAGATGGATTTTTCCACCCGCTCCGTGATGTCGCTGGCTAGCTTGATGATTTTGACCACCTTGCCCTCGTGGTTGAAGATGGGGTTGTAGGTGGCCTCCAGCCAGATTTTCTCTCCGCGGTGACCCAGGCGCATGAAGAGCCCGGACTTGATGTCCCCCGAGCCGAGATCGTGCCAGAAGTTGGGATTTTTCTGGTAGAACTCGGGATCGCAGAAGAGGCGATGATGCTTGCCGACCACCTCGTCCAGCCGGTAGCCGAAGCAGTTGAGGAAGTTCTGGTTGGCGGTGATGACGGTGCCATCGGGGTGGAAGTCGATGACCGCCAGTGACTTGTCGAGGGCCGCGAGCAGAGCCTGGGTGCGCTCCAGGGTGGATTGCTGCTGGGTAACGTCCGAGGCGACCTTGGCGATCCGCTCCACCTTGCCGTCGATGACGATGGGGAAATAGGTGGCTTCCAGCCAGATGGCCTTGCCCGATTTTGACTGGCGAATGAAGCGGCCATTGCGGGAGACGCCACCCCGCAGATCCTGCCACAGCCCTTCGTATTCGCGGGTCTTGACGTCTTCCGGGAAACAGAGCGTGCTGTGGTGCCTACCGATCACCTCTTCACGGGTGAATCCCACGATGTCCAGGAAGAGGTCGTTGACGAAGGTGACCATGCCCGCCGGGGTGAACTGGATGAAGGGCACCCGGGACTGGATGGCCTGCTCGAACGCTCCCAGTTCCACCATCCTCGCCGCTTGCTCGCTGACTTCCTTGCTTGCTTTTTGATTCCAGAACATAACGGAGCTCCTCCATGAGATCCTTGGGTATGTGACGACGGTCATTTGAGCTCATTAACAATAGCGGCAATTTTTGACAAAGCTGAACGGCCCGGCCATGAAACTTCGTTGTTTTTGCTGCTGAATTCCAGATTAATTAACCAATGCCCCCGCTTTTCATCAAAACCTCATTCGAGTGGTTATCAAACGGATCTTTTTTATGGCGCAGTCCATCTCATGCTGGCTGACACTTGGCCAGGCCGCATCAGGAGATGAATTTTCGCTGTGAAGGTGCCTTATGGGCCATCTTTACGTGGCGCAGCCGATAATGCGGTGTCTTGTGGGCCTGGGTAGACGAAGGGGCCTGACAGACAGAGTGGCAGGGAGGAGAAGGGCTGCCGCTCGTCTGTGTTCTGTGTGTTCAGCCGGATTCCCTCGGATGGGCCCTGCGGTGGGCGGGAGAGCGATGTCTGTGGCGGGGCTCGGGGCCCAGGTTGTTTTCCTCACCTACTTCTGAAGCTGGCCCGCCTGCCGCTCTTCCTCCTTCCTGGCGGCTTCCTGCTCGCGCTGCTTCAGGCTGTTGGCCAGGCTCTCCTCAATGTCCCGGGTCTGCTGGATGGCCTTCTCCACTTCTTCGGGGGGAGGGGTATAGATGTTGAGCGGCAGGGGTTTGGCGTCGCTGCTGCAGGGGATGTCGCTGAAGGTGATGCGGCCATTGCGGGAACATTGGTAGACGTCGGCCCGGGCAACGGGGGGGACGGTGATCACCAGGCAGACGAGAGAGATGACCAGGGTGCGTGACATAGGCTCCTCCTTGAATCCTCCCTTTGCACACTAGTACATGGCGTCGGGTCAGACAATGGCGCCCGTCCCTCGCAAGGCGAGCGGTCACGTCAGCGGCGTTCCCGCTAATCCGCACGGGGTCATCCCTTGTGCAGGGGGTAGCCAGTTGTCGTGCAAAACGGCGGATCTCGGCCTATTTTCCCCGCCGTTCAACACATCAGAGCACCATAGCGGGCCACAATGAGGTATCTTATGCCCCGATTTCATCCATTTAACGGATCCGAGACCCCATATGATCATCAAACCCAAGGTTCGCGGTTTTATCTGCACCACCACTCATCCGGTCGGTTGTGAAGCCAATGTTCGTCGCCAGATAGCTTATACAAAGGCCAAGGGCGCCATCGAGAATGGCCCCAAGAAGGTGCTGGTGATCGGCGCTTCCACCGGTTATGGCCTGGCCTCCCGCATTGCCGCCGCCTTCGGTAGCGGTGCCGCCACCATCGGCGTCTTCTTCGAAAAAGCGGGCAGCGAGACCAAGACGGCCACCGCCGGCTGGTACAACTCCGCTGCCTTCGACAAGGCCGCCAAAGAGGCGGGTCTCTACGCCAAGAGCGTCAATGGCGATGCCTTCTCCCACGAGTGCCGCGCCAAGGTGATCGAGCTTATCAAGCAGGATCTGGGGCAGATCGACCTGGTGGTCTACTCCCTGGCCTCCCCGGTGCGCAAGCTGCCGGATACCGGCGAAGTGGTGCGCTCCGCCCTGAAACCCATCGGCGAGGTCTACACCTCCACCGCCATCGATACCAACAAGGATCAGATCATCACCGCCACCGTCGAGCCGGCGAACGAGGAAGAGATCCAGAGCACCATCACCGTCATGGGCGGTCAGGACTGGGAGCTGTGGATGGCGGCCCTGCGCGATGCGGGCGTGCTGGCTGACGGCGCCAAGTCCGTGGCCTACTCCTACATCGGTACCGATCTGACCTGGCCCATCTACTGGCATGGCACCCTGGGCCGCGCCAAGGAAGATCTGGACCGCGCCGCCACCGCCATCCGTGGCGATCTGGCTGCCAAGGGCGGTACCGCCCATGTGGCCGTGCTGAAATCCGTGGTGACCCAGGCTTCCAGCGCCATTCCGGTGATGCCGCTCTACATCTCCATGGCCTTCAAGATCATGAAGGAGAAGGGCATTCACGAGGGCTGCATGGAGCAGGTGGATCGCATGATGCGCACCCGTCTGTACGGCGCGGATCTGGCGCTGGACGAGCAGGCCCGCATCCGCATGGATGACTGGGAACTGCGTGATGACGTGCAGCAGACCTGCCGCGATCTGTGGCCCTCCATCACCACCGAGAACCTTTCCGAACTGACCGACTACACCGGCTACAAGCAGGAGTTCCTGCGCCTGTTCGGTTTCGGTCTGGATGAGGTGGACTACGATGCGGACGTGAACCCGGACGTGCAGTTCGACGTGGTCGAGCTGTAAGCCGGTTGTCAGTGCAGACAGGGCCCCGCGGGGCCCTGTTTTTTTTGGCAAGCATTTCTCTGATGACAGAATTTTATTATCCGCGATCACCTTATTTCCATATCAAACCCGCTAGGCTTGCGCTGTCTGGATCACATGACGGCACTGCCGAGGTACGGAAGCTATGACCACTCCACACGACGCGCCCAAGAAGCGCCAACTCCCCACGGTTTACACCCTGCTCTTTCTCATCATCGCCCTGGTGGCGGCCCTCACCTGGGTGCTGCCGGCGGGCAAATACAACTATGTGACGGCCAAGACCCAGCAGCCGGTGGTGGCAGCGGCCGTGGCGGATTACAGCGGCGGCGAGCGCCTGCTGCCGGTGCCCGGCAGCTACACCGAGCTTCCCTCCCGGCCGCAGGGGGTGTTCGAGGTGCTCAAGGCCCCCATTCAGGGGTTCCACAAGGCGGCGGATGTGGCGCTCTTCGTGCTCATCATCGGCGGTTTTCTGGCGGTGACCATGCAGAGCGGGGCGCTCGATGCCGGGGTGGGGGCAATCGTGCGCACCTTCGCCGGGCGCGAGCGACTGCTCATCCCCGTGCTGATCGCCCTGTTTGCCCTCGGCGGCTCCACCTTCGGCATGGCGGAAGAGACGGTGGCCTTCTGGGCGCTCATCGTGCCTGTCATGATGGCGGCAGGCTTCGATCGCATGGTGGCGGCGGGCATCATCCTGCTCGGCTCCGGGGTCGGGGTGCTCGCCTCCACCGTCAACCCGTTCGCCACCGGCATCGCCTCCGGCTTTGCCGGCATCCCCATCGGCGAGGGGATTGGTCTCAGGGTCGTGCAGTGGCTGCTGCTTGTCATTTTCGCCTCCTGGTACGTGATGCGCTACGCCAAGCAGGTGCAGCAGGACAAGTCCCGTTCCGTGCTGGCGGACATCGTCTATGACGACGAGTTCTCCCAGATGAAGAGCAGCAACCACGCCTTCAGCGGCAGGCAGAAGCTCACCATGCTGGTCTTCTTCGGTACCTTCCTGCTGATGATCTATGCGGTGGTGCCCTGGTCGGATCTGGGTATCGACCTGCTGCCCACCCTGGGCTGGTGGTTCGACGAGCTCTCCACCCTCTTCTTCAGCGCCTCCATCCTTATCGCGCTCATCAACCGGATGCCCGAGTCCAACTATGTGGCGACCTTCCTGAACGGAGCGCGGGATCTTATCGGGGTGGCCCTGGTGGTGGCGGTGGCGCGTGGCATCTATGTGGTGATGGAGCACGGCGTCATCATCGACACCATCTTGCACTGGGCCGAGGGGCTGGTGAGCGGGCTGTCGTCATCGGTCTTCATCCTGATGGCCTATCTGGTGCACATCATCCTCAGCTTCTTCATCCCCTCCACCTCGGGGCTCGCGACCGTCTCCATGCCGCTGATGGGGCCGCTGGCGGACTTCTCCGGCATCTCCCGGGATCTGGTGATCACCGCCTACCAGTCCGCCTCCGGCTGGATCAACCTGTTTGCCCCCACCGCCGCCCACCTGGTTGCCGGGCTGGCGCTCGCCAGGATCCCCTACGACCGCTTCGTGCGCTGGGTCTTGCCCTTCATCATCGGGGTAGGGCTCATCACCATGGGGGTGCTGGTGGCCGGGGCCCTGCTGCACGGCTGATAGGACGTCATACGACAGGCAACAAAAAGGCTCCCGAAGGAGCCTTTTTCATGTTCAGAGCTTACTGCTTGTAGCCCTTGAGGAAGCGAGCGAGGCGGCCGATGGCCTCTTCGAGCTCCTCTTCCCGGGGCAGGAAGACCAGGCGGAAGTGATCCGGCGCCGGCCAGTTGAAGCCGGTGCCCTGCACCAGCAAGAGCTTCTCCTGCTGCAGCAGGTCGAACACCATCTTCTGGTCGTCGCGAATGTCGTACACCTTGGGGTCCAGGCGCGGGAACATGTAGAGCGCCCCCTTGGGCTTGACGCAGGAGACCCCCGGAATGTCGTTGAGCAGCTCCCACGCCTTGTCCCGCTGGCGACGCAGGCGGCCGCCCGGCAGGATCAGCTCGTTGATGCTCTGGTAGCCGCCCAGCGCAGTCTGGATGGCGTGCTGCATGGGCACGTTGGCACACAGGCGCATGGAGGCCAGCATCTCCAGCCCCTCGATGTAGCCCTTGGCACGGCCCTTTGGTCCGGTGATGACCATCCAGCCCTGGCGGAAGCCGCAGGCGCGGTAGGCCTTGGAGAGGCCGTTGAAGGTCACTACCATCACATCGTCACACAGGGTGCAGACGCTGGTGTGGGAGATGTCGTCGTAAAGGATCTTGTCGTAAATCTCGTCGGCGAAGATGATGAGGTTGTGCTGGCGGGCGATCTCGATCACCTCCAGCAAAAACTCGCTGCCGTAGACGGCGCCAGTCGGGTTGTTGGGGTTGATCAGCACCAGGCCGCGGGTGCGCGGGGTGATGCGGGCCCGGATGTCGTCGAGATCCGGGTACCAGTCGGCCCCTTCGTCGCAGCGGTAGTGCACCGCATGGCCACCGGAGAGGGTGACGGCCGCGGTCCAGAGCGGGTAGTCGGGGGAGGGGACCAGCATCTCGTCGCCGTTGTTGAGCAGCGCCTGCATCGCCATCACGATGAGCTCGCTCGCGCCGTTGCCGATGTAGATGTCGTCGATGTCGACCTTGCGCATCCCTTTTTGCTGGTAATACTGCATCACCGCCTTGCGGGCCGAGAAGAGCCCCTTGGAGTCGCAGTAGCCCTGGCTCTGGGGCATGTTGAGGATCACATCCTTGATGATCTCCTCCGGTGCTTCGAAGCCAAACGGTGCCGGATTGCCGATGTTGAGCTTGATGATGCGGTGCCCTTCGTCCTCGAGACGGCGGGCTTCTTTATGCACCGGGCCGCGGATGTCATAGCAGACATCGTCGAGCTTGTGCGACTTGTCGATGGTGAACATGTGAGCGTGATTCCTTCCCCGTGGGGCGCGTTGGCAGAAAAGCTGTTTTTAGTATCAAATTTCTCTGCCCCTATTCTTCACAGAATTGAATGCTAGAACAATCTAATTTATGGAATAAATCCCTGATATTTACCCCTAAAACAGGGTTGCCAACTTGTTAAATTCAGCAGGATCGTTTGCCCGTTTCCAAGAGACCAGTGAAAGATGAGGGGAGGGCGCACAAAGCCACGGGAGTGTATTGAAATATCCCGCCCATCTGGCACGATTGGCTGGGGTAAAAATCCGCTTTCACCCCGCCTGTCCGGCAGGTCGGGCTCCTTTCTCTTCCACCATCGAGGCTCTGTCATGCATGCACCCGCCACCGGTCGTTATCGTCATTTCAAGGGGGGTTACTACCAGGTGCTCGCCCTGGCCCAGCACACCGAGACCGGGGAGCAGCTGGTCGTCTACCAATCGGAGCAGGACGGCCAGGTCTATGCCCGCCCCGTGGCCATGTTCATGGAGTGGATTGAGCACCAGGGGGAGGTGGTGAGCCGTTTCACGCCGGTGGGGTAAGGCAGGCGTGCGGCATGAAAAAAGGCGCCCTGGGCGCCTTTTGCAATGGGGTTGGTCTTACAGACCCAGATTGGCTCGGGCATAGGCCTCGAAGTCGGTGCAGCCGCCGATGTGCTGCTCGTCCAGGAAGATCTGCGGCACCGTGGTTACGGGCTTGCCGGCTTTGGCAGCCAGATCGTCCTTGGTCAGCCCGGCGACGTTGATATCCACGTAGCGGAACTCGAAGTCATCGCGCTCCTCGGTCAGCTGCTCGGCAATCTGCTGGGCACGCACGCAATAGGGGCAACCCGGACGACCAAAAATCTCTACAAACATCTTTTCTCTCCGTTATACAAGCCGTTACACAAGCCGTTCACGCAGGCCATTAAGGCGAGGCTGGGCACAGCATAGCCTCGGCGCCGGGCCAGTCAAAGCTGAAAATTGCGATGCCCCTGTTCACCCTGTTCGATGGCACCCGGATCACCGGGCTCGTGGCAAGGCTACCCAGACTCTTTACTGCGCGGCGATCTGGATGGGCTGCTGCTGGTAGATGCTCTCCAGCACGCCCTTCTCGAAGACGGTCCAGGGCCAGGGCGCCTTGCTGGCGCGGTAGCGATCGTGGGTCGCCGGATCCTGGGACAGGCCGCGCTGGAACATCACGAACGCCTTGCGCTGGCCGCCGGCGGTGTCGATGAAGCCGGCGAGGTTCGAGGTGCCCGTGATGGTCCCCGTCTTGGCGTGCACCTTGTTCTTCATCATGGGGGCGGTGACGCTGCGGCGCCATGCCAGGGTACCGTCCACCTGGGAGCTCGGCAGCAGCTTGATGAAATCGAGCTCGGCGTCGTTCTTCTGGATGAAGGTCAGCACCGACAGCATCTGGCGGGCGCTGATGAGGTTGTGGGCGGAGAGGCCGGAGCCGTCGGCCAGGGTGGCGTTGCCAAGGTCAATGCCGTGCTTGGTCAGGATGGCGCGCACCGCCATGGTGCCACTGCGATAGCTCCCCGGCTTGTTGTAGTAATGGCGACCCACGGTTTTGAGGAAGGTGTCGGCGTAGAGGTTGTCGGACTTCTTCAACATCTTGGCGAGCATCACCGGCAGGGAGACGGAGTAGTGGGTGGCCAGGGTCTGGGCACCCACCGGGGCCTTGTGGGTGACGCGCAGCAGGCCGTCGTGGCGGATCCCGGCACGGTTCATGGCCCAGCGGATGTTGTCCCAACCCCAGGCTTCCACGTCGTGGATGGCGAAGCGCAGCCCTTGTGGCTCCTTGTTCGGGGTGATGCAGCCCTTGAGCTCGTAGAAGTTGCCCTTGGCCATGTCTACTTCCAGGGCGCAGAACTGGCGCGCCATGTCGCCATAGCTCATCACCTCGACGTTGTCGGCACCGATGCCGATGGGGACGCCGGTGGCGACATTGCCCACTGCGGGCTTGCCGATCTGGGTGGCGGTAACGGTGCCGTAGGCGCAGTTCTTGTCGATGATGACGGAGGAGACCGGGGCGGCGAAGCAGAGGGTCTGATCCCCCCAGGACCAGCCGTTGCCGCGCTCATAGCCGTTGTAGGCACCGGTGTTGACGTAGACGTTGCCCTTGATCTGGCTGACGCCGAGCTGCTTGAACAGGGCGACCAGATCCATCCGCGACAGGGTGGGGTCGCCGACGAAGTTGATCCAGATGTCACCGTTGATGGCATCCCCCTGCTTGGCGCCGGGCTGGGCCTGGAGGTCGGTGGCGAAGCGGAAGTCGGCGCCAAGCTCCAGGCGGGCGGCGAGCGCGGTCAGCACCTTCATGGTGGAGGCGGGCGCTATCATGTCATCCGCATTGCGGGAAAACTCGATGCCGTTGTTGCCCTGCACGATGACGGCATACTGGCCCCCCTTGGGCGGGGTCAGCGGGGTGGCCTGGGCCACCAGGGAAAAGAGAGCACAAAAACCAATCAACAGCCGCTGCATAGGATCCTCTAACTGAACGAAAGGGCGGCAATGCAATACCGCCCTGCTAATCAAACCGGGTGACTGCCTGATGTGGCCGGACGTGTGGTCAGGCCGGGGCGTTGGCAGTCCGGTAACGCCCCTCGTAATCGAATATTTTTTCCTTCACCTGCCAGAAACGGCCCGACTTGCGGGCGATGACGAAATCCGGGTGACGGAACTGGCCGCTGGCGGCCAGCACGCTCGCCAGGGTGGCAAATTCGGGCTCCAGCCCCGGGGCGGGCCAATGATGACGCACAAAGACCTGTTGAAACAAGCGCCGTGCGCCCGGCGAGTGGAAACCGAAGTACTCCGTCAGGGTGAGTCCGTCCTCGTCGTGATAGGTCACCTCCAGCCGCTCCCCCTGCTTGCCGCGCCCAGCCGCCAGGGTGAGACCGGCGCAGCGGATGACCATGCAGTCCTTGAGATTGAGCGCCTCCTTGAGCTTGTCGTCAGGATCCACCAGGAGGTGATCGCAGGATTGACAGCGGCGGGCTGCGATGTCGTTTTCGGCACCGCAGGCGGGACATATTTTGGCGCGAAAGCGATAGTCGCACTCCTCGCGATGGCCCTCGTCATCCTCGAACAGCCCCTGGCAGCGGCGGCCGTAGTGTTCAATCACCTTGCCGTCTTCGTCCGTCTTGCCCCAGAAGGTGTTGGCAAAGCCGCAGGCGGGGCAGGGCACCTGGACCGGCTCGGTGCCGGCGTGGGGTCTGGGTTCCCCCACCTCGGGGGCAAACAGGTTGAAGTTGTTGCCGGCGTAGTCCAGTACCAGGCAATCGGTCTTGCCAGGCGACAGGCGCAGGCCGCGCCCGACGATCTGCTGGTAGAGCGACACCGACTCTGTGGGTCTGAGCATCACGATAAGATCGACATGGGGGGCATCAAAGCCGGTGGTGAGCACCGCCACGTTGACCAGGAATTTGAGCTCGCGGGCCTTGAAGGCGCTGATGAGGGCGTCGCGCTCCGGACCCGGGGTTTCACCGGTGATCAGCGCCGCTTTTTCTCCTTGCGCGCCGAGCAGACCGTGAATTTCCCGGGCGTGCTCGACGGTGGCGGCGAAGATCATCACCCCCAGGCGTTCGGCGGCGTACTCCAGTACCTGATTGATGATGTGGGGGGTGACCCGCTCCTGGCGCCTGAGTTCGCCGTTGAGGTCCGCCTCGCTGAACAGGCCGTTCTCGCGCGGCACCAGCCGGCTGAAGTCGTAGTGGACGACGGGGGCATCGACGAGACGGGGCGGGGTCAGGTAGCCGTTTTTCACCATGAAGCGCAGGGGCAACTCGAACACGCAGTCGCCGAACAGCCGCTCCCCGTGGCTCTTCACCATGCCGTGGTAGTGACGCCGGTAAATCCAGCCCAGCCCCAGCCGGTAGGGAGTGGCGGTGAGGCCCAATATCTTGAGGGCCGGATTGGCGGCCTTGAGATGGTCGATCACCTGATGGTACTGGCTGTCATCATCGAGCGACACCCGATGGCACTCGTCGATGATAAGCAGGGAAAAGGCCCCGTCGAAGGCATCCAGATTGCGGGCTACCGACTGCACCGAGCCAAACACCACCTGGGCGCTGGCCTCCTTGCGGGACAGTCCGGCGGCGAAGATGTCGGCCTTGAGCCCCCAGGCCTCGTACTTGGCGTGGTTCTGCTCCACCAGCTCCTTGACGTGGGCCAGCACCAGCACCCGGCCGCGGGCTTTTCGCGCCAGCTCGGCGATCACCAGACTCTTGCCGGCCCCGGTGGGCAGCACGATGACGGCGGGATCCGGATGTTTGCGAAAGTGGCTGATGACGGCGTTGACGGCGTCGGTTTGATAGGGTCTTAGAACGAACATGGGGAGACTGGCTGCTGCAAGATGGCGCCATTATAGGGATTCGGTTTTTAAATGTCTGGCTTAAAAACAGAGGGCCGGCAAGCGCGGCCCTCGAAACAGGAGGTGGTAACGAAGCTTAGTGGAAGGGGAACAGGTAGTTGAGCCAGCTGCCCATGCGCATCAGGATCTTTCGCATGATGGCCACGTGATGGAAATGCTCGGTGTAGATGGCGGCCTGGCCGCTGGAGCCCGCGATCACCTGATACTTGGCCCACTCGGGGTCGGTGATCTCCAGGATGATCGGCAAACGGCCGGGCACCTGGGCCGTAGTCTGATCGATCAGGCCCGCCTGAGCCTGGACGTTGCCCGCTGCCATGGCGGGGATCACTTTCTTCACCCTGGCCTTGAAGATCCGGCCGGGGATGCCGTCCAGTACCACCTCGGCCTCATCCCCATCCTTGAGCCGCTGCATGCTGTTCTGCCAGAACCAGCCGACGTAGGAGTTGGCGTCTTCGTGGATGAAGGTCATTACGGGGCGGAACATGAAGGGGGCGGCAATCATGCCCGGGCGCAGCGCCAGCTGCACCACATGGCCATCGCTCGGAGCGTAGACCACGGTCTGCTCCAGATCGTACTTGGCGATGTTGAGCTGGGCTTTCAGGTCATCCAGCGTGGCCTTCTGCTGGTCGATCTGGGCGACGATGTCGTCCACGTTGGCCTGGGTCACGTCCAGATC
Organism: Aeromonas sp. SrichE-2G; assembly: GCF_017939565.1. Taxonomy (NCBI): domain Bacteria; kingdom Pseudomonadati; phylum Pseudomonadota; class Gammaproteobacteria; order Aeromonadales; family Aeromonadaceae; genus Aeromonas; species Aeromonas sp. SrichE-2G. The sequence goes on from NZ_JAGKRG010000004.1 coordinate 825,922, forward strand.
ACGCTGCTTGCCGATACCCCGTCGCATCAGTTCCTGGGCGCGATCCCGGTCCAGGCTGGCAGAGCGCAGCCGGGCATCGAGGGACTTGAGGTAGTCCTGGTTGGAGGAAAGCCTCGCCGTCAGGCTGGCGACCTTCTCCTGGAAGGGCTCGGCATCGATGCGAAACAGTACGTCCCCCTGTTTGACCAGCTGGTTGGGGGTGACCGGCACCTCGGTGACGCGTCCCTTCACCAGGGGTACGACGGGGGTGGAGACGTAGTAGTTGCGGGCCAGCTCCGAGTAGGGGTGGTTGTAGTTCATCAGCATGATGAGGGTGCCGATGAGGACGATCCCCCCCAGCACGGCCGTCGGGACGCTCCACTTGTTGAGCGGGATCTTGAAGATCTTGAAAACGCCTATGCAGAGGGCTGCATAGGTGAGGATCAGTAGCAGGTCCATGGGGAGTTACCTATTTATCGGTCTGTTCGAGCGTGTTCATGCGGGCCTGCAGTACGGCCAGTTCTTTCTTGAGTGCGGTGATCTCGTCTTCGTCGTTTTGCAGCCGCTGGTTGAACCCCCAGCCGCGATCGGGGCGGTAGACCGTGGCCCAGATCCAGAGGAAGGGCCAGAGCACATGCAGGGTGAACAGGCTGACCCAGCCTGCCACGTGAATGGCATCCTGGTGGGGGTGATTGCGGTGCTTGGCTATTTCATACGGAATATCGTGAATGACGATAACGCCATAGAAGATGACCAAGACGACAAACACCAATATTCCCAGGGCAATGTAGTCAAGTACCATCGGTTTCTCCCATCTCAAATCGCGAGGCCATATCCGGACACTCGCCTTCACAGTATCCAGCTCATGATGACAGTATATTGCCGTAGCGCAAGGACCCAAGCTTGGTGTTGAACTTGTGGTACAGGCCTGGTTAATCGCTTGACTATTTATCACACACCAGACATTTACTTCTATAAAATCAAACAGGAACGGGACTATATGGTCTCGCAGGGAAAATTGGGGGCAGGATGGAGAGGGGATGCAAAATGGGCCGCTGGTTGGCGCTGTTGCTGTTGTTCAATGTGTTGTCGGTGAGTCAGTCATGGGCCGCCGAGCCCAGGATGGAGCCGACCGAACAGGAGAAGGCCAGAACCCTGGTATTGCTCCACGAGCCCATCGTCATGTTGCAGGCGAAATTTGGCCGTCTGGACGGGGCGGCCCGGGTCCGTCTGGTCAAGGAGCGGCTCATGCAGATGAAGGCCTCCGATCTGGAGGAGCCGGTGACCCTGGTGAGCGCCAGGCGCTTTGGCCAGGATACGCGCGAGTTTCTGGTCAACGGCAAGCGGATCCTGGTGCTGGTGGAAGGGGATCTGGAAACCCTCGACGAACTGAGCCTGGATCAGGCGAGCGAGCTGGTGCGGGCACGGCTGGACAAGGTGCGCCTCAAGTACCTTGAACTGCATTCGACCCCCTATCTGCTCAAGGCCGGTGGCATGGCGCTGCTGGCCAGCCTGCTCTTCTTCGGTCTGACCTGGCTGCTGCAGCGGGGCCACAGACGGGTCAGACGCTGGCTCGCCAACCGTCTCCTGCAGCAGAAGGGGCTTATTCCACACCAGTGGCGCCAGGTGGCGGGAAACGTGGAGGCCCGATTGATAGGCCTCGTCACCCTGCTGGTGATCTTCATGCTCACCTATGGCTGGTTGACCTATGTGCTCGCCCTCTTCCCCCAGACCCGGGCCTGGAGCGAGCGCCTGGGGGACTCCCTGTTCGAACTGTGCGGCGACATGCTGGAGGGGATGATAGCGGCCATGCCGGGGCTGGTGACCGTGCTGCTCATCGTGCTTATCACCCGTTTCTTCATCCGGATGCTGGCCATCCTGTTCGATCGCATCGAACACGGCCAACTGCGGGTGCAGGGACTGCACGCGGAGACCATAGGAGCGACCCGGCGCCTGCTCTCCGTGGGGATCTGGCTGTTTGCCCTGACCGTGGCCTACCCCTACCTGCCCGGCGCCGACTCCGACGCCTTCAAGGGGATCAGCGTCTTCTTCGGTCTGATGGTGACCCTGGGGTCGGCGGGCATCATGAACCACGCCATGAGCGGCCTGGTGCTCATCTATTCCCGTGCGCTGCGACCCGGCGATCTGGTGCAGATCGGCGAGGTCGAGGGGATGGTGAGCGAGCTCAACGCCCTCTCCACCAAGCTGGTGACGCGCCAGGATCACGAGGTCACGCTGCCCAATGCGGTGGTGGTGGGGGGCAAGGTGGTCAACCTGACGCGGCTGGCTGGCGAGAAGGGGGTCGCACTCCTGACCAAGGTGACCATAGGTTACGATGCCCCCTGGCGCCAGGTACACGCCATGCTGGAGCTGGCCGCGCGGCGCTGCACCATGCTCAATCAGGCGGAGGCGCCCCTGGTGAGGCAGCTGAACCTGCAGGACTGGTATGTGGAGTACGAGCTGCAGGTGCGCATGAAGGCGGACCTGCTGCCCGCCGTGGTCCGGACGGAGCTGCATGGCCACATCCAGGATGTCTTCAACGAGTTCGGAGTGCAGATCATGTCCCCCAACTTCATTGCCCAGCCGGAGCAGGCGGTGCTGGTGGCAAGGGAGCACTGGTATCAGGCCCCCGCCGAGGCCCCCGACGCCCCGGTGACACCCGCCGGGAAGTGACCCCAAAAGAAAGAGGCCCGGCAGCAATGCCGGGCCTCTTGTCATGGAGAAAGGGTCAATCCTCAACTCTCCTTGGCTTCCCTCAGTTGCGAGGGTCTGAATTTCACCAGGAAGGCCAGGGTGATGAGGGCGGTGCCCACCAGGCCGATGATGGTGGAGACACCCATCTCCAGACCAAAGCCGATGGGGGCGTTGGCCAGGTAGGTGATCACCACGGCCGTCATGAAGATGGCGGGAATGGTGCACACCCAGTGCAGCTTGCCTTCCTTGATGAGGTAGGCGGCGGCGGCCCACAGCATGATGACGGCGGTGGTCTGGTTGGCCCAGCCGAAGTAGCGCCAGATCACCCCGAACTCGGCCTTGGAGATGATGAAACCAAGGATGAACATGGGGATGGCGATCAGCAGGCGCTTGGCCATGGGTTTCTGGGTCAGGTTCAGGAAGTCCGCCACGATGAGGCGGGCACTGCGAAACGCCGTGTCACCGGAGGTGATGGGCAGGATCACCACGCCCAGGATGGCCAGGATGCCGCCAACGGTGCCGAGCAGGCTGGTGGAGACCTCGTGTACCACGGCAGAGGGACCGCCGCTTGCCAGGGTGGCGTTGAGCGCTTCTGTGCTGTCGTAGAAGGAGAGACCCAGGGTGCACCAGATGAGGGCGATGATGCCTTCACCTATCATGGCGCCGTAGAAGATGAAGCGGCCGGAGCTTTCGTTCTGCATGCAGCGCGCCATCAGCGGGGACTGGGTAGCGTGGAAGCCGGAGACCGCGCCACAGGCGATGGTGATGAACAAGAGCGGCCAGAGCGGCAGGTCGGTCGGGTGCAGGTTGGAGAAGTCCATCCCGGTGTTGTAGAAGCCTTTGCCGGAGACGATGAGGCCGATGATGAGGCCGACCGACATGAAGACCAGCAGGGCGCCGAAAATGGGGTAGAAGCGGCCGATGATCTTGTCGATGGGGACTATGGTCGCGAGGATGTAGTAGGCGAAGATGGCCGCAATCCAGTAGACCAGATCGGTGGAGGTGAGGTTGGCGAGCAGGCCAGCCGGGCTCAGCACGAAGACCACGCCCACCAGCATCAAGAGCACCACGGCGAACAGGTTCATGAAGTGCTTGGCGGCGGTACCCAGGTGCTCACCGACCACGGTCGGCACCGAGGCGCCCTTGGCGCGCACCGACAGCATACCGGAGAAGTAGTCATGCACCGCACCGGCGAAGATGCAGCCGAACACGATCCAGAGCATGGCGACCGGGCCATAGAGGGCACCCAGGATGGGGCCGAAGATGGGGCCGACGCCGGCGATGTTGAGCAGTTGAACCAGATAGACTTTCTTGTCCGACATGGGGACATAGTCCACCCCGTCCGCCATGGTGATGGCGGGGGTCTTCAGCTCGGGTTTCGGGCCAAATATCCGTTCGATGAATTTGCCGTATAGGAAGTAGCCGGCTATCAGCAAGCCGACACAGAGGAAGAACCAGATCATTGTTACGCTCCTGCCTTGTTATTTTTTGGTGTGCGCGGCCAGTGTAGGTGGGTCTTTCTGTTAACGGCAGGTAAACGGGCTGAGCGGCGACATGGCGACCCGAGCGGTCGCCCGTTGTGATCTCGCGCACATCCCGGGGCTTATTCCAGCCCCAGCTCCTCCTTGAGCTCCTTGAGGTAGCGGCGGCTGACCGGCACCCGGGCCCCGCTCGGGGTGACTATCTCCGCCAGCTGGTTCTCCAGCAGCTGGATCTCGAAGATGGCGGCCGGCGCCACCAGATACTGGCGGTGGCAGCGCAGCAGCGGCGTCTTCTCCTCCAGGGACTTGAGGGTGAGCTGGGTGTGAAACAGCTCGCCCTGGCAGGCCACATGGACGCCGCCAAGATCCGAGAAAGCGTACTCCACCTGCGAGGTGGGCAGCAGCCGCACCCGGTTGTGCAGGTATCCGGGAATATGGCGGATGGTCGGGGCCAGGTTCCCGACCGGTTGCGGCGTGAGGTCCTGCCTGAGTCGCCCAAGCGTCTTGGCGAGGCGCGCCGGCTCCACCGGTTTTAGCAGGTAGTCGAAGGCGTTTTCCTCGAAGGCCTGGATGGCGTAATCGTCGAAGGCGGTAACAAAGACGATGCGGGGCAGGGGGTCCAGCATGGCGACCAGCTCCATGCCGCTCAGCTTGGGCATCTGGATGTCGAGAAACACCACGTCGGGTTTGAGTCGCTGGATCATGGGCAGCGCCTCGATAGCGTTGGCGGCCATGCCCAGGATCTCGATGTCGGGATCGCCGCCGAGCAGCTCGGCCAGCTCCTCGCGGGCATAGGGTTCATCATCGACGATCAGGGTGCGGATCATCTCGTCTCCTTGGAAGGGATAGGGGGCTGTCTGGGGAGGGTGAGGCAGACCCGGGTCCACTGCTCTGGCTCCCACTGCACATCGAGGCCAAAGCGCTCGCCGAAGGCGCTCTTGAGGCGCTTGTCCACCAGGCTCATGCCGAGGCCATCGCTCCGGGAGGCCGGATCCCAGGCGCCGGCGTTGTCCTCGACACAGAGGGTGACCCGGTCCGGCCCCTCCTCGGCAAAGAGGCGGATCCGCCCCTGGCCCAGCAGGGAACAGATGCCGTGCTTGATGGCATTCTCGATGAGGGGTTGCAGGGTGAAGCTCGGCAGTTGCAGGTCGGCCAGGTGGGGCGGGATCTCGTTGATGACGGCCAGCCGCTCGCCAAAGCGGGCCTGCTCAATCTCCAGGTAGGAGAGGCAGTGCTCCTGCTCCTCCCGCAGGGTGGCCATACCGTGCTGGCGCTTGAGATTGTTGCGAAAGAAGCGGGAGAGATGCAGCAACAGCTCTCGCGCCCTGCCCGGGTCGCGGCGGGTGATGGCGCTGATGGTATTGAGGGTGTTGAACAGGAAGTGGGGGTTGATCTGCGCCTGCACCAGCTTGAGCTCGGACTGCACCAGCAGGCGCTGCTGCTGCTCAAGCCGTCCGCTCAGCAGTTGCTGGGAGAGCAGGTTGGCGATCCCTTCTCCCAGGGTGTGGTTGATCTTGAGAAACAGCCGCTTCTTGGGTTCATACAGCTTGATGGTGCCGATCACCCCCTGATCCCCCTGCAGGGGGATCACCAGCACCGAGCCCAGCTCGCACTGGGGGGAGAGGCTGCAGCGATAGGGCTGGCTGTTGCCGTCGGCAAAGAGCACCTTGTTCTGGGCGATGGCCTGCAGGGTGATGGCGGAGGTGATGGGGGTACCCGGCTTGTGGTGATCCTCCCCGGTGCCGATGAAGGCGAGGATCTTGTCGGTATCCGTGATGGCGACCGCACCGACCCCGGTCTCCTCCTGCACTATCTGGGCGATGCGGGTGCTGGCCTCGGGGGTGAACCCCTGGCTCATGATGCCGACGGTACGGTTGGCGATGGTGAGGGCCTTGGCGGAGAAGACTCGGGAGAACTTCTCGTACATCCGCTGCTGGTCGCGGATCATGCTGATGAAGAGGGCCGCCCCGCAGGAGTTGGCCAGGATCATGGGGGTGGCGATGGTGCGCACCAGGAGCAGGGACTTGTCGAACGGGGTGGCGACCAGCAGGATGATCACCATCTGCATGATCTCGGCCACGAAGGTCGTGAAGAAGGCGACTCTGGGCTCGAAGAGGTCATTCACCTTGCCCGCCCGCATCAGCCGCCAGTGCACCAGACCCCCCAGGAGCCCCTCGCAGGTGGTGGAGATGGCGCAGGCCAGATCCGTAAAGCCTCCCAGTGTGTAGCGGTGCAGGCCACCGGTCAGGCCGACCAGAAAGCCGACCAGGGGGCCGCCCAGCAAACCGCCAAGCACGGCACCGACGGCACGGGTGTTGGCGATGGCCTCGTCGATGTCGAGGCCCACGTAGGTGCCGAGGATGCAGAAGCTGGAGAAGATGACGTATATCAGCACCTTGTGGGGCAGTCTGACGGAGTAGTTGGCCAGGGGGCGCAGCAGGGGGCTCTTGGAAAAGAGGTAGGCGATGACCAGGCTGACGCTCATCTGCTGGAGCAGGGAGAGGACTAACTGCATAAAAAACCTTCCTCAACAATCATGCTTGGTCTGTGCGCCGCCCTGGCACACTGTGAGCCAGATCTCGTCTTGACACGGGCCGGCGCCGGGTGGCGGGGGCAGTTTGCCAGAATTGAAAAATAAAACCATATAAAATCAGTATGTTAAATTGATATTTGTATAACCTGCCTGCGCTTGATATTGCTGAAGAGAGCATGAAGGTATCCGCAGGATACCCCACACGGAGGTGGCATGCTCCGCCCGACCCCTTGGTTGGGCGTTTTTTATTCAGCTTCAATGGCGGACGATTTTGAGGGGGATGGAGCAATTATTCAGGTTTGTCCAATGAGTTATCCCCAGCTTCTGGGGATAACTCAGAAGGCGAAATAGTAACAGACCCGCCGGCCCAGGCTGAAAAACGGCCGTTGTCCTTCATCCAGCTCTTCCGGCCTGAGGGTGGCTACTATGCTTCTCGCATCCTCCCGCAAGTCGATCATGGCCACCCCTTCCGGGCGCTGCCCCTTGATATAGGGCTGCACCTTGGGTTTGAGGGGCATGGTGGGTTCGGTCGACAGCACCAGGGCCACGGAGTCGTCGTCGAGGCGCACCAGGGAGCCGGGGGGATAGACCCCCAGCACCTTTATCAGCAACCTGACCAGATCCTGATCGAATTTCTTCTGGGACAGCTTGAAGAGCTGGCCGATGACCTGGCTCGGCCCCATCGGGTTGATGCCGTTGCGGGGGTGGAGCGATTCGTCGTAGTGATCCACCAGGCCGATGAGGCGGACGAGGGGAGGGATCTTGTCGCCACCGATGCCAAGAGGGAAGCCGCTGCCGTCGAGGCGCTCGTGGTGCAGGTGGGCCACCTCGCGGATCCTGTGTTCGAAGGCCTGCAGCTGATTGAGCATCTCAAGCCCGTACTGGGGGTGCATGTTGAGAAAATTCTGCTCCGCCTTGTTGAGATCCCCCCGTTTCTGGGTGATCTGGCTCGGGATCCTGAGTTCGCCGATGTCGTGCAGCAGGCCGGCCAGCCCCGCCTCCTCGATGTCGATCGGGGTCATGCCGAGTTCCCGCGCCATCAGCATGGCGATGAAGGCCACGCTCAGGCTGTGTTGCAGCAGGCTATCCGTGTGCTGGCTGCGGATGAGGTGCAACCCGAGTGGCCCCTGATGGCTGGCAAGACGGCTGGCGGTGCTGCGCACTAGCTGGGCGGTATTGGCGAGCCCCTCGTCAGGCTTGAGGTTGAGGGCGCCGAGCGCATCGCGCAAATCCGAGAGGGACTGGCCGAAGGCCTTGTCGGCGGTGCGCAGGGAGCGTCTGAACGCCTTCTCGTCAAAGCCGGGCTCAGTGGGGGGCGGTGTGTCCTGCGCGCTCTCCCGCTCGGGGGAGGGGGCCGGGTCGGCGCGCAACAGGGGTTCGACGGGCAGATCGCTCTTGTCGGGATCCACCATCAGCAGGGTGAGTTCGAGGTGTCGGATGATATCAAGCTGTTGCTGGTCGCGGATCTTGAAGGCATTGAACATAAAAGGGTGACTCGTCCATCCCGTGGGGAGATGGATGTAGTGGCCGACTCTCAACTGCTCGATGGAGGCCTGGATCAGCGCCATGGATTAGCTCTTCTGTCGAATTTGCCTATCAATAAGCTAGCAAAATTAAACAGATAGACAAATAAAAAAGCCCGCGCATCTGCGCGGGCTTTCATCATCCAGGGGACTTATCAGGCCTTGGATTTTTTCTTGGTGTCTACCTTGGCTTCGACTTTGGCTTCTACCTTGGTCGCCACCTGGGCTTCCTCGATGAAGGGACGGCCGTAGTAGGTGTCCATCAGGATGGCTTTCAGCTCGGTGATCAGCGGGTAGCGCGGGTTGGCGCCGGTGCACTGGTCATCGAAGGCTTCCAGGGCCAGCTGGTCAACCTTGGCCAGGAAGTCCGCCTCGTTCACGCCAGCTTCACGGATGGAGGCCGGAATGCCCAGAGTTGCCTTCAGCTCGTCCAGCCAGGCCAGCAGTTTCTCGATCTTGGCCGCGGTGCGGTCACCGGCAGCGGTCAGACCCAGATGGTCAGCCACTTCGGCGTAGCGACGACGAGCCTGCGGACGGTCGTACTGGGAGAACGCGGTCTGCTTGGTCGGGTTGTCGTTCGCGTTGTAGCGGATGACGTTGCTGATCAGCAGGGCGTTGGCCAGACCGTGGGGGATGTGGAACTCCGCACCCAGCTTGTGGGCCATGGAGTGGCACACGCCCAGGAAGGCGTTGGCAAACGCGATACCGGCGATGGTGGCAGCGTTGTGCACCTTCTCGCGAGCAATCGGGTCGTTGGCGCCGTTGATGTAGCTGGAGGGCAGGTAGTCCTTCAGCAGTTTCAGGGCTTGCAGCGCCTGGCCATCGGAGTACTCGTTCGCCAGCACGGAGACATAGGCTTCCATGGCGTGGGTCACGGCGTCGATACCACCAAAGGCGCACAGGGATTTCGGCATGCCCATGACCAGGTTGGCGTCCACGATGGCCATGTTCGGGGTCAGCTCGTAGTCGGCCAGCGGGTACTTCATGCCGGTGGCGTCGTCGGTCACGACCGCAAACGGGGTCACTTCAGAACCGGTACCGGACGTGGTGGTGATACAGACCAGTTCGGCCTTCACGCCCATTTTCGGGAACTTGTAGATACGCTTGCGGATGTCCATGAAGCGCATGGCCAGATCTTCGAACGCGGTGTCCGGATGCTCGTACATCACCCACATGATCTTGGCGGCATCCATCGGAGAACCACCGCCCAGGGCGACGATCACGTCCGGCTTGAAGGAGTTGGCCATTTCGGCGCCCTTGCGTACCACGGACAGGGTGGGGTCGGCTTCCACTTCGTAGAAGATCTCCACTTCCATGTTCAGCTTCTTGAGCAGACGGACCACTTCATCGGCGTAGCCGTTGTTGAACAGGAAGCGGTCGGTCACTACCAGTGCACGCTTCTTGCCTTCCAGGTCGCTCAGGGCGATAGGCAGGGAACCACGACGGAAGTAGATGGATTTCGGAAGTTTGTGCCACAGCATATTTTCTGCCCGTTTTGCGACTGTCTTCTTGTTGATCAAGTGCTTGGGACCGACGTTCTCGGAGATGGAGTTACCACTCCAGGAGCCGCAACCCAGGGTCAGGGACGGGGCCAGCGCGAAGTTGTACAGGTCACCGATACCACCCTGGGTGGAGGGGGTGTTGATGAGGATACGGGCAGTCTTCATCTTGTCGCCGAAGTACTTGATGCGGTCGGCGTTGCGATCCTGGTCGGTATACAGACCGGAGGTGTGGCCGATACCACCGATGTTGACCATGTCACAGGCCATCTCGACGGCTTCTTCGAAGTTCTTGGCACGGAACATACCCAGCGTCGGGGAGAGCTTCTCGTGAGCGAATTCGTCTTCTGCGCAGAGCTCCAGGCCTTCACCGATGAGGATCTTGGTGGTCGCGGGAACGGTGACACCGGCCATGGCGGCGATCTTGGTGGCAGGCTGGCCCACGATGTCGGCGTTCAGGGCGCCGTTGATCAGCAGCACTTTACGCACCTTGTCGGCCTCTTCCTTGGAGAGGATATAGCCGGCGTGGGTCGCGAAACGCTCCTTGACCTGGTTATAGATGGAGTCAACCACGATGACCGCCTGCTCGGAGGCACAAACCACGCCGTTGTCGAAGGTCTTGGACATCAGGATGGAGGCGACGGCACGCTTCACGTCGGCAGTCTCGTCGATGACGATGGGCACGTTGCCCGCACCCACGCCGATGGCGGGTTTGCCGGAGGAGTAGGCGGCCTTCACCATGCCCGGGCCACCGGTGGCCAGGATCAGGTTGATGTCGTCGTGACGCATCAGGGCGTTGGAGAGTTCGACGGAGGGTTGGTCAATCCAGCCGATGATGTCTTTCGGGGCACCGGCGGCAATGGCTGCATCCAGTACCAGCTTGGCAGCGGTATTGGTGGAGTTCTTGGCACGGGGGTGCGGGGAGAAGATGATGGCGTTACGGGTCTTCAGGGAGATAAGAGCCTTGAAGATCGCGGTGGAAGTCGGGTTGGTGGTCGGTACGATACCGCAGATGATGCCTACCGGTTCGGCGATGGTGATGGTGCCCATCTCGTCGTCCTGGCTCAGGATGCCGCAGGTCTTTTCGTCTTTGTAGGCGTTATAGATGTATTCGGAGGCGAAGTGGTTCTTGATAACCTTGTCTTCGATGATACCCATACCGGATTCGGCCACGGCCATCTGGGCCAGAGGGATACGGGCGTTGCTGGCGGCGAGGGCGGCGGCACGGAAAACCTTGTCTACCTGCTCTTGCGAGAAGCTGGCGAATTGACGCTGCGCTTCTTTGACGCGGGCAACCAGTGCATCCAGTTCAGCCAAATTGGTTACTGCCATGTTTATCTCCTGATGATTTGAAAACTGTTTAGTAAGACCTTGGCAATGCCCGGCAATTATAGCCGCCCTGTCAAGGAGAGAATCACCACAACGGGGTATTTACATGTCTTAGTAAACTGTTTTCTGACTCGATTATAGGGCCGGGATGTGTCAGAAAAAATTGATCTGGATCATATGTAACAAAAGAACAAAAGAAATTTTGTTTCAGCCACCCGGCAGGCCGAATGTTGCTAACCTGTTGCCTGAAACCCGGCACGGGTCGCCGGCGGTGCAAGGGGCATGGCACCTGAATTCAGCGTTGTTTCCCCCAGGGCCCCCGAGGGGAGGCGATCCGGCAGGGGAGGGGCTTGGCGGTGGCTTTCTCCAGCCAGTTGGCGAGGGTTTCATTTTTGTTGAGCCAGTGGCTTGTTGCTTTTATCCAGTCACGGCGCTGGCGCGGCAGAATTCGGGGCGGGAGCGATGGCTCGTTGCCGACGATGGCAGAGAAGATGGGGATACGTGCAGCCCGAATGAGTGGGCACGACAGGTGTTGCTCGTCGCTGTGGGTTCAGGGAAAAGCGTCATTACGCCACCAACAGGGTGGTTTGTTGATGGTGAATATTGAACTGAGATGGTCTTGCAGAATTAAATGTCGATGCGTTTGATCATATTGTTAACCATCACTGACGCGGATTAACAACTCGAAATGTTGAATTTTGTCGATACATTAGAGGAACTAACTGAAAAGCCCCGAAAAGGGTGAGATTATTTGATTGGTGAAGGGAAAAATCATGGTGTAAATTTACGCGCAATTGGATGGGGATGACCCCTGTGGCCCGGTTTGGTTCTGGATGGCGCCTATGGCAGCAATAGACTTCTCTTTATACCTGAAATTTTTCGTCGGCCTGTTTGCGATCATCAACCCGCTGGGGTTGTTGCCGGTCTTCGTGAGCCTGACCGGTCACATGCAGCCGGATGAGCGCAGGAAGACCAATACCACCGCCCATATTGCCGTGATGATCATCCTGATTGTTTCCATGTGCATGGGGCAGCTGATCCTCGATAGCTTCGGCATCTCGCTGGCGTCGTTTCGTATCGCCGGGGGCTCGCTGATCACCCTGATCGCCTGGTCCATGCTGCAGGGCAAGCTGGGGGAGGTGAAGCACAACAAGCAGGAGAAGGGTGAACTGGCTGCGCGCGAATCCATCGCCGTGGTGCCCCTGGCACTGCCCCTGATGGCCGGACCCGGCGCCATCTCTTCTTCCATCGTCTATGCCAGCCAGAAGACCCTGCCCCAGATGGCCGGCATGTTCCTGGTGGTGGTGGCCTTTGCCTGTTGCTCCTGGCTCATCTTCCGCGCCGCCCCCCTGCTGTTCAAGCTGATGGGCAACACCGGTATCAACGTGGTCACCCGTATCATGGGTCTTATCATGATGTCGCTCGGCATCGAGATCATCGTCGCGGGCATCAAGGGGGTCTTCCCCGGTCTGGTGTGAGCCAGCTCTATGTTTTGTCGTAGCCGGTCCTCGTGACCGGCTTTTTATTGTTTCTTTTTTGTTGGTCATTTCCTAGAATCGACCGTCCCTGTATAGAAACTGACCTGCTCGCCATATTTAATTGCTGAATAAATGGTTTGAAGTTGTTTTTTTGACCATGAAAGTACCCTGGTGCTGATGATATCTATTGCATTATCAGATTTGTCAGGGAATTATGCGGGCAGCGAGGTTTTTATCTCGTGGATAACAAATGCATGGAATGTTCTTGTTGGAGTATGGAAATGACTCATAGAAAAACAATTATTAATACCCTTTTATTGACCGCACTCTTTGGTGGCGCCACTCTGGCTCACGCCGCCGATGTCCCCGCCGGCACCAAGCTCGCCTCCGAGCAGACCCTGGTGAAAGGCAATGGTTCCGAACCCGCAACCCTGGATCCGCACAAGACCGAAGGTACGGTAGAATCCAACATCCTGCGCGACCTGTTCGAAGGTCTCGTCACCTCCGGCCCCAAGGGTGAGACCCTGCCCGGCGTCGCCGAGTCCTGGGAAACCAAGGACAACAAACACTACGTGTTCCACCTGCGCAAGGATGCCAAGTGGTCCAACGGGGATCCCGTCACCGCCCACGATTTCGAATTTGCCTTCAAGCGCGCGGTGGATCCCAAAACGGCTTCTCCGTACTCCTGGTACATGGAGATCCCGACCATCGTCAACGCCACCGACATCATCGCGGGCAAGAAGCCGTCCGACACCCTGGGTGTGAAGGCGGTGGACGATCACACCTTCGAGGTGCAGCTGGAGAAGGCGGTGCCTTACTTCGTCAGCATGCTCTCCCACACCACCACTTACCCGGTACCGAAGAAGGTGATCGAGAAGTTCGGTGACAAGTGGACCCAACCCGGCAACATGGTTTCCAACGGCGCCTATGTGCTGAAGGACTGGGTGGTCAACGAGCGCGTCGACGTGGAGCGCAACCCCAACTACTGGAACAACGCCAAGACCGTCATCGAGAAGGTGACCTACCTGCCGATCCAGTCCACCAACGCCGAGCTGAACCGCTACCTGGCCGGTGAAGTGGATCTGACCTACAACATGCCCATCGAGCGCTTCAAGCAGATGAAGAAAGAGCTGCCCAAGGAAGTGCAGGTGAGCGGCTATGTGGGTACCTACTACTACCAGTACAACTTCAAGCACAAGCCGTTTGATGACGTGCGCGTGCGTACCGCGCTCTCCTATGCCATCGACCGCAACGTGATCGCCGACAAGGTGATGGGCAAGGGCGAGACCCCGGGTTATACCCTGGTCCCCGACTTCGTGGACGGCTTCAAGCCGGTAGCCCCGGCCTGGTCCAAGCTGAGCCAGGCAGAGCGTGATGCCAAGGCGAAAGAGCTGCTGACCGAAGCCGGTTATGGCCCGGGCAAGCCGCTCAAGTTCGAGCTGCTCTACAACACCGACGACAACCACAAGAAGGTGGCCGTGGCCGTCGCCTCCATGTGGAAGAAGCTGGGCGTGGAAGTGAGCCTGGTGAACCAGGAGTGGAAGACCTACCTGGAGACCAAGAAGCAGGGTAACTTCGACGTGGGTCGTGCCGGCTGGATCGCCGACTACAACGAAGCCTCCTCCATGCTGGATCTGATGCAGACCACTCACGGCAACAACGATGGCAAGTACTCCAACACGGCGTTCGACAAGCTGATGAGCGAGTCCCGCAACCAGGTGGATGCCGAGGCGCGCAACAACCTCTATGTCCAGGCCGAAGAGATCCTGGCCAAGGACATGCCGATCGCCCCCATCTATCAGTACGTGACCTCCCGCATGGTCAAGCCCTACGTGGGCGGCTACCCGGCCAACCCGCTGGACAACATCTACAGCAAAGACATGTACATCATTGCTCACTGAGTAAAGAAACAAGTCGCATAACAAGCAGGGCCCGCCGGACGGCGGGCCTTTATTACAACCGCGACCCTTTGGAAGCAGTACAGGACAGGAAATGTCTATGTTGAAATTCATCCTTAAACGTCTACTGGAAGCGATCCCGACTCTGCTGGTCTTGATCACCGTCTCCTTCTTCATGATGCGCTTCGCCCCGGGGAACCCCTTCACCAGCGAACGCGCCCTGCCGCCGGAAGTCCTGGCCAACATCGAGGCCAAATATGGCCTGGACAAGCCCATCGGCATGCAATACCTCACCTATCTGGGCAACCTGGTCCAGGGGGATCTGGGGCCCTCCTTCAAGTACAAGGACTTCACCGTCAATGATCTGGTGAGCCAGGCCCTGCCGGTTTCCGCCAAGATAGGCTCGGTCGCCTTCCTGCTGGCGGTGACCCTGGGGGTCACCTTCGGCACCATTGCGGCCTTGAAACAGAACACCCTCATCGACTATCTGCTGATGTCGTCGGCCATGGCCGGGGTGGTGATACCCGGCTTCGTGCTGGCGCCCTTGCTGGTGCTCTTCTTCAGCATCTACCTCGGCTGGTTCCCGGCGGGGGGCTGGCAGGGGGGCGGGGCCCAGTTCATGGTGCTGCCGGTGTTCGGCATGATGATGTACTACATCTCGGCCATCTCCCGCATCATGCGGGGCAGCATGATCGAGACCATGAACTCCAACTTCATCCGTACCGCCCGTGCCAAGGGGCTGCCCCTGCGCCACATCATCCTGAAACACGCGCTGCGCCCGGCCATGCTGCCGGTGGTCTCCTACCTGGGGCCGGCGTTCGTCGGCATCATCACCGGCTCCGTGGTCATCGAGACCATCTTCGGTCTGCCGGGGATCGGCCAGCTGTTCGTGAACGGTGCGCTGAACCGTGATTACTCCATGGTGCTCGGCCTGACCATTCTGGTCGGGGCGCTGACCATCACCTTTAACGCCGTGGTCGATATCCTCTATGCCGTCATCGACCCCAAGATCCGTTATTAAGCCGGGAGTACATCATGGTAGTCACAACTGAAAAGCGCGAAGCCGTCGAGGCGTTCGCCCAGAAAGTGGAAGTGGTGGAAGGACGCTCCCTGTGGAAGGATGCCCGTCGCCGTTTCCTGCGCAACAAGGCGGCGCTCACCAGCCTCATCATCCTGACCATCATCGGTCTGGCGGTGATCGTGGGGCCGCACCTGTCCCAGTACACCTTCGACGATCCGGACTGGGGCGCCATGCAGAGCGCCCCCGACATGGAGACCGGCCACTGGTTCGGCACCGACAGCCTGGGGCGCGATCTGTTCGTGCGCACCCTGCTCGGCGGTCGCATCTCGCTGATGGTCGGCATCATGGGAGCCCTGGTGGCCGTGATCATCGGCACCTTGTATGGTGCGGCCTCCGGCTTCATCGGCGGTCGGGTCGACAGCCTGATGATGCGGGTGCTGGAGATCCTCAACGCCTTCCCCTTCATGTTCTTCGTGATCATGCTGGTGACCTTCTTCGGTCGCAATCTGGCCCTCATCTTCCTCGCCATCGGCGCGGTGAGCTGGCTCGACATGGCGCGGATCGTCCGCGGCCAGACCCTGAGTCTCAAGAGCAAGGAGTTCATCGAGGCGGCCCACGTCTGCGGCGTCTCCAAGTGGAAGATCATCACCCGCCACATAGTGCCGAACGTGCTCGGCATCGTCGCTGTCTACGCCACCCTGCTGGTGCCGGGCATGATCATGTTCGAATCCTTCCTGAGCTTCCTGGGGCTCGGGGTACAAGAGCCCATGACTAGCTGGGGCGCCCTGCTGGATGAAGGCTCCAAGTCGATGGAAGTGGCCATCTGGCAACTCCTGTTCCCCGCCGGTTTCATGGTGGTGACCCTGTTCTGCTTCAACTTCCTCGGGGATGGTCTGCGTGATGCCCTCGATCCCAAGGATCGATAAGACGCAAGCAATGCCGTAGGACCCGTCCGCTGGACACACAGCGCCAGCGGGATGGGCAGGCCTGCCTCACGACAGATCGATAAGGAGTGTTTATATGAAATTACTGGATGTGAAAGATCTGCGGGTCGAGTTCAAGACCCCGGACGGCAACGTGGTGGCCGTGAACGACCTCAACTTCTCCCTCTCCGCTGGCGAAACCCTCGGGATCGTCGGGGAGTCCGGCTCCGGCAAGTCCCAGACCGCCTTTGCCATCATGGGGCTGCTCGCCAAGAACGGCGTCATTACGGGGTCGGCCAAGTTCCAGGGTGAGGAGATCCTGAACCTGCCGGAGTCCAAGCTCAACCGTATCCGCTCCGAGAAGATCGCCATGATCTTCCAGGATCCCATGACCTCCCTGAACCCCTACATGAAGGTGAAGGATCAGCTGATGGAAGTGCTGATGCTGCACAAGGGGATGACCAAGGCCGCCGCCTTCGAGGAGTCGGTGCGCATGCTGGACGCGGTGAAGATCCCCGAGTCGCGCAAGCGGATGAACATGTATCCCCACGAGTTCTCCGGCGGCATGCGCCAGCGGGTGATGATCGCCATGGCGCTCCTGTGCCGCCCGCAGCTGCTCATCGCCGACGAGCCGACCACGGCTCTGGACGTGACGGTGCAGGCCCAGATCATGACCCTGATGAACGAGCTCAAGCGCGAGTTCAACACCGCCATCATCATGATCACCCACGACTTGGGCGTGGTGGCCGGCATCTGCGACAAGGTGCTGGTGATGTACGCCGGCCGTACCATGGAGTACGGCAAGGTGAACGACATCTTCTATCGGCCGAGCCACCCCTACACCGAGGGTCTGCTGCGCGCCATTCCCCGTCTCGACACCGAAGGGGAAGTGCTGCCCACCATCCCGGGCAATCCGCCCAACCTGCTGCGTCTGCCCACCGGTTGCCCCTTCCAGGAGCGCTGCCACCGGGTACACGAGATTTGCGGCCAGCAGTCCCCCATCCTCACCCCGTTCAATGACGGGCGGGAGCGGGCCTGCCACTGGGTGTCGGATGCCATCATCAAGGGAGTGAACTAAATGGGTACTGACAAGAAACTGCTGCTGGAAGTGTCCGACCTCAAGGTTCACTTCCAAATCAAGAGTGACAAGGCCTGGCCCTGGGCCAAGCCCTCCGCCCTGAAGGCGGTGGACGGGGTGACCCTGCGCCTCTATGAAGGGGAAACCCTGGGGGTGGTGGGGGAGTCCGGCTGCGGCAAGTCCACCTTCGCCCGTGCCCTCATCGGCCTGGTGCCGGCCACCGACGGCAAGGTGGTGTGGCTCGGGCAGGATCTGACCAAGCTCGAACAGGGGGCGCTGCGGGAGAAGCGCAAGGAGATCCAGATGATCTTCCAGGACCCGCTGGCGTCGCTCAACCCGCGCATGACCATAGGCGACATCATCGCCGAGCCCCTCATCACCTTCTACCCGGCTCTGGGCAAGGAGGAGGTGAAGGAGAAGGTGCGCACCATGATGACCAAGGTGGGCCTGTTGCCGAACCTGGTGAACCGCTACCCCCACGAGTTCTCCGGCGGTCAGTGTCAGCGCATCGGCATCGCCCGGGCGCTCATCCTGGAACCCAAGATGATCATCTGCGACGAGCCGGTCTCGGCGCTGGATGTGTCCATCCAGGCCCAGGTGGTGAACCTGCTGAAATCCCTGCAAAAGGAGATGGGGCTCTCCCTCATCTTCATCGCCCACGACCTCTCCGTGGTGAAGCACATCTCGGATCGGGTGCTGGTGATGTACCTGGGCAACGCGGTGGAGCTCGGCACCGGCAAGGAGATCTTCGCGAACCCCTTGCACCCCTATACCAAGGCGCTGATGTCGGCAGTGCCCATCCCGGATCCGGACGTGGAGCGCAGCAAGACCATCCAGATCCTGGAAGGGGATCTGCCGTCCCCCATGAACCCGCCGTCCGGTTGCGTATTCCGTACCCGTTGTCCGGTGGCCGGCCCCGAATGTGCCAAGACCCGGCCCATGCTGGAGGGGAACTTCGATCACGCGGTCTCCTGCCTCAAGGTGGATCCGCTCTGACGAGAGCCTGAGAACGAGGGCGCCCGTGTGGCGCCCTTTTTTATTTTTACTCGGGGAGAAGATGCCTCTTGGCGTTACCTTTCGGGGCTGTTACTATCCGCCGCAACAAGGGGAGTAACTTCTCGCCGGTTTGTCGTCATTACGGTGCACACCTTTTCCTGCAGTGCACCCGGCAGCCGGGCAGTCGATGCAAATCGGCTGTAAGTGAGACCTTGCCGAGAGGCAAGGTGTATCTGCTCCAGACGCAAACCCACCGCCTCCCGGCCGTGGGTTTTGTCGTTTTGGGAGAAAGGAAAATGGGTGAATGGTGGATGTGGGCCGGTTTCTTCAGCATAGTGCTGGTCCTGTTGTGGATTGATATCCGCTTTGTCGGTGGCGGCAAGGCGCACAAGGTTTCGCTGAAAGAGGCGGGGATCTGGTCCCTCATCTGGGTCAGTGTGGCACTCCTGTTCAACCTGGCCATCTGGCTCTGGCTGGATCACAGCGCCGGGCGCGAAATAGCCAACGAGAAGGGACTGGAGTTCCTCACCGGCTACCTCATCGAGAAGGCGCTGGCGGTGGACAACGTCTTCGTCTGGCTGATGCTGTTCGGTTACTTTGCCATTCCCGCCGAGCTGCAGCGCCGGGTGCTGCTCTACGGGGTACTGGGTGCCATCGTCATGCGTGCCGGCATGGTGTTCGCGGGCAGCTGGCTCATCGAGCAGTTCCACTGGATCCTCTACCTGTTCGGCGCCTTCCTGCTGCTGACCGGTGCCAAGATGCTGTGGGCGGCCGACAAGGAGCCGGATCTCGAGAACAACGCCCTGCTCGGCTGGATGCGTCGCCGCTTCAAGGTGACCGAGACCCTGGAGGGGGAGAACTTCTTCGTCTGGCGTGACGGTGTGCGCTACGCGACCCCGCTGCTGCTCATTCTGGTGCTGGTGGAGGTGAGCGATCTCATCTTCGCGGTGGACAGCATCCCGGCCATCTTCGCGGTGACCACGGATCCCTTCATCGTGCTGACCTCCAACATCTTCGCCATCATGGGGCTGCGCGCCATGTACTTCCTGCTGGCCGGTGTGGCCGAGCGCTTCGCCCTGCTCAAATACGGCCTGGCGCTGATCCTGATGTTCATCGGGGTCAAGATGCTGCTGCTGGATGTGTTCAAGATCCCGACCGGCATCGCACTCGGAGTAGTAGCATTGATCCTGCTGGCCTCCATGGGGCTGAGCCTCTGGGTGACCCGCAAGAAAGACGATGTGAAAGCGGCGTGATTGCCAACCTACTGAAAAGGGCTCCCCAGGGAGCCCTTTTTCATATCAGCGATTTGCTTAGCGCTTGATCTTCTTGGGGTTGGTGTAACCCCAGACGGTGTACATGTCCGCCAGCAGGGCGCCGTTGTACTCCTCCAGATCAGACTGTTTCACCTCGGCATCCCCCTGGCGGCCGAACAGGACCACCTCGTCACCGGGTTTGATCCCCTTGATGTCGGTCACGTCCACCATGGTGGTGTTCATGGAGGTCTTGCCCACGACAGGAGCCTTCTGACCATGGATCAGCACATAGGCCTTGTTGCTCATGGCGCGGCGGTAGCCGTCGGAGTAACCCATCGGCAGGTTGGCGAGCAGGGAGTCGCGCTTGAGGGTGAAGGTACGGTCATAACCGACGGTGTTGCCCGCCGGGTAGTGGTTGACGGAGGCGACCTGGGTCTTGAACGCCATCACCTTCTTGTACTCGGTGTAGGAGGGGATGGTGTCGCCATAGATGATGCCGCCCGGGCGCACCATGTCAAAGTAGGCTTCCGGCACTTCCAGGGTGGCGAAGGAGTTGGCGGCGTGGATGGTGAGCTTGCTGCGATCCAGCTTGCCGGCGTCGATCAGCCACTGGTAGTCCAGCTTGAACTGGGCCAGCCCCATCTTGACGTCCTCTTTCTCTTCCACCGGGAAGTGGGTCATGATGCCGACCGGGGTGATCCCCTTGAGCTTGATCATGGCCAGGGCGTCTTCCTTGGCATCGGCCTGGCGCAGGTCGATGCCGTTGCGGCTCATGCCGGCGGAGTTCAGACCGATGTGCACCGGAATGTTGGTGTTGTGGCGCTGGGCGATGTCGGCGATCCCCTGGGCACTGGCCAGGCTGCCGACCAGCTCTTCCATCTTGTAGGGCAGGGCCTGCTCAACTTCATCCGGGGTGGCGGCGCGCACCCGCATCAGACGACCCTCGAAGCCCTTCTCGCGGGCCACGCGGGCCTCTTCGTTGCTGGCGATGCCGATGCAGGGGATGCCTGCCTTGACCACGGAGGGCACCAGCAGATCGATGCCGTGACCGTAGGCGTCGGCCTTCATGATGGCGCAGATCTGCGGGCCCTTGTCACCCAGGCGATTTTTCAGGGTCTGGATGTTGTGCTCGAAGGCGCCGAGATCCACTTCCAGCCAGGCGTTGGTGGCGGTCTGCTCCTGACCGTTGCGGTGGTCGTTCGCGAGCGGCAGATAGGGGGCGGCAACCGCCTGGCCGGCCAGCAGACCGAAGATCAGGGTCGCGAGCAGCGTTTTCTTGTGCATGGGATGTTACCTTCTTATTGTCTCAGTTGAGGTGCGCCCTGTGTGGGCGCGTGTGTCTGCATCTTGGGAATTTATTCGTATGTGGATGATATTTATCCATTTTTTCCAAGATGTCAGCGTTGGGAGTGTAACTTAACGGCGCCATTCGTGGCACGGGGAACGGGAAGAAAATATGCGTTTAGCGGTGCGGATCCCACCTTTGCTGTTGTTTGTGGTCATCGTGCTCGTCATGTGGCTGGGACGGGGGGAGGCGAGGGGGGCGCCGCTCCTGCTCGTGCCTGCCGCAGTGCTGTGGGTGGCGGGAGGTCTGCTGGGGGGCGGGGCACTCCTGCGTTTCAGGCGCCAGGGCACCACTGTGCATCCCCTGCGCCTGGATGAGAGCCGGGTGCTGGTGACGGAGGGCGTCTATCGTGTCAGCCGCAATCCCATGTACCTGGGCCTGCTCTGCTGGACGATGGCGCTGGCCTGTTATCTGGGCGGGCTGGCCGTCTGGCTCGGTCCGCTGCTGTTGTGGGGCTGGCTCAGCCGCTTTCAGATAGTGCCGGAAGAGCAGGCGCTGCAAAGGCGCTTTGGCGAGGCATATGCAAACTACTGCCGCCGGGTGCGGCGCTGGTGCTGAACCGCTCTCCCGCGTGCAGAGCCAGGCGATGGAGATAAAAAACGGCCCGCAGATGCGGGCCGTTTTGATGAGGTGGCGATGAAGGGATCACGCCTTGGCGGTATCCACCTCGCCAAGCGGCGCGGTTTCACCCAGGCTGTCCTCGCTCTTGGCGACCACGCTCGCGGCGATGGCGTTGCCCAGCACGTTGGTGGCGGAGCGACCCATGTCGAGGAAGTGATCGATGCCGAGCAGCAGCAGGATGCCCGCTTCCGGGATCTGGAACTGGTTGAGGGTGGCGGCAATCACCACCAGGGAGGCGCGCGGCACGCCGGCCATCCCCTTGGAGGTGACCATCAGCAGCAGCAGCATGGTGATCTGCTGGGCCATGGAGAGCTCGATGCCGTAGGCCTGGGCGATGAACATCACCGCGAAGGTGCAGTACATCATGGAGCCATCCAGGTTGAAGGAGTAGCCCATGGGCAGCACGAAGCTGGCGATGCGCTTGTCACAACCGAACTTCTCCAGCCTGTCCAGGGTCTTGGGATAGGCGGCCTCGGAGCTGGCGGTGGAGAAGGCCAGCAGGATGGGCTCGCGGATCAGGGTTAGCAGGCTCAGGATACGGCGGCGGATGAAGAGGCTGCCCATGGCGATAAGCAGCAGCCAGAGGCAAGCCAGCGCCAGGTAGAACTGGGCCATGAAGGTGCCATAGGTGGCGAGGATGCCGAGCCCCTCCTTGGCGACCATGGCGGCGATGGCGCCAAATACCGCGAAGGGGGCGAAGTTCATCACGTAGCCGGTCACCTTCAGCATGATCTCGGCACCGCTGGCCATCAGCATGACCACCGGTTTGGCGGCATCCCCCAGGGCGGCGGCGGCCAGCCCGAAGAAGAGGGAGAACACCACGATCTGCAGGATCTCGTTGGTGGCCATGGCCTCGACCACGCTCTTGGGGATGGCGTGGGTGATGAAGTCCTTGAGAGAGATGGCGGTTGCCGTCACGCCCGAGCTGGCGGAGTCATCGGGCAGGGAGAGGGAGAGCCCCACCCCAGGTTGCATCAGGTGGACCATCACCAGCCCCAGGGTCAGGGACATCAGGGAGGCGAGCATGAACCAGCCCAGGGTCTTGACGCCGATGCGGCCCACGGTGCGGGTGTCCCCCATCTTGGCGATACCGACCACCAGGGTGGTGAACACCAGGGGGGCGATGATCATCTTGATGAGCCGCAGGAAGATGTCGGTCAGCAGGGTGATGTCGCTGGCAAAGCCGGCGGCCTGAGCGGGGGCCAGCAGGCGATAACCCTGCCCCGTAACAATGCCAAGCAACATCGCGATGAGGATGGCAACGGTTAATTTATTCATTTTCATGGGGGGTGTCCCAGTCTCGATATGTGCAGTGCCTGTGCGGGTGGGCAGGGTGCCACCTCAGTCCTTTTTTGTGAGCCGGGCCGTGGAATTCAGACAGCCGGTGTGCTGGAGCATGCCTAATCGCGGAGGGGAAATCCAGTGGCTTATTGCAGAACTTTATGTGGTTATTGGTGAAATGAGATGTAAATACTGTTAATTAATTATATTAATCACTGTTTATTTTGATTTTATAGAGATAAATCGCTTCCAGGCTCTGGTCGTTCAACCGGTGAGGCTCCAGGGTAAAGATGAGCAGCGCCGACGTGCGATGCTCCACGTGCATCTCCTCCATGAAGGTATCGGGTTCGTACTCATCAAAGCCGAAACGGGGGCGTTCTGGCCTCACCCTGACCGCATCCCGCGACAGGGTCAGCTCCTGTACATGCACCCAGGGGAAACCCCGGGCCAGCGCCATCTCTCCGGCCCGCTTGAGCACGTATTTGCGGGCGGTTTCCCTGTCCACCAGCTCGTTGCCGACAAACTCCAGCTGCCACTTCTCCGGCCCGAGCCGGGTCTGGGAGAAGCCGGTCTGGCCGTTCCAGAAGGACTTCTCGCTGTCATAGGCGGTGGCGCAGCCCGCGAGTTGCCCCATCAGCAGGCAGCACAGGGCGAGGGTGGGCAGGGTATGACGGGGAGGCGACATGATGCGGACCGGTTGGCGAACGGGATTCCACTACAGCACAAAGGGGGAGGTCAGACAATCGCGGGGCGAGGGCAGCCCATAAAAGAAAAGGCCTTGTCGTTTGACAAGGCCTTTCTCGGGGAATTTGGTCGGTGTGAGAGGATTCGAACCTCCGACCCTCTACACCCCATGCAGATGCGCTACCTGGCTGCGCTACACACCGACGGAGTCAGCTCGGCTGACGGGGGCTGAGTTTATGGAGATGGGCAGGCCCTGTCAACAGGGGAAATACAGGGTTGCGATCGTTTGCCTGCTTTGCGAGCAAATGGCGCTCAAAGTACCGCCGCGTGTGGGAAATTTGACCTGGTGATGCCTGTTTTCAGGTGTTTCTGGCGACCATGAAAATGGCCGCCCGGAGGCGGCCATGTTTACCCGTGGTGACGGTTCAGCGGTTGAAGGTCAAGCGCTTGCCCAGCACCTTGTCGGTGACCTGACCGTTCTGCCAGGCGATCTGGCCATTGACCAGGGTCATGTCGATGGTGCTCTGGAAGCGGTAGCCGTTGAACGGGGACCAGCCGCACAGGTAGAGCAGGTTGCTGTCGGTGACCACGTAGGGCTTGCCCAGATCCAGCAGCACCAGGTCGGCGAAGTAGCCTTCCCGGATGTAGCCGCGATCCTGCACCTGGAAGCGCTCGGCCACCGCGTGGGAGGTCTTCTTGACGATGGTCTCCAGGCTGAAGACGCCGTTGTGGTAGAGCTCCAGCAGCGCCTGCAGGGAGTGTTGTACCAGGGGCACGCCGGACGGCGCCTTGAAGTAGCTGTTCTGCTTCTCTTCCCAGGTGTGGGGGGCGTGGTCGGTGGCGATGATGTCGAGCACGTCGTTGCGCACCGCATCCAGCAGGGCGTGCTGGTCGGCGGCGCTCTTCACCGCCGGGTTGCACTTGATCTGGCTGCCCAGGGTGTCGTAGTCCGCCTCGTTGAAGAACAGATGGTGGACGCACACCTCGGCGGTGATGTTCTTGTCCTTGAGATCCTTCAGGTCCGGGGTGGCGGTAAAGAGCGACAGCTCTTTCGCCGTGGTCAGGTGCAGCACGTGCAGCTTGGCGCCGTACTGCTTGGCCAGGGAGACCGCCATGCTGGAGGACTTGTAGCAGGCGTCGGCGCTGCGGATGCGGCCGTGCTCGCGCATCGGCACATCCTCGCCCCACTTGGCACGGGCTTCGTCTTCCAGCACCTTGATGCTGGGGGTGTCCTCGCAGTGGGTGACGATCATCACCGGGCTCTCGCGGAAGATGGCCGCCAGGGTCTCCTGGTTGTCCACCAGCATGTTGCCGGTGGAGGCCCCCATGAAGATCTTGATGCCGCAGGACTGCTTGGGATCGAGCTTCTTGATCTCTTCCAGGTTGTCGTTGGTGGCACCGAGGTAGAAGCTGTAGTTGGCGGCGGCGGAGTTGGCGGCTATCTGGTATTTGGCTTCGAGGGCGTCGATGGTGGTGGTCTGGGGATTGACGTTGGGCATTTCCATGAAGCTGGTGGTGCCACCGGCCACGGCGGCCCGGGATTCACTGGCGATGGTTCCCTTGTGGGTCAGGCCGGGCTCCCGGAAATGGACCTGATCGTCGATCATCCCGGGGATGAGGTGACGGCCGGTCGCATCGATCACCACGGCATCGGGGGCGCTGATGTCCGGGGCGATACGGGCGATCCGCTCCCCCTCGATCAACACGTCGGAGGCATAGATGCGGCCTTCGTTGACCAGGGTGGCATTCTTGATAAGCAATTTGTTCATGGGGGGTTCCAGTTCCTTTGCCGATAATCCGGGGTCATAATATCGCAAACTGCACTTTCTCTGTAGCAAGGCCTGAGTAATGAAGTTATTTGTTAGAGATTTGACTGTGATCGATTCCAGCTATCTGTGTGAACGCCGCGGTATGGTGGGCGAGAGCTGGCTGGTGGACATCGAGATGAGCGGCGAGCTCAACGAGATGAGCATGCTGCTGGACTTCGGCCGGGTGAAGAAGCTCATCAAGTCCATCATCGATGAAGAGGTGGATCACAAGCTGCTGGTGCCGGCCGAGAGCCCCCTGGTGCATATCCACCCACTGGACAACGACGAGTGCACCGTGGATCTGCTGCGTCCGGGCCGCTCCATCCACCTGCGCTGTCCGAGCCAGGGCTTCGCCTTCATTCCCGCGCCCCAGGTGGACAAGGAGTCCATCACCCGTTATCTGCTGGCGGTGCTGGCCAAGCGGCTGCCGGGCAACATCAAGGATTTGACCCTGACGTTGCGCCAGGAGCGCATCGACGGTGCCTTCTACCACTACAGCCACGGCCTCAAGAAGCACGACGGCAACTGCCAGCGCATCGCCCACGGCCACCGCTCCCCCATCGAGATCCTAGTGGATGGCGAGCGTGACGAGGAGCTGGAGCTGAACTGGGCCGAGCGCTGGGCCGATATCTACCTCGGCACCGAAGAGGACAGGGTGGCCCTGTCCGAACTGACGCTGAGCGAGCAGGCCAGGGCCCATCTGGGTGAGCACCACCAGGGCTTCAAGTATGTGGCGCCCCAGGGGCTGTTCCAGCTCGCCATGCCGGCGGCAGAGGTGGAGATGATCGACACCGACACCACCATAGAGCTGCTGGCCCACTACATCGCCCGCGAGGTGAAGAAGCAGGTAGGGGACAAGTTCGTCAAGATTGTGGCCTATGAAGGGGTCGGCAAGGGCGCCATCGCCTACGCCTGATCCCACGCCCTCCAGGTAATAAAAAGGCCCCGCTGATGCGGGGCCTTGTCGTTTGGGCTCAGGACCATCAGGCGCTGAGGCGGAAGCGCTGGACCAGCCCTTCCTGCTGCTCGGCCAGGGTGTCGAGCTGCTGGCTGGTCTCGGCGACCCGCTCTATCCCCTGGTAGTTGAGGTCCGAGATGTCGGAGATGCGGTTGAGGTTGGTGGCGATGTCCGCGCTGGTGGCCTGCTGCTGCTCGGCGGCGGAGGCTATCTGGCTCGACATGTCGCTGATGAGCACGACGATGCCCTGCACCTCCTCCATGGCATTGTTGGCCTGGGAGCTCTGATCCACGCAGCTGTCCATCTCGCGTGAGCACTCCTGCATCACGTTGACCGCCCGGGCGACCCCCTGCTGCAGGTTCTCGATCATGGTCTGGATTTCGCTGGTGGACTGGGCGGTGCGACCGGCGAGGTTGCGCACCTCGTCCGCCACCACCGCAAAGCCGCGACCTTGCTCGCCGGCTCGGGCCGCCTCGATGGCGGCGTTGAGGGCCAGCAGGTTGGTCTGCTCGGCGATGCCACGGATGACGTCGAGGATGTTGCCAATCTGGCCGCTCATGGCGCTCACATCGCCGATCACCTTGCCGGTCTGTTGCAGCTTGCCCGCCAGCTGGTGGGTGGTGGTGATGTTGCCGGCCATCACCTTGCGGCCCATCTCGGAGGCCTTCTCCACGTCCATCACCCGCTCCAGGGTCTGGTTGGCGGCCTGGGCCACCTCCCGCACCGAGGCCTCCATCTGGGTCATGGCGGCGGCGACCGAGGCGGTCTCCTGGCGCTGTTTCTCCAGATCCGCCCGCACTGATTCCGTGGTGTGGCGGTTGTCGTGGGCGGCGCTGTTGAGCTGGTTGGAGGCCTGGGAGAGCTGCCTGAGCACATCCCCCATCTGCTGGATCAGCAGGTTGATCTGGCCGCCGATCTGGCCAAACTCGTTCTGGCTCTTGAAGCCGA
Organism: Aeromonas sp. SrichE-2G; assembly: GCF_017939565.1. Lineage (NCBI taxonomy): Bacteria > Pseudomonadati > Pseudomonadota > Gammaproteobacteria > Aeromonadales > Aeromonadaceae > Aeromonas > Aeromonas sp. SrichE-2G. The sequence goes on from NZ_JAGKRG010000004.1 coordinate 853,252, forward strand.
CCCGCTGGGTCATGTCGCCCTGGGTCACTTCGGTCAGCACCCGCAGCAGCTCTTTAAGGGGGACGCGGATGGCCTTGCCCAGGGTGAAGGCCACCAGGATGGCGACGACGATGGCGATGACGATGCTGATCCCCTGAGTCAGGGTGCTCTGGGTCTGTACCCGGTCGGAGGCCTTGATGCTGGCGTTCATCAACTGCTGGCTCTGGGCCGTGATCCCTTCGAGCTTGTTCTGGATACCGAGGATGAGCTGGCTCGCCTCCTTGCTCCGTTCCCGCATGGCCTGCTGCTGTTTCATCAGGGCCAGGTACTGGGAAAGCACACCGTCGTTGCCCGTGGTATCGCGCACGAAGCCATGGACGTAGTGGCCCATGTTGTTGTCGAAGTCCTTGAGCTCCCCCTGAAGATCCTTGATGGTGCTGTTGAACCCCTCGATCTGCATCTTGTTGCGCTTGAGCGCCCCCTCGATGGGGGCGGGGATGCTCTGGTTCAGGGCATCCATGGTGGAGAGCTCGATGGCGGAGAGCTTGGTGGTCAGGGTCTCGGAGAGCATCTTGATGAAGCTGTCGTCCACGGTGACCATCATGTCGCCGAGGTTCTTCTTGAACTGGGGCAGGCTGACCTGGAACTGGCCCTTGGCCAGATTGACCTTGTGCAGTCGGGTGAGCAGGGCCTCGTGTTCGCCGGGCAGGGTCTGGGTGAGTTGCAGGTAGTCATCCACCAGTTTGCCGAGGGCCTGCATGTCACCCTGCAGCTGGGGATGGGGCGCCAGCTGCTGCTTGAGGCTGGCCAGCATCTTGTCCACCTGTCCCTTGGCCTGCTGCAGTTCCGCCACCTCTTCCGGCAGACGCTTGATATCCTGTTCGGTCAGCACGTCGGTGAGCCACTTGTTGGCGCTGAGGAGGCTGATCTGGGTCTGGCTGCTGGCAAGCACCAGGGGCATGGACTCCTGGGTCACCTGATGGAGGGCGCTGCCGAGTTCGTTCTGGCCGCGAAAGGTCAGTACCGCGCTGGCGACCATGACGGCGACCAGGATGGCAAAGCCCAGATAGACTCTCTGTAAAATCGAGAGGTCTGACATAGTTTGTTTCATTATTGTCCCGCTGTCTGTGCAAAAGTCCCTTGCCTGAGTACCCCGTCCCTTTGATACCCTGCATGCCCCGAAGGGGATGTCGCCCAGGTACGCGGGACGTCATCCTCGCTATCGGTATTCTTCACAATAACTGAAGGGATTGGGACAACGGCTGTGTCAAATGTCGGCTTGTGTCACACTTGGCGGGCCAAGGCGGCATATTTGGGAGCCGCTTGAGTTTTGTGTTGAATTTTCTTTTTCCTATAAAGGAGTTACCCATGGCGCAAGAAACCATTTTCAGCAAAATCATCCGCAAAGAGATCCCCGCCGACATCCTTTATCAAGACGAGCTGGTGACCGCCTTTCGCGACATCCAGCCCAAGGCCAAGACCCATATCCTGATCGTGCCCAACGTGCTGATCCCCACCGTCAACGACGTGGAGCCCGATCACGAGCTGGCGCTCGGCCGCATGTTCACCGTGGCCCGCAAGCTGGCGGCGGATGCCGGGATCGCCGAGGACGGCTACCGCCTCATCATGAACTGCAACCGCCACGGCGGGCAGGAGGTCTACCACATCCACCTGCACCTGGTCGGTGGCCAGCCCCTGGGACCCCTGCTCAGCCTGTGATGCCTTCGCCTCTTCGACTGGCCGGCCCGCTGCTGGCCAGTCTTCTGCTGGGGGGCTGTGCCTCCTTCTGGCAGGACATGTTCGTCTCCTATTCCGATCAGATGGCTCCCCTGCGCAACCAGTTGCTGCTGGGCCATGCCGCCGAGGCCCTGCCCGAGGTGCGCGAGTCGACCCCGGGGGACGACACCTATGTGCTGGACCAGCTGGAGAAAGGGCGCATCGCCTGGCTGGCGGGGCAGGACGGCGCCAGCAAGCAGGCCCTGACCGCCGCCGACAGCCGGCTCACCTGGGAGGACAATCAGGCCGAATACCGCCTGAGCCGGGGGCTGGCCCAGGCGGGGAGCCTGATGACCAACGATCAGACCATGGCCTACCGGGCGCCGGACTACGAGCGCACCATGCTGCACCACTATCTGGCCCTGGGTTACCTGCAGCGGGGAGATGCCGGCGGCGCCCTGGTGGAGGTGCGCCGGGCCAACCAGGTGCAGGAGCGGGCACTCGCCCGCCGGGCCGACGAGGTGCGCAAGGCCGCGCAGGAGGGGACGCAGGACGACACCGACGGGGAGATGCGCCAACGGATGTCGCGGTCGGCTCCCGAGCTGGATCGCCTGATCGGCAAGGTGAAGAACGGTTTTCAGAACGCCTACACCTTCTATTTCTCCGGCGTGCTCTACGAGGCGGCCGGGGATCTCAACGACGCCTGGGTCGACTATCAGCGCGGCTACCAGATAGCGCCGGACAACAGGAGCCTGCAGGATGCCCTGCTGCGCCTGGCCAGGCTTCGCGGCTCCCCCGAGGAGATCAAGGAGACCGAGCAGAAGATCGGCCGCAAGGCACCGCAGCCGGTCAAGGATCAGGGCCAGCTGGTGGTGCTGTTTGAAGATGGGCTGATCCCGGCGCGGCGGGAGTTCTTCCTGCCGCTGCCCCTCTCCACCTCGGGCGGCGATTTTCGTACCTTTACCGTGGCGGTGCCCTATTACGACAACCGGGCCAGCGCCAGCGGCCCGCTCGCGGTCACCCTGGGCACGCGGGTGGAGCAGACCAGCGAACTGGTCAGACTGGAGGCGCTGGCCGCCAAGGATCTGCAGGAGCGGTTGCCGGGTATGCTGACCCGCCAGGCCCTCAGGCTGGTGGCCAAGGAGCAATTGAGACGCAGCGCCGCCAAGGAGGGGGGCGATGTGGGCAACATCCTGGTGGGGATCTTCAACACCCTCTCGGAGCGGGCGGATACCCGCAGCTGGTTGACGCTGCCTGCCCAGGCGTCGAGCTGGCAGGGGATGGTCCCTGCGGGGCCGGTCAGCCTGACCCTGGGGGCGGGCAGCGCCATGCGTACCCTGCCGCTCACCGTCCACGGCGGGCGCACCACGCTGGTGTGGGTGCAGCGTCTGGGGAGTGGTCTCACGACCCGGGTGATGCCACTGTGAGGGCGTCCGGGCAATGGCAATCCACATGAACGACCGGTTCGGCCCCAGGCCGCCGGTGAGGAGAACAAGATGAAAGCACAAGGGTTGGCCCAGGGCCTGGTTCTGCTGCTGGCTGGCTGCGCCACCAATACCTCAGGCGTGGCGCTCTATGGCGCGGCAGGCGCCGCGGCGGTGGCGGAGCAGCACCAGAACGTCAACGTCACCCTGACCGAGCTGAGCCGCCGTCAGCAGAACGGCCTGCTGCAGGTCAATGTGGCGGCCGCCAGCACCCAGCGCGGCGACAACAAGCTGCAGTATCTCTTCTACTGGTATGACGATGCGGGGCAGGAGCTGGCCAGCGATGGCCGTGGCTGGACGCCCCTCAAGCTGCACGGCTACCAGACCCGCACCCTGTCTGCCCTGGCGCCGAGCCCGGCCGCCCGGGGTTACCGGATTTACGTTCGCGAAGTGATGGAGGAATCCTACTGATGAAAATGAATCATGCCCTGCTGATCCTGACCTCTGCCCTGCTGCTCGGGGGCTGCTCCAGCACCACCGTCAGCTATGGCGATCCCACCGAGACCGAGACGGTCACCGTGGATTACGGCTCCAGCGACCTGCAGGCCATCGCCGACAAGATGGCGGACTCCCTGCTCGCCTCGCCGGCCACCAGCGAGATCACTGCGGGCGGTCGTCCCGTGATGTACATGGATTCCATCCGTAACAAGACCTCGGAGCACATCGACACCGAGGCCATCACCGACACCCTGCGCACCAAGCTGCTGCGTGCCGGCAAGTTCCGCTTCGTCGACATGAGCAAGGTGGCGGCGGTCAAGCAGCAGCTCGACTACCAGCAGAGCAGCGGCATGGTGGATCCCGCCACCATGGTGCGCCTGGGCAAGCAGACCGGCGCCCGCTACATGGTCTATGGCAACCTCGCCAGCATCGTCAAGGACAACGGCAAGGTGAAGGATGTCTACTACCAGATGACCATGAACCTGATGGATCTGGAGAATGGCGAGCTCTTGTGGGCCGACCAGAAAGAGATCCGCAAGCAGGCCAAGAAGTCCACCTTTGGCTGGTGACCACGTAGCGCGCCAGGGGGCGCTGACGGATCTGGCGCTGCTCGCCAGTCTGCCAGCCCCCTGGTGCAACGGACGGCTGACGCCGCTTGGCCGCGGCCTGACCAACGGCAACTATCGACTCAGCCTCCCCTCGGGGCAGTGCGCCTTCCTGCGATGTGGCCACCCGGATCCGGTGCGCCTAGGCATCGACCGGGCCACCGAATGGCAGCTCTATCGGGGGGCCGTGGAGCAGGGGCTGGCACTGCCCTGCCATCACGGCGATCCCGCCAGCGGCCTGATGCTGCTGGCGTGGTGCGACGAGCCGAACTGGGCCGAGCAGGCGCCGCCGCCCGCCGAGCAGCCCCGCCTGCTGGCGGAGGTGCTGGCGCGGCTGCATCGCCTGCCGGTGCCGACCGTGGTGATGGCGGTGCGGGCCCACAGCGCCGGGTATCGCGACCGCCTGGCGCGAGTGCCCGGCTGGCTGCCTGCGCTGGAGCGGGGGCTGCTCGCGAGCCGGGAGCCCACCGATTGCTGGCTCCCTTGCCATCACGATCTCAATCCGGCTAACTTGTTGGGATCGCGTCCCTGGGTCATCGACTGGGAGTATGGCGCCGCCGGTCATCCGGGCTTCGAGGTCGCCAGCATCCAGCGTACCCATGGCTGGAGCGAAGAGCAGCGGCGTCAGTTGGAGAGCTGCTATCTTGAAGGCGTGGGAGCGCATAAGCTGCTCAATGACAAAGGATTTCAGGCCGACGCCTTCCTGCCATGGGTCGATTACATCGGCCTGTTGTGGGCGCTGCTGATGGCCGAGCAACAACCGGGGCCCGAGTATCAGGCCCTGATCGACACGAACCGCCAGCGCCTGGAGTGAATCCGGGCAAGGGTGTGAGAGACGCTTGTATTCAATGAATGGGAGGCATGCATGGTGACCACATTCTCATGGCGTCAACCTCGTAGCTGGAGCCTGTTGCTGCTCTGCCTGCTGCTGACGGGTTGCGCCACCCGGGTGATCTATTACTGGCTCGACTCGGCCATCGTCTGGCAACTGGACGACTACTTCTCCCTGAACCGCAGCCAGAAGACGTTGCTGGACAAGGAGGTGAAGGGATTGATGGCCTGGCACCGGCAGCACGAGCTGCCCCTCTATGCCCGGGATCTCGACGCCCTGGCCAAGGCGGTGGCCAGCCCCATGACGCCGGCCCAGGTGACCGAGCACCTGGACAGAACCCAGGCGAGCCTGACACGCACCCTGGAGAACGCAATTCCCCGTACGGTGCGCCTCGCCAGTACCCTGACCGACGCCCAGGTGGCGCACTTCATGACCGACAGGGTGAAGCGCCAGCAGGAGCGTCAGCACGACTTTGCCACCCAGTCGAAGGCCGAGATGATGAAGGGCTTTCGGGAGAAGATGAACGAACGCCTGGTGTTCTGGATAGGCAAGGTGAAGCCCGCCCAGCAACCCCTGATCAACCAGTGGGCGGAGTGGCAATACGAGATGATGGCCCCCTGGCTCGATTTCCAGGAGGCCTGGACCAGGGAGCTCGACCGGCTGATGAAGCAGCGCCAGAGCCCGAATTTCGGCCAGGAGCTGACCCGTCTGCTGCAGCAGGGGGATGGCCTGATGGATGGCCGTTTCACCGGCTACACGGACAAGTCCCGCCAGCGCACCATCCAGTGGCTCAGCGATTTGAGCCAGTCCATGGATCTCTCCCAGCGGGCCCATCTCTATACCCTGCTCAAGGACTATGCCGATGACTTCGAGGAGATGACCCGAGGCCGCTGAGGGGAGGGCACCGGGCAACGCCAGGGCGGCGACCGACGGGGTCGCCGCCCTTGTTCTTGTGGGGGCGGCTGTGGTAGCTTGCCCTTTCTATTTTTCGGGAATTAACTATTTGAGCCTGCTGGACAAAGTGAAACTTGCGGCGATGGCCCTGCTCATCGCGCTCACTCTGTTGCTCTGCGCCGTCCAGGTGGAGGGGCTCAGGCTGCCCGTTTCCCAGGCCTCCCAGGGCCAGCTCGTCGATGCCCGGCCGGCCTCTGCCCAGAGTGCAGATCTGCACGCCATCCCGGGCCATGGCGCCAGCCAGGGGGACGACGGGGCCGTCAAGTTCATCGGTGCCCACCAGAATCACCTGCTGCGCCTCGAGCACTCCCTGAACCGCGATCACCAGCCCGGCAGCGTGGTCTACGAGCTGGTGATGAGCTGGTCCCAGCAGGCCATCCTGCTGCTGCTGTGCGGCCTCTTGCTTTACGCCGCCCTCGGCTACCCGAGGAGCAGCTTCCTCGACCACTTTGCCACCATTCACCGGCGCCGCCTGCAGCGCCGGCACCTGCAGTACCGCTTCACCCAGGGCCTGCAGCCCGCCTGATCCCGATGGGGTCAGATAGCCAACTGTTGCCTCATCCTCTCTTTGTGGCCGCTCACGTCCCGTGAACGGCCAGGCTGCCTTGTTTCATTTTTTCGCACGGAGCGGCGTCGCGTCGCCCCTTGCCATCGCCTGACAGAGGCCGATTTCATGAGAAGAAAGAGTCATACCATCATGAACCGCATGAGCCTGTGGCAGTACGCCCTGCTGCTGCTGATGCTGGTCACCTTCGCGTTTTATTCCCTGCCCACCTTCTTCGGTGAGCAGCCCTCCTTGGGCCTCCATGGCCAGACCCGGCTGACGCAGGCGCAGCAGCGCCTGCTGGAGGAGAACCGGATCGCCCCCCAGAAGCTGGTTGCCCAGAAAGAGCGGGTGGAGCTGGTGTTCGCCACCCAGGGGGAGCAGCAACTGGCCAAGCAGTTGCTGGAGCAACAGGGGGTGGACAGCGCCGCCCTGACCCTGGAGTTTCACTCCAACGCCCCGACCTGGATCAGCCGGCTCGGCGCCGACCCCATCAAGCTCGGCCTGGACCTGCGCGGTGGCTCCCAGCTGCTGATCGGGGTGGACGTGGATTTTGTCATCGATACCCAGACCAAGAACCTGGTGGACACCCTGCGCACCCGCTTTCGCGAGGCGAACCTGCGCGGGGCCAGCGTGACCCGCACGGCGCAAGAAGCCGTGGCGATCACCCTGCCCGAGGTGGCGGAGCAGGAGCGCTGGCTCTCCATCATCAAGGAGAGCGCAGGCACCCGTCAGGATCAGTGGACGCTGGCCCGAGCCGGCAATGCATTGACCCTGGTGCTGAGCGAATCTGAGCGCACCCTGCTGGTCAACAACGCCGTGACCCAGAACCTGTCGATCCTCAAAAAACGGATCAACGAGCTCGGCATCGTTGAGGCCTCGGTCCAGCGCCAGGGGCAGGACGGCATCCGCATCGAGCTGCCGGGGGTGCACAACCCCAGGCAGGCGAAGGAGGTGATCGGCGCCACCGCGTCGCTCGCCTTCTACGAGGCCAAGGCGGACAGCCGCTTCTTCATGGCAGATCGCAGCGGCCAGGCGGTGGGCCTCGCCCGCCAGCCGGTGCTGACCGGCGAGCACATCGTCGATGCCCGCGCCAACATGGGGGAGATGGGCCAGCCCCAGGTCAACATCGTGCTCGACACCCTGGGGGGGAGCAAGATGAACCAGTTCAGCCGCCAGCACGTGGGCAAGCCCATGGCCACCGTCTTCACCGAGTACAAGACCAATACCGAGGGGCGGCTGCGCGCCCGCAGCGAGGTGATCAACGTCGCCACCATCCAGACCGCCCTGGGCAACCAGTTCCGTATCACCGGCATCGGCAGTCTGCCGGAGGCTCAGGAGCTCGCCATGCTGCTGCGGGCCGGCGCTCTCACCGCGCCCCTCAAGATCCTGGAGGAGCGCTCCATAGGCCCGACACTGGGTCTGCAGAACATCGAGGCGGGCTTCACCGCCCTGGCGTTCGGCATGGCGGGCATGATGCTGTTCATGATGGCCTGGTATCGCAAGTTCGGCTGGGTCGCCATCACGGCGCTGGTCGCCAACCTCTTGATGCAGGTGGGCATGCTGGCGGTGCTGCCGGGGGCCGTACTGACCCTGCCCGGCATCGCCGGTCTGGTGCTCACTGTGGGCATGGCGGTGGATACCCATGTGCTGATTTTTGAGCGGATCAAGGATCGCCTGCGGGAGGGGGGGAGCCTCGCCAATGCCATCGACTTTGGCTACCGCTCCGCCTTCAGCACCATCTTCGACGCCAACATCACGACGCTCATCTGCGCCGTGGTGCTCTATGCCATCGGCTCCGGGCCGCTGCAGGGCTTCTCCATCACCCTGATCCTGGGGCTCATCTCCAGCATGGTGACCGGCATCTGGGGCACCCGCGCCATCATCAATCCCCTGTGGGGCAACAGCCGCGCCAGGCTGCTGAGGGTATGACCATGACCCGACTTCATCACCATGACGCCGCGCCTGTGAGCCCATCTGGCCTGCGCGCCGACCGCTTCCTGCCGGGAAGCCTGAACCACCTGACGTCGAGGGAAGAACAATGCTGAGAATGATCCTTGCCATGGGGCTGACCCGTTGGCGCTATATCGGTCTGTGGACCTCCGTGCTGCTGACCCTGGCCTGCGTGGCCGTGCTGGCCACCAAGGGGCTCGCCCTCGGCCTCGACTTCACCGGCGGCATTTTGCTGGAGTTTCGCATCCAGACCCTGAAGGAGGCCCATGAGCTCAACGCCCTGCTGACGGCACCCCTCGCGGGGGCCGTGGAGCTGCACGGCGCCGGCGTACCCGGAGAGTGGCTCATCAAGCTGCCCCCCCACGAGCTACCCTGGGCGGCGGAGGATCTGGCCACCATGCTGGGGCAGCAGCTGGCCCTGCCGGTGGAGCTCTTGCGCACCACCATAGTCGGGCCCCAGGTGGGCGCCGAGCTGTTCCAGCAGGGGATGCTGGCGGTGCTGGTGGCCTCCCTGGCCATCTCCGCCTACCTGGCGGTGCGCTTCGAGTGGCGTCAGGCCATCGGCATCCTGGTGTCCGTGCTGCACGACGGCCTGGTGGCGATCGGGCTTCTCGCGCTCTTTGACATCGAGTTCGACCTCAACGTCATCGCCGGCCTGATGGCGGTGATCGGCTACTCCCTCAACGACAGCATCGTCATCTCGGACCGGCTGCGGGACCTGCTGGGGTCGCGCACCCGCATGGGGATCCACGAGTGCTCGGACGTGGCCATCAAGGCCACCTTCAGCCGCACCATGATCACCTCGGGCACCACCCTCTTCACCGTGGGGGCCCTGCTCCTGTTCGGCGGCGATGCCCTCTACGGTTTCTCCTTCACCCTGTTCGCCGGCATCCTGGTGGGCACCCTCTCCTCCATCACGGTGGCCTCCACCGTGCAGGAGCTGCTGGGGCTCTCGCCCCAGGCTTACCAGAAAAAAGAAGAGGAGCTGGCAGAGGCGGCGTGACCGCCATCGACCGCCGCCAAACTACGGGCCGGCCGGGTGATCCCGAGCGGAGATGAATAGCGAGAAGGAAGACGACAGTCTTCCTTCTTTTTTATTGGCCGGCGCTGGCGTAGTCGAGTCTTTGTTGCATTCACATTCAGCCAGCGAGGCTATTTTCGGGCTTTGATCTGACAATTGGCTGTGGGGAATAGCGAGTGCTGGCAGCAGTGACAGATGTGCAAGCCAGAGCATATTTACGGGCCATCTGGAGGTTGCCCATCGTCTACACTGCAATGGAGTTTATTAATGGAGTATGCCTTTATGAACATTGCTCGCCGGCTTCAACTCATTGCCCTGCTGGTTATGCTGGCCCTGGCGTTTCTCAGTTGGTTCAGCATCAATCGACTCTCTGCTGCCAATAACGACCTCGGTTATGTCACCGACAATACGGTGCCCAGCATCTCCCTCATCAAACAGGTACAAGCCGATTTTTACGAGTTGCATGCCTTGATCCAGACCCATGTGCTCAATACCGACAGCAGCAAGATGAATCAGATTGAGACGGGCATTGCAGACCTTCGTACTGAAATCAGCGCTCTCTTGCAAAAATATGAAGCCGATATGCTCTCCAACGAAGAGGACCGGCAACTGACGACGGATGATCAGCGCATCATTGAGCAATATTATCAGGAGATAGAAAAGGTCCTGATATTGTCTCGCGATAATAAAAACACCGAGGCCAGAGACATTATCGCCAATAATGTCATGCCACTGTTCGAGCAGTTTTCCAAGGCCATAGATAAACATGTTCACTTCAATGTCAAATTGGGTGAGGCAGTGAAACAGCAGGGTGAAAAGAACTACGACAATAGCCTCCAGACCATGCTGTTTATTTCTGTAGGTACCGGAATATTGACCCTGGTGCTGTTTATCTGGTTGTTCAGACAGGTCGCCAATCCACTGCGGTTGGCGATGGCGACACTATTCGATATTCAGCACAATTTGAACTTTACTTTGCGGGCCAAGGTGGCCCAGCAAGATGAAATCGGTTTGACACTCTCGGCCGTCAACCGTCTGCTGGACACCTTGCAGCAAACCTTTACCGAGTTTTCAGTGGGCAGTCTGCAGATAAAGAGCACTGCCGAGTCGCTCTCCCAGGCTGCCCATCACCTTGCCTCGTCGGCGAGCCAGGCCAACGATGCCACCAGTCTCATTGCCGCCGGGGTGGAGGAGATGACGGTGAGCATCACGGATATTTCCCAGCGAACCCAGGAGGCCAGTCGCATCACCAATGAATCCGGCAAGCTCGCCAGCGATGGGGGGACCACGATAGACAGAACGGTGAAAGCCATCAACGAGATCGCAGAGGCCATTCGTCAGGCTTCCAGCGAAGTGTCGGCATTGGGCGATGGCATTTCCCGCATTGGTGGCGTGGTGAACGTGATAAGCGATGTGGCGGGGCAGACCAATTTGCTGGCGTTGAATGCGGCCATTGAAGCCGCGCGAGCGGGTGAACAGGGTCGAGGTTTTGCCGTGGTGGCTGACGAGGTGCGTAAACTGGCGGAGCGGACGGCCCAATCGACCAGGGAGATCTCGGAGACGGTGGAGGCCATTCAACAGGGCTCCCAGCTCACGGTGACCAAGATGGTTCAGGTGGAGGAGAAAGTGGCGCAGGGGGTGGCCATGGCCACTGAAAGCGGGGAGATCATTACCCAGATCCGCCAGGCCTCCCATCGCGTCATGGATCAGGTCGGTGAGATCACTATCGCGATTCGCGAGCAGAGCTCGGCGGCGGAGTCCATTGCCCATCAGGTGGAGCAGATCGCCCAGGTGGTCCAGCAGACCAGCAGCACGGCGGAAGAGACATCGGCTGCGGCGGAAGAGTTGAATGTGACCACCGAGAATATTCACCAGCAGATCTCTCGTTATCGCATCCAGTGATCACGATGGGTGCTAGCTCCCCGCCACTTGGCGGGGATTTTTTTATGGGTCAGAAACCTGAACCCGGTTGCAGCAGGAAGGCGGCCTCTTCTTCTGTGCTCGCGCGGCCCAGGATGGCGTTGCGGTGGGGGAAGCGACCGAAGCGCTCGATGATCACCTGATGGCGGCGGGCGAAATCGGCGAAGCCCGCGAAGGTGGACTGGGCAGGGCCTGCCGCCTCCTCATCGGCCAGCGCCTCGAACAGGGCCACGCTTCTGGCCTGCTGCTCCCGGGACTCTGCATGCTCCAGGGGCAGGTAGAAGAAGACCCGGGCCAGCGGCGATAGACCCTTGTCCACCCCGAGCGACAACCCCTTGAGGCAGAGCTCCCGTGCCCTGGCATCCTGGGCAAAGGCGGCCGGGGTGCCGCGGTGGAGGTTGCGCGGCAGCTGGTCGAGCAGCAGGATGAGTGCCAGGCGACCGGCGGGGTTGTCCGCCCAGTGGGCGAGCTCGCCCGCCGCTGCCGCCTTGGCCAGCTCGCCGAAGCGGCTCGTCAGCAGGGCGTCGGTGTCGCTGCTCTTGCCCCACCAGAGGGGGGCTTGGCGCGTGGCACGGGTGACGTCGTCGGCGTCGTCACCAAACCAGAGGTCGAGCAGAGGTTGCCAGGGTTGCATGGAGACTCCTTGGGCCTGGGGCCTTGAGGTGAAACAGGGTCCGGGGACCCTGTCATGGGGGCTGCCGAAATGGCGGCTTCTCGTTACACTGTGCCATCTTTTCCCGAAATAGGGAGCCCCCTCTGGCTGGCACCGCCCCCCGGTGTCTGGTGGCCGGTGGGGGCCTACCGCAGCAAGAAGGAATTTCTGATATGGCCGGAACCAGTCTGTTGGCCCTGCTCGACGATATTGCCACCGTACTCGATGACGTGGCGCTGATGACCAAGGTGGCGGCGAAGAAGACCGCCGGGGTGCTGGGGGACGATCTCGCCCTCAACGCGGAGCAGGTGAGCGGAGTGCGCGCGGAGCGGGAGCTGCCCGTGGTGTGGGCGGTGGCCAAGGGGTCGCTGCGCAACAAGCTCATCCTAGTGCCGGCCGCCATTGCCATCAGCGCTCTGGTGCCCTGGCTCATCACCCCGCTCCTGATGTTGGGGGGTGCCTACCTCTGTTTCGAGGGGGCCGAGAAGCTGGCCCACAAGTTTCTGCCTCACGAGGAGGAGAGCATCGCCACGGTGGAGGCGATCCCCGACGATCTGGCGGCCTATGAGCGCCAAAAGGTGAAGGGAGCCATTCGTACCGACTTCATCCTGTCGGCGGAGATCATCGTCATTGCCCTCGGCACGGTACAGGGCTCCAGCCTGGGCCTGCAGATCGCCGTGGTGGCGGGCATCGCCCTGCTGATGACCGTCGGGGTCTACGGCCTGGTGGGGCTCATCGTCAAGCTTGACGACATCGGCCTGCACCTGCTGCAAAAGCCCGATGGCGGCGCACTGCGCCGGGCAGTGGGGCAGGGGTTGCTGGTGACGGCGCCCAGGCTGATGCACCTGCTGGCGCTGGTCGGCACCATCGCCATGTTCATGGTGGGGGGTGGCATCCTGGTGCACGGCTGGCCCTTTGCTCACCACCTTATCGAGGGGGCCGGTGCGGCTGTGGCCACCCTGCCCGCCATGGGCGCCGTCCTCGCCGTGGTGACGCCCACCCTGCTCAACGCCCTGGTCGGGGTGGTGGCGGGTCTGGTGCTGGTGCTGGTCATGACACTAGTGGGCAAACTCCAGCCCGCCAAGTAGGCGCCCCCCACCGACAGGGGCCGTCGCGCCCGTCCTCCTTGTGACACCGGTTGCCTCGAATGGGGGCTAGGCAAGTGCCTGGCCCCCTTCGTACTATCCGGGCTGACACCCGCCCAAAGAGGCAGGGTCAGCCCATATGGATGCAAACAGACAAGGACAACCATGAACCCACCCGTTTGGCGAGATGATCACATCTATGCCGCCCCCGACGATCCGGCCATCGACGCCGCCTTCCAGCAAGCCGCCCACGCCCTGAACGAGCTCGACGCCCTGCTGGCCACCCTGCCTGACACCCAGGATCCCAACGCCCTGCGCCACCTGTTGCGGGCCATTCGCCGCCAGGCCAACGGGGTGAAGAGGCTGGCCTGGAACTGCCAGGTCTACGGTTACAACCGCCTGAGCCGGGATGGTCGCGACGAGCCGGCCCGGGCGCTGCTCTCTCGCGGCCAGCAGTTGCAGGCGACCCTGGCCCAGCGCAGCAAGCCGGTGGCCCTGTTCTGGGTGCGTGCCCCCGAATCTCTGGTGCGCACCCTGCTGCAGGATCCCGAGCTGTTCGAGCTCGCCTACCTCATCCACCACGACAGAAAGCAGCAGGCTCAGTGGCTGTCGCTCGAGAGCGAGCAGCTCATCGAGGGACTGGCGGTGGACGGCCTGCAGGGGTGGGGGGATCTCTATGACAACCTGGTGGGGCGCCTGCTGCCGGTGGTGGAAGGGGTGCCCATGGGGCTGGCCCAGGCGGACAACCTGCTCGCCCACCCGGACCGGGCGCGGCGTGCCAGCGCCTGGCACGCCATTCAGGCCGCCTGGGAGGCGGAGCAGGAGACGGTGGCCGCCATCCTCAACGCCATCAACGGCTGGCGCAACGAGCTCGTCCGTCAGCGCGGCAGGGGACGCAGGCAGGATGCCCTCGATGTCTCCTGCCATCAGGGCCACCTCACGCGTACCACCCTGGAAACCCTGATGACGGCGGCCGGGGAGCACAAGGTGCTGGGGCGCCGCGCCCTGCGGGCCATGGCCTGCGCCCGGCAGATCAGCGACTTCGCCCCCTGGGATCTCTATGCCCCGGCGCCGCTGGCCACGTCTAGCACGCTCGGTTTCGATCAGGCGCTGACTCTGGTGGTGGAGGCCTTCGCGGCCTTCGATCCCGAGATGGGGGCCTTCGCCCGCATGATGGCCGACAAGGGGTGGATCGATGCTGCCCCGAGCGAGCACAGGCGAAGTGGCGCCTACAGCACCGAGTATGCCGACCCGCCGGAGCCACGGATCTTCCTCACCTTCGAGGGGACCCTGGACAACGTCATCACGCTCGCCCACGAACTCGGCCACGCCTGGCACAGCTGGCTGTTGCGAGACCTGCCCCTGGAGCAGCGGGACTACCCCAAGACGCTGGCGGAGACCGCCTCCCTCTTCGCCGAGACCCTGGTGCGCGACGCCCTGCTGGCGGCCACCGACAAGGTGGAGCAACGTCGGGCCATCGCCTGGCTGGACGGGGAGCGCGCCGCGAGCATGCTGCTCGACATCCCCGCCCGCTTCACCTTCGAACGAGCCCTGGTGGCGGCCCGGGATCAGGGTTATGTGGGGGCGGGCCAGCTGCGGGAGATGATGAAATCGGCGCAGCAGCAGTGGTATGGTGACGCCCTCAGCCAGCATGACGAGCTGTTCTGGGCCAGCAAGGGCCACTTCTCCATCGCCGAGCTCGGGTTCTACAACTACCCCTATCTGTTTGGCTACCTCTTCAGCCTGGGGCTCTATGCCCAGCAGGCGCGGGCCGGGCGCGAATTTGTGCCCGCCTATCGCGCGCTGCTCACCGACACCGGTCGCATGAGCGCCGAGGATCTGGTGGAGAAACACCTGGGGGTCGATATCCGCGAACCCGGGTTCTGGCAGGAGAGCCTGCATTATGTGGAAGAGGCGGTGGTTCGTCTCGAGCGGCTGGTGTAGCACCGGCCTTTCTCTGTGTTGACGGGGCGTGGCGGTCAGGCCGCCCGACCCTGTTTCGTGGCCCCGGGGCCACCCTGTTTCACGGCGGGCCGGGCCCGTCTTTGACAATGAGCGTGCGATGCAACAACGAGTCTATCCACAGCAGTGGCAAAATGAGCATATCTACCCCTCCCTCGACAGCAGCGTCCTGGAGGCGGACATGAGCCTGGCCCGCGCCAGCCTGACGGAGTTGAGCGGTTTCATGGCGGGGCTGGCCGGGGTGCAGGGGAGCCCGCAGGCCCTGCAGGATTTTCTGCGAGAGGTGCGCCTGCGCGCCCGGCGTATCCGCGAGATCGGCTGGAATATCGCCGTGCTGGCAGCCTGCCGTGGCAGCCAGGATGCCCGCGACGTGCTGGCCAAGCAGCTGGCCTCTCGGGCCCGGGCCCTCAACGCCGATCTCTTTAAGGCTCTGGCGCCGGTGGAAGACCTGATGCTGGGGTTGCCCGAGGCCGCATTCGAGCAGCTGATGGCCGATCCCCTGCTCGGGGAGGAGGCGTATCGCCTGCGCCACGAGCGCCGGCTGCAGGATCAGCGCCTGCCGGTGGCGGCGGAGCAGCTGGTGATCGGCCTTGGCACCGATGGCCTGCACGCCTGGGGCAACCTCTACAACGATCTGGTGGGCAAGATCCGGTTGGTGATCGACGGCCGCGAGATGGGGCTGGCGGAGGCGAGCAACCTGCTCTCCAGCCCGCTGCGGGCCCTGCGCCGGGAGGCGTTCGATGCCATCAGCGCCGGCTGGGAGGGGGAGCAGGAGACGGTGGCCGCCATCCTGAACGCCCTCAACGGCTGGCGCCTGGAGCTTTCGCGCCAGCGCGGCAAGATCCGGACCCTGGATGCCCTGGACCTCTCCTGCCATCAGAGCCACATCGAGCGCGCCACCCTGGATACCCTGATGCAGGAGACCTGGCAGGCCCGGGGACTCGGTCAGCGAGCGCTGGCCCTGATGGCCGGCAAGCTCGGCATCGACGATCTCGGGCCCGAGGATCTGTTCGCGCCGCCCCCGGTGGCTGACAGCCGGGCCATCCCGTTCGAGGAGGCCATCGCCATCATCGCCGAGGCGTTCACCCGCTTCGATCCCGAGATGGGCGAGTTTGCCCGCATGATGGCCGAAAGAGGATGGATCGATGCGGCGCCCACCCCGAACCGGCGCACCGGGGCCTACTGCACCAAGTTTGCCGAGCCGGTGGAGCCGCGGGTCTTCATCACCTACGCGGGCACCATGGACAACGTCATCACGCTCGCCCACGAGCTCGGCCACGCCTGGCACAACTGGCTCATCCGGGATCTGCCCATGAGCCAGCGCAGCTACCCCATGACGCTCGCGGAGACCGCCTCCATCTTCGCCGAGACCCTGGTGCGCAGCGCCCTGTTCGAGCAGGCGCAGAGCCCCGAGGAGCGCATGGCCATCGCCTGGGCCGACGCGGACGGCGCCGCCACCTTCCTGGTCAATATCCCGGCCCGCTTCGACTTCGAGCAGGCCCTGGTGGCCGCGCGCGCGCAGGGTTATGTGTCGCCATCCCGCCTCAAGGTGCTCACCGACGAGGCCTGGGGACGCTGGTACGAGGGGAGCCTCTGCCGCTACCACCCCATGTTCTGGGCGGCCAAGGCGCACTTCTCCATCGCGGGCTTCGGTTTTTACAACTACCCCTATCTGTTCGGCTACCTGTTCAGCCTCGGGGTCTACCAGCAGCTGATGAGCCGCCAGGAGGCGGGAGAGGCAAACGTAGCCGGGGCTTACCGCGCCCTGCTGCGGGACACCGGCCGCATGAGCGCCGAGGATCTGGTCGAGAAACACCTGGGTCAGGACATTCGCGAGCCCGCCTTCTGGCAGGGGAGTCTGGCCCTGGTGGGCGCGGCGGTGGCGCGCTTCGAGCGCAGCCTGGGGTAAGCACGGCGGTCCGTGGTAGGCGTCCCCTGCCATGGACTGCCCGTGATGCATGCCGGGGATCTGCCTGCATCGGGCGTGATCCAAAGCAAGAAAGTCATATGTTTTGGTGGCGCAAGGTCCTGTCGCTGGGGTAGTTTCGATGGAACCGACACAGTTTTTGAGGTCTTGTCC
The DNA here is from genome assembly GCF_017939565.1 of Aeromonas sp. SrichE-2G. NCBI lineage: Bacteria > Pseudomonadati > Pseudomonadota > Gammaproteobacteria > Aeromonadales > Aeromonadaceae > Aeromonas > Aeromonas sp. SrichE-2G. The sequence continues at coordinate 870,477 of NZ_JAGKRG010000004.1, forward strand.
ATGATCATCTATCTGCATGGCTTTGATGCCACCAGCCCCGGCAATCATGAGAAAGTGCTGCAGTTGCAGTTTATCGATGATGATGTGCGCTTCGTGCACTACAGCACGGTTCACCCCCGCCACGACATGAGCCACCTGCTCAAGGAGGTGAAGAAGCAGCTGGACATGAGCACGGACCCCAAGCCCCTTATCTGCGGCGTGGGACTCGGCGGCTACTGGAGCGAGCGGATCGGCTTCCTGTGCGGCATCAAGCAGGTGATCTTCAACCCCAACCTGCATCCGGAAGAGAACATGCAGGGCAAGATAGACAGGCCGGAAGAGTACGAAGACATCGGCACCAAGTGTGTAACCGAATTTCGTAATAAAAATTCAGGAAACTGCCTGTGCATCCTTTCCGTTCAGGATGAAATCCGCGATAATCGGGACACTGAACGTGAATTGAAGAACTATTACGACATCGTATGGGATGAGCGCGAGACCCATAAGTTCAAGAACATCTCGCACCATCTGCAACGGATGAAGGCCTTCAAGGAAGCCTGAGCCATCACGTCGACCGATTTCGTTTTAGGGAGCCAATGGCTCCCTTTCGTTTTGAGGAACCAAGGAAAATCATCATGATGAATATTGTCGTTGTAGGCGGTGGCGCCGGCGGTCTCGAACTTGCGACCAGCCTGGGCCGCAAGCTGGGCAAGAAGAACAAGGCCAGGATCACCCTGGTGGATCGCAACCGCACCCACCTGTGGAAACCCCTGCTGCACGAAGTGGCCACCGGCTCCATGGATGCGGGCATCGACGCCCTGAGCTACCAGTCCCACGCCAAGAACCACGGCTTCGAATTCCAGCTCGGCAGCCTGACCGACATCAAACGCGACGAGAAGCGCATCGTGCTGGCCCCCATCCACGACGACAGTGGCGCCCTGGTGGTCAACGAGCGGGAAGTCCCTTACGACATCCTGGTGATGGCCATCGGCTCCGTCTCCAACGACTTCAACACCAAGGGCATCAAGGATCACTGCATCTTCCTGGACAGCCCCTCCCAGGCGCACCGCTTCTACAACAGCATGATGAACCGCTTCCTGCAGTTCGCCACCGAATACCAGCCCGGTGACAAGGTGAAGATCGCCATCGTGGGTGGCGGCGCCACCGGCGTCGAGCTCTCCGCCGAGCTCTACAACGCGGTGGAGCAGCTCTACGCCTATGGCTTCAAGAACCTCACCACCGACAGCCTCAAGGTGACCCTGGTGGAAGCGGGCCCCCGCATCCTGCCAGCCCTGCCGGAGCGCATCAGCGGCTCCGCCCACCAGGAACTGGTCAAGCTGGGCGTGGACGTGCGTACCGCCACCATGATCACCGAAGCGACTGCCGAGGGTCTGCACACCAAGGATGGGGAGCTCATCGAAGCGGACCTCATGGTGTGGGCCGCGGGCATCAAGGCGCCGGACTTCATGAAGGAGATCGCGGGCCTCGAGACTAACCGCATCAACCAGCTGGTGGTGCACGAGACCCTGCAGACCACCCGTGACGAGAACATCTTCGTCATCGGTGACTGCGCCGCCTGCCCGCAGCCGGACGGCAAGTTCGTGCCGCCGCGCGCCCAGTCCGCCCACCAGATGGCGACCCAGGCGTTCAAGAACATCCTGGCCAAGATGAACGGCGGCGAGATGAAGCCCTACCGCTATCACGATCACGGCTCCCTGGTCTCCTTGAGCCGCTTCTCCACCGTGGGCAGCCTGATGGGCAACCTGATGCGTGGCTCCATGATGGTGGAAGGCTACATCGCCCGCATCGTCTACATCAGCCTGTATCGGATGCACCAGGTGGCCCTGCACGGCTACATCAAGACCGGCCTGATCATGCTGGTGGGCCGCATCAACCGGGTGCTGCGCCCGAGCATGAAGCTGCACTGAGCCGCGAGCGGCCTGGGACAAGAAGAAAGAGGGAGGCGTTATGCCTCCCTCTTGCTATTGGCGCCCTGCCGGAACGGGCTGGGCGGGGTCAGAATGTCTTGCTGTAGTTGACCGCGAAGAAGTAGAACCGCCCGTCGTCATAGCGGCCGGAGAGATCGTTGCCCTGCACATAGGAATCCTCCTGGGTGAGGTACTCCATAGAGGCCCCTATGCTCTCCTGGGCACTGAGGGCATACCTGGCCCCGACCCCGAGGCGGATGGCGGCGCCGCTCGGGATGGTGAGGGTGGTGTCATCCTGATCCTCATAGACGCTGGTGTCATAGGCGACGCCGCCATTGAGCGTCCACTGGGACGTCAGTACGTGCTGCAGCCCCAGGGCGATGTGATAGGTATCCTGGAAGAGCGCCTTGTCCGCGGTGTCGCGGCCAAAGAGGGTGACGTGATTCTTGTTGTACTCGCTCCAGTCCTGCCAGCCCAGATTCCCCATGATGGCCCAGTCGGGGGCGAACTCGTGGTAGCCGCTCAGCATCACCTGCTGCGGGGTGTTGACCATGCCGGAGAGGGGCAGCTCGGTCGAGACGTCGGGCAGGTTGGGTCGCTGCAGGGTAACCCGGGTCTGGACGTCGAAGTGATACTTGACCCGACTGCTGTAGGCGAGGCCAAAGCGGGTGCGCTGGTCGAGTTCATAGAGGATCCCGAACTTGCCATTGAGCGCCCAGTCGGTGTCATCCAGCTTCTGCTCCCCGGAACCCGTCTCGCGCTTGAGGGCGAACAGGCCGTAGTTGATGCCCATGGCCGCCCCCAGGGACCAGTGATCATCGATGCGGTAGGCGACGCCAGGCTGCATCGTCAGGGCCATCAGGGTGGCCTCCTTCACCAGCTGTTGTCCCTCCCAGCCCCCGAAGTCGAGCCCCATGCCGTAGTTGCCATAGGTGGCCAAGCCCAGCGTCCAGCGGTCGTCGAGCTGCTGGCTGTAGTAGAGGGAGGCGGAGGGGAACCAGCCCACCACGGTGTCGACATCATCGTAGGCAGGGTCATCGAGATCGTAGGGGACGTCCCCGTAGAGGAGCTGCCCCCCCATGGTAAGGTGGCGCCCCTGCAGGTGGCTCAGGCCCGCCGGGTTCATGAACTGCACGGTGGCATCCTGTGCCCTCGCGGCCATGCCCGCAGAGGCAAGGCCGACATCGTCCGTTCCCGTCTCATACAGATAGAGGCCGCCAGCCTGGCTGGCGGTCGTCACGACCATGCCAAGTGGCAACAGCCACAGGGGTCGTCTCATCCTGAATTTTTTTGCATCGTTCTTGTTCATCTGTGTCGTACTCCCTGTGTGACCATGGCGTGGTGACATGGATAGAAAAAATGCGTGACATGGGATTATAGGTACTCTTTTGAACGCTGAATCAAGCACTTGTTTCCAAATTTGCCCATTATGGGGGAGGCAGGGTGGGGGGGAGGACTTATCCCGGCGCGCCACCCCTGCTAGCATGCAGTTCAATGCGCCCCGTGCGTGCCGATGAAACCACAGGAGATCCCATGATTCTTTCCACCACCCCCGCCCTCGAGGGCAAGCCCATTCGCGAGTATCGCGGCATCGTCGTGGGCGAGGCCATCCTCGGCGCCAACGTGTTCAAGGACCTGTTCGCCGGCATTCGCGACATCATCGGCGGGCGCTCCGGCGCCTATGAGAAGGAGCTGGCCCGGGCCCGTGAAATCGCCTTCGAGGAGCTCAAGGATCGTGCACGGGCCCTGGGGGCCAACGCCGTGGTCGGCATCGACCTCGACTACGAGGTGGTGGGGCAAAACGGCAGCATGCTGATGGTGAGCATCAGCGGCACCGCCGTGGTGGTATGACGGCGCCGCCGGCCAACCCGCAAAGCCGATCGGATGATCGGCTTTTTTGATGGTGGCGAGCCTCCGGGGGCTCCCTGTCTCGCGCTGGGAGCAAGGGGGCCTCGTCCAGCCCCGAGGGCGCCTGACATGGGGCGCTGTCCCTTGTTAGGAAGAAAGTATCTGGATTAGGATGAAACCCTATGCCGGGTCATGAGGATGCCGGCGACCAGATCATCAGGACCGATTGTCAGCCATGGACCTTCTCAAACCCGCCGGGCTCAAACCCGGTGACACCCTGGGCTTTTTCTCCCCTTCCAGTGCGGCCACTGCCTGGGCTCCCCATCGCTTTGCCCGTGCCAGGGCGTTTCTGGAAGGGCAGGGCTTCAGACTCAAGGCGGGGAGCCTCACCGGGCAGCGCGATCACTGGCGTTCCGGCGCCATCGCCGCGCGGGCCGAGGAACTCAACGCCCTCATCCGGGATCCCGAGGTGCGCGCCATCATGTCGGTGATTGGCGGCAGCAACTCGAACTCGCTGCTTCCTTATCTCGACTTCGAGGCGCTGCGACGGGATCCCAAGATCATCGTCGGTTACTCGGACGTGACGGCCCTGCTGCTTGGCATCCACGCCCGGACCGGGTTGGTTACCTTTTATGGTCCAGCCCTGGTGGCTTCCTTTGGCGAGCTCTCACCGCTGGTGGATGAAACCCTGGCCGGGTTTCGCCAGATCTGTCTGGCGGGGGGCGCGTCCTTGCCCCACACCTTGCCGACCCCGGCGCACTGGACTGACGAGCGGCTCGACTGGGAAAACCAGACCCGGGCCAAGCAGTGCCGGCCCAACCGGCTGATCTCTGTGGGAAGGGGTCGGGTACGGGGCCGGCTGATGGGCGGCAACCTCAACACAATGGCGGGGATCTGGGGCTCTCCCTATATGCCGCAGATCAAACAGGGGGACATTCTGCTGCTGGAAGACAGCCTCAAGTCGGCGGAGACGGTGGAGCGATCTTTTTCCCACCTCAAGCTGTGCGGCGTGTTCGAACGTATCGGGGGCCTTATTCTCGGCAAGCACGAGCTGTTCGACAGCCAGGGCAGTGGCAGACGACCGCTGGATATCCTGCTGGAGGTGGTGGGGACGCCGACCTTCCCCATCCTGGCGGAGTTTGACTGTGCCCATACCCACCCCATGCTGACCTTGCCACTTGGCATCGAGGCCGAGCTGGATCTCGATGCCCAGTGCCTCACCCTGTGCGAATCCTGGCTTGGTGACTGAGCCGCCAAGCCGCGCTTAATATGCAAAGAGGTCGCCTTGGCGACCTCTTTTTGTCTTTGTCTCAGTGAAAACGGATCAGGGCAGGGCATCGGCCCGGAAGCTGGCGCGGATCTGGGGCACCAGGGGGGAGGGGTCGAAGCCCTTCTCCTCCCCGAGCACGGGGTGGAGCAGGGGTTGATCCTGGATGGGGGCGAGGTCGCCCGCCAGCAGTTGCCTCGTGGCCTGACCCATCTGGTAGAGCTGGCGCACCGGGGCGAACTGCCGCTCGAGTGACAGGCTGCCATCGGCGCGGGTGAAGGCCATCATGGGGATCTGGTAGGCGGCGTCGCGGGGCGGCTTGGCGCCGTGAATACCCTTGCCCGCCGACATCAGGAAGGGTTGGTGATCGCCGAAGGCAACCACCAGATAGCGCTTGCCGGAGCTGTCCAGGGTCTTGAGCAGGCGCTCGAGGGAGGCCATGGCATCCACCACCCCGGTGTAGTAGGTGTTGAGCAGTTGCCGGTCGGCCGGGCTCTGATCCGGGCAGGCTCTGTCGATCTGCTGGGCCCGGTAGCGATCCCCGTCGAAGGGGCCGTGCCCCTGCATGGTAACGGCGTAGGCAAAGAGGGGGCCGTCGTCCTGGGCCGTGCGTTTTAGCAGGTGATCGATGAGGGCATCGTCGGAGATGTAGAGCCCCTTGTGCTCGAGGGTGGTGAAGCGGGTGTCGAACCAGCGCTCCTCATAGCCGAGCGCCGGAATCGCCTTGGCGCGGCCCCAGAACTTCTCCACATAGGGGTGGGCGAACAGGGTCTGGTAGCCGCTCTGCTTCGCGCTCTGGGCCAGGCCCGGCACCTTGTCAGAGAGGTAGTAGTAGGGCACCACCCCCTGCTTGAGCAGGCCCACGGGCAGGCCGGTGTTCATCTCGAACTCCGCCAGCACCGTCATGCCCCCCGTGGTGGGGGAGTGGATGGTCTTGTGCCACTGGGCGACCCCGGCGGGCAGGGCCAGGGTGGGGGCGGGGGCGCAGATCTTGCCCTGCCAGTCGAGCCAGAGGGATTCGTATTGCAGCACGATCACCAGATCGAAGCGGGGCGGCTCGCTCTGGGCCGGCTGGCTCAGCTCGGGGGTACGCTCGTTGATCTGCAGGGGGTAGCGGAAGACGTTGCCGCTTTGCAGCATCTCGTCCACCAGATTGAAGAGATAGAGTCCGGGGCCGGCACGGATGATGTCTCTGTGGTAGTTCACCGCCCTGTCCACGTAACGGATGTTGGCCCCCAGCAGCTTGTTGCTGGTCTGGGTCGCGAACACGCACAGGGCGAAGAAGGCTGCGGTGGCGGCGGCCGTGCGCAGGAGCCAGCGTGACAGGGCGAAACGCCAGCACAGGAACAGGAGCCCCAGCACGGCGAGCACCGGCAGAACGGGGTGCTGATCGAGCAGGATGTGGAGCAGGGCCATCAGGTTGCCGAGATCGTCTCCCCCGAGCGGCACCCCGTAGATGGCGATCTTCATGAAGTTGGCGAGCAGGCCTATGCCCGACAGGGCCGTGAACACCAGCCCCATGTAGAGGTTGAAGCCCGCCAGGGCGCAGAGGCTCCAGCCCAGCACCATGCTGCCCCAGGCGAGGTAGTAGTGCTCGGGACGAAAGCCCGACCAGAACAGGAATTCCCCCAGCTTGAACACCACGAAGCCGTGGAGCAGCACGAAAGTGAGGTTGCCGAGCAGCAGGCTGCCAAAGATCCGGGAGCGGTAGCTGCGGCGCAGTCGTGGCATCAGCACCCTGAGCACGGCGGCGCTGATCAGCAACACCAGCAGCAGGCTGGTCATCAGATAGGTCAGGTTGAACCCGCGCTCCGGCAGGGTCTGCAGGATCTGGCTGTACTCGGCGCTATCGGGCCGGTCGGTGAGCAGCAGGCCGATGCGCAGCTGGTAGCGGCTGTCCAGGGCATCGTCGGGGGCGCGCAGGGCGCTGTTGAGCTCCAGGGTGCAGCGGTTCTGGCGACACTTCTGGCGTTTCGCCACCGCCTGGCTCAGCTGATCGATGCGCACGCCCCTGTCGTTGAGCAGCTCGACCCGGACCTTGTCCCCCTCCTGCAGGGGCTTGAGCAGCTGCCACTGGCTGCGCACCACCAGATAGAGACCCCGGCTGTCGCTCTTGTAGAGCAGGCTGTAGCGGTTGAGGGTGGCCAGCGGCTGATCCGCCGGGCCCAGGATCAGGGGTTGCGCGCGCCCGAGCCAGCTGACGGGGCTGAGCACGGGGAGGGCGAGGGTCAGCAGCAGCAGGGTGCTCAGCACACCAAGCAGCAACCCGGCCAGGGGCCGGGAAGGGGAGGGGCTGCGACCGGAGACGAGGGCATTCATAAGGGCTCATCCTTGGAGCTGTCATGGCAGCAATGGCTGCCTCTATTTTGACCCGATGGTGCTGGGCTTGTTCCGCGATGTCAATTTAATGACAACGGGATGAATATTCCGTGAAGGTGAGACCTTGCAAATTGTGATCCCGATCCGGCAGGGGCACTCATTCTGTGATGAAAGCGTCATCATGATGCTTTGTCGCTGGTTTGCCGCCGTTGTGCTGTTTAGTCTCTCAACAACGGTTGGAGGTACATGTATGAATCCCAAGGTTGAGGCGCGTCAGGCCAGGTTGCTCCAGATGCTGGAGAGCAAGGAAGAGATCCGGATCGGGCGTGAGCGGGACTGTCCCCTGCCCCTGGCCCAGCTCATCAGGCTGACCGGGGATCACCCGGATGTGATCAAGTGCTATGGTCACGGACTGACCGCCGAGGTGTTTCACCTCAAGGTGGAGGGCCATCACTGGTGTCTGAAGCGGCGTAGAAAGGACTCCCTGGTGGCCAATGTGGACGGCAAGACCGCCTTTCTCACCGAGCTGGAGCGCCGCCGCGAGATAGAGAGCCTGCGGGAGCTGCACCCCACCATCCTCTCCAACGTGGTCTGCACCAGTTTCGGCTCCGCCCGGGCCGGGGTGCTGGTCTCTCCCTGGCTGAGGGGGGAGCCGGTGCGCCAGCTCTGCAAGCGCAATCTGGCGCAGATGCTGGCGGTGGAGGCAGAGCTGGCCCGCTGGGGCTGGTTTGACTGGGATCCGAGCCCGGGCAATCTGCTCGACGACGGCCAGCAGGTCTCGGTGTTCGACTTTGGCTACATGTGGCCCTTCGATCCCCTGCACGAGTTCAACTCCAACGGCCTGGCCGACCCCGAGTTTCATGTGCCCGAGCGGCTGGAGACCCGCACCCTGTCCGGGCTCTGGCTGGACGAGGCCGATCCCCTGCCGCTGTTTCGCCACTGGCGCGAGCTCTGCCTCGCCTGGGCCAGGGGGGAGCTGCAGTATCTGAACCGGGAGGGGGCGAGTGCCCCCGTGCTGGCCCGCATCCAGGGGCTGGTGGGGGAGTGGAGTGCGGCGCTCGCGAGCGACGAGGCGCTTGCCGCCAACTGGTGGCGGGACATGTACCGCAGCCACCGGCTCGACATCCTGGACGATCTGGGCGGCAAGAGCTGCACCCCGACGACACTGCGCCGCCTCGACTGGCTGGAGCAGGCGGTGCGGGATCACTTCCCGGCGCTTGCCGAGAACCTGGGGCCTGATGAGGCGGGGCTGGATCAGGCCGGCTTGCTGCTGCGGCTGGGGGCCCTGCGCGAGCAGATCCGGGCCAACCTGCTGCCGTCCTCGCGATCATAGGGCTGGCAATATGAAAGAGGGGCGCATCGGCGCCCCTCTTTTCATTTATCCCGTCACCCCGCAGGGCTGAGTCAGTCGAGCAGCTCCCGGTGGAGGCAGTTGACGATGTGGCCCGCTTCGCTCTCCTTCACCAGGAAGCAGAGGTTGTGGGCGCTGGCGCCGTAGCAGATCATCCGGATGTTGTGTTCGCGGATGGCGTCGAACACCTGGCTGCCGACCCCGGTCGCCTCGCTCATGCGGTTGCCGATGAGGGCCACCAGGGCGAAGCCGGTCTCCACCTCCACCTTGCACAGCTGGCCGAGCTCCGCCAGCACCTTGTCGTTGAGGATGGGCTCGCCGTTGCTCTGGCTGCCGGTGTGATCCAGGGTCAGGGACACGCTCACTTCGGAGGTGGTGATGAGATCCACCGAGATGCGGTGACGGGCCAGGATGCTGAACACCTCGGCCAGGAAGCCGTAAGCGTGGAACATGTTGAGGCTGTGCAGGGTCACCAGCACCTGCTGGCGGCGCAGGGCCACGGCCCGGAACAGCGGGGTGCTGCTGGTGGTGGCGCGGATCCAGGTGCCGCCGGCGGCAGGATCCTTGGCGGAGCCGACGAACACCGGGATGTCCTGGCGCAGGGCCGGCTGCAGGGTGGCCGGGTGCAGTACCTTGGCGCCGAAGGTGGCCATCTCGGCCGCCTCCACGAAGCTGATTTCGGGGATGGGGCGGGCCCGGGTGACGAGGCGGGGATCCGTGGTGTAGATGCCGGGGACGTCGGTCCAGATCTCGATGCTGCCTGCGTCCAGCGCCTCGGCGAGCAGGGCTGCGCTGTAGTCGGAGCCGCCACGGCCCAGGGTGGTGGTGCGGCCGTCGCCGTCGGCACCGATGAAGCCCTGGGTGATGACCAGGCTCTCCCCCAGAACCGGGCACAGCGCCTGCTGGCAGAGGGCGCGGGTGGCGGCCAGATCCACGGTCGCCTTGCCAAAACGGCTGTCGGTGCGCAGCAGCTGGCGCGCATCCTGCCACCGGGCCTTGACGCCGCGCTGGTGCAGGAGCTCGGTGAAGAGGCGGGTGGACATCAGCTCGCCGCAGGCGATGAGCCTGTCCGCGAGTTCGGCGTCGGTGTGCTGGCAGGCCTGACGGGCCATGGTGCGGATCTCGCCGAGCTGGGCGTGAATGAGGGCGCTCACCTCGGCCGGATTGCCAAGGGCGGCCAGGATGGCGTGCTGGATCCCGGCCAGCTTGTCGAGCTGGGCATCCTGTTCGGCTTCGTCCAGTTCACCCTGGGCCAGGCTCACCAGCAGGTTGGTGACGCCGGCGCTGGCGCTCAGCACCACCACCCGGGTCGCCGGATTGGCCAGCACCACGTCGGCGCAGTGGTTCATGGCCGCGGCATCGGCGACGCTGGTTCCGCCAAACTTGGCGACGTTGATCGGGTTCATTGCATACTCCTGTCTCAAGGTGAAAATCCGGTTTCATCGGGCAAAAGAGAGGAGGAGGCAAAAAATGGCAGGAATGGCGAAGGATCCCGGCCAGAAGCACTCCACCCGTGGTGCCCATCCCGCAAGGATCCTGGCTGGATGCCTGTGGGATGACCACTACCGATGACAACCCGGGGGATTCAGCCCCCGCAGCCGACGTGGCGGTGTCCAGTCACCCGCCCCATCTCGGCGCTGCTCCCCCTGACCCAAGTTCACCGGACGCTGGTGTCCTCCCTTGGGCTGCCTGGGCAGCGCTCCTCTTCTGGTGCCACCTTCTGGGAAGGTGGCGTGCATGTAGAAATACCCTGCACTGGATTGCACTGTCAATCGAGTTTGTAAAAAAGAACAAAATTGACGGCAACCAGACACAAGATCAACAAGTTACGAAATGGTCTTGGACAAAACCTTGGAGCGACGCTGCCAGTTGTAGAGCCGTTGGCGCGCCACCGGCAGATCCTCCACCTCCAGGGGATCGAAGCCCCGCTCCCGGAACCAGTGGATGGAGCGGGTGGTGAGCACGAACAGGCGGCGGATGCCGAGCCGCTTGGCCCGCTCGGCCACCTTGGCGATCAGGGTGTCACCCCGGTTGGAGTTGCGATACTCCGGGTGGATGGCGACGCAGGCCATCTCGGCCATGGCCTCCTCCATGAAGCAGTAGAGCGCGGCGCAGCCGATGATGAGGCCGTCGCGCTCTATGATGGTGAACTTGTCGATCTCCATCTCCAGCTGCTCCCGGGAGCGGCGCACCAGGATCCCTTCCTCCTCTAGGGGGCGGATGAGGTCGAGGATGCCGCCGATGTCTTCTATGGTGGCGGCCCGTGCCCGCTCGGCGCTTTCCCGCACGATCTGGGTGCCAAGCCCCTCCCGGCTGAAGAGCTCCTGCAGCATGGCGCCGTCATCCTGATAGCTCACCAGGTGGGAGCGGGGCACGCCGCCCCGGCAGGAGGCGATGGCCGCGCGCAGGTAACGGGCGGTGCCGGACATCTCCTCGCCCGCCTGCTCCAGCTCCACCAGCAGCTCCTCGGCCTGCTCGGGGAAGAGCTCGGAGATGGCCTCGCCGTGCCTGTCCATGACCCCCTGGGTGCTGCTGAAGCAGATGAGCTTGTCCGCTTTGAGATCCACCGCGACCCGGCGGGCCACCTCTTCGGAGCTCAGGTTGAAGCTCTCGCCGGTGACCGAGCAGCCGATGGGGGAGATGAGCACCAGGCCTTGCTGATCCAGCTGGCGGGTGATCCCCTCCACGTCGATGCGCCGCACCCGGCCGCTGTGGCAGAAATCGATGCCTTCATCCACCCCGAGAGGCTGGGCGGTGACGAAGTTGCCGCTCACCACGCTGATGCGCGCCCCCTGCATGGGGGTGTTGGCCAGCCCCATGGAGAGCTGGGCGGTGATGTCGTATTGCAGGCCGCCGCACACCTGCTTGATGATGGCGAAGCTCTCGTCGTCGGTGACCCGGACCCGTCTGTGGTACTGGGCCTGGATGCCGGCGCGGGCCAGGGCCTCGTCGTTTTGCGGGCGGGAGCCAAACACCAGCACCAGGCGAATGCCGAGGGTCTGCAGCAGGGCGATGTCGCTGACGATGTTGGCAAAATTGGGGTGGCAGATGGCTTCCCCCCCGATCATCAGCACGAAGGTGGCGCCCCGATGCACGTTGACATAGGGGGTGGACTGCCGAAAGGCATGGACCAGGCTGGGTTCGCGTTCACGCACGTGTTTCATTCCATAAAAAAGCAGCAATTTGCTCAATATATGAAAATAAATTCACAAATCAAGACTAAATATTGCCATGGCGTTTTTTCGCCGCGATTTTGACCAGGGGGCGGGAGAGGGGGGACCCGGCACCCTGGGCGGTGCTCCCGCCTGCAAGCTGGCGCCCTCGGTTGATCCGGGCTAAGAACCTGTTATCTTCGGTGTTCCTTTTCGTCAGCCGCATTGCGCGGGGTTTTATACAAGGACAGGGCATATGGAGCAGATTATTTCACCGGCAGACGCGCTGCCGGGACGTCGCGAGGCGATGGAAATTGGCCAGCAGCACGCGGTCAACGGTCACCCGACCCAGGGGCCCTGGCCCGAGGGGATGGAGCAGGCCTGGTTCGGCATGGGCTGTTTCTGGGGCGTGGAGCGCCTGTTCTGGCAGCAGCCCGGCGTCTACTCCACCGCGGCCGGTTACCAGGGGGGGCTGACCCCCAACCCCACCTACAAGGAGGTGTGCAGCGGGCTGACCGGTCACGCCGAGACGGTGCAGGTGGTGTTCGATCCCAAGGTCATCAGCTATGGGGATCTCGTCAAGCTGTTCTGGGAGCACCATGATCCGGCCCAGGGCATGCGCCAGGGGGGAGACATCGGCACCCAGTACCGCTCCGTCATCTTCTTCGGGGACGACGCCCAGGAGGCGATCGCCCAGCAGAGCCTGGCCGCCTACCAGCAGGCCATGACCGCGAGCGGTGACGGGCGCACCATCACTACCCGGGTCCTGCCACTGGCACCCTTCTACTACGCCGAGGATTATCACCAGCAATATCTGGAGAAGAACCCGGAAGGGTATTGCGGCCTGGGGGGCATCGGTGTCTGCCTGCCTCCCAGCCTCAATCGTTGAGGCGTGGTCATATTGAGGCGTGATAGTGCAACACGGGGGCCAGGGTGCCCCCGTGACATATTTTTGAAAGAAGTGTGAAAGAAAAAGGAAAAAAAGGTCCCTTTGCGGGGAACTAAACTGAACCCTGGCTGACCAACAGGTAGCTACCAAGGATGGAAGCCAAGACCAGACACTTTTTTGCTCAGATATTCATTACACCCACAAGCGCGATGAATTGACAATGCAAGCAGGGCTGCCCGATGAGGCGGCCCTTTTCATATCGGGTCATCTGGGGGGCCCGCCTCGGGGCGATAGCGGGAAGGGGCTAGCCTATGGTGCTGTCGAACAGGTTCTTGATGAGATCGATGAACTCCATCAGGAAGGTGTGCTGCTCCTGAGTGGGGGCGCGCAGCCAGACGGCGGAAAGCACCTCCTCCAGATCAGCCACCACGGCGTCGGCTTCCTGCATGATCATGAAGCGCACCTTGGGATCGAGCTGGGGATTCTGCTCGCAGATGGTCATCAGGTTCTCGGCCACCCGGCCGCTCACCAGATCCTCGATGGTCTGGGTACCGCTGCCCTGCTGCTGGCTCTCGAACAGACCCAGACTCTCTACCAGATACTCGACCAGCGCTATGTAGCCGTCGCTCTCTACCACCATGATGGCTGCCTTCTATCCATTGCCTTGAGGAAATGGTGCGTATTTTAGTGGCTGCCCCCCGCTTGGCAAGCGGCAGTAGAGGCGATGGCGGATAAAACGGACGCCGCCCCGCTCCACGGTTTCCAATCCGGCCAGCTCGAAGCCGTGGCGCAGGAAGAGGGCGAGGCTGAAGGCGCTCGCCTCCGTGGTCAGAAGAGACAACCCAAGCCGGACGGCGCCCTCAAGCACCGTCTCCAGCAGCTGGGTGCCGAGCCCCTGGCGCTGGTGATCCGCGCTCACGTAGAGCAGGCTGAGATGGCCGTCGTCGCTCAGGGTAGCAAAGCCGAGGGGGAGGGGGCCTGTCTGGGTGAGCTCTTCGATGACCCAGCCGTGATGCTCGCGCAGCTGGCTCACCAGCCCCGGATGATGGGCTCCCAGGGCCCATTGCTCTACCTGCTCCGGGCTGTAGTGTTCGGCCCCCAGGCGGCGCACCGACTGCTCGAACAGGGTCAGCAGCGCAGGAAGGTGCTGCTCGTTCAGGGGGACAATCCGCCTCTGTCGCGTCTGTGGCATCCCGCTACCCTGCCTGATCGGATGATGCCGGCGCCTGGGGTCGCCTGGCCCTGGGCAGACCCGCCACCACCCGCTCGTAGGAGTGGACTATCCAGCCCTGCCAGAGATCGTCCGGCAGGCTCTCCCTCAGGGTCACGGTGTTCCAGTGCTGCTTGTTCATGTGCCAGCCCGGTTTGACCTCGGGGTGGATCTCCCGCAGCAGCAGGGCGAGCTCGGGTTCGCACTTCAAGTTGATGGAGAGCGGCTCGGCCTGCCAGTCCACCAGGGCGAACATCTTGCCGGCGATGCGATAGACCAGGATCTCCGGGCCGAAGGGAGTGTCCTCGGTGGCGCCGGGCTGGCTGAGCAAAAATTCACGCAATTGCACGAGTGTCATGGAGGACTCCGCTCTGGTCCGATCATGGAGGAAGCATGTTCACCGGGGTGAGCCATCTGTTAATATGCGCGGCGAGTATACCCCCCATCACCCCGGGAGCCCATGAGATGTTGTACCACAAGACCTTTGAACTGGGTCCCGATCGGGATTGGGTGGTGTTCGTGCACGGCGCGGGCGGCAGCTCCTCCATCTGGTTCAAGCAGCTGCGCGCCTACCGGGAGCACTTCAACGTGCTGTTGCTGGACCTGCGCGGCCACGGCCAGTCGAACCAGCTGCAGCAGGTGGTGAAGGGCCATTACAGCTTCCGGGCGGTGACCGAGGACATCCTGCGTCTGCTGGATCACCTGCGCATCCCCCATGCCCACTTCGTCGGCATTTCGCTCGGCACCATCCTCATCCGCCACCTGGCGGAGCTCTGCCCGGAGCGGGTCAAGAGCATGGTGCTGGGCGGCGCCATCCTGCGCCTCGACATCCGCTCCCGGGTGCTGGTGCAGCTTGGTCGCCTCGGCCAGCACATCCTGCCCTACATGTGGCTCTACCGCCTGTTTGCCTTCATCATCATGCCGCGCCAGCGCCATCAGGAGTCCCGCAACCTCTTCGTGCGCGAGGCCCGAAAGCTCTGCCAGAAAGAGTTCAAGCGCTGGTTCCGTCTCGCCACCGAGGTAAATCCACTAATGCGCTACTTCCGCGAACGGGCCCTGCCCATTCCCACCCTCTATGTGATGGGGGAGGAGGATCACATGTTCCTCGCCCCGGTGCGCGAACAGGTGGCTCGCGATCCTTACAGCCGGCTCGAGATCATCGAGAAGTGCGGCCACGTCTGCAACGTGGAGCAGCCGGATCACTTCAACCGCCAATCCCTGGCGTTTCTCTCCCGTCAGGCGGGGACGCAGCCTGCCGCCTGACTCCAGGCGTTGCCGAGAGCCTGCTCACACGAAGTAGTGAGCGATGTCGAGGTAGCGCTGGCGGATGTGCTCGATGAGCAGCCTTATCTTGCGCGGCGGCTGGCGGGTGAAGGGGTAGACCGCGTAGATGCCGAGCTTCTTGCCCACCCGGTCCGGAAACAAATCCACCAGATCCCCGTTCATCAGGTCGTGATAGACGAGACAGCGCGGCACATAGACGATGCCGCGCCCCCCCAGCGCCGCCTTGCGCAGGGCCCCCGCGTTGTCGGTGCAAAAGCTCCCCGACACTGACAACAGATAGTCCCCCTGTTCCCCCTTGAAGGCCCACTCCGAGGCCCCCGTGCTCTGGTAGGCGTAGCGCAGGCAGTTGTGGGTGAGCAAGTCTGATGGCTCGCGCGGCGCCCCGAAGCGGCGCACGTAGGCGGGGGCGGCGCAGATCACCCACTGGGAATCGAGGATGTGGCGGGCAATCAGGCTCGAGTCATCCAGATAGCCGGTGCGAATGACCAGATCGAACCCCTCTTCCACCAGGTTGACGAAGCGGTTGTCCAGCGACATCTCCACCGTGAGCCCGGGGTGCTGCTGGCAAAAATCGGCCACGGCGTCGGCGAGCAGCAGCTCCCCCGAGATGGTGGGCACCGACATTCGCACGTGACCGCTCACCTTTTCACCAAATCCCGCCACCGCATCGAAGGCGTCCAGTGCGGCGGCCTTCACATTTTTGGCACCCTGATAGAGCTCCTTGCCCGCCTCGCTCAGGGTCAGCCGGCGGGTGGTGCGATAGAGCAGCTGCACCCCGAGCTCCTCTTCCAGGCGCCCGATCCGTTTGCTAACCACTGAATTTGTCAGGGAATTTTGTTCGGCCACCTTGCTGAAGGAGCCTGCCTCCACCACCTGGGCGAAGAGAATGAGGTCGTCGGTACTGGCCATATTTGTCGATTTTAGGAATGAATGTTGTTCATTATTTCCATATATCGCGAAAAAGGAACAGGGTAAGGTCACGTTCGCTTAACAAAACAACAACAAGGTGCGCCCGTCGCACGACCTCTGGACAAGGATGCAATGATGACAGACACCCTGTTGGCCCTGGTGGCCTTCTCGCCGATCGTGGTGGCCGCCGTGCTGCTGGTCGGCCTCAACTGGCCCGCCAAGCGCGCCATGCCCATCGCCTTTATCCTGACCGTATTCATCGCCCTCTGGGGCTGGCAGATGAGCCCGACCCGGGTGCTCGCCTCCAGCCTGCAGGGGCTCATCATCACGGTGACCGTGCTCTGGATAGTGTTCGGCGCCATCCTGATGCTCAATACCCTGAAACACACCGGTGCCATCACCGCGATCCGCGGCGGTTTCACCAATATCTCGCCGGACCGGCGCATCCAGGCCATCATCATCGCCTGGTGCTTCGGTGCCTTTATCGAGGGAGCCTCAGGGTTTGGCACCCCGGCGGCCATCGCCGCCCCCCTGCTGGTGGCCATCGGCTTCCCGGCGCTCGCCGCCGTGCTGCTCGGCATGATGATCCAGTCCACCCCGGTGTCGTTTGGTGCGGTGGGCACCCCCATCCTGGTGGGCATCAACAAGGGGCTGGATAACCAGGCCATCGGCCACACCCTGAGCGCCGGCGGCAGCAGCTGGGACATCTACCTGCAGCAGGTGACCACCAACGTGGCCCTCATCCACGCCACCGTCGGCACCCTGATGCCGGTGCTGATGGTAATGATGCTGACCCGCTTCTTTGGCCGCAACCGCAGCTGGACCGAGGGGCTCTCCATCCTGCCGTTCGCGATTTTCGCGGGGCTCGCCTTCACCGTGCCCTATGCCCTCACCGGCATGCTGCTCGGCCCCGAGTTCCCGTCCCTCATCGGCGGTCTGGTGGGGCTGGCCCTGGTGGTGACGGCGGCGCGCCACGGTTTTCTGGTGCCGAAGAACACCTGGGATTTCGCCCCCGAGCAGGAGTGGCCTGCCGAGTGGTTGGGATCCCTCAAGCTCGATCTCAAAGAGGCCGCCGGCCGCCCCATGTCCCTGCTGCTGGCCTGGCTCCCCTATGTGGCGCTGGCGCTCCTGCTGGTGGCCAGCCGGGTGAGCCCGGAGTTCAAGGCAAGCCTGTTGTCGGTGAGCCTCGCCTTCACGGATCTCCTGGGTGAGAAGGGCGTGAGCGCGTCGATTGAGCCGCTCTACCTGCCGGGGGGCCTGCTGGTGCTCTGCGCCCTGCTCGCCACCCTCATTCAGGCCCGCGCCCTGGCCCCCCTCGGCCGCGCCGTGAGCGAGTCGAGCCGCACCCTGATCGGCGCCGGCTTCGTGCTGATTTTCACCGTGCCCATGGTGCGCATCTTCATCAACTCCGGCGTCAACGGGGCGGATCTCGCCAGCATGCCGGTGACCACGGCGAACTTTGCCGCAGGGCTGGTGGGGGAGTTCTTCCCGGCGCTCAGCGCCACAATCGGCGCGCTGGGGGCCTTTATCGCCGGCTCCAACACGGTGTCGAACATGATGTTCAGCCAGTTCCAGTTCGAGGTGGCCCAGACCCTCGGCGTCTCCACCGCCGCCATGCTGGCGCTGCAAGCCGTGGGTGCGGCGGCCGGCAACATGATCGCCATCCACAACGTGGTGGCGGCCTCGGCCACCGTGGGGCTGCTCGGCCGTGAGGGGGCGACGCTGCGCAAGACCGCGCTGCCGACCCTCTACTACCTGCTGGCCACCGGCCTTATCGGGCTGGCGCTCATGTACAGCTTCCACGTCTCGGACGCACTGCTGCAGTTGAAGTAAAGGAGAGCAAGTGATGAAGGTAATGCGGGTCTATCCGGCCAAGCCGGCCGATGTCTATCTCTACGCCACCTGTCTGGTGGACCTGTTCGACCCGGTGGCGGGGCTCGATGCCATCGCCCTGATCGAGCGGGAAGGGATAAGGGTGCACTTTGTCGAGAAGCAGACCTGCTGCGGCCAGCCGGCCTACACCTCGGGTCACGAGGAGGAGGCGTGCAAGGTGGCGCAAAGCCAGATGGCGCTCTTCCCCGAGCCCTGGCCGGTGGTGGTGCTGTCGGGCTCCTGCGGCGGCATGATGCACCATCACTATGCTCGCCTCTTCCCGGACAGCTCCGAGGTGGCAGCGTTTTGCGAACGGGTGTTCGAGCTCACCGAGTTTCTGGCCCGGGTCTGCCGGGTACGCTGGCGCGCCGTGGGGGAGGCGAGCATCGTCATGCACACCTCCTGCTCGGCCCGGCGCGAGATGCAGGTGCACACCACGGCCCGCAGCCTGCTGGGGCAGCTCGAGGGCGTCACCTTGCACGAGCAGGCCTACGAGAGCGAGTGCTGCGGCTTTGGCGGCACCTTCTCGGTGCGCCACCCCCACATCAGCCAGGCCATGGTCGAAGACAAGACCCGCCACCTGCTGGCCACCGGCGCGGACACCCTGGTGAGCGCCGACTGGGGGTGCCTCCTGAACATCAAGGGATCCCTGGCCTATCAGGGCAAGACGCTCCCTGCCACCCATCTGGCGAGCTTCCTGCTCGCCCATAGCGAGCCGGTGGCTCAGAGCTTGCAAGCGCAAAAACAGGGGGCCCATCATGAGTGATCACGCCAAGTATTCGCCGCGCCGCTTCCATCCCCAGGCCGAGGCGGCCCTGGCCGACCCCGTGCTGCGCCAGAATTTTCGTGGCGCCATGGATTACCTGCGCGCCAAGCGGCGGGACGCCTTCGCCGACCCGCAGGAAGAAGCGGCGGTGCGCGATGCGGCCGAGCAGATCCGCCAGCGCTGCCTCTCGCGCCTGCCGGAACTCCTGGAGCAGCTCGAAGCCAACTGCGAGCGCAACGGCATCCGGGTGCACTGGGCCCAGACGCCGGCCGAGGCCAACGCCATCATCCTTCGCATCGCCCAGCAGCATGGGGTGAGTTCCATCGTCAAGGGCAAGTCCATGGTGAGCGAGGAGGTGGGGTTCAACCACGAGATGGCGCGCCACGGCATCCGATGCCTCGAGAGCGACATGGGGGAGTTTATCGTCCAGCTCGACGGTGACACCCCGTCCCACATCATCATGCCCGCCATCCACAAGAACAAGCAGGAGGTGAGCGATACCTTCGCAAGCAACCTGGAGGGCTTCACCCCCACCACGGACGTGGACGCCCTGATCCAGACCGGGCGGCGGGCCCTGCGCGAAGAGTTTCGCCGCGCTGGCATGGGGCTCTCCGGCGTCAACTTCGCGGTGGCCGAAACCGGCAGCCTGTGCCTCGTCGAGAACGAGGGCAACGGGCGCATGTGCACGACTGTGCCCAAGGTCCACGTGGCCATCACCGGCATCGAGAAGGTGGTGGAATATTTCAGCGACGTACCGCCGCTTTACAGCGCCCTGACCCGCTCGGCCACCGGCCAGGCCATCACCACCTACTTCAACGTCATCAGCGGCCCGCGCCGGGCAGGGGAGCTGGACGGCCCGGACGAGGTGCACCTGGTGCTGCTCGACAACGGCCGCAGCCAGGCTTACCGGGATGAGGAGCTGCGCAAGACCCTGCAGTGCATCCGCTGCGGCGCCTGCATGAACCACTGCCCGGTTTACACCCGCATCGGCGGTCACGCCTACGGCACCATCTACCCGGGCCCCATCGGCAAGATCATCTCCCCCCACCTGCTGGGGCTCGACAGCACCCAGGATCTGGTGACGGCGTCGAGCCTGTGCGGCGCCTGCGGCGAGGTGTGCCCGGTGCGCATCCCCATTCCCGACATGTTGCAGCGCCTGCGCCGGGAGGCCAAACACGACGCAGAGCCCGGTCACGAACCGCTGGCGGGGCAGGGGGCGGCCAGGAGCCGGCTCGAGACCCTGGCCATGCAGGGCTTTGCCTTTGCCGCCACCCATCCGCGCCTCTATCACGCCGCGACCGGTGTGGCCGGTCGCCTGCGGGGCTTGATGCCCAAACACCTGGGCCCCTGGACCCAGTGCCGCGAGGCCCCCAAACCCGCCCCCCAGAGCCTGCACGCCCTGCTGCGCCAGAAGAAGAAGGAGTCCTGAGATGTCGAGCAAAGAGGCTATCTTGAACCGCCTGCGCGGCGCCGCCACCCCCATTGCCCACGCCCCGCACGCCTGGCAGCCCTGGCGCGGGGTAGATGACAACGCGCGGCGCGAGCGTTTCCTTGGCATGATCACCGCCAGCCACGCCGAGATCCTCACCGTCAAGGAGGCAAACCTTGCCCGGGAGCTGACCGCCTGGCTGGATGAAGAAGGCATGACGCATCTGGCCTGTGGCCAGGGCGGCCGTTGGCAGGAGGCGGTCGCGGCCGCCTGCGCCGGGCGCTCTGTGTTGACCCCCTCTGGCGAGTTCGCGAGCTGGAAGGACGATCTGTTCGACGTCTGTCAGGCGGGCATCACCCACTGCGCGGGCGCCATCGCCGATACCGGCACGCTCGTGTTGCTGCCGGATGGCGGCGAGCCGCGCACTGTTTCGCTTGTGCCCCCCTGCCATATCGCGCTGCTGGCGGCTTCCACCATCTCCGACAACCTGGCGGGGCTGGTGGCGGCCGGGCGCTGGCAGCAGGCCATGCCCACCAATCTGCTGCTGGTCTCCGGCCCCTCCAAGACCGCCGACATCCAGCAGACCCTGGCCTACGGCGCCCATGGCCCGAGCCGCCTCTTGGTGGTGCTGGTGGAGGATTGCTGATGCGCTGGAATGAATTTGACGCCGCCGTGCTCTCGCGCATCCCGCCGGAGCGGCTGGTGAGCGACCCTGATCTTCGCCTGGCCCACGGCACGGACGCCAGCTTCTACCGCCTGGTGCCCGAGCGCATCGTGCGCCTCGACTCTTTGGATGAGGTGCGCTTCGTGCTAGGGGTATGCCGCGAATTGCACCTGCCGTGCACCTTTCGCGCCGCCGGCACCAGCCTCTCGGGCCAGGCCCTGAGCGATTCGGTGCTCATCACCCTGACCGACAGTTGGCGCGGTCACCGCATTCTGGACGAGGGTGCGCGCATTGCCCTGCAACCCGGGGTGATCGGCGCCGATGCCAACCGCTATCTGGCGCCTCTGGGGCGCAAGATTGGGCCGGATCCCGCCTCCATCAACGCCTGCAAGCTGGGCGGCATCGCCGCCAACAACGCAAGCGGCATGTGCTGCGGCACCGCCCACAACAGCTATCACACATTGCACGCCATGACCCTGCTGCTGGCTGATGGCTCCGTGCTGGAGAGCGGCGATCCCCACAGCCGCGCCGCCTTTGCGGCCAAACGCCCGGAGCTGCTCACGGGGCTTGCCGCCCTGCGCGCCGAGGTGCTGGCGAACGCCGAGCTTGCCGCCAAAATTCGCCACAAGTACCGGCTCAAGAACACCACGGGCTACGCCATCAATGCCCTGCTCGACCATGAGGACCCCGTCGATATCCTCACCCACCTGATGATCGGCTCGGAGGGGACCCTCGGCTTTATCGCCGAGGTGGTGCTCGACACTGTGCCGGAATACCCCCACAAGGCCTCGGCCCTGCTGGTGTTTCGGGACGCGGAGCAGGCGTGTCTGGCCACCTCATGCCTGAAAAGCGCGCCAGTGGCGGCGGTGGAGTTGATGGATGGGCGATCCCTTCGCTCGGTGGCGGGCAAGCCCGGCCTGCCGGACTTTATCAAGGTGCTGGACCTGGCTGCCTGCGCCTTGCTTGTGGAGGTGCATGGGGAATCGAAAGAGGAGCTGGTGGATCGCTGCGAGCAGGTGACGGCCATGGCTACCGAGTTCGTTCAGGTCGCCTCTGTACCTTTTACCAGCGACAGCGCCGGGCTCTGGGCCATTCGCAAGGGGCTCTTCCCGGCGGTGGGGGCGGTGCGCACCACCGGCACCACCGTCATCATCGAGGATGTCGCCTTTCCCATCGAGCGTCTGGCGGAGGGGGTGGCGGGGCTGCAGCAACTGTTCGACGAGTTTGAGTATCACGAGGCCATCATCTTTGGCCATGCCCTGGAGGGGAACCTGCACTTCGTCTTTACCCAGGGGTTCGAGGATCCGGCCCAGGTGGCCCGCTACGGCGCCTTTATGGATGCGGTGGCGGAGCTCGTCGCCGTGCGCTTTGGCGGGTCCCTCAAGGCCGAGCACGGTACCGGCCGCAACATGGCCCCCTATGTGGAACTGGAATGGGGGCCGGAGGGAATGGCGCTGATGCGCCGCATCAAGGCGCTGCTCGACCCCGATGGCCTGCTCAATCCCGGCGTCATCATCAACGACGACCCCAAGGCTCACCTGGCCCACCTCAAACCCATGCCGGCGAGCGATGCCATCGTCGATCCGTGCATCGAATGCGGCTTTTGCGAGGCGGTCTGCCCCTCGCGCACCCTGTCGCTCTCGCCGCGCCAGCGCATCGTGCTCTATCGCGAACTGGCCCGCCGCAATCGTGCCGATGAGCCCTCCAACCAGCTGGTCCGGCTGTTTGACTATCAGGGCATCGACACCTGCGCCGCGACCGGGCTCTGCGCCGATCGCTGCCCGGTGGGCATCAACACCGGCAGCCTTATCAAGAAGTTGCGCGCTGACAAGTACCGGCGCTTTGTGCCCATCGCCCGCTGGAGCGCCGATCACTTCGCCGGCGTCACCCGCACGGCCCGTGGGGCCCTCGGCCTCAAAGCCATTGCCGGCAAGGTGTTGGGAGACAAGGCGCTGGCAGGGTTGGTGAACGGGGTTCGCCGTCTGAGCGGCCAGTGCACGCCCGCCTGGCTGCCCACCCTGCCAGGGCCGAGCCGCTACCAGTGGCCACAAGGGGAGGGGGGCAATGACGAAGCGAGGGATCGCGCCGTGGTCTATCTGCCTTCCTGTGCCAGCCGGGTGTTCGGCCAGCAGGAGGAAGCCCCGTCACTGCCGGACGTGGTGCAATCCCTGCTCAAGAAGGCGGGTTGCCGGGTCATAGTGCCGCAAGGTATCGAGGGGCTCTGCTGCGGCATGCCCTATGACAGCAAGGGGATGAGTGAGGTAGCGGAAGCCAAGCGTACTGAGCTGGCCGAGGCCCTGTGGCAGGCAAGCGAGCAGGGGCGCTGGCCCGTGCTGCTCGACACCAGCCCCTGCGTGCAGCGGTTGCTGTCGGGGGCGCTCGGCAAGGACCTTCGGGTGTTTGAGCCCGCTACCTTTGTGCTGGAACACCTGCTGCCCCATCTTGAGCTGACTCCCATCGATGAGACAGTGATGCTCCATATCACCTGCAGCAGCCGGCGCATGGGGCTCGGCGATAAGATGCTGGCGGTGGCCCGCGCCTGTGCCCGGGAGGTGATAATCCCTGAGCATATCCAGTGCTGCGGCTTTGCCGGCGACAAGGGGCTGATGACCCCGGAGCTCAACGCCGCGGCGCTTGCCAGCCTGCCTGCCCAGGTGCCCAGGGATTGCCGTCAGGGATTCAGCAATAGCCGTACCTGCGAAATGGGGCTTAGCCAGCATGCCGGCATTCCCTATCACAGCATCCTCTATCTGGTGGATCAGGCGGCGAGATAAATACCCACCCCAGTAGAATATATTAGACTGGGGGAGTATTTGCATTTGAAAATAGTTTTTAACGAACACAATGCGATTTATTTGGCGGGTTTTATTGCAAAGTTTGAAGCCATTGCATCATCCTTCTCAGCATAAATACCAGTGTATAATAGAGTCGATGGTGTGAGGTGTTTATGGAAACGTAGATGGCAAAATTTTACACCAGGATAAATTTTTATTTCATTTTGAGATTGATTAGATATCTCGAATGTAATTGAAGATGGTTTATTCACTCCAAATGTAGCTGCTACATGACATGAACTGAAGTTAATATTCAGGCCAATTCTTGCGTAGCAAGATAACTGGTATAAATCCCCACAAATAGAGCTGTTTAATGATATCTTTTCTATAGAGGAACCAAGGACAAAGTCACCAGGTTTTAGAACTAGTCCATCATTATCCATTATCACCTCATCAAAAAACAACGAGGTATCTGTTGACTTAGTGTCAATCATAGAGCCTGATTTTTTCATTTTTAAAAGCTTACTATCGATCCTTAATAAATAGCTTGAAGGTCTCATGCATTCTTCAATGAAACCTGAAATAACAATGTGGTTTTTATCCAAGTGCTCAAGGATATCTTTGTTTGAAAAAATCATACAATTACCTCTGTGTAATTATCGGAACTACCAAAACCATAATTATCAACATTATGGTTGAAGTGAGAGAACATATCTGGATTTGTTATTATGGTTTTTATCGAGTTCTCCTTGATGATGTTTAATGCCTCGTCATCAATAATATAGTTGCCATTGTATGTATTTGCTTTTGATTTAATGTCATTTATTTTCCACTTGTTTATTTTCATAGGGACATCAAATCCAATGTGATAAGTTGGCGCTCCTTCTTTAAGATAGACAATCATGTCAGCCTTAATAAAATGAGCCGTATGTGCAGCAAGACTATCCGTTGACATAATATTAATGCAAGGCTTGATAAAATAACATGAGTGATTGGATGATTGAGCTTCATTGACCTTGTCTATATCAACCTCATGAGGGGAAACTTTAATTCCATTTTTAGCAAGACTACTAATCAATATAGTGTGCATCATACTTACAACATTGCAGCCAATTTGAGATGCTACTTCATCATGTGATGAGATTGAGTCGCATAAATCTGTATAAAGAAATGCACCCACACCGCCCGAAATGAGAAAAAAAGTACAGTCTTTATTTCTATTGATTATGTTTTTTAAGTCGCAGTATAATTCCGGGGTAATGTAGTGGTTTCGATAATCCCACCAAGATAGCTCTTGAGTTCCCGGTTTCTTTTTTATTCTTCCACCACCTGG
>NZ_JAGKRG010000004.1:895646-1184482 GCF_017939565.1 Aeromonas sp. SrichE-2G
AACGACTTTATTAATATCAACAAATTCACTTGAGCTAAATACATACCAATCATGCAAGCTTAAACCATATCTACAAAGGTCTGGAACACCAACTTCTTTCTTAATGAACATATATTCTCTTAGGGTTATCCCTAACTCTTCTTTCACCTCACGCAATAGTGCAACATATGGACTTTCACCATTTTCTAAATGTCCTGCAATAATGCTAAATTTGTGTCCATAAGCAGGGTCTGCTTTTTTTATCATAAGCAGCTTTTCATCATGTATAAGAATAGCTGCAACTGTGATGTGATAGGCTTTTCCTTCTGAGTTGGTTCCCACATAAATACCATTATCTTGTTTATCATCATATTTTATTATGTGGATATCTTCTGAATCTGGTTGTTTGATATTTAAATTAACCCTAACATTATCCCTCGCAATGCGAACGGCCTGTATAATAGAGTCAATCCACAGTGATGCATCTATATCATCAATTTTTGTCATTAATCTTTCTTTATTTAATAATATGTTGTCGGGAATAACACCATGTTCTAATAACCATAAACTTAACTCTGATAAAATTTCATTTTCGAACTTAATAATATCGTCTGGAGTTAGTCTAAGTGTTTCAATAAAATCATTTGAAGTGCGATATTTATCTACACTGTGTAAAACACTGTCAAATAACTGTGATGAGTCTGTCTCCACTCCAAATCTATAGAGGTTATTTGCGTAAGATAAGTTGCCAGGTTGTATCTGTATATACTTCTTCTTTTTTAATATTTTTAATTTCAAGCCAGGGTATTGCTTTTTGAATAGATTAACTTCAACTTCAATTTCTTTTTCTTTAGAGATATAAATAAGACTTTTAATTGAGCTGGTTATTTTAAGTACACGTCTGACTGCATCAATATTAATGTTAATCGAACCATCAGGATTTTCAATAAACTGCATTTGGGGGGTTGCAAAGATAGGGTTATTATATTCAGAGAACATGTTCTCTATAGCTGAATCTTTCTTTATTAAAGGGCTGCAGATGTAAAGTGATATTTTAGAAACATTCCTGTGGTGATTATTTATGATTTTTATTATGTCGGATGATATTTGTGATGTAGTGCTGAATATGATCACTTCATCTTGTACAGTAGACAATAATCTTTTGTAAAACTCACTATCTGACTTTATTTTAAGTTCACTTCCTATTGCATATTCATTGTCATAAATAGGCTCAATTTTCTCTATATCATCATAACCTATCATTTTCAACGAATCTGAGAGTAATAAATATCTATAGACTTGGTTCTTTGATGCATCATGAGCGATTTTTTTAAAATCGCTCACTGATAATTGAGTGGAAATATTGAATGGCTCTTTTTCATTTTGTAGGGCAAACATTAATGCAGCACACTCATAACTTGTAGCGGTTTCAATAAACTTTTTATCTAAGCCATTCTTGTTAAAGAAGTCATTAAAAATTTTTTTTAGATTTTTTTCTAGCTCATTATTGTTTATGCTGCCAGAATTATTTAATTCATTTTCAATACGCCTTCTCAATTTATATCTTTTAGTGAAATAGAATAGTACATCCGTAATATTATTGTTTAGCATGAGAGGGATAATAGCGGAGCCAAGTAACCCTAATATTATGTTCTGAAAGTCAACTGGCTTAGATGATACATAAGCCAATAATAAATAAAATGCGAAAATAAGAATTGAAAAAATAAGGTTGGCTTTAGTTATTTTCATTTATAACTCCATTGGTTTTTATCATATATTTACCTCACCAAAGAATTTATCCTTATTACATGAGCCCATATATATTACTATTGTTGTGGCCTTGGTCAAGAGGAAAAATATGCTATCCATGTTATTATATCCACAGTAACTTGTTAGGAACGCATTTCCTTGTTACTGGAGGATTGTTATATTTTCTTGTGGCGTTAATTTTTAAAGTGAATCTATAAATGATTTAATATGTTTTCTTGGTGATTAAATGACGTTTGTAGGATATGCATTCATAAGACGCTATCATGTTTTATGAAGATGAAGTGCTATTTTATATATATGTGCTTGGTATTTTTTTGGCAACTAGCTAGGGAACACATTTGTTAAATAATGTCATGACTCATCTTAATAACCGGTCATCTCCAGATAACCGACGCCCTTGGCATCTCCCGAGACGGACACCGCCCCCTCCCAGTAGTCAAAGCGCCCCGTCATGGCCTGATTGGGTTGACGCGCCTTAATAACGAGATTCAAATCAGCGGCCTTAAGCTGCCACTCGATGGGGTAGGCTTGCCCCTTGGGGCCGCGCCAGGTCTTGCCGGGGGTGAGGCGGAGCTGCTCTGGGTTCAGCACCCGGCTGCTGCCGTCCCGTTCAATCAGGATGCCGTAGCGGTTTTCTGGCTCAGTGTGCTCTGCCTTGGTGCGCAGGCGAAACAGCATCAGCTCGCGGCCATCTTCAAACTGGAGCGAAAACCAGTCCCAGCCCGATTGCCACTGGGCCAATACCGAGCTGCTCCACTCGTGATCAAACCAGCCCTCACCGCTGACGTTGCGGGTCTCCCCATCCAGGGTCAGGGTGCCGGTTATGGTCAGGCGAGGGTAGGAGTAGTAGAAGGAGGCGTTGCCCGGGCTCTTCTCGCTGTAACCCTGTTTGCCCTGCAGCACCGCCGGCTTTGCGGCGCTCACCTTCACATCAAGATCCCCCGCCTTGCTTTGCACCTTGAGGGTGGCGGGAAAGAGGGATTCCCCTTGAGAGGCCAGCACCCAGTCTTTCAGCCAATACTGACCGCCGCTGGCACCGGCGAGGCCCGGCCCCTGGCGGCTGGTGCGCTCGTCCTGCTGGTGGCTGCCTTTGCTCACATCCGTGATGGCGAACTGGGCCAGCCAGAGCTGGGGGGTGAGCCAGGGGTTGTCCGTTTTTATCTGTTGCTCGATACCCTGGCGAAACAGGGTCCACTGCATGCCGTAGTCGCGCCCCTGATCGTCTTTCAGGTTGCCGGTGAGATACCACCACTCGGAGCGGTAGTCGGGGTGGGCACCGTGATCCACGGGCAGGTTGATGGAGTGACCCGGCAGTGCCTTTTTGAAGTGATAGCTGCTGCCACCCAGGATGGCGCCCAGATCGTTGGCACGGATCCCGGTACCATACAGGGTGCAGAGCAGCGCCAGCCACCAGATATTGAATGTTTTCATACCACTCTCCTTGCGGCGTACCAGGAGGCAATCGCGCCGCATACCGGCGCCAGCAGAAGCGCCGTGACGGCGTGCAGCGGGGCGGCCTCGAAGGCCAGCCGCCAGCTGAAGGCGCGGGGGTTGACCACCTCAATCAGCACCCAGGCAAGACCATAGCCCACCGGCAGGGCCAGGATCGCGGTGAGCAGCCCCAACCCCGCCCCCTGCCACACCAGCAGCCGGCGGCAGTGGCGGGGGCTCAGGCCAAGGCTCTGCAGGGTCTGCAACTCGCCGCGCCGGGCCAGCCCCAGCACCATGAAGGCCGAGCCGATGCCGACGAAGGCGATCCCCAGGATCAGCAATTTCAGCAGCTCGGTCACCACGAAGGTCTGGTCGAACACCCTGAGGGCGGCGGCGTGGATGGCGGGGGCGGGCAACAGGTTCACCCGCTCGCCAAACTGCGCCCGCAGGCGATCGGCGAGGCGCTCCGGTTGGTTGCTGAAGAGGGCGAGGGATTGCACGGCCCCGTCCTCGAAGGCGTGCAGTATCTGCCCCTTGTCGCTGCCGTAATCCTGATAGACGCCGGTGACGGTGAACGTTCGCGACCCCTGCTCGCCACTCACCTCGAGGCGCTGGCCCACCTTGACCCCGAGGCGCACCGTCAGCGGTTCGCTCGCCAGCACCTCGTCGGGGGTGGCGGGCCAGCGCCCGGCCAGCAGCGGATAGGCGGTTTTGAGCTCGGGGATAAAGTCCAACTGCGCCCACTCGATGAGCTGCCCCTGCCAGCGGGCGGGATGCACGGCGCGGCGGGAGGCGGCGCGCACGTCCGGCGCAGCAAGAATGGTGTTGAGAGTCTGCTCGCTCAGGGAGCCCCTGCTGCCTGCCACCCCTCTGGGGGCGCTGACATAGAGATCGGCGGCCAGACGCTGGCCGAGCCAGATCTCCACGCTCGAGCGAAAGCTCGACACCATGACCCCGATGCCGATGGCCGCCGCGATGGCCAGTTGCAGCGCCATCACCGCGATGGCGGTGCGATCCAGATGGTATTGGGTCTCGGCCACCGCGAGCCGGGCGGTAAGGGGGCCGCCGGGGCGGGCTCTCAGCCGTCCCAGCACGGCGCGCAGCACATCGGGCAGGGCGAGCGCCATGGCGAGCAGCCAGCCCCCGGCGACGAAGAGGGCGCCGGTGAGGCCGGTTTCTGGCCGCCACAGACAGAGCGCACAGAGCAGCAGGATGGCGATGGCCAAGGCTCGCCTGCGCCAGGGGTGGGTTGGCGGGCGGCTGTTGCCGTCCCGCAGTTCAAGGGGGGATTGGCGCAGCAGTTGCCACCAGCCGGGCAGGTTGGCGGCAAGCGTCCCAGCCAAGCCGAGCACCAGCGCCTTGCCAAGGCTCGCGGGGGAGAGGCGCAGCAGGTCGATGGGGTTGGGGCCATAGAGATCCGCCAGCGCCTGGGTGATCTGCCCCATCAGGGCGAGGGCCAGCAGGCTCCCCAGCAGCAGCCCGAGCAGGGTGCCAAGGGTGGCGAGGATCAAGAGCTCAAGGATGAGCCAGCCAAGCACCCGGCGCGGCGGCATGCCGAGGATGATGAGCTGGGCCAGCTGGGGGCGGCGCACGCTCTGCACGAAGCGCTGGGCGTTGAACACCAGAAAGAGCCCCACCGCCATGGCGAGCAGGGAGAGCGCCGTGAGGTTCAGCGCCAGGGCATCGCCGAGCTGGCTGGCGTCCAGCGCCGGGCTGATGGGCTCAAGCCAGAGGGGCTGATTGGGGGCATAGGCGTGCAGGGAGGTCTGCAAGGCTGTGGCCTCTTGCTCGCTTAACTTGAAGACGATGCGATCGAGCCGGCCGGCCTTGCCAAGCAGGGGCTGGGCGAGGCCGATGTCGGTGACCAGCAGCCGCTCCATGGGCACGGCGCCGGGTTCGAAGGTGCCGGCCAGGGTGAGGGTCAGCGCTCGCTCACCCCGTTTGCCATCGGGCGAGGCCTCGCTTAGGAGAAACGTCTTGGACTGCCTCGGCTGCCAGCCAAGCCGTCTGGCCTCGGGGGCCGCCAGCCAGACGCTGTCGGCGCGGGTGAGGGAGAAGGTGGGTTCCTTGTCCGGCGCGGCGCCAAACAGCCGGCGCAAGGGGCCGGGGTTGAAGAGATCCATCCCCAGCAGCTGGAAGCTGCGCCCCTGCTCATCCTTGAGCCAGGCGTGCAGCTCTGGCATGGCGTTGAGGTCGGGCTGGCTTCGCACCAGCGTCACATACAGCTGTTCATCCAGCCCGCCGCTCGGCGCCAGCCGATAGTTGGCCTCCCCGGCGAGCTGGCTGCGGGCGGCGACGAAGTTGGTGCGGGCGCTGTGGTTCAAGAGCTCGATGGCCACCACCAGGGTGACCCCCAGGGTGAGCCCGGTCAGGCTCATCAAGAGCAGCCAGGGGTGGGCGCGATAGAGGCGCAGCAGCGCCTTGAGCGGCAGCGGCAACATCACAGCGCTCCGTGGCGGGCGTCAGTCATGGCGGCGCCCCTTGAGCTCGATCAGGCGGCCCCCTTCCAGGCGCAGCACCCTGTCCGCCAGGGCGCCATAGGCGGGGTTGTGGCTCACCAGCAGGAGGCCGGCGCCGGTGCCCCGCACCGCCGCCATCATCAGGGCCATCACCTGCTCGGCGTTGTGCTCGTCGAGACTCCCGGTGGGCTCGTCCGCGAGCAGCCACCGGGGCTTGTGAATGAGGGCGCGGGCCAGGGCGACCCGCTGGCGCTGACCGCCGGAGAGCTGCTCCGGCCAGGCGTGGCGCTTGTGGGCGAGATCGAGGCGCGCCAGCAGGGCGTCAATCTCTGGCTGATGGCGGGGGAGCTGGTTGATGGCAAGGGGCAGGCAGAGATTCTCCTCCACCGTCAGGGTCGGCAGCAGGTTGAAGTCCTGATAGACGATGCCAAAGTGTCGGCCGCGCAGCCGGGCCCGCTCGTCCACAGGCTGGGTGTCGAGGCGGGTCTCCCCCAGCCAGACCTCCCCCTCGTCGGGGGGCAGCAGGCCCGCGATGAGGCTCAGCAGGGTGGACTTGCCACAGCCGCTCTGCCCCAGCAGCAGGCAGGCCTCCCCCGGGGCGAGCTGGAGATCCAGCCCCGCAAACAGGGGGAGCGTCTCGCCGCCGTTGTCGAAGCATTTACTGAGATTACGCAGGCTGAGCATGGGATAACCGTTTGATGGCCAATGGCTTTCACAATGTCAGTCACTATGCCAGTTAGTGATCGCGCCTGCAAAAGGGAAGCGGATCCTTGCTGGATCCCGCTCGCCAGTGGTGGTTAGAATAGGGCCTTCCATGGGTCACAGGATGAGCAAGGATGTTACACAAGCAAGTCAGTTTTATCGTCGACAGCAAGGGCGCCAAGCAGGCTGCCGTGGTCCCCATCGATATCTACAACGAGCTGATGACCCTGCAAAAGGCGCTCTCCGACAACAAGCCCGGCGAGCGCGAGCTCTACCACTTCAACGGCAAGGGGGCCGAGGCCCACGGTTATCCGGTGGGCAAGCGCCAGAACCCCGGCTTCATGGTGCAGGCGGGCTCCACCGCCAACGGCGAGGATGCGGCCTCCCTGCGCGAGGCGGTGATCGAGCTGCGCCAGGAGCTGCTGGGCAAGGGGGTGCTCACTCCCCACGGCCAGGGCTTCCTCTTCACCGCCGATCAGCTGTTCAACAGCCCGAGCCTGGCCGCCAGTCTGGTGGCGGGCAACAACCGCAGCGGCCTGGACGCTTGGCAGAACAGCGCCGGCTATACCCTCAAGCAATCCGGGTTCGGCAAGAAGTCACCCTGATGACGGGGCCCGCCGCCGGGCCCGGCATTCCTTTGTGTGAGCGCCCACCCCGCGCGGGCCACCACCATGGCGGGGAGGGCGTCTTCCCTCTTCGCTGCTAGCCTCAATGCCAGACGGTTCTCAAGAGAAGCACCCATGTCTGGACTCCTGCGCCTCTCCCCCCTCTCCGGGTTTGCCCTGTTCTGTGGCCCCGCGCTTGCCGACGGCGGCCCTCTGCCCCTGACGCACACCGGCGCCGGCCTCTTCGCCCTCGCCATCTTCGCCCTGGCCTATGGCCTGGTGATGGCGGAGGAGTACCTGAAGCTGCGCAAGTCCAAGCCCGTGCTGGTGGCGGCCGGCATCATCTGGATCGTCATCGGCGTGGCCTATGCCGGGCAGGGGCAGAGTCCGCTGGCGCAGGCGGGGTTTCGCCAGACGCTGCTGGAGTACGCCGAGCTGATGCTCTTCCTGCTGGTGGCCATGACCTATGTCAATGCCATGGAGGACAGGCTGCTGTTCGATGCCCTGCGTGCCCGCCTGGTGCGGGCCAGGCTCAGTCTGCGGTCCCTGTTCTGGCTCACGGGGATCCTGGCCTTCTTCATCTCTCCCGTGGTGGACAACCTGACCACGGCGCTCTTGATGTGCTCCGTGGTGCTCAACGTGGCCAACGGGGAACGCCGCTTCATCAACCTGGCCTGCATCAACATCGTGGTGGCGGCCAATGCGGGCGGGGCCTTCAGCCCCTTCGGCGACATCACCACCCTGATGGTGTGGCAGGCGGGCAAGGTGCCCTTCGAGCAGTTTCTGTTGCTGTTCGTGCCGGCACTGCTCAACTTCCTGGTACCGGCCACCCTGATGAGCCTGATGGTGCCGCGTCACGTCCCCGAGATGTCGGGGGACGTGGTGGTGCCAAGGCGCGGGGCCTTCACCATAGTGCTGCTCTTTGTGCTCACCATCATGACCGCGGTCGCCTGCCATCATTTTCTGGCGCTGCCCCCCGTGCTCGGCATGATGATGGGGCTCGGTTACCTGCAGTTCTTCGGCTTTTACCTGCGCAAGACGCAGCCCGTCACCCTGGCCCGGGAGCGGGCGCTGTACGCGCGCACCGGTGACGAGGCCAGGTTGCTGCGCCTGGGCTCTATCGTGCCGTTCGATGTGTTCAACAAGATAGCCAAGGCGGAGTGGGACACCCTGCTCTTTTTCTACGGGGTGGTGATGTGTGTCGGCGGGCTCGGCTTCATGGGCTATCTGGTGCTCGCCTCCCAGCTGCTTTACCAGGGGGATCCGACCCTGGCCAACGTGGTCATCGGCCTGCTCTCCGCCCTCATCGACAACATCCCGGTGATGTATGCGGTCCTCTCCATGGAGCCGCAGATGAGCACGGGGCAGTGGCTGCTGGTGACCCTGACTACCGGGGTGGGGGGCAGTTTGCTCTCCATCGGTTCGGCGGCCGGGGTAGCCCTGATGGGGCAGGCCAGGGGCATGTATACCTTCGTCGGCCACCTCAAGTGGTTGCCCGCCATACTGCTTGGCTATATGGTCGGCATAGGGGCGCATCTGTGGCTCAACAGCGCCCTGTTCTGATGTCGTGACCAGGGAGAGAAAGGGAAGATGGGACAACTGTTCGAGGCGCTCTCGCCGCGCCATGTGGCCTTCATCGAGGCGCAGAAGATCTTTTTCGTCGGCACGGCGGCCGCGGAGGGGACGGTCAATGTCTCCCCCAAGGGCGGGGACTCGCTGCGCGTCATCGATGCCCACACCCTGGCCTGGCTCAACCTGACCGGCAGCGGCAACGAGTCGGCGTCCCATGTGCTGCAACACCCGCGCATGACGGTGATGTTCTGCGCTTTCGAGGGGGCGCCGCTGATTTTGCGGGCCTATGGCCGGGCGCGGGTGCTGCACCGGGGGGACCCGGAGTGGGCGTCGTCGCTGGCGCTGTTCCCCCCAAGCGTCGCGGCCCGCCAGATCTTCCTGCTGGATATCGAACGCGTCCAGGCCTCCTGCGGTATGTCGGTGCCCCTGTTTGAGTACCAGGGGGACAGGGAGGATCTCGCCAACTGGTCCGAGCGCCAGGGCCGGGAGGGGATAGAGGCTTACTGGCGCAAGAAGAACCAGCGGAGCCTGGATGGGCTGGAGAGCGAGATCCTGGTGCGAAGTGGACTGTCACCGGACTCTTGAGGGCCACGCACACGAAAGCGAACACAAAAAAAAGCCCTGTCCATGGACAGGGCTTTGTCATTCATGGGGCCCTCAGGCGGCGCGCTTGCCGGTCAGCAGCCAGTAACTGAGCGCCGAGCCCAGACCGCAGCTGGCGATGGCGATGGCCATGGGCAGGGGGGATTCAGGGGGATTGAGGTTCACCAGTATGCCCACCAGGGCGCCGATGCCAAAGCGCAGGGTGCCCGCGAGCGCCGAGGCGGTGCCTGCGGACTGGGGGAAGTGCCCCATCAGGCCGGTCATGGCATTGGCCCCCACCAGGCTGATGTGGCCGACGAAGAGCACCACGGGGATGACGATGCCCCAGAGGCCCCCGCTCTGGCTCCAGGCGTTGTAGATGAGCAGGGCCCCGGCCAGCGGCAGCACCAGCAGGCCGTATTGCAGCATGCGCTCGGCGCCCACTCCCTTCACCAGGCGGCTGTTGACGAAGGTGACCACCATCATCAGCAGGATGTTGAGGCCGAACAGCCAGCCGTAGTGCTCGGTCGGCACCTTGAAATACTCGATGTAGACGTAAGGGGAGGCGCTCAGGAAGGCGAACATGCCGGAGCTCGACAGGGCCCCGCACAGCACATAGCCCATGGCGCCGCGATGGGTGAGCACGCCCCAGTAGTTGCCAAGCACCTGGCCGAGCTTGAGGGGCTGCTTGTGCTCGGGCTTGAGGGTCTCCCTGATCTTCCACTGCATCACCCCGCAGATGAGCAGGCTGATGACCACCAGGAGCCAGAAGATCACCCGCCAGTCGCTGTGGGCGCTGATGTAGCCGCCCACCACGGGGGCAACCAGGGGCGCGAGCGTCATCACCAGGATGACGAAGGACATGGCCCGGGAGAACGCATCCTTCTCGAAAAGGTCCCGCAGCAGGGCGTTGACCACCACCGAGCCCGCGGCCCCGCCGGCGGCCTGCAACATCCGCCAGGTCAGGAGCTCCGGCAGGGAGTCCGCCATGGCGCAGCCCACGGAGGCCACGGCAAACATCACCAGCCCCGCCAGGATCACCGGCTTGCGGCCGAAGCTGTCGGCGAGCGGGCCGTAGAAGAGCTGGCCGATGGCAAAGCCCCCCAGGAAGGCGCTGATGGTGAGCTGGGCGCCGTCGATGCTGGTGGCCAGATCCCGGGCGATGGCGGGAATGGCGGGCAGGTACATGTCCACCGCGAGCGGGGTCAGCCCCGCCAGGGCACCGAGCAGAATGAAGAGGAAACGGGGGGAGAGGGGACTGGCTTGAGGCATAGGGTTTCCGTGTCGTGGGCAAGAGGCCAAGGGAGCAGGAGATCAGTCTATCAGCTTTGGCGGGTCTGGGCAGGTTCATCCTGCCAGGGTGAAGCTCCGGTGGCGGGGCGACGAAGCAGCAGGAGCCAGGCCAGCCACCCGAGCAGCGAGAGGGCATTGCCCGCCCGCTCGGGCCAGCGTGGGGCGAGCCTCAGGGTGAGGGTGTGGCTGCCCGCCGGTACCCAGACCTGCATCAGCCCCTGGGGGGTGGCGCTCACCGTCAACTTCAGGCTCTCGTCGAGCCAGGCCTGCCAGCCGGGATAGTGGTACTGGTGCAGCACGATCCGGGTCGGGACCCGGGTGCTCACCGCCAGGGCCAGCGCCCTGGGTTGCCAGTGGGTCAGGGTCCAGCGTGCGCCGGGGGGATCGGCGCTCACCGGGGGCTGGAACTCCTCCTTCCAGGCCAGCAGGCTGGGGGCGAAGATGCCGCCGGGCACCTGCCGTGGCCGGTATTCCCGGGCACTGCGCTTGCTGTCGAACTCGAACGCCATGGCCTCCCGGGTGGGGGACTGGGTGAGGGGGGCGTGGCGCACATAGGCCAGGCTGGAGAGCAGCGTCAGCAGGAGCACACCCCACCAGAGCCCCTGCCAGAGGCGTTGGGGCGGGGTGCCCAGGGCCACCACGGCGACCGTGGCGAGGGCCAGGAGGAGGTTGAGCCGCCAGGGAAACTGCACCCGCTGCAAGGGGGGCAGCAGGCTCCAGATCGGTTGGCTCGGGGGCAGCATCATCAGGAAGGCGGCGACCCCGATGGCTCCCCAGCAGAGGAGCTCGGGGTGGCGTGGCTCGCGGGCGGCGGCCCAGGCGAGCAGCAGCAGGGCCATGGTGAGCACGCTCAGCCACGCCAGATGGCCACGAAAGCGCCAGTCGTCCCAGGCGGTGGGCAGGCGGTCGAGGAAGTTGCGCTGATAGTCGAACATGCCGCTTCGCATCATCTCCATGGAGATGGCCCCCTGATCCGCAAGGGCGGGCAGCAGCAGGGCGGCCGCCATGCAGAGCCCCAGCCCCTGGGCGCCGAGGGCCTGCCAGCAGGGGCGCAGGGTGCGACCGCGCCAGGCGAACCAGAGGGCTCGCAGGCTCACCAATCCCATCATCAGCAGCAGGCTGGGCAGGTGGGAGAAGGCGAGCAGCGCCAGGGCGAAGATCAGCAGTGGCAGCCCCGGGCGCCGACCGCGGTGGGCAAGATCCTGGCCGAGCAGGATGAGGGGGGCCCAGACGAAGGCCCAGAACTCTGCCAGGGCAAAGCGGGCGTAGAGATCCATGGCGAGGTGATAGGGCAGGGCCAGGTAGAGCAGGCTGACCACGAGAGCCCGGCCGGGCGGGGCTAGGCTGCGCAGCCACAGATAGGCAAACCCGCCGGAGAGCACCAGGGCCAGGGTGGCGCTGCCGAGCAGGGGATAGATGGCCTGCTGGGCCGGGGCGCCGGGTCCTGCAAGCAGGGCGCTGACATAGTAGGGAAGCGGAGGATAAAAGAAGAAGGTGGGGCTGCCAAAGCCACCGTTCATGGCCATCAGCCAGCGGGGGTAGAGTTCCCCCTGCCACAGCTGCTGGGCAAAGTAGTGACCGGAGAGCAGGTGGTGGAAGAGATCGTGCCCCCGACTGCCCCCCTGCAACCAGAGCGGCAGGACCAGCAGTGCGCTGGCCAGCGTCAGCACCAGGGGTACCCACACCCACTCCTTGTCGCCCTTCATGCCTCTTCTCCCTGTCAGCGTCCGCGCAGTGAGTGTAGCCGAGGCAGCTGGCCCCCTGGAACGCCCCATGGCGGGGGTCAGCGGGGCAGGGCGAGCCAGAGGCCGGGTTCGGCGTGAAATCGGGGGGCAAACCAGATCTGGCGGCTCGGGGCGGGCCACTCATGGGCATCGAGGGGGCGCCGACTGAGGCGGCATGCCCCCTTGGCCTGCGCGAGCCTGGCATCTCCCCCGTACCAGCCGTCGGTGACGGGCAGGGCCGTGGTTTCTCGCAGCAACCTCACCCCCCACTGGGTCACCAGCGCCGGGCATGCCTGCTCCGCCAGCCGGGTGGCCCGGGTCATGGCGGGCGCCGCCGGCGGGGTCAGGGTCGTCAGCAGCAGCAAGAGGGCGCAGATCAGGGCCGGCAGCTCGCCCCGGCGCGGCAATTTACCCGCCAGCAGCACCAGGCCGAGCAGTGTGATGGGCGCCAGATGGCGGGGATTGTCCGGATTCTGGCCAAACAGGGTCCAGAGCAGCAGGGCAAGCCAGCCCAACGTCCAGACAGGCTGGTGCTTTCTCTCTGTTTGCCGGCGCGGGACCAGCAGCAACCCAAACGCCAGGGGCCAGAGGAGGGTGAACTGGCTGTTCAGGGTCAAGGTCCAGCTGAGCAGCCGATCGCCATGGGCCGCCGCCGTGTTGCCCCACAGGGTAAAGTGGCCGCCGGTAAAGCGCCGCCCCTCGGCAAAATAGGCCCAGCCATCGGCCTGCCAGACAAACAGCAGGCAGGCTAGCCCGACCAGGACAACGGGGAGCAGAAACTTGAACCGTTCTCCCTTCTGCGCCATCCCGAACCAGAGCGGCAGCAGGGCCAGCACAAAGTAGGAGGGGCGCAGGGCCAGCATCAGCCCCAGCAGCAGGCCGGCCAGCGCCGTTTTGCGATGCTGCAAGGCCAGCAGCGTCCCGAGCCAGGCGGCGAGTGCCGGCCCGTCCGAGAGGCCGGAAAGCGCCAATGTCGGGGTGAGCGGCAGGGCCAGCACCAGCACCCAGACCGGCGCCAGCAGGCTTGGCCGTTGCCACAACCTCACCGCAAGCCCGGCGGCGAGGGGCGCTATCAGCGTTGTGCCCAAGAGGCTGGCCCACTGCACCGCGCGGGCCGGATCGTCTATCAACAGGTTGATCAACCGTGCCAGCCAGATAAAGGCGGGGTAGCCCGGGAAGTGGGGGGAGAACTCCAGCACGCTGAAGCGCACCACCCCGTGGGCAAAGTTCAGGGCATCGTCGGAATCGAGGGCCACCGGAAAGGCGAGCAGCCAGCCAAGCCAGGCCAGTTGCAGCAGGATCAGCAGGTAGGGTCGATTAGCGAAGCGTAATAGACCCTGATGATGCCCCCCTTCTCCCGCCAGGGGGGAAGGGGGCAAACCGGCGTCCGGGGGCATCTATCGGCAGTCCGTGCATAGGGTGGGTAGCGCGCAGCGAAACCCGCCGTTTGTCATTGCGAGGTGGCGCAGTGGTTGGCTGGTGGCCA
This sequence comes from Aeromonas sp. SrichE-2G, assembly GCF_017939565.1. Lineage (NCBI taxonomy): Bacteria > Pseudomonadati > Pseudomonadota > Gammaproteobacteria > Aeromonadales > Aeromonadaceae > Aeromonas > Aeromonas sp. SrichE-2G. The sequence goes on from NZ_JAGKRG010000004.1 coordinate 909,250, forward strand.
TCAGAGTGGCGCCAGCACGGCCATCAGCGCCTTCTCGGCATCGCTAAAGGCGGCCGGGTCGGCGGGCTTGGCCCCCACCCCGAACACTCCCGGGTTGCCGATGGCATCCAGCACCCTGGCCAGCGCCTGATCCGCGGCCTTGCGATCCCCTTCATTGAGGGAGGGGAGGATAAGATCCAGGAAGCGCTTGCTCTTGACCACCAGCACCTTGGCGGTCTGGTAGTCGCCGAGGTTCTGGGCCGCCCCCTCGAGGCGGCGCTCGATCTCCGCCTTGTAGGCGCGGTTGAGCAGGGCGGCGGTGGCGTCGGCATCCTTGGCCTGGATGGCGGCGGCCAGGGGCTGTTGCAGCTCGACCTTGTGATGCTCCTCCAGGTAGGCCAGCTCCTCGGCGATCCCCTTGAGGGTCTCGCTGGCATCCTGGCCGTCACTGGCGGCGGTCAGCAACTGCTCGCGGGCGTCGATCAGCGGCTCCTTGCCGGCTGCGGCGTAGGAGTAAGCCTGCGCTTGTCCGCTGAGGGCCAACAGCAGGGTGAGGGCGAGTAAACCCGGGCGTATGGTCATCCTGTTCTCCTTACTTATGCCAAGAGGTTATGCCAATGGCGCGGCCGCTCAGGCCACACTCTGGGTCTCGATCACAGTATTTTCGTTGCGATGGTTATAGATGGCGTGGCGTCTGTCTACCCCGTCGATCACCATGTCCGCGGCCATCAGCCCCATCTCCATGGCGGTGTCGGTGAAGATGTAGCGGAATGTCCCCTGACGGCCGGTCATGATGAGGTTGGTGATGGGCATCAGGGCCTGGATGGCTTCATTGCGGCGGGCCTGGTAGCCCAGATCCATCAGGGGGTAGGCGTATTCGCTGCGCGCCTCGAAGGTCTCATCACCAAGTTTCTGGGTATCGACGCCGAGGCTCGCCAGATCCTGAGTGACCCGGCCGCGCAGATCAGAGAGCGGCGCCTGCCAGGTGGTATCCCCCGGGTTGCAGGGGATCTCCAGCATCACGGATGTTTGCCCCATCGGCGCCATAAAGGGGCTGCGCCGACGCGGCTCCTGCAAGCGGGTGGCCAGGATATGGGGGTCGGAGAGGTACTGCCAGGTGTTGTCCGACAGGTTCTCTGTTTTAAGCGGCATGTTGACGAAGCGCAGCGACCGGTATTGGAGATCGCACGGCAAGCCCAGATGCCGGCAGGTGAGCGGCAGCGGCAGGGTGGAGATCACCTGATCGAAGCGCTCGCTCTGCTCAATTCCCTCCTGTTGCCAATAGACCCGTTCAACGCGGCCATCAGCTTGCTCGAGGCGGGTGATGGTGGCGCCGGTCTTGAGCGCCACGCCTTCTGCCACCAGCCGCTCCCCCAGGGTGGTGAAGATCTGGCCGAAGCCGTACTTGGGGTAGCGGTACTTGCGGGCATAGGTGCGCACCGAAATGCTGCCGTTGCGCCTTGGCAGCAGGCGACGCGCCACGTCTTTGAGATCGATCAGGCTGATGCGCTGGCCGGCCCAGTCGGCGGAGAGCTGGTCCGGGTTGATGCCCCAGAGCTTGGCGGTGTAGCCCTCGAAGAACTGGCGGTAGAGGGTGCGGCCGAAGTGGCTCTGGATCCACTCGGCAAAGCTGGCTTTCGCGAAATCCTCGGGCTTTTTGGCAAAGGGCAGAAGCAGCAGATCCTTCACCGCACCGGCCATCAGGGCCAGCGGCGCCGTCTTCAGCAGATTCGGCAGATTGAGGGGGTAGTCATAGGTGCGCCCGCCAAAGCGGATCACGCTCTTTCGCTCGGCGTGGAGCAGATCGTCCCCCATCAGCTCGTCGATGAAGGCGAGCAGCTCGGGATTCTTGGTGATGAAGCGGTGACCGCCGTAGTCGAAACGATACTCGCCGTCGCGCCCCTGGAAGGTCTGGGTGGCGCACATGCCGCCCACGACCGGCTCCTGCTCGAACAGGGTGACCGCAAAGCCGGCCTGGCAGAGGCGCCAGGCGGCCATCAGACCGGCGGGACCGGCCCCCAGCACCGCAATCTTCTTGTTGTTATCGGCCATCGATATCTATCCACAAACGAGAAAAGGGGCCTGCCGGCCCCGTGTTGAAAAGGTGGCTCAAGCCTGGGCGACCGGCGCAGGCTTTGGGCTGTAGTTGCGATGCCAGAGGGTGACGAAGACCGCCAGATAGATCAGCCAGGTCGCCAGCTGCAGGCCGGCCGGTGAGGCATTGTAGCCGAACAGGGCCCGCAGGAAGGTGCCGAAGACGCCCTGATCGTCGAGAATGTGGCTGATGTTGAACACAGGCGTCGTCCAGAGGGTGATGACGCCGGCCGCCTGCAGCATGTTGACGGCGGAGGAGAGCAGGCCGGCGGCGATGATGATGATGAGCAGGCCGGTCCAGCGGAAGAAGGGGGCCAGGGCCACCTTGCGGGTGGAGCGCAGCAGCCCCCACACCAGCACCATGGAGAGCAGCAGGCCCCCCAGTGCCCCCATCAGCCCCTCGTGCAGATCCACCCCCTGCCCGGAGTAGACCAGGGCGGAGAAGAAGAGCACCGTCTCGAACCCCTCGCGCATCACGGCGAGGAAGGCGAGCAGGGCGAGACCGAACAGGTTGCCGGTGTCGATGGCGGCGTCGATGCGCGCCGTCATGGCCCCCACCTGGGACTTGGCCTGCTTCTGCATCCAGACCGCCATGTAGCTGAGCACCAGGGTGGCGAAGATGAGGATCCCCGCCATCAGCAAGTGGTTGTAGCGCTCGCTCTCGAACTGGCTCACCACCACCTGGAACAGGAAGGCCACGGCCAGGGAGGCGATGAGGCCGAGCACGACCCCCAGATAGATGAACTTGTTGTGGCGGCTCGCCCCCAGCTTGGCGAGGTAGGAGAGGCAGATGCCCACCAGCAGGAAGGCTTCCAGCCCCTCGCGCAGGGTAATGAGAAAACTTGCAAACATCAGGTTCGAGGCTCCGTGTCGGGCGTAACGGGAAGGGATTGCAGGGTGAGCTGCAACCGGTTGAGCTGCACTATGGGTGGCGCCGGCAAGCTCGGCTCGGCGGCGAGCACCGCATCACTGACCCACTTGGGGTAGGTGCGGAAATTGAGTTTGATATCGGTCTTGAAAGGCCCCTGGGCATCCGCTGGCAGCGGCCAGGCTTCATCGCGCCAGCCGTCGGCCGGGATGCGGGTGTCTTCCAGCAGTTTGGCGTAGCGCCAGAACTTGAGCCCCACCGGCTTGCCCTCGGCATCGCCGAACACCTTTCTGAACAGTCGCGCATCATCGGGCACGACGCCGTCCACCGGCTGGCCGCTGGCAAGTACCACGCGGCCTCTGGCGTCGGTGACGGTCAGTTCCAGCCAGAGCTCGCGAAAATCGGCGACCCCGGTGGGCAGGGCGTGGCCCGCGCCGACGTTGGTGACCCGCACCACCAGCGCGGGCTGGCCACCCTGGTTTTCAATGCGGGCGGAGAGGGTAGCGCTGGAACGCAAGAGCGCCAGGCTCTCCTGCTCGAGCGCGGGATTGCGCAGTCCCACCAGCTGGTGCTGGGCGCCGGTGAAGTTGTGGCGATAGAGCCGCTCTTTCATGGTGCCGTTTTCGGTGGACTGGCCGGCCACCGGCGCGCCGCCGTTGCCCGGCTCCGGGTTCATATGGCAGTCGATGCAGGTGCGCCGCTTGGCGGGATCCTCCGCCTTGGCGAAGCTGGAGCTCTCCCACTCGTCCCAGGTGTTGACGATATTGGCGCCGGTGCCCGGGGCAAACTCGTTGTGGCACGACTTGCACAGGGCCGCATCCTGGTAGAAATCCTTCTGGTAGGAGGCTTTGTGCATGGCGGGGCGGGCGTTGATCTGCCGCTCTGCCAGCCAGTGCTGGAGGCTTCCCCCCGGGGCATCCTCGAACACATAGCTCTCGCGGTCTTTCAGATTCACGGTAAAGGCGCTGTTGCCGCCCGCATCTTCCACTTTGGTGATGCGATGGCAGAGCACGCAGCCGGTCCCTTCTTCCACCACGGGCTCGCCTGCTTTGTGTGCGGCAATGAGCGAGGCGCCGCCCTGCTCGAGCATGTGGGAACCCTTGGGCAGATCCATCTGGCCGGTCAGCACCTGCTGGGGCATGTGGCAACCCTGGCACCATTGACCGAAGGCTTCGCCCTCTGTTTCGCGCGCCAGCGCTTGCACCACCTTGTAGTAGGGGTGGGAGTTGCCCATCAGCCGGTGGTTGCTCTCGCTCCAGTCCGCAAACGCCTGTTGGTGGCAGTTCTGGCAGGAGGCGGAGTTGAGCCACTCTTTCGGGTGGGTGGTGGGCGCCTTGGCGGGATCGGTTCTCGGGGCGTCGAGGCGCAGCCAGTTGGCGAGATAGGGGAGGTTGCCATCACTGGTCACGAAGGCGTGCAGCTCCTCCATCATCGCCCGTACCTCGGGCTGGGGCCTCGCGGGGTCGACCGGCTCGGCGCCATCGCGACCGTCGTGGCCCATGCCCCCCTGGGTCTGCTGGGTCATGCGCAGGTATTCGCCGATAAAGTCCCCCGCCACCATGTTGGCGAGGTTGGCGTGGCCGTTGATGGCATTGTCAGCGCTTTTCTGGCGATGGGCCGCCATCAGGTGGCGGTTGGTGAAGTTGAACCCGTCCAGGTGGCAGGAGTTGCAGCTCATCCAGTTGTCCCCGGCCATGGGGAAGCGGCTATTGGCCGCGGTGTTGCCGAGGTTGAACAGCCGTTCGCCGCGCCTGAGGGGCTCGGGTCGGGGATCGGCTGCCACCAGCCTGGCGAAGTGGGGCAGATCCACGGTGACCCGGGCGAAGGGGCTGCTGCCGCCTGTGTTGAGACGGGTGAGATCCTGCCCCATGGCGTTGTGCACCAGGATGTGCTCGCCGTCGACAAGCAAGTCGCGCGGGTTCTGTCCCGGCAGGTGGCGCAGGAGCTGGGTCGCCTTGGCGCCCCCCTGGAATTTCTTGCGTCTGTGGCGGTTGCTGTTGGATTTGCCGCTGCGGGAGAGGTCGAACACCAGCAGATCTTCGGAGCCCGCCAGGGTCAGGTAGACCCGCTTGCCGTCGGCAGCGAAGCGCGCCGCGAACGGATTGGAGACGATCTGGCTGCGGTTGCCGACGCTCGGCAGGTTGATCTGCAGGAAGAGCTGCTTTCTTTCATCGACCCGTTCTTTCTCCTCATCCAGATCGATGATGGAGACCGCCGGGAAGACGGTGCTCTGAAACTGGAAGGGGTGGTCGAAGCTCCAGAGCACGTGGGGCAGCCAGGCTTCTCGGCCATCGGGGGAGAGGGCGATGCCATCCAGCAGGCGCGGCAAGCCTTGAGAGTCGCTCGGGGTGTCGCTGTGGGTCTCGGCCAGGGTGATCAGGCGCGGTGTGGGCAGGACGGCTTGCTTGGCGCCGCCCTCCAGCTTGGCGAGATCGTAGATGGCGAGCTGGCCTGTCATGGCGTGGGTCAGCAGCAGGCGATCGTCGTCGGTCAATGCCAGCCCGCGGGGCGTCTCGGCGGTGCTGGCGTCCAGCAGCAGCTTGCCCGCGGTGTCATAGGCCTGAAGGCGCCTCCCCTCGAACAGCGTGACCCAGAACCACTGCCGCTTGGGATCGTAGATGACCCCGTAGGGTCTGTGCCCGGTGGGGATCGCCTTCTTGAGGTCAAGATCTTCGTCCAGCAGCAGCAGGCGATCGCCGCTGTAGTCGGTCACCAGCAGGGTGCCGCCTTCGGCGCGGGCGAGCTGGCGCAGATCGCCCCCGAAGCGGGCCTCCTTGAGGCGCTTGCCGGTGCCTCGCTCCAGCAGAGTGACGGAGCCCGCGCCCAGGTTGGCCACCAGCAGGCGAGGGGCTTGCCCCTCGTCATAGGCAATCATGGCCGAGCCCATCTCCTGGGCCGAGGCGGTCCCCACCAAGAGGACGGCGAACATCAGGGAGAACAGCAGCTTCAACATAAGATCAGGCGCGCCATGTCAAAATGGTCCAGCGCCAGGCGTGGCGCAGCACCAGGGGAGCGAGGGCGAGGGCGCTCAGCCAGTGGGCCCAGCTGGCGAGGTTGCCGAGGCTGTCGCCCGGGGTGCCGTGCAGCACCAGCAGCAGGCCGCTGGCGAGGCACACTAGCAGCAGGCCTTCGATGATGCGCCCCGTGGTGCGCAGGAAAGGCTTGCGGCTCTTGCGCAGCAGGCTGCGATGGGAGAGCCAGAAGGCACCGAACAGCAGGGGAAACAGGGAGAGCGAGAGCACCAGGTGGAGAAACAGGTTCCAGCGCGCCAGGGACCAGGTCGGGGTCAGGGGCTCCCACAGCAGCAGGCCGGAGAAAAACATCAGGTAGAGTGCGCCCTCGGCGGCCTGATGGTGATAGGCCAGCCAGTGCCAGACATGTCGCGGTGAGAGGGAGAGGCTTGTCATGGGTGCTCCAGCACCCGGGCAGTTCCGCCCGGGGCGAGCAAGTTTACAATGGGGAAAGGGTAATGAAAAGAGTTATCAATTCGGTGCTTGATGAATAGATCCTGAATGAAAAGGGGGCTATTTGTGATCCGCCAGCCGTTCGGTGACCGCATAGATGAGGGCTGCCACCGAGAACGCCAGGAAGACGATGACGGACCACTTCATCTCGATCTCGTTGCCGGTACCGTCGGTCAGGAAGGCCTTGAGCACCTCGATGCCGGCGATGGTGACCAGGGAGTTGATGACGATGAGTTTGAGGGACGCGAAGTTGATCTTGCTGAGCCAGTTGTCGCCGAGGGCCGCCCGCTGCTCCGGCGTCTTGATGAACTGCACGTAGCCGCAGATGGCCACCAGGATCAGCATCTGGGCCACCAGCACGAAGTCCACCAGGGTCAGCACCCCGGTGATGAGATCCAGGTAGTGAATGTCGATGATGTCGCGGCACAGGGCATAGAGCTGCATGGCGAACTTCACCATCAGGAGGGCGACACAGACAAGGATGCAGACATAGAAGGGGAACATCATCAACCGGCTGCCATTGAGCATGACGTTGAAGCGGCGCATGGGAAACTCCATCGAGGGGGAAGGAGGCAAGAATATCCGGAAAGAGGGGGCCGGGAAAGCGCCTTGGCGCCTGCCCGGCCGGGTCAGAGAGGGAAGGGGGGCAGGCCCCGGAACAGGTGCTGCAGCCCCTCGCCCCAGGCCTTGCGCAAGGCCAGGAAGTGGGGGTTGTGCTCCGTGATGCGGTGCAGGCTGGCCGCCGAGAAACTCCCTTCGGGATAGACCATGGCATCCAGGGGCAGCCCCACCGAGAGGTTGCTGCGCAGGGTCGAGTCGATGGAGATGAGGGCGCACTGCATGGCGGTCTGGAGCGGCGTCTCGAAGGTGATGATGCGATCTATGATGGGTTTGCCGTACTTGCTCTCCCCTATCTGGAAGTAGGGGGTGTCGGCGCTCGCCTCGATGAAGTTGCCCTCCGGGTAGATGTGGAACAGGCGGTGGCGCTCCCCCCGGATCTGCCCCCCCAGCAGGATGTTGCAACCGAAGTTGACATGGCCCTGCTGCTGGCCCCCATCCCGGCTGATGACGGCGCGTATGGTCTGGCCGATGAGGGCGGCGGCTTCGTAGAGGCTGGGGAGGGTGAGCAGCTCCTGCCCCTGTGTCAGCAGGCTGATGACACTCTGGGTGGTGGCCAGGTTGCCCGCGCTTTGCAGCACGATCACCCTGTCTTCCCCGGTGAAGAGGTGCAGTTTGCGGAAGGTGGCGATGTGATCCACCCCCGCATTGGTGCGCGAATCGGACGCGAAGACCATGCCGTCTTGCAGGCACATGGCGACACAGTAGGTCATGGCAGTGCTCCCGCCTGAACTGTGCGTCTCATTGCTGTTGCCCATCCAGGCGGGTCACGCTGGCGTGGCTTTGCAACTGCTCGCACCCGCCGCCGTAACGCACGCCGCGCACCGGGCAGGCATCCAGATAGTCCATGCCGACCGCGAGCTTGAGATGCTCGCTGGGGGAGCAGGCCTGGTTGGTGACGTCAAAGGTGTGCCAGCGCGCCTCTATCCACACCTCGGCCCAGGCGTGCATGGCCACGTGGCTGTTGTCCTGGCTGTAGAGGTAGCCGCTCACGTACCGGGCCGGCAGGCCGGCGTGACGGCAGCAGGTCAGGAACACATGGGTGTGGTCCTGACAGACACCGCTGCCGGAGGCGAGGGCCTCGTCGGCGCTGAAGGTGGCGTCCGTGCTGCCGGGCTGATAGGGCATCAGCGCCAGGATGCGCTCCATCAAGGTCTGCAAATCGGCCAGGGTGGGCTCCTCTGGCAGACAGGATTGGGCGAGATCCCGCAGGGCCTGGGTCGGGTGGGTGAGGGCGGTGGGCCTCAGGTAGCTCAGAGGGGAGATGAGGGAGTGCTCTTCCCCCTCCGGGGCGTCGTCGCGGATCTCCACCTCGCCCCGGGCGCGGATCAGGATCCCCTCGTGAGGGGACTCCAGGCTCAGCACGTGCAGTATGTTGCCGTAGCCGTCCGTGGTGCAGGTCGCCTCCCCCGGCAGCTCCAGTTGCCAGGAGAGGATCTGCTGGCGGGGGGAGCTGTGGGGGGTCAGGCGCAGATACTGGGTGCTGTGGCGTACCACGTCGGCATAGTGGTAGCGGGTCTGGTGATCGATGATGAGTCTCATAATACCTCCAGGTAGGCGGCGTGAATGCTCTGGCCGATGGCGCCGATGTCGCTGAGAAAATCCCTCAGATAGGCCTGCATGCCGCGGGCAAAGACATCGTCGATGGCGCCATAGGTCAGCTGGGCGTTGAGTATGGTGGTGAGGCGGCGCGGCGTCTGGCCGGCGTTGCCCTCGATCTGGGCCAGGATGAGCTCCATCTCGTCGAGACAGGCGCGCAGGGAACGGGGCACCTCGTTGCGCAGGATCAGCAGCTCGGCGATGGAGGCGTGGGAGAGGGTCTTGTAGAGGGTCTGGTGTGCCTCGTAGGCGCCTACCGAACGCAGCAGGGCGTTCCAGCGGTAGAACTCGCGCACGCTGTCCTCGTCCTCCCGGATCACCTGGTACTTGACGGTGAGGATGCGCGCCGTGTTGTCGGCCCGCTCGATAAAGGTGCCAAGGCGCAGGAACCAGAGCACGTCACCGCGCATCATGGTGCCGTAGGTGGCGCCGCGGAACTGGTGTGAGCGCTCCTTGATCCAGTCGAAGAACTCCTGGGCCTGGCCGCTGGTGAGGCCCGCCTGGCGGCGCCGGCGGATCTCCAGCCAGGCGGCGTTGATGCTCTCCCACACTTCCCCCGGGATCTTGCCCCGCACGGCGTGGGCGTTGTCCCTGGCCATGCGCAGGCAGCTGAAGATGCTGACCGGGTTCTCCTCGTCGAAACAGAAAAACTGCAGCAGGTTCTCCATGTTCACCTGGCCGTAGCGGGCCAGGAAGGGTTCGTGGGTGCCGCTGATGGTGAGGGGGGCCACCAGCTCGCTGTGATCGGCGTCGATGGAGGGCATGAGCGACATGGTCTGGGTGACGTCCAGCATGCGCGCCGTGTTCTCCGCCCGCTCCAGGTGGCGGGACATCCAGTAAAGTTCACTCGCGGTGCGACTCAGCATGGGTTGCCCTCCATGACCCAGGTGTCCTTGGTGCCGCCGCCCTGGGAGGAGTTGACCACCAGGGAGCCTTCGGTGAGGGCGACCCGGGTCAGGCCTCCCGGCACCAGACGCAGCTCCTGCCCGGTGAGGACGAAGGGGCGCAGATCGATGTGACGGGGGGCGATGCCCGCGTCGACGAAGGTCGGGCAGGTGGAGAGGGAGAGGGTCGGCTGGGCGATGTAGTTGTCCGGGCGCGCCTTGAGCAGCTCGCGAAAACGGGCCAGCTCCTCGCGGCTGGCACAGGGGCCGATGAGCATGCCGTAGCCGCCGGCGCCATGGACCTCCTTGACCACCAGCTCCTCCAGATTGGCCAGCACGTGGGAGAGGGCCGCCGGCTCGCGGCACTGCCAGGTGGGCACGTTGTTGAGGATGGGCTCCTCCCCCAGATAGAAGCGGATCATCTCGGGCACATAGGGGTAGATGGACTTGTCGTCCGCCACCCCGGTGCCGATGGCGTTGGCCAGCACCACGCCTCCGGCGCGGTAGACCGAGAGCAGCCCGGGCACGCCGATGAGGGAGTCCGGGTTGAAGGCGAGGGGATCGAGGAAGTCGTCGTCGATGCGGCGATAGATGACATCCACCCTTTTCAGCCCCGTGGTGGTGCGCATCAGCACCTGGCCATCCTTGACCACGAGATCCGCGCTCTCCACCAGCTCCACCCCCATCTGCTGGGCGAGGAAGCTGTGCTCGAAGTAGGCGCTGTTGAAGCGGCCCGGGGTCATCACCACCACACAGGGGTTGTCCACCGGGCTGCTCTCGCGCAGGGTCTGCAACAACAGGGCCGGGTAGCGCTCCACCGGGGCGATGGGCTGGTTGTGAAACAGCTCCGGGAAGAGGCGCATCATCATCTTGCGGTTCTCCAGCATGTAGGAGACCCCGGAGGGGGTGCGCAGGTTGTCCTCCAGCACATAGTACTCCCCGTCGTGGTTGCGGATGATGTCGACCCCCGTGATGTGGACATAGGTGTCCCGGTGCAGGTCGACCCCCTGCATGCAGGGCTGGTACTGGGCGTTGGCGAGGATCTGGGCGGCCGGGATCACCCCCGCCTTCAGGATGCGCTGATCGTGATAGATGTCGTGCAGGAAGGCGTTGAGGGCGGTGACCCGCTGGCGGATCCCCAGATCCAGGTGTTGCCACTCCCGGGCGGGAATGATGCGGGGAATGCTGTCAAACGGGATGAGGCGCTCGGCGCCGTCCCCATCCCCGTAGACGTTGAAGGTGATGCCGACCCGGCGAAACAGCAGGTCGGCCTCCTCGCGCTTGCGTTCTATGCTCTTCTCGTCGGTCTGGTGCAGCCACGACAGGTAGGCGTGGTAGTGATCGCGAAACTGGCTGTCGGCGAGCAGCATCTCGTCGTAGCAACCGGGTCCGGGTGGCTTGATGGGTAGCATAGGCACCTCTCCTTGTGACGTCCCTGGGATCTGGATTTGCAAGGGATGTGCCAGTCAAATGAGTCGCTATCGAGGAGGGTGTCAGTAATTTTTTGCAGAAAAATCATATGGATGACATATCTGTCATCAGGGGCGTTGGCACCTTGCACCAGACTGGTACCCCATGGCGGGCAGCGCTGCGCCATTTTGTGGCAACGGACCAGGGGGCTCAGGGGAAGGGCGCGCGGGCAGAGGGGCCTCCCTTGCCCCATCAGGGGGCAAGGGGAGGAAAAGGCCTGGCCTGACGGCCGGGCCTTTTGTTGCCCATCTCTCGCCCGTGCAACCGGCCGGCATGGGGGCGGATGTGTGGTCGACAGGCGTCAGCCTCGCTGGTGCGGGATCCCTGTGGCAAGGCGCATGAAGCGGTCAAATGCGCGATCCGGTAACAAACGGCGCAGGAAGATCATCGGTCTGGCCCCAAAACCAACGGCATAGCGGGTCTTGGGGCGGCGGGCCTGAACCGCCTTGGCGATGGTATCCGCGATGAGTTCCGGCGGGGACTGGCGCTCGCGGCTGGCGCGTCCGATCATGGACTCCGCCATGGGGAGGGCCTGGTGGCCATATGGCCCGTCGCCGGAGACCTCGCGCAGTTTCTGCGCGGCAATGTCGGCCCACTCGGTCTTGATGCCACCCGGCTCTACCACCACCACCTTGATGCCGAAGGGTTCCACCTCCATGCGAAGGCAATCGCTGATGGCCTCAAGCGCGAACTTGGTTCCGTGGTACCAGGCGCCCAGCGGAGTATGGATCTTGCCGCCCATGGAGGTGATGTTGACTATGGTGCCAGACTGTCGGGCACGCATGTGGGGCAGCACCAGCTGGATGAGGCGGACGGCGCCAAACACATTGACGTCGAACTGGGCACGGCCCTCCTCAAGGGAGACGTCTTCAACCGAGCCGTAGGAGCCATACCCGGCATTGTTGACCAGTACGTCGATCTGGCCGGCTTCGGCGATGATCCTCTCCACTCCTGCCTGCATGGACGCATCCTGGGTCACATCCATGGCGATGACGCGGATCCCCGCGTCGGTCAGGGATTGCATGCGTTCGATGCGCCGCGCCGCGGCATACACGGTGAACCCGAGTGCCTTCAGTTTCATGGCGGTGGCCGCTCCGATACCGGAGGAGGCGCCGGTGACGAGCACAACGTTTGAGTTCATATGGAAGATCCTCGAGCAAAATGAATCGCATGCGTGTCCAGAAGCGGCTTGCCTGCGGTATCGATACCTTATCCGACTCGGGATGCCATGGTTCTGGCAAACGGCGCCATGACGCCATCGAACTGCGCCATCCCTTCTGATTCGCGTCAGTCTGTGGGGCGGGCGCTCACGGCGGTGAGGGGCCCATGGCTGCTGCGGTGAGGTGCGTGGCGGCGTCAGTGCGGCCAGGGGGCGTGCCATTGAGCGAGGCTGACTGCTTTTGCGCCAGCCTGTCTCGCATTGACGGCAGGAGTGCGACGGCGGCGTCATACCCCAGGCGTCTGAGGGTCTCCCTGTCCTGGCGACTGTTCATGCCGGCGGGGGTGACTGCGGGGGCAATCAGCACGTCGGCGGAGGCGGTTTCCGGGGCGGCGAGCAGGCAACTCTGCAACCGGGCGACGTTGAGCCACATGGCCGTGGCGGTGCGGGGAAAAGCTCGCGGCCCATGGCAATAGACATCCACGGCGATGACGACGTCGGCTCCCAGGGCGCGAGCGGCAAACACCGGAACCAGGGAGGTGACGCCCCCGTCGATGAGCGGCTGCCCCGCAGCGCTCACCGGAAGAAAGATGCCGGGGATGGCCGCAGAGGCGCGTACGGCTTCTCCCGTGTTGCCGCCCGTGATGACATAGGGCAGGGCGAGGTTGATATCCGTTGCCACCGCGGCAAATGGCACAGGGAAGTCTTCGATCGGCAACTGTCTCACCAGGGTATTGACCCAGTCCGAGAGAGCCTTCCCCTCGATGAATCCGGGGCCGTCCAGAGTCGGATCGGCCAGGGAGAAGACGGCAAAATCACTGGCCTGCTCCCAAAGCCGGTCTGCTGATGAACCAGAGGCGTACGCGGCCCCGATGATGGCGCCGACGGAGGTTCCCACGATCAGGTCAGGGTGAATACCTGCATCATCAAGGGCTTGCAGCACGCCAATGTGGGCATAGCCACGCAGACCACCGCCTCCCAGCACCACAGCCACGCGGGGTGGCTGGGCGGTGAGGTGACTGGGCGTGACCGGCGTCTTCCCCAGGGAGCCATCGACCAGCCAGGTGCCAGTGAAGGTCCGGGGGCGCTCGGGCATCTGCACGCAGGCGGCTGACAACGTGACGCCAGACAGCAGGCCTGCCCACAGCAGCATGCCTTTCATGGCCAACAACAGGGCTTGCATCCTCAAGGCGTCAACGTGGCGATGAGGTGGGAGGGCAGGGACACCACGCCCTGCGCGGTTGGCACCTTGTTTAGCAGCGCAAGGGCGACTTGCCGGGCGAAGACGGGTTGATAGGTGTCCGGCAGTATGGGCGCCAGCAGCCTGGCAAGGGGAATGGCCATCCACTCTCCCAGCCGGAACGGCTGCATCAGGTGCGTGCGTTTATCCAGCAGCAAGGAGGGGCGGGCGATGACCAGTGTGGCCAGATCCAGCGCCTTGAGGGCGTCCTCGAGCTCCCCCTTCACGCGCTGATAGAAGAGGCGAGAGCCCGGGTCTGCGGCGGCGGCACTGACCAGCCCAATGCGGCGAGCACCGGCCTTGACCGCGGCCCTGGCGACGGCCAGATTGGCCGTGAAGTCGACGGCGCGAAATGCCTCCCGGCTGCCAGCGACGGCGATGGTGGTTCCCAGTGCCAGATAGGCTTCATCTATCCGGGGCAGATCGGGCAGGTTGTCCATCTCCACGAGATGGGTCTGGAGTTTGGGGTGGCTGACAGCCAAGGCGCGTCGACTCAAGGCATGCACCTCGCAGACGGTCTCGTCACGCAGCAGGGCGTCAAGCAGTTCGCCTCCGACGAGCCCTGTGGCCCCGGCGAGCAGCACACGACGGGGATTGGGATGGGTGGACATGGGGCTGACCTCAGTTGAATCGATATGACTGGCGAGTGCTTTCCAGCGTCCGCCCGGTCCAATCCTGGAATGCGCGGTAGAAGGAGTTGGGATCTTCGAAACCCAACAGAAAGGCTATCTCCCCTCCAGACAGCGTGGTGTGCTCAAGGTAGTGGCAGGCGAGCCTTCTTCGCGTCTCGCTGACCAGGGCTCGAAAGTTTTCCCCCTCCTCTTCCAGCCGGCGTTGCAGGGTTCTCTTGCTCATGCCCAGGCGGCTTGCTGCCACCTCAATGGTGGCCGAGTTGCTTGGCAAGAGTTCGAGCAGGACGGCATGCACCCGCTCCGCCGTAGTGGCGGCAGGGTCCATCTCGCACAGCTGACGACGCAGCTCGGGCTCGAAGGCTCGCCACATTCCTTCGTTGCTCGTGAGAAAGGGGCGCAGCACGTCCACGGCAGAAAACGTAATGCTGGCTGGGGCTCCTGACGTGATGGCGGTGCCGAAGAAGCGCTCGTAGCGCTGCAGTGACTTTCCGCCAGGGAGTGCAGGCAGTGTCACTCGCACGGCATGGATCGCTTCACGTGTGGCGATCTGGGCCAGCCGGACAAAGAAGGCAAGTTCCACCACCTGCAGGGAGAGCGGCACCTCGGTGTGCCCTCCTTGCCAGCGGGGGGAGAGCGTCAATTCCCCCCCGGAGCCCACCGTGATCTCGAGGCTCATGGGGGCGATGAGCGCCTTGTACTTGGCCAGCCGCTGAACCGCCCGCATCAGATCCGGGCTGCACAGAGCGGCAAACAAGGGGGGGCTGAAGACTTCGCTTGAAACCGTCTCGATGAGTCGCAAGGGAAACAGGACGTCATTGGCTTCCTGCTCCAGCGCCCGCCAGAAACGGAAGTACTCATCCGTGGTCAACCCGTGATTTTCGCGCGACAGCGTGTCTTCCGGCAGCAGGGCCCTGCGCAAGACATGCCTGGATTGCAGGCCAAGGTCTTTGAGCAGCAGTTGCCATCCGACGTCCAGGGAAAAGTGAGATTTGTGTGCCATGCGTGCGCCTTTGCCGTACGAGGTGAAGTCAGTGCGATCGGAATGAGGGTCAGTATAGGGGGCAGGGCGAGCGCATTGACATGCAAAAGGCGACAATGTGGCAGCATCTGGCGCCAGAGACAGGCAAAACAAAAAGGCCCGATCTTGCGATCGGGCCTTTGAGGCATGGAATATGGCTCCCTCGACAGGACTTGAACCTGTGACATACGGATTAACAGTCCGCCGTTCTACCGACTGAACTACGAGGGAATTGGCTCCTCCTACTGGACTTGAACCAGTGACATACGGATTAACAGTCCGCCGTTCTACCGACTGAACTAAGGAGGAATTGCCTGTCTCGTCGAGACGGGGCGGATATTAATGGCCTCGCAGACGGGTGTCAACCCGATGGCTTGGGTAATAAATGGCTTTTCGGACTGTTTGCCCAAAACTTGGTCGCTGTGGACTATTTTCAGCACAATCAGCGGCTTGGCATGCCCCTTCTGACAGGAATACGACGTCGCTCTGCCACACCTCTCTTGCAGCTCTCTTCTTGCGGCATTTGGGCGGGGAGGGGGCGCGGGCCACCTTGCCTGCCATCGGCCTGCTTTCTCACCGGGAGGTGAGGGGCGTGGCGGTCCTGGCCGCAATGTGCGGGAAACGGCGCGCAAATGCGGGGGATAGGGGACATTATTGCGGGTTCATGGCCATTTCTTGATCCCGCCCATCGAATTATCGGGCCGGCTCGGGTATGGTTGCTCAGGATACCATCGCCGCGTCGACAGCTCTGCCGGCCCTTGATGATGATCGGGTGCCGGTTCACCCCGGCCTTTGCCTCCTTCTTCTGGTATTACCCTAGACATGCACAATCAAGCTTCCTTACAAGGCGTGAAGCTGGCTATCGCATTGCGCCAATCCTGCATAGACGAACCCTACAGTGCTGCCCGCTTCGGGCGAGACCTCATCGCCGGCATCACGGTCGGCATCATCGCCATCCCGCTGGCCATGGCGCTGGCCATCGCCAGCGGCGTGCCACCCCAGCACGGCCTCTACACCGCCATCATCGCCGGTATCGTGATCGCCGTGACCGGGGGCTCCCGCTTCTCCATCTCGGGGCCCACCGCCGCCTTCGTGGTGATCCTCTACCCGGTGGCCCAGCAGTTCGGGGTGGGGGGGCTCTTGATGGCCACCCTGATCTCGGGCTGCTTCCTGGTGGCCATGGGGATGGCGCGCCTCGGCCGCCTCATCGAATACATTCCGCCCTCGGTGACCCTGGGCTTTACCGGCGGTATCGCCATCGTGATCGCCACCCTGCAGATCAAGGACTTCTTCGGCCTGCAGGTGCCCGAGATGCCGGAGACCTACCTCGGCAAGGTGCAGGCGCTGGCTCATGCCCTGCCCAGCTGGCAATGGGGAGACACCCTGGTGGGGGTGGCGACCCTGGCGGTGCTGCTGCTCTGGCCGAGGCTGCGTCTGCCGGTCCCCGGCCACCTGCCCGCCGTGCTGGTGGGGGTGGGCCTGGGCTTTGGCCTGCACCAGTTCGGGGTGGACGTGGCCACCATCGGCAGCAAGTTCAGCTATACCCTGGCCGACGGTACCCAGGGCATGGGGATCCCCCCCATCGCTCCGACCCTGGTGATGCCCTGGGCCCTGCCCGGGCCGGACGGGGCGCCGGTGGAGTGGAACCTGGCCGCCATCCAGCGACTACTGCCTGCCGCCTTCTCCATGGCCATGCTGGGGGCCATCGAATCCCTGCTCTGCGCCGTGGTGCTGGACGGCATGACGGGTCGCAAGCACAGCTCCAACGGCGAGCTGCTGGGGCAGGGGCTCGGCAACATACTGGCGCCCTTCTTCGGGGGCATCACGGCGACGGCCGCCATCGCCCGCTCCGCCGCCAACGTGCGGGCCGGGGCCACCTCTCCCATCTCCGGTATCGTCCATGCGCTGGTGGTGCTGGCCGCCATCCTGGTGCTGGCGCCCTGGCTCTCCTGGTTGCCGCTCTCCGCCATGGCTGCCCTGCTGCTGCTGGTGGCCTGGAACATGAGTGAAGCGCACAAGGTGGTGGATCTGGTGCGCCGCGCCCCCAAATCGGACGTGCTGGTGCTGCTGGTCTGCCTGTCACTCACCGTCATCTTCGATATGGTCATCGCCATTACTTTCGGGGTGATCCTGGCCTCCCTGCTGTTCATGCGGGAGATCGCCAAGATGACCCGGCTGCACAATCTGGCGGAGCACAAGCGTTACGCCGGTGAGGTTCAGGCGGGGACCCTGATCTACAAGATCAACGGCCCCCTGTTCTTTGCCGCTGCCGAGCGGGTCTTTGACGAGCTGCTGGCCCAGGTGCGGGATCACGACGAGTTGATCCTGCAGATGGAGGCGGTCTCCATCCTGGATGCGGGGGGGCTGTCTGCATTCCAGCAGTTTGCCAGACGGATGGCCAAGGCAGGGGTCCGGCTCAAGGTGGCCGAGCTGCAGTTCCAGCCCCTCAAGACCCTGGCTCGGGCCAAGGTGTGCCCGGTCGCGGGGGAACTGGAATTCTACGGTTCGCTGGAAGAGGCCATGCGAGGGGAACATTTGCACGAAGCGGTTGAAAATTGATGGAAAGGGATAGAAAACGGCACCTTTTTAGTCACTTGGTTCGCTAATTGAGCAATCAGTGGCAAAAGATAAAAAATAGGATTGACCGGCCCGCTCCTATCCCTTACATTACGCCCCGTTCCAGCGCAATGGCGCAACGAACTCGTGTTGGCTGAACACGTTAAATCACAGACCAAAATTTGGTGAGGTGACCGAGAGGCTGCCCACCGACGAAGTCGGCAAGATGCACGCGCAGCGTGCTCCGAAAGCCACTTCAAGAAGTAAAAATTTGGTGAGGTGTCCGAGTGGCTGAAGGAGCACGCCTGGAAAGTGTGTATACGGCAACGTATCGAGGGTTCGAATCCCTCCCTCACCGCCAAATAAAGCAAAAGGCCCCGTCGCAAGACGGGGCCTTTTGCTTTATTCGATGATGGGCGGCTCGGTTCGGGCCCTGGTTCGACAGGCGGCCAGAGGCCGCCCGCAGGGCGAGCGCCAGGGACGGCGCGAGTCAATCCAGACTCATCGTCAAATTATAAAAACCGACCTCAAGGTCGGTTTTTTGCTTTGGGCGCAGCGGCAACATTCGTGCTCTTAACCCCTTGGCAAAGGCCCCGTCGCAAGACGGGGCCTTTTGTTTGTCAGGGGCCGGTTGCCACCTCGATGCGGCCGGCTTTAGCCC
Organism: Aeromonas sp. SrichE-2G; assembly: GCF_017939565.1. NCBI lineage: Bacteria > Pseudomonadati > Pseudomonadota > Gammaproteobacteria > Aeromonadales > Aeromonadaceae > Aeromonas > Aeromonas sp. SrichE-2G. The sequence continues at coordinate 927,492 of NZ_JAGKRG010000004.1, forward strand.
GATTGCTCAGGCCAGCTTCAACATCGGCATCTGTTCGCGGCTGTCGCAATGCGCGAGATGAACCCTGCTGGTCAGACGGGTGAGCAGCTCGTAGGGGATGGTGCCTATCTTCTCGGCCACCTGCTCCACCGGCAGCCCTTCTCCCCACAGGGTGACCGCATCCCCCACCTTGTCGCTGGCCGCCGGGCCCAGATCGACGGTGATCATGTCCATGGAGACCCGACCCACGATGGGCACCCGACGGCCATTGATGAGCATGGGGGTTCCTTCGGGGGCCATGCGGGGGTAGCCATCCCCGTAACCCGCTGCCACCACCCCGAGGGTGGTGTCCCGATCCGCCACCCAGTGACCCCCATAGCCGACCGCCTCGCCCTGCTGGCAGGCGCGGGTGGCGATGAGTTGGCTCTTGAGGGTCATGACCGGACGCAGATCATGGTCGGCGGCGAGCTGGCCGGTAAAGGGGGAGGCGCCATAGAGCATGAGGCCGGGCCGGATCCAGTCGCTGCGGGAGGCTGGCCAGGCGAGGATGCCGGCGGAGTTGGCCATGGCCCGCTCGCCTGGCAGGTGGGCGGTGAGGCGGTTGAACTCTTCGATCTGCAGCAGAGTGGCCTGGGTATCCTGCTCATCGGACTGGCTGAAGTGGGTCATCAGGTGGAACGGTTGCACCACGTTGCGGCAATGGCTCAGCCGCTCGATAAAGGCGGGCAGCTCCCGGGCGCGCAGCCCGAGCCGGTTCATCCCGGTATCGAGCTTGAGCCACACCTTGATGGGGGCGGGCAGGTTGGCCTGTTCGAGCAGCGCCAACTGCTCCCAGGTATGCAGGGTGGTCTGCAGATCGTGCCTGGCCAGCAGCGGCAGCGCCTCGGCACTGAAGAAGCCCCCCAGCACCAGAATGGGCTTGGTGATGGCGTTGGCGCGCAATACCAGCGCCTCCTCGACCCTGGCCACGGCATAGGCATCGGCCTGGGCGAGGGCGTGGGCGACCGGCAGCAGCCCGTGGCCATAGGCATTGGCCTTGAGCACCGCGATGATCTTGCTGTGGGGGGCGTGGCGGCGCACCACGGCGAAATTGTGCTGGAGTGCATCGAGATCGATGCTGGCCGTAACTGTGTTCATCATGGTGTCGGGTGTCTGCTCGATGAAAAGTGGGCTGCTGGTCTCAATCCTGATCCGGTGATCCTGGCTGCCACGGCGAGTGTGCAGGGGGTGACCGAATCATGTTGTTTTATGTGCTTTGAATTGTAAAAAGATGTTATCAGTTGTTTTGTTGGTGGTAAATTATGTGGCGAATGAGAATGTTTAAATGGGTAAAATACGGGATATTCCTCTGTATAAATTCACCTGCCGACGCTTTCTCTGGCTCCCTATAGGGGCAATATTTATCACTGCTTTTCTCCCTCCAGACTGGAGGGGAATTAGGCCCATTTCAGCCATATCTGGCCGGTTTTTTGTCATCGTTCCCCTTACGCGTTGGAAGGCTTATCGTGGAGCTGGAACTCACCCTGAGGGCCTCCATCATGGATACCCGAGCCTTTTCTCATCTCCTTCGCCATTCCCCTTCCCATGAATGCCCCTGTAAACAGATTGCCCTGCCTGCCCCATTGTCATGCACGGACAGATCCGCCCTGCACCATGGGGTCTGCAGGATGTGACGCCATCGCTGCACCATGACGGGGTGCCTGCGGAACGAAACGGGATAACTTCTTGGTGATGGTGGTGCAAATGGGTATGAGAGCGTGGATCGCAACCCGGTATTGGGTCATCAGATGCGGCATAACCAGTTGGGACAGCGGGTGATAGCCGGTGCCTGCCACATTCAACATGTAAACGGCTATCACCGCAGTCTACAGGAATGGGTGGCGCAATGTTTCGGCGTCGCGGCGTCCTGCCTGAAGCATCACCCGGATTGGGGTGAGGGGCGCAGCGTCATGGAAGGGGGTAAACACACAAGATGTGCTTGCATGAGGCGCCAGGGCGCCCCATGCAACAGGGCATGGGGGCCTGGCCACCACGAGGGCAAGTCTGTCTCCCCGGGGCTCGGGTATCGGCCCCGGTCAGATATCCACCTGGGATCCCAGCTCGACGACCCGGTTGGGCGGGATCTCGAACTGATCCGGCGCCCGCAGGGCGTTGCGTTGCAGCAGCATGAAGAGCTTGCCCCGCAGATAGAGGTACCAGGGGCGCTCCTTCATGATGAGCGACTCGTGAGCCATGAAGAAGGAGGTCTCCATCATCCGGCAGCTTAAGCCCTCCAGGTTGCAGCGGTGGAAGATCTCCTCCACGTTCGGGGTCTCGCGCCAGCCATAGCTCGCCACCACCCGCCAGAAGGTGGGGGAGAGCTGCTCGATGCAGACCCGGCGCACGTTGTGGACGTAGGGCACATCCTCCACCTTCAGGGTGAGCAGGATGATGCGCTCGTGCAGCACCTTGTTGTGCTTGAGGTTGTGCAGGAGCGCATGGGGGATGACGTTGACCACCCGCGACAGATAGACGGCGGTGCCCGCCACCCGGGTCGGCGGGGATTTTTCGAGCGACGCTATCATCGGCTCCAGCGAGTTGCCGTGCTCGTTCAGGCGGCGGATAAGCTGGCAGCGCTCGCTCTTCCAGCTGGTCATCAGGGTGAACATGACGGCCCCCAGGGTCAGCGGCAACCAGCCGCCGGAGAAGACCTTGGCGAGGTTGGCGGCAAAGAGCGGCACGTCGATGGCGAGCAGCAGGGCGAAGAGGGTGACTACCAGCGGCTTGCGCCAGTGCCAGCTGTGGCGGGCCACCGAGCAGGAGAGGATGGAGGTGAGCACCATGGTACCGGTGACAGCGATGCCATAGGCCGCCGCCAGATTGCTGGAGTGCTCGAAGCTCATGATGACGATCACCACAGAGAGATAGAGCAGCCAGTTGATGACCGGAATATAGATCTGGCCGGACTCCTGCTCCGAGGTGTGCACGATGCGGATGGGGGAGAGATAGCCGAGCCGCACCGCCTGCCGGGTGAGGGAAAAGACCCCGGAGATCACCGCCTGGGAGGCGATCACCGTCGCGAGCGTCGCCAGCAGCAGCAGGGGCAGCAGGGCCCATTTCGGCGCGAGCAGGAAGAAGGGGTTGGTGATGGCCTCGGGATTGCCGAGCAGCAGGGCCCCCTGGCCGAAGTAGTTGAGCACCAGGGACGGCAGCACCACCATAAACCAGGCGCGGCGAATGGGGCTCTTGCCAAAATGGCCCATGTCCGCATAGAGCGCCTCCACCCCCGTGATGGCCAGCACCACGGCGCCCAGGGCAAAGAAGGAGGCGCTCTGGTAGGTCATGAAGAAGCGCAGCGCCCAGATGGGGTTGAGCGCCCCCAGCACCTCGGGGTGCTGGAGGATGCTGCGAAGCCCAAGCACCGCCAGGGTCAGGAACCAGATCAGCATGATGGGGGCAAACAGCTTGCCCACGGTGGCGGTGCCGTGTTTCTGGATGGCGAACAGCAGGGTCAGCACCAGCACCGAGAGCGGCACTATATAGGGGTCAAGGGAGGGGGCGGCTATCTTCAGGCCCTCGATGGCCGACATCACCGACATGGCCGGGGTGATCACCACCTCGCCATAGAAGAAGCTGCCGCCAATGAGCCCCAGGATGATCAGCAAGGGGGTCCACTTGGCCGGAGTGTTGCGGGTGGCCAGCGACATCAGGGTGAGGATGCCCCCTTCGCCTGCATTGTCCGCCCGCATCACGAAGGAGAGGTACTTGACCGAGACCACCAGGATCAGCAGCCAGAAGATCAGTGAAAGAAAGCCCAAGATGGAGGCGGGCTCTACCCCGAAACCGAATTGGTCGGAGAGGCACTCGCGCAGGGTATAGAGCGGGCTGGTGCCGATGTCGCCATAGACCACGCCGATCGCCGCCAGCATGACGCCGGACAGGGCGGGTTTGTTAGTACAGTTCATAACGTTATCTGTCAGTGTGAGGGTGACAAGGCTGTCACCACTGGGCCCGAACACGCGAGGGTCTCGGCGCTCCGTTCAGGGGAATTCCGGGGTAGTGGTGGGGTTGGGGGTCAACTGGATATAAATAGGGGGCTAATCATGGAATACAGTCTGTTTATCTGCCATTCGGTGAATAATGACACAGAGTGAGCGGGTTTATGCTCAGGTATAAATAATCAAAAAGGGATGTCGGATGGGTTTATTAATTACTCGTCGATTGACGTGACTCAGCTAACAACAGGTAATCGGTTATTTTAGCTATGGCTCTATTTTACCCGGTGTTTCCTGTTAATCTGCTCATAAAATAAATGATAAAATGCTGACCAATAAATCGCAGGCTTTCGCTCGGCGTAGAAGGGGTCAGGTGGCGATAGTGTCCTGTTTTTGATGGCTGTTCAGGAGCTGGCAGGGCGGTAAGGGTGGTTTCTATAAATATGCCGGAATAATAAGAGTTGTATATAAGTTCAGGGTTCAATTGACGAGGTAAATTGCATCAGTAATTAACAAGAGTAAGGGCGCACAACAGGGTAGTAATTAATTGTAGAGTGGCGGGCTCCCATCCCAATGGCCTGCAGCAGACGAATTTCTTCACCACGTGCAGTATTAAACGTCAGCTCTAGCGCAATTAATCGACCGAATAGAGCCACCTATCTGTTTTATTTGTATCCCCCAGCCATGAGTCCCAACAGGCTGCACCAGAGAAGCCTCTTCCTCTACCCGTCAGGCGCCTGAGTCATTGGCGCTTGGGGCGGGCTCGGGTATAGTCCTGCGCCAACAAGATAGGTTCGGATGGAGGAGTCGGCGCCGCGTCAGGCATGCGGGCCGAATCACTCCTTCGGCGCGGCTTTAAAGGATATTCCCATGAAATTCAGTCCCCTGCTCGATGAGATGATGAAGGCGCTGCAGGTCTTGCCGGGCGTGGGCCCGAAATCGGCCCAGCGCATGGCGTTCACCCTGCTGGAGCGCGAGCGCAGCGGTGGCTTGCGGTTGGCCCAGTTGCTCAGTCGGGCGCTGACCGAAATCGGTCACTGCAGCCACTGCCGCACCTTTACCGAGAACGATCGCTGCGAGATCTGCGCCAATCCCAAGCGCGAGGAGAACGGCCTGCTCTGCGTGGTGGAGAGCCCGGCGGACGTGGCCGCCATCGAGCAGACCGGCCAGTTCTCCGGCCGCTACTTCGTGCTGATGGGGCACCTGTCGCCGCTCGACGGCATAGGCCCGGAGGAGCTGGGTCTGGAGATCCTGGAGCGGCGGCTGAAGGATGAGCACATCAAGGAGCTGATCCTCGCCACCAACCCCACCATAGAGGGGGATGCCACCGCCTGGTACATCGCCGACATGGCCCGCGCCGCCGGGGTGGCCGTGAGCCGCATCGCCCACGGGGTGCCGGTGGGCGGGGAGCTGGAGCTGGTGGATGGCACTACCCTGTCCCACTCCCTGATGGGGCGCCAGCGCATCTAAACCTGCTTATGAGCCTGCTGCGAAACCGTGAACAAGGCTCATGTGCTGCTCGGAATCCTCATTTATGCCTATAAACTCCGGTTCCTGCGCTGCTCTTCACCTTGCTGACGGCTTCTCGCGACGGCTCATAAACAGGTTTGGCTGGATGGTACAAGAAATGGTCATCCGAGCCCGCAACAAGGGGCGGGCATGCAAGTTTGCATCTTCGCCCCTTGATATTTGAAAGGCCAACCCCATCTAGCTTGGGAATCTGTTCAACCCGACGTTTTGAGGATTGGTCGATGACCCAAAGTGTTCACGCCGAAACCCACGGCTTTCAGACTGAAGTCAAACAATTGCTGAGCCTGATGGCTCACAGCCTCTACTCCAACAAAGAAGTATTCCTGCGCGAGCTGATCTCCAACGCCTCCGATGCGGCGGACAAGCTGCGCTTCAAGGCGCTTTCCGATGCCTCTTTGTTCGAAAACGACGGCCAGCTGCGCGTGCGCCTGGTGGTGGACAAAGAGAACAAGACGTTGACCATTTCGGACAACGGCATCGGCATGACCCGTGACCAGGTGATCGAGCACCTGGGCACCATCGCGAAATCCGGCACCGCCGAATTCTTCAAGCACCTCTCCGGCGATCAGGGCAAGGATTCCCAGCTGATCGGCCAGTTCGGGGTGGGCTTCTACTCCGCCTTCATCGTCGCCGACAAGGTGACTGTCATCTCCCGCGCCGCCGGCACCGAGCCGGGTCAGGGCGTGCAGTGGGAATCCGAGGGTGAAGGTTCCTTCACCGTGGCCGACGTGACCAAAGAGGGCCGCGGCACCGACGTCATCCTGCACCTGCGCAGCGATGAGGAGGAGTTCCTGGACGACTGGCGCCTGCGCTCCGTGGTCGCCAAGTATTCCGACCATATCAGCGTGCCGGTGGAGATGTATAAGGAGGGGACCCCGGATCGGGAAGAGGACGGTGAAACCATCGTCGGCACCCCGGGCGAGTGGGAGCAGGTCAACCGCGCCACCGCGCTCTGGACCCGCAACCCGAAAGACATCAAGGACGAGGAGTATCAGGAGTTCTACAAGCACGTCGCCCACGACTTCGAAGATCCGCTCCTGTGGGGTCACAACCGGGTGGAAGGGGCCCAGGAGTACACCAGCCTGCTCTACATCCCCGCCCGCGCGCCGTTCGATCTCTACAACCGCGAGCAGAAGCATGGCCTGAAACTCTACGTGCAGCGCGTCTTCATCATGGATGACGCCGAGCAGTTTATGCCGACCTACCTGCGCTTCGTGAAAGGGGTGCTGGACTCCAACGATCTGCCGCTCAACGTCAGCCGTGAAATTCTGCAAGACAACAAGGTGACCGCCTCCCTGCGCAAGGCCTGCTCCAAGCGCGTGCTCACTATGCTGAACAAGCTGGCCAAGGATGACGGCGAGAAGTACGCCAAGTTCTGGAGCGAGTTCGGCAATGTGCTCAAAGAGGGCCCGGCCGAGGATTACGCCAACCGCGAGGAGATCGCCAAACTGCTGCGCTTTGCCAGCACTGCCGGCGAGGGCGAGGCCCAGACAGTGTCGCTGGAGGATTACGTTGGCCGCATGAAGGAAGGCCAGCAGAAGATCTACTACATCACCGCCGACTCCTATGCCGCGGCCAAGAACAGCCCGCACCTCGAGATCTTCCGCAAGAAGGGCGTCGAAGTGCTGCTGATGTGGGAGCGGGTCGACGAGTGGCTGATGAGCCACCTCACCGAGTTCGACGGCAAGCAGCTGGTCTCCGTCACCCGTGGCGAGCTGGATCTCGGCGATCTGGAAGACGAGGCCTCCAAGCAGGCGCAAGAAGAGGCCGAGAAGGCCAACGCCGGTCTGGTTGAGCGGGTGAAAACGAGCCTGGGCGAAGCGGTGAAAGAGGTGCGCGTCACCCACCGTCTGACCGACTCGCCGTCCTGCATCGTCACCGACGCCCACGGCATGAGCACCCAGATGATCAAGCTGATGCGCGCCGCCGGCCAGCCGGTGCCGGAGCAGAAGTACATCCTGGAGCTCAACCCCGACCACGCCCTGGTGAAGAAGCTTGGCACCATCGAAGACGACAGCCTGTTTGGCGAGTGGGTGGCCCTCTTGCACGAACAGGCCCAGCTGGCGGAGCAGGGCGGTCTGAACGACCCGGCGAGCTTTGTCTCCCGCATCAACCGTCTGCTGTTGCAGGCGTGATCCCCTGACCCAAGGCCCACTGCATGCAGTGGGCTTTTTTCTGGCCGCTCCCTCGTGGTGAGTTGCTGCATTTTCAATCATTTTTCGTGGTCGTCGTCTGCGTCTTTGGTCGCAGAGACGGGGCGGGAGTGTGGTGATAATCTGGCCACTCACACGGGGTGAGCTTGTTAATACGGGCGAAAACGTGTAGTTTTTTGCCTTCTCAAGAATTGAATAACCAATCAACTAGGAGCGTGTATGCGCATTGTTCTGTTGGGAGCTCCGGGCGCCGGCAAGGGTACCCAGGCTCAGTTCATCATGGAAAAACACGGTATTCCGCAGATCTCCACCGGCGACATGCTGCGTGCGGCGATCAAGGCGGGCACCGAGCTGGGCCTCAAGGCCAAGGCCGTGATGGACGCAGGTCAGCTCGTCTCCGACGACATCATCATCGGCCTGGTCAAAGAACGCATTGCGCAACCGGATTGCGCCAACGGCTTCCTGCTGGACGGCTTCCCCCGCACCATTCCCCAGGCGCAAGCCATGAAGGATGCCGGCGTGGCGGTGGACTTCGTGCTGGAGTTCGACGTGCCGGACGAAGAGATCGTCAAGCGCATGAGCGGCCGTCGCGTGCACTCCGGCTCCGGTCGTACCTACCACGTGGTGTTCAACCCGCCGAAGGTGGAAGGCAAGGATGACGTGACCGGCGAGGATCTGGTGATCCGTGCCGACGACGAAGAGACCACGGTTCGCAAGCGTCTGGATGTCTACCATCAGCAGACCGCGCCGCTCATCGGCTTCTACGGCAAGGAAGCGGAAGCGGGCAACACCCGTTACGTCAAGATCGACGGCACCCAGCCGGTGGATCTGGTCAGCCAGCAGCTGGCTGCCATCCTGGGCTGATCCCGCCTGCGATCGACAACGAGTTCGAGATAAAGGGTCCATCCAGGGCCCTTTCTTGCTTCATGACCATAACGACAGGACGCTAACGTGACCACGAAAACCGGGATCTTGCTCGTCAATCTGGGGACCCCAGCCGCACCGACCGCCTCCGCCGTCCGATCCTTCCTCGGCCAGTTTCTCAGCGATCCGCGGGTGGTCGAGATCCCCCGCCTGCTCTGGTCACCCCTGCTCAACTTCGTCATCCTGCCGCTGCGGGCCCCCAGGGTCGCCAAGCTCTACCAGCAGATCTGGACCGAAGAGGGCTCGCCCCTGATGGCCATCAGCCGGCGCCAGCGTGCGGCCCTTGAGCAGGAGCTCAAGCGGGAAGGGGTGGACGTGCCGGTGCAGCTGGCCATGACCTACGGCTCTCCCTCCCTGGCCGAGGGCTGGCAGGCCCTCAAGGCCCAGGGGGTCAACCGGGTGATCCTGCTGCCCCTCTATCCCCAGTACGCCGCCAGCACCACGGCCGCCGTGTTCGATGGCTGGGCCAGGGCGATGAAGAAGGAGCGTCACCTGCCGGTGATGCGCCTCATCCGTGATTACCATGCCCACCCGGAGTACATCCAGGCGCTGGCCATGAGCGTGCGTCGCCAGTGGGAGCAGCAGGGGCAGGGGGAGCACCTGTTGATGTCGTTCCACGGCATTCCCCAGCGCAGCGAGGACGAGGGGGATCCCTATGGTCACCAGTGTCGCCGCACCGCGGCCCTGCTGGCCGAGGCCCTCGGTCTTGCCCCCGAGCAGTGGAGCGCCAGCTTCCAGTCCCGCTTCGGCAAGCAGGAGTGGCTCAAGCCCTATACCGATGCCACCATCACCGCGCTGGCGGAGCAGGGGATCAAGCGGCTCGACGTCATCTGCCCGGCCTTCTCGGCAGACTGCCTCGAGACCCTGGAGGAGATCCAGGTCGAGAACCGCGAGCACTTCCTGGCCGCGGGTGGGGAGGCGTTCCATTATGTGCCCGCCCTCAACAGCGATCAGGCCCACATCCGCATGATGGTGTCCCTCATCTGCCGCGAGCTGGCATGATGGCCGTGTGCATCCGTCCGTGCCTGGGCGCGGGGATGCCCGGCTTCAACGATAAAGGAGTGTCTTGATGATGCAGATCACGCTGATCTACGCAGGTTTCTTGGGTCTTCTGTTCCTGCTGCTTTCGTTCTGGGTGGTCAAGCGCCGCGCCCAGTTCAGGGTGATGATAGGGGAAGGGGAGGCGCCCGAGATGCTCGCCGCCATCCGTGCCCACGGCAACTTCGCCGAGTACGTGCCCCTCACCCTGTTGCTGATGGCCCTGTGCGAGCTGGCCGGGGTCGGCGCGTTCTGGCTGCACCTAGGTGGAACCTTGCTGCTGGTGGGGCGCATCCTGCACGCTATCGGGATCCAGATCCCCAAGGCGCCGAACAAGCCGCGCCTCTTTGGTACCCTCTTCTTCTGGCTGTCGCTGGGGATTTTCTCGGTGCTGGCGCTGGTGCAGGGTCTCTCGCTGGCGTGAGAGTGACGTCACAGGATCCCACGACCACCCCGCGACGGGGTGGTTTTTTTCAAGGTCAAAAATCAAACGTTTGCCCCGCAAACCCTTGTCTATACTGACCCCATATTTTAATCATGCGACTTTTCGGCGTGGAGGATTGTGTTAAAATCCCGCCCCTCTTTTCCCCAGAGCACAGAAGATTGCCATGAAATTTCCCGGTCAGCGCAAGTCCAAACACTACTTCCCGGTCGACAGACGTGATCCCCTGATCCCGCAAAATTCCCAGCTCACCGAACTGGGCAAGGCCTATGTGGTGGGTATCGATCAGACCCTGGTGGACATCGAAGCCCATGTGGACGAAGACTTCCTGAACCGGTATGGCCTGAGCAAGGGCCACTCCATGCTCATCTCCGACGAGGTGGCGGAGCTGGTCTACGACGAGCTCAAGAGCAACAACATGGTGGTGAGCGAGTTTGCCGGCGGCACCATAGGCAACACCATGCACAACTACTCCGTGCTGGCGGACTCCCACTCCATCCTGCTCGGCGTCATGAGCAAGGACATCCGCATCGGCAGCTACGCCTACCGCTATCTGTGCAACACCTCCTCCCGGGTCAACCTCGACTACCTGCAGCCGGTGGATGGCCCCGTGGGTCGCTGCTTCACCTTCATCACCGAAGGGGGCGAGCGCAGCTTTGGCATCAACGCCGGCAAGATGGACCATCTGGACGTGGATCACATCCCCGAGTCCATCATCAAGGAGGCCTCGGCCCTGGTCATCACCGCCTACCTGGTGCGCGGTGCCGACGGCACCCCCATGAAGGAGGCGGCCATGGCCGCCGTGCGCTATGCCCGCGAGGCCGGCGTGCCCGTGGTGCTGACCCTGGGCACCCGTTTCGTCATCGACGAGAACCCCCAGTGGTGGCGCGACTTCATCAGCGAGAACGTGACCGTGCTCGCCATGAACGAGGACGAGGCGGAGGCCCTGACCGGGATCAAGGATCCGCTGGGTGCTGCCGACAAGGCGCTGGACTGGGCCGACATGGTGCTCTGCACCGCGGGCCCCATCGGCCTCTACATGGCGAGTTACACCGACGAGGATTACAAGCGCGAGACCACCCATACCCTGCTGCCCGGTGTCATCCCCGAATTCAACATGTACGAGTTCAGCCGCCCCATGGCCCGGGACAAGTGCCGCAAGCCTGCACGGATCTACTCCCACATTTCCCCCTACATGGGCGGGCCCGAGAAGATCAAGAACACCAACGGCGCGGGTGACGGGGCGCTGTCCGCCGTGCTGCACGACATGGTGGCCAACGCCTACCACCGCATGAACGTGCCGAACTCCGCCAAGCACCTCTCCGAATTCCTGACCTACTCCTCCCTCGCTCAGGTGTGCAAATACGCCAACCGGGTCAGCTACGAGGTGCTGGCCCAGAGCAGCCCGCGCCTCTCCCGCGGTCTGCCGGAGAAGGAAGACAGCCTGGAAGAGGTGTACTGGGAGCGGTGATGCCGTCATCCGGTCGACAACAAAAAAGGGTGCCACTGGGCACCCTTTCTTGTTTTTGGGGCTGGATCATGTTTTTGGCATCCCTTTTGCTGACATCGTGGACAGCCCGCGCCGCAACAACATAGTGTTAAGGATATGTAGCCGCTGCGGGATGAGGGTATGTTGAGACAATGGAGTATCGGCCGGCGCCTGTCGCTGGTGACCCTGATGGTGCTGGTCCTTCTGGGGCTGTTGCTGTTCTTCAGCCTGCAGATCTACCACCAGGGGCTGATGGGGGAGAAGAGCCGCCAGACCCGGGCCCAGGTCGAGACCGCCTACAGCCTGGTGGCGGGGCTGGAGGCCAGGGTGCGCAAGGGGGAGCTCGACGAGGCGCGCGCCAAGGCCGAGGCGCTGGCCCTGCTCAAGGGGCTGCGCTATGGCAATGACGACTACTTCTGGATCAACGACAGCCACCCCACCATGGTGATGCACCCCATGAAACCCGATCTGGATGGCAAGGATCTCTCCGGGGTGGAGGACAAGCAGGGGCTCAAGCTGTTCGTCGCCTTCGCCGATCTGGCGCGGGCGCAGGGGGCGGGGGAGGTGGCCTACTACTGGCCCAAGCCGGGAGTGGACGAGCCGGTGCGCAAGATCTCCTACGTCAAGCGTTTCGCCCCCTGGGACTGGATCATCGGCACCGGTGTCTATGTGGACGACGTGGAGGCCCAGTACCGGGAGGTGTTGCACACCCTGCTCGGGATCGGACTGGTGCTGGCGTTGCTGCTGTTTGCCGTGGTCGGTCTCATCGTGCGCAGCATAGTCGTGCCGCTCTCCCGGTCGGTGTCGGCCCTTGGCAACATCGCCAGGGGGGAGGGGGATCTGCGTGTTCGCCTGCCCGAATCGGGGCGTGACGAGCTGAGCCAGCTCAGCGTCAACTTCAACCTCTTTGCCGGCCAGATGGCGCAGCTGGTGGCGCGCAGCCAGCAGATTGCGGAGCAGAACCGGGCGCACGCCCATCAACTGGCCGAGGTGGTGGAGCGCACCGGCGCCATCGTCACCGGCCAGGAGCAGGATACCCTGCGGGTGGCCAGTGCCATGGAGCAGATGACGGTGAGCAGCCGCGAAGTGGGCCAGCACGCGGCCCAGGCCGCGGAGGCGGCGGACTCGGCGCTCAATCTCGCCCAGCATGGCCGCGAGGTGGTGGCCCGGACCCGGGAGACCATAGGTCAGCTGGCGGACGAGATGGTGGAGACGGTGCAGGCGGTGAGCCGTCTCGAAGAGGAGACCCAGCAGATAGGCTCCGTGCTCGACGTCATTCGCGGGGTAGCGGAGCAGACCAACCTGCTGGCCCTCAACGCCGCCATCGAGGCCGCCCGGGCCGGCGAGCAGGGCCGCGGCTTTGCCGTGGTGGCCGACGAGGTGCGCACCCTGGCCACCCGTACCCACAGCTCCACCGACGAGATCCGGCAGATGATCCAGCGGCTGCAGGAGGGGGCGGGCAAGGTGGTGAGCGGGATCACCCAGTTGCAGCAGCTCTCCCGCTCGACGGCGGACAAGGCCGGTGATGCGGACGCCGCCATCCATGCCATCGATGGCTCGGTGCACACCATCACCGCCATGAACGGCCAGATCGCCACGGCGGCGGCGGAGCAGAGCCGGGCGGCGGAGGAGATCAACCTGAGGCTGGTGGCCATTACCCAGCTGGCGGCGGATGCCCTGGCCCAGAACCGGCTCACCGAGCAGGCGTCCGGGCAACTGGCGCTCGCCTGCGACGAATTGAGTGCCCTGGTGGCGCAATATCGCATCTGACGGCCTTTATCCCCGGCTTTTTGGGGATAAGGCTTGAGTCTGGGGGGCTTTTGGGACACCATCTGCCCCATTCTCGGCCAGACTTGGCCGACTGCCTGCCATTGCTTTGCAAGAGAGAGACCCCATGAGCAAACTAACTGACAATCTTGACGCCAATTTCCAGCTGTTTATCGAAGAAGTCCGCGAGTCGGGTCAGGTGTGGGGTCTGCGCTACGGTGAAGACTGGGTGGTGTGCCGCTCCGCCGAGTTCGAAGACGCCGACGTGATGCCGCTCTGGTCTGCCGAGGGGGATGCCCGTCTGCACTGCGTGGACGAGTGGGCGGACTACGAGCCGGAAGTGATCGAGCTGGAAGAGTTCCTCGACATCTGGATCAACGATCTGGACGAGGACGACGTGCTGGTCGGCCCGAACTGGAACGCCGATCTGGAAGGTCAGGAGCTCGAACCCATCGAGCTGGCCAAGGCGCTGGTGGAGCTGGACGCCTGATCCTCTCGTCGCGAGGGCCTGTCGGCCCGAGCACCCCGAAAACCGACTGCCGTAAGGCCGTCGGTTTTTTTATGGAGCTTGCCGGCCGCTGTATGAAAGGGTGGTTTGGCTTTGCACCCGTGACTGGGATGGGCCATCATGATCCCTTTGCCGATCGGGAGTTGACATGTTTGTCTTTGACGTGACCACACGAGCGGGGGCACGGGCCCAGATCCGGGTGCAGGCGCTGGACTGGAGCCAGAGCGGCCCGGTGAGCTTCCAGTGCGACAGCGACGAGCTGGCCCTGGTGCTGCTGTCGGGGTGTCGCTGCGATGCGGTGGGGTATTTCAACCTGTTGGCCGGCTGCAAACCGCTTTATGTGGAACAGTGGCTTGCCTACCTGCAGGAGTGCGGTCACCTCGATAAGCAGAGCAGCCGGCTGGAGAGCCCCTCCCAGGCCGATTACCTGGCCAAGGCCGGGTTGGACGACGAGGAGCTCAACGCCCTGCTGGGCCAGGTCTACAAGGTGGCCGGCTTCAACCGCCTGCAGATCAACCGTTACCTCAAGCATCGCCACAACCCGACCATGCTGGCGACCCGCTACGACCAGAAGGAGCTGGAGCGCTATCGCCAGCTCAACGACATCATTCTGACCCTGCTGAAGCTGAAGCGTGCTCCGTGAGGAGCGTCTGCTGAACCATTTCCGGCCCCATCTCCTGGGGCTGGGCGATCAGATACCCCTGCAAGCCATCCACATACATGCTCTGCAGCATCTGCTTCTGCCCGACCTGCTCCACCCCTTCCGCGATCACCAGGCAGCCCATGCGGTGTGACACGTCGACGATCATCCGCACGAACTGCTGATTGGTGAGATCCTGCTCCAGCTCGGTGATGAGGCCGGGATCCAGCTTGATGTAGTCAGGCTTGAGATCGCGAAACAGGCTGAAGGAGCCGATTCCCTTGCCGAAGTTGCAGATGGCCGAGCGGCTGCCGTGGCGTCTGAGCAGCTCGAACAGCCGTTTGGCCCCCGTCAGGTTGCGCTCCAGATGATCTTCATCCATCTCGAACACCAGGTTGGCGCTGATGTCGGGATCCTTTTGCAACTGATGGTCGAGCCAGATCAGGAAGGCGCTGCTCTGCAGCAAGGTACCCGGGAGGTTGAGGCCCCAGCGGCTGCTCTGGCCGCCGAAGGCCCGGTACTGGCGAATGGCGTGGCGAACCACCATCTGCGCCAGGCGCAGCACCATGTCCAGACGCTGCGCCATGGCGAGCAGGGTATCGCTCGGCAGCACGGTGCCGTCGGCGCTGTGAAAGCGAGGGTAGATTTCGTGATAGGCAATCATGCCGCGATGCAGTGACTGGATGGACTGGCAGGTGAAGCTGATGTTCTCCTGCTCCAGCAGCTCGGTCAGCACCTGGGTCCAGTGGCGCTGGCCCTGCACCTCGACCACCTCGTCACTCTGCTGGATGGCCCAGCCGTTGACCGCTTCCGTCTGGGCGCGCGCCAGCGCCATGTCCGCCCGGGCCAGAATGGCTTCTATCTTCTGTTCGCTGCTGAGCCGGGTCATGCCCGAGTAGGCGGCACTCTCCAGCCCGTTGTTGTGCTGATAGTTGTCGAAGGCGAGTTTCAGGTCACGCCCCAGCAGATGGGGGGGGAGCTGGGCCAGGGGCGGCATCAGGACGGCGAAGTCGGCCCCCGAGATGCGATAGACCTGATGACCGGGGAAGCGGCTCACCGTCTGGGTGATGAGGGCGGCGATGTCCCGGATATAGGCGTCACCGGACTGGAAGCCGCGCTGGGCGTTGAGCTTGCCGAGCTCGGTGGCGCGGATCAGCACCAGGATGGCGGTCTGGGTGTTCTCCTGCTGCAGCAGCTCGGTCAGATCGCGTCGGAAGGCGTGGCGATTGCACAGCCCCGTCATCTCGTCACGGGTCGCCTGGTTGTGCAGCTCGGTGATCTGGCGGTGGGCATCGAGCTCGGCCTCATTGAAGGAGGCGAGCAGCTGGCGCAGAGTCGTTTGTGCCTGCAGGCTGTCCAGCATGGCGGGATCCCGCTGCTGCAATGCTTGCAGCCAGCGCTGCTCCTGTCTCTCTCGTTCGCCCCGGTGCAGGCTGCGTGAGAGAAAAAGCAGCAGGGCAAACCCCGTTATCGTGGTCAGCATGACCAGCAGCAGGGTGAGCGGCGAGACGGGGGGCGCGAGCAATATCCCCTGCAGCAACAGCATGGGGATGCAGACCAGAGCGCTGACCAGCAGCAGGTTCCCCTCATGTTTATTCAACATCGTTTCATCCTTGATGATGTTTGTGATGTAGAAATTCTAACCAACTCGTTGTCGTATGACATCTGTGCTCACGCAACTCCTTGAAAAGGGGGGTGAGGAATGCGATTAAATGTGAGTGAAACCACTTTCACAGCAAAAAAAAAAGGCGAAGATGGGTTGAAAACAGCCCCAACAGAGCAGAGGTAGATATGTCGCTAGAACCCGTAAACACAGCCAAAGCGCGGCAGCTATTGAATCAGAGTATGGCCTTGGTGCTCGCAGGGGGACGAGGCAGTCGCCTGAAGCAACTGACCGACAACCGTGCCAAACCCGCCGTCCATTTTGGCGGTAAATTCCGCATCATCGACTTCGTGCTCTCAAACTGCATCAACTCCGGCATCCGCCGGGTGGGTGTGGTGACCCAGTACAAGTCTCACAGTCTGTTGCGCCACCTGCAGTCCGGGTGGTCCTTCCTGCGCTACCAGATGAACGAGTTCATCGACTTGCTGCCCGCCCAGCAGCGGGTGGACGAAGTGCACTGGTATCGCGGGACAGCAGACGCCATCTACCAGAACGTGGACATCATTCGCGACTACGGCCCCAAATACATAGTGGTGCTGGCGGGTGACCACATCTACAAGATGGACTACGCCGCCATGCTGCTCGATCACGTGCGCCTCGGCGCCAAGGTGACGGTGGCCTGCATCGAGGTGCCGCGCTGTGAGGCCTCCGCCTTCGGGGTGATGGACATCGACGATCAGCGCAAGATCCGCGCCTTCGTGGAGAAACCGGCCAACCCCCCCGCCATGCCGGGTAACGAGAACGTTTCCCTGGCCTCCATGGGTATCTATATCTTCGAGGCGGATTACCTCTACCAGCTGCTGGAGGAGGACATCCACAACCAGGAGTCCAAGCATGACTTCGGCATGGACGTGATCCCGCGCATCGTGGGGGAGGGCAAGGCATTCGCCCACCCGTTCAACATGTCCTGTGTCGGCGCCAAGGAGGGGCAGAAACCCTACTGGCGCGATGTGGGGACCCTGGACTCGTTCTGGGAGGCGAACATGGATCTCGCGTCCGTGGTGCCCGAGCTCGACATCTACGATGAGAGCTGGCCCATCTGGACCAGCCAGAACATGTCGCCGCCCGCCAAGTTCGTGCAGGACAGAAACGGTCAGCACGGTATGACCATCAACTCCATGTTCGCGGGGGGCTCCATCGTCAGCGGCTCCTTCGTGCTGAACTCGGTGTTGTTCACCAATGTGCGGGTGCACTCCTTCTGCACCCTGGATCAGGCGGTGATCTTCCCCGGGGTCGAGATCGGGGCCGGTTGCCGCTTGCGCAGGGTGGTGGTGGACAAGGGCTGCAAGCTGCCGGATGGCCTGGTGGTGGGGGAGAATGCGGACGAAGATGCACGCCGCTTCTACCGCTCCGAGCAGGGCATAGTGCTGGTGACCAAGCCGATGCTGGCCAAGCTGGTGTGAGCTTGACGGTAGGATAAAAAAAGGGAGCCAAAGGCTCCCTTTTTCATGGGGTATTACAGGGTTCACTCGCCGATCACGGCCTTGCCAGCCATCACCATGGCGGTGCCGTGCTTGCCACCGGCGGCGGTCACCTGGGGCACGCCGTCCTCGTCGGTGTCATGGCCTGCGCCTTCCACCAGGTTCTCGCCGGAGTCGCCCACCCATTCGGCCATCTGCATGCCGCCGTTCACGGTGCCGCGGAACCAGCTCACGTACTGCTTGGTCAGGGTGGCGAGTTCCAGTTCGGGCGCCTTCTCGGCCCCTTCGTTGCGCAGGTTCAGCATGGCAGAGCGCAGGGCGCCGGAGATGGCGGCCTGGGTCCAGGGGGTGTATTCACCCTGCTTGCCCGCCAGCCAGGTACCGGCCTTCTGGTTGAAGTAGGCCTTGTCGGTGGCGATGAACAGCTCGCGCGCCGCGGTGCGGTACTTGGCATCCGAGGTGGCTAGGAAGGCGGCGGTCAGGCCGCGGATGGCGGCGAACTGGGTCTCGACCGACTGGCCGGCATCGGGCTTGCCGCCCAGGGTGATGCCGTCATGGATGAGGCCATTGCTCCCCTTGAGCTGACCCAGGATGAAGTCGGCCTGTCTGGTGATGAGGGCCAGCGCCTCCTGACCCTGCCTGGTCTTGAGGTTCAGCTCGCCATTGTCACCGGCGGCGTAGCCCACCGGCAGGGCGTCCTGGGCGCGCTGGAAGATCTGCAGGGCGACCAGGGCGTAGGCGGCGTCGAAGGCGGTGACGTGCTTGGCCTGTTTGCCATCCTGCCAGCTGTCCACCAGGGTGCCGGCCTTGGGCTCGAAGTGCAGGGCCTGCAGGTTCTTGAAGGTCAGGTTGGAGAGGTTCAGGGCCAGGGAGAAGGCATCGCTGCCCGCCACCGCCTTGCCCAGATCGTTGCCCTTGTTGGCGGACGGTGCTGCTGCGAAGGGGGCACCGTCAAACACGGCGTGGAAGGCCGGGTTCTGGTTGGTGTTGGCGCTGCGCTGATCGCTGAAGGCGTAGAACTCGGAGAGCGGCCACAGCAGCATCCAGGCGTCGCGCAGCTGGGCGGAGCCATCCACCACGTCCAGCTTGCCGATGGCGCCGACCTCGTTCTTGGCAGTCTCGGTCACCTTCACCTGATGGGGGAAGTAGACCACGCCCTTGGCCGGATCGTATTGGGGGCTAATCTTGGCACCGAGATGTTTGCCGTCAAAGCCGAGCTGGCCCTGCAGGATGGCCAGCTTGTCGATGGACTGTTCGGTCAGCATCATGCCGTTGAAGCCGTCGGCGGCGGAGACGCCGAGCTTGTGCTTGCCGTCCTGATCCATGGTGGCGGACGCGGCTTCCACCTCTTCATCTGTCTCGGCCACGTGCATGCCGCCGAGGAAGTCCTGGGACCACATCACTTCCTTGAGCAGGATGCCGCCCACGGCCGCAGGTACCAGCAGGTTGTCACTGCCGCTCCAGCGCAGGGTGGCGTAGTCGCGGAAGTAGGTCGGCACCTGGGTCTTGACGCTCTTCTCGTTGCCCTTGGCGGTCTTGATGGTGAGCTGGTCGCCGTTGACCGGGGCTGCGTTCACGGCCTGGGCAAACTCCGGGTTGGCGGAGGCGTAGGGCAGGGAGAGGGGATACATGCCCTGGGGCACTTCATCGGCCGGGAAGCCGACCGCATCGGCCATGGCCAGTACCCGCTTGCCGAGATCTGCCAGGGTGCCGCCACGAGCCAGGTTTTGCGGCCCGTTCACCAGGTGCGGGCCCATGCCGGATTGATAGTTGAGGGCGTACATCGCCTCTTCGGAGTATTCGTAGGATTCGATGCCGGCGGCGAAGTCGAACGGGGTGGGCTCGTCGGCACGGTTGGCATCCAGCACGTCCAGATCCAGACCGAGAGCCTCGGCCAGGGGCTCGCCGGAGAGCTCGAATTCGGTGTAGGCCAGCATGTTGGCGGCGGTGTTGAAGGTCTTGTCTTCCACTTTGACGGCAGCGTGCGCGGCACTGCCAAGCAACGCACAGGCGATCGCCTGCACCAGAACGGTTTTTCTCATGTCCTTTTCACCCATATATCTGATTTTATTATGACGCTTCTCATGAATCTAAATGAGAATGGTGTGCATTATGGGGCAAAGGGGGAAGCTTGAGAAGAAAAAACCGCGCCCCGGGGAGTTGGGGGAGAGGGGGACGCGGCGGCAGGTATCACATCAGTTTGAAGGGGATCACCAGACGACCCGGCTCTACCTTGAGGGCCTCGACCTTGTCCTTGATCCGCGCCTCGCTCTGGCGGGCGCCATCAAGACGATAGACGGGGGTCTGAGAGAGGAAGAGGGAGAGGGACTGGTTGAAGGTGGGCAGCAGCGGGGTGAGGGCGGCGCCCACGTCGGCCGGCTCTGTCTTGACGGATAGCAGTTCCAGATCGCGCAGGTAGATGGCCCCCTGCTCGGCCACGTAGTCGGGGCGGGCGCGCAGGGAGAGGCGGATCTTCATCTGCTGGCTGCCAAGGGGGCTCGACACCTGCAGATCGCCAGCGGCATCCAGCTCGACCTTGTCGGCCTGGGTGCGGCCGATGCGGCTCACCATGTCATCGAGGCGGATCTTGCTCGACATGATGCCGGGGATCCCCAGCTGTTTCTCGAATGCGACCCTCTCTTGGAGGTACTGGTTGATCTCCCTCTCGCTGACGTTGTACTGGGTGAGCGAGCAGGCCGCCAGCAGCAGGGCGAAGGGGAGCAGAAGCAGGTGTTTCAACATGGGAGGGTTCCGTTATCGGGGCTGTCACAAGAGATGGCGCCATCTTAGAGGCAAAGCGGGTTGGCCGCCAGTGGAGTGCTTTTCTCCCGTTTCTGTCGCATCCCCCATATGGGGATGACGATGCGTTTTCATTCGGGTAGGTTTTGCTGACCGCCGCCAGCAGGCCAGCCGTGGCGCCCTCAAGGGAATGTCCACAGACAAGGTCCTGTTTTATCGACTTAAAATCCCATTGACCCCGTGATTTCAAAGCGAGTATTTTACCGCCGCACAAAGTCAAACTGATAATCATTATCATTTTGAATCTTCTTTGAGGGTGTAACGTGAATACTCGTGTAATGGACAATGGCGCACCTGCCGAGGCGAAGATGTCGCCTGATTTCTTGTTTACCTCGGGTCAGGGCACGATCAGTGCCACTGACCTGGGGCAACCCATCACCACCCCCGCCTGCGAGTGGCCCCTGCTGGCCCAGCAGATAACCCTGGCCCTCGATGCCGCCAAGGCTGCCGGCCAGACCAACCCTCTGCTTATCGGTGCCTTCGCCTTCGACCCGGCAGAGGCCTCCTGCCTCTATGTGCCCGGCCGCTATAAGCGGGGCGAGAAACTGGCTCCGACAGAGCCGACACCGGCGACAGAAGTGGAGCAGACCGTCGAGGCCAACCGGGTCATATCGGTGCAGAGCACCCCGCCGGCCAGCGAATTCCAGGCCTCGGTCAGCGCGGCGCTGGATGCGTTTGCACAAGGCCGGCTGTCCAAGGTGGTGTTGTCGCGCAAGCTGACACTCACCCTGCATCAACCCGCCGACCCGAAGCGGGTGATGACCCGTCTGATGGCCCAGAATCCCCACGCCTTCCACTTCTCCCTGCCGCTTGGCCAGGGCCGCCGCCTGCTCGGCGCCAGCCCGGAGCTGCTGCTGCGGGTCAGCGGGGGAGAGGTGTTCACCCACCCGTTGGCGGGATCCGCCAGACGGGCGAGCGAGCCGGCGCAAGACGAGATGGTGGCCCGGGATCTGCTGGCCTCTCGCAAGGATCAGCATGAACACAAGTTGGTGATCGACGAGATCCGCCGGGTGCTGACCCCTCACTGCCGCGAGCTGGCGATCCCCGCTCACCCCTCCCTGATGAGCACGGATACCCTCTGGCATCTGGGCACCCCCATCGCCGGCCGGCTGCACGGCGACGAGGCATCGGTGCTGTCACTTGCCTGCCAGCTCCATCCCACCCCGGCCCTGTGTGGCTATCCCACCGAACTCGCCCGCCAGTTTATCCACGAGCAGGAGCCCTTCCGGCGCGCCCTGTTCAGCGGCATCGTCGGCTGGTGCGACAGCCAGGGCAACGGCGAGTGGGCCGTGGTGATCC
Organism: Aeromonas sp. SrichE-2G; assembly: GCF_017939565.1. Taxonomy (NCBI): domain Bacteria; kingdom Pseudomonadati; phylum Pseudomonadota; class Gammaproteobacteria; order Aeromonadales; family Aeromonadaceae; genus Aeromonas; species Aeromonas sp. SrichE-2G. Next base: position 949,118 of record NZ_JAGKRG010000004.1, read on the forward strand.
GCTGTGGGGTGCTCGATGGCCATCAGGTGGAGCTGTTTGCCGGCGCCGGCATCGTCGCGGGCTCGGATCCTGCGATGGAGTGGGCCGAGACCGGCACCAAGCTGGGTACCATGCTAAAAGCCCTGGGCCTGGATTTGGAGGTAGCGCAATGACGCAGCTTCAATATCTGGGCTGGCCGAGTGGGCAGCCAAATCTGAAAGCCCTGGACCTGAGTCCGGAGGTCGCGCAATGAGCGATACCAACCGCTTCCTGCCCTATACCCGCTGGCCCGAGGAGCTGGCCCAGCACTACCGCGCCAAGGGCTATTGGCGCGGCGAGCCGCTGACCGCCATGCTGGCCCGTCAGTGCGAGCTGGCCCCCGAGGCCGAGGCTATCCTCTGCGGCGAGCGCCGCTTCAGCTATGGCGAACTGGACGCCGCCTCGAGCCAGCTGGCCGAAAATCTGGCCCGCCATGGCCTGGGGGTAGGGGACACAGCTCTGGTGCAGCTCCCCAACGTGGCCGAGTTCTATCTGGTGTTCTTCGCCCTGCTGAAAGCCGGCATTGCGCCGGTCAACGCGCTCTTTAGCCACAACCGGCTGGAGCTCCTCTCTTATGCCGAGCAGATCACACCGCGCCTCTTTGTCGGCTCGCTGACCCATCCGCTGTTTGCGAGCAAGGGTCGCGAGAGCGAGCTGCTGACAAGCATCGGCGCCGAGCTGGTGCTGCTGGATGGTGACGCGGGGGAGCTGGGGCTGACCCGCTGGCTTGGCGAGGGGGATGAGGGGGGCACCCCATCCGTCTCCTTTGCCCCAACCCCGGCGAACGAGGTGGCCTTCTTCCAGCTCTCTGGCGGCAGCACCGGCACCCCCAAGCTCATTCCCCGAACCCACGATGACTACCTGTATAGCGTGCGCCGCAGCAATGAAATCTGTGAATTGGGGCCCCACACCCGCTATCTGTGCGCCCTGCCGGCGCCCCACAACTTCCCCCTGAGCTCTCCCGGCGCTTTGGGGGTATTCGAGGCGGGCGGCACCGTGGTGCTCGCGCCCGACCCCAGCCCCATCAGCTGTTTCCCGCTGATCGCCCGTCACCGGGTCAACCTTACCTCGCTGGTGCCGCCGGCGGTCTCGCTCTGGCTGCAGGCCGCGGAAGCGGATCCCGCTGCGCGCACTCAGCTCGAGAGCCTCGACTTGCTGCAAGTGGGCGGCGCCAAGCTGGGGGAGGCGGTGGCCAGCAAGATTGGGCCGCTGCTCGGCTGCCGGCTGCAGCAGGTGTTCGGCATGGCGGAAGGGCTGGTCAACTACACCCGGCTCTCTGATCCCGACGAGAAGATCATTCACACCCAGGGCCGCCCCATGAGCCCGGACGACGAGGTGCGCATCCTCGATGAGGCGGGCAACCCGGTCGCTCCCGGCGAGCCTGGCGCCCTGCACACCCGCGGTCCCTACACCTTCCGCGGTTACTACCAGAGCCCGACCCACAACGCCCGGGTGTTCGATGCCGAGGGCTTCTACTGCTCCGGCGATCTGGTGGTACAGGATGCCGATGGCTACCTCACAGTAGTAGGGCGGCAGAAGGATCAGATCAACCGGGGCGGCGAGAAGATCGCGGCGGAAGAGGTGGAAAACCAGCTGCTGCACCACCCGGCCATCACCCATGCGGCCCTGGTCTCCATGCCCGACAGCGCCATGGGGGAGAAGAGCTGCGCCTTTATCGTCAGCACGGATCCCGCCTTGAAGCCGCTGGCCTTGCGCAAGTTTCTGCGCGAGCGCGGGGTGGCGGACTTCAAGCTGCCCGACCGTTTCGAAACCCTGGACGCCCTGCCCATGACGGCGGTGGGCAAGATTGACAAGCAGGGGCTGCGGGCGCGCATTGCGCACCTCATCGCCGCCAACCCCCTGACAACCGCATAAAACTAAAAAGGAATCATGACGTTATGGCTATCCCAACCCTGAACAATTACGCCATGCCCAGCCAGTGGAAGGCCAACAAGGTCGACTGGACCCTGGATCCCAAACGCGCCGCCCTGCTGATCCACGACATGCAGGAGTACTTCACCGCCTTCTATGGCGAAAACAGCCCGATGATCGCGGCCCTGACCGAGCAGCTGGCCGCCGCGCGCAAGCAGTGCAAGGCCCTCGGCATTCCGGTCTTCTACACCGCCCAGCCCAAGGATCAATCCCCTGAGGATCGCGCCCTGCTCAACGACATGTGGGGCCCGGGGCTCAACAATCGGCCCGAGCAGCAGCAGGTGGTGGCAGCGCTGCGCCCGGAGCGGGACGACACAGTGCTGGTCAAGTGGCGCTACAGCGCCTTCCAGCGCTCCGAGCTGGAGCAGATGCTCAAAGCGCTGGGACGGGATCAGCTGATCATCGGCGGCATCTACGGCCATATCGGCTGCATGATGACCGCCTGCGATGCCTTCATGCGCGACATCCAGCCCTTCTTCCTGGCGGACGGGGTGGCGGACTTCTCCCTGGCCGATCACCAGATGGCGCTCGACTACGTGGCGACCCGCTGCGGCAAGGTGATCCGCTGCGAGGAGGTGCTGGCCCTTGCCCCAGCTTCCGCTTCTGCCGCCCAGGCCAACCCGTTGTCCACCAATCCGTTGCTGACGTATGAGGGGCTCAAGGCGCGGCTGCTGAGTCACATCGACGAGGATGAAGGGGAGTTTGACCCCGACGAGAACCTCATCGACTACGGTCTGGATTCGGTGCGGATCATGGCCCTGCTCACCGAGTGGCGCGCCGCCGGGGTGGATCTCGGCTTCGTGGATCTCGCCAAGTTGCCGACCCTCAACGGCTGGTGGCGCCTCATCGAGGCCAGGCTGGCAGCCCAGGCGCTGGAGGTGACCCCATGAACCGCTTCCCCTTGACCATCCCCCAGCAGGGGCTCTGGTCCGGACATCTGCTGAACGACGACAAGGCGATGTTCAACACCGCCGAGTGCATCGCCTTCGACGGCAAGGTCGAGGCGGCCGTGCTGGCCGCAGCCCTTGCCAAGGCGGTGTGTGAGTGCGAGGCGCTCAAGGGCCACTTCGAAGACGATAAGGAGGCGGTCTGCTTCGTCTCGCATGAGCTGCCCCTGGCCTATGAAGAGGTCTCCCTCGAGCGCGATGACGAGATGCTGGCCCGCGCCTGGGCCTGGGCCGATCTGCGCCGCCCGTTCGAGTTGACCCAAGAGGCGCCCTGCCGCTTCGCCCTTTTGCGCGGCCCCGGCCGCGATTATCTCTACAGCTGCGTGCACCACATCGCCCTCGATGGCTTTGGCACCACCTTGCTGTTCCAGCGCATCGCCGAACTGTATGCAGAGGGGCTGGCCGGTGAGATGCACTCCCCATCCCCCTTCGGCTCTCTGGCGGAGGTGCTGGCCGAAGAGGCGAGCCGCGAGCTAAGCGGCAAGAACGCCGCCGCTCGCGCCTTCTGGCAGGAGCAGCTGCAAGGCTGGCCCGAGGTGAAATCTTTTGGCGAGACCCGCGCGCCGATTGCCGCCGAATTTATCCGCGAGAGCCGCCCGCTGCCGGCGGCGCTCTGGCAATCCCTGACCGGCTTTGCCGACGAGCACAAGCTGGGCTGGCCCGATCTGCTGCTGGCCGGCCTCTCTGCCCAGCTGTCGCTGTCGAGCGGCCAGGATAAGACCCTGCTCGGCCTGATGATGATGAACCGCATCGGCTCGGCATCGTTGACCGTGCCCTGCATGCAGATGAACATCACCCCCCTTGCTCTGGAGCTCGAAGAGGGGCTGGATCTGGCGGGAGCCGCCGGCGCCGTGGCCAAGGCCAAGCGCGGGGTGCGCAAGCACCAGCACTACCGCTACGAGCTGCTGCGCCGCGACCTTGGCCTGGTGGGGGGCGACAAACGCATGTTCGGCCCGCTGGTCAACATCATGCCGTTCGATCACGCTCGCCGCTTCGGGCCGCTATCTGCCCATATTCTCAACATCAGCGCCGGCCCGGTGGAGGATCTCACCATCGAGGTGCAGGTCGGCGTCGATGGCCAGCCACGCCTGGATCTGGATGCCAACCCCGGCTGCTACCGGCAGGGGGATCTGGCGGCCATCGCCGATACCCTGTTTGCCCTGCTGGGCCGCTGGCTGGCCGAGCCCGCCCAGACCCTGGGGACCCTCAAGGCCGACTGGCTGGCGGAGCAGCGCGCCAGCGCCCTGATCGCCGGCCCCACCCATGAAGTGATCAAGGCACGGCCTGTGCTGGAGGCGCTCTGCCACTTCGCCGCCCAGACCCCGCACAAGATTGCCTTGATTCAGAGCACGGCGCAGGGAGAGGTCCGCTTCAGCTACGAGGCGCTGCTGGCCAGAGCCGAACAGATGGCGGCCGCCCTGCAGGCCGCAGGCGTCGTCCCCGGCGACAAGGTGGGGGTCATGCTGGCCCGCACCCCCCAGGCCATCTTCGCCCAGCTGGCGGTGCTGCTGGCGGGCGCCGTCTATGTGCCGCTCGACCCCGAGCAGCCGCTGGAGCGCCAGGGCCATATTCTGCGGCTGGGGGAGGTCAAGACCCTGATCACCCAGGCCGAGTACCGCCACAAGCTGGCCAGCCTGTTTGAGGGGCGTACTCTCTTGGTTGGGGATCTGGTGAGCGATAACCGCTTGAACCAGCCGGCCGCCGGCCGCGCCGTCGCCTACCTGATGTTCACCTCGGGCTCGACCGGTCTGCCCAAGGGGGTGGCAGTGAGCCACGGCGCGCTGGATCACTTTGCCGCCGCCGCCCGCTGCCGCTACCACCTGGATGAAGAGGCGCGGATGCTGCAATTCGCCCCCTTCAACTTCGACGCCAGCATCGAGGAGGTGTTCGCCACTCTGAGCGCCGGTGCCACCCTGGTGCTGCGCACCGACGCCCTGCTCGAATCCATGCCCGCCTTTGCGGCCGGGGTGGAGCAGATGGGGATCACCCACCTCGACCTGCCCACCGCGTTCTGGAACGAATGGGTGGTGGCGCTGACGGCGGGTCAGGCCCACATTCCTGCCGGGCTTACCACCGTCATCATCGGCGGCGAGGCGGTCTACCCCGAACAGCTGGCCCAGTGGCAGCGCCAGGGCCGCTCCGATGTGCGCCTGTTCAACACCTACGGCCCCACCGAAACGACCGTGGTGGTGACCACCCAGGAGCTGCAGCAGGAAGATCCGAGCCTGGCCCAGTTGCCTATCGGCCTGCCGCTGCCCGGCATGCAGGCGCTCATCCTCGGGGCAGGGGAGCAACCCGCCAGCGAGGGTGAGCTGGTGCTGCTCGGCCCGCAGCTGGCCAATGGCTACGTGGGGGGCGTGCAAGGGAGCTTTGGCACCCTGCGGGTTGGGGCGGAGCAGATGCCCGTCTATCGCACCGGCGATCGGGTGCGCCTGGTGGCTGGTCGGCTGGTCTACCTCGGTCGGCGCGACAACGAATTCAAGATAAGCGGCTATCGCATCCAGCCCGGCGAAGTGGAGGCCCAGCTGCTGGCCCTGCCGGGGGTGGACGAGGCCTGCGTGCAGGGGGTGAGCATCGGCAGCGTGCGCCGGCTGGTGGCCTTCGTGGCGGGGCCGGAGCGCGACAGCCGGGTCATCAAGGCGCAGCTGGCCAAGGTGCTGCCTGCCGCCATGATCCCCACCGACTATCGCCACTATGACCAGCTGCCCCGCACCGGCTCCAACAAGCTGGATCGCAAGGGGTTGCTGGCCCAGTACCAGGCGGGCGGCGAAGCGTTGACCCTGGGCAGCGAGACCGAGAACCGGGTCGGCGCCATCTGGCAGCAGATCCTGGGGCTCGCCACCATGGCGCCCGCCGACAACTTCTTCGAACTGGGGGGCCAGTCCCTGCAGACCATCCAGATCGTCAACCGGCTCGGCGCCGAGTTCGGGGTGCAGGTCAAGGTTTCCGACGTGTTCGATCACCCTCGGCTGGATGACTTCTGCCGTTTCCTCGACGGCCTGCTTGCCGAGGACGAAGAGAGCGTGGAGATGGTGTGGTGATGAGCAAGATGACGAAGGATCAGCAAAAAATGGCCTTTGATTTCACTGGCAAGCGGGTCTGGGTGACCGGGGCCGGGCGCGGCATCGGCCGCGAGGTGGCGACGCAGTTCGTGGCGGCCGGCGCCTGTGTGGTGGGGCTGGATCTGGCGTTTCCCGAAGCCGACTACCCCTATGCCACCCGGCTGCTCGATATTGGCGACTCGAAGGCGGTCAACGCCTGCTGCGCAGCGCTGCTGGCGGACGGCGGGCTGGATGTGCTGGTGAACGGGGCCGGGGTGCTGCGCCTCGGCCCCACCGAGACTCTTAGCGATGACGACTGGCACGACTGCATGATGGTCAACGCCAGCGGCGTCTTCTATCTGCTGCGGGCTCTGGTGCCCCACTTCAAGGGGCAGCGGCGCGGCGCCATCGTTACCATCGGCTCCAACGCCGCCCATGTGCCGCGCATGCAGATGGCGGCCTATTGCGCCTCCAAGGCGGCCGTCACCAGCCTGACCCAGACGGTGGGGCTGGAGCTGGCCCCCTTCGGCGTGCGCGCCAACCTGGTGTCGCCGGGCTCGACGGATACCCCCATGCTGCGCGGCATGCTGCCAAGCGAGGAGGCCATGGCCCGCACCATTGCCGGGCTGCCGGAGCAGTTCAAGCTCGGCATCCCCCTGCGCAAGGTCGCCACTCCGGCGGAGATCGCCCATACCGTCCTCTTCCTGGCCTCGGATCTGGCCAGCCACATCACGCTGCAGGATCTGGTCGTCGACGGCGGCGCCACCCTGAGTGCCTGAGGCTTGAGAAACAGATGAACAATATGATTTTGCTGTTGAAACAGCTGGAACGGCAGGGGGTGAAGCTGGCGCTGAACGACAAGGGCCAGCTTATCTCCCAGTCGAGCAAGGAAGCGGTGACACCTGCCATCGGCGCCACCATCAAGGCCCACAAGGATGAGCTGGTGCGCTGCCTGGCGGCCCGCGCCGCCTTCGAGGCGCCCATTCTTGCGCAACGTGAGGCCGAGGGGGCCTTGCAGGGGCCGCTCTCGTCGTCCCAGAGCGGACTCTGGTTTATCGAGCAGTACGAGGAGGCCTCCCACCTCTACAACATGCCGGTCTATTTTCGCGTCAAGGGAGAGCTGGACACGGCGGCGCTGGAGTTTGCCTTCGACCACCTGTTTGCCCGCCACCCCAGCATGCGTACCCGCTTCATCAAGGACGAAGCGGGCAGGGGGGCGCAGGAGATCCTGCCCCATACGCCCTTCAAGCTGCAGATTGAGGACGTGAGCGCAGAGCCCGCTGCCGAGCGCGAAGCCTATGTGGCTCGCCGGGTGCGCGAGGAGATCGGGCGCCCCTTCTCCCTGACCCAGGGGGATCTCAGCCGGGTGCATCTTATTCGGCTGGGCAGCCGCGAGCACGTGCTGCTGATCACCCAGCACCACATCATCTCCGACGGCTGGTCGGTCAAGAACATGTTCGCGGATCTCAAGCGCGCCTTTCTTGCCCATCAGAACCGCGAGCCCCTGCAGGTGAGCGAGCTGCCGCTCACCTACATCGACTATGCCCGCTGGTTCAACTCACCGCGTTTTCTCGATTATCACGCCGAGTTCAAGCCGTTCTGGGTCGACCGGCTCGGTGGCAGCCCCGAGGTGCACGGTTTGCCGCTCGACAAGCCGCGCCCGGCCCATCAGGACAGCGGCGGCGAGCTGGTCTTCTCCACCATCGACAACGCGCTGTGGGAGAGCTTCAAGCGCCTCTGCCAACGCCACAGCACCTCCAACTTTATCGGTCTGCACGCCCTGTTTGCCCTGCTGATGGTGCGCCAGAGCGGCGAGAAGGAGGTGGTGATCGGCACCCCGCTCGCCTATCGTGAGCGCCACGAGATCGAGTCGCTGGTGGGCTTTTTCGTCAATACCCTGGTGCTGCGCACTCAACTCAGCGGCAAGCCCAGCTTTGTCGACTATCTGCAGCAGTGCCGGGAGGAGGATCTGGCGGCCTTTGATCACCAGCTCTACCGCTTCGAGGCGCTGGCCGAGGCCATCGGCGCCGATCGCACCACCGCCATCAACCCCATCTTCCAGATCATGCTGGTCTATCAGGCCAAGGTGGACTTCAACGATCTCATCCCCGGCTGCCAGCTGGTGGAGGAGACCTCGCCTGTGCTGCCGGCCAAGACCGACATCTCGGTCAAGGTGACCGAGCTGATGGACTCCGTCCGGGTGGACTGGCTGTTTGCCACCGCCCTGTTCGAGCGAGAGACCATCCAGGCCTACGCCGATCGCCTGCTTCACCTGATGCGCGCCGTGGTGGCGGCCCCCGAGACCGACATCTGGCAGTTGCCGCTAGAGGAGGGCACCGACCAGGCGGCGCTGGCCGCAGAGCTTGCTGACCTGCCGCAAGACTACCCGAGCCGCGACACCCTGCTCTGTCATATCGAGCGGCGCGCTATTCAGTTGCCGGACGCGCTGGCGGTCAGCGACGGTGCGCAATCGTTGACCTATGGCGAGCTGGAGGTGCGTGCCAACCGGCTGGCCCACTGGCTGCAATCCTGCGGCATTACCCCGGGCGCCGCCATCGGCATCCAGGCCAGACGCGATGTCGCCTTCGTCATCGCCCTGCTCGCCTGCTGGAAGGCGGGGGCGGCCTATGTGCCGCTGGATCCTGCCTATCCCGCCGAGCGGCTGGCCCATATCCTGGGCGATGCATCCATCAGCCTGGTGTTGGGGGGCGTGCCGGACCTGCGGCTTGGCGAGGCGCTGGCGGGCCCGGGTGCCCAGTATCACGATCTGCACGGGCTTGCGCTGGACAAGATGCCAACCAGCACACCCGTACTGCCTCGGGACGCCGCCATGCTGGCCCAGATCATCTACACCTCCGGCAGCACCGGCCTGCCCAAGGGGGTCATGGTGGAGCAGGGCAGCCTGGTCAACCTGATGGCGGATCACGGCGAGCGCATCACCCTTGATCAGAATGGCGCCATGTTCAACTGCATGTCCCTCTCGTTTGATGCGGGCAACATGACCAGCTTGCTGCCCCTGTACTGCGGCGCGGCCCTGCACTTCGGCGAGCCGGGGGAGGGGGTGATCGGTGCCGCGATCGCTCGGGGTGCCAGCCATATGATTTTGCCGACCGCCTTGCTCGCGAACCTGTTGCCACCGACGGATCTCGGTTCCCTCAAGGCCATCGGCTTTGGCGGCGAGGCGTGCCCGAGCAGCCTGGTGGAGCGTTGGGGAGAGCGGGTGGCGCTCTTCAACATGTACGGCCCGACCGAGTGCACCGTCACCGCGCTCTGCGCGCGGCTCACCCCGGGGGCGCCCATCACAATCGGTCGCCCCGTCAACCACCTGAAGGCGCTGATCCTGGACGAGGCGGGCAACCTCTGCCCGGTGGGGGTCCCCGGCGAGCTTTGCCTGGCGGGACTGGGGCTGGCCCGCGGCTACCTCAATCTGCCGGAGCGTACCCAGGAGGCCTTTATCGAGCTGGCGCTGGCGGATCGACCCCATCGCCTCTATCGCACCGGCGATCGGGCCCTGCTGCGCCGCGATGGCAACATCCAGTATCTGGGCCGGATAGACGAGCAGATCAAGCTGCGCGGCTATCGTATCGAGCCAGGGGAGATAGAGACCCGGCTTGCCGAATTGTGCCCGGCCATTCGCCAGATCAAGGTGGTGGTGCAGGAGGGGCGCCTGCTGGCATATGCCTGTTTGCAGGCCGGGGCAAGGGAGCCCGACGGCGATGCCCTGCTGCAGCGAGCCGGCGAGTGCCTGCCCGAATACATGGTGCCGGCGCGCCTCTGCTGGCTGCCCGAGATGCCGCTCACCCCCAACGGCAAGCTGGACTTGCGCCGCCTGCCAGCCATCGTCTGGCAGCAGAGCAAGGGCGAGCCGCAAAACGAACTGGAGCAGACAGTGCTTGCCATCTGGCAAGGGGTGCTCAAGCAACCGCTCGGGGTGGAGGATGACTTCTTCCGCTTAGGCGGTGACTCCATCCTCAGCATCCAGCTCACCACCCGGTTGCGGGATGCGGGACTGCACTGCAGCGTGAAGGACGTGTTCGAAGCCAAGACGGTGCGCCGCCTCTGCCGCCAGCTCGGCCAGCAGCAGGCCGTCAGCCACAGAAGCGAGCAGGGCAGCCTGATCGGCGAGTTCCCGCTCCACCCCATTCAGCACTGGTTCTTCGAGCAGGGCTTTGCCAAGTCCGGTCACTGGAACCAGGGGGTGATCCTGCGCCTGCCGGCAGAGGTGGACGATGAGGCCCTGCGCGGCTGGCTGGATACCCTGCGCCAGCACCACGATGCCCTGCGCCTGGCGGTGACCCCGACCGGCCAGCGCTACCTGGCCGAACTGCCATTGCCGCCGCTGCCGACCCTGGATGCCGCCAATCTCGATGAGGCCGGGCTGCAGGCCCGCTTGACCGAGCTGCAGGGAGATTTCGACCCAGCCAGCGGCCACACCCTGGCCTGGGCCCGCCTGCGCAATCTCTCTCTGGAGGGGGAGCTGGAGGGTGAGCGTGAGACGGTGGAGGGGCTCTTTCTCGCCTTCCATCACCTGGTCATCGATGCGGTCTCCTGGCGCATTCTGGCCGAGGATCTGGCACGGGTGAGCAGGGGCGAGCCACTGCCCGTCAAGGGCAGCAGCTATCGCCAGTGGGGCGAGGGGCTCGCGGCCTATGCCAAACGGGAAGAGGAGCAGCTTGGCTTCTGGCTGGCTCAGGGGGAAGGCAGCCAGGGTCACCTGCTGGAAGCGGCGCGCGCCGCCGACGGCCGCGCCGCCGCCAGCCTGCTGCAACTGAGTCAGGAGACCACGGCCCGTCTCATCGACACCGCCAACCAGGCCTATTTCACCCGGGTACCCGACCTGCTGCTGGCGGCCCTGACCCGTACCCTGAGCGAGCAGGGTTACGGCAGCCGTCACTGCGTGATGCTGGAAGGACACGGCCGTGAGGCCATCGATGCCGAACTGGACGTGAGCCGTACCCTGGGCTGGTTCACCAGCACCTATCCGCTGGCGCTGGAAGATACCGGGGCATGGGATGCGCTGGTGTGCGCCACCAAGGAGCAGCTGCGCGCCGTGCCGGACAAGGGGGTGGGCTTCAACGCCCTGCGGCTGCACCACCCAGGTGGCTGGGCACTGCCCGAAGCCCTGGTGGTCTTCAACTACCTGGGGGTCAGCCATCAGGGCGTTGCAAGCCAAGCCTGGCAACCCCTGCCGCTGGCACCGGGGGCCCCCACGTCCCCTGACAACCTGCCGCGCGAGCTGGTCAGCCTGCACGGGGGCGTGTTTGATGGCCGCCTCACCCTGCGCCAGGTGGGCGCCCTCAACCAGCAGGCGAGCGACGCCCTGATGGCGCGGCTGGCGGACAACCTGACGGCGCTGGTGGAGCACTGCTGCACGGTGAAGGCTCCGCGTCACACCCCGAGCGACTTCCCGGGGATCGCTCTCTCGCAAGCCGCCCTCGATCGGGTGCTGAGCGGGCGCGAGGTGGAGACCCTGCTGCCCATGACCTCGCTTCAGCAGAGCATGTTCCATCACAGGGCGTTGCTGCCCCGGGATCACGCCTATCACCTGCAGACCGAGATCGCCTATCACCAGCCGCTGGACGTGGCGGTCTACCGTCAGGCCTGGCAGGGGCAGATCGCCCGCTGGCCGGCCCTTCGCAGCGAACTGGTACTGGCGGACGGGGTGGCGCTGCAGCGCATCTTGAAGCACGCCGAGTTGCCATTCCACTATGAGGACTTGTCTGAAGTGGAAAATGCAGAGACACGGGTCCAGGCCTATCGCCAGCAGGATCTGGCCCGCCCGATCCCGCTGGAGCAGGCGCCCCTGCTGCGCCTTGCCTGTTTCAAATTGGCCCCCGATCACCACAAGGTGATCTTCAGCGTCCATCACGGCGTGCTGGATGGCTGGAGCGGCCCCGTGTTGCTGGGCTCCTTGCATCGCGCCTATCAGGCGCTGATGAACGGCCTGCTGCCGCAGGGCGAGTCGGATACGGCCTGGCTCGAATTTGGCCGCCATATCGCCAGCCAAACCCGCAGCGCCGATGCCTACTGGCAGGGGCGTGGCGAGCTCTTGGCAACGCCTAACGATCTCGCCTGCCTGTTCGGGGTGACGCTGGACGCGAGCGCAAGCGGGCGCCATACCCAGCTGCGACCGGCGGTGTGCGCCACGGCGTTGTCGGCCGAGGTGGCGACCTTGCTCGCGAACCGTGCCCGCGACCTTGGCGTGACCGCGGGCCTGTTGGCCCAATATGCCTGGCACCGTCTGCTGGCACGCCGCTCTGGCGATGCCGTTACCCTGGTGGGCAACGTGACCCCGGGCCGGGATTACCCCATCGAGGAGATCACCGCGAGCGTCGGGCTCTACATCAACAGCCTGCCGCTGGCGCTGGCGTGGCGCACCGAGCTGACCCTGGCCGAGCATATCGCCCGGTTGCAGACCGATCTGATGGCGCTCAATGAGCACGGTACCCAGTCGCTGGCGGCACTGACCAAAGGCCGGGCGCGCCAGTTCCAGAGTCTGTTCGTGTTCGAGAACTACCCCATGCCGGCGGCCCCTGTCGCCCCCGAACCTCACCAGCTGGTGCCGCAATTCGGCACCGTGGTGGAGAAGGTGGAGCTTCCTCTGTCGCTCGTGGTCAGCAGTCGGGGTGAGACGCTCCAGCTGCGCCTCGAATTCGACGGCGAGCAGATCCCCGAGGTCCGGGCCGAGGCGGTGCTGGCTGCCTGGCGGGCCGAGCTCTACTGGCTGGCGCAGGCGGATCTGAGCCAACCGGCCAGAGTGGCGGCGGCCACGCCGTTCCCAGCGCAAGGAGCAGCCACACCATCTACAGCCATGCCAGCGACAGCCACACCATCGACTGTCACACAAGTGGCCGCCACCAAGGCTGAGTCCGGCCTGGCTCAGCCGCCGGCCGAGGCCCGTGCGCTGGTGGCCCTGTGGGAGCGCCAATGCGGCGTGCCCGACATCTGGCAGCAGACCCTGTGTGAACTCGGGGTGGATTCGGTGCAGCAGCTCGCCCTGCTGGCGGCCCTCAACGAGGCGTTTGGCCAGGATCGGGCGCCGCTCACCCTGCAGACCCTCAAGGCACACCCATCCCCCAGCAGGCTCTATCGGCACTGGCTGGTGCGCCAAACGGAGGCCGCGCTATGACGGTGACCATCAAGCATCAGGCTCCGGCCGTGTCACCCCTGAGAGTCGCTCCCAAGGGGGCGGCCAACCTGGGGGCGCGGCTGGCCGCCTGTCTGGCCGCCACCCCGCTGGCCCCCGCCATCCGTATGGGCGGAGAGGGCATCAGTGAGGGCGGATCAGATGAGCAGTGGCTCAGGTATGGCGCGCTCAATGCCAGGGTCGGCGAGATTGCCGCCCGATTGCAGGGGCTGACGGTGGGGGAGCGGGTCGGCCTCTATCTCTCCCGCAGCCCCGATCTGGTGGCCAGCCTGCTGGCTTGCCTGCGCCTCGGCCTCACCTTCGTGCCCCTTGAGCCGGATTTTCCGGTGGAGCGGCTGCAGGGGATCGCCCGTCAGGCGCGCCTGTCGGCGGTGATCTGCGACGGCGACAGGCCGGCTCCCGCTTTCGGCTGTCCGCTGCGCACCCTCGACGGGCCGGCAGCGGCAGGGCCCGTCTCCTGGCCCCAGGTGGATGACGCCCTGGCTGCCTACATGATGTTCACCTCGGGCTCCACCGGCGAGCCCAAGGGGGTGGTCATCAGCCGGCGGGCCCTGCTCTGCTTCCTCGACGGGATCCGCGATCGGCTCGGACTTTCACCGAGCTGCCACTGGCTCTTCATCACCACCCCGGCCTTCGACATCTCCCTGCTGGAGATGCTGGGGCCGCTCTGGGGCGGTGGCCGGCTCACTGTGGCCGGCGGCGAGCACAACAAGGATCCGCTGGGGATGCAGGCCTTGCTCGAGGCCGACCCCTCCATCAACTGGCTGCAGGCCACCCCGGCCTGCTGGCGCATGCTGCTCAAGGCTGGCTGGCAGGGGCGCAATACCCTCACCGCCCTGTGTGGTGGCGAGGCGCTGGATTTGGGATTGGCCGAGCAGCTCTGTGCCCGCACCCGGCGGCTGTGGAACTGCTATGGGCCGACCGAGGCCACCGTCTGGTCGCTGGTGAGCGAGGTGCGCTGGCCACCGACTGATGGCCAGATCACCATCAGCCACAGCCTGCCCGGCTATCGGCACTGGGTGCTGGACGAGGCGGGGCAACCGGTGGCGGAGGGAGAGTGCGGCGAGCTCTGCATCGAGAGCCCGGCCCTGTGCGAGGGGTACTGGCGCAAGCCGGCCTTGACCAGCGCCACCTTCCTGCGCCTGGCCACCCATCGCCTCTATCGCACCGGCGATCGGGTGCGGCGGCTGGGGGCGGACCGCTTCCTCTATCTGGGACGGCGCGACGATCAGGTCAAGCTGCGCGGTTTTCGCATCGAGCTCGGCGAGGTGGAGGCGGGGCTGCGTCGCCAGGCCGGGGTGCAGGAGGCGGCGGTGCGTCTGGTGGGCGAGGGGGACGAGGCCATGCTGGTGGGCTACGTGGAGGCGAAAAGCGGGGTGACCCTCAATCGCCTCGCCCTGCGCAAGGGGCTGCAGGCGACGCTGCCGCACTACATGGTGCCGGCGCGGCTCATGCTGCTGGATGCCCTGCCCAAGACCGGCAGCGGCAAGCTGGACAGAAAGGCGCTGCCCTTGCCGGAATAAATGGTTGTCTGAATAGACGTTAAAAGCCATGGATAAAAAAGAAGCCCGCAGATGCGGGCTTCTTTGTGGGCGCTAATCACGCGGGCTTATTGGGTGATGGGGGCCGCATCGGGTTTGGCCAGCAGCTGCTCGACGTCGTCGATCACCTTGAGGGCCGCCTGGGGGCCGCCGGTGGAGGTCCAGAGCGACCCGTCCACGGCGCCGAAGCGCTTGCTCTTGATGGCGCCGAGCTGCTGGAAGGCCGGGGTCTGCTCGGCCTGCTTCATGGCATCCACCGCATCGCCGCTGGCGCTCAGGGTGCCGATCACCAGCCAGTCGCCGTCCAGCAGGTTGAGGGATTCGAGGCTCAGGGCCGGGGAGTGGGGGGTCTTGTCACCGATCTGGTGGGTCGGCCGGGTCAGCCCCATCTCTTCCACCACGCTGCTGGCGAAGGTGCCGCTGTGCATGTAGCTCGGGCCCTTGGGGTTCCAGCGCACTATGCTCAGGCGCTCGCCCTGATGCTTGGCAAGCTTGCTGCGGGCCTCCGCCAGGCGGGCCTCATACCGGGTGAGGAAGGCCTTGGCCTCGGCGCCGCGGTTCATCGCGTCGGCGCTGCGGCCGAACACGGTTTTCCAGGGCTCGCCCCAGTTGCCGGTGACGACGGTGGGGGCTATCTCCTGAAGCAGGGCCAGCAGCTCGGGCTTGGTCTGGCCGGTGAGGATGAGGTCGGGCGCGAGATCGATGAGTTTCTCCAGGTTGGGGTTGTCCAGATCCCCGACCACGGCGATCTCCTTGCCCGCCTTGTCCAGCAGATAGCGGGGCAGGGTGGACTGGCCGCGACCGTTGACGGTGCCCACCGGCTGCAGCCCCAGGGTCAGGGCGCTGTCCAGATCGAGTTCGCTCAGCACCACGATGCGCTCGGGGGCATCGGGGACGGTCTGGGATTGGCCGTTGGCATCGATGACCTGGCGGCTGCCCGCCAGGGCCTGAACGCCCGTCAGGCTGACCAACATCAGCAAGGTGGCCAGCGGGGAGAAGATCTTCATGGTGACATCCTTATGGGTGAAATCGGTGGGCCGGAGCCTGTGGAAAGTGCCTGAGCGCCGCTCGGCCAGCCCCAAATGGGCGGGGATATGCTACCACAAAGCAAGTGAGAAGCGTTGTCATTTGTATTTGTGGCGTCGGTGGGCGCAGCTTTGGTACCATCGCAGGCCCATGTCAGGAGCCTTTGATATTGCCTCGTTGCCCCACTTTCGGCGGGCCCTTTGTCCGTCAATCCAATGCCTTTTTCATGCCGGGACGGGCTGACATCCCCCTCTACCGGATCTGCTTCGCTCCCGCCGCCTTCTCGCCGGACGGCTTTGGGGAGCAGGGCATCCCCCTGCCGCCGTCATTGCAGGGCGCCGCCCCCAAGCGCCTCGGGGAGTTTCTGGCGGGGCGTCTCGCGGCCCGGGAGGCCTTGCGCCCCTTTGATCTGGCGGAGCATCCCGTGGCCATCGGGGCGGCCCGCGAGCCACTCTGGCCCGCGGGGCTGGAGGGCAGCATCAGCCACAGCGTGCTTTTAGGGGAGGGGGTGGCTCTGTGTGCGGTGCGCCCGGGCAAGGGCGGGCTGGGTCTGGATCTGGAAGCCTGGCTCGAGGATGCGCAGGCATGCACGCTCTGGCCCGGTATCGTCGATGAGGAAGAGTGGGGACGGCTGGCCGCGGGGGCCGCTACCGCCGGGCTGACTCTGGCAGAGGGGCTGACCCTGGTGTTCTCCGCCAAGGAGAGCCTGTTCAAGGCGCTGTATCCCAGGGTGGGGCGTTACTTTGACTTTCTCGACGCCCGCTGGCTCGCCATGACGTCCCAGACCCTCACCCTGGAGCTAAAAAACCCGCTGACGCCGGCCCTGCTCGCCCGTTGGCGCGCCACCCTGCACTGGCAAGCCCTGCCGGGGGGCGTGATCAGCCTGCTGGCGCTCTGAGCCATCACAAGAAAAAACCGCCGTGATGGCGGTTTTTTACTGCCTGTCTCAGGCCCGTTGCCTGTCCACCCCGGTGTGCGCCAGGTGCGCCTCTTGGCCATGCCGGCGGCGTGGCACGATGACCGGGGCCCCGTCGCCGGGGGCGTGCAGTATGTCCACGTCGGTCTGGTAGAGACGGTCGATGAGGGGCTTGGTCACCACCTCCCGGGCTGGGCCCATGGCCTGGATCCCGCCATCTCCCAGGGCGATCAGCTCGTCGCAGTAGCGGGCGGCGGTGGCGAGATCGTGGATGACGATGAGCACCGTCTTGCCCTCGGCGGCGACCCGGTGGATGGCCTCCATCACCTCGGTCTGGTGACCGATGTCCAGGGCGCTGGTGGGCTCGTCCAGCAGGATGATGTCCGCGTCCTGGGCCAGCACCATGGCGAGCCAGACCCGCTGGGCCTGACCGCCGGACAGCGAACTGGCGCTCTGGTGCCAGATGGCATCAAGCTGCATCCGCTCCCGGGCCCAGCGCACCATGCGGGCATCCTCGTCGCTCCACTGATTGAACCAGCCCTGGTGGGGGTGGCGACCGTACTGCACCAGCTGCTCGACCCGGATGCCGGGGGGGACCAGGGGGCGCTGGGGCAGGTAGGCGAGCTCCCGGGCCAGGGCCTTCATGCCGTAGCTCGACAGGGGCTTGCCCTTGAGCAGTATCTCCCCGGACTGGGGCTGCTCCTGGCCCGCCAGCAGTTTGAGCAGGGTGGACTTGCCGCCCCCGTTGGGACCGACGATCCCCACCAGCTTGCCCCGGGGGAGGGAGAAGGAGATCTCCTCGAAGATGGTCTTGTGCTGGTAGCCGAAATGGAGGCGATTCACGGTGAGCGTCATCAGGCGGCCCTCGGTCTGTGATGAAAAAGGAAAAATGGCATGGTCAGTCGGCCTTCTGGCGGTCTTTGACCAGGATGAAGAGCAGCAGCAGGCCACCGAGAATGCGGGTCATGATGCCGGTGGCCACCTCGTGGGGGCTGGCCAGCACCCGCACCAGGGTGTCGCTGGCGAGCAGCATCAGGGCGCCGCACAGGGCCGCAATCCAGAGCGGCACGATGCGATCCCGGCTGAGCCAGGAGGCGAGGATGGGGGCGGCCATGGCGATGAAGACCACGGGGCCGCCGATGGCGGTGCCGAGCGCCGCCACGACGATGGCCTGGGCCAGCACCCCGAGCTGTACCCGGTTCACATTGACCCCGAGGGTCCTGGCGGTGACGGGGCCGAGGCGCAGCACCCCGAGGGCGCGGGAGAGATAGAGGATCCAGGGGCAGACCAGCAGGATCAGGATCCCCACCGGCAGCACAGTGTTGTAGCCCTGGCCGACGAAGTTGCCCATGTTCCACAGGTAGAGGCTGGTGAGGTGCACCAGGGACTGGGTGGACATGACGAACTGGCCGACGGCGTTCATCAGCTCCGAGACGCCGATGCCGATCACCACGAACAGGTAGCCCTGCTCCCCCGGCTTGTTGCACAGGGCGTAGAGCACGACGGCGGCAAACAGGGCGCCGAAGGGGGCGGCCCACCAGGGCCAGGTGCCCAGGGTCAGGTAGAGGGAGAAGACGATGATGGCAAGGGATGCCCCCTCGTTGACCCCGATCATGTCCGGGGTGGCGAGGCGGTTTCGCACCAGGGTCTGCACCAGGCAGCCGGAGAGGCCCATGGCGGCCCCCGCCACCAGCACGGCGACGATGCGCGGCAAGCGGATCTTGAACACGGTCACCTGGTCGAGGCGGCTCCCCTCCCCGAGCAGGGTCTGGATCACCCCGGCCATGGTGAGCTTGCCCGAGCCCAGGGTGAGGGCCAGCAGGGAGAGCAGGGTGAGGGCGACCATGAGCCCGAGTGTGAGCCACCAGGCGCGGCGCTCCAGCAGCAGGCTGTGGCAACCGAGGCGCAGGCAAAGGGTGCCGCTGGGGGGGGCGTCATGATGGGGGGCACGGATCTGGGAGTCATGCATGGAAAGTCACCTTATTTGACGGCCAGCAGGGAGCGGAAGCCGCCGCTGCGCACCACCAGGATGAGCACGGGGGCGCCGATGAGCGCCAGAATGACGCCGTTGGGCAGCTCGAATGGCTGGATCAGCCAGCGTGCCAGGATGTCGGCACCGAGCAGGAAGAGCACCCCGAACAGGGCGGAGAAGCGCACCTGGATGGCGAGGCGCACCGGCTCCACCAGGCGGGCGCAGTAGGCGGCGAGGAAGCCGACGAAGCCGATGGGGCCGGCGATGGCGATGGCGCAGGCGGTGAAGAGCGTTGCGGCCAGGAGCACGCCGATGCGCACCCGGGTCGGCCGGATGCCGAGCGCCTGGGCCTGGTTGTCCCCCATCTGCATCAGGGTGAGCTGGCGACAGAGCGCCAGGGTCAGCAGCAGGGCGGCCAGCGCGAAGGGCACCACGGTCAGCACCGAATCCAGGCTGGAGGCAGCCAGTGACCCCAGGTTCCAGAAGCGGAACTGCTCCAGCACCACCCGGTTCGAGAGCAGCAGGAAGTTGGAGAGGCCGCCGAAGGTGGCGGAGAGGGCGACGCCTACCAGGATGAGCTTGAGGGGGTTGGAGCGCCCCACCACGAGGCCGAGGCCGAGCACGATGAGGTTGCCGAGCAGGGCCCCCATGCCGGACCAGAGCAGGTAGCCATAGGCGGACTCGACCCCGAACCAGGTGAGGCCGATCACCAGGGCGAAGACGGCGCCGGCGTTGACCCCGAGCAGGCCGGGCTCGGCCAGGGGGTTGCGGGTGGCGCTCTGCAGCATGGAGGCCGCCAGCGCGAGGCAGACTCCCACCACCAGGGCTGCCAGGGTACGCGGCAGTCGCAGGGTGTGGACTATCATGGCGAGTTTCTCGTCGGCCACGAAGGCGGGGTCGCCCAGCAGGAAACCGGCGACCTCGCGGCCACCATAGACACCGGCCCCGGTGGCCAGTGACAGACAAATCAGCAGGAGGAGAAGCAGCATGCCGAGCCAGAACAGCCGAGCTTGGTATCCGAGCACTCAATGACTCCTTGAATTCGGGGAAGCAGAAACGCAAAAAGGGAGCCCCGTTGCCGGAGCTCCCGTAGAGGGGGGATTACAGCTTGTAATCGACCCCGGCGTAGACGGTACGACCTTCCAGGATGAAGTCGGCGTCGGTGGCCACCTCGTCACGCTGGGTGTTGGTGAGGTTGGTGATGCCGAGCTTGAAGTCCAGGGCCGGGGTGACGGTCCACTTGGTGTTCACGTCCAGGGTCTGGTAGTGCTTGGAGGTGAACGCCTGGGCGTTGCGGGCCGGCACCTTGATCACCTGGCTGCCCACGTACTGCCAGGCCAGGTTGGCGCTGACCAGGTCGCTCGCCTTCCAGTCCAGGCCGATGTTGCCGGTGTGATCCGGGGTCTTGGCCAGATCGTCGCCCGTGCTCTTGTCCTCGGAGTCCAGCAGGGTCAGGTTGCCGGTCAACTGCACGTTGTCCAGCACGTCGACCCAGCCGGTCAGCTCCAGCCCCTTGATGCGGGCCTTCTTGACGTTGAGGTAGGTCATCACGCTCGGACGGTAGCCCGGGCCCCACTGATCGCTCTGGATCAGATCCTCGATGTCGTTGTGGAAGCCGGTCACCCCGGCCCCGAAGCGATCGGCCTCGTAGGCGGTGCCCAGCTCGTAGCTGACGGCGGTTTCCGGCTTCAGCTCCGGGTTGCCGATCACCTTGCAGGCGCCGCGGCAGGCGGTGGTGGCGAAGCCTTCACTGGACTGGGCCAGGGTCGGCGCCTTGAACGCCTTGCCGACGCCACCCTTGAGCACCCACTCGTCGGTCAGGGTGTAGAGGGCATAGGCGCGCGGGCTGAACTCGTTGCCATAGGTCTCGTGGTGGTCGAGGCGGCCGGAGAGGGTCAGGGCCAGATCGCCAAAGCCGAACTCGTCCTGCAGGTAGAGGGCGCTCTGGCTCGCATCCACGCTGCCGCTCGTGATGTTGCGGCTGTGCTCCAGCTCGGTCTTGCGCAGCTCTGCGCCTGAGGTGAGCAGGTGATCCCCGAGGTAGCCGCTGACCTGGCCATCCACGGTGTGGTTGGTCTGGGTGATGTCGGCGGCGCCACCGTTGAGCTGGGAGTCGTCCATCAGGTCGGTCTGCTCGAAGTAGTAGCGGGCCCGGCTGTCGAAGTGCTCCCAGCGGCCGTTGTGGGTGACCCCCAGGCTCAGGCGATCCAGCTTCTGCACGTTGTGGGGAGTGGCCGGTGCGGTCGCGGCGCGAGGCACGTTGTTGAAGTAGCTGTCCATGTCGTTCTGGTTGTAACCCAGATCGAAGTCGATGTCCTGGTTGTCGGCCACCAGCCACTTCAGGCTGGAGAGCACGTTGACCACTTCCCGTTTCTCCAGGGCGTCGGCGTCCGGGTTGTTGGACTGTTCGCTCTTCCAGCGGTCGCGCTGATAGCCTTCCACCACCACGCTGCCCAGCAGCTTGTTGTCGATGAGGGCGCCGGAGACGAAGGCGCTGCCCTGGTTGGCGTCACCGCCATCCCCCTTGGTGGGCATGGTGTGGGTATAGCCGACGGCCGCCTCGGTCTTCTCCCTGGCCTGGCGCAGGATCACGTTGACCACGCCACCCAGGGCATCGGCCCCGTACAGGGAGGAGACGGGACCGCGGATCACTTCGATGCGCTCGATGGCGGCCATGGGGATGGAGCTCAGATCGAAGTCGTTGCCAAAGGAGCTGCCCAGAGTCTCGCGGGCGTTGACCCGCTTGCCGTTGACCAGCAGCAGGGTGTAGTCGCCCCCCATGCCACGGATCTTGATCTCGTTGCGACCGGTGGGGTTGGTGGCAATGATGTTGACGCCCGGCACGTGCTTGAGGGCATCGCCGATGTTGTTGACGTTCATCTTGTCCAGATCGGCGCGGGTCACCACGGAGACGCTGGCCGGGGCGGAGAACTCGGTGTGCTTGGTCTGGGTGGCGGTGACCACCATGGTCTCGTTGGCCTTGACCGATTCTGCCTGGGCCAGGCCCGGGGCGGCCAGCAGGCCGAGGGAGAGCAGGATCGGGTTCAAGCGAAATACGCCATGCTGCAACTGCATTGTCAAAACTCCATGAATAAAACCGAGGTTACGGGGTTGGGCAAGGTGGGCCCGGGTGCTCACTGACTTCCTTGTCTGGCAGTGCCAGAGGCAGGATTGTTGTTATCTCTTGTGCTCTTCAGGCCGCGGATGAGGAGCCAGACACCGGCGCAGGCCAGCAGGCCGCAGGCGATGTTGATCCAGGCCAGGGTGGCGAAGCCGTGGAGGGAGCCATGTTCGTCCGACACCAGGTATCGGGCGGAGAGCAGGCTGCCAATCCCGGCAGCCACATTGGTGACCGTGCCCTGGAAGGACATGAAGGCGGCGCGCTGGTGGGGGGCCGGAATGGCCGCCGTGATCGCGAGGGTGGTGCTGGCGCGGGCCGAGCTCAGGGCCATGAAGAGGGTGAACAGCAGGTAGACGGGCAGGCCCGCCGGCAGGGCGAAGCCAAGCAGGGTGACCAGGGCCAGCAGCAGGCTGGTGATGAGGATGGCCCCCTGGGCCCGGCCGCTGTCAATCCAGCCGCCGCACAGGCGCATGGTGGCCATGCTGGCGAGGCCGCCGCACAGATAGAGGGCGGCGATCTGCTCGCGGGGGAAGGCGAGGTTGAACTGGAAGTAGTTCGCAAAATGCGGGATCAGCAGGAAGTGGCCGAACATCTGCAAGCAGAGGATGGCGAGGGCCCCCTGGCAGAGCGGTGAACCCAGCAGCTGGCGCAGCCCCTGGCCATGGGGGGCGCGGCTGACCGGCAGGGACGGCAGCCAGATGGCGCACAGCAGGGCCAGCAGCAGGCCGCAGGCGCCAAACAGCAGGAAGGGGCTCTGCCAGCCGAGCCACTGGGCCAGGGTCAGGGCGACGGGCACCACCAGGATGGCGGCCAGGGAGAACGCCATGCCCACGTAGGCGAGGCGGCGTCCGCGCTCGCTTGGGGGCACCAGATCCAGCACCGCCGCCATCAGGATGGCGGAGAGCGGCCCGGCCACGCAGCCGGACAGGATGAAGAGCACCAGCAGGGTCTGGCTCTCCTCTGCCCAGGCGCAGGCCATCAAGAGCACGAAGCGCAGGGTGAGCAGCGCCATAAGGGCGGGTTTGCGATTGACCCGATCGAGCCAGGGGGCGGCGATGAGCCCCATCAGGGCCGCGGCCAGGGTGGCGCCGCCGCTGAAGTCTCCGGTCTGCTCCGGCAGCATCCCCAGGCTCGTCACCAGATCCGGCCCAAGGGGCATCACCATCATCATGCTGCCCATGGAGAGCATGTTGATCAGCAGCGCCAGATGGATGGCTGCAGGGGTGGAGACGACGGATTCTGGCTTCATCAGAGGCTGACTCGAAAAAATGAGTCCGAATTGTATCCGAGGGTTTTTGATGTGACAACAAATGATAACCATTTTTATTTGTATTGAGTGGTTCCTTAATGAGTCTTTCGCACGGGGCTGCTTCAGGGCTCACAGAAGGGGCATTCGAACCGCTCATTGCATTCGCGGTGCCATGGCCCATGATGGCAAGGTGCAACGATCACGACGAAGAGGGAGAGGTGATGATGAGAGTCTGGCGAGGGTGCTGGGTGCTGTACTGCTGCGGGCTCTGGGCACTGCCCCTGCGGGCCGAGGTGAAGGTGGTGCCTGTCTTCGAGGCCGAGGCCATGGTGCAGACCCTGAAGGAGCTGTATCCGGATCTGGGGGTGAGCGCGATGGGCAACCAGCTGGTGCTGAGCGGCAGCGCGGCTCAGTTGCAGGAGGCGGAAGCGACCCTGAACCAGCTCAACCAGCCCCCCCAGAGCCTGCTGATCGAATGGCGGGTTGACGGCGCCTCCAGCAGCGGGCAGGCGGGGTTAGGCATTGGCAACGACAATCGCAAACGTCAGTGGCTGATAGAGGGAGGGGCCCGGGATTACCAGCGCACCCAGCAGGACAACTGGCAGGTGCGCGGTCTCTCGGGGCGGCCCGTGCTGTTGCAGATGGGCTCTTATCAGCCGGTCACCTTCTACCAGTGGCAGGGGGGGCGGGTGGTAGGCATGATGCCGCTGGTGAGCGGTCTCTACGCCACCGCCACCCTGATAGGAGACAGGGTGCAGGTGGCGCTCAGCAGCGAGCAGGCGAGGCTGGAGCGGGGCAACATACGCACCGGCCAGAGCGCCACCGAGGTGAGCGGTGCGCCGGGCCAGTGGTTGACGGTGGGGGAGCTGTCCACCACCGGAGGAAATCAGGCAGCTGCGCTCTCCAATCCATCAGGCATCGGGGTGAGCCGTGACAGCGAGCGCCAGACCCTGCAGATCCGGGTCACGCGCCAGTAAACCTCAATGGGGTTGGTCCACGGCGTAGTCACGCAGCTGGCGGCTTCTTAGCAGGTACCAGAGTGCCCAGAGGCTGGCGATGAGCACCAGGGCGGTGGGCCAGCTGAACGACCAGTGTTGCAGGTTGAGGCTGTGCAGCTGCATCACCAGGCCGCTCGCGGTGGAGCAGAGCAGCAGGGCGCGGCTGTGGCGCCTGAGCCAGGCGCGCGGGCTTCGGGTCTGGCGATAGGTGCCACCGCAGGCGAGCAGGGCCAGCATGGCGGGCACGTCGGTCAGCAGGCTGAGGTAGAGGGTGATCCTGTCCGGGTAGAAGAGGGTCAGGATGGCGCTGCCGCTCTCGCGAGTGACGCCGGCCATCAGGAAGAGCCAGACCGAGCGGGTCAGCAGCAGGGCGATGGGCCAGAACCAGATCGGCGGGCGCAGCTGGCCGTGATCGTCGTAGCGGTGTTCGGGGTAGAGGGTCATGGTTGCCCGGTCTTCGCCTGGATAGTGCAAGTGGTGGGACGGATATGGGGCGGGAGCGGGCCCTTTGCAAGGCGTGGGGGGAGAGGGGAATTAATCGGGGGGCCTAGCCCCCCAATCCAGATGTGTTACAGCCAGCCCTTGCGCTTGAAGAAGAGGCCGGTGCCGAGCGACGACATCACCATCAGCACCAGGGACATCTGATAGCCGTACTCCCAGGCGAGCTCCGGCATGCGGCCGAAGTTCATGCCGTAGATGCTGGCGATAAGGGTCGGCGGCAGGAAGATGACGGCGGCTACCGAGAAGATCTTGATCACCTTGTTCTGCTCCAGGTTGGTTACCCCCATGGAGGCCTCCAGCTGGAAGTTGATCTTGTCGAACAGGAACTGGGTGTGGGGCAGCAGGGACTCCACGTCGTGCAGCATCTCGTCGATCCACTTGTTCTGCTCGCTCGTCATGCGCTGGCGCAGGCTGCGTTTGAGGAAGCGCAGGGCGCGGCGGGTATCGTGCAGGGAGAGGCGGATCTGGCCGTTGGCCTCTTCTTGGGCCATCAACTCCTTGAGCATGGGGTTGATCTGGTCCGGCTCGAAGATCTGATCGGCGGTGTTTTCCAGCGTCTTGTACCCATCCTCGATAAGGTCGGAGAGGTATTCGACCTTGAGATTCTGCACCTCCAGCAGGATGTCCAGGGCATCTTCGACTTCCAGCCTGTCCTGGCGCATGTAGTGGCGCAGCAGGCGCACCAGACCGATGTCATCCTCGCGGATGCTGATCAGCAGGTTGTTGCGCAGGGTAAAGGAGACGTGGACACCCTTGGTGTCGCGGCCGATGCGCTGGGGGAACAGGGAGTGAATGTGCAGACCGTCGGTGTCCCAGTAGAAACGGGCGGACGCCTCGATGTCATCCAGCTCTTCCTTGTCGGGGACCTCTTCCAGGAACAGGCCCGTCAACCATTCTCGCTCCGCTGTATCCGGTTTGTAGGCATCCAGCCAGACGGTGTTGTCGGGGACGATGTCGTCCGGCCCGAGCGTGACTATGTCCAGCACCTTGTTGTTGAGAATGTAGGCGGTGATCATCTGTCCCCCCTTAAGAAGTCATGGGTAATCAGGGATGGTTGCACAGGTTCATGCGGCCTTAGATCGCACGGAAAGCGATCCCATGAAATAGCATAACGAGGCCGATGGACAACCTGAATGCGGCGAACTATACAGGGGCGGGCCTCGCTTGTCAGGGCCTATTCATCGGGGGTTCAGCCTGTTTGCTCAAAAAAACGGCGAGGTCGGAGCAGCGGATCCGGCCCCGAAAGCGCGGATCTTTCCCTCGCTTTTCTCCACTTCCCTGGCCGCTACCATCAGCCTGCGGCGTGGTTGAGTCCAGACCCCGGGACGGCGCGGGGCCCAGTTGCTTTCACAGATTGGGGTAGTTGGGGCCGAAGCCGCCCTGGGGCGAGGTCCAGACGATGTTGCGGGGCTGCGCATGCTTGACAGGGCCGTCCCCCTGATGCCTCAGGCCGGCCCAGAGCTTTTACATATTGGGGTAGTTGGGGCCCGAGCCGCCCTGAGGCGGGGTCCAGACGATGTTCTGGCTGGGATCCTTGATGTCGCAGGTCTTGCAGTGAATGCAGTTGGCGGCGTTGATCTGCAGCCTTGGCCGCGTCTCCCCATCCAGGATCTCGAACACCCCGGCCGGACAGTAGCGCTGGGCGGGTTCGGCCCAGGTGGGCAGGTTGACCTCGACCGGAATGCGCGCGTCCTGGAGTGTGAGGTGGCAGGGTTGATCCTCGTCGTGGCTGGTGTTGGCCAGATAGACCGAAGAGAGCTTGTCAAAGCTGAGCCGTCCGTCCGGCTTGGGATAGTCGATGGGCTCGCAGCGGCTTGCCATGCGCAGCTGGCGATAGTCCGGCTCCCGATCCTTCAGGGTGAAGGGGGAGGCGCGGGTAAAGAGGCGCTGCTCCAGCCAGTTAAAGGCACCGCCTAGCCAGGGGCCGAAGCGGTGCAGGGCGGCGCCGAAGTTGCGGGCCGCCTTCAGCTCGCTCGCGAGCCAGCTCTGGTGCAGCGCGTCGTTGAATTCGGCCAGATCCCGTCCCCCCTCGTCCCCGCCGCGCAAAGCCATGGCGACCGTGCTCGCTGCCAGCATGCCGGACTTCATGGCGGTGTGGATCCCCTTGAGGCGGGAGAAATCCAGGGTGCCGGCGTCGCAGCCGATGAGCAGGCCGCCGGGGAAGTGCATGCGCGGCAGGGAGTGCCAGCCCCCCTTGGCGATGGCGCGGGCGCCGTAGCTGATGCGCTCGCCCCCCTGCAGGGTCTGGGCGATCAGGGGGTGATGCTTGAGGCGCTGGAACTCGTCAAAGGGGCTGAGCCAGGGATTCTGGTAGTTGAGGTCGACGATGAGGCCGACCGCCACCTGATCTTGGGCCAGGTGGTAGAGATAGAAGCCTCCCTGGCTCTTGTTGCCCCTCTCCTCACCCAGGGGCCAGCCGCTGCCGTGCAGCACCCGGCCGGGGTGGGACTGGCCGGCAGGCACCTGCCACAGCTCCTTGAACCCGATGGCGTAGTGCTGGGGCTGGATGGCGCTCTCCAGGTCGAACCGGGCGATCAGCTGCTTGCCGAGGTGGCCGCGGGCCCCCTCGGCAAACAGGGTGTAGCGACCATATAGCGCCATGCCGGGCACGTGATCCGGCTTGGGGTTGCCCTCCTTGTCGAGGCCAAGATCGCCGGTCACCACCCCTCTTATCCTGTTCGCTTCCACGATCAGCTCGCTCGCGGCGAAACCCGGGTAGATCTCGACGCCGAGGGCCTCGGCCTGCTTGCCGAGCCAGCGGCAGAGGTTGCCGAGACTGATGATATGGCTACCGTCGTTGTGCATGCGCGGCGGCACCGCCCAGTGGGGCAGTTGCAGGGCGCGGCTGTCGTTTTGCAGCAGGTGGACCTGATCATCCGTTACCGGCACGCCGAGGGGCGCCTCCTGCCAGCTGTCCGGCAGCAGCTCCTTGAGGGCGACGGGGTCGAGCAGGGCGCCGGAGAGCAGGTGGGCGCCGATCTCGGCCCCCTTCTCCAGCAGGCAGACCGAGAGGGTCGGTGCCTGCTGCTTCAATGCGATGGCGGCGCTCAGGCCTGCCGGGCCGCCACCGACGATGACGACATCAAATTCCATTGCTTCGCGTTCCATCTTGCCTCTGCGCTCGACTTGGCCTAGGGTAGTGCTGGTAGTTTACGTAAACGTAAACCACTTTGTCAGCAGAAAAGTGAGTGGCGACAAAGTGGACCCACACAACAGGTACGAGGGATGACCGCCATGAAGCTGCTGGTCGCAGTCAAACGGGTCGTTGATTACAACGTCAGGATCCGGGTCAAGGGTGATGGCTCCGATGTGGAGCTCGCCAATGTGAAGATGGGCATCAACCCGTTTTGTGAAATCGCGGTGGAGGAGGGGGTCAGGCTGCGGGAAGCCGGGGTGGCGAGCGAGCTGGTGGTGGTGACCTTCGGCCCCGAGGCCGCGGCCGAGCAGCTGCGCCACGCCCTGGCCCTGGGGGCGGATCGGGCGCTGCACTATATCACCGACGAAACCCTGACTCCGCTCACCGTGGCCCGGGCCCTGCAAACGGTGTGCGGGCAGGAGCAGCCCGATCTGGTGCTGCTCGGCAAGCAGTCCATTGATTCTGACAACAACCAGGTGGGGCAGATGCTCGCGGCCCTCAATGACTGGCCCCTCGCCACCTTCGCCTCCGCCGTCAGGCTGGTGGAGGGGGAGTTGCAGGTGACTCGCGAGATAGACGGCGGCCTCGAGACCCTCGGCATGGCACTGCCCGCCGTGGTGACCGTGGACCTGCGCCTCAACGAGCCGCGCTTTGCCTCGCTCCCCAACATCATGAAGGCCAAACGCAAGCCGCTGGAGAGCCAGCCGTTTGTGGCCCTCGGGGTCGAGCCGGCCGGCCAGACCCGGCTGCTCGGGGTGATGGCCCCGCCGGTGCGTCGGGCCGGCATCAAGGTCGGCTCGGTGGACGAGCTGCTGGACAAGCTCAAGCACGAAGCCGGGGTGATCTGATGGGGACGGGCTGGAAGAGGAAGCTCTCCACAGGGAACGCCGCCTTGGGCGAAACAAGGACCCAGAGGGGGACAGGATCAATGGATGACATCAAGGTGCTGCCATGAGCGTACTCGTGATTGCGGAACATCATCAGGGGCGGATCGCCGACAACCTGGCCCAGCTGGTTACGGCGGCGGGTCTGTTGGGGGGCGAGGTGCATGTCTTGCTGCTGGGGCTGGGGCTGACGGAGGCCGGCGAGCAGGCCGCCTCCCTTGAGGGGGTGAGCCGGGTGCTCCTGGCCGAGCACCCCATGCTGGCGGAAGAGTTGAACGACGGGGTCGACAAGCTGCTGGTCAGCGTGGTGCAGGACTACCGGCACTGCCTGATGGCGGCCAGCAGCCAGGGCAAGGACCTGCTGCCACGGGTGGCGGCCAGGCTCGGGGTGGAGATGATCGCCGAGGTGACCGGCATCGAGGGGCCAGACACCTTCCTGCGTCCCATCTATGCGGGCAACGCCATTGCCCGGGTGGCGAGCTCGGCCCCCATCAAGGTGCTCACCGTGCGGTCCACCGCCTTCGCCAAGACGGCGTCCGGCAGCACACAGGCGCAGATAGAGCGGCTGCCGGTGAGCGAGGTGGCGTGTCGCACCCGGCTCATCGAACGGCGCGCGGTGCGCTCGGCACGGCCCGATCTCGCGGCGGCCCGGGTGGTGGTCTCCGGCGGGCGGGCGCTCGGCTCCAGGGAGCAGTTCGCCCTGATTGACGCCCTGGCCGACAAGCTGGGGGCCGCGGTCGGCGCGTCCCGGGCGGCGGTGGATGCGGGTTTCGTGGCCAACGATCTGCAGGTGGGGCAGACCGGCAAGGTGGTGGCACCCGAGCTCTACATCGCGGTCGGCATCTCGGGGGCCATCCAGCATCTGGCGGGCATGAAGGAGTCCAAGGTGATCGTCGCCATCAACAAGGACGCCGAGGCGCCCATCTTCCAGGTGGCAGACTACGGCCTGGTGGGGGATCTCTTCACCCTGCTGCCGGAGCTCACCGCCAAGCTGTAAATTTGCTACAAAGGGGCGAAGAAAGCCGTCCGTGCTGTCTCGCCCCCGTTTCCATGCATATTCTCTGCAAGCCCTGACCCGTTCAGGGCTTTTGTCTGAATGGTGCCCGGTGGCACCGGGGCAAAAGCTTGCGCCAGATCCCAAAAAGCCTTTGCCCCCACGGGGGCCTGTCGTGTAAAAACGTTCGAGTCATCGATCACACTCATCCACTCACGGAAAGCGTCATGAGCAAACAGATTTACAACTTCTGCGCCGGCCCCGCCATGTTGCCGGTTGAAGTCATGGAGCGCGCCCAGCGCGAATTTTGTAATTTCCAGGGGCTGGGAGCCTCGGTCATGGAGCTGTCCCACCGCGGCAAGCCCTATATGGCGGTCGCCGAGAAGGCCGAAGCCGATCTGCGGGATCTGCTGGCGGTGCCGGACAACTACAAGGTGCTCTTCATGCACGGTGGCGGCCGCGGCCAGTTCTCCGCCGTGCCCATGAACCTGCTGGGCGGCGCCAACAAGAAGGCCGATTACCTTGTGACCGGCGTCTGGGCCCAGAGCGCCGTGGATGAGGCACAGAAATATGGTGACATCCAGACCTATCAAGGGGTTGCCAAGAACGAGCAGGGCGTGTCGCACCTGCTGCCGACCCCGGCGTTTCGCGCCGACGCGGCCTATGTGCACTACTGCCCGAACGAAACCATCGACGGCATCGAGATGTTCGACATCCCGGCCACCGGCGACGTGCCCCTGGTGGCGGATCTCTCCTCCACCATCCTCTCCCGTCCCCTCGACGTCAGCCGCTTCGGCATCCTCTATGCGGGTGCCCAGAAGAACATCGGCCCCTCGGGCCTGGCCATCGCCATCGTGCGCGACGACCTGCTGAACCAGGCTCGTGCCGACGTGCCGTCCATCTTCGATTACCAGCTCACCGCCAAGAACGATTCCATGTTCAACACCCCGCCCACCTACGCCTGGTATCTGGCCGGCCTGGTGTTCGAATGGCTGAAAGAGCAGGGGGGCCTGGCGGCCATGGAAGCGCGCAACAAGGAGAAGGCCGACTTCCTCTATGGCTACCTCGATCAGTCGAGCTTCTATGGCAACAAGGTGGACGCGGCCTGCCGCTCCCGCATGAACGTGCCGTTCCAGTTGAAGAACGAGGCCCTGGACAAGCTGTTCCTGGCGGAATCGGAAGCGGCCGGCCTGCTGGCGCTCAAGGGGCACCGCATCGTCGGCGGCATGCGTGCCAGCCTCTACAACGCCATGCCCCTGGAAGGGGTCAAGGCGCTGGTCAGCTTCATGGATGAGTTTGCCAAACGCCACGGTTGAGGCGTGTCTCCCCATTGCCAGACGCCGGGGACTCCCCGGCGTCTGTTTTTCAGGCCTATCCTGACCCCGGCGCCCGGGTCCCGCAGTTGTACCACCGCCGAACTTGCCGTGCGGGGCGCGGGCTGTTAACGTCCGGTCAGGTGATTTACTTGAGATCGTACAGGAAGTCTATGAATTCGTTGCGTTTGGAACCCATTTCTAGCGTGGCCGGGGTAGTCAATCTGCCTGGCTCCAAGAGTGTCTCTAACCGGGCCCTGCTGCTGGCCGCCCTGGCGCGCGGCACCACCCGGCTGACCAACCTGCTCGACAGCGATGACATCCGCCACATGCTGGCGGCGCTGACCCAGCTCGGCGTGAAGTACAAGCTCTCCGCCGACAAGACCGAGTGCACCGTGCACGGACTGGGTCGCAGCTTCGCGGTGAAAGAGCCGGTCAATCTGTTCCTCGGCAACGCCGGCACCGCCATGCGCCCCCTCTGCGCAGCCCTTTGCCTGGGCTCGGGCGAGTACACCCTGGGGGGCGAGCCGCGCATGGAAGAGCGCCCCATCGGCCATCTGGTGGATGCCTTGCGCGAAGCGGGTGCCCATATCCAGTATCTGAAGAAAGACGGCTATCCGCCCCTGGTGGTGGATGCTAAGGGTCTCTGGGGTGGTGACGTGCACGTGGACGGCTCCGTCTCCAGCCAGTTCCTGACGGCGTTTTTGATGGCAGCCCCCATGGCGGCCGGCGACACCCGCATCCACATCAAGGGGGAGCTGGTATCCAAGCCCTACATCGATATCACCCTGCACATCATGAAGCAGTTCGGGGTGGTCATCGAACACGACGACTACAAGGTGTTCTACATCAAGGGCAACCAGACCTATGTCAGCCCGGGCGACTTCCTGGTGGAAGGGGATGCCTCCAG
Source organism: Aeromonas sp. SrichE-2G (assembly GCF_017939565.1). NCBI lineage: Bacteria > Pseudomonadati > Pseudomonadota > Gammaproteobacteria > Aeromonadales > Aeromonadaceae > Aeromonas > Aeromonas sp. SrichE-2G. Next base: position 980,764 of record NZ_JAGKRG010000004.1, read on the forward strand.
CGCCTCCTACTTCCTCGCGGCGGGCGCCATCAAGGGCAAGGTGCGGGTCACCGGTATCGGCAAGCACAGCATCCAGGGGGACATCCACTTCGCCGACGTGCTGGAGAAGATGGGCGCCCGCATCACCTGGGGTGACGACTTCATCGAGGCGGAGCAGGGGCCGCTCAAGGGCATCGACATGGACATGAACCACATCCCGGATGCGGCCATGACCATCGCCACCACGGCGCTGTTTGCCAAGGGGACCACCTCCATTCGCAACATCTACAACTGGCGGGTGAAGGAGACCGATCGCCTGCACGCCATGGCGACCGAGCTGCGCAAGCTGGGTGTGGAAGTGGAGGAGGGGCACGACTTCATCACCGTCACCCCGCCAGAGCAGCTCAAGCATGCGGCCATCGACACTTACAACGATCATCGCATCGCCATGTGCTTCTCCCTGGTGGCGCTGTCGGACACCCCGGTCACCATCAATGATCCGGGTTGTACCTCCAAGACCTTCCCGGACTTCTTCGACAAACTGGCCAGTATCAGCCAGGCCGTTTAAGCCCGTCGGGCCCGCCTTGGTGCGGGCCTTTTCGTTTCTGCTCCCCGCCAGCCTCCCGCCCCATTAGCAGCATTGTTTAAACTTGCAAGGTCGCGTAACAAAATTCTTTTCATGAGGATGTAATTTTCTATTTACACCGTCCCGGCAGAGGGCTAGATTGGGATCTCTTCATCGCAGTCATCTAGCAGGAAACTTGGTCATGCAGCATCAAACCGACGACGTACGTATCAGTGAAATCAAAGAGTTATTGCCCCCGGTTGCGGTGCTTGAGAAGTTTCCGGCGACCGAGACCGCATCAAATACCGTGTTTGAATCCCGTCAGGCCATCCACAACATCCTGGCCGGTGAGGATCAGCGCCTGCTGGTGGTGATCGGCCCCTGCTCCATCCACGATCCGGTTGCCGCCCTGGAATACGGCAAGCGCCTCAAGGTGCTGCGCGACGAGCTGAAAGATCAGCTGGAGATCGTGATGCGGGTCTACTTCGAGAAGCCGCGCACCACGGTCGGCTGGAAGGGACTGATCAACGACCCCTACCTCGACAACAGCTGCCAGATCAACGATGGCCTGCGCCTCGGCCGCAAGTTGCTGCTGGATCTCAACGATCTGGGGCTGCCGACCGCCTCCGAGTTCCTCGACATGATCACCCCGCAATACGTGGCGGATCTGATGAGCTGGGGGGCCATCGGCGCCCGCACCACCGAGTCCCAGGTGCACCGCGAGCTGGCCTCCGGTCTCTCCTGCCCGGTGGGTTTCAAGAACGGCACCGACGGCACCATCAAGGTGGCCATCGATGCCATCGGTGCCGCCAGCGCGCCGCACCACTTCCTGTCGGTGACCAAGTACGGTCACTCCGCCATCGTCTCGACCGCCGGCAACCCGGACTGTCACATCATCCTGCGCGGCGGCCGCGAGCCGAACTACAGCGCAGCCCACGTGGGTGAGGTGGTGAAGGGGTTGGAGAAGGCCGGTTTGCCCCAGAAGGTGATGATCGACTTCAGCCACGCCAACAGCAGCAAGCAGTTCAAGAACCAGATGCTGGTGGCCGAGGACGTGGCCGGTCAGCTGCGCGCCGGCAGCAAGGCGGTGTTCGGCGTCATGGTGGAGAGTCACCTGGTGGAAGGGCGTCAGGATCTGGTGGATGGGTGCGAACTCACCTTCGGTCAGAGCATCACCGATGCCTGCATCGGCTGGGCCGATACCGAAGTGTTGCTGCGCAACCTGGCCGATGCGGTGGCCACCCGCAACGCACTCTGAGCCTATGGGCGGTGCGCCCATGGCAATGAACACAATAAAAAAGCGCGACCCGGGGTCGCGCTTTTTGTTGGCTATTGAAGAGGGGGCTTACTTGGCCCGCTCCTGGTGGCCACGCAGGCGGATGTTGATCATCTCCACCACCAGCGAGAAGGCCATGGCGAAGTAGATGTAACCCTTCGGAATGTGCAGATCCAGCCCCTCGGCCATGAGGGCGACCCCGACCAGAATGAGGAAGGAGAGGGCCAGCATCTTGATGGTGGGGTGGGTGTCGACGAAATCGCCGATCGCCTTGGCGGCAAACATCATGACGCCCACGGCGATGACGATGGCCAGCACCATGACGGGCACGTGATCCGCCATGCCGACCGCGGTGATGACGGAGTCCAGGCTGAAGATGATGTCGAGGATGGCGATCTGCACCAGGGTCGACAGGAAGCCGGCGGTCTTGCTCACCGTGCTCTGCTCATCGGCGGCCCCTTCCAGGCTCTGGTGGATCTCGTGGGTACTCTTGGCGATGAGGAAGAGGCCCCCCACCAGCAGGATCAGGTCCCGTCCCGAGATGGCTTCCCCCAGCACGCTGAACAGCGGCTCGGTGAGGCGCATCACCCAGGCCAGGGAGAGCAGCAGCAGGATGCGGGTACCCATGGCGAGGCCGAGTCCCAGGATGCGCGCCTTCTGGCGTTGTGCTTCCGGCAGTCGCCCCACCAGGATGGAGATGAAGATGATGTTGTCGATACCCAGCACGATCTCGAGCAGGGTCAGGGTGGCGAGCGCGACCCAGGCGGAGGGGTCCGCAATCCATTCCAGCATGATTGAACCTTGGTTGAACAGTGGTTGAGGTTGAAGTCGCGCATTTTAGCAGGGGGTCATGGCTTGTCCCAGTGGCGGGAAAAGATAAAAATGGCGACCAGTCAACGGGAGGACAACATGTTTCGATTAGGGCTTATCATCAACCCCATCGCCGGTATCGGCGGGGCCGTCGGTCTCAAGGGCAGCGACGGCATGGTGGCCGAAGCGCTGGCACGAGGGGCCGTGGCCAGGTCTCGGGAGCGGGCCCGTCAGGCGCTGGCGCCCCTGTGTGAACTGACCACGCCGTTCGAGCTGCTGACGGTGGCCGGGGAGATGGGGGCCGACCTTGCCGCCGAGCTGAATCTGCCCCACCGCATCGTTCATCAACCCGCCGCAGTGCAGACGAGCGCCGAGGACACCCGTGCCGCCGCCCTGGCCCTGCGCGATGCCGGGGTGGATCTGCTGCTCTTTGCCGGCGGCGACGGCACAGCCCGTGACATCTGCGCCGCCGTGGGGGAGTCCTGCCATGTGCTCGGCATTCCGGCGGGGTGCAAGATCCACTCCGGGGTCTACGGGGTGACGCCGGCGGCGAGCGGCCGGGTGGCGGCCAGGATGATCGCCGGCGAGCTCCTGAGCCTGGTGGATGCGGAGGTGATGGACATCGACGAAGAGGCGTTTCGGGCAGGCAAGGTCCGTGCCCGCCATTACGGCCAGCTCCTGGTGCCCGGGGATCTGCGCTATGTACAGGCGGTCAAGCAGGGGGGCAAGGAGTCCGAGGAGCTGGTGCTGGCGGATCTCGCCGCCGGCGTGGTGGAGCAGATGGAGCCCGATACCCTCTACCTGATGGGGTCGGGGAGCACGGTGGCGGCCTGCATGGCGGAGCTTGGTCTCGAAAATACATTGCTCGGTGTGGATCTGGTGGAAAATGGCCGGCTTATCGGGCAGGATCTGTCCGCCGCCGAGATCCTGACCCGGATCCGCGGCCGTCGCTGCCGGCTGATCATCACCCTGATCGGCGGTCAGGGACATCTGTTCGGGCGCGGAAATCAGCAATTGAGTCCAGAGGTGATCCGGGCCGTCGGGCGAGAGCATATCCAGGTGCTCGCCACCAAGACCAAGCTGGCGGCACTAGAAGGCCGTCCACTGCTGGTGGATACCGACGATCCTGCACTGAACCGGTCGTTAAGTGGTTATCTGCGCATAACCACGGGATACAAGGACCAGGTCATCTACCCGGTGGCCAACCCGGAATAGGACATCAAGGATGCGGCTGGCCTGGCGCCAGAGAGCCGCGATCAACCGGATCGCGGTTCCACTCCCCCGAATTTTTTGCCGGCAACCCCGGAAATGAGGCTGCGTTAAATGACGATTCACGATTTTGAACACAAGTTGTTGGGACTGATCGACGCCATGGTCGCTACGGCCAGCGAAGACGAACTGTTTGCGGGCGGCTATCTGCGTGGCCATATCTCGCTGGCGGTCGCCCGGGCCGAGCTGGAGGGCAAGACCCTGGTGCGGGACGTGAAGAGCTATGTGCTGCGCAGCCTGAACGAGGCCATCCTGCAGGGAGAGCTCTCGGAGCAGGACGAGGCCCTGGTGCAGGAGATGTGGAAGCGTCTGCAGCAAGAGGCGGAAGCTTGATCCCATTCGCAGTTCAAACACAAGTTTAAGTATTCTGCTTCCCTGAGTGTTATCAAAAGGTTAATAATGAGGCTCGCCTTTTGTTTCAGGGATTAAACCATGGCCTCCTCCTCACGCATTGCCACCAGACTGCCGCTCGAGATGCTCTATCACTGGGAGCGGCAGTGTCCCGACCGAATCTATCTTCGTCAGACCATCCACCGCGAATACGTCGACTTCACCTGGGGTGAGGTCGCCGACGAGGCGCGGCGCATGGTGGCGGCACTGCGTGCGCTGGGACTGGTCTCCGGCGACAAGGTAGCCCTGCTCTCCAAGAACTGTGCCCAGTGGTTCATCGCCGATCTGGCGATGCAGATGGGGGGCTACGTGAGCGTTCCCATCTATCCCACCGCCAACGTCGACACCATAGAGTACGTGCTGCGCCACAGCGAGGCGAAGGCGATCTTCGTGGGCAAGCTGGACGACTGGAAGAGCCAGGAGGCGGGGGTGCCCGGCGATCTGCTGCGCATCGCCTTGCCCTATGAGACCATGCCGGCGGCGCACCAGTGGGACGATCTGCTGGCGCAATACGACCCCATTCCGGATAGCCCGGTGCAGGCGCCGGATGCCCTGCTGAGCCTGGTCTACACCTCCGGCAGCACCGGCAAGCCCAAGGGGGCCATGCTGAGCGTGGAGCGCTACGCCTGGTCTTGCGAGAAGCTGGTGGAGGCGGTCGCCCTCACGGCGGAGGATCGCGGCTTCTCCTACCTGCCGCTCGCCCATATCACGGAGCGGGTCTACATCTACGGCGGCAGCCTGTTCAGCGGCGCCACCATCGCCTTCCCCGAGTCTCTCGACACCTTCATCGAGGACGTCAAGCGCTGCCGTCCCACCGTCTTCATCTCGGTGCCGCGGCTCTGGGCCATGTTCCGCATCAAGATCCACGAGAAGCTGCCCCAGAAGAAGCTGGCGCTGCTGCTCAAGATCCCCCTCGTCTCCGGCCTCATCAAACGCAAGCTGCAGCAGGGGCTGGGGCTGGATCAGGCGCGGGTGCTGGGCTGCGGCTCGGCCCCCGTGGCCCCGGCGTTGCTGGAGTGGTACCACAGTATCGGCCTCGAGATCACCGAGGCTTGGGGCATGACCGAGAATCACGCCTTCTCCACCCTGAACTTCCCGTTTAGGGCCGACAAGATTGGCACCGTCGGCAAGGCGGGGCCCGGGGTGACCATCCGCATCTCCGACGAGGGGGAGATCCTCTGTCGCTGCGAGGGCATGATGATGGGTTATTACAAGGATCCCGAGCACAGCCGGGAGGCCATCGACGCCGACGGCTGGCTCCATACCGGCGACATGGGCAAGCTGGACAGGGAGGGCTACCTCACCATCACCGGCCGTATGAAGGACGTCTTCAAGACCGCCAAGGGCAAGTACGTGGCCCCGGTGCCCATCGAGGGGATGCTCGGGCAGGAGCCCATCATCGAGCAGCTGTGCGTCATCGGCTACGGCATGCCGCAGCCGGTCGCCCTGGTGCAGCTGGCCGAGAGCGCCATGAAGGCCGACAGGGCCGGGGTGGACGCCCAGCTGGAGAGCGCCCTCAATCGGGTCAACGACAAGCTGGAGTCCCATGCCCGCCTGCGCGGCATCCTGGTGGTCAAGACGCCCTGGAACATCGAGAACGGGGTGCTGACCCCCACCATGAAGATCCGTCGCCACCTGTTGGAGCAGAAGTACGCGGACATCGGCGAGCGCTGGTCCGGTGCCCAGCGCATCCTGTGGGAGTCCTGAGAGGGGCCGCGAGCGTTGCAAGACAGATGAAAAAGGGGAGCCGATGGCTCCCCTTTTTATGGTCGTTGCACGGCGTTAGACGGCGTTGTATTCCAGTTCGACCGAGCCCAGGGCCCTCAGGGTGGACTGGGCGGAGTCCCGTTGGCTGATCTGGCCATCCTTGCTCTCCAGCAGCACGGCGCGGCGGACGGTGGCGAGATCCTCGCCATTCAGCACCGCATGGGCGCAGGCCATCTGCATGGGGGGGAGGCTCGGGTTGAAGGCGGCGTTCTCGGCGTAGCGACCGCAGAAAATGCGGCCATCTTCGAACTGCAGCGCCACCGCGGCATAGCCCTGACTGTAGGGGGCATAGCTCTGGCGGGCGGCGGCGAGGGCGGCCTGCCACAGGGGATCGTCGCTCTCGAGCACCAGCTCGTCGTGGGCCTGCGGGCTCATCAGGGCGTCCGTGATCTCGAGATCGGCGGGGCCGAAGGAGTGAGGCAGGAAGGCCTGCAGCTCGCTCAAGTCGTCCGGCAGGGAGACCTTGAGCGTCTTGGCGGTGCTCAGCTCGTTCATGAACTGGCGGCAGTGGCCGCAGGGGGTGTAGTTGACGGTGATCTCGGAGATCCCGGTCTCGCCGCCTAGCCAGGCGTTGGAGATGGCGGACTGCTCGGCGTGCACCGAGTGGAACAGCCCCTGGCCTGCGAACTCCATGTTGGCGCCGAAGTACCAGGTGCCGCTCAGGCCGCAGGCGATGGCACCGACGAAGAATTTGGAGATGGGGGCGACCGAGCAGGCGGCCGCCAGCGGCAGCAGGGCCAGGCGCAGGGCCCTGTCATCCAGCCCGGTGGCGGCTTTCAGGGTCGCCACCTGTGCGGGGGTGAAACGGGCCTGGAAATCGTCCCCCAGCATGGGGCGCAGGGCGTCCTGGAGCGGGGCAGAAAGGGTCTCGAATGGCTTGGCAAAGCGGGGATGCATACTGTGTCCTCAAAGGCCAATTGGGGGGCCATTGTAGGGAGCAAGCGCGGTGAAATGTGTGAGCGCGCTCACGCCTTGATGGGCAAAGGGCCGGGGATGGTAAAGGAAACGTTTGTCTTTCGCAATCTGTGCGCGGGCTCGCAGCGTGACGGGACCGTCGGTGTCGCCTGGGTATGATTGAAGAGGGAAGGAAGGTGCCATGGCCCAGAGGGCCATGGCCGGGTGTGCCGAGGCTCAGGTCAGCCAGTGGTAGAGGGCGAACAGCAGGGGGGCGACGGCGGCGGTCAGCACGCCACACACCACCATGGCGAGCGACGAGAAGGCCCCCTGGGTGATCCCCTGTTCGGCGGAGGCGGCTGTGCCGATGGCGTGGGCGCAGGCCCCCATGGCGAGCCCCTGGGCCTCGGGGTCGGTCACCCGCATCAGCCGGAGCAGGGGAAAGCCCACCAGGGCCCCCAGGATCCCCACCACCACCACCACGGCGGCGGCGATGGCGGGAATGCCGCCGAGGGACTGGCTGACGCTCATGGCGAGCGGGGTGGTGATGGATTTGGTGGCGATGGAGGCCAGCAGGGCCGGATCCGCCCCCATCAGGTGCCCGATACCCAGGGTGGTGCAGACCGAGATGAATACCGCGCTGAGGGTGCAGATCAGAATGGGCTTGAGCTTGTCCCGGATCTGGCGCGCCTGCTGGTAGAGGGGCAGGGCCAGGGCCACCACGGCCGGCTCCAGCAGGGCGGTGAGGGGGGCGGTGCCCCCTTGGTACTGATCCAGCGGCAGATCCAGCCAGAGCAGCAGGCCGATTATGGCGGCGGTGGGGATCAGCACGGGGTTGATGACGGGCCAGGGCAGGCGACGATAGAGGGCCCGGGTCATGAAATAGAGCGTCAGGGTCAGGGGCAGGGCAAACCAGAACATCATGGCTTGTTCATCCTTTGATAGAGGTGGCCGACCGCACCCAGAATGAGCACGATGCCGAGCACGACGCAGAGCATGATGAGGCCGAAGGATTGGCGCAGGGGCTCGAGCCAGGCCACCAGGCCGACCGCCACCGGCACGAACAGCACCCCCATGTGGCGCAGCAGCAGGCCACCCCCCAGCTCGACCCAGGAGAAACGGACCAGCTGCAGGGAGAGCAGCACGAACAGCAGCAGCATGCCGAGTATGCTGCCGGGGAAGGCGAAAGGCAGGATGGCGGCCAGGGCCTTGCCCGCCAGCAGGCAGGCGATGATGACCAGAAAATCACGAAGGTAGAGCAGAGTGCGTCGGAGCAGCACGGGGGCCTCATCTTGGCAACTGTGAGCGAGGTCGCAGTTTAACAGGCACGGGGGGCACGGAACAGGGTCAACTGGCCCGCAGGGGATACAATGGCGCTTCCCGTCGTTCCCCCACAAGTAGGAGATCCCATGTCGTACCCCTCTCTCCTGGCCAGGCTGCGCCAGCTGCCCGCCGATCCCGCCCTCTCTCCGCAGCTGCTGCAGACCCGCCAGTGGGACGGCCCCCTGTGCCGGGTGAGGCTGGACAACACCGGGAACACCCCGGCACCGGTGCACCACTGGCGGCTGTTCGAGGGGGATCTCGGCCTCTCGCCCGCCGCCGCCATCTATGGCGAGGGGTTCCAGATGCTGGCCCAGACCATGGGCAGCTGGCAATCGCCGCAGCCGGTGGGGCGCTGCCCCGATGCCGGCGTCTATCGCATCACCGAGGACGAGGGCTATCACACTGTCCACAACCTCTTGCTGGTGGAACTGGAGGGGGGCTGGCTGCTCCTGGCGTTTGCGAGCTGCCACCGCTTTGGCGGCGAGTTTCGCCTCTACCCGGATGGTCGCCTGGCCATAGTGATGAACACCGAGGGGCGGGTGCTGGCACCACAGGCGCACTGGCAGAGCGAGGCGCTGATCTGCCTGGCGGGGCCAGACAGGGAGGCCCTGCTGGCCGAACTGGCCCGCCTCATCGAGAGGGAGCACGGCACCCTGGTGGGCCAGGTGGCGGCGCGCCCGAGCGGCTGGTGCTCCTGGTATCACTACTATGCCCAGGTGAGCGCGGACGACATTCGCGAAAACCTGGCGGTGCGGGCCGAGCGCTTCCCCGCCCTGCGCTACGTGCAGATAGACGACGGCTATCAGGCCAGGATGGGGGACTGGCTCACCCCGTCGCCCAAGTTCGAGGAGGGGGTGGCGGCCCTTGCCCGGGAGATCCGCGCCGTCGGCTGCGAGCCTGCGCTCTGGGTCGCCCCCTTCATCGCGGAGCCCGGCTCGCAAGTGTTCCAGCAGCACCCGGAGTGGTTCGTAAAGGGGGATGACGGCCTGCCGCTCCCCTCCGAGCGGGTCACCTATGGCGGCTGGCGCTGCACCCCCTGGTACGTGCTGGACGGTACCCACCCCGAGGTGCAGGCGCACTTCGAGCAGCTGTTTCGTACCCTGCGCGAGCAGTGGGGCATCCACTATTTCAAGCTGGACGCCAACTTCTGGGGGGCCATCCACGGCGGCCGTTTCCACGACCCTGACGCCACCCGGGTGGAGGCCTATCGTCGCGGCATGGCCGCCATCTTGCGCGGCGCCGGGGAGGGGGCCTTCCTGCTCGGCTGCAACGCGCCCATCTGGCCGAGCCTCGGCTTGGTGCACGGCATGCGGGTGAGCGACGACGTGGAGCGCCATGGCTCGCGTTTTCGCCAGATAGCGCGGGAAGCCTTCTGCCGCGCCTGGCAGAACGACCGGCTCTGGGCGCTGGATCCCGACTGTGTCTGCCTGCGGGATATTCCTGGCCAGCACGCCAGCCGCGCGGACTACGACTTCCACCTGGCCGCCCTGGTGGCGAGCGGGGGCATGGTGCTGGCCGGCGACAGGCTGCAGGATCTGGACGAGAGTCAGGGCGCGAGGCTACTCAAGCTGCTGGCCCTGTGTGAGGGGCGCACCCCGGCGGCCCGCTTCGACGGCATGGGCTTTGCGCGCGGGCGGGTGGCCCTGCCCGGGGGCGGCGAGCTGCTCTGCCTGTTCAACTGGAGCGAGCAGGAGGCCCGGGTCGCGCTGCCGGCGGGTGGCGCGGATTTCTGGAATGACGCCCCCCAGGGGGAGGCGCTGGTGCTGCAGGCAGGCCAGGGGAGGGTGATCCGCTACGGCTGATCCTCCCTGTCAAAAGCGACAAGGCTCCCATCGGGAGCCTTGTCGCATGTAGTGAGTTAGCTGGGCGTGCTTCGTTAGAAGTGCCACTCCACGCCGACGGCGTAGTTGGCGGAGCCATAGCCCGGTATCTCGTTGCTGGAGGCCAGCGCCTTGACGGTCAGGCGGTTGCTGAGGGGAATGCCGAGCCCCATGCCGATGGCGATGGCATCGCTCTGATCCCCCATCATGTCGACCCGCAGGGTGCGGTAGAGGGAGAGATCCTGGCTCATCTGGGCATAGATCTGGGACGACTTGTTGTAGAGCTGGCCGAACACCTCCATCTGGAAGCCGTTCTGCGGCGTGATGGCGAGGGGGATGCCGGCGAAGCGGTAGAGATCCGAGTGGTTGAAGTAACTGTTGGTGATCTGGGGGGTGAAGTCGGTCTGCTGGTAGAGGGTGTTGAAATTGCGTTCGATGAGCTGATAGGTCTGCTCCGGCAGACGCAGCAGATAGTCCGGCACCTCGAAACGCACGCCGGCCTGGGCGAGCGAAGGCAGCAAGGCAGCGGCGGCAAGCATGACAGCAGGCAGTGCTAAACGCATAAGACGAGAGATCCCCAACAGTCGAGAGCACGGCATCCATGCCGATAGCGCGAATAATTATCAAACTATCAGGAGCCTGGGCTCCCTGCTCATTATGTCGTGCCCGCGGGGCGGGCACAGGAGTTTAACTGTGAAACGGCTCACATCTCACAGATCTTCCAGGTAGTGGTAGAGACTCTTTAGAATCGCAAAGTTTCGTTCGTTACCCTGATTCTGCTCTGCCAGCGCCTCGAGGCGGGGAGCGTAGTCGGGCAGGCGGCTGCTGAAGTAGTCGCTGCAGTGCAGGCGCCAGCGCTTCTGCTCCGCCTCGCTCAGGGTGTGGGGCCAGTTGCGGGCACGGTAGCGGAACAGCATCTCGGGCAGACGGGGGTCACTGAAGGCAAACTCCCGCTCCCCCAGCAGATCCGGCGGTGTGGCGCGCACCAGATCCATGGTGGCCTTGTCGCCGTGACCGAAGAAACCGGCGTAGAGCTGGGTATCGGGGTCGCTCTCGTTGTTGCCCGCAAACTCCTGGTTGAACACCTCCACCAGCTTTTCCCGCACCTCGGGGTGGGCGCGCAGCAGATCCAGGCTCTTGCGGCACTGCTCCCGATTGATGCCGAGCTCGTCGGCGCGCTCCGCCGTCAGGGTGGCCGCCGGGGCCAGCACGGGGCACTTGTTGATGTGCACCAGTTTCACCGGAATGCCCGCCAGATCCCCCAGCTCCTCTTTTTTGGTGTAGAGGCGCTCTCTGATCTCCTCGCAGGACAGCTCGATGAGGGGGGTGGGGTCGCGGGTGAGATCCACCATGATCACCGCGTTCTGGTTGGTGGGGTGCCAGGCCAGCGGTGACACCCAGCTTGCGCAGCCCTGCCAGGGGGAGAACATGCCGGAGACGTGCACCAGGGGTTTCATGGTCACCACGTCGATGAGGGCCTTGACCTTGTTCTTGTTGCGAAGGTCAAACAGATACCCGAAGAGCTTGGGCTGGGCCTTTTTCACCAGTTTGGCCATCTCTATGGTGGCCAGGACGTCGGAGAGCGCATCGTGGGCGTTGGCGTGAGATACGCCGTTGGCGACGGTGAGCTTCTCCAGCCTGAAACTCGGCTTGCCCTCCTCGTCAAAGGCCCACTCTATCCCCTCCGGGCGCAGGGCGTAGCAGGCCCGCAGCATGTCGAGGATGTCCCAGCGGGAGTTGCCGTTCTGCCAGGCGTAGGCGTAGGGGTCGTAGAAGTTGCGATACAGGGTGTAGCGGGTCACCTCGTCATCGAAACGGATGCTGTTGTAGCCGAGCACGCAGGTACCCGGGTTGGCAAACTCCCCGTGGATCTGGCGGATGAAATCCGCCTCGCACAGCCCGTCCTTCATCGCCTTCTGCGGCGTGATACCGGTGATGAGGCAGGCCTCCGGCTCCGGCAGATAGTCCGCCGGCGGCTTGCAGTAGATGACCAGCGGCTCGCCGATGACGTTGAAATCCGCGTCGGTGCGAATGCCCGCGAACTGCGCCGGTCTGTCCCTGGCCGGGCTGATGCCGAAGGTTTCGTAGTCATGAAAGAAAAATGTGGGCCTGCTGCCCGGGTGCGCTGTGTTGCTCATGTTGTTCGAGATGGGGTATCCGGTGACGGCGGCATCAGGCGCCGGGGTGGGGGTGCCAGGCACCACAATGGTCTGCATGGTAAACCATAGCGCAGGCAGAGCGAAGTCCGGTGCGCCTGCCTGGTGCTTTAACGAGCAGCGTGGCGAGACCAGACGATGGCCCGGGCCTCTACCGCTCGGGAAAGAGAGGCGTCAGGCTGTCCAGGTCCAGCAGGGTGAAATAGCCGCCCGCGTGGGGATACCAGCCGCCGGTGTCGATGTAGTAGACATTGCCGAGGCGCACCGGGACGCTCACCGGGGTGTGGCCCACCACCAGGGCGACCAGATCCTCGATGCCGCTCTCGTCCAGCTGCTCGATGCGCCGCCGTGACCAGAGGCAGACGTTCTTGATGGCCCGAAGCGTCCCGCCGCCGACCCCCGCCTCCAGCCTGTCCAGCAGGCCTTGCCAGGTGGGGAAGGGGCAATCGGCGTGGAGCAAGCCGACGGGCCCGTGCCGGGTCTGCACCTCGATGGCGAGGGGCAGGGTGCGGTAGCGGGCGGCGAACAGGGCCTGCTCGTCCTGGCTCAGCAGCGCAAACCACCCTCCGCCATTCTGGATCCAGTTTTCCCGATCGCAGCTCTCATGGCGGCAGACGTAGTCGTCGTGATTGCCGCACACCGGGTGGAACCAGGGGCGTGCCAGCCAGTCCAGGGCCTTGGCGCACTCGGGCCCGCGATCGGTCAGATCTCCCACACTGAAGAGGCGATCCCGCTCAGGATCGAAGTCGATGCTGTCCAGCGCCTGCTGCAACAGCGCAAAGTAGCCGTGGATATCGCCCACCGCCAGATCGCGCCCCAGACGATTGGGGGAAAAGCGGCGGATGAGAGGGGACGGGGTCATGGCTTGCCTCCTTGCCTGCGCAGTGTGTGGAGCGCGGATGCGCGACGCGGCGTGAACGGCGCAGGAATACAGGGAGCATGGCACGCTCTGCCAGAACCTTGAAGGGGAGGGGGGCCTGTGTCAGCGGAACACCCGGGATAAAAAATGCCAGTCGATGTCGACTGGCATTTTTGATGGACGACGGATTCCGGGATCAGAGCAGGTCTTCGAGCTGGTACTTCTTGAGCAGGGTGTCGAAGGTGCCGTCGGCCTTGACGCTCGCGATGGCGGCATCGAACTGGCTCTTGAGCTGGTCGTTGTTCTTGCGCAGCGCCACCGCCACCCCTTCCCCCAGGATCTTGTCCTGGGTGCCGTTGAACTGGGGACCGACGAAGGTGAACTGCTTGCCCATCTCCTTGTCGAGGAAGCCCACCTTCAACTGCACCATGTTGCCGAAGGTGTAGTCGGCGCGGCCGGACTGCAGATCCAGCATGGGAGACTGGGCGTTGACGTAGCGCTTGATCTTGGCCACGTCGCCGTAGCGGGCGGTGACGAAGTTGTCCTGGGGCGTGCCCTCCTGCACCGCGATCACCTTGTCCTTGAAGTGCGCCGGATCGTCGGTGAAGTCGGCGGCCTTGTCGCTGCGCCCCACGAAGCGGTTCTGCATCATGTAGTAGACCTGGCTGAAGTCCACCTTCTGGCGCCGCTCGTCGGTGATGTTCATGGAGGACATGATGGCGTCGTACTTGCGCACCTGCAGGCCGGGGAGCAGGGCATCCCAGGGCTGGTTGATCACCTCGCACTCGGTCTTCATGGCCGCGCACAGGGCGTAGGCCAGCTCGACCTCGAAGCCGCCGAGCTTGCCGCTGCTGTCGACCATTTCGAAGGGGGGATAGGTGGCGTCGGTGGCGATCACCAGGGGTTTGGCGGCGGCCTGGCCTGTGGTGGCCAGGGCCACCAGCATCATTGCGGTGTTGAGTTTCATAGTCAGTCCCTTGAGTGTGGCGTCATGTCGATGGTCGTAACGGATGTCGGCCTAGGGGCCGACGGCTATCTTGCGATGGGCGAGGGCCGGCAGCTGGCTGCGTACCGTGCGCTGGGCTGCCAGATCCAGGGTGGCGATGGCCATGCCCTGACCCTCCTCGACCCGGGCCAGTACCCGGCCCCAGGGATCGATGATCATGCTGTGGCCGAAGGTGCGCCGCCCGCCGGGGTGGTGTCCCCCCTGGGCCGAGGCCAGCACGAAGGCCAGGTTCTCCACCGCCCGGGCCCGCAGCAGCAGTTCCCAGTGCGCGAGCCCCGTGGTGTGAGTGAAGGCGGCGGGCAGGGCGATGACGTCGGGGGCCGGCCCCAGCCGGAACAGCTCCGGGAAGCGCAGGTCGTAGCAGATCCCGAGGCGCAGCAGCCCCCAGGGCAGGGGGTGGCTCACCACCGCCTCCCCCGGGGTCATGGTCGCGGCCTCGTCATACTGCTCCTGCCCGGTGCAAAAGCCAAACAGATGCAGCTTGTCGTAGCGGCAGGCCAGGTTGCCCTCGGGGTCGACGAGCAGGCTGCTGTTGTGCATCTTGCCGGGCTCGTGGCTGGCCAGCGGCAGGGTGCCGGCCAGGATCCAGATCCCGAGTTCCCGGGCCAGCCCCTGTACCCAGGCCAGCAGGGGGTGATCGCCGACGGGGGCGGCCAGGGCGACCCGTGCCCGCTCATCTTCTGGCATCAGGTAGAAATATTCGGGCAACTGGGCGAACTCGGCCCCCTCGGCAGCCGCCTGGCGCAGCAGCACCTCGGCCTGGGTCAGGTTGTGGTCGAGGTCATCCCCGGAGACCATCTGCAGCACGGCGACGCGTACGCTGTCCATGTGGCCTCCTAGACGCGGCACAGGCGCTCGGCGCCCGCCAGCAGGGTGTCGTCATCCTTGGAGAAGGAGAGGCGGATGACCCGTTGATCCGTGCCGTCGTGGTAGAAGGCGGAGACGGGGATGGTGGCGACCCCGTGATCGCGGATCAGCCGCTGCACGAACAGGCTGTCCGGCTCGTCGCTGATGCGCTCGTAGCTCGCCAGCATGAAGAAGCTGCCCGCCGAGGGGAGCAGGGTCAGACGCGACTCTGCCAGGGCCGAGGTCAGCAAGTCGCGCTTGCGCTGGTAGAAGGCCGCCAGCCCCTGGTAGTGGGCCGGTTGTTGCAACAGGTGGGCGAAGCCGTACTGCATGGGAGTGTCGGCGGCGAACATGGCGAACTGGTGCACCTTGCGGATCTCCTCCATCAGGGGACGGGGGGCCACGCAGTAGCCCACGCGCCAGCCGGTGACGTGGAAGGTCTTGCCAAAGGAGAAGACGGCGACCGAGCGCTCCACCAGCTCCGGGTAACGGATGACGCTCTGGTGCAGGGCGCCGTCGAACACCACGTGCTCATACACCTCGTCCGAGAGGATCAGGATGTCGGTGCCGCGCACCAGGCGGGCGAGGTGCTCCTGATCCCCTGCCTGCCAGACGGTGCCGGTCGGGTTGTGGGGGGTGTTGAGCACTATCATGCGGGTGCGCGGGGTGATGCGGGCGGCCACCTCGTCCCAGGGGATGGCAAAATCCGGCGCCTTGAGGGCGATCACCACCGGGGTGGCTCCCTGCAGCTGGATCATGGGGCGGTAGCTGTCGAACGCCGGCTCGAACATGATCACCTCGTCACCGGGATGAACCAGGGCGGTGATGGCGCAGAACAGGGCCTCGCTGGCGCTGGCGGTGATGGTGATCTCCTCGCCCGCGTCATAGTGGTGGCCGTAGCTGGTCGCAATCTTGGCCACCAGTTGTTCGCGCAGGGCGGGCAGCCCGGTCATGGGGGCGTACTGGTTCTCGCCGGCCAGCATGGCCTCGTGGGTTACCCGGATGAGCTCGGGATCGCAGGGGAAACTCGGCGCCCCCTGGGAGAGGTTTATGCTGGGGTGGCGGGCGGCCAGATCCCCGATCACGGTGAAGATGGTGGTGCCCACCTGGGGCAGTTTGCTGGAAACCTGGGGGATGGACATGGCGCCGTCACCTGAGTGTGGGAATGAGGTCCTGTTTTAGCCCCCTGGGCGCTTGCCGGACAACGGATTATTCGGCATGGTATGCATGAGTTTTTCTCAAGCATGGAGGCTTGTCATGTTGTTCACCCCGCCGCGCACCCAGCTGCCCCTCTACGGTTTGCAGGTCTTCGAGTGCGCCGCCCGTCACTTGAGCTTCACCCTGGCCGCCGACGAGCTGTGCGTCAGCCAGGGGGCCGTGAGCAAACAGATCGCCCAGCTGGAGGCGCGCCTGGGACACCTGCTGTTCGTGCGCGGCACCCGCAGCCTGACCCTGACCCCGGCCGCCGAGCGGCTGCTTCCTTTCGTTCGCGAAGGGCTGGCCCGCATGGGGGAGGGGCTCAGCGCCTTGCAGACTCTGCCCCACGAGCAGGCCATCAGCATCAAGGTGCCCTCCTGCGCCAGCCGCTGGCTGCTGCGGCGGCTGCAGGCGTTCGAGGGGGAGGCGGTGGAGGTGCGCGGCAGCCACCACCACGGCATCGACTTCTCCCGGGAGCCGTTCGATCTCGCCATTGTCTACCAGCCCTGTCTGGGGCGTTATCCCAACAGCCAGCCTCTGTTTCGGGAGCGGTTGACCCCGGTCTGTGCCCCGGCGTTTGCCGCCAAGCACCGCCTGTTCGAGCGCTCCCTGGAGGAGCTCCCCTTGCTCCCCCTGATCCATGCCAGCGTCGATCGGCGGGACTGGCGAAACTGGTTTGCCACCTTCATTGCGACCCCCTGGCAGCCCCAGGGGGGGCAGCTGTTCGATACCCTGGACTTGGCGATGAATGCCGCGTTGCAGGGGTTTGGCCTCTCCCTCGGGGATCCCACCATAGTGGCCGAGGAGCTGGAGAGCGGCGCCCTGGTGGCCCCCTTCGCCCCCGTGCTGGAGACGGATCACGAATACGCCCTGATCGCCCGCCCCGACAGCCAGCGCCACGGGGTGGAGAGGGTCTGTCACTGGCTGCTGGCGGGGGGCGCCCAGCCCTGACAGGCCAGAAAAAGAGACAGCCCCGCGGGCGGGGCTGTTTCGTGGGGTGACGGGAAGGGGTCAGTTGCAGAGCTTGTAGTAGACCTCGTTCCAGCGCAGCTGCTCCTTGAGCGCGGGGATGCGAGTGTGCTCGTCGATCACCACGAACTCGATGCCCAGGATGTCGGCGAAGGTGCGCAGCTGCTCAATGTCCACCGCCTGGGTGAAGACGGCGTGGTGGGCCGCGCCCGCCAGGATCCAGGCTTCGGCGCTGGTCTGCAGATCAGGCAGGGGTTTCCACAGGGCGCTGGCCACCGGGAGTTTCGGCATGGCCTGTGGCAAGTCCACCACCTCCAGCTGATTGACCACCAGACGGAAGCGGTTGCCCATGTCGATGAGGCTGGCGTTGACCGCCTTGCCGGCTGGCGCCGCAAACAGCAGGCGGGCCGGATCTGCCTTCTTGCCAATCCCCAGGTGCTGGGCATCCAGCACGGGTTTGCCGGCGGCGATGGAGGGGCAGACCTCCAGCATGTGGGCCCCCAGCACCAGGTTGTTGCCCGTCTCCAGGTGGTAGGTGTAGTCCTCCATGAAGGAGGTGCCCCCCGGCAGGCCAGCCCCCATCACCTTGAGGGTGCGCAGCAGGGCCGCCGTCTTCCAGTCCCCTTCCGCCCCGAAGCCGAAGCCTTGCTGCATCAGGCGCTGACAGGCGAGACCCGGCAGCTGGTGCAGGCCATAGAGATCCTCGAAGGTGGTGGTGAAGGCGCCGAAGCCGCCGTCGGTGAGGAACTTCTTCATCCCCAACTCCTGGCGCGCCGCCTCATACAGGGAGTCACGCAGCGGGCCTCCCGCCTGCACCGCCTCGGTCAGGGTGTAGGTCTCTTCGTATTCGGCCAGCAGCGCCTCGATGTCGCTGTCGGGCACGGCGGCGATCACCTTCACCAGATCCCCCACCGGGTGGTAGTTCACCTGATAGCCGAACTGGATCTGGGCCTCAATCTTGTCGCCCTCGGTGACCGCCACGTTGCGCATGTTGTCGCCAAAGCGGGCGATCTTGAGGTGGCGGCTGTCGTGGATGGCGGCGGCGACCCGCATCCAGTTGCCTATCTTCTGCCTGGCCTCTTCCTCCTGCCAGTGCCCCACCACCACGGTGCGGGGCAGGCGCAGGCGGGCCCCCATGAAGCCGAACTCGCGCCCGCCGTGGGCGGTCTGGTTCAGGTTCATGAAGTCCATGTCGATCTCGCTCCAGGGGAGATCCCGGTTGAACTGGGTGTGGAACTGCAGCAGGGGCTTTTGCAGCTGGCTCAGCGCCGGGATCCACATCTTGGCGGGGGAGAAGGTGTGCATCCACACCATGAGCCCGACGCAGCGCTCGTCGTGGTTCGCATCCCGGGCCACCGCGCTTATCTCGTCGAGGGTGGTGCCGGTGGGTTTGAGCACTATCTTGAGGGGCAGGCCCGCCCCCTCGTTGAGCTGGCTGGTGATGGTGTGGGCGTGATCGGCCACCTGCTTCAATGTGGTGGCGCCATACAGGTGCTGGCTGCCGACCAGGAACCACACTTCCAGCTGTTTCATCAATTCCATCTTGGTGTCCTCTCGTTAGGCTTTTGTCTGGCCGTAATAGGCGTGTTTGCCATGCTTGCGCTGGTAGTGTTTCTCCAGCAGGTAATCGGGCAGGGGGCGGGCTGCCGGGTTGATCTGGCCGGTGAGCCAGGCCATGCGGGCCACCTCTTCCAGCACCACGGCGTTGTGCACCGCGTCTTCGGGGTCCTTTCCCCAGCTGAAGGGGCCGTGGTTGGCCAGCAACACCCCCGGCATGGTCAGGATGGGGGTCTGTCTGAGCGTCTCGACGATGAGGTGGCCGGTCAGCCCCTCGTAGTCCTCCTCCACCTCTCCCGGGGTGAGCAGGCGGGAGCAGGGGATCTCGCCGTGGAAGTAGTCGGCCTGGGTGGTGCCGAAAATGGGGATGGGGCGTCCGGCCTGGGCCCAGGCGGTGGCGTGGGTGGAGTGGGTGTGCACCACGCCGCCCAGCTCGGGGTAGGTGCGATAGAGCACCAGGTGGGTGGCGGTGTCGGAGGAGGGGCGAAGGGCCCCCTCCACCTGCTTGCCGGCGAGATCCAGCACCACCATGTCCTCGACTCGCATCCGCTCGTAGCTGACGCCGCTCGGTTTTATTACCACCAGGTTGCGCTCTCTGTCGATGCCGCTCACGTTGCCCCAGGTGAAGGTCACCAGGTCGTGGCGCGGCAGATCCAGGTTCGCGGCCAGCACCTGCTCCTTGAGGGTGTCGATATTCATGCCAGTGTCCCCCGGTTGTAGAGCGGTTCGGCGGCGGCGCCCCAGGCGAGGTAGCGCTGGTAGAGGTGTTCGTATTCGGCGACCCGCACCGGATCCGGCTGGTGGGTGCGCTCCACGGCGCTCGCCATCTGCTGCTGCGCCTGCGCCACATCGGCGTAGAGCCCGGCCGCCACGGCGGCGAAGATGGCCGCCCCCAGGGCACAGCACTGATCCGAGGCCACCACCTGGATGGGTCTGTTCATGACGTCGGCGCAGGTCTGCATCACGGTCGCCGACTTGCGGGCGATGCCGCCAAGGGCGATCACCTGCTCCACCGGCACCTGCTGGCTCGTCATGCACTCCATGATGCTGCGGGCGCCGAAGGCGGTGGAGGCCACCAGGGCGCCAAAGAGGTCTGGGGCATCGGTGCCGAGGTTGATCCCGGTGAGGGTGCCCTGCAGGCGCTGGTTGGCATAGGGGGTGCGGCGGCCATTGAACCAGTCGAGCACCACCGGCAGGTGGGCGAGATCCCGCTGCTGCTCCCAGGCGGCGGCCAGGCTCGGCAGCAGCGCCTGCTTGTGGGCCTCGATGGCGGTGCGAAGCTCCGGATACTGGGCGGCGAGCTGGTCCAGGGGCCAGCCGAGCTGGCGCTGATACCAGGCGTAGATGTCACCGAAGGCCGATTGTCCCGCCTCCAGTCCCACCATGCCCGGCACCACGCTGCCATCCACCTGGCCGCAGATCCCCTTGATCGCCCGCTCCCCGATGCTGGCCTCGTCGGCCATGAGGATGTCACAGGTGGAGGTGCCTATCACCTTTACCAGGGCGTGCTTGCCGGCCCCGGCCCCCACCGCCCCCATGTGACAGTCGAAGGCGCCGCCGGCGATCACCACCTCGCAGGAGAGGTGCAGGCGCTCGGCCCATTCCGGGGTCAGGGTGCCGACCGGCAGATCGGCGGTCCAGCTGTCGGTGAAGAGGGGGAAGTCGAGCTCCTCCGTCAGCAGGGGATCCAGGGCGTTGAGGAAGTCGGCGGGGGGCAGGCCGCCCCAGCTCGGGTGCCAGAGAGACTTGTGGCCGGCGGCGCAGCGCCCGCGCTTGAGGCTGGCCGGGGTCTGGGTGCCGCTCAGGATGGCGGGGACCCAGTCGCACAACTCGACCCAGTTGCAGGCGGCGGCGCGTACCGCAGCATCGCTGCGGGAGACGTGGAGGATCTTGGCCCAGAACCACTCGGAGGAGTAGATGCCGCCGATGTAGCGGCTGTAGTCGGGGAACTGGCCGCTGTGGCACAGGGCCGTGATGGCGTCGGCCTCCTCGATGGCGGTGTGATCCTTCCACAGCACGAACATGGCGTTGGGGTTGTCGGCGAACTCCGGACGCAGGGCCAGCACCCGGCCCTCCTCATCGATGGGGGCGGGGGTGGAGCCCGTGCTGTCCACCCCTATGCCGCGCACGGCGGCGCGCTGGCCCGGGGTGAGCTGGCTCACCACCGCCACCACCGCCTGCTCCATGGATTCCAGGTAGTCGAGGGGGTGGTGGCGGAACTGGTTGTTGACCGGCTGGCAGTAGAGACCCGCCTGCCAGCGGGGGTAGTAGACGACATGGGTCGCCAGCTCGGCGCCATCCTGGCAGCGCACGGCGAGTGCCCTGACCGAGTCGCTGCCGAAATCGAGTCCGATGACGATGTGCTCAGACATAAGTGCTCCTGACCATCAATGAGGGGTAACTGGGGAGGAACCATAGGAGATGGGCGGGCGGGGCGGTTAGCCATTGGCTGCTGGAAATATGGACTTTAACGCTGTCAGCAAGAGAGGGTGACGACCATCGAAAAATTAATATGTGACGAAATTGCTAATTCCATGGACGAAATGGCTGCAATTTCATGGCGTGATCCTGCTCTCCATTTTTGATGGTGAAAACGATTACAACTTGGTTCGCTTACATAGCAACAACAATAACGTCCTGTTTAAGCATGTTTTTATAGGCTGCGAGTTGACTGGCTCAATGAGTGGTACTGCGTGGATACATGGATTGATAGAACCGTTGGAGACATTCGCATGAACAAAATCGTTAAAGGCATGATCGCGATGGGCGTCGCCCTTGGTATGGCAAATTCTGCTTTCGCCGCCGAGACGCTGAAGCTGGGCTACCTGGTCAAGCAGCCGGAAGAGCCCTGGTTCCAGACCGAGTGGAACTTCGCCGACAAGGCGGGCAAGGATCTCGGCTTCGAGGTGATCAAGATCGCCGTGCCCGATGGGGAGAAGACCCTCAACGCCATCGACAGCCTGGCGGCCAACGGGGCCAAGGGCTTCGTCATCTGTACCCCGGATCCCAAGCTGGGTGCGGCCATCATGGCCAAGGCCAGGAGCATGGATCTGAAGGTCATCACCGTGGATGACCAGTTCGTCAATGCCAAGGGCCAGCCCATGGAGCAGGTGCCCCTGGTGATGATGGCCGCCACCAAGATTGGCGAGCGTCAGGGTCAGGAGCTCTACAAGGAGATGCAGAAGCGCCAGTGGGATCCGAAGAGCAGCGCCGTGCTCGCCATCACCGCTGACGAGCTGGATACCGCCCGTCGCCGGGTTGAAGGTTCCCTCGGTGCCCTGAAGGCCGCCGGCTTCCCCGAAGGCCAGATCCACCGCGCCCCCACCAAGAGCAATGACATTCCGGGTGCCCTGGATGCCGCCAACTCCATGCTGGTACAGCACCCCGAGGTCAAGAACTGGCTCATCGTCGGCATGAATGACAACACAGTGCTGGGCGGCGTGCGCGCCACCGAAGGGCAGGGCTTCAAGCCGGAGAACGTCATCGGCATCGGCATCAACGGGGTGGATGCGGTGAACGAGCTCTCCAAGTCCAGCGCCACCGGCTTCCTCGGCTCCCTGCTGCCAAGCCCGGACGTGCACGGCTACAAGAGCATCCAGATGCTTCATGACTGGGTCGTCAACGACGCCGAGCCCGCCAAATTCACCGAGGTGACCGACGTGGTGCTCATCACCCGCGACAACTTCAAGGCCGAGCTGCAGAAGAAAGGGCTGTAATCGCTCACCCCTGGTACCCATGCCGGCATGGCGCCCCGCGTCATGCCGGCTGACTGGAGTCATTCCATGAATCACGTTCCTTATCTGGAGTTTTGCGGCATCAGCAAGGAGTTTCCCGGCGTCAAGGCGCTGCAGAACGTCTCCTTCTCCTGCCAGCGGGGCACGGTGCACGCCCTGATGGGGGAGAACGGCGCCGGCAAGTCCACCCTGCTCAAGATCCTGAGCGGTTTTCAGGCCCCCACCCGCGGGGTGGTGAAGCTGGCCGGCCAGGAGAAGGTGTTCCAGAACACGGTCGACGCCCTGGAGAGCGGGATCGCCATCATCTATCAGGAGCTGCACCTGGTGCCCGAGATGACGGTGGCCGAGAACATCTACCTCGGCCAGCTGCCGACCCGGCGCGGTGTCATCGATCGGGAGAAGCTCTACCAGGATGCGGCGAAGCAGCTTGCGCGCCTCGGGATGGACGTCTCCCCCGAGACGCCGCTCAAGTACCTGTCCCTGGGCCAGTGGCAGATGGTGGAGATCGCCAAGGCCCTGACCCGGGATGCCAGCGTCATCGCCTTCGACGAGCCGACCAGCAGCCTGTCGTCGCGCGAGATTGAACAGTTGTTCCGGGTCATCCGCCAGCTGCGGGACGAGGGCAAGGTCATTCTCTACGTCTCTCACCGCATGGACGAGATCTTCGCCCTGTGCGACGCCATCACGGTGTTCAAGGATGGCCAGTTCGTGCGCACCTTCGCCTCCATGGCCGAGGTGGACCGGGATCTGCTGGTCAAGACCATGGTGGGGCGCGAGCTCACCGACATCTATGGCTACAGCCCCAGAGCGCACGGGGAGGTGGGCCTTAGGGTGAAGAACCTGATGGGACCCGGCCTCAAGGCGCCGGTGTCGCTTGAGGTCAAGCGCGGGGAGATCCTCGGCATCTTCGGCCTGGTGGGGGCCGGGCGCAGCGAGCTGATGAAGCTCATCTTCGGCGCCGAGACGCCCCGTGGCGGCGAGATTTCGGTGTTTGGCAAGGAGGTGGTCGTTCGCAACCCCATCGACGCCATTCGCAGCGGCATCATGCTCTGCACTGAAGACCGCAAGGCCCTCGGCATCATCCCCATCCACTCGGTGCAGGAGAACATCAACATCAGCGCCCGCCGCCACCAGGCGTGGGGGGGCTTCTGGATCAACCAGAAATGGGAGGACGAGAACGCGCGGCTGCGGATCCGCGACATGAGGGTCAAGACCCCGTCCCCCCATCAGGCCATCATGAACCTCTCCGGCGGCAACCAGCAGAAGGCCATTCTGGGGCGCTGGCTGTCGGAGGACATGAAGGTCATCCTGCTCGACGAGCCGACCCGCGGCATCGACGTCGGGGCGAAAAACGAGATTTACAACGTGATTTACGATCTGGCCAGGGTCGGCATCGCCGTGGTGGTGGTCTCCAGCGAATTGCCGGAGGTGCTGGGCATCGCGGATCGGATCATGGTCATGCGGGAGGGGGAGATCGCGGGCGAGCTTTCCCACGACGACGCCAACGAGGTCAAGGCGCTCAATCTGGCCATGCCGGCCCGTTGACCCCTCTGACTGCAACGAGATAGCACCCGGAATTTTCAGGAGAAATACCATGACTACAACGACTTCTGCCGGCCAGGTCGGCACCGCGGCAGCCACCGGCTCCCGGCTGCAACTGGCCCGCATCTGGGATCAGTACGGCATGCTGGTGATCTTCGCCATCCTGTTCCTGCTGGCCTGCGTGCTGGTGCCCAACTTTGCCAGCCTGATCAACATGCGGGGCCTCGGGCTCGCCGTCTCCATGTCGGGCATGGTGGCCTGCGGCATGCTGTTCTGCCTCGCCTCCGGCGAGTTCGACATGTCCGTCGGCTCCGTGGTGGCCTGCTCCGGCGTCGCCTGCGCGGTGGGCATCAACGCCACCGAGAGCATCACCCTCGGCATCCTGGCCGGCCTCTTCGTGGGGGTCTTCTTTGGTCTCATCAACGGCATCGTGGTGGCCAAGTTCAAGATCAATGCCCTCATTACCACCCTCGCCACCATGCAGATGGCGCGCGGGGTGGGCTACATCATCTCCGACGGCAAGGCGGTGGGCATCGTCGAGGAGGGCTTCTTCGAGCTCGGCAACTCCGCCCTGCTCGGCATCCCGACGCCCATCTGGCTGACGGCCGTCTGCTTCGTGCTCTTCGGCCTGCTGCTCAACAAGACCACCTTCGGCCGCAATACCCTGGCCATGGGGGGCAACGAGGAGGCGGCGCGCCTGGCCGGGGTCAACGTGGTACGCACCAAGATCATCATCTTCACCATGACCGGGCTCATCGCCTCCATCGCGGGCATCATACTCGCGTCGCGCATGACCTCGGGCCAGCCCATGACCTCCATCGGCTTCGAGCTGGTGGTGATCTCGGCCTGCGTGCTGGGGGGCGTCTCCATGAAGGGGGGCATCGGCAAGATCTCCTACATCATCGCCGGGGTGCTGATTTTGGGGCTGATGGAAAACGCCATGAACCTGCTCAATATCTCCCCGTTTGCCCAGTACGTGGTGCGCGGTCTCATCCTGCTCGCCGCCGTGCTGTTCGACCGCTACAAGCAGGTGCGCAAGGCCCGTCTCTGAGTGGTTTTTCTCCTCCTCACCAGGCCGGATGTGCGCCGGCCTGGTGCTCCCCTCGGGCAAGCTGTGAGCCAGTTCAACAATTTCACAACAGGCTGCGTGCGAACTTAGGGGGTTCCTACCCCGGATCTCTACAATGGCCCATGTCGACTTTTTTACCGAAACCCTGTTTTCCGCCATGTCCTCGATGCAAAAAGAGAAGCCGAAACAACTCAATCCCCTGCTGCCCGGTTACGCGTTCGATGTCTTTCTGGTGTCGGGCATGACCCCCATCGAGCAGGGGAGTGCCCTCGATTTCACCATCGACAGGCCCCACGGCATGAAGGGGTTCATCGTCAATTTGACCATCAGGGGCAAGGGGCAGATCTTCCAGGGGGACCAGGCCTTCACCGTGGAGCCTGGCGACCTGCTGCTGTTCCCGCCCGCTGCGGTGCACCATTACGGCCGGGCGCCGGATGCCCGGGAGTGGTATCACCGCTGGGTCTATTTCCGGCCGCGGGCCTATTGGGCGGACTGGCTCAAGTGGCCCCAGGTGACGGAGCGGGTGGGGCGTTTGCAACTGCCAGACGGCCAGCTGCTCGCCGAGTTCGATGCCCTTTTCCTCGACATCGAGGAGACCCACAAGCAGCTGAGGCCCATGTCGGAGCAGCTGGCCATGAACCTGCTTGAACGGCTGCTCATTCGCTGCTACGAGGCCTCCTCCCAGAATGCCTATCCCGCCATCGATCACCGGGTTCACGAGGCGTGCCAGATCCTGAGCGAGTCGCTCTCGGCCGAGATCTCGGTGGAGGCCCTGGCGGAGCAGGTGTTTCTGTCCCCCTCGCGCCTCGCGCACCTGTTTCGCGAGCAGGTGGGGGTGAGCATAGTGCGCTGGCGTGAGGATCAGCGCATCATGCGGGCCAAGCTGCTGTTGCAGACCACGCCGCTGTCGGTCGCCACCATAGGCCAGCAGGTCGGCTATGACGATCAGCTCTACTTCTCCCGGGTGTTCCGAAAGCGGGTCGGGGTCAGCCCCACCGAATATCGCAAATGCGCCACCCCGCTGTGAGGCGGCCATTCAGACGACAAAGCCCTCGTTATGAGGGCTTTGTTGTTTCGGGACAGAGGGAGGCTATCAGCCCTGACGGGCCTTGAACCTGGGGTTGCTCTTGCAGATGACGAACAGCTTGCCGCGCCGGCGCACGATCTGGCAGTCAGGGTGACGTGACTTGGCGGATTTCAGGGAGGCGAGAACCTTCATTTTTGCTCTTTTCCTTTGCCGAAGAATTGACCGAATCGCTGGCCGAAGCGGGCGACTTGCCCCTCCTTGCCGACCTGCTTCTGCTTGCCGGTGTAGAAGGGGTGAGAAGCGCTGGAGACATCCAGCGTCACATAGGGGTAGGTGTTGCCATCTTCCCACTCCTTGGTACGGTCGGTGGCCAGCGTGGAGCCGATCAGAAAGTAGGTGTTGCTGGCGAGATCGTGGAACAGAACCTTGCGGTATTCAGGGTGAATATGGGGACGCATGATGACCTTTTTTGTTATGTTGTAACATAACCAAATGATGCAATGGATGAGAATCAATATCAACTGCTTTTCTCGCCTGACCGTGCGAAGAGGCCGAAAGCACCGGATCATCAAGAAGGTGGGATGGTACAACTCGGGAGGGGCTGCAATGTTGCGGCAGACAAAGCGTGGGTCCGTCTTTACTTTTTAATTTCACTGTATAAAAATACAGTAAATATCACGGAGAAGTACCCTATGCGCCTGGAAATCATCATCGACAGAAAACATCAGATCCCCACCTCGACCATGGAGGCGCTGCGCCAGGAGTTGCTCAAGCAACTGGGCGAGCGTTTCCCCGATCTGCATGTGCGGGTGGCGCCGGGCAGTGCCATGGCCCTGACGGTCAGCCGCGCCAGCAAGGAAGACAAGGATCTGGCCGAAGCCATGGTGCAGGAGGTGTGGGAGAACGCCGACAGCTGGATGCCGGAGGCGGAAACCGAGGAAGCCTGACCGGCCTCACCCCATGAGTGTCCACCTCGGCCTCGGGCTTCGCACCAGCGAGCAGGGTGGAAAGAGAGGGGAGAGAGTGGAAGAGTGGAATAATGAACAAGACGCAGCCAGAGGCTGCGTCTTGTGTTTAGGGGAAGTGGGGCACAACGGATTCACAGCCCGGCCCAGCGCCTGAGGCTGTCGACCTGGACCCGCTGACTGGCCTGGGCAATGTCACCGTTGGTGCGCAGCGTCTTGAGGGCGGCGGGCAGGGCCTTGCGTACCTCGTCGGCCGTCATGCCGCTATGGAGGGCGGGGTGATAGGCAAGCTTGAGCAGCAGGTAATCGAGCCCGGTCGGGAAGCTGTCGACGCTGCGGTCGTTGAAGATGGAAGGGAACACCTTGTCCGAGTCATTGGGCAGCCCCATCACCTGGGTGAGCTCTTCCACCACGCAGTCGAGGAAGCGGCCCTTGGCCCGGCTGTAATCGACCGGGATGATGATGGTGGCACGGGCTATCTCGTGGCGATCATTGGTGGCGAAGTTGGCCAGGCAGATCCCCTCCTTGAGGGCGATGCGCACCGAGGCATCCTGGCGCATGGTGCGGCTGGCCCAGCTCGCCATCTGCTGGTGCCGGGTCATGATGAGGGTGAGATTGGGGTTGCTGCTGACCATCTCGATGGGATGCCCGGTGATCCGGGCCAGGTGCCGGCTCTGCACCCTGACCATCTCGGCCTGCAGCGGCTTGTCGCCAAATTCGTTGATGAGCTTCAAGCGGATGGGGGCATGCCAGCGGGAGAAACGCACCGTCTTTTCGTGGCCATACTCCCGCTTCATGGCGATCTCCATGAAGCTCTGGATCAGGTACTCCTCGCGCTGCCAGCGCTCCGCCGCGCAAATCGGCAGGGACAAGAGCCAGAGCGCCAGCCCTCGGACGAGCCAGGCCCGGTGACGAGCAGAGCGGGAACGGCTTTGCCATGGGCGCATGTTGCCTCCTTGCAAACGCGGGATCAGCGGCGGGTGCGCTCGAGGTCGCGCCAGGTGAGCCAGAGCCGGAGATCGAACTCCAGTTGATGATAGTCAGGTTCCATGTGCAGGCAGAGCTGATAGAAGGCCTTGTTGTGCTCCTTCTCCCGCAAGTGGGCCAGCTCGTGCACCACTATCATCTTGAGGAAGGCGGGATGGGCCTCCTTGAACAGGGCGGCGATGCGGATCTCGTTCTTGGCCTTGAGCTTGCTGCCCTGTACCCGGCTGACGTAGGTGTGCAGGCCGAGGGCATCCTTGATCACGTTTATCTTGCCGTCGAAGATCACCTTTGAGAGCGGTGCCGAGCTTTTGAGATAGCGGTTTTTCAGCTCCATGGTGTAGGCCAGGAGCGCCTTGTCGTTCTGGACGAGGTGGGTCTCTGGGTAGCGTTTGGCCAGCATCTCGCCGAGTTTGCCCGCCGCGATCAACTGCTGCACCTGGGCCTTGAGCGGATCCGGGTAGCCCCCCAGATAGGTCAGTTCCGACATGATTGCTCCCTCCTCCACGAAAAAGAGCGCCATTGTAGAGAGGATGCGCCTCTTTGAACACCGTCGAAACGTTCGGGGCCGCCATGGTCATCCATGGCGGCCCCGATGAGTATCACCCTCTGGCTCAGCGCCGGCGATAGAGGCCGGGATCCACCTCTTCATAGTGCTCGGTCAGATACTGGTAGAAGGCGAGGGTGGAGGGGGAGGCCGGCTGCTTCAGCCCCTCTGCCACCCGCTCCGGCTTGGCGATGATGAACTTGGGAGCTTGACGTTTTACATCCGCCAGCACCCGTTCCCGCACGTCATAGGGCGGGTTGACGTTGGCAAAGAACAGGTAGGCGGAGGCCGGCTGGCGATCGGTCCACAGATAGTACTGGGGCTGGATGCCGTCGACCCAGATCCTGTCGGTCGGCGCCGTCTCGGCCTTGATCCTGTCTACCCGCACCTGGGCCGGCGGATTGAACGGCTTGCCCTTGAGGTTGCCCTCCCAGGCGTTGTTGACGAGCAGGGCCAGCATGGCCAGCGAGGCGAGCCAGGGGGTGGCGCTGCGCACGTCCCAGGCGCGCCAGAGCGGCACCAGGATCAGCACAGGCAGGGCCCATAGCAGGCTGTTGCCGAGCACCTCGCGCACCCGTTCAAGGGACCACTCCTTGGTACTCCAGCCGTAACCGAGCTGCTGGGCCAGCAGCCAGCTGGCGGTCAGCACCACCAGGGAGATGCAGAACAGACCCAGCGCATCGGAGCGCTGTTCGCTTCTGTCCAGCAGGCAGGCGAGCGGCAGCAGGGCCAGCTGCAGATAGAGCACGTCATAGTGATCGAACACATGGCCCGAAACCGAGTTGGCGATCAGGGTGAACAGCACGCCGAACAGGGTGGCGCACAGGGCGGGCAGGTACCACTCCTGGCGGCGGCCCAGCATCAGCACGATAAAGGGGGGCAGCAGCATGATAAGGCCGGTGCGCAGCAGGCCGACGGCCCCCACCTCCGGTGAGAAGCCGTTGCCGTAGCTCCCCTCGAAGAAGATGCCGAAGGCATAGTACTTGAACTCTTCCAGCAGCCCGTGGTGCTGGAAGTAGGCGAGCAGGGGGCCGCCGACGAGCGCCAACCCCAGCAGGCTGGAGAAGAGCAGGGCGAAGGCTGCGCGCCACTGCTCGCGCAGGCACCAGTGACAGAACAGCACCAGATACCAGGCGCCCCAGAAGGCGCCATTGTTGGTGCGCATCCAGGCCACGATGGCGAAGGTGAGCGCGGCCACCAGGGCCGGCCCCCAACTGAAACGCTTGTCCAGCAGCAGGGTGATGAAGGCCCACTGGGCGATGAGGGCGAGATGGAATGTCCAGTCCTCGGTCATGTTGCCGTAGTAGTAGCGGGTGCTGTAGAGCGCCAGCAACGCCAGCATGCTGCCGAGGCGGGCGCGCAGGGAGAGCCCGAGCTGGGCGAAGGCCTGCCAGCTTGCCAGCAGCCCCAGCCAGCAGAGCACCCACTCCAGCAGCCAGATCCCGAAGAAGCCGCCGAGGGAGTAACCGAGGGCATCGAGGGCGAAGATCATGGGCCCCTTGATGTCGATCATGTCCCGGTAGAGCACGCCCCCCTCGCTCCACATCTTGCCCATCACCGCGAACAGTGAGGCATCGAATCCCGGCGCCATGCCGTGAAATAGCGGGTTGCGCAGGCAGAACAACAACGCCATCAGGGCGGTGAGCAGGATAACCAGCGGCCTGAGCCCGGGATTGTGGCGCTGCGGGGTAAAACGGATGGCGTGATTCATGGGTGACCTGTTCCTGCGGGAAAGACTGAAAAAGCGGGCTTATCTTGCCGACCCTGGCCCCATGATGCAATGGGGCAAGGGAAGGGGCTTGAAATAATTCGTAAAAGTAACGTTTTCAGACGCCTGGCACGCTGAAACAGCGGGGCCGGTTGCCGAGTCCCGGCCCGTGTTCTGACAAGAGAATGCCCGGTGCCGGTGCGGCCCCGGCCCCCCCTCAGTGGGCGGGCTGCCCCTGGTACTCCACCAGCGGCGGCTGGGGGGCGAGCTCGGGCAGGTGGCGGGCCCAGCGGATGAAGGCATCCGCCAGGGTGATGCCGAGCTCCTGGTTGTGCTGGGTCAGGGTGCGGGCCAGGGCCGTGTAGCCCTCCTTGCCGGAGGCAGTATAGGCGCTGGAGACGCCACGATAGATGGCCTCTGGCTCGACCGCTTGCCAGTGATCCGGGCTGGCCTCCCACTCCAGGCGGGTGATCCGGCTGCCCTTGGGCAGATCGGCGCGATAGCAGAAGCGCACCCCGGCTGTGTAGGGGAAGCTGCCGCTGCCATTGCCGACCACGCCGTTGTTGGTGGCGTTGTCGATGGCGCCCTCCAGCGCCTCGGCGAGCTCGTGGCCGTGCACCCGGTAGAGGGTGAGGGGGATGGCAAAGGGCAGCAGGCGCCCGGCGATGTCCGCTTCGCTCAGCGGCCCGGGTTCGAGGGAGCAGCGCACGCCGCCGGCGTTGTGCAGGGCGAAGTCCACCTGACCGACCTGTTCGCGGGCGGCGGCCAGCATGGCGCCGGCCACCAGGGGGGCGACCTGGCTGCCGGCGGGCAGGCTGGCATCGGGTAGTCGCTGGTGGTGCAGGGGGCCGCCAAGCTGGGTCACCACGCGCCGGGTCATGGTCTCGAGTTCGGGCCGGTAGCGCCTGGCCAGGTGCTGCTCCAGCTCGGGGGCCGGCTCGCAGAAGTGCAGGCCTGCAGGCGGCTGGGAGGCAAAAGGCCAGGGCTGCCAGGGCAGCCACTCCAGCTGGCCACGGCTGCGGGTGACCCGGCCGAGGGCGTCAAACTCCAGCTCGCACACCCCGAGACAGAGGGCACTGTGGGCGGCGTGCAGGATGGCGACGCCGTTCACCATCAGTGGGTACTCCCCCTCGCTCTCGAGTCCGAGGGGCGCCAGATCCCCCAGCAGGCTGTGGGTATGGCCGCCGACGATGAGGCTGATCTCGGGGAAGCGTGCGGCCAGCCGCTTGTCCTGCTCGAGCCCCAGGTGGCTGAGCAGGATGATGTGGTGGATCCCCGCAGCCTTGATCTCGGCGAGGGCGGCACCGAGGGTCTCCTCGATGCCGTGGAAACGGGTGTGGGGATCGGGGCTCGCGATGGCGGCCATCTGTGGCAGCGTGATGCCGAGCAGGGCGAAGGGGACGCCGTCGATGACGCGCCTGTGCCAGGGGCGGCTCGCGTCAAACAGCTGCGGCAGGCCCTGCAGCCGCAGCGGGGTATCGGCGGGCTCCAGGTGGCTGTCGATGTTGGCGGCCAGCACGGGAAAATCGAGCTGGCGCAGGAACTCCACCAGGGGACCGTTGCCCAGATCGAACTCGTGGTTGCCGATCACCATGGCATCGGGCTTGAGCAGACCGAGCAGATCGGCGTTGGCCCGCCCCTTGAAGCGGTTGAAGTAGAGGGACCCCTGGAAGGTGTCGCCGCCGTGCAAGAACAGACAGGTCTGGCCCGCCGCCCCGGCCTGCTGGCGCAGGGTGGTGAGCCGGCTCAGGATGCGCCCATAGCCGCCGCACTGGGTACGCCACTCGGATTCGCCGACGGGGGAGAAGCGCATGGGGGCGCCATCGAAATGGGAGTGGCAATCGCTGAAGTGGGCAAGTTGAACCGTGATACTCATTTCGGTCCTCCTTAGAGAAAAAGAGCACCGAGTCTACTGCATGGGGAGGGGGGGATGCCAGCCCGGTGAAGAGCGGGCTGGCTGGGGAGAAAGGATGGACGGGCACCCGGTCGGGTGCCCGTTGCCTCAGGCGGGCACCATGATCTGGGTGGCGAGGATCACCACCAGCAGGCCCACGGCGACCGGCAGTGAGGTGCGCTTGACCACCTCGAACGGGGAGAGGTTGCCCATGCCCGCACAGGCGACCACCACCCCGGAGACCGGCGAGATGGTCCGGCCCAGGTTCGAGGCCTGCAGCATGGGGATCACCAGGTAGGCGGGGTTGACGCCAAGGCTGGTGGCCAGGTGGGGGATGAGCTCCACAAAGGCGTAGAAGGGGGCGTTGCCCGAGCCCGTGGTGAAGGCTGCCAGGGTGGTGATGACCACCAGCATCAACATGATGACGATGCCGCCGGTGCCAAAGCTCTGGGCCAGATCCAGGAGGTTGGCGATGAAGCCGAGGCCCATCAGGCCCTGGGCGAATACCCCGGCCCCCACCAGCAGCATGACCACGCCGGCGAAGGCGTCGGCCATGCTGCGCCAGCACACCTGCAGTCCGTCCAGCAGCTCGCGGCCGTTGCGTTTGCGTACCAGCTCCAGCAGGGCTGCCAGCACCAGGCAGATGACGATGATGGTGACGATGTCGAGTTTGGGGCCCAGCTTGCCGTCAAACAGCAGCACGCCGATGATGGGGGTGAAGGGCAGGATGGCGTAGAAGCCGGGGGCATCGGTGACGAGATCGCTCGGGGCGACGGCAGCGTTGTGTTCACCTGATTTCCGATCCAGATAGCGCTGCCAGAAGAAGTGGGTCACCGCCATGGCGGCGATGGCAGTCAGCGAGATGGGCAGGGTCAGCTTGAAGGCAAACTCGATGAGTTCCATGTTGGCGGCCTGGGCGGCCATCACCACGTCCCCCGAGGTGGGGGAGAGGATGATGGCGGCCGGGGAGGCGCACACTGCGGCCGCGGCGCCACGGGAGATCCCCATATTGACCATCAGCGGGAACAGGGTCGCCATCAGCAGTACCCCGAGGCCGGTGGCGGAGCTGACCGCGAGCGACATGGCGCAGGCCACCAGGTAGGCGGCCACCAGCAGGATGTAGGGGGACTTGATGATGCCAAGGGGTTTGCTGGCGAGCTTCACCAGTATGGTGTTGGCTCCGATGTGGCTCATGTAGCCGGCGAAGCCGCACAGCACCATGATCAGCATGCCGAGGCCGCCGCCCCGATCCACCAGCAGGAAGCGCACGTATTCGAACACGTCGGTGGCAACGTGGCCGGTGGAGGTGACGCTGGCGGGCAGCACGGCCTTGCCCATCAGGGCGGTGATCGCCAGCAGCAGCAGACCGCCGCTGAGCAATACCCCGGTGGCCGAATAGCCCTTGAAGATGTAGCGACCCACGGCCAGGGTGACTAGGGTGCCAATAAGGAGTTCCATCATAAACAGGTTCCTGAGTGTGTAGTGACGATGGGCCTGCACGGGATAACCGGGGATTGCACTGGTTAGGTCGACATGCACCAACAAAAACGCCAGGATTATTACCTCATAAGGAGTATTTAACCACGACATCGATGGCTGCCTGTGATCTCGCCTGCAAATCCCGATGCGGCCCGTGTGATATTTCGCACGCTTGCCGCGCCCGGATACCGACAGCAGGTGACAGCGCCCGGGATCGCGGTTACTCTCCATTCTGACTATTAATTCATTGATTATTAATTGAAATTAAGCTGGGACTCACAAGGGGCAAGGCCACAAGCAGATGGGACTCTTTAGCAAGACAGGGGTGGTGGCGGCCCTCATGTATGCCGCCTCAATCGGGGCAGCGCCATCTCACTATAGCGGTATTCGGGTGGTGCCCGACATCAAGGTCGACTTTCAGTTTTATCGGGTCTCCGGGGCCGATGTGGCCGCCGTGATGCGCCAGATCACCGCTCTGTCCCCCGCCCAGGCGGACGGACACATCGGCAGGGCCAGCTACCAGCTCTCCTGGCAACTGCAGACCAGGCCGACACCGGCGCGTTGCGAGCTGGATCAGGCCGACGTGACGGTCCGCATCAAGGTCCGGGTGCCGAACTGGATGGACAAGGCCAGAGCGCCCGAGAAGGAGCGGCAGAAGTGGGACAAGCTGGTGGCGGCCATGTTCGACTACGAGAGCCGTCACAAGGATATCCTGCTGGAGAGCGTCAGCCAGCTCGGTATCCGGCTCGCCCAGATGCCGGTGACCACGAGCTGCGAGGCCTTGCAGCATCAGGGCTGGCAGGAGGGGCAGGCAGCCCTGGAGGCGACCCGGGAGCGCTTTGCCACCCTGGCAAAACAGACCGAGCAGGGGCGCAAGCTGGGAGTCATCTGGCCAATGCGTAGCTGATCCCCCCCTGGCTGACAACAAAAACGGGCTGCCCCTGTGGGCAGCCCGTTTTTGTTTGGGTCTGGCGAACCTAGTCGCGCAGGGGCTTGCCCTTGAGCAGCCTGCGCACCCAGTAGCGAGCCGGGTGGAGCGCCTCCAGCAGGTCGCTGGACAGGGGCAGCGGCTCCCCGCAGATCTCGCTGGCGATCAGCTCCCCGCACAGCGGCGCCGAGCATAGACCCCGGGAGCCGAGGGCGCCCAGCACATAGAGGCCGGGGTAGAGGGGCAGGGCGCTCTGCTGATCTGCGGGGGCGTTGACGTCGTGATCCGCCAGCGCCGCCAACCGGGCGATTGGCCCCGTCACCGGCAGGTGATCACGGCTCGCGCAGCGCACCCCGACGCGGGCCTGAGCGCCACTTACATCCACCTCGGCGGGCCAGGCCTGTGCTGGCAGGCAGGCTTGCAGCCGAGCCCGGTTCTGGGCCTGCTCCTCGGCATTGAATACCAGGCTGGTCTGGTTGCGGCCATAGCTGGCGCCGATGCAGTGCGCGCCATCGTGGGCCGGGGTGAGGTAGCCGTCGTAACAGAGCACGGTTTTCAGCTGGCTCAAACTGGTTGTGGTCGGCACATGGCTCACCTGGCCGCGCACCGGGTAGAGCGGCAGCTCGGCGAAGGGGAGGAGGGCGGGTAATCTGTGCCCGGCGGCCACCACCAGATTGGGGGCCTGCCAGTGGCGGCCGTCCTGACTCTCCACATGCCAGCCGTCGTCCTGCTCGGCAATGTGGGTCACAGAAGCATTGAACTCCACTTCCAGTCGCCCGCTGGCCTGGGCTTCCTTGATGGCGGCGCGGGTGAGATCCGCCGGACAGAGCCAGCCTCCCAGCGGATAGCTGACGCCCCCCACGCCGCAAGGCAGGCCGACCACCTGCTCGGCCTCGTCGGCACTCAGGGGGCGCATCAGGTCCGAGGGGAAGGGGCCCAGGCTCATCTTGGCGAGCTTGGCGGCGGACTTGTCGTCATACCCGAGCTGGGTGACGCCGCACAGCGAGAAGGCGACGGGATGGCGCTCGGCCAGGGCCAGCAGCCGGCTTCTGGCAAAGCCGAAGGCCAGCGCATAGAAGCGCGAGAGCGCGTCGTGTTCGCCGTTGAGCAGCGGATAGAGCGCCCCCTGGCGGTTGCCGGAGGCGCCGCCAGCCGGCTCGTCATCCTGGCACAAGAGGGTGACCTTGCGGCCCCGCTCCACCAGGGAGAGCGCCGTCATGGCCGAGGCGATGCCACCGCCGATGATGAGCACCTCACCCTCCCGCCCGGCGGGGCGGGCATACCAGGGGGCTATGGTCTGCTGCGGCAGCTTGTCTGCGCGCTCGCCTGCCAGCATCTCCCGCTTGCTGCCGTGGCCCTTCACCTTCTTCATGGCAAAGCCCGCGGCAATCAGCCCACGGCGCACGAAACCGGCGCAGGTAAAGGTGGAGAGGGTCGCACTGGGGCGGGCGAGGCGGGCGAGGCCGTCAAACAGATCCTGGGTCCACATCTCGGGATTCTTGGCCGGCGAGAAGCCATCCAGATACCAGGCGTCCACCAGACCGTCGGCCTGATGGGGCACTTGGGGCAGCATCTCCTTGATATCGCCAAACCAGAGGTCGAGGTGGATGCGACCGCCAGAAAACAGCAGGCGGTGGCAGCCGGAGACCGGCAGCGGCCATTGGTCGATGAGAGGCTGGCTCAAGGACGCGAGCTCGGGCCAGGCCGCGAGCGCCTTGCGCAGATCGGCCTGGGTGAGGGGGTATTTTTCGAAACTGATGAAGTGCAGCCGGGAGCCGTTGCCAGTGTGGGGCGCCTGTTCCAGAAAGGCGGCCATTGTCGCCAGAAAGTTAAGACCCGTGCCGAAACCTGTCTCACCTATCACGAAACTGTCACTATCGTGGTGTGAAAATCGCGCTGGCAGCCGATTTTGCTGCAAAAAGACGTAGCGGGTTTCACTTAGACCGTTATCATTGGAAAAGTACACATCCCCGAACTCACTGGAGACTGGAGTTCCCGCTTCATTCCAGTCCAATCGGGCATGATGTAAGGATGTTTGACTCACGTTTTCCTCGGCTCGCGTCACAAAATCGCGGGCATTCTACGTGAAAGCAGACCAGTTTGGCAGCCGAAAGCGGGTAGACTCGGTGCCAGTTTTTCCAGACGAGATGAATTAATGAGAAGAGCAGTGATCACCGGTATCGGCGTCATCTCCAGTATCGGCAACAACAAGGAAGAGGTGCTGGCCTCCCTGAAAGCAGGCAAATCCGGCATCACCTATTCCGAGCAGTTTGAACAGTACAACCTGCGCAGCCGTGTCTGGGGTAACATCAAACTCGATCCGTCTGAACTGATCGACCGTAAAGTCATGCGTTTCATGGGTGACGCTGCGGCCTATGCCTACCTCTCCATGCAGCAGGCCATCGAAGACGCCGGCCTGCCGGAAGATCAGGTCTCCAACGAGCGTACCGGCATCGTGACCGGTTCCGGCGGCGCCTCCGGCAAGAACACCTCCGAGTCCGCGGACATCGCCCGTGAGAAAGGGGTCAAGCGCGTGGGTCCCTACATGGTGCCGCGCACCATGTCCTCCACCACCTCCGCCTGCCTGGCCACCCCGTTCAAGATCAAGGGTGTCAACTACACCATCAGCTCCGCCTGCGCCACCTCTGCCCACTGCATCGGTCACGCACTGGAACTGATCCAGCTTGGCAAGCAGGACATCGTCTTCGCCGGCGGCGGCGAGGAGCTGGACTGGTCCTCCACCATCCAGTTTGACGCCATGGGCGCCCTGTCCACCAAGTACAACGACAACCCGGAAAAAGCCTCCCGCACCTATGACGCCGATCGCGACGGTTTCGTCATCTCCGGTGGCGGCGGCATCCTGGTGGTCGAGGAGCTGGAACATGCCCTGGCCCGTGGTGCCCACATCTATGCCGAGATCACCGGTTACGGTGCGACCTCCGATGGCTATGACATGGTGGCTCCGAGCGGTGAAGGCGCCGTGCGTTGCATGAAGATGGCGATGCAGGGTGTCGGCAAGGTGGACTACATCAACACCCACGGCACCTCCACCCCGGTCGGTGATACCAAGGAGCTGGAAGCCATCCAGACCCTGTTCGGTGCGGATGCGCCCAAGCTGTCTGCCACCAAGGCGATGACCGGTCACGCCCTGGGCGCAGCCGGCGTGCACGAGGCCGTCTACTCCCTGCTGATGATGGAACACGGCTTCATCGCCCCCAGCATCAACATCGAGAACCTGGACGAGAAGGCGGTGGGCCTGCCCATCGTGCGCGAGTACGAAGAGGCTGACCTCAATACCGTCATGTCCAACAGCTTCGGCTTCGGCGGCACCAACGCCTCCCTGGTGTTCAGCAAGTTCAAGGCCTGATGCCCTCGGGATAGACAAGCGAAATAAAAAAGGCGCCGCAAGGCGCCTTTTTTATTGGACTATGTCATTGAGCCTGAACGGGTTTGGCAAGAGGCAGGCGCATATAGACGGCGCCATCCCCATACTCCGCCAGCGACTTGCGGGTCTCCGCCACGAGGAATCCCTGCTTGCGCCAGAAGGCGGGGGCATCCTGCACCGCCACCAGACCGGCATGGCGATACCCCTCGCGACTCGCGAAATCCAGCGCCTTGGCCAGGAGCCGCCGACCCAGCCCGAGGCCCCGGGCCTCGCCAGAGACCGCGAGATCGTGCAGATAGAACTCGTCACGCCCGGCCAGTGCCTGCATGGGTACCGAGAGGGGTGGTGGCTGGTGGGCGCGCCAGGGGTGGCAGAGCAGATAGCCCAGCACCCGGCCCCGGCGTTCGGCCACCCAGCAGGAAGCCGGGGCCAGCTCGGACTTGTTCTGCATCACCTCGAGGGGCTCGGGCTCCAGCTGGTGATAACACTCGCGCTGGATGGCCATGATGGCGGGCCAGTCGGGGGCCCGGATGGTTCGGATCGTGATCATCGTGTTCAGGGGACTGGCCCCGGGTCAATCTGTGACAAAAACTGGCGCCATGCTCAGCGAGCGGCCTCTTTGCTGATCACCTTGAGCAGCTGGTAGCGCAGGGAGGGTGCATCCGCCGGCACATTGGTGAGCCGCTCCTTGCTGACTTCCAGCTGGTAGCGGAAACCGGGTTCGAAGGTGAAGCCTTCAATCTGCTGATAGAAGAGGCTCCAGCTCTCGCCTGGCTGGCTGCGCACCTGCATGCACTGCATGGGGCCAACGCCGACGCAGTGTACCAGCTGGCTGTTGACGTAGAGGGTCTCGCCCGCCGTGGGGGCCGGGGCGCTCTGGCAGGCGCTGAGCAGGAGGGCGGTGCTGAGGAGCAGGGGAGATTTCATGATGGGTGTCCTTGGCGTAAAGGGGCGCGATTAAACCCGCAAATGAAAAGGCGGTCAATGACCGCCTTTGTAACAAACCATGTCGACCCTTTCAATCAACGCTGGTCGAGGGGCGTGAATTCACGCTGCGCCTGACCGGTATAGAGCTGACGCGGGCGACCGATCTTCTGGTCAGGATCCGAGTGCATTTCGTTCCAGTGGGCGATCCAGCCGATGGTGCGGGAGATGGCAAAGATCACGGTGAACATGGACATGGGGATGCCGATGGCCTTCATGATGATGCCGGAGTAGAAGTCCACGTTCGGGTAGAGCTTCTTCTCGATGAAGTAGGGGTCGGACAGCGCGATGCGCTCCAGCTCCATGGCCACGTCCAGCAGCGGATCCTTGATCTGCAGCTCGGTCAGTACCTCGTGGCAGGTTTCGCGCATCACGGTGGCACGGGGATCGTGGTTCTTGTAGACCCGGTGACCGAAGCCCATCAGACGGAACGGATCGTTCTTGTCCTTGGCCTTGGCAATGTACTCGGGGATGCGATCAACGGAGCCGATCTCCTCGAGCATCTTGAGGCAGGCTTCGTTGGCACCGCCGTGGGCCGGACCCCACAGGGAGGCGATCCCCGCGGCGATACAGGCAAACGGGTTGGCACCGGAGGAGCCCGCCAGACGCACGGTGGAGGTGGAGGCATTCTGCTCGTGATCCGCATGCAGGGTGAAGATGCGGTCCATGGCGCGCTCGACGATGGGGTTGACCTTGTACTCTTCGGTCGGCACGCCAAACATCATGTGCAGGAAGTTGCCGGCATAGGAGAGGGCGTTGCGCGGCTGCATGAATGGCTGGCCGATGGAGTACTTGTAACACATGGCGGCCAGGGTCGGCATCTTGGAGAGCAGACGGAAGGCGCAGATCTCGCGGTGCTCCTCGTTGTTGATGTCGAGGGCATCGTGGTAGAAGGCAGACAGGGCGCTGACCACGCCGCACATGACGGCCATGGGGTGGGCGTCACGACGGAAGCCGCGGAAGAAGAAGGCGATCTGCTCGTGCACCATGGTGTGACGAGTCACCAGACGCTCGAACTCCGCGTATTGGGTCTTGGTCGGGGCTTCGCCGTACAACAGGATGTAACAGACTTCGAGGTAGCTGGCCTGGGTGGCCAACTGGGCGATGGGGTAACCGCGGTGCAGCAAGACACCCTGGTCGCCATCGATGTAGGTAATGGATGATTTGCAAGAACCGGTGGCCATAAAACCGGGGTCGAAGGTGAAATATCCTTGCGTGCCCAGCTTTCTGACATCGATCACGTCGGGTCCAACGGTACCGGAGAGGATCGGTAGTTCAACCGGCTCTTTTCCGGGCAGGTGTAGGGTGGCTATCTTATCAGCCATAGCACGTCTCCTTTGCTCTTTTATAATTTGGTTCCAGTCCTACTTTATTACGACTTTCATAACGCTGGCAAAGGTTCTTACCCGTACCACGGCGGCTGGAGCGCCCTATTTGAACCAGAGATTCACAGCTTTGTCAATTTTGCTGGATGATCATTAATGACTTGTTAA
Source organism: Aeromonas sp. SrichE-2G (assembly GCF_017939565.1). NCBI lineage: Bacteria > Pseudomonadati > Pseudomonadota > Gammaproteobacteria > Aeromonadales > Aeromonadaceae > Aeromonas > Aeromonas sp. SrichE-2G. The sequence continues at coordinate 1,021,186 of NZ_JAGKRG010000004.1, forward strand.
AGCTGTTGTGGGATCTGGTTTACGGTTTTGGGTTTTCTGTGTAGCTATTTGATTGTCATTGGTTAAGGCCGCCGATATACTGCGCCACGTGGGTGATGGTCGTCGGTGTTTGAAACGCTTTCGCAAAGCCAGATGTGACATCAAAAATGCTATTTTTGGCTTTCCCGAGTTGTTTTGGTAACAAAAACCTAACAAATGCCACTCCTAGCCCTCAAAGCGTGTGAAAACAATAACTAACGTGCTCAATGGAGCTGAGTGGGCAAAGCCGTGAAAAACAAACAGAGACCTGTAAACCTCGACCTACAGACGATCAGCTTTCCTGTCACCGCCATCGCTTCCATCTTGCATCGTGTCTCAGGGGTCATCACCTTTGTGGCATTGGCCATCTTGCTGTGGATGCTTGGTACTTCACTCGCCTCTCCCGAAGGATTTGAAACCGTGGTGTCCATCATGGACAACTTCCTGGTCAAATTCGTGCTGTGGGGGATCCTGACCGCGCTGGCTTACCACATTGTTGGCGGGCTGCGTCACCTGGTCATGGACATGGGCTATTGGGAAGAGCTGGAATCCGGTAATCAGAGCGCCCGCGTGGCCTTCGTGATCACTGCGGTTCTGGCGGTTTTGGCGGGGGTGCTGGTATGGTAACCAATTCTGCAACTTTCGGGCGCAGCGGCGTTCACGATTACATCCTGATCCGCGCCACCGCCCTCATCATGACGTGCTACGTCCTCTATCTTGTGGGCTTTGTCGCCTTCAATGACATCACCTACGAGGTGTGGACCGGCTTCTTCTCCAAAACCTTCACCAAGGTCTTTACCCTGCTGACGCTCGTGTGCGTCCTGATCCACGCCTGGATCGGTCTGTGGCAGGTGCTGACCGACTATATCAAGCCGGTCGGGCTGCGCGGTGCGCTGCAGTTCCTGCTGATCGTGGTGCTGTTTGTCTATGTGATGACTGGTTTCGTCGTGCTGTGGGGTGTGTAAGGTGACTATTCCAACTCGTGAATTTGATGCGGTCGTGATCGGTGCCGGTGGTGCCGGCATGCGCGCCGCGCTGCAGATTGCCCAGTCCGGCAAGAGCTGCGCCCTGTTATCCAAGGTTTTCCCGACTCGTTCCCATACCGTTTCCGCCCAGGGCGGGATCACGGTCGCCCTGGGCAATGCCCACGACGACAACTGGCAGTGGCACATGTATGACACCGTCAAGGGCTCCGATTACATCGGTGATCAGGAAGCCATCGAGTACATGTGCAAGACCGGCCCCGAGGCCATCTATGAACTGGAGAACATGGGCTTGCCCTTCTCCCGTTTTGAGAACGGTACCGTGTATCAGCGTCCGTTTGGCGGCCAGTCCAAGAACTTCGGTGGCGAGCAGGCTGCCCGTACCGCGGCGGCTGCCGACCGTACCGGCCACGCCCTGCTGCACACCCTGTACCAACAGAACGTCAAGAACCAGACCACCGTCTTCTCCGAGTGGTATGCGCTGGATCTGGTGAAGAACCAGGACGGCCACATCGTCGGTTGTACCGCCATCGACATGGAGAGCGGCGAGGTCGTCTACTTCAAGGCCAAGGCCACCGTGCTCGCCACCGGCGGCGCCGGTCGCATCTACCAGTCCACCACCAACGCCCACATCAACACCGGTGACGGCGTCGGCATGGCGCTGCGCGCCGGGGTCGGCGTGCAGGACATGGAGTTCTGGCAGTTCCACCCGACCGGCATCGCCGGGGCAGGGGTGCTGGTGACCGAGGGTTGCCGCGGTGAAGGCGGCTACCTGCTGAACAAGGACGGCGAGCGCTTCATGGAGCGTTATGCGCCGAATGCCAAGGACCTGGCCGGTCGCGACGTGGTGGCTCGCTCCATCATGATCGAGATCCGCGAAGGCCGTGGCTGTGACGGTCCCTGGGGCCCGCACATCAAGCTCAAGCTGGATCACCTGGGCAAAGAGGTCCTGGAATCCCGCCTGCCGGGCATCTGCGAGCTCTCTCGCACCTTCGCCCACGTGGATCCGGTCAAGGAACCCATTCCCATCATCCCGACCTGCCACTACATGATGGGCGGCGTGCCGACCAGCGTGAACGGCCAGTGTCTGACTCAGGACAAGGATGGCAACGACGTGCCGGTGGTCGGCCTGTTCGCGGTGGGCGAGATCGCCTGCGTCTCCGTGCACGGCGCCAACCGTCTGGGCGGCAACTCCCTGCTGGATCTGGTGGTGTTCGGTCGTGCCGCCGGCATGCACCTGGTGGAGACCCTTGGCTCGATGGAGCACGGCGTGGAAGCCACCGAAGCCGACATCGCCAAGGCGCTCGAGCGCTTCAACCGCTGGGAAAACAACCGTGACGGGGAAGACCCGGCCCAGATCCGCAAGGACCTGCAGCGCTGCATGCAGAACAACTTCTCCGTGTTCCGGGAAGGGGATGCCATGGCAGAAGGGCTGGCCGAGCTGAAACTCATCCGCGAGCGCCTCAAGAACGCCCGTCTGGATGACACCTCCAAGGAGTTCAACACCCAGCGCATCGAGTGCCTGGAGCTGGACAACCTGATGGAGACCGCCTATGCCACCGCGGTGGCGGCAAACTTCCGTACCGAGAGTCGTGGCGCCCACAGCCGCTTCGACTTCCCGGAGCGTGACGATGAGAGCTGGCTGTGCCACAGCCTCTATCATCCGGACACCGAGTCCATGACCCGTCGCGCTGTCAACATGTCACCCAAGACCCGTGAGGCGTTCCCGCCCAAGGTCCGGACTTACTGATTGCGGAGCCAAGCACAATGAACGTCACATTCTCTGTCTACAGATACAATCCGGACGTTGATAACGTCCCGTATATGAAGGATTATCGTCTTGATATTCCTGAAGGTTCCGACATGATGGTGCTCGATGCACTGATCCAGCTCAAGGAGCTGGATCCCACGCTCGCCTTCCGCCGCTCCTGCCGCGAAGGGGTCTGTGGATCCGACGGTCTCAACATGAATGGCAAGAACGGTCTGGCCTGCATCACCCCGCTCTCCGATCTGCTGAAGAAGGGCAGCAAGGTCGTCATTCGACCCTTGCCCGGTCTGCCGGTGATCCGGGATCTGGTGATCGACATGACCCAGTTCTACACCCAGTGGGAGAAGGTCAAACCCTTCCTCATCAACGAGGAAAAACTGCCGCCCGTGCGTGAGCACCTGCAATCCCCCGAAGAGCGCGCCAAGCTGGATGGCCTGTACGAGTGCATACTCTGTGCCTGCTGCTCCACCTCTTGCCCCTCCTTCTGGTGGAACCCGGACAAGTTCATCGGCCCTGCCGGCCTGCTCGCCGCCTACCGCTGGCTGGCGGACAGCCGCGACACCGCGGCTGCCGAACGCCTGGGTAACCTGGACGACGCCTTCAGCGTGTTCCGTTGCCACGGCATCATGAACTGCGTGAACGTCTGTCCCAAGGGCTTGAACCCGACCAAGGCCATCGGCCAGATCAAGTCGATGCTGCTCAACCGGGCTGTTTAGTATCAGGGCCAGGACGCCTCGCGCCGGGCCCGACCTCTGGATAGCCATCCCGTCTCTGGTGGGATGGCTATGACCCTACAAGCTGCACTGCAGCGAACAAGATGTACAAAGGGATAGAAATGCATAACGGCGTGATGAAGGCCTGGTTGGAGTCATCTCACCTGGCTGGTGCGAATGCAAGCTACATTGAGGATTTGTACGAATCCTTCCTGGAAAACCCCGAGTCCGTGGCCGACGAATGGCGCAATCTGTTCCAGTCGCTGCCCCAGGTCAATGGACATGCAGTAGAACAACCCCACTCCCAGGTTCGCGACTATTTCCGCCGCCTGGCCAAGGACCCCTCCCGTTACAGCGCCCCCGTTTCCGATCCCCAGGTGGATGCCAAGCAGGTTCGCGTACTGCAACTGATCAACGCCTTCCGCTTCCGTGGCCACCAGAATGCCAACCTCGACCCTCTGGGCCTGTGGCTGCGTGAACCGGTCGCCGAACTCGACCCCGCGTTTCACAATCTACAGGGAGCCGACATGGAAGCCACCTTCAACGTGGGCTCCTATGCCATCGGTCGCGAGACCATGGTGCTCTCCGATCTCTACACCTCCCTGAAGAAGACCTACTGCAGCAGCATAGGTGCCGACTACATGCACCTCACCTCCACCGAGGAGAAGCGCTGGCTGCAAGACAGGCTCGAATCCATCGAAGGAAAGGGGACCTACAGCCTCGAAGAGAAGACCCGCTTCCTCGAGAGCCTGACCGCCGCCGAAGGGCTGGAAAAATACCTGGGTGCCAAGTTCCCGGGGGCCAAGCGTTTCTCCCTGGAAGGGGGCGATGCCATGGTGCCCATGCTCAAAGAATTGATCCGCCGCGCCGGTGAGCAGGGCTGCAAGGAGGCCGTCATCGGGATGGCCCACCGCGGTCGCCTGAACGTGCTCATCAACGTGCTGGGCAAACGCGCCCAGGACCTGTTCGACGAGTTTGCCGGCAAGCACGGCGAGTCCTGGGGCACGGGTGACGTGAAGTACCACATGGGCTTCTCCTCCGACTTCGCCACCCCGGGCGGCAACGTCCACCTGGCGCTCGCCTTCAACCCGTCTCACCTCGAGATCGTCAACCCCGTGGTCATCGGCTCCGTGCGTGCCCGTATGGACCGTCGTGGCGACAAGGACGGCTCCAGCGTCCTGCCCATCACCATCCACGGTGACTCCGCCATCGCGGGGCAGGGGGTCGTTGCCGAGACCTTCAACATGTCCCAGACCCGTGCCTATGGCGTGGGCGGGACGGTGCGTATCGTCATCAACAACCAGGTCGGTTTCACCACCTCCTACATCCGTGACCTGCGCTCCACCGAATATTGCACCGACATCGCCAAGGCGGTGCAGGCGCCCGTGCTGCACGTCAACGGGGACGACCCGGAAGCCGTGGTGCTGGTAACCCAGATTGCCCTGGATTACCGCAACACCTTCAAGCGCGACGTGGTGATCGAACTGGTCTGCTACCGTCGTCACGGCCACAACGAGGCCGACGAGCCGAGCGCCACCCAGCCGCTGATGTACCAAAAGATCAAGCAGCACCCGACCCCGCGCAAGATCTACGCCGATCAGCTGATCGCCGAAGGTACCATCACGCCGGAGCTGGCCACCACGCTAGTCAACGACTACCGCGACACCCTGGATCGGGGCGAGCGCGTGAGCAAGGAGTGGCGCCCGATGGAGCTGCACTCCGTGGACTGGACCCCGTATCTGGGCCACGACTGGGCCATGCCCTATGACAGCACAGTGCCGATGGATCACCTGAAGGCCCTGGGCGAGCGGGTGAGCCAGTACCCGGCTACCCACGTGCTGCAGCGCCAGGTCGAGAAGATCTACGAAGACCGCCGCCTGATGGCCGCCGGCGAGAAGCTGGTGGACTGGGGCTTTGCCGAGACCCTGGCCTACGCCACCCTGGTGGACAAGGGTTCCCGCATCCGCTTCACCGGGGAAGACTCCGGCCGTGGCACCTTCTTCCACCGCCACGCCGTGCTGCACAACCAGAGCGATGCCAGCACCTACACCCCGCTGTGCAACCTGCACGACGAGCAAGGTCCGTTTGAAGTCTACGACTCCGTGCTGACCGAGAACGCGGTACTGGCGTTTGAATACGGCTACGCCACCGCAGAGCCTGCCGGTCTCACCATCTGGGAAGCCCAGTTCGGCGACTTCGCCAACTGCGCCCAGGTCGTGGTCGACCAGTTCCTCTCCTCCGGCGAGCAGAAGTGGGGCCGGATGTGCGGCCTGACCATGCTGCTGCCTCACGGTTACGAGGGGCAGGGTCCGGAGCACTCCTCCGCCCGTCTGGAGCGTTATCTGCAGATGTGCGCCCAGCACAACATGCAGGTGTGCGTGCCTTCCACTCCGGCCCAGGTGTTCCACATGCTGCGCCGTCAGGTGGTGCGCCCGATGCGCCGTCCGCTCATCGTGATGACGCCCAAGTCCCTGCTGCGCCACCCGCTGGCGGTGAGCAAGCTCGAAGAGCTGGCGGAAGGCACCTTCCAGAACGCCATCGGCGAGATCGATGCACTGGATCCGAAGGGCGTCAAGCGCGTGGTCTTCTGCTCCGGCAAGGTCTACTACGACCTGCTCGATGCCCGCCGCAAGGCGGAGCAGCAGGACGTGGCCCTGGTGCGGATCGAGCAGCTCTATCCCTTCCCGGAAGAGGAAGTGCGCGCCATCCTGGCCGATTACAGCCATGTCACCGACTTCGTCTGGTGTCAGGAAGAGCCGCAGAACCAGGGCGCCTGGTACAGCACCCGTCACCACTATGACAGCGTGCTGCCGAGCCATGCCCGCCTGCGTTATGCCGGCCGTCCGGCCTCGGCCTCACCCGCCGTCGGTTACATGTCCGTCCACACCAAGCAGCAAAAAGCCCTGGTGGAAGACGCGCTTACCCTGGAATAAACGAGTTGTGGATGAGAGGGGCGCCGGATGGCGGGCCCTCTCTGACCTGGAACCAGCCCGCTGGCCAAGAAGTAACAAGGAACTGATTACATGACTATCGAGATCAAGGTACCGGACCTGCCGGAATCCGTGGCGGACGCCACCATCGCGACCTGGCACAAGAAACCGGGTGATCTGGTTGCCCGTGACGAAGTACTGGTTGACATCGAAACCGATAAAGTCGTGCTGGAAGTGCCGGCGCCGGAAGCCGGCGTGCTTGGCGACATCCTGCAAAGCGAAGGGGCCACCGTGCTCTCCCGTCAGCTGATCGCCATGCTCAAGCCGGCTCCGGTGGCCGGTGAAGCGACCAGCGAGAAGCCGGCAGAGGTCGTTGCCGATGACGCGACCGAGGGCCTGAGCCCCTCCGTGCGCCGCCTGGTGGCCGAGCACGACATCGACGTCGCCAAGCTGACCGGCACCGGCAAGGGTGGTCGCGTCACCAAGGAAGACGTGGATGCCTTCATCAAGAACCTGGGCAAGGCCCCCGTGGCTGCGCCGGCTGCCGCCGCCCCTGTGGCTGCCGTGCCCGTGGCGACCCTGGCCGGTCGCACCGACAAGCGCGTGCCCATGACCCGTCTGCGCAAGCGCATCGCCGAGCGTCTGCTGGAGGCCAAGAACACCACCGCCATGCTGACTACCTTCAACGAGATCAACATGGCGCCCATCATGAAGCTGCGCAAGCAGTACGGCGAGATCTTCGAGAAGAAGCACGGCATCAAGCTCGGCTTCATGTCCTTCTACGTGAAGGCCGTTGTCGAATCCCTCAAGCGCTACCCGGAAGTGAACGCGGCGCTGGATGGTGACGACATCGTCTACCACAACTACTTCGACGTCAGCATCGCCGTCTCCACCCCCCGTGGTCTGGTGACCCCGGTCCTGCGCGACTGCGACAGCATGAGCCTGGCGGACATCGAGAAGGCCATCAAGGATCTGGCCGGCAAGGGCCGTGACGGCAAGCTGACCGTGGACGAACTGACCGGCGGCAACTTCACCATCACCAACGGTGGCGTGTTCGGCTCCCTGATGTCCACCCCCATCATCAACCCGCCCCAGAGCGCCATTCTGGGCATGCACAAGATCCAGGACCGCCCCATGGCCGTCGACGGCAAGGTCGAGATCCTGCCGATGATGTACCTGGCGCTCTCCTACGATCACCGCATCATCGACGGCCGCGAGTCCGTGGGCTTCCTGGTTTCCGTCAAGGAGCTGCTGGAAGACCCGACCCGTCTGCTGCTGGATGTCTGAGCAACTGACTGAAAGATAACGAGGGGCCGCCCAGGCCCCCATTCACAGGGGATTGAGAAACACGAGCCCCGGACGGAAATACCTACAACACGGATAGAGCATCTATGAATCTGCATGAATATCAGGCAAAACAGCTGTTTGCCGAGTATGGCCTGCCGGTCTCCGAAGGTTATGCCTGCGCCACTCCGCAGGAAGCGGCCGAAGCGGCCGACAAGATTGGCGGCAACACCTGGGTCGTCAAGTGCCAGGTCCACGCCGGTGGCCGTGGCAAGGCGGGCGGCGTCAAGCTGGCCAAGAGCAAGGACGAGATCCGCGCCTTTGCCCAGCAGTGGCTCGGCAAGAACCTGGTAACCTACCAGACTGACGCCAACGGTCAGCCTGTCACCAAGATCCTGGTGGAATCCTGCACCGACATCGCCAAGGAGCTCTACCTGGGCGCCGTCGTGGACCGAGGCAGCCGTCGCGTGGTCTTCATGGCCTCTACCGAAGGTGGCGTGGAGATCGAGAAAGTCGCCCACGAGACCCCGGAACTCATTCACAAGGCCGCTATCGATCCCCTGGTGGGTCCGCAGCCCTACCAGGCGCGCGAGCTGGCCTTCAAGCTGGGTCTGGTCGGCGATCAGATCAAGCAGTTCACCAAGATCTTCATGGGTCTGGGCCAGATGTTCCTGGACTGCGACTTCGCCCTGCTGGAGATCAACCCCCTGGTCATCACCGACAAGGGCAACCTGCACTGCCTGGACGGCAAGATCAACATCGACGCCAACGCCCTGTATCGCCAGCCGAAGCTGCGCGAGATGCACGACCCGTCCCAGGATGACCCCCGTGAAGCGCACGCCGCCCAGTGGGAGCTGAACTATGTGGCGCTGGATGGCAACATCGGCTGCATGGTCAACGGCGCCGGTCTGGCCATGGGTACCATGGACATCGTTAACCTGCACGGCGGCTCACCGGCCAACTTCCTGGACGTCGGCGGCGGCGCTACCAAGGAGCGCGTGACCGAGGCCTTCAAGATCATCCTGTCCGACAGCAAGGTACAAGCCGTGCTGGTCAACATCTTCGGTGGCATCGTGCGCTGCGACATGATCGCGGAAGGCATCATAGGTGCCGTGAAGGAAGTCGGGGTGAAAGTGCCCGTGGTGGTGCGTCTGGAAGGCAACAATGCCGAACTGGGTGCCCGTAAACTGGCCGACAGCGGCCTCAATATCATCGCCGCAACGAGTCTGACTGACGCAGCTCAGCAAGTGGTAAAAGCAGCGGAGGCCAAATAATGAGCGTTCTGATCAACAAAGACACCAAGGTGATCTGCCAGGGCTTTACCGGCGGTCAGGGTACCTTCCACTCCGAACAGGCGATTGCCTACGGTACCCAGATGGTCGGCGGCGTCTCCCCGGGCAAGGGTGGCACCACCCACCTGGGCCTGCCGGTGTTCAACACCGTCCGTGACGCCGTAGAAGCCACCGGCGCCACCGCCTCCGTCATCTATGTCCCGGCCCCGTTCTGCAAGGACGCCATCCTGGAAGCCATCGATGCCGGCATCAAGCTCATCGTCACCATCACCGAAGGCATCCCGACCCTGGACATGCTGGACGTCAAGGTGAAGCTGCAGGAAACCGGCGTGCGTATGATCGGCCCGAACTGCCCGGGCGTCATCACCCCGGGTGAGTGCAAGATCGGCATCATGCCAGGCCACATCCATAAGCCGGGCAAGGTGGGCATCGTCTCCCGCTCCGGCACCCTGACCTATGAAGCGGTCAAGCAGACCACGGACGAGGGCTTCGGCCAGTCCACCTGCGTCGGTATCGGTGGCGACCCCATCCCGGGCTCCAACTTCATCGACATCCTGGAGATGTTCCAGAACGACCCGCAGACCGAAGCCATCGTGATGATCGGCGAGATCGGCGGCAACGCCGAGGAAGACGCGGCGGCCTACATCAAGGCCCACGTCACCAAGCCGGTGGTCTCCTATATCGCTGGCGTCACCGCTCCGGCTGGCAAGCGCATGGGTCATGCGGGCGCCATCATCGCCGGTGGTAAAGGCACCGCGGCCGAGAAATTTGCCGCTCTGGAAGATGCCGGCGTGAAAACCGTGCGCTCCCTGGCCGATATCGGCAAGGCCCTGCGTGAAGTGACCGGCTGGTAAGTTAGCCTGTTATCTCAGATAACAAAATGCCGCCCTTGGGCGGCATTTTTATTAAGCTGGTTATCTTTTTTCTTATTTATAGTTTATTCCGATAATGCTCAGTAATAGAAGAAACTGGTTCAGGTAAAACTCTTTGGGCCCAGTATTCATCGCTGGTAAGGTCAAGAATCGATCTTGCTACACCATTTAATCTCCACTTTGGTATGTTTTCTCCGGGATACTCATCTTGTTCCATACTGGTGATAATGGGTAGGCATCTATTAATTCGTTGTTCGAAGTCTGCTAGACTCCCTGAGTATTTTCTGACTTCTGACAAAATTGAGCTCATGTCATTTTCAGCAATCTCCCGATTGGGAAAATATCTATTCATAAGCGCTAAAAAGCTATCAATATTAAGACTTGTTGTCTCGTCAACAATAACTTGGCTTTGGTATTCAAGCTTCATGTTTTTTATGTCATCAAATTGCTCATCAGCTAATTCTATTAAAGCGCTAAGGCGATTCAATTTTCTTTTTAACTCTTTCGGAACATCATCATTCTTCTTGTAGAGTAATTTATGACTTATGGCAGCCCATGAGTGCATCAAGATTGTCCTAACTTGAATCTCGACCTTAAGTTCTTCTAGACCACGATAATTTGGAGCTTGCAACCACTCTTCTTTTAGTCGAATCACATAGTGATTAGAGGCATAGCCAAACTGGTTATCACTTAACTCATTAGATTTATTTGAGTAAGAAAGAACAATAAACTGTTCTTTTATTATTTCATCAATTGAAGACAAATCTTCATTGTAATAACAAATCACTCTTACACCAGCGATGTCTTCAACCTGTTCAAATGGGTCGCTATATGACTTTCTTTCTACTTTATCTATAAATGATTGTTCGTCTTTTACTCTATTCTCGACATCGAAGGATGATATTTTTTTCTCATCAAGAAACTGAATTAAAGCTTGCTTCACATTGTTCGCAAGTCTTTCATATCTTGGTTTTACTTCTCTAAATAATTGTACCAACTCTGGCATTTTTACGATCCCCATGAAGCACATGGATTAGCATAGGTTCACAGATTATATTATTTCAGTATGGTTTTTTTGTCAAAAAAGCATTGTTTATAATTTCAATTTTTTATAAGGTGATGTCGCCTTGAACCATATATCTTCTCTGTGGCACTTATCTCTAAGCCGCTTTCTAGGTGCATGGCACCGTTATGGCTAATAGCGTATGATAACTAACTAGGCCTGAGGCGAGGTCTTGGGAAATATACAAATCTGCCAACATTTACCAGAACAGTCTCCAACCTTGAAAAATCGGGCCATAGGGCGTATAACCACGCGCTTGTCAGTGTATTGAGTGAGCCTATCTTCATGCAGCAAAACGCGCAGCAAACAGAACCCGTGCAGAACGCCCCCTTTTGGCAGGCGAAGAGCCTGCAGCAGATGACCACGGCCGAGTGGGAGTCCCTGTGCGACGGCTGCGGCAAGTGCTGCCTGAACAAGCTGATCGACGAGGACACCGAGGAGCTGGTGTTCACCAACGTGGCCTGCAACCTGCTCAATACCAAGACCTGCCAGTGTTCCGACTACGGCAACCGCTTTAAGAAAGAGCCGGACTGCCTGCAGATCACCCACGACAAGATTGCCGAGTTCAACTGGCTGCCCTCCACTTGCGCCTACCGCCTGCTGGCGGAAGGGCAGAGCCTGCCGGCCTGGCATCCCCTTATTACCGGCAGCCGCAGCGCCATGCACCAGGCGGGCCAGTCGGTGCGCGGCAAGGTGATCCACGAGGTACATGCCGGCGATTGGGCCGACCATATCATCACCTGGGCCAGCTAACGTCAGACCCGTCTATCGGGCCAGCCGCGAGCCGTATCAACTGCGAAGGGGCAGGGGAGTCATCACTCTCCTGCCCCTTCGGCTTTCTGGCTTTATCCTAAGCGCTGCGAAGGCGCCTATTTGTCTGCCTTGCCCGCCGCATCCGCCAACCGGGCCAGCTGTTTGTCATACCAGGCCACCGGGCGGTTCTCATCCTCTGCCCGCTCCTTGCGCCGGATGGCGGTGCGCACCGCCATGGCACCCAGCCAGCGAAACGGCTCAGGCGGAAAGTAGCCGCGCGGTCCGCTGACCAGGGCGCAGTCGCGCCACGGCTTGTCCTCCTCCCGCACTTCATCGCGCACCAACGCTGCCAGGATCTGGCCGCCCATCCAGCTCTGCGCCACCCCGTTGCCGGAGTAGCCGAGGCCGTAGACCACGTTGGGCTGCGCTTGCCAGTGGCCGAAGAAGGGGAGGCCATCCACCGAGCGGTCGGAGGCGCCGCACCAGCTGGCGGCGATGGGCACATCCTTGAGTGCCGGAAAGAAGCTGCGCAGGGTGCGGGTGAGGGGGGCAAGATAGCGGCTCGGTTCGTCGAACGCGGCCAGATGGCGGTTGGCAAAGGCGAAGGTGTTGCCCCCCTTGCCCAGCATCAGCCGCCCTTGCGGAGTGGATCGGTAGTAGTGCACAAAGGTGCGGCCATCCACCACGGGGCGGCCGTGCTCAAGCTGCTGGGCGGCCAGCGCCTGTGGCGCAGGGTCGGTGATCACCATATCGGAAGAAACCAGCACGATACTGCGTCGAAACTCGCGAAAGTGCTGCACCATGGCGCTGTTGAGGGCCAGCACCACCTTGCGGGCACGCACCTCGCCCTGCGGCGTCTGCACCCGCGCAGGCTGGCCCCCTTCGAGGCGCTGCATCGGCGAGCCCTCATAAACCTCGATCCCCAGTTCCCGCGCCACCCGCAGCAGGCCGCGCACCAACAACGCCGGTTGCACCGAACCGGCGTGGGGGCTGTAGAGCCCCTCCAGATGAACGTGGGAGCCGCTCTGTCTTGCCAGTTCACCCTCCGCAATTGCCTGCCACTGGTTAAGACCGGCTCGTTTGAGTTCCTGCAATACCGGATCCATCAGGCCGCGCTGGGCCTCGCTGGTGGCGGTGTAGCAGGTGCCCTCGACCCTCAGCTGCGCCTCTATCTTGTGCTTTTCGCAGAAACGGGCGATCTCGTGCACCGCCTGCTCGGAGCTTCGCACCAGCCAGGCGGCCTGCTTTTCGCCAAAGAGGCGCTTTAACGTCAGATATTTGGCCGACCAGGTGAGCAGGCAGCCGCCGTTGCGCCCGGAGGCGCCGCTGCCGCAGCGATCTTTCTCCAGCACCGTGATGCGCAAGTGTGGTTCGGCCTGTTTAAGGGCGATGGCACTCCAGAGCCCGGTAAAGCCGCCGCCGACGATGCAGATATCGACCTCGTGGTGGCCGACTAGGGGCGTGGGCGGCGCGGGTTTTTCGGCGGCGAGCGCTTCGGCCAGCCAGAAGGGGAGAGTGGACATGATGACTCCTCGATAAGGTTATGGGTGGCGCCAGCGCTGGGTGCGATCCAGCAGGGCGCGGCTCAAAAAGAGCTGGAGCAGCTTGACGGTGGCGGCGGCCAGCAGGATCAGGGTGGCCATGGCGGCAGCCGCGGCGGTATCGCCGGAATCCTCCATATTGAGCACGGCGATGGAGGCGAGCACGCTGTCGCTCGAGTAGAGGAAGATCACCGCCGAGGTGGTGGTCATGGCGTTGACGAACAGATAGATGAAGATCTCCAAGAGAGCTGGCAGGGAGGCGGGCAGGGTGACGCGCCAGAACGCCTTCCAGAGCGGAATGCGCAATGAGATGGCCACCAGCTCCAGCTCCTTGGGCAGTTGTTTCAGGCTGGTCAGCGCCGTCATATGGCCCACTGTGTAGTAGTGGATGACGCAGGAGAGCACCATCAGCGGCAGAGTGCCATAGAGAGTGCCAAAGAGCGGATTGCCGTTGAAAAAGAAGATGTAACCCAGCCCCAGCACCATGCCGGGGACCGCCAGGGACAGCATGGCGAGCAGGTGCAGCAGCTGGCGAAGCCATGCAAAGTGGCGCCCCTTCTCCTGCGCCCAGGCCAGCACCATCACCAGCACGGTGCCGATAAGCGCGGTATAGAGGCCAAGTTGCAAGGTGTTGGTAAAGGGCTGCCAGCCGTAGACGCTGTTGCTGTCAAAGGCGTAGTGATCCAGTGTCAGCCCAAGGTTATAGGGCCAGAACTGCACCAGGGAGCCGTAGACCGCCATCCCTACCAGCGCCAGAAACAGCAGGGCCCAGAGTGTGCACCAGCCGAGGGCCAGCAGATCCCGCAGCCGGTGGGGTTTGGGGCGATAGGGCACCGCCTTGGTGCTGCTCTGCTCCTGCATCTTGCTGCGCACCCTGTGCTCCAGCGCAAAGCTGAGCAGCGCCGGCAGCAGCAGGGTGACGCTGGCGACGGCCCCGAGGGAAAAGTTCTGCATCCCGATCACCTGCCGGTAGATATCGGTGGCCAGCACGCTGTACTGGCCGCCAATCACCTTGGCCACCCCGAAGTCGCAGATGGTGAGGGTAAAGACGGCGATGGCGGCGCTGAGCAGACCATAGCGGGCGGTGGGCAGGGTGACGGTGACAAAGGTGCGCCAGCCGCTGCTGCCCAGCACCCGGGAGGCTTCATAGAGGCGGGCATCGCTCTGACCGAGCGCCGTGATAAGGATCATCAGGGCGTGGGGGAAGCACCAGAAGCCCAGACCAATGACGATGCCGATGGGGCCGTAGATGCTCTCGCCGCCGAGCAGCCCCTTGGCAACTCCCTGATTGCCGAACCAGTAGACCAGACTGATGGCGGGCAGCAGGGAGGGCATCAGGAGCGGAATAAGGCCGATGAGGCGAAACAGGGGCTTGCCCGGCATGCAGGTACGGGTGAGGGCGTAGGCGTAGCCGAAGGCGATGGTCACCACCAGCGCGGTGATCAGCACCCCGAGCCAGAGAGTGTTGCCGATGGTGCGCCCCAGATGAGGGGAGTCGAAGTAGGCTTTGACGTTGGCAAGGCCCACCCAGAGGCCGTTCTCATCCTGCAGGCTCTTTTGCAGCATGGTGAGCAGCGGCAGCAAGAGGCCCCCCACCAGCAGGGCGATGCCGAGCACCAGCAGGATCAGTTGCAGCAGCTGATCCCGGCTCCAGCCGAAACAGAGGCGCTGCCAGCGGGCGTCTTGCCGGGTTGTCGTTGGCGGCAACAGGGAGGAGGTCGCAAGGGGGGCAGTCATGGGCGCTCTCCTTCAAACAGCTGCATCGCTGCGGCGGGCCAGTGCAGCGAGCAGCGCATGCCGCTGCGCCAGCCACCCTGCTCGTGTTTGGGCAGCTCGTGGGTGGGGCGCTCCACCAGAATTTGCTGCGGGCCCAGATAGGTGTCGGCGATGCAGATAAGGCGCTGGGCGGCGCCGAGAAACTCCACCTGATCGATGGTTGCTTCAACGCCATGTTGCCCAAGACAGGGCTCGCTCGGCGTACCCAGAGTGATCGCCTCGGGGCGGATCGCCACCTGCAATTTGCTGCCAGGGTTGGCCTGGTTGGCGAGCGGCAGGGGGTGTTCATTGAGGCGCACCTGGGTGGGGCTCAGCACCAGGGTCTCGAGGAAGTTCATGGTGCCGACAAAGCTTGCCACGAAGCGGCTCGAAGGCCTGTGGTAGATCTCCTGCGGGGTGCCCACCTGGACGATGCGACCGCCCTCCATCACCACGATGCGGTCGGCCATGGTCAGCGCCTCTTCCTGATCGTGGGTCACCATGATGGTGGTGATGCCAAGGCGCTGCTGCAGGGCGCGGATCTCGCTGCGAAGGTGGGTGCGCACCAGCGCATCCAGCGCGCTGAGGGGTTCGTCCAGCAACAACAGACCGGGGGAGAGGGCGAGCGCGCGGGCCAGCGCCACCCGCTGCTGCTGGCCGCCGGAGATCTGGCTCGGGTACTTGTGGGACTGGGCCGTGAGACCCACCAGAGCGAGCCAGTGATCGACCCGCTCCTTGATGAGATCCCGCGCCAGCCTCTGATTCTGGAGGCCGAAGGCGATGTTCTGGGCCACCGTCAGGTTGGGGAAGAGGGCGTAGGACTGGAACACGATGCCAAAATCGCGCTGCTGGGGCGGCAGTTGGGAGATATTGCGCCCCCCTTGCCAGATCTCGCCGCTGTCCGGCAGATCCAGCCCGGCGATGGCTCTGAGCAGGGTGGTCTTGCCGCAGCCGGAGGGGCCGAGAAAACAGATAAACTCTCCCGGCTCAATGGTCAGGGAGATCCCCTTGAGGGCCTGAAAAGCGCCGAACTGCTTGTTGAGGTGTTGGATGTCCAGATAGGGCTGGGTCATGGTGCGACTCGCTACTGATTTGGTATATACCAGTTTGCGGGTGAAGTGTGACGGTCAGGTGATCGGGGGATGACGGCTTGATGACAGTCAGATGACATCGGGTCGCCAGCAGCTAGCTTGGTCGCTTGTGGATGAGTTAGGTGCCACCCATTGAGGACGATACAAACAAGTGAGGCGATGCCAAAAAGAGAAGGCCAACCTGGGTTGGCCTTCGGCAGTTTGTTTATCGCCCTGGGTGCATTGGCATTGCTCAAACCAGCCCCCAGCGGGATTACTGCTTGGCTTCGGTCTTGCCGTCGAAGCTGGCGCTCCACTGGGCCAGGATGGCGTTGCGCTCGCGGGCAGCCCAGCCAAAGTCGTTGTCGATCATCTGGCTGTTGATGTCCACCGGATAGCCGGCTCTGGGCTTGGCCATCTCCGGGATGGCGACCACGGCGAACGACTTGTTGTAGAGAGCGTTGGCCTGTTCGGTGGCGGCAAAGTCGAGCAGCTGTTTGGCGGCCTCCAGCTTGGGGGTGCCCTTGATGATGGCGGCGGCTTCCATGTCCCAGCCCGAACCCTCTTTCGGGAACACCACCTCGATGGGGGCACCCTTGGCCTTGAGGCTGGTGGCCGGGAAGTCAAAGGAGATACCGATCACCGTCTCGCCGCTGGCGGCCAGCTTGCAGGGGGCCGAACCCGAGTGGGTGTAGCGGTCGATGTTCTGGTGCAGACCGTTCATAAATTGCCAGCCCTGCTGCTCGCCCATGGTCTGCAGCCAGCCGGCGACGCTCAGGTAGCCGGTGCCGGAGGAGCTGGGGTTGGGCATGATCACCTTGCCCTTGTAGACGGGCTTGGTGAGATCGGCCCAGCTAGTCGGCGCCGGGATCCCCTGTTTCTCCGCCTCTACCTTGTTGAAGCAAATGGCGCTGAAGAAAGCGTCCAGACCGATCCAGTGGGGCTCGGCCTTGCTGTCGCGAAAGCGGCTGTCGAGCCTCTCCAGCCCTTTGGGAGCGTAACCGGTCAACATCTGCTGCTGATCGAGCTGCATCAGGCTGGTGGCGGCCAGACCCCACACCACGTCCGCTTTGGGCTGGGCTTTTTCCGCCAGCAAGCGGGCGGTGACCACGCCGGTGGAGTCGCGCACCCACTTGATGTTGATGTCCGGATGCTGGCGCTCGAACGCGGTTTTCAGCTCGCCGAGCTGCTCCGGTTCGAAGGCGGTGTAGACGGTGAGATCGGTGGCGGCCAGTGCCGGGGCTGTCATGGCGGTCAGCACGGCGGCGGCCAGCAGATGGGTTCCCTGTTTCATCCTCTTCTCCATGTCGGTTGGATTGGTATAAACCAGATTGGTCGAGAGAGAGGCTAGGGGAGCTTTATTACGATCCTGTGACGGCCCCGTGACGTTTTGCCTACGTCACTCCTGGGTATCCACCTCGATCTCCAGGCTGTCGTGGCGCCAGTACTCCAGATCGAAGTCGAGTACCCGGCCGTGTTGATCGAAGTTGAGTCGCTCCAGGCGCAGGGCGGGCAGACCCGCGGTGGCCCCCAGTGCCTTGGCCACCTCGTCCGGCAGGGCGGTGGGGAAGAAGCGCACCTGCATGCGGGCGTAGTGCAGATCGTAATGGGCCTGATAGATCTCGGTCAGGCTGCCGTTGAGATCCAGCTCCAGCAGGCCAGGTACGCGCTCTGGCAGGCAATGGTTCTCGCAATAGCAGATGGCGCGCCCGTTGGCGTAGCGCAGCCGCTTGAGCAGAAACAGGCTGTCGAATGGCTTGAGCTGCAGCCGTACCATCAGCGCCGGCGGCACCGCCTGGCGGCTTTTTTCCAGGAGCTCGGTGCGTGGCTCACCCCCTTGCTCGCGCACTATCTGGTGAAAGTTGGAGGTGCGTCTGGGATTGAGGCGAAAGCGCGGCGGCGTGACGAACCAGCCGCGGCGATCCTCCCGATAGATAAGGCCGTTGGCCTCCAGCTGTACCAGCGCCTCGCGGATGGTGACCCGGGTGGTGCCGTAGAGTTCCC
The DNA here is from genome assembly GCF_017939565.1 of Aeromonas sp. SrichE-2G. Classification (NCBI taxonomy): domain Bacteria; kingdom Pseudomonadati; phylum Pseudomonadota; class Gammaproteobacteria; order Aeromonadales; family Aeromonadaceae; genus Aeromonas; species Aeromonas sp. SrichE-2G. The sequence goes on from NZ_JAGKRG010000004.1 coordinate 1,039,232, forward strand.
CCAGCAGCCGCTCGGAGGGGAGCTTGTCGTTGGGGGCCAGGCCCCCCGCCAGGATCTGGTTGGCGAGGGCATCCTTGATCTGCAGGTATTGGGGTTTGCTCATGAAAGTCCCTGGTTGTGCAATGGGTTGGGCACAGGTCTGGTCGTCGATCCGGTCGCTAAACAGAGGTGTCAAAGTACATTGGTAAAGACCAGTGTTGCCCCTGTGGTTCTGGCTTCCTAGATTATCGCGATCACGGCGCCGAAAATGAATTTTTTGTTGCACGTAAGGGCACCCCTTTGACCTTGGCGGGGCTGTTACCCACAATGCGCTCATTCTGGTATATACCAAAGGGAGCGAAGTCATGACCCATATTCCTGCGGCCCCTGCCGCCGTCGATTACCTGCTGCTGACCCCGGGCCCCCTCTCGACCACAGCCACGGTGCGCGCTGCCATGCTGCAAGACAGCTGCACCTGGGATGCGGACTACAACCAGGGCGTGGTGGAGCCCATCCGTCGCGAGCTGGTGCGCTTGGCCACTGGCCCTGAATATGAGAGCGACTACAGCGCCGTGCTGCTGCAGGGGAGCGGCAGCTATGTGGTGGAGAGCGTGCTGGGCTCGGCGATAGGCGTCGATGAGTGCCTGCTGATCATCAACAATGGTGCCTACGGCGCCCGCATGGGGGAGATGGCCCGCTGTCTTGGCCTGCGCCACCATGAGCTCGACTGCGGCGAGACCACCCGCCCGGAACCCGCCGCCATCGAGGCGATGCTGGCGCGCCACCCCGAGATCACCCACTTGGTCATGGTGCACTGCGAGACCACCACCGGCATGCTCAACCCCCTTGAGGAGGTGGCTGCGCTCTGCCAGCGCCGCGGCATCCGCCTGATCGTCGATGCCATGAGCAGCTTTGGTGGCATCCCCATCGACATGGGGCGCCTTGGCATCGAGTTTCTCATCAGCTCCGCCAACAAGTGCATTCAGGGGGTGCCGGGCTTTGGCTTCGTCATCGCCCGCCGCGCCGCGCTCACGGCCTGCGCCGGTCGTGCCCGCTCGGTCTCCCTCGACCTGCACGCCCAGTGGCAGACCATGGAGCAGCAGGGGGGCAAGTGGCGCTTTACCTCGCCCACCCATACCGTGCTCGCCTTTGCCCAGGCTCTGCGCGAGCTGGAAGAGGAGGGCGGGATCGACGCCCGCCATCAGCGTTACAGCGAGAATCAGCGCACCCTGGTGGATGGCATGACCGCCCTCGGTTTTGCGCCGCTGCTGCCAGAGGAGTGGCAATCCCCCATCATCACCGCCTTCTACTCCCCGGCCCACCCGGATTACCGCTTCGCCGATTTCTACCAGCGGCTCAAGGCGCAGGGCTTTGTCATCTATCCGGGCAAGGTCTCCCAGGCCGACTGCTTCCGTATCGGCAATATCGGCGACGTAACCCCTGAGCGGGTGCGCTGCTTGCTCGCCGCCATGGCCCGCGCCTGCTACTGGCAGGGGGAAGCACGATGACGAGCCAGGCGCTTCACGGTCGCGATCTGCGTGACGACAGTCTGCATGGCAGCGGCCGGGCCGACAGTGAAGGGGACATCAATTTGGGGGAGGGGCGCGCACGCTGGTGGGCAGGCCAGAGCGATGCGGTGCAGGGGGGATTGGCACAAGATAGTCGCTACTTTCTCCATCAGGCCCTCTCCACCCCTTGTCTGGACTTGCTTGAGGGAGCGCAGGGGAGCTGGCTGACCAGCGTATCGGGCAAGCGTTACCTCGATTTTCACGGCAACAGTGTCCATCAGCTGGGTCACGGCCACCCCAAGGTGGTGGCCGCGGTGCAGCAACAACTCGCCGATCTGCCGTTTGCGCCCCGCCGCTACACCCATCGGGTCGCCATCGACTGCGCCCGCACCTTGGCCGAGCTGGCCCCAGGCGATCTCAACCGGGTGCTGTTCGCCCCCGGCGGCAGCGAGGTGGTGGGGATTGCCTTGAAACTCGCCCGCTTTATCACCGGCAACAGCAAGGTGGTGTCCCTGTGGGATGCCTTTCACGGCGCTTCCCTTGATGCCATCTCGGTCGGTGGCGAGGCCTGTTTTCGCGCCGGCATGGGCCCCTTGATGGCCGGGGTGGAGCGTATTCCGCCGCCCACCCGCTATCGCGGTGTCTGGTATCGCGGCGAGGGGGATGACCTGCACTACGCCGATTATCTGGAGTACGTCATCGAGAAGGAGGGGGGAATAGGCGCCTTTATCGCCGAGCCCATCCGAAACACCGACGTGCAGGTGCCCTCAAGGGCCTACTGGCAGCGGGTGCGGGAGATCTGCGATCGCCATAATGTGCTGCTGATAGTCGACGAGATCCCCAATGCCCTGGGCCGCACCGGCCACTGGTTCAGCTTTGAAGAGTTCGGCATCGAACCCGACATCATCTGCCTTGGCAAGGGGTTGGGGGGCGGGGTGGTGCCGTTTGCCGCGCTCATCACTCGCGATCGTTTCAATCAGGCGGCGGCCATCTCGCTCGGTCACTACACCCACGAGAAGAGCCCTATCGGCTGTGCGGCGGCCCTCGCCACCATTGCCACCATCCGTGAAGAGGGGCTGCTCGATAAAGCGCGGGAGGATGGCCGCTTTATGGCGCGCGAGCTCGCGGCGCTTGCCGAGCGCCACCCGCTGATCGGCCAGGTGCGCGGTATCGGTTTGCTCTGGGCGCTCGATCTGGTGGTCGATCATCAGAGTCGAGCTCGAAACAGCCAGGCTGCCGAGCGGCTGCTCTACCGCTGTCTGGAACTGGGGCTCAGCTTCAAGGTCTCCCAGGGCAACGTTATCCAGCTCTCGCCACCGCTCAATATCGCCCGCGCCGATCTGGTGCGGGCCATCGCCATTCTCGATCGCGCCTTGGGCGAGATCGCGCTTTCACCGAAACAGGAAGATCACCATGACTGACTTGCAGACTGCCATCGACCCGACCACCGACGTGGAGGCGCTGATCCTCGACTGGGCCGGCACCGTCGTCGATTTCGGCTCCTTCGCCCCCACCTCCATCTTCGTCGAGGCCTTCGCCCGCGCCTATGACTTCCCCGTTACTCTGGATGAGGCGCGCCAGCCCATGGGGTTGGGCAAGTGGGATCATATCGCCGCGCTGGGCCGTCTGCCTTCGGTGGATGCGCGCTGGCAGGCTCGCTTTGGCCACCCCATGAGCCACGCCGAGGTGGACCACCTCTATCACACCTTTATGCCGCTGCAGATTGCCGCCGTGACCCGCTTCGCCGCCCCCATCCCGGGTGTGCTGCCGGTGCTGGAGGCTCTGCGAGCTCAAGGGCTGCGGATCGGCTCCTGCTCCGGTTACCCCCGTCCGGTGATGGAGGCGCTGGTACCGGCGGCGGCCGAGCATGGCTATCGGCCGGATCACTGGGTCGCCACCGATGACCTCAAGGCGGGTGGCCGCCCCGGCCCCTGGATGGCACAGGCTAATGTGATTGAGCTCGGAATCAGCGCGGTGCATCGCTGCATCAAGGTGGATGATGCCGTGCCCGGCATCAGCGAAGGGTTGAACGCGGGCATGTGGACCGTGGGATTGTCGGTTTCCGGCAACGAATTTGGCGCCACCTGGGAGGAGTTCGCCGCCATGAGCGAAGCCGAAATCGCCGAGAGGCGCGCACCAGCGGAGGCCAAACTGCGGGCGGCGGGAGCGCATTACGTCATCGACACCCTGGCCGACATCGCCCCGGTCATCGCCGATATCAACCGCCGTCTGGCGGCTGGTGAGCGACCCTGAACAAGGCGGGTGAGAGGAGGGGAGTGCCGGCCTTGCCTGCAGGTTTTCAGGCCATGCTCCCTGTCTATCAGGCATAAAAAAACCGGCGCCCAGGCGCCGGTTTTTGTTCACCGAGACTCTATTACAGAGAGGCGGTGAAGGTACGGGTGATGACGTCTTGCTGTTGTTCTTTAGTCAAAGAGTTGAAGCGAACGGCATAACCGGATACGCGGATGGTCAACTGCGGATATTTCTCCGGGTTTTCCATGGCGTCCAGCAGCATTTCACGGTTCATCACGTTGACGTTCAGGTGCTGACCACCTTCCAGGTTGGCTTCGTGGTGGAAGTAACCATCCATCAGGCCGGCCAGGTTGGCTTTCTGGGCTTCCATGTCTTTGCCCAGGGCGTTCGGCACGATGGAGAAGGTATAGGAGATACCATCTTTGGCGTAGGCGAACGGCAGCTTGGCAACGGACGTCAGGGAAGCAACGGCACCCTTCTGGTCACGACCGTGCATCGGGTTGGCACCCGGGCCGAACGGCGCACCGGCGCGACGACCATCCGGGGTGTTACCGGTCTTCTTGCCGTACACCACGTTGGAGGTGATGGTCAGCACGGACTGGGTAGCCACGGCGCCGCGGTAGGTGTTGAGCTTCTGGATCTTCTTCATGAAGCGCTCGACCAAGTCGCAGGCGATGTCATCGACGCGAGCGTCGTTGTTACCGAACTGCGGGTACTCGCCTTCGATCTCGAAGTCGATGGAGACGCCATCGGCATCACGTACCGGCTTGACCTTGGCGTACTTGATGGCAGACAGGGAGTCAGCCGCAACGGACAGACCGGCGATGCCGCAAGCCATGGTGCGATAGACGTCACGGTCGTGCAGCGCCATCAGGGAGGCTTCGTAGCTGTACTTGTCGTGCATGTAGTGGATGATGTTCAGGGCGGCGACGTACTGCTTGGCCAGCCAGTCCATGAAGTGATCCAGTCTGTCCATCACGTCGTTGTAGTCGAGGTACTCGGAGGTGACCATTTCGGTTTTCGGACCGACCTGGATCTTGAGCTTCTCGTCCATACCGCCGTTGATGGCGTACAGCATGGTCTTGGCCAGGTTGGCACGGGCACCGAAGAACTGCATCTGTTTGCCGACGATCATCGGGGACACACAGCAAGCGATGGCGTAGTCATCGTTGTTGAAGTCCGGACGCATCAGGTCGTCGTTCTCGTACTGAACGGAGGAGGTCTCGATGGATACCTTGGCACAGTACTTCTTGAAACCGACCGGCAGCTTCTCGGACCACAGGATGGTCAGGTTCGGCTCAGGGGACGGGCCCATGGTGTACAGGGTGTTCAGCATACGGAAGCTGTTCTTGGTGACCAGGGTACGGCCGTCAACGCCCATACCAGCCAGGGTCTCGGTAGCCCACATCGGGTCGCCGGAGAACAGTGAATCGTATTCCGGGGTACGCAGGAAGCGAACCATGCGCAGCTTCATGACCATGTGGTCCATCAGCTCCTGGGCTTCTTGCTCGGTGATCAGGCCTTTTTGCAGGTCACGCTCGATGTAGATGTCCAGGAAGCTGGAGGTACGACCGAAGGACATGGCCGCGCCGTTCTGGGACTTGACCGCCGCCAGGTAGGCGAAGTAGGTCCACTGTACGGCTTCTTTCGCGGTCTTGGCCGGAACGGAGATGTCGCAGCCATATTTGGCAGCCATCACCTTCATCTGGGCCAGGGCACGGTGCTGCTCGGAGATCTCTTCGCGCAGACGGATGGTGGCTTCCAGGTTGACACCGTTTTCCAGGTCAGCCTGCAGGGACTTGAACTGGGCCAGTTTGTCGGCCATCAGGAAGTCGATACCGTACAGGGCAACACGGCGGTAGTCACCGATGATGCGGCCACGGCCGTAGGCATCCGGCAGACCGGTGATGACGCCGGACTTGCGGCAGTTCAGGATGTCTTTGGTGTAGACGTCGAACACGCCCTGGTTGTGAGTCTTGCGGTACTCGGTGAAGATCTTCTCGACCATGGGATCGAGCTGGCGACCGTACACTTCGCAAGAGGTCTTGACCATCTTGATACCGCCATTGGCGATGATGGCGCGCTTGAGCGGCTTGTCAGTCTGCAGACCGACGATTTGCTCCAGGCTCTGGTCGATATAGCCGGCATCGTGAGCGGTAATGGTGGAGGGCAGGTCGGTATCAAAATCGACTGGCGCGTGAGTGCGGTTTTCGATCTTGATGCCTTCCATGACCTTGTCCCACAGCTTGGTGGTGGCTTCGGTCGCGCCAGCCAGGAAGGACTCGTCACCTTCATACGGGGTGTAGTTCTTCTGGATGAAGTCACGGGTGTTGACAGAGGTCTGCCATTCACCGGCTGCGAAGCCTTCCCATGCTTGTTGGAACTGTTCGTTAAGTTCTGCCATTTTCATTACCTCTCAAGGTATTTATGTGTCTGCCGCCATCCTTAATGATGGCGACGGAAGATAAACCAGTAAGTCAGTCCTACCATGACGCCACCACCAATGATATTGCCAATGGTGACAGGGATCAGGTTGTGCAAGACGAAATTGGATACGGTCAGGTCGGCAAAGGTCGCCGGGTCCTGGCCGATGGCCTGCCAGAATTCCGGGCCTGCGACGCTGTGAATGGCGATACCGACCGGGATCATAAACATGTTTGCGATGCTGTGCTCGAAGCCGGAGGCGACGAACATGGCGACGGGGAGCAGCATCACCATCACCTTGTCGGTGGCACTGCGGGCGCCGAAGGCCATCCACACGGCGAGACACACCATGAGGTTACAGAGGATGCCAAGGGCCACGGCTTCGAAGAAGGTGTGATGGATCTTGTGCTGGGCCACTTTCATGGCGTTCAGTCCCCACTGGCCATCCGCTGCCGTGTATTCCGCCGACATGATGATGAGGCCGACGATGATGAGCCCGCCGATGAGGTTGCCGAAGTAGACGAGTCCCCAGTTCTTGAGCAGCTGGGCCCAGCTGATTCGATTGGCCGCCTTGGCCACCAGGGTCAGGGTGGTGGAGGTGAACAGCTCGGCGCCGAGCAGCACACAGAGGATGAGGCCGAGGGAGAAGCAGAGACCACCGACCAGCTTGGCCATGCCCCAGGACATGCCGCTCGAGCCGGTAGTGACGGTGATGTAGAAGACGAAGGCGATGGCGATGAAGGCGCCTGCCGTGATGGCCAGAGGGATAGTCTTGTATGCGGGCTTGGTGGCCTTGGCATAGGTAATGTCTTCGGCCAGTGCGGCGATGGCTTCGGGCTTCAGACAATCAAAGGGAGATTCTGCTTTCAATTCTCGTTACCTGCATATTTTGCCTGTGGAAATCATAACAAAGGGGCAGATCCCCAAAATTGACACCGATCAAGAATTACAGATTGTGAATGTAATTTTACTACAGGATTTTTTGCTATCCGGAAGCGTTTCTTTACACCAGGTTTCAGGTGAAACATAAATAGGTCTGTTATTAATTTCATGATTTTTAAGAACTTATAAAGAGCGTCCCTAAAAAAGTACCGGCAAGGCATCTTTGCGGCGGCGCTGCACCATGAGTGCCAAATTAACAACCCCCTAAGAGGTATTTTTTGTCTTTTATTTCATCTTTGTGGCTTGGCCAGCCAAAGCGTAGACCATAAAACAGAAGGGGCCCTAAGGCCCCTTCGTCACACTAGCATATCAGTTCCAGGTATGGATTCGTTTGGCTTTTTGTAGCTTTTCGTAGGCCGCCAGCAGTTTTTGGTGCAGCGGGAACTGCTCGAGCGACAGATCAGCCGCCTCCAGACCGTGGAAGCGCGCCTCGCCGCGGGCGTTGGCCCAGGCCTGTGCCAGGGTCTCCTCCCCGAACATGCGGGCGAACACCGGACGGTATTGCTCTGGGTCGCGATCCTCGTCCAGGAAGAGCTCGACGCAGGCGCGCAGGGCGCGGTAGTAGGCAGCGCGATCGGCCGGGAACACCGACTGGTTGAACTCCATGGTCCAGTCGATGAGATCAAGCGCGCTCTCCAGCTCGCCTGCGGCCAGGGCCAGCATGGCTTTGAGCTCACCGACCCGCAGGGTGTGCAGGGCGCTGCCCTTGGCGGCGGCGATGCCGAGCAGCTCGCGCACCCGGGTCCGCTCGTCGTGACCCTCTTCATCCAGCTGGTCGAACAGCGCCATGTACTGCTCTGCGTCCCACTCCAGGGATGGCAGCGCCAGTATGGTCTCCCGCAGGTGGGCCCCCATGGTGTTGTTGGCCAGCAGCAGATCTTCCACCGGGTAGATGTCGGACATGCCGGGTACCAGGATTCGGCAGGCGTAGACGCCCAGGTGCTCGTAATCGGCGATGTAGACCGGCTGCTCCAGCTCGTGGAAGATGCCGATCAGGTGGTCGAACTCTTCTTGCGAGGTGCCGCGGAAGTCCCAGTCGGCAAATTCGAAGTCGGACTCCTGCTTGAACAGATCCCAGCTGATGAGGCCGGAGGAGTCGATGAAGTGGGTCTCCAGGTTGTGGTGATCCGCCACCTGCTCGTTGTCAAACGACGGCGGCACGAAGACGTCCAGATCCTTGAGGCTGCGGCCTTGCAGCAGCTCGGTGACGGTACGCTCGAAGGCCACTTCGAAGCGCGGGTGGGCGCCGAAGGAGGCAAAGCAGGTGCCGTTGCTCGGGTTGAGCAGCACCACGCAGATGACCGGATAACGGCCGCCGAGCGACGCATCGAAGCTGTAGATGGGGAAGCCTTCGGCCTCCAGCGCATCGATGGAGGCCTTGATGCCGGGGTAGCGGGCGATGACCTCCGCCGGGATCTCCGGCAGGCTGATGGCCTCGGCAATGATCTTGTTCTTCACGTGGCGCTCGAACACCTCGGACAGGCCCTGGGTGCGGGCTTCGGTCTTGGTGTTGCCGGCGCTCATGCCGTTGGAGACGTAGAGGTTGCCGACGATGTTCATCGGGATATAGACGGTCTGGTGGTCGGACTGACGCTCGAAGGGCAGGGCGACGATGCCGCGCTCCTCGTTGCCGGATTGCAGATCCACCAGCATGTCGGCGGTCACTTCACCGTCCGGGTTGTAGAACTTGCGGGTGAAGGAGTCGAGCAGACCGGCCGGCAGTTGATCCCCCTCGATGGGGAACCACTTCTCGTTCGGGTAGTGCACGAAGTCGCCGTTTGCTACCTGCTCGCCCAGATAGAAGTCGGCGAAGAAGTAGTTGGTGGAGAGACGCTCGAAATATTCGCCAAGAGCGGAGGCGAGCGCCGCCTTCTTGCTGGCACCCTTGCCGTTGGTAAAGCAGAGGGCGCAATCCTTGTCCCGGATGTGCACGGACCAGACGTTCGGTACGGGGTTGAGCCAGGAGGCCTCTTCGATATCAAACCCCAGGGCTTGCAGCTTGGTCTGGAAGCGTTCGATGGAGTCTTCCAGCGCCGCGTCCTTGCCGGGAATAAAGGTGTGGTCGGTCATCACAATGTCCTGATTTTAATGGGCTCATGTTTGGTCGCAGATAATAGCATGAGTGACGGGGAAAGCGGCCAGGGCAATGCGGCGGCGCAGGTATTTGAACAGATCCGGGGCCGGGATTCGGTCTGTGCAAAGAGAGGGACATTTTGGGCAACTGGCGACGCGGGCAAGCAGGGCTGGGTATCAGTTTTGCTTAACCCCCTTAAGAGAATGTCGATGTCATTGTGCCAAGGCTTCTTCCATCATGGCCCCTGCTCGATGAAGAGCGCGTGCCCAAGCCGGCTGCACGGCCTTTATCTGGCCTCTTCACCCCTCCTTATTACTGACATTGGTCATCCCTGGCTGACCGGGAGTTGTTATGCCCTTCATGATCCCCCGTATTGACCCCGACATCGCCACTCTGGCTCCCGGTTTCAGAGCCCTCAGCATTCTGGTGGCGGCGGCCCCCGTGACGAACCCGCATGTGGGCGCCGAAGCGCTGGTACGAGCGTGCGACACCGAGCCTGCGCCCTGGGCTCATGCCCATCTGGCCGCGTGGGGCGAGGTGTTCAAACGCTTTGGCGCCAAGCCACAGCGCACCCCCTGCTCGGCAGAGGCCCTGCGTAAACGGGTGCTGCGCGATGGCACCATGCCCAGCATCGACCCCGTGGTCGATCTCTACAATGCCGTCAGCATTGAGTACGCTATTCCCGTGGGTGGGGAAAATCTGACGGCCTATGAGGGCGCGCCACGCCTGGTGATCGCCGATGGCAGCGAGCTTTTTGACACCATAAAGGAAGGGGAGCCGGCCCACGAGGCGCCTGAACCCGGGGAAGTGGTGTGGCGGGATGACAGGGGGGTGACCTGCCGCCGCTGGAACTGGCGTCAGGGGATCCGGACCCGGCTCAGCGTGGAGTGCACCCAGATGTGGTTCATTCTGGAGAGCTTGCCTCCCATGCCGCTGGCGGCGCTGCACGAGGCTGGCGATCGGCTGGTGGCGGGTCTGTTGCAGATGATGCCGGAGGCCCGGATTGAGACGACCCTGATAGGGGCGTCTGACGGGGCATGACGACATGCACGCTTGCCGCTGGCGTGCAAGAGCGAAGGATTGGAAAGCCGCGAGCGATCTTAAGGGATTTTCACGTCTTATTGGTTGTTTTGTCACTTGCCAGTCAGCAGGTCGTGGGCCGACCACTCAAGGAAGTGGCTAACCTATTACTTTCAACCCCAGGATGCCGCCGATGATCAGCAGCAGGCAGAGCACCCGGGCCAGGGTGGCCGGTTCGTTGAACAGCCAGATCCCCATCAACACGGTGCCTACCGCACCGATACCGGTCCAGACTGCGTAGGCGGTGCCAAGGGGCAGTTGCTTGACTGCCATGGCGAGCAGCAGCACGCTCACGGCCATGGCACTCAGGGTAAGCAGGGTGGGGAGGGGACGGCTGAAACCGTTGGTGTACTTGAGGCCGATGGCCCAGGCGACCTCGAACAGACCGGCCAGAAGCAGGAGTAACCAGGACATAGAGAAGGTTCCGCAGGAAGCAGGGTCGTCCCTGCACATCGGGAGTCCTTGAGGTCGTCCCCAAGGGGCAGAGGGCTGCCGAGTGGTCTCAATGATGCCCCAAGCCGATACGGGATGCCAGCCGCTTGCTCGGCCACACGCCAGGCTGGCGGATATTGCAACGAATGGCACAGAATATTGCGCAATTCGACTTGCACCGGCCGCCACAATCCGTAATGTGGACAGACACATTCTTCGCAACCCACATATTGTGAACCCCTTGTAAATGGCGGCTGCCGGACAGGGGGGCGGGTGCAACACACGGTTTCTATAGCAGCTATCCAGGGTAGGACATTATGAAAAAAGTAGGTTTGGTCGGTTGGCGTGGCATGGTGGGTTCGGTCCTGATGAGCCGGATGCAGGAAGAGAAGGATTTCGCCCATATTCAACCCACCTTCTTCACCACCTCCCAGGCCGGTGAGGCCGCCCCCAACTTCGGCGTCGATGCCGGCACCCTGCAGGATGCCTTCGACATCGAGGCGCTGGCCGCACAGGAGATCATCATCACCGCCCAGGGCGGCGATTACACCAAAGATGTCTATCCGCGCCTGAAAGCCACTGGCTGGCAGGGTTACTGGATAGATGCGGCCTCCTCCCTGCGCATGGAGAAGGACGCGGTCATCATCCTGGATCCGGTCAACGGTGACGTCATCGAGCGGGCACTGAATGACGGCATCAAAACCTTCGTCGGCGGCAACTGCACCGTCAGCCTGATGTTGCTGGCTCTGGGCGGCCTGTTCAAGGCCGATCTGGTGGAGTGGGTGAGCGTGGCCACCTATCAGGCAGCGTCCGGTGGCGGTGCGCGCCATATGCGCGAGCTGGTCACCCAGATGGGCATACTGCGCGATGAAGTGGCGGTGGAGCTGGCGGATCCCGCCTCTGCCATTCTCGACATCGAGCGCAAGATAACCGAGAAGACCCGCTCCGGCACTCTGCCGGTGGATAACTTCGGCGTGCCCCTGGCCGGTGGCCTGATCCCCTGGATCGACACCAAACTCGACAATGGCCAGAGCCGTGAAGAGTGGAAGGGTCAGGCCGAGACCAACAAGATCCTTGGGCTAGAAAGCGCCGCCATTCCGGTGGATGGTCTGTGTGTGCGCATCGGTGCCCTGCGCTGCCACAGCCAGGCCTTCACCATCAAGCTGAAAAAAGACGTGCCGCTCCCCGAAATCGAGGCCCTGCTGGCTGCCCACAATGACTGGGTGAAAGTGATCCCCAACGATCGCGACATCACCGCCCGCGAGCTGACCCCGGCGGCCGTCACCGGCACTCTCAGCATCCCGGTGGGTCGTCTGCGCAAGCTCAACATGGGTCCGGAGTACCTGGCCGCCTTCACCGTGGGCGATCAGCTGTTGTGGGGCGCCGCCGAGCCGCTGCGCCGCATGCTAAACATCCTGCTGGCCCGCTGAGCGCATATTGCGAAAGAACAGGGAAGGTCTGACCTTCCCTGTTCTGCGGGGCTGCAAACCCAATAAAAAAACGGCATCCCTGCAGGATGCCGTTTTTTAATTTATCCAGTCTGACTCTTAGATGTTCTGTGCTTCGTTTGGCACGATGACAGAGGCATGATTTCCTTTCGGCCCCTGTTGCAGTTCAAAATTGACTGCCTGACCTGCTTTCAAGGTCTTGTAACCTTCCATTTGAATCGTGGAGTAGTGAGCGAAGATATCTTCACCACCGCCTTCCGGACAGATAAACCCAAATCCTTTTGCGTTGTTGAACCACTTGACTGTTCCGGTTGCCATACATCTACATCCTTTTATTGATTACCCTGAAGTCGTTGAGTAACCTGCGCCGGCCTTATATAACTAGGGCATGACCCCATAGCAGACGGGCGCCGATTAGCAAGTAACCAATCTAGTCCAACTTTTAAGCGAGTCAAGAAGTTGTTAACAACCGATGTGATCTGGTTAACAAGTCTATTGACAATCGAGAACGAGACGGTAGTAATCTAGAGGTACCAAAGCGCAATTATGAGCAAGCAGAAAGAACTCTTTGCTAATGAAGAGATTGCAGAAGCAGAGAAAACGAAGCTGCAACCGCCACCCATGTACAAGGTCGTCCTGAACAACGACGACTACACACCGATGGAGTTCGTGGTGGAGGTGCTGCAAAGGTTCTTTGGTATGGATCTGGAGAAGGCCACTCAGGTGATGCTGAGCGTGCATTATAGTGGTAAGGGAGTCTGTGGCACATTCACCGCCGAGATTGCCGAAACCAAGGTGGTCCAGGTCAACACCTATTCACGTAACAACGAACATCCACTGCTATGTACCATGGAAAAGGCTTGAAGCTGATGACTTGATGGCGATAACGACACCGCATTGTTGCTGTACTGAGGGGAGGTGCCTATGTTGAACAAAGATCTAGAAAAGACGCTGAACGAGGCTTTCAAGCTGGCCCGTGACGAGCGCCACGAATTCATGACCGTCGAGCACCTGTTGTTAGCCCTGTTGGATAACAGCTCAGCCCATGAGGCGCTGAGTTCGTGTGGTGCGGATGTGGAGCAGATGCGCAAGGAGATCCGCGCATTCATCGATCAAACAACCCCGCTGATCCCCCGTGATGACGAAGATAGAGAGACCCAGCCGACCCTTGGTTTCCAGCGCGTGCTGCAACGCGCCGTGTTCCATGTCCAGTCGTCGGGCAATACCGAGGTCAGCGGTGCCAACGTCCTGGTCGCCATCTTCAGCGAGCAGGAGTCCCAGGCCGCCTACTTCCTGAAAAAGGCGGAAGTCAGCCGGCTGGACGTGGTGAATTTCCTCTCCCACGGGGTACGCAAAGACAGCAAACCCGAGAGTGGCGGCGGCAATAACGCCGAGTCCGATGATGAGGTCTCTTCCGCCCAGATCGAGAGCTTTGCCACCAACCTCAACCAGCTGGTGCTGGAGGGGCGAATCGACCCGCTCATCGGGCGCGATCAGGAGCTGAGCCGTACCATCCAGGTACTGTGCCGCCGCCGCAAGAACAACCCGCTGCTGGTGGGGGAGGCGGGGGTCGGCAAGACCGCCATCGCCGAGGGGCTGGCCTATCGCATCGTCAAGGGGGATGTGCCCGAGGTGATCGCTAACAGCACCATCTACTCCCTCGACATGGGCTCCCTGTTGGCGGGGACCAAATATCGTGGCGACTTCGAGAAACGCCTCAAGGTGCTGCTCAAGCAGATCGAGCGTCAGGAGGGGGCCATCCTCTTCATCGACGAGATCCACACCATCATCGGGGCGGGGGCCGCGTCCGGTGGCCAGCTCGATGCCGCAAACCTCATCAAGCCACTGCTTTCCAACGGCTTGCTGCGCTGCGTCGGCTCCACGACCTATCAGGAATATTCCCAGATCTTTGAAAAAGACCGGGCCCTGGCCCGCCGCTTCCAGAAGATCGACATCGTCGAGCCGAGTGTGGATGACACGACGCGTATTCTGATGGGGCTCAAGAGCCGCTATGAGTCTCACCATGGTGTGCGCTACACCGTCAAGGCCATTCGTGCCGCGGTGGAGCTCTCAGCCAAATACATCAACGATCGCCACCTGCCGGACAAGGCCATCGACGTGATCGACGAGGCGGGGGCAGGGCAGCGGTTGTTGCCGGCCAGCAAACGCAAGAAAGTGATCAATGTGCCGGAAATCGAGGCCATTGTAGCCAAGATCGCCCGCATCCCGGAGAAATCCGTCTCCTCCTCCGACAAGGAGGTGCTGAAGAACCTGGAGCGCAATCTCAAGATGGTGGTGTTCGGTCAGGACAAAGCTATCACTGTGCTCACGGATGCCATTAGGCTGTCACGCTCTGGCCTTGGCAACGAGCGTCGCCCCGTCGGGTGCTTCCTGTTCGCCGGTCCGACCGGGGTGGGCAAGACAGAAGTTACCCAGCAACTGGGCAAGGCGCTTGGGGTGGAAGTTCTGCGCTTTGACATGTCCGAATACATGGAGCGTCACACCGTCTCCCGCCTGATTGGGGCTCCTCCCGGCTATGTGGGGTTCGAGCAGGGCGGGCTGCTGACCGATTCCGTCCTCAAGCATCCGCACTCCGTGGTGCTGCTCGACGAGATCGAGAAGGCGCACCCGGATGTCTTCAACCTGCTGCTGCAGGTGATGGACAACGGCACCCTAACCGACAACAACGGGCGCAAGGCCGATTTTCGCAATGTGATCCTGGTGATGACCACCAACGCGGGGGTACAGGAGACACAGCGCAAGTCCATCGGCTTCCAGCAACAGGACATGAGCCACGATGCCATGGCGGTGATCAACAAGACCTTCAGCCCGGAGTTTCGCAACCGGCTGGATCACATCATCTGGTTCAACCACCTGGACATGGCGATCATCCATCAGGTCGTCGACAAGTTCATCGTCGAGCTGCAGGTACAGCTGGATGCGAAAGGGGTATCGCTCGAAGTCTCCGAAGAGGCGCGCCATTGGCTGGCCGAGAAGGGGTATGACAGGGCGATGGGGGCCAGACCCATGGGTCGGGTCATTCAGGAGCAGCTCAAGAAGCCGCTGGCCAACGAGATCCTGTTTGGTTCACTGGTCGATGGTGGCGTGGTGCGGGTCGAGCTGGTGAATAACAGCCTCAGCTTTGATTTTCAGGTCAACGTTGAAGCTGTCTCCCACTGATGGGTCATGAATGCCAGCAATGACAAAAAACCCCAACCGAGAGGCTGGGGTTTTTTGCTGAATTCCTGGCTTAGCGAGAGCGGAAAACAATACGTCCCTTGGAGAGATCGTACGGAGTCAGAGCCACCGTTACTTTGTCTCCAGTCAGGATACGGATGTAGTTTTTGCGCATCTTGCCGGAAATATGAGCGATAACCACGTGACCATTTTCCAGTTCCACACGGAACATGGTATTGGGCAAGGTTTCGAGAATGGTACCCTGCATCTCAATACTGTCTTCTTTAGCCATTGAATCCTCTTGATAAGCCACAACAAAAAACCGCTGGATCATGCCGGATTTAAGGCTATGTGTAAAGTTTACTCGGGCCTGGCGTCGAATTTTTTCCATTCTCCCTGCACCAGCAGCTCGTGGGGCAGGTATTGGCGTTTGTAATTCATCTTGCGGCACTCCTCCACCAGATACCCCAGATAGAGCCACTGGCGACCGGTGCGCCGGGCAAGTTCCAACTGGCTCAAAATGGCAAAGGTGCCGAGGGAGCGGTCGGCGTGGTCCGGGTCGAAGAAGGTGTACATGGCGCTCATCGAGTGGGGAAGCAGGTCCGTGGTCGCGACCCCGATGAGGCGTCCCTCCTTGCGTATCTCCAAGTAGAGGGGCGGCATCCAGTCGCAGTGCAGGAATCCCTTGTACTGGGTACGGCTCGGTGGATACATGCTGCCATCCCGGTGGCGCTCGCGGATATAGCGCTCATAGAGCTGGTAGTACTCCGGCTTGTCGTCGTAGCTCAGCACCAGCTCGAGATCGCGGTTGAGATGGCGAATGCGCTTCTGGCTGCGGCTCGGTACGAACCGCTCGCTGTGGATGCGCAGGGACTGGCAGGCGCTGCAGGCGGGGCAGTGGGGACGATAGATGTCGTTGCCGCTGCGGCGAAATCCGGCGGTCAGCAGCCGCTCATACCCTGCGGCATTGAGCAGATCATGATCCATCAGTACCAGCAACTGCTCCTGCTCGTGGCCAAGATAGCTGCACGGGTGCCTGGGGGTCAGCCCCACCTTGAGGATCACTTCTTCGCTCATGGGCTGATCCTCCTCGCCTGCCAGCAGCCATCCAGCAGGGGTTGCCGACTCAGGGTGGTCAATGCACTCAGGAATTGCTTTCTCGGCCACTCCTGGACACCCAGGGTCGCCAGAAAGGGGTTTTGCATCTGGCAGTCGATGAGGGCGCCACCATGGCGGGCGAAATGGCGACAGAGCGCCACCATGGCCAGCTTGGTGCCGTTGTCGATGCGACTGAACATGGACTCGCCGCAGAAGACGCGGCCGAGGGAGAGGCCGTAGAGACCGGCCTGCAGCTGGTCATCCTGCCAGATTTCGACGGAGTGCGCGTGGCCAAGGCGATGCAGCTGCCGGTAAGCGTCGATCATGGGGGCGCTGATCCAGGTTCCGCTGGCACTGCGACGAGGGGCGGCGCAGGCCGCAATCACCTCATCGAAGGCGCGATTGATGAACACCTCGACGGGAGTGCGGCGGATGACCTTCTGCAGGCTGCGACCAATATGGAGTTCGTCGGGCACGATGACCCCCCTGGGATCCGGTGACCACCACAGTAGCGGCTGGTGTGGCTCATTCCATGGAAAGATCCCGCTGTGATAAGCTGCCAGCAGTCGAGCGGGGGAGAGATCCCCCCCTATCGCCAGCAGTCCGTTGGGTTCTTCCAGCGCATGGCTGGGGGAGGGAAACCAGCACAGCTCATCATCCAGTTCGGTAAGATAGCGAGACATAAGGCAGAGGTTCATAGATGAAGGCCATTATCCTGATAGTATCCAGCTTGCTTGGCTTTGTCACGGCACCCGCCTGGGGCGCCGTGTATGAGCGCAACACGGCGCGCCCCGTGGAGCAGGTGGTCTTTGGTCAGGTCGACACGGTGCGCAACATCACCCAGAGCCAGATGGTGGAGTCCGAGCAGAGCGGCTGGAAGACGCTGGGAGGCGCCGTGCTCGGCGGGTTGCTCGGCAACCAGTTTGGCGGCGGTCACGGGCGGGAAATCGCCACGGCCGTGGGCGCGCTGGCGGGGGCGGCCGCGGTGCAGCATTACCAGTCCGGGGGCAGCGTGGTGGAAAGCAAATTGGTGGAGCTCTTGATCAGGAGCGACCAGGACAAGCTCATCAACGTGATCCAGGATTTCGATCCGACCATGGTGTTCGCGCAGGGCGACAAGGTGCGCATCCTCTATTTCAACGATGGCGTGCGGGTCGACAAAACGTACTGAGACCGGCGGGCAGAGGGGCTGGAGAAAGGAAAGTGACCCGGCGCTCACCCAAGGTGGCGCCGGGCGGTACTACACGGAGTGTCTTGTGCGAGACTCGGTCAGGCGCCCTGGGCGACGATTTTGTCGCGTCCGGTGTTCTTGGCCTGATAAAGCTGGCGATCTGCCTCGCAGAGCGCTTCGTCCATGGAGAGCCGCCCGACGTTGATGACGCCAAAACTGGCGCGCACAAACAGCGGTATCTCCCGTGACAAGGGCTGCTGGCGTAGCTGCTGGCGCAGCCCTTCCAGTCGCTTGAGCAGCACGGGGACGGGGCAATGGGCCACCATCAGGGCAAACTCTTCCCCACCGAAGCGGGCTATCATGGCATCCGGGAAAAACTGGGTAAGCAGCCGTGTCAGGTGGCAGAGCAGCTGATCGCCGATGGCATGACCCCAGTGATCGTTGACCTGCTTGAAATGATCCACGTCGAGCACGCAGAGGGAGAGCGGCGCCTGCTGGCGCTGGTGCTCCTCGAACCACTTCTGTCCCTCGTTGAACCAGTAGCGCCGGTTGTAGAGTCCGGTCAGGTAGTCCCGGTTGGCCGACTCCTGGATGCTGTTGAACTGTTCCAGCGCTTCCAGGTTGTGGCTGACCCGGCACTGCAGCTCCTCGGGTTCAAAGGGCTGGTTGAGGAAGTCGTTCGCCCCTTGCTTGAGGTAGCGGGCCGAGAGGCCGTGCTTGTCCGACACCGAGATGCCGATGATGGCGAGCTGCTGCTTGCTGTAGCGCTCCCGCAGCATCCGCACCAGACTGATGCCGTCGATCTCCGGCATGTAGTAGTCCACCAGCATGAGTCGGATGGCGGGGTGCTGCTCGAGCAGGGCCAGGGCATCGCGGGCACAGGCGGCCTCGTGTACCTGCAGCAGCTGCTTGCGTAGCTGGGCCGCAGTGCGGTGGCGAGAGGTGCGCGAATCATCGACCACCAGCACTTCGATGGCCTGGTTCAAATAGAGGCGGTGCACCAGGCTGACGGCATATTGCAGGGAGTGACGTGAGTCCTTCATCACGTAGTCCAGCACCCCTGCATCCAGCCAGGCTTCCCGTTTCTCCTCGCTGATGTCGGCGGTGAGGATCACCACAGGCAAGCCGCGCTCCATCAGCACATTGACGGCCTCTCCAGAGGGGGCATCCGGCAGGGTGAGATCCACCAGGGCGACCACATACTCCTCACCCTGGCAGTCGCGCGCAGCGTCAAGGCTATCAAAGGCATCGATTTCCAGTCCGGTCTGCTGCGCAATGGCCTGGGTCAGCATGCGACGAACCGTCAGGCTGTCTTCCACAATCATGATTTTCCGTTTCATTCTTCTCCTCAAAAGAAAAGGGCATGCCGATTGGCATGCCCTTTATATCCTCAGGGTTACTGGGCGTCCAGATATCGCTCGGCATCGAGGGCCGCCATGCAGCCGGTACCGGCGGAGGTGATCGCCTGACGATAGACGTGGTCTGCCACGTCACCGGCGGCAAACACGCCCGGGATACTGGTCTGGGTCGCGAACCCTTCCAGGCCGCCGCGCACCTTGAGATAGCCGTTTTCCATCGCCAGCTGACCCTCGAAGATCTGGGTGTTGGGCTGGTGACCGATGGCGATGAAGACCCCCATCAGCGGCAGTTCGGAGGTGGACTGGTCCAGGGTGCTGCGCAGGCGCACGCCGGTCACGCCCATGTCGTCCCCCAGCACTTCGTCCAGGGTCTGATGGGTGTGCAGCACTATGTTGCCGCTCTCGATCTTGTCGTGCAGGCGCTTGATCAGGATCTTCTCGGCACGGAACTCGTCGCGGCGATGGATGAGGTGTACCTTCTTGGCGATGTTGGCCAGATAGAGCGCCTCTTCAACGGCGGTGTTGCCGCCGCCGACCACGGCCACTTCCTGATTGCGGTAGAAGAAGCCGTCACAGGTAGCGCAGGCGGAGACGCCGCGGCCCTTGAAGGCCTCTTCGGAGGGCAGGCCCAGGTATTTGGCGGAAGCACCGGTGGCGAGGATCAGCGCGTCGCAGGTGTATTCCCCGTTGTCGCCCTTGAGGCGGAAGGGGCGCTCGGTCAGCGTCACTTCATTGATGTGATCGAAGAGGATGCGGGTATCGAACTTCTCCGCATGCTCTTTCATGCGCTCCATCAGGGCCGGACCGGTCAGTCCTTCCGCATCGCCAGGCCAGTTTTCCACTTCGGTGGTGGTGGTCAGCTGGCCACCTTGCTGCATGCCGGTGATGAGCAGGGGATTGAGGTTGGCGCGGGCGGCATAGACGGCCGCGGTGTAGCCTGCGGGGCCGGATCCCAGGATCAGCAGTTTGCTGTGAGTAACTTGGCTCATGATGTGATTTCCGAGACGTGATGAGTTTGCGCGATTGTAGGTAATTCGTGATCCGCGGTCAAAGGCCAGCGCCTCGATTGTCACAATCGCCGCAGGCGGGGGCGGGAGCCCCGAAGGCGGGATAAAAAAAAACCGCCCATCGCGGGCGGATTTTCACTCATCTGCACCCCTTGCGGGGGAGCGATCAGTTCAGCAGGGTCAGGGGATCCGTGTAGGCCAGGTTGTGGGCCACGGCGACCTCCTTGCAGGTGATCTTGCCCTCCATCACGTTCAGGCCGTGCAACAGGTGAGGGTCGCTCAGCAGTGCCTTGCGATAGCCCTGCTCCGCCAGCTTGACGATGAAGGGGAGGGTGGCGTTGTTGAGGGCCACGGTGGAGGTGCGGGCCACGGCGCCGGGCATGTTGGCCACACAGTAGTGCACCACGTCATCGACGATGAAGGTGGGATCCTCGTGGGTGGTCGCATGGGAGGTCTCGACACAGCCGCCCTGATCGATGGCCACGTCCACGATGGCCGAACCCGGCTTCATGCGGGCAATGTGGTCACGGCTGACAAGTTTTGGCGCAGTGGCGCCGGGCACCAGCACGCCGCCGATGACCAGATCCGCTGCCAGCAGGTGGCGCTCCAGGGTCTCGCGATTGGAGTAGACCACCTTGGCCGCGCCCTGGAACTCGCTGTCGAGACGACGCAGGGTATCGATGTTGTTGTCGAGGATGGTGACGTCGGCGCGCAGGCCGATGGCCATGCGGGCTGCATTGGAACCCACCACGCCGCCACCGATGATCACCACCTTGGCCGGTTCCACACCCGGAACACCGCCGAGCAGCACGCCGCTACCACCGCGGGACTTCTCCAGCGCCTGGGCACCCGCCTGAATAGACATGCGTCCAGCCACTTCCGACATGGGGGCCAGCAGGGGCAGGCCGCCACGACCGTCGGTGACGGTTTCGTAGGCGATGCAGATGGCGCCGCTGTCCACCAGTTCCCGGGTCTGGGCCAGGTCTGGCGCCAGGTGCAGGTAGGTAAAGAGGGTCTGGCCCGGGCGCAGCATGGCGCGTTCGACCGCCTGCGGCTCCTTGACCTTGACGATCATCTCCGCCTTGGCGAAAACGTCTGCCGCAGAGGCCAGGATCTCGGCTCCGGCAGCCAGATAATCTGCATCACTGAAGCCAATGCCATTTCCTGCGCCGCTTTGAACGAAAACAGTATGGTTTCGTGCTGTCAGTTCACGTACACTGGCCGGAACCATGCCTACGCGATATTCATGGTTTTTTATTTCCTTAGGTACACCGATAATCATGCTATCCCTCGTCTATCGATTGGTGGTTTATGTTGCCTAATTGTTAAGCGACATATGCGCCTAGTATATTCAGGTATTGACAGGATTTGTGACCATTATTATAAAATGACTGGTGATTCTTACCAAAAAATAGCCAAAGGATGGAATTAAATGATGGAAGCTAAGAGTCGGCTAAAGGATTTGGACAGGATTGACCGCAACATTCTTAATGAACTGCAAAAGGATGGCAGGATTTCGAACGTTGAGTTGTCCAAACGAGTTGGCCTGAGTCCCACACCGTGTCTGGAACGGGTTCGTCGCCTGGAGCGACAAGGGTATATCGAAGGGTATGCCGCCATTCTGAATCCTCATTATCTTGACGCGTCTCTGCTGGTATTCGTGGAAATTACCCTCAATCGTGGCGCACCCGACGTGTTCGAGCAGTTCAACAAGGCTGTTCAGGTACTCGAAGAGATCCAGGAGTGCCATCTGGTATCCGGTGATTTCGACTATCTGCTCAAGACCCGCGTCAGCGACATGTCCGCCTACCGCCGCCTGCTGGGTGAAACCCTGCTGCGTCTGCCGGGCGTTAATGACACCCGCACCTACGTGGTGATGGAAGAGGTCAAACAGAGCAGTCGTCTGGTGATCAGCACCCGATAAGCGGGGTTGTGCTGTGACTTGCAAGTACCATGACGAGTCACGATAGTCAGAAACGAGCGGCCGGTCCGCTCGTTTCTTCTTATTTGCTGTTTCATGGCCCGCCTTCAGGCACTGGCTGACAATCGGTGGGCTTTTCAGGGATACTAGGCCCCCTATCCCCGCATTCATGTTTTCAGAAAGGAGCCGGAGTTTGGCCGATAAAAAGCTGTTTACTCCTTTATCAGGTACACAACGGATCTTCGAGGCCGTCTTGATCGCCATCACCCTGATGGCTGCCTATCTCTTGCTTGCCCTCTTGACCTATCACCCCGCCGATCCCGGCTGGTCCCAGACCTCCTGGCAGGGAGAGGTTAAGAACCTCGCTGGCAGCGCGGGGGCCTGGCTCGCGGACATCACCATGTTTACCTTCGGGGCCTTCTCCTACCTGGTGCCCCCCCTGGTGGTCCTGCTCGGCTGGAGCCTGTTCTGGCGCCCGAGCAAGCTGCTGGAAGTGGACTATCTCACCCTGTCGGTTCGGATCATCGGTTTCATCCTCACCGTGCTCGGCATGTCCGCCATCGCCAGCATGAACTTCAACGATCTGCAGAACTTCTCCGCCGGTGGCCTGGTCGGAGACGTGATCGCCTCCGCCGTGGTGCCCCTGTTTGGTGGCGTTGGGGCCAACCTGATGCTGCTCTGCTTCGTGGCGACCGGCATCACCCTGTTTACTGGCTGGTCCTGGCTCACCATCGTCGAGCGTATCGGTGCCGCCTGCACCGGCAGCATCAGCGCCATCTACCATTTCCCCACCACCCTGGGTCGCTGGCTGACCGGCGGCTGGCGCCAGCCCCGCTACGAGGGGCCGGATCCCCTGCTGGAAGGTGGGGTGGGCAGCTTCGACCAGGAGGAGGACGAAGACGAGCCCCACAGCAGCTGGACACGCAATCCCAAGGCTAAAAATCGGGCTCAGAAGACAAAATCTGACGAATGGCTGCCGGAGCTTGACGAAGACACCTTCCAGTTCGATCCGCAGTTTGACGATGAGGATGACGACGCCCCGGCGCCTGCCGCCAAGGGCAAGCGCGTGGCCAATGGCCGTCAGCGCCCCGTGGTGAGCCAGGAAGAGGACGATCTCGATCTGCCCTGGGCGGAAGGGGAGGAGGCTCCCGAGGCCCCGGTCGCCCCGGCGCCGGTCAAGGCGAAGCGCCGTCCCCAGGCCGATCTGGCCCCCCTGCCGAGCATCGAACTGCTGGACAGGCCGCCCGCCAAGACCCAGATGATGAGCAAGGACGAGCTGGAGCGCATGGGCCGGCTGGTGGAGGCGAAACTCGCCGACTACAACGTGCAGGCCAAGGTGGTCGGCGTCTATCCGGGCCCCGTCATCACCCGTTTCGAGCTGGATCTGGCACCGGGCATGAAGGCGAGCAAGATCACCAACCTGTCGCGGGATCTCGCCCGTTCCCTCTCCGCCAGCAGCGTGCGGGTGGTGGAAGTGATCCCCGGCAAGACCTATGTCGGCATCGAGCTGCCCAACCGGGTGCGCCAGACCGTCTACCTGCGTGAGACCCTGGACTGCGAGGCGTTCCGTGATAGCCGCAATCCGCTGACCATGGGGCTGGGCCAGGACATCGCCGGCGAACCCGTGGTGGTGAACCTCGCCAAGATGCCCCACCTGCTGGTGGCCGGTACCACGGGCTCGGGCAAGTCGGTGGGGGTGAACACCATGATCATCTCCATGCTCTACAAGTCCTCGCCCGAAGACCTGCGCTTCATCATGATTGACCCCAAGATGCTGGAGCTCTCGGTCTACGAAGGCATTCCGCACCTGTTGACCGAGGTGGTCACCGACATGAAGGACGCAGCCAACGCCCTGCGCTGGTGCGTGGGCGAGATGGAGCGCCGCTACAAGCTGATGTCCGCAGTCGGGGTGCGCAACCTCAAGGGGTATAACGACAAGGTATTGGCCGCCATCGAGGCCGGTGATCCCCTGCTGGATCCCCTGTGGCGCCCGGGCGACTCCATGGATCAGATGCCGCCGGAGCTCGAGAAGCTGCCCCACATCGTGGTGGTGGTGGACGAGTTCGCCGACATGATGATGATCGTCGGCAAGAAGGTGGAAGAGCTCATTGCCCGTATCGCCCAGAAGGCGCGGGCGGCCGGTATTCACCTCATTCTCGCGACCCAGCGTCCGTCGGTGGATGTGATCACCGGCCTCATCAAGGCCAACATCCCGACCCGGATCTCCTTCCAGGTGTCGAGCAAGATCGATTCCCGCACCATCCTGGATCAGGGGGGCGCCGAATCCCTGCTCGGCATGGGGGACATGCTCTACATGCCGGCCGGTACCTCCAACCCGACCCGGGTCCACGGCGCCTTCGTCGATGACCACGAGGTGCATAAGGTGGTGGCGGACTGGAAACTGCGCGGCGAGCCGGATTACATCGAGGAGATCCTCTCCGGCGAGTCGGACGGCGAGGGGAGCGGCGGCGAATACGGCGGCGGTGGCGACGAGGAGCTCGACCCCCTGTTCGACGAGGCGGTCGCCTTCGTGGTGGAATCCCGCCGCGGCTCCACCTCCAGCGTGCAGCGCAAGTTCAAGATCGGTTACAACCGGGCGGCCCGTCTCATCGAGCAGATGGAAAACCAGGGCATCGTCAGCTCCCCGGGTGGCAACGGCCAGCGCGACGTGCTGGCACCGCCACCGGTGCGTGACTGAGCCTCACATCATCCTGGCCATGCCCTCTGTGGGCGTGGCCTTTTATCGAGAACCTCCCTATGAAGAGCCTGATGAAAAAACAACTGTTGATGGGTTCCATTCTGCTGGTCGCCAGCAGCCAGGTGTGGGCCGATGCGGCCAGCGATCTCAAGGACAAGCTGGCTGCCGTGAACGTCTTCTCCGCCAAGTTTGCCCAGACCGTCTATGACAGCAAGGGCAAGGAGCTGCAGAAGGCGAGCGGCTCCCTGGTGGTGCAGCGACCGAATCGTTTCAACTGGCACACCACCTCCCCAGACGAGAGCCTGATCGTGGCCGACGGCAAGGATGTCTGGGTCTACGACCCCTTCGTCGAGCAGGTCACCGCCCTCAAGATGAAGGATGCGGTGCTCAACACCCCCTTCGTGCTCATCGCCGGCAATGACAACAGCCTCTGGAAGAACTACGACGTGACCCAGGAAGGGGACGTCTATACCGTCACCAGTCGCAACAAGGACGAGCTCATCGCCTCCTTCCGCATCACCTTCGACAGGCAGAACAACATCAGCCGCTTCGACGTCAAAGAGGCGCAGGGGCAGTGGAGCGAGTTCACTCTGGGCAGCTTCAACCGCAAGCCGGTGCTCAAGGGCAACGAATTCGTGTTCAAGATCCCGAAGGGGGTCGAGCTGGACGATCAGCGCTGATGCCCGGGCAGGCGCTGACCTTGTTGGCGGGTCGCCCGGCAACGGCTGCCCGCACCCTTCCTGACGGTCAATGCAGATGAGCAATTTATCGCTGGATTTCTCGTCGGACTTTCGTCCGCTGGCGGCCCGGATGCGACCGCAAACCCTCGACCAGTACATCGGTCAGCAGCATATCCTTGGGCCCGACAAGCCCCTTCGCAAGGCTATTCTGGCCGGCCACTGCCACTCCATGATCCTGTGGGGGCCACCCGGTACCGGCAAGACCACGCTCGCAGAACTGGTGGCCCACTACTGCCAGGCGGAGGTGGAGCGGGTCTCCGCCGTCACCTCCGGCATCAAGGAGATCCGCGCCGCCATCGACAAGGCGAAGGAGAACAGCTGGCGCGGGGTACGCACCATCCTCTTCGTGGACGAGGTGCACCGCTTCAACAAGAGCCAGCAGGATGTCTTCCTGCCCCACATCGAAGATGGCACCATCACCTTCATCGGCGCCACCACCGAAAACCCCTCGTTCGAACTCAACAACGCGCTGCTCTCCCGGGCCCGGGTCTATCTGCTCAAACGGCTGGAAGAGAGCGACATCCTCGCCATGATCGATCAGGCGATGACGGACGCCCGCGGTCTCAATGACCCGGCCCTCGCCTTTGTCCCCGGGGTCAAGGAGGCGCTGGCAAAAGCCGTGGACGGGGACGGGCGCAAGTCCCTCAACTACCTGGAGCTCCTGGCCGACATGGCCCAGCTCGACGGCAGCGGCCACAAGCAGATCGACAGCGCCCTGCTCGCCGCCGTGGTGGGGGAGCACGTGGCGCGCTTCGACAAGGGGGGCGATCACTTCTACGACCTCATCTCGGCGGTGCACAAGTCCATTCGCGGCTCTGCGCCGGATGCGGCCCTCTACTGGTATGCCCGCATGGTGAGCGCCGGTTGCGATCCCCTCTACATCGCCCGCCGGTTGCTGGCCATCGCCTCGGAAGACGTGGGCAACGCCGACCCGCGCGCCATGCAGGTGGCCCTGTCGGCCTGGGACTGCTTCCACCGGGTCGGCCCGGCGGAAGGGGAGCGGGCCATCGCCCAGGCCATCGTCTACCTCGCCTGCGCCCCCAAGAGCAATGCGGTCTACACCGCCTGGAAGGCGGCGCTGGCGGACGCCAAGAACCTGCCGGATTTC
Source organism: Aeromonas sp. SrichE-2G (assembly GCF_017939565.1). Taxonomy (NCBI): domain Bacteria; kingdom Pseudomonadati; phylum Pseudomonadota; class Gammaproteobacteria; order Aeromonadales; family Aeromonadaceae; genus Aeromonas; species Aeromonas sp. SrichE-2G. The sequence continues at coordinate 1,065,650 of NZ_JAGKRG010000004.1, forward strand.
GAGGTGCCGCCGCACCTTCGCAACGCCCCGACCAGGCTCATGAGCGAGCTCGGCTACGGCGCCGAGTACCGCTACGCCCACGACGAGCCGGGGGCCTATGCCGCAGGGGAGGAGTATTTCCCGCCGGAGCTGACTGGCAAGCAGTACTATCAGCCCACCGATCGCGGCCTTGAGAAGCAGATTGGCCAGAAGCTCGACTACCTGCGCGAACTGGACAGACAGAGCCCGCGCCGGCGGGACAAGTAGTCGGCTTGGGCAGGGGAGTGCCATGGCGCCCCCCTACCAGACCAATCCGGGCCGATTGCGCGTTAATTGGCCAGCGGATTTGATCCAGGTCGTCACCGCCCGGAAAACAGGGCAAAACGGGCGCATTACGCCCTGTTCGGGCGGGGGGGCGGTCTGCTACACTGCCCGTCTGACCCCGCTCGTCTAGGCTTTGCGCCATCTTCTTGATTTCGAAGGCTCGATCTTGTCGGCCCGATGCAAAAGAGGGCTGGGGTGTGCCAACCGATGTTAACTTCCGGATCTGTTCTTCAGCCCTGTCACGATGACTCGGGCCCAGATCCCATTAAAAAAGTAGGTAAACCATGCTGGATCCCAAATATCTGCGCAGCGACATCGACGATGCCGCCGCTCGTCTGGCGACACGTGGCTACGTTCTGGACGTAGCGGCTGTCAACGCTCTGGAAGAGAAACGCAAGGATCTGCAGTCCCGTACCCAGGAGCTGCAGGCCGAGCGTAATGCCCGCTCCAAGTCCATCGGTGAGGCGGCCCGCCGCGGTGAAGATGTGGCCCCCCTCAAGGCACAAGTGACCAAGATCAACGAGGAGCTGGAGACCAGCAAGGTCGAGCTGGAGGCCCTGCTGGCCGAGCTCAAGACCATCGCCGACATGATCCCCAACCTGCCGAGCGACTCCACCCCGGTGGGCCGCGACGAGAACGACAACGTGGAAGTGCGCCGCTGGGGCACCCCGCGCGAGTTCGACTTCCAGGTGCGCGATCACATCGATCTGGGTGAAGCGGCCAAGGGCATCGACTTCAAGAACGGCGTCAAGCTCTCCGGTTCCCGCTTCGTGGTGATGAAGGGCCAGATTGCCCGCCTGCACCGCGCCCTGGCCCAGTTCATGCTAGACCTGCACACCCTGCAGCACGGCTACACCGAGTGCTACGTGCCCTATCTGGTGAACCCGGACAGCCTGTACGGCACCGGCCAGCTGCCCAAGTTCTCCCAGGATCTCTTCAACACCGGTATCGAAGGGGAAGGGGAAGAAGAGGGCAAGGTACGCAAGTTCTCCCTGATCCCGACCTCCGAAGTGCCGCTCACCAACATGGCCCGGGACGAGATCTTCGACGAGCAGGACCTGCCCATCAAGATGACCGCCCACAGCCCCTGCTTCCGCTCCGAGGCGGGCTCCTACGGTCGTGACACCCGCGGTCTCATCCGCATGCACCAGTTCGACAAGGTCGAGATGGTCCAGCTGGTACACCCGGAGAAATCCTGGGACGCCCTGGAAGAGATGGTCGGTCACGCCGAGAAGGTGCTGCAGCTGCTGGAGCTGCCGTACCGCGTGATGGCGCTCTCTACCGGTGACATGGGCTTCTGCGCCGCCAAGACCTACGATCTGGAAGTGTGGCTGCCGGCCCAGAACACCTACCGCGAGATCTCCTCCGTCTCCAACTGCACCGACTTCCAGGCGCGCCGCATGCAGGCTCGCGTGCGGGTCGACGGCAAGCCGCAGCTGCTGCACACCCTGAACGGCTCCGGCCTGGCGGTGGGTCGCACCCTGGTGGCCGTGCTGGAGAACTACCAGCAGGCAGACGGCCGCATCGCCATCCCGGCGGCGCTGCAATCCTACATGGGCGGACTGACCCACATCGGGTAAGCCTTTGTTGCAGACGACAACGCCATGGCATGCCATGGCGTTGTGCATTCTGGCGCCGGTCACGGGGTGACAAGGAGGGCAGAATCGCCTCCCTCGGCACGCCGGTTCCGCGTTTAACACAATTTTATCAAGCATTGCGCAATCGTTTTTGTTAGACTGCGCCGCAATTTCGCAGGACATCTTTTTCTATGGTCTGGATTGATTACGCCATCATGGGCATCGTTGGTTTTTCCGCCCTCATCAGCCTGGTGCGCGGCTTCCTCAAGGAAGCCATGTCACTCGTCACCTGGTTCGTCGCCTTCTTCATCGCCAGCCATTTCTATTCCGATCTCGCCGTCTATTTCACCTCCTTCTCCGACGCCATGGTGCGCAATGGTCTCGCCATCGCAGCCCTGTTCGTGGCGACCCTGATCCTCGGCAGCGTGGTCAACTACGTGGTGGGCCTGCTGGTGGAAAAGACGGGGCTGTCCGGTACCGATCGGGTGCTGGGGGTCTGCTTCGGTGCGATCCGCGGGGTGCTGATCGTCAGCGCCCTGCTGTTTTTCATGGATACCTTCACCAGTCTCTCCCAGAGCGACTGGTGGGCGGCATCCAGACTGGTTCCCGAGTTCAAGCCGGTGATCCAGTGGTTCTTCGGGTTCATGATGAACTCGTCCAGTTTTCTTCAACAGGTACAGTGACATCGAGGTAGCAAAGACATGTGCGGTATTGTCGGTATAGTTGGCACCACCCCCGTCAATCAGGCCCTCTACGACGCCTTGACGGTGTTGCAGCACAGGGGACAGGATGCCGCCGGGATCGTGACCATTGACAGTGGAAACTTCCGGCAACGCAAGGCCAACGGTCTGGTGAAGGATGTGTTTGAAGTGCGCCACATGCAGCGGCTGAAAGGGAATATCGGCATCGGACACGTCCGCTATCCCACCGCCGGCAGCTCCAGCGCCGCAGAGGCCCAGCCTTTTTACGTCAACTCCCCCTACGGCATGGTGCTGGCCCACAACGGCAACCTCACCAACGCCAAGGAGCTCAAGGAGCAGCAGTTCAAGGTGGCCCGTCGCCACATCAACACCACCTCGGACTCCGAGGTGCTGCTGAACGTGCTGGCCCACGAGCTGGATCTGTGCGACAAGATGGCGCTGCGTCCGGAGGACATCTTCGCCGCGGTGCGCAAGGTGCATCAGCAGATCCGCGGCGCCTACGCCGTGGTCTCCCTGGTGATCGGCCACGGTCTCATCGGTTTCCGTGACCCGAACGGCATCCGCCCGCTGATCCTGGGCCGTCGTCAGGACGAGCAGGGCCAGGTGGAGTACATGCTCGCCTCCGAGAGCGTGGCCCTCGACGCCATCGGTTTCGAGACGGTGCGTGACGTCGCGCCGGGCGAGGCCATCTACATCACCGAGCAGGGCCAGCTCTTCTCCGAGCAGTGTGCGGACAACCCGCAGATGAGCCCCTGCATCTTCGAGTACGTCTACTTCGCCCGTCCCGACTCCTTCATCGACAAGGTCTCCGTCTACGCCGCCCGCCTCAACATGGGTCGCAAGCTGGGCCAGAAAATTGCCCGCGAGTGGGACGATCTCGATGTGGACGTAGTCATCCCCATCCCCGAGACCTCCTGCGACGTGGCGCTGGAGATCGCTCACACCCTGGGCCTGCCGTATCGCCAGGGCTTCGTGAAGAACCGCTACATCGGCCGTACCTTCATCATGCCGGGCCAGACCCAGCGCAAGAAGTCGGTGCGCCGCAAGCTCAACGCCATCAGCTCCGAATTCAAGGGCAAGAAGGTGTTGCTGGTGGACGACAGCATAGTGCGCGGCACTACGTCCGAGCAGATCATCCAGATGGCCCGTGAAGCGGGTGCTGCTAAGGTCTATTTTGCCTCGGCGGCGCCGGAAATTCGCTTCCCCAACGTCTACGGCATCGACATGCCCACCGCCAACGAGCTGATCGCCCATGGCCGTGAAGTGGAGGAGGTGTGCAAGCTGATCGGGGCCGACGGTCTCATCTTCCAGGATCTGGAAGATCTGGAAGCGGCGGTGCGGGAGATCAACCCCGAGCTGCGCCACTTCGAGACCTCGGTGTTCAACGGCCACTACGTGACCTCCGACGTGGATCAGGGCTACCTGGACCACCTGAACGCCCTGCGCAGCGACGACAACAAGGCGGTGCGCGAGTGGCAGGAAGGGACCAGCAACCTGGAAATTTTCAACGAAGGCAGTTAAACGTTTTCAGATTGTCATCGCGATGAAACAAGATGGGGGCCTAGGCCCCCATCTTGTGTTTGTGCACCCGGCGCAGAGCCTGGCGATAACCCGGGCAAGGGGCGCTCAGGCCAGATCCTCCCCGTTGCTCGCGATCACCTTCTTGTACCACCAGAACGACTTCTTGCGCCTGCGGGCCAGGGTGCCATGGCCGGCGTCGTCCCTGTCCACATGGACGAAGCCGTAGCGCTTGCTCATCTCGCCAGTGGAGGCGGAGACGAGATCGATGCAGCCCCAGCTGGTGTAGCCCATGAGCGGTATGCCGTCGGCGATGGCATCCCCCATGGCCTGGATGTGTTCCCGCAGGTAGGCGATGCGGTAGTCGTCCTCGATCTCCCCCTGTTCGTTCACCTCGTCCACCGCCCCCAGGCCGTTCTCCACCAAGAACAGCGGCTTCTGGTAGCGATCGTGCAGGGTGTTGATGGTGATGCGCAGGCCCAGGGGATCGATGCCCCAGCCCCATTCGCTGACCTCGATGTGGGGGTTGCGCAGGGACTTGACCACGTTGGCCTCGCTGGTGTTGCCCTGGTTCATGTCGGCGGCGGCGCAGCGGGAGGCGTAATAGCTGAAAGAGACGAAATCGACGGTGTGCTTGAGGATCTCGTCATCCCCCGGCTCCTTGACCAGGGTCACCCCCTTGTCGCGAAACACGCGGGCAGCATAGGCGGGGTAGGCGCCTCTCGCCTGCACGTCGATGAAGAAGAGGTTCTCGCGATCCTTCTCAAGGGCGGTCCAGACGTCGGCCGGCTTGCAGGAGTAGGGATAGAAGTTGCCCCCCGCCAGCATGCAGCCCACCCGGTTGGCCGGGTTCACCTCGTGGGCAATCCGGGTCGCCAGGGCGCTCGCGATGAGTTCGTGGTGGGCCGCCTGGTACTTCACCTGATCCTGGTGTTCACCCTCTTCGAACACCAGCCCGGCCCCGGAGAAGGGGCTGTGCAGCAGGATGTTGATCTCGTTGAAGGTGAGCCAGTACTTCACCAGGCCGTCGAAAGCTTCGAAGCAGGTGCGGGCATAGCGGGTGAAGAACCCGACCATCTGGCGGCTTCGCCAGGAGCCGTACTCCGTCACCAGGTGCATGGGCACGTCGAAGTGACACAGGGTCACCAGGGGTTCGATACCGTGCTTCTTGCACTCTTCGAACAGGGCGCGATAGAAGGCGATGCCCTCGGGGTTGGGCTCGCGCTCGTCCCCCCTGGGGTAGAGACGGGCCCAGGCGATGGAGGTGCGAAACACGGTGAAGCCCATCTCGGCCATCAGGGCGATGTCTTCCCGATAGCGGTGATAGAAGTCGATGGCCCCGTGGCTCGGGTAGAACTCGTCATCCCTCGGGGAGAAGCGCTTCTCCTGGCCGAGTTTGACCGCCATACGGTGCGGGCCATGGGGGATCATGTCCACCGTGGTCAACCCCTTGCCCCCCTCGAGATGGGCGCCTTCCGCCTGGTTGGCGGCCAGGGCCCCCCCCCACAGGAAGCCCTGGGGAAATCTTGCTAACGACATTGGTTACCTCTTGTCATGTCTGAAATGGGATCACGCGCTGGCCTGTGCCCGGGCGCCCGCGAGGGCCTGGGAGGCGTCGGTCTGGCGCTCGGTGTTCTCTGCCGGTATGTCGTCGAAGCCCATCAGCAGGGTCAGCACGAAGGAGAGCACCACGGAGAGCGCCATCACGCCGAACACCCAGGCGATGCTCATGGGATTGGCCGGATCGAAGAACTGCACGCTGGTGAAGAGGCCGGGGGCCGCCATGGAGTGGCTGGCGAGACCCGCCATGCCGGCGACGGCGCCGCAGATGAAGCCGCTGATGAGGCTCGCGATGAGCGGGCGCTTGAGACGCAGGGCGACGCCGTAGAGGGCGGGCTCGGAGATCCCGGCCATGATGGCGGAGGCAGCGGCGGCTAGGGCGGTCTGGCGCAGCTCCGGGTTGCGGGTTTTCCAGGCGACCGCGAGGGAGGCACCGCCGAGGGAGAGGTTGGCACCTATCTCGGAGGGCATCACCATGCCTTCCTTGCCGGTCTCGGCGATGGTCTGGATGATGGTCGGGGTGAAGACGCGGTGCATGCCGGTCATCACCAGCAGGGGCCAGAGCGCACCCATGATGGCCACCGACAGCCAGCCCAGGTAGTCGTGGACGGTGTAGACCAGGCCGGAGATGGCGGTCCCGATCCAGATGCCGACGGGGCCGATGAACAGGATGGCCAGCGGCGCGGCGATCAGCACGATCAGCATGGGTTTGAGGAAGTTCTTGGTCACCGCCGGGGTGATGCGATCAACCCAGCGCTCGATATAGGAAAGGCACCAGGTCATCACCAGGGCGGGGATGACGGTGTAGGTGTATTTGACTGCGGTCACCGGGATGAACGCGAAGGTCACCTGCTCTCCCTGGGCGGCCCTGGCCATCAGATCGATGAAGCTCGGGTGCACCAGAACGCCTGCGATGGCGATGGCCAGCGACATGTTGGTCTTGAACTTGATCGAGGCGGAAGCCGCCACCATCAGGGGCAGGAAGAAGAAGGCGCCGTCGCCGATGGCATTGAGGATGATGTGGTTGGGGGAGGTAGCCTCCACCAGACCGCTCATGCTCAGCACCATGGCCAGCAGCTTGAGCATGGAGCCGCCGATGATGGCCGGAATGAGCGGCGACATGGTGCCGATCAGGGCGTCAAGGATGGCGGCCCCGATGCGGCGCAAGCTGAACCCCGCGTTGCCTTGCACCGGCGCGGGCTGGATATCGGCCGGCAGCAGGGCGATGACCTCGCGATAGGCGTGGGAGACGGTGTTGCCGATGATCACCTGGCACTGGTTGTCGGCCTGTACCACGCCGAGCACCCCCGGGGTTGCCTTGAGCCCGGGGCCGTCGACCCGGGCCGGGTCTCTCAGCACGAAGCGCAGGCGCGTCATGCAGTGCGTGACGGCGACGACGTTGTCGGTACCACCGAGGGCGGTGATGACAGTACTGGCCAGAGCCGCATAGTTCTTTGACATCGAGGTTGATCCTTTTACCAAGTGGGTCCTGCTTCTGTTCACCACAGCTGATGGCGAGAGAAGGGGGATGAAACTGCATGTGGAACCGGTTTCACATAGAGTGCGAGCTTTGCGTTGGCGACACAAGTCCCCGGGGCCGACATTGTGCAGATCCGTGAATGGGATCACTGAAGGGGGGCTGCATCGCCATTCTTGCTACGACAAGCGGGGGAGGGTGCAGTACACTGCGGCCCGTCGAATAAAGGGGGAACATATGACGACGATGCTGGAGGTGGCAAAGCGGGCAGGGGTGTCAAAGGCGACGGTCTCCCGCGTGCTGTCGGGCAATGGATACACCAGCCAGGAGACCCGGGATAGGGTGTTTCAGGCCATCCAGGAGAGCGGCTATCGCCCCAACCTGCTGGCCAGGCAGCTGGCGACCCGGCACAACCAGACTCTGGGGCTGGTGGTGACCAACACCCTCTATCACGGCGGCTACTTCGGCGAGCTGCTCTCCCACGCCGCGCGGATGACGGAGGCGCGGGGACGCCAGCTGATCCTGGCGGACGGCAAGCACAGCGCCGACGAGGAGCGCCAGGCCATCCAGTACCTGCTCGATTCACGCTGCGACGGCATCATCATCTATCCGCGTTTTCTCAGTGTCGAGGAGATGGACGAGATCATCGAGCAGTATGACCAGCCCATCATGGTGCTCAACCGGCGCTTGCCCCGTCACCCTGCCCACTGCGTCTATGCGGATCAGCAGGGGGCGGCCGAGGCCGTGGTGGACAGCCTGGTGGCGATGGGACACAGGGAGATCGCCTTCATCACCGGGGCGGCGGAGTCCCCCACCGGCATCGAGCGGCTGGCCGGCTATCGCCAGGCCCTGCAGCGCCACGGTATTCCCCCTTGCGAGGAGCGGATCGTCGCCGGACGCTGGACCCCCGCCTGCGGCGCGCAGGGGGTATCGACCCTGCTGACGCGGGGCGTGCGCTTCAGCGCCCTGGTGGCCAGCAACGACGACATGGCCATCGGTGCCATCAAGCAGTTGCACCAGCAGGGCATAGGGGTGCCGGAGGCAATCTCCGTCATCGGGTTCGATGACATCGCCGTGGCTCCCTACACCATCCCCTCCCTCTCCAGCGTCAAGATGCCGGTGACCGAGATGATCAAGGAGACCATAGGGCGACTCATCGCCATGCTGGAGGAGGCAAGGCCCGTGGCCGGCGTGCCCTTCGCCGGTGAGCTGGTGCGGCGGGACTCCCTGCGGGAGCGGAATGCCTGATCGGCAATTGCACCGGGGAGGTGGGCAGGCTTTGCGGGATCCGTTAGCATAGGCGCCCCCGGCGCTGCGGCGCCGCGTGTCGTATCAACAGATGAGAGTTCAGATGGATGACCTGCTAGCCCCCGTTCGCCAGTTCCTGCATTGTGAGACCCCGGATGAGTGGGTGGAAATGGCGCGGGATCCCGCCCAATTGCCGACCCTGCTCATCGATCACGCCAACTGCGAGAACAAGGCGGCCCTGACGGCCCACAGCCTGGTGCGCCGCTACTGCCTGCCCAAGGAGAAGCGCCACCTGCTGCCCAAGCTCGAATTTTACCGTGAGCTGGACGCCATCCCCGAGAAGGCGGAGATCCTCGGCAAGCGGACCATGGGCGAGTCGGAGCGCAGCGTGTTTGCGGAGCTGGAGCGCAACCCCCTGCTGTTTCCCATGGTGCGCCTCATCCAGGAGGAGCTGCACCACTTCGAGCAGGTGCTGGAGATCATGGCCGCGCGCGGCATCCCCTACGGGCCCGTCACGGCCTCCCGCTATGCCCGCAGCCTGCTGACCCACGTGCGTACCTACGAGCCGGCGGCCGTGGTGGACAAGATGATCATCGGCGCCTACATCGAGGCGCGATCCTGCGAGCGCTTCGCGAAGATTGCCCCCCACCTGGACGAGGAGCTGGGCCGCTTCTACGTCTCCCTGCTGCGTTCTGAAGCGCGCCACTACCAGGACTATCTGGCCCTGGCAGAGGAGTTCGCACAGGAGGACATCAGCGAGCGCATCGCTTTCTTCGGGCGCCTGGAGGCGGAACTCATCCGTTCGCCGGACTCGCAGTTCAGGTTCCATAGCGGACTGCCTGTCAGATCTGACAGTTGTTGAGGTAGTGGGGGCTGCCTACCATTGCCCTGTTCCTACTACGAGCGACGCAATCACTTTTGAGCGCAATCCCCCGGCGACTGATGCCACATCAGGCCGGGTTTTTTTATGTCTGCGAGAAGGGGGAGAGGGATGCCGCCGGGATCAGCGGCGGTATTCGTTGTTGTAGTTCTGGATGAGACGGCGGGTCACCTCGTGCTGGGGATCGGCGAAGACCCGCAGGGTCTTGCCGCGCTCCACCACCCGGCCCTCGTGCATCACCAGCACCTCGTCGCTGATGTGGCTGACGATGCCCAGATCGTTGGCCACCAGCACGTAGCTGAGCCCCATGGTCTCCTGCATCTCCAGCAGCAGGTTGATGATCTGGGAGCGCACCGAGATGTCCAGGGTCGAGAGGGCCTCGTCGGCCACCACTATCTTGGGGTTGAGGATGAGCGCCCGCGCCAGCCCCACCCGCTGCTGCTGGCCGGCGGAGAGCATCTGGGGGTAGAAGAGCGCGTGATCCGCCAGCATCCCCACCATGCGCAGGGTCTGGATCACCTTCTCCCTGCGCTCCTCCTCGGTCATCTCGGTGTTGAGCCGCAGCGGCGTTTCCAGGATCTGGCCGACCCGGATCTTGCGGTTCAAAGACGTATTGGGATCCTGGAAGATCATCCGCAGCAGCTTGCAGCGGGTCTGATAGTCACCGTGGACCATGGGCTGCCCCTCGATGGCGATCTCGCCGCCGCTCGGCTCTATCATGCCGGCCAGGATGCGTGCCAGGGTGCTCTTGCCCGAGCCCGCCTCCCCGACGATGGCCAGGGTCTGACCCACCCCGAGATCGAACGACAGCGGCTTGATGGCCTCCACGGCGCGGCGCCGGAACAGGCCGGTACGGTTCTGGTAGGTCTTGCACAGGCCCCTGACCTGCAACAGGGAAGGTTCGGTCACGACGTGATCTCCTTGCGTGTGGTCGCCGGGAAAAGGGGCTGGCAGGGCGGGCAGGTGCCCCGGGTCATGGTCTGGTGCCGGTTCATTTCTTCGGGTCTTCCATGTTGAGCGGGAAGTGACAACTGAACTGATGTCCCTTGACCTTGCTCATCAACGGCGTCTGCACGCACTGCTTCTGGGCGTAGGGACAGCGGGGGCCGAGGCGGCAGCCGATGGGCAGGTGCTGCAGCGGCGGGATGACGCCGGGCAGGGTCTCGAGCCGGGACTTGTGGCGCACCAGCTTGTCAAAGTCGGGGATGGACTTGAGCAGGGCATCCGTATAGGGGTGGTGAGGGGACTCCAGGATCTGGTCCCGGGTGCCCACCTCCACCATCTGGCCGCAATACATGATGTTGAGGGTGTCGGTCAGGTTCGCGATGGCGGCAATGTCGTTGCTGATGATGAGGATGGTGGTGTTGCCCAGCTTGTTCATCTTGTCCAGCAGTCGCAGGATCTGGGAGTGGGTGGTGGACTCCATGGCGCTGGTGGGTTCGTCCGCCACCAGCAGACGCGGCTGGTTGGCAATGGCCATGGCGATCATCACCTTCTGGCACATGCCGTCCGACAGCTCGTGGGGATAGGCCCGCATCACCTTGCGGTGATCCTTGACCCCCACCCGGTGCAGCAAGGCGATGGCCCGTTTCTTGCGCCACTGGAAGCGCTGCCAGAACTTGCCGGCGAAGGCGCTGGTGGGGATGGCCTCTTCGAGCTGGGTGCCGATCTCCTCCGAGGGGTCGAGGCAGCTGATGGGATCCTGGAAGATCATGGCGATCTCCCGGCCCATGATGCGGCGCCGTTCCTTGGGGGCCATGGTCAGCAGATCCATGTCGTTGAAGCGCATCCGGTCGGCCCGGACCGTCCAGTTGTCCTTCTGGATGCCGACGATCACCTTGGCAACCAGGCTCTTGCCGGAGCCCGATTCCCCCACCAGGCCGCGGATCTCCCCCTCGTTCAGGGTCAGGCTGACCCTGTCCACCGCCTTGACCTTGCCCTGGGGCGTGTCGATTTCGATGGTGAGGTTGCGTATGTCGAGTAACGGCATCAGTGGCGCTCCTCATGGTGGCTCAGGGGAGGGCGGCGCGCGCCCTGGTGGATATGGCCGGCATTGAGCAGGGGCATCATCAATCATTCCCCTCTTTGAGCGCTTCGCGAATGCCTTCACCCACCAGGTTGGTGACCAGCACGCTGAACAGGATGGCCATGCCCGGCAGGGTCACGGTCCAGGGTGCCAGGTAGATGAGATCGCTCGAATCCGCCAGCATGGCGCCCCACTCCGGCTGGGGGGACTGGGCTCCGAGGCCGAGAAAACCCACCGCCGAGATGTCCAGGATGGCCGCCGAGAGGGTACGGGTGGTCTGGGTCACCAGGGTCTCTACGATGTTCGGCAATATGGCCAGGCGCATGATCCGCAAGGGCGGTGAGCCGTCGAGGCGGCTCGCGATGATGTACTCCTTCTGCATCTCGGCGTGGACCGCGTTGTAGGTCGCCCGGATGAAGGGGGGGATCAGCGCCAGCGTGATGGCGATCAGGGTGTTGAAGAGGCCGGGCCCCAGGATGGCCACGACGATGATGGCCAGCAGCAAAGAGGGGATGGAGAGCAGGGTATCGAGCAGGTGATGGAGCACGCTCGATTTCACCCCCTTGCTCATGCCACCCAGGATGCCGATGGCCGAGCCGACGACGAGGGCGATGACCACCACCACCAGGGCGTTGCCGAAGGTGAGGCGGGCGCCCGCGACGAGGCGGGAGAGGATGTCGCGCCCCAGATCGTCGGTGCCGAGGAAGTAGTCGATGTTGCCGATGCTGGCCCAGGAGGGGGCGAGCAGCAGGTGGTCGCTGTGCTGATCGTCGATGCCGTAGGGGATCACCAGGGGGCCGATGAGGGTGATCAGCAGCAGCAGGCCGAAGCACCAGAGCCCGGCCATGGCCAGCGGATTTCGCCGGTAGGAGGCCCAAGTCTGCTCCAGGGGAGAGAGGATCTTGAGCTCCGGATAGATGTTCGATTTATCGTGCATGATGCAGGTTCCCGCCCTGATTGCGAGGGTCGTCAACAGGGTGTTGCATGGCGTACGTTACCCCGCGAAGGGCCTGGGGCGCGCGGTCAGTCTTGTCGTGCATAGAGTTCCTTGCGCCTTGCCGGGTACATGATGGTGGTCAGCAGCTCGGTACTGACGCTGATGAAGATGACGAAGCTGGCCACCACCAGGGAGGCGCCGCGGATGGCGGCATAGTCCTGCAGCGCGATGCTGCTCACCAGCCAGCGGCCGATGCCGGGCCAGTCGAACACCACCTCGGTGATCATGGCGGAGGTGAGCACGCTGCCCAGCTGCAGCCCGAGCAGGGGCAGCACGGGGGGCAGGGCGTTCTTGAGGCCGTGGCGCCAGACGATCTGGCGGCGGGAGAGGCCGCGGCTGGCCGCTGCCTTGATGTAGTTCTGCTTCATCACGTCGATGAGGGAACTGCGCACGTGGCGGATCACCTCGGTGGTGGGCACCACGGCCAGCACCAGGGAGGGCAGCACCAGGTGGCGCAGGGCATCGTGCAGTGCCTCTTCCCGCCAGGGCTCCTGGCTCATCAGCACGTCGACGATGGCGACCCCGGTGATGGAGGGGACGTCGTAGAGCAGGCTGATCTGGCCGGAGGAGGGCAGCCAGCCGAGATCCAGCGAGAAGAACATCACCATCAGGAGGGCCAGCCAGAAGACGGGCACGGCATAGCCGAGGAGGCCGGCGGCCATGATGGAGAGATCCAGGCTGCGGCCCTGGTAGAGGGCGGCCAGGGTGCCGAGGGGGATCCCCACCAGCAGCGAGATGGCGAAGGCCGCGAGACAGAGCGCCAGGGTCGCCGGGAAGTAGCGGCGGATCTCGTCCAGCACGGGCTGGCCGGAGACGCTGGAGAGGCCGAAGTCCCCCGCGAAGATCCGCTGCAGAAAGTCAGGGTAGCCGTGCCAGAAGTCCAGCACCTGGGTGATGAGGCGAAACTCCAGCAGGTAGGCCCCCAGGGTCAGCACCAGCAGGGTGATGACCAGCAGGGTGATGCGGCGCAGGATATAGAAGAACATGCTTATGCCTCCAGGTGCGGCCGTGCCGCCGGGCGAGCGCCGCCGATGGGATGGATATCCGACATGTTCACTCCCGATAGGCCTGGTTGAAGGTGGTGCCGCCGAAGGGCATGAGCATCAGTCCCTGGACGTCGTTGCGGCTCACCTGGGTGCGCAGGGCATGGGCCAGCGGGATGAGCGGCAACTGCTCGTTGAGCAGGGACTGGGCATAGTAATAGTTGCGCAGGCGGAAGGCGAGCTGCGGGGTGGTCACCGCATCGTCCAGCAGCTGATCGAAGGCCGGGCTGCACCAGCGGCTGTAGTTGTTGCCCCGCTCCACGGCGGCGCAGCTCAGCAGCTGGCGGAAGAAGTTGTCCGGGTCCGCGTTGTCGGCGATCCAGCCGGAGAGCAGGCTGTCGTACTGCCCCCGGGCGAGCCGGGTCTCGATGACCGGCCAGGCCTGCTGCACTATCTTGAGGCTCACCCCTATCTTGGCGAGATCGCTGCGCATCAGCTGGGCGGTCTTGAGGCCGTCCGGGTTGTAGGGGCGAGCGCCGGGCTGCACCAGCACCTGCATCTCGAAGCCGTTGGGGTAGCCTGCGTCCTTGAGCAGCTGGCGTGCGAGCCTGAGGTCCGGCTTGCGCTGCGGCAGGGAGGGGTTATAGCCCCAGGAGAGCGGCGGCAGCAGGCTGGCGGCGCTCTGGCCCGTCTCGAAATAGACCGCCTGCAGCAGGTTCTGCACGTTGATGGCGCTGGCGAGGGCCTGGCGCACCTGCACCTTGTTGAAGGGTGCCTTGCGGGTATTGAGTGCGAGGAAGGCGACATTCATCCCGGACTGCACCGACAGATTGAGGTGGGTGTCCTTGCCTATCACCGACAGCTGGCTGGCGGAGGGGGTGCTCATCACATCGCACTCGCCGGTCAGCAGCTTGGCCAGACGCTTGGAGGATTTGGGGGTGATGTCGTAGATGAGCTGCTCCACCTTCGCCTCGCCGCCCCAGTAACCGGGGTGGCGCAGGTAGCGCACGAATTCGTTGTGGCGATACTCCTTGAAGCTGAACGGGCCGGTGCCGATGGGGCGGCTGTCCAGCAGTGCCGGGGTGCCGGCCTTGGCCATCTGCTCGCCATACTCGGCGGAAAGCACGATGGCGTAGTCGCTGGCCAGGGTGGCGAGGAAGGAGGCGTCCGGGCGGTTCAGCTCGAACACCACCACCTGGGGGCCCTTCTTGTAGACCCGCTTGATGAGGCTGCCGAGCCCCAGGCCGTAAAAGTAGGGGTACTCGCCGCCGGAGACGTTGTGGTAGGGGTGGTGCTCATCGAGCAGGCGCTGCCAGGTGAACAACACGTCGTCGGCGTTGAAGTGGCGTGTCGGGCTGAACCAGGGCGTGCGGTGGAAGGTCACCCCCTTGCGCAGGGTCAGGGCATAGGAGAGGCCGTCATCGCTCACGCGCCAGTGGGTGGCGAGCGCCCCTTCGATGCCGAGGGTGTTGGCATTCACCTCGAGCAGGCGATCGTAGAGGGGGCGGGCGCTGGCATCCAGGGTCGGATCCGCACTGGCCAGCTGGGGATTGAAGGTTCGGGGTGCCCCTTCGGCGCAATAGATGAGCCCCGTTCTGGAGGCCTCGTCGCGTTTCTGACAGCCGCTGACCAGGACCAGGAAGCCGAGCAGCAGCGGGGTTAGCATTCTCATGTTGGAACCATGTTTTCAGACAAAGTTGCCCGCCAGAGGGCGGGCGCGTTGCGGGAGCCTGGCTGGCAGGCACTCCCATCGGGGTGGCGAGCACCGTGATGCCCGCCGGCACAGAGGGGGCTCATCAGCCCATCTCCGTGTTGCCACCGTTCTCATCCCCGTCCAGCAGCTGGTATTTGCGCAGCATGCCTCTGAACTGGTGGTAGCTCAGGGCCAGCAATTGAGCCGCTTTGCGCTGATTATACTGGGATTGCTGCATCGCTTGCTTGAGTAAATTAATCTCGTATTCCGCCACCGCTCCCTTGAGATCCAGGGGCAGGCCGGGGGCCTGGGCCCCGTTCACCGGCGCCGCCTCGCTGGCCACGGGCGCGGCCTTGCCGGCGGCGCGGGGGCGCCAGGGGGAGTCAAAGGGATTGAGCACCAGCTCCGCCAGCGGCAACTGCGGGTTGCCCTGGCGGTAGAGGCTGCGCTCCACCACGTTCTTGAGCTCCCGCACGTTGCCGGGCCAGGGGTAGTCCAGCAGCAGCTGGGTCGCCTTGCGGGAGAAGCCGGCAAACAGCGGGTAGCCGAGCTCCCGGGTCATGCCGTGGGCGAAGTGCTCCGCCAGCATCAGGATGTCCTCGCGCCGCTCCCGCAGGGGGGGCAGGGTGATGACGTCGAACGCCAGCCGGTCCAGCAGATCGTGGCGAAACTGCCCCTTGTCGGCCAGCGCCGGCAGATCCTCGTTGGTAGCGCACACCAGGCGCACATCGACCTTGAGGGCCTTGGCACCACCGACGCGCTCGAATTCACCGTACTCGATGACCCGCAGCAGCTTCTCCTGCACCCGGGCACTGGTGGTGGCCAGCTCGTCGAGGAACAGGGTGCCGCCGTCGGCCCGCTCGAAGCGGCCCTGATGGCGCTTGGCGGCCCCGGTAAAGGAGCCCGCCTCGTGGCCGAACAGCTCGGTTTCCAGCAGGCTCTCGCTCAAGGTGGCGCAGTTGATGGTGACAAAGCTTTGATCCCAGCGATCCGAGAGATAATGTAGGCGGTGGGCGATGAGCTCCTTGCCGGTTCCCCGTTCGCCGATGATGAGCACGGGCTTGCGCAGCGGCGCAAGGCGCGAAGCCTGCTCGATGATTTCTAGAAACGCGTTGGACTCACCCAACAGACTCTCCGTGGCCGTGGTCATCCCTGCCCCTGTTCGTTGAAAAATCTGGTTAATCTTACCAAAAGTTGGTTATTTTAATCATCTCTTGTTTCCGGGGTACTTGAATCTCAGCGAGAGTGCCCATATAAATCAACAAGTTAATAATTGTTCCAGATTGGCACACAAGTTGCCATTGTCAATGGAGAAACAACCCGATGCCTATCACAGGAGTACAATCATGAGCATTTTTTCCCGCCTGGCCGACATCATCAACTCCAACCTGACTTCCCTGCTGGACAAGGCGGAAGATCCCCAGAAGATGGTGCGTCTGATCATCCAGGAGATGGAAGATGAACTGGTGAAGGAGCGCTCCAACCTGGCCCGCTTCCTCGCGAACCAGAAAGAGATCGGCCGTCAGGTCAGCCGCCATCAGGAGCGGGTGGCCGAGTGGCAGGGCAAGGCCGAGCTGGCCCTGACCAAGGGGCGCGAGGATCTGGCCCGCGCCGCCCTCATCGAGAAGAGCAAGCAGACCGAGCTCGCCGATGCGCTGCAGCGCGAGCTGCAGGCGGTGGACAGCGGCATCGACAAGCTGGGGGAGGAGATCCGCCAGCTGGAAGCCAAGCTGGAAGATGCCCGTGCCCGCCAGAAGGCGATGGCCATTCGCAGCGAGGCCGCCAGCAGCCGGCTGAACGTGCAGAGCCAGGTGGCCCGTGGCGGCAGCCAGTCCGTGGTCAGCAAGTTCGAACGCATGGAGCGCCGCATCGACGAGATGGAGGCCCGCGCCGATCTGGGCCAGTCCGATCAGGCGCTTGCCCAGCAGTTTGCCGAGCTGGAGGCGGACGATCAGATCAGCCGCGAGCTGGAGGCCATGCGCCAGAAGCTCGGTCAGAGTGACAGCAAACAGGGGGAGTAACAGATGGAAGATCTGCTGGGTGTGTTGATGGTTCCCATGGTGGTCTTCATGGTGGTGGTGGCCCCCATCTGGCTGGTGCTGCACTACCGCGCCAAGGGGCGGATCGGTGCCGGCCTTGCCGACAGCGAGCGGGAACAGCTGCAGGGGCTGCTGGCCCGTGCCGAGAAGATGCAGGAGCGGGTCGGTGCCCTTGAGTCGATCCTGGATGCCGAGGTCCCGGGCTGGAGGAGCAGGGTATGACACAGTGGAGCAGAGAGGGACGCAACCTCTATCGTGACCCCCAGCAGGGCAAGATTGCCGGGGTCTGTGCCGGCCTTGCCGACTACTTCGGGGTGGAGACCTGGATCGTGCGGCTGCTGGCCATCAGCGGTCTCATCTTCGCCGGCTTCATCACCTTCACCGCCTACATCGCCGCTTGGTTCCTGCTCGACAAGAAGCCGGTCACCCTCTACGGGGAGCAGGAGGGGGAGTTTGCCGAGGTGCGCATGAAGGCGCGCACCTGGCAGGCGGGCATCACCCCCCATCAGGCGCTGGGCCGCATCGCCCGCGAGCTAGACACCCTGGAGCCCAGGGTGCAGCGGCTCGAGAAGCTGGTGACCTCCAAGGAGTTCACCCTGCAGCGCGAGTTCAACAAGCTGTAACGACCCCGGGCCGCGGGGCACACGCCTCGCGGCCCGTCTCATGGCCCCTCTCATGACGTTGCCGGGGCCACCCAGAGGTGACAACAGGGGGAGACAGACCCGCCTTGATACGCAACAAACTCGAACACTCCTGGTCCGTGCTGCAGCACAGGGCCTTTGAGGTGGTGAACCGGGCCCGGGATCGCCACATCCGGCTGGCGGTCACCGGCCTTTCCCGCAGCGGCAAGACCGCCTTCATCACGGCCCTGGTGAACCAGCTGGAGCACGCGGCCATCGACGGCCGGCTGCCCCTCTGGGATGCCCAGCGCCAGGGGCGGATCCTGGGGGCCCGCCGGGTGCCCCAGCAGAATGCCCACATTCCCACCTTCCCCTACGAGCGGGGCCTGGACGCCCTGTTCGGCGAGCCGCCGGCCTGGCCCGAACCGACCCGGGGGGTGGCCGAGGTGCGCCTCGAAATTCGCTATCGTACCCGCCACCCCCTGCGCAGGCACCTGGGGGAGATCTCCACCCTCTACGTGGATCTGGTGGACTATCCGGGGGAGTGGCTTCTGGACTTGCCCCTGCTCGAGCTCGATTACGCCCAGTGGAGCGAGCAGGTGCGCGAGCAGCTGCGCCGCCCCGAACTGCAGGCCCTGGCGGCAGACTGGCTGACCCCCGGCTGGCAGGCGGAGCAGGCCTTTGAGGAGCGGGCCGCCAGCGAACTGGCCGCCCGTTATACCGACTACCTGCACGCCTGCAAGCGGGAGCTCGGTCTGCACCTCATCCAGCCGGGGCGCTTCGTGCTGCCGGGGGAGTATGCCGGTGCGCCGCTGCTGCAGTTCGTGCCCTGGGTCTGGGATGCCCCGGCCCAGACCCCCGTCGATGGCACCCTCTACGCCACCTTCAAGCAGCGTTTCGAGCAGTACAAGCAGCACCTGGTACAGGGCTTCTACGAGCAGCACTTCGCCGGTTTCGATCGCCAGATCGTGCTGGTGGACTGCCTGCAACCCCTGAACGCCGGCGCCGCCAGCTTTGGCGACATGCAGCAGGCCATCGCCCGCATCATGGAGAGCTTCGCCTACGGCAAGAGCAACTGGTGGCGCCGGCTGTTCGCCCCGCGCATCGACAAGCTGCTGTTTGTGGCGAGCAAGGCGGATCACGTCACGCCGGAGCAGCACGGGCCCCTGGTATCCCTGCTGCAGCACCTGGTGAGCCGTGGGCGGGGTCAGGCTCGCTTCGAGGGGATAGAGACCGAGTGTCTGGCCCTCGCCGCCATCAAGGCCACCGAGGTGGGCAAGGGGCAGGCGAATGGCCGCGAGTTCCCGGCCATTCGCGGCACCAGCCTGGCCGGCGAGCCGCTGCTGCTCTTCCCGGGGGAGGTGCCGTCCCAGATCCCGCCAGCCCAGTGGTGGCACACCCAGGGTTTCGATTTTCAGGGGTTTCGCCCTTTGCCCATGAGCGCCCATGAGGCGCTGCCCCATATCCGGCTCGATGCGGCGCTGGAGTTCTTGCTCGGGGATCACCTCGAATAACCGGCACCGCCCGAAGGAGCAGACAACAAGATGAACGATCAGATCAAACCGGCGCCGCTGCAAGGCAAGGTGATCCTGGAACCCGCCCAGGCGGCGCAAGAGCGACCGCCTGCCCCTGCCCAACGGCTGGAGGAGGAGAGCTTCGAGCGCCTCGAGGAGCTCGACGCCCTGACCGAGGTCGAGCCCGCCCTCACCGTCAGGCCGCGTCGCCGCCATCGTTTGCTGGCCTGGGGGCTGGGGGCGGTCGGCCTGCTCTCCCTGGGTCAGTTCGGCCTCTTCCTCACCGAGCAGTTTACCTCCTCGCCATTCTGGGGCGGGGCCTGGTTGCTCGCCTCCGGTCTGGTGGCGGTGGGCACCGCCGGGATGGTTGGGCGCGAGTGGCTGCGCCTGCGCACCCTCAAGAAGCGGCAGGACGTGCGCTCGCGGGCCGAAGACCTGCTGGCCCATCAGGGGGTCGGGCAGGGGCAGGCGTTCTGCGAACAGCTGGCCGAGCGCAGCGGTGACAAGGGGCGGGAGGGGTATCGCACCTGGCTCGCCCAGCTCGACGAGAGCCACAGCGATCGGGAGGTGTTGACCCTCTACAGCCAGCTGGTGCTGACCGAGCGGGACAAGCTGGCCCAGGCAAGGGTGGCGAAATGGTCGGGGGAGGCCGCCGTGCTGGTGGCCCTGAGCCCGCTCGCCACCGTCGACATGATGCTGATGCTGTGGCGCAACCTGCGGATGATCGAGGACATCGCCGATGTCTACGCCATCGAGCTCGGCTACTGGAGCCGCATTCGCCTCATCCGCCAGGTGTTTCGCAACATGCTCTACGCCGGCGCCACCGAGCTGGTGACCGAGGTGGGCATGGATCTGCTGGGGGCCGAGCTCACCGCCAAGCTCTCCGCCCGGGCGGCGCAGGGGGTGGGGGCCGGGCTGCTCACCGCCCGTCTGGGCCTGCGCACCATGGAGGCGTGCCGTCCGCTCCCCTGGTGCGCCGACGAGAAACCGAAGCTGGGCGAGCTGAGAAAGCGACTGATCGGCCAGCTGGCGGGCTACCTCAACAAGGCGTGAGCCCGTCGGCACCCGGGTGCGAATGTCACAAAATATTTACAATTATCAACGGCAGCCGACCTCGGGGTCGGCTGCTTTTTTGAGGGGCAAACCGTTACAGTGATCCCATGGTCAAGCGGCCAGTCAGCACCCGGATGGCGGGGCGGCACCCAGAGGATGGAAGCACTCATGGCAAGTCTCTACACGGCGCATCAGCCGGATGAACAGGGCAGGATCCACTACACGGACGAGGAGCACGGCACCTGGCAGATCCTGATCGAGCGCCAGCTCGCGGCCCTGGAAGGCAAGGCCTGTGACGAATACCGGGCGGGTCTGGCACGGCTTGCGCTGCCCCGGGATCGCATCCCGCAGCTTGGTGAGATCAACGCCGCCCTGACCCCCGCCACCGGTTGGTCGGTGGCCGCGGTGCCCGCCCTCATCTCGTTTGATCGCTTCTTTTCCCTGCTGGCGGATCGCCAGTTTCCGGTGGCCACCTTCATCCGTCGCCGGGACGAGCTCGACTACCTGCAGGAGCCCGACATCTTCCACGAGCTCTTCGGCCATTGCGCCATGCTGACCAACCCGGCGTTCGCCCATTTCACCCACCTCTATGGCCAGCTCGGACTCAACGCCAGCAAGGAGGAGCGGGTCTATCTGGCGCGGCTCTACTGGTTCACGGTGGAATTTGGCTTGCTGCAAGGGGCGGGGGGGCTGCGCATCTACGGGGGCGGCATCCTCTCCTCCATCGGCGAGACCGCGTATGCGCTCTCCGGCAAGCCCGTGCTGCAGCCCTTCGATCTGCTGGAGATCCTGCGCACTCCCTATCGCATCGACATCATGCAGCCGGTCTATTTCGTGCTGCAGGATCTCGACACCCTTTACCGTCTGTCGCCGCAGGCCATCATGGACGCCGTGGCTCAGGCCCGTCGCCTCGGCCTGCGTCCGCCACACTTTGCACCCGTTGCCGGCAAGCAGGCGAGTTAACCCGTTTTCATGTCCCCCCTGTTTCAATGAAAGGAGTCCCGAATGTCCGAACTGGCGAGTCAACGATGCGAGGCGTGCCGCGCCGATGCCCCCAAGGTGAGCGAGCAGGAGCTTGGCGAGTTGATGCATCTCATCCCCGACTGGCAGCCCCTGGTGGTCAACGGTGAGCTGCAGCTCAGGCGTGAATTTGTGTTTCGCAACTTCAAGGAGGCGCTGGCCTTCACCAACCGCCTCGGCGAGCTGGCGGAGGCGGAGTTCCACCATCCGGCGATCCTGACGGAGTGGGGCAAGGTGACCGTGAGCTGGTGGACCCACAAGATCGGTGGGTTACATCGCAATGACTTCATCATGGCGGCGCGCACGGACGAGTTGCTGAAGTAATCGCCGTAAAAACACGGCACAAGATGGGCCCGCCCGGTGAAAACGGGGTGGGCCCGCATTTTTATGGGGGAGCGCTCGCACTGGCGGGATCGAGTCTGTATTATCCGGTCATTCAGAATGTTAGCTAGGAAGTGTGTGCCGAATGCGTCTTGAAGTCAGCTGTGAAGACCGCCTGGGCCTGACCCGGGAACTGCTCGATCGACTGGTGGAGCACAACATCGATCTGCGCGGCATCGAAATCGATACCTCAGGCATCATCTATCTCAATTTCCCCGAGTTGGAGTTCCGGGATTTCCAGCACCTGATGCCGGAAATCCGCCGTATTCCCGGCGTCTACGACGTCAAGACCATCCCCTACATGCCCTCCGAGCGGGAGCACCACGAGATAGAGGCCCTGCTCAAGGCGCTGCCCGACCTGGTCTTCTCCCTCGACAGCAAGGGGCGGGTGACCCAGGCCAACCAGGCCGCCCTCACCACCCTCGCGCTGCCGCCGGAAGAGGTGCGCGGCGTGGCGCTCGGCTCCCTGGTCAAGGGGTTCTCCTTCGCTCGCTGGCTGGAGGCGAACGAGATCAAGCCCCAGACCTGCAAGCTCAGCCTCGGCGGCGAGGAGTACCTCGGCGATCTGATGCCGCTGTTCGTGGCCGAGGAGAAGGGCAGGCAGGCCCTGGCCGGCGCCGTGGTGGTGCTCAAGTCCGCCCGTCGGGTCGGCATGCACTTCAGCGCCCTGCACGCGGTGGAGGTGGGGGGCTTTGAACACCTGCAGGCCGAGAGCCAGAAGATGAAGGAGGTGCTGGCCCAGGCGGCGAAGCTCGCGATGCAGGATGCACCGCTGCTCATCGTCGGCGAGACCGGCACCGGCAAGGAGCTGCTGGCCCGGGCCTGCCACGGTGCCAGCCTGCGCTCCAGCCACCCCTTCATGGCGCTGAACTGCGCGGCCATGCCGGACAACGTGGCGGAGAGCGAGTTGTTCGGCTATGCCCCCGGCGCCTTTGGCAACAACACCGAGGGCAAGCGCGGGGTGCTGGAGCTGGCGAGCGGTGGCACCCTGATGCTGGACGAGATCGGCGACATGTCCCCTCATCTGCAGACCAAGTTCCTGCGGGTGCTGCAGGACGGGGTCTTTCGCCGGGTCGGCGACGAGCAGGAGGTGAGGGTCAACGTGCGCTTCATCTGCACCACCCAGAAGCAGTTGCTGGATCTGGTGCACGAGGGCAAGTTCCGGGAAGACCTCTACTACCGCCTCAACGTGCTCAGCCTGGCGCTGCCGCCACTGCGCGAGCGCAAGGCGGACATCATGGCCCTGGCCCAGCAGTTCGTCGCCCGCTTCGCCAGCGAGTTGCAGCGCCCCAAGCCGCGCTTTACCCGCAACATGGCCGAGTACCTCACCGCCTACCGCTGGCCGGGCAATGTGCGCCAGCTGCGCAACTGCCTCTACCGGGCCATGACCCTGCTGGAAGGGGACGAGCTCGGCCCCGAGCACGTTGATCTGCCGGTGGCGGCCGATGCCATGCCCCTTATCGACGAGTGGTTCGAAGGGGGGCTCGACGAGGCGGTGAAGCGCTTCGAGAGTCGCCTGCTGGAACGCCTCTATCCGGCTTTCCCCTCCACCCGCCAGCTGGCCAAGCGGCTCGGCGTCTCCCATACCGCCATTGCCAACAAGCTGCGCGAGTACGGGATTGGCAAGAAGTAGCGGCTGAGCTGCCCGTGGCGTGCGCTGACGCGCACCCCGGGCGGCACTGCGACACCCCGTGACGCACCCTGTGTGCGGGCGGATGGGGCAACCCCCTCGGGCTGATAAGCTCGGTACGACTCCCTTCAGGCAATCCCTTCATGGGCGTCGGCCCACCCTATTGTCGACGTGAACATAAGTGCGGACATCATGCAGTTGTTGTCTTTCATCCGGATTTTTGTGTGGCTGTTGCCACTGGGCTGCACGCTGGTGCTGGCCAATGCGGCCGTGGCGGCGACCTCGGCCGAGCTTCGCAGCGAGCTGGTGCGCCAGACCGTGCTCGACATCCTCAGCTACACCCGCTGGCCCAAGGAGCCTGCAACGCTTCGACTCTGCATCGCAGCCCCGACGGAATATGCCGGCGCCCTCTTTGCCATCACGCGGCAGGCCAACGGTCGCCCGGTGGAGGTGCATCGCTACGGGCTCGACGAGGAGGCGCTGGTCCGGCGCTGCGATGTGATCTATCTGGGGGTGCTGGCCCCGGAGCAGCGTCTCCCCCTGTTCGAGCGGCTGCAGGGGCACGCCATCCTCAGCATCAGCGAACAGAGTCGGGAGTGCATCGCCGACGCTGTCTTCTGCCTGCAGCCGGGCACGGAGCGGGTCCGCTTTCGGGTCAACCTGGATGCGCTCGCCCGCAGCGGCGTGCGGGTGCACCCGGCCGTGCTGAAGCTCGCCAAGGCAGACGAGGGCGCACGATGATGACCTCACACGCCAGCCCCAGGCTCACCCTGCGACAGAGCCTGGGTCGCACTCACATGATGATCTCCCTGACCGCCGTCTGCATGGCGGGCCTGTTCCTGACCGTCACGGCGCTGCTGGCGCTGCGCCTCTATGCGGATCACAACCTCGAGCTGGTGGCCCGCGCCATCAGCTACACCGCAGAGGCCGCCGTGGTGTTCGATGACGAGGAGGCGGCGAAGGATGCCCTGGAGACCATCACCTCCCGGGAGGATATCGCGAGCGCCAGCATAGTGCTGCCCGATGGCCAGGTGCTGGCAAGCTGGCGCCGTGCCATCACCACCCCCTGGACCACCCTGGAGCAGCATCTGGCCCGCCTGATCCTGCCGGGGCCGGTGGAGCTGGCCATGGTGCGGGAGAGCCGGGAGATAGCCCGGGTGCACCTGGTGGGTCACGGGCAATACCTGCTGCGCTTCCTGCTGCAGACCCTGCTGGCGACCCTGGTGTGCCTGCTGCTCAGCATCCTTGGGGCCCTCCATGTGGCGCGGCGCATGCAGCGCTCCATCACGGCGCCCCTCAAGGCCCTGGCCGAGGTCGCCTACAGCGTCAGTCGCCAGCGCGCCCTCAAGCAGCGGGTGCCGGCGGCCAACATCGCCGAGCTGCACGAGCTCGGGGAGGACTTCAACACCCTGCTCGACGAGCTGGAGGCCTGGCAGGCCCACCAGAAGCGGGAGAATGCCAGCCTGCTGCACCGGGCCACCCACGACGCCCTCACCGGCCTGCCCAACCGGGCCCTGTTCGAGGCTCGGCTGGGGCAGGCCATCCAGGGGGATCAGGAGCGCTTCGCCCTGCTCTATCTCGACTGTGATCGCTTCAAGCAGATCAACGACAACCTGGGCCACGGGGTAGGGGACGAGGTGCTGGTCGCCCTGGCGCGGCGGGTGCAGCATCAGCTCAGACCGCTGGATCTCGTGTGCCGCCTCGGGGGCGACGAGTTTGTCATCCTGCTCGCCCCGATCCGGGACGAGCACGAGGTGCACGAGGTGATGGGGCGGATCCAGCAGGGGATGGGCACCCCTGTGGTATTGAGCGACGGCCGCCACCTCGGGGTGGGCATCAGCATCGGCGCGGCCCTCTACCCCGAGCAGGGGGAGACGGCGGAGGCCCTGCTGCAGTTCGCCGACGACGCCATGTATCAAGCCAAACGACAACGTAAGGAGGAAGAAGCACACAGGAGAACCACGTGAAGTTGAACCGGACATAGTGAAAGGACCATAACAATGATCATTTTGAAGGCGCTAAAAACCGGGCTTGTTGCGCTGCTGCTGGGAGTGCTGGCCGGGTGCCAGAGTGCGCCCCAGGGGCTCACGGCGGAACAGATCGCCACCCTCAGGGAGCAGGGGTTCCACCTGACCGACGAGGGCTGGACCCTGGATATCTCCAACAAGGTGCTGTTTGCCAACAATGTCGGGGCCCTCACTCCCCAGACCCGCCAGGTAGTGGAGCGTCTTGGCAAGGCCCTCATCGACGTGGGGCTGAACCGTGCCAGGGTGGACGGTCACACCGACTCCAACGGGGAGGCGAGCTACAACGAGCAGCTCTCGCTCAAACGGGCCCGCTCCGTGGCCGATGTCCTGATGTCGGTGGGGATGCCACCTGCGAACCTGGACATCCGCGGCCGGGGTGAAGCGGCGCCCATCGCCGACAACGGCACCGCCGCCGGACGAGCGGAGAATCGCCGGGTCGCCATCGTCATCGACAACGGCTGAGCCATTTCGCCCCTTGCGTCGGCATGACGAGGCTGTCTCTGATGTCCGACTGCGTGTGTGATACCACTCTCCTGCCGGGGAGTGGCTCTCTTTCTCCTCCAGCATTGTCTTTCCCTTTCTTCTATTCATCCCGCTGTTTCCGCACACGCTTCGACGGCGTTGAACCTCCTCCGCTCCTGAGAATCCTGGCTGAGCACCCCAGGTCCCGAACTTGATCCAGCACAAGGGGGCTCTTGTTGATATTGGTTATCATTTGCATTATTTCAGATGGTAGCCACAGTGATGACCCCCCTGTTTACCCCGACCATGACGGGTCTTGCGACCCCGGATCCCCTCGCATTCGCCTTCACCGCCAAGACCTCAGCCCACGCCAGCCGCGGCGGTGCCGGGCCCCTGATGCTCGACGAGGCGGGCTGGCAGGCCTGGTGGCAGCAGCCGAGCGAGGCCGAGGCGCGGGCGCTCTACATCCACGTCCCGTTTTGCCGCAAGCGCTGCAGCTTCTGCAACTTCTTCGAAAATGGCGCCAATCCGGCGCGCATGAGCCGCTATATGGCGGCCCTCTGCGAGCAGCTGACCAGGGCGGCCAAGACCCCCTTGGTGCAGAGCCGGCCCTTCTCCGCCGTCTATGTGGGCGGGGGCACGCCCACCGACATGGCGGCGGACGATCTGGCTCGTTTGGCCAATGCCATTGGTCGCTTCCCCCTGACTTCGGATGTGGAGCTGACCCTGGAGGGGCGCCTCAACGGTTTCGATGACGCCAAGTGGGAGACCGCGCTGGCGGGGGGCTTCAACCGCTTCTCGTTCGGGGTGCAGAGTTTTGATACCCGCGTGCGCCAGCAGGCGGCCCGCTTCGATGACAGGGAAACCCTGCTGGCCCGGCTAGGGGCGCTGTCCCGCCACGACGAGGCCGTCATCGTGGCGGATCTCATCTTCGGTCTGCCCGGCCAGGACGACTTCGTGTGGCGTCAGGACGTTGCGGACGTGATGGCGAGCGGCGTGCACGGGGTGGATCTCTACCAGCTCATCGCCATGGCGGGCACCAACCTGGCCCGCGCCGGGGAGAAGGGGACATTGGGCTGGGCCGCCGATGGCCCGCAGCGGGCCGCCATGTATGCCCAGGGCGCCCAAACGCTGGAGGCGGGTGGCTGGCAGCGCCTCTCCTGCAGCCACTGGCGGCGCACCCCCGCCGAGCGCAGCCGCTACAACCAGATGGCGAAGTGCGGCGCCGAGATCCTCCCCTTCGGGGCGGGGGCGGGGGGCAACATTCACGGCCACGGCCTGATGCAGGGGCGGGATCTGGCCGCCTGGCACGAGGCACTGGCCGAAGGGCGACGCCCCCCTGGCATGGTGATGGGGCCGAACCCCGATGTGCGCATCGATGGTCTGCTGCGGGGAGGCCTGGACGCGGGCTGGCTGGATCTGACGTGCCTGCCTGCGCCGCTGCGGGCTCATCTGCTGCCGCTGTTCGAGCGCTGGCAGGCGCACGGGCTGGCCGAGCTGGGTCAGGAGCGCCTTGAGCTCACCCTGGCGGGGCGCTTCTGGAACGTCAATCTGCAAGCTGGCTTGTTCGAATATCTGCAGTCAAACCCATTGGGAGGAGAGGCGGCGACCCCCGCCGTTCATCCGGGCGGGACTCTGCATCGTTCGCGGGGGTAGCTGGCAGGGGCCAGACGAGGAGGGAAAGAAAGGGGGGCCGCTTGACGGCCCCCCTTTCGTTACTGGTTGTGCACCTCTTCCACGCGCACCCGCAGCTGGCCCTCGGCCAGGGTGGTGACCAGGGGCTGGCCGACGTTCACCTGGGCGGCGCGGCTGATCACCTCGCCGGTCGGGGTGCGCACGATGGCGTAGCCGCGTCCCAGGGTGGCCAGCGGGCTGACCCCGTCGAGGCGTGCGCTCAGCATGGCGAGGCGGTGCCCGGCCACATCCTGGCGCCGGGCGATCAGGGCGTGGAGCCGCTCCTCCGCGAGCTGGTGGCGGCGCTTGCCGGCGGCCAGCAGTTTCTCGGGGCTTTTGGCCTGCAGGCGCAGCTCAAGATTGGCCAGGCGTCGCTCCCCCTGATGCAGGCGGCTTGCCAGCAGTTGCTGCAGGCGGGCGGACAGCTCGTCTAGGCGCTGGGACTGCTGCTCCAGCCGACGCTTGGGATCCTGGTGGTCGAGCCGCTTTTGCAGCAGGGCGAAGCCGTGGCGGGCGGCGGTCTGGTGGCGGTTCATGGCCTGGGTGAGCCGCTGGTGCAGGTGCACGAGGCGCTGGGCGCGGGCACTCCTGTCCGGCGCCACCAGCTCGGCGGCGGCGGAGGGGGTGGGGGCGCGCAAGTCAGCGGCAAAGTCGCTGATGGTGACGTCCACCTCGTGGCCCACGGCGCTCACCACGGGGATGGCGGAGCCGTGGATGGCACGGGCCACCGCCTCCTCGTTGAAGCACCAGAGATCTTCGAGCGATCCGCCGCCGCGCCCGACGATGAGCACATCCACCTCGGCGCGCCGGTTGGCAAGCATGATCGCCGAGACGATCTGGGCGGTGGCGGCGCTGCCCTGCACCTGGGTCGGGTAGATGAAGACGGGCAAGTCCGGTGCGCGGCGGCGCAAGACGGTCAGCATGTCGTGCAGGGCGGCGCCGGTGGCCGAGGTGACCAGACCCACGGCGCGGGGCTCGCGGGGCAGGGGACGCTTGGCTCCCTCGTCGAACAGCCCCTCGGCCCCGAGGCGGCGCTTGAGCTCCTCGAAACGCAGGGCCAGCATGCCGTCCCCGGCGGGTTGCATCGACTCGATGATGAGCTGGTAGTCGCCCCGGGGCTCATAGAGGGAGACTCGCGCCTGCACCAGCACCTGCATGCCGTCCTGGGGGCGGAACGGCACCCGGCGGTTGTTGCCCTTGAACATGGCGCAGCGCACCTGGGCCGACATGTCCTTCAAGGAGAAGTACCAGTGGCCCGAGCTTGGCATCGCGAGATTCGAGAGCTCCCCGGTCAGCCACACCAGCCCCAGATCCTGCTCCAGGATCATGCGCACGGCGCTGTTGAGGCGGGTGACGGTAAAGATCTGCTGCTTGTTCTGGCTGGATTGGTTGAGCTGATTCAAGGCTGGCCCTGCTGTGGTGTCCGCCGGGGCGGGAGAAACGATGGGGGCCATCTTACCCCAGTTGTGCCCATCTGCCGAGCCATGGGGCCCGGCAGATGACACTCAGCCTAGGCTTGCGCCCTGGCCGGCTTGGCGTGGCTGGTCACCAGCCAGACCGCGAGGCAGACCACGGCGCCGCCGAGCACGAAGCCGCCGGTGAGGGTTTCGCCAAGCACCAGATAACCCCAGAGGATGCCAAACGGCGGGATGAGGAAGGTGACCGTGAGGCTGCGCAGGGGGCCGATGTCGGCGATCAGCCTGAAATAGAGCAGATAGGCGAAGGCGGTGCAGAGGAGCCCGACCGCCAGCACGCTGGCCCAGACCCCAGGCTGGGCCCAGTCGACGGCGGGCCCGCTCGTCAGGCTGTAGCCGAAGAAGGGGAGCAGGAAGAGGACGGCCCCGATCTGGCTGCCGAAGGCCACCAGCTTGGCGTCCAGCCCGCCCCGCTCGGTGATCCAGCGCCTCGTCAGGAAGCCGGCGCAGCCGTAGCAGGCGGTGGCGATGAGGCAGGCGAGCACCCCGATGGCGAGCTGACTGCTCAATTCGACCTCCCCCGTGGTGGTGATGAGCCCGATGCCCACCAGTCCCAGCATGACCCCGGCCCATTTGCGCAGGCTGAGCTGCTCGTTGAAGAAGGAGAAGCCGATGAGGGCCCCCATCAGCGGCGTGGTGGCGTTGAGGATGGCCGAGTAGCCGGCGGGCAGCCAGAGGGCCGCCACGGCGTACATCAGGAAGGGCACGCCGGAGTTGATGATGCCGAGCACCATGATGGCTTTCAGCTTGCCGTGAAACTGCATGGGGGTGCGCAGCAGCAGGAGCATGGCGGCGAGCCCGACGAGGGCGAAGAAGACCCGCAGAAAGGTGGTGTTGATGGAGCCGAACGCCGGCGCCGCGATGCGCATGAACAGGAAGCTGGCGCCCCAGATGGCCGCCAGCGCCAGCAGCCTCCCATAATCCGATGGTCTCATCGTCTCTCCTTGAATGAACCGCCCGGTGCCCGGGATGGCAAGGGCGGCCCTGCATCATGGCGGCAAGCGTCCCCGATGGCAACGGCGCCGAGCGGGGCGCTTGGCGCGGCTTCTTACCCCCGATACGGCCGCCAGGGGGGCGCCTCTCTATCCTTTGACGTTCGACCCCATGCCCAGAAATGAAAGCGCTATCAATCACATACAGCTTATTTCCTGGTCGATGGCGGTCACATTTCGCACCTTATGGCCACGAATCGACCACGGCGACTTCTAGACTGGTCGGGCTCATCTGAAGGCGGGACGTCGCGGATGGGGGAATGCCGGGGCACACCGGCATCACACACAACACAATGAAAAACAAAGGACTATCAATGGCTAGATGGATACTCGTGGCCGGAATGTTGGGGACCATGATCACGCCGCCCGGGATGGCGGCGGAGTGGTTCTTCCGGGGCACCGCGAATGGATGGGCGGCGACTGCCATGGCGTCGACCGACGGCGTCAATTTTGAAACCTGCCAGCGCTTCGTGAGCGGCGACGCCAGTGGCGGGCCGCGCTTCAAGATAGACAGGTACGGCAACTGGCAGCAGAGCTACCCGGCGGCCGACTACGGGGTCAATGCCAACACGGCGTACCAGATCCGCATCAATGCCACGACCCAGGCGCTGAGTGCGACGGCGGTCGCCAGTTGCGAGGCCTCGGGGTTTGCCAGCACGCTGCCGCAGCTCAATGTGCGCGGCACCTTCAACGGCTGGGCCAGCCTCCCCATGACCCTGGTGGGGGATCACCTGTGGCAGGCCGAGGCCTATATGGATGGCAAGGCGAGCCAGCGCCTGAAGTTCGATCAGGCCGGCGACTGGGCCATCAACTTCGGGGACAGCAACGGCGACGGCGTGCTGGAGAAAAGTGGCGGCGACATCTTCTGGAACGGCATCGGCACGGTGCGCATCCAGGTCAACGACCAGACCCGGGCCTACAGCATCACCCCACTTGGGGATGACAACCAGCCGCCGCTCGCGGTCATCACCCCGGGGGGCACGGTGAACGTGGCCCAGGGCGCGGCGCTCACCCTGAGCGGCAGTGACTCCACGGATCCCGACGGTCAGATAGCGAACTATCTGTGGAGCAGCGGCGAGACCACGGAGAGCATGGTCGTCAACACGGCACAGACCGGCACCTTCACCTATGGCCTCACGGTCACCGACGATCAGGGGGCCAAGGGCAGCAGCAGCGTGAGCGTGGTGGTGGCCGCCGGACAGACCGGCGACAGCTGGTACTTCCGCGGTACCCCCAACAACTGGGGTCTCACCCCCATGACCAGCGAGGATGGCACCACCTTCTGCACCGAGCAGGCGTTTGGCAGCAGCAACCCCCGCTTCAAGATTGACCACAAGGGAGACTGGACCGAGGCCTATCCGGCCCAGGATTACCTGGTCAGCGCCAACACCCGCTATCGCATCTGCTTCGACAGCCAGCGCAAGGCCGTTGAACTCGAGCCCCTGGCGGGTGCCGACGTGCAGGCCCCCACGGTGACTGCTACCCCGGCGCCGGGGAGCTATCTGGATGCCCAGTCCGTGGTGCTCGGGGTGAGCGACGATCAGGACGCCGCCCCCGCCGTGCATTTCACCACAGACGGCAGCCAGCCCACCACGGCGTCGGCCCGCTATGCTGGCCAGCCCCTGGTGGCGAGCGACAAGGGGAGCGGCACCGACCTGGTGATCCGCACCCTCGCGGTGGACGAGAGCGGCAACCAGCGGGAGCAGCGCTTCGAGTACGTTATTGGCGAGCAGGGGGTGGCGAGCGGCGATTTTCGCGCCGAGAGCATCTATTTCCTGCTGACCGCCCGCTTCTATGACGGCGATGCCGGCAACAACTACCATAACCGGGATCGCTACAAGGCCGGAGATCCCCAGTGGCGCGGCGACTTCAAGGGCTTGATCGCCAAGCTCGACTACATCAAGGATCTCGGCTTTACCGCCATCTGGGTGACGCCGCCGGTGGAGAACCGTTCCGGCCTCGACTACCACGGCTACCATGCCTACGACTTCTACCGGGTCGATCCCCGTCTGGAGTCGCCGGGGGCGGGTTACCGGGAGTTCATCCAGGCGGCCCACGCCAAGGGGATCAAGGTGATCCAGGACGTGGTGATCAACCACTCGAGCCAGTACGGCCTGCGCGGCAAGACCTGGATCGATCGCCTGCCCATCAAGTACTACGTGCCGACGGGGTCGAGCCAGGGGCTCATCAACAACGGCCCCTATCAGGGCAATCTCGGGGACTACGCCAGCGCCAACCGCTGTGACGACGACAACCCGGCGGCTCCCGACTGGTACAAGGCCCGTTGCCAGTCCGATCCGGCGGGCACCCAGCCCCTGGTGGACCCCAAGACCGGCGCCACCGTGCCGAGTGCAGGCTACAACCCCAACCGCTTCTTCGGCATCGACGCCCAGACCCTGGATCCCGCC
This sequence comes from Aeromonas sp. SrichE-2G, assembly GCF_017939565.1. NCBI lineage: Bacteria > Pseudomonadati > Pseudomonadota > Gammaproteobacteria > Aeromonadales > Aeromonadaceae > Aeromonas > Aeromonas sp. SrichE-2G. The sequence continues at coordinate 1,097,908 of NZ_JAGKRG010000004.1, forward strand.
TGGTATCACCTGGACGGCTTCATGTCCGGCGGTGACTGGGAGAACCCGCTCGCCCTGCAGCGCAAGCACATGGCGGGGGACTGCATCGATCTCGCTACCGGCAACCAGAACGTCAAGGACTACCTCAACGGCGCCATCCACCAGTACCTCGACATGGGGGTGGATGCGATTCGCATCGATACCTTGAAGCACATCGAGCGGGACGAACTGCTGACCTATGTCCACGACTGGCAGGCCCACAAGCCGGGGCTGTTCGTCTTTGGCGAGAACCTGGTCAAGGGCACCGGCTGGGGCTCTGAGCTGGCCAATGACAACGCCTCGGCGGTGATCCGTCCCTGGTGGTATACCCGCACCACGCCGAACCCGGCGGATCCCCGCGCGGGGGGCGATTCCGGCCTCTCGGTGCTGGACTTCTCCCTCTTCTCCACCTTCCGTGACAACGTCACCCGGGGGAACTTTGGCGGGGTAGGGGGGATCTTCGCCATGGACTGGGTCTACGGGGATGCCACCAAGCTCATCACCTTCTTCCAGAACCACGACGTGGGGCCGGACAACGACTTCAAGTACCGCTACGGCGGGGAAGAGGGCAATGCGGCCATGACCTACAACCTGCTCTGGACGGCGCGGGGCATTCCGACCCTCTACTACGGGGAGGAGGTGATGTTCCAGGCCGGCAAGCCCCAGGACATCGACGGGGCCACCATGACGGTGGATCAGACCGGCCGCGCCTACTACGGGGACGTGCTGGACAACCCGGCGACCCCGAGCCACCCGCTCTATCAGCACATCAAGCGCCTGAACCAGATCCGCAAGGCGGTGCCCGCCCTGCAAAAGGCGCCCATGAGCCAGGTGAACGAGTGGGGCAGCGGCATCAGCTTCGTGCGTGATCTCAGCGCCGAAGGCAGCTACGCCGCTGTGGGCCTCGCGGCCAACTCGGCCCAACAGATAAGCCTGAGCGGCCTGAAGAACGGCACCTACACGGACGCCGTGACCGGCGCGAGTCAGAGCGTCAGCAACGGCAGCCTGAGCTTCGCGGTGCCCGCCTACTCGGCCCGCGTCTGGGTGCTCAATGGCCCGGGCAAGGTGGGGGCTGACGGCAAATACCTCAAGTAAGGGAAGCCTGTCACAGCGTGCAACGAGTCGGCCTTCGGGCCGACTTTTTTATGGGCGGATATGGGGCACGAATGGATGGCGGAGCATGTGGCATGGATCGATGGCGTCGAGGTGCGAGGCAGGACAAGGAAGGGGAGGGGCTGGGTACAGAGTGCGCCGGGGAGACCAGCGTGCGAACCCATGTTGCACCATATTGGTTAGGTTGCACTTATGTGGTGCATTGCCTGGGCGTTGCTCTCTGGATCCCGCCCCGAAGAAACACGCCGTATCGCCCCCATGGCCCCCGCATCATGTGCACCATCCATGCTATCAAGTGGCGCCTAATCAGCATTATCTACCGGATAAACGGTTTTATTAGGTGTGAGCGAGGCATGTTATTGGGATATCAGGGTAAACATGCTGATTCGGTAGGGTTGCCGATCCCCGAGGTGGTACGATCAACCTGTTTTCAGCGTTCATTGCGGAATTTAAATTCGATTTTTAATGCTATTCCGGACTCTTGTGTTGATTGGCGCTCTTTTTGCTGTGTCTGATGATGCCCATCATGGGGGCAGCCCCGGGCTGCGGGCTGCAAGGTCGGGGGCAGGGGCGTCATGGCGAACGCGCCGCCGCCATTCCCGATAAACCGGCCTTGCTTGCAGGCAACGGATGCCACTATCAACCCTGGTTAAGGAGTCATATGGAAGGTGAAATGGTCATGTCGCCCCCCGCGCACAAGGGGCTGGCCCATACCCTCAAGGACGATGTCTACGGCATGGTGCTCGGCGTCATGTTTATCGCCGTGGGGCTCAACTTGCTCAAGTGCTCGGGGATGATCACCGGCGGCATCGCGGGCATCGCCCTGTTGCTCGCCCATGTCAGTAGCCTGCCTATCGGTGTGCTGTTCTTCCTGGTCAACCTGCCCTTCCTGCTGTTCTGCTACGTCACCATGGGGCGGGCCTTCATGGTCAAGACGCTGATCGTCAACGTCGCCCTCTCGGCGGCGACCCAGGCGGTGCCGCTGCTCCTGACGGTGAGCTATGTCCACCCCCTGTTCTCGGCCCTGGTGGGGGGGACTTTCCTCGGCATGGGGGTGCTCTCTCTGGCGCGCCACAATGCCTCCGTGGGGGGCACGGGGGTGGTGACGCTCTGGTTGCAGAAGCGCAGCGGCATCAACGCAGGAAAGAGCCAGATGGTGCTTGATGTGCTGGTGTTTGCGCTCTCTCTGCTCACCCTGCCGCTCTCTTTGCTGCTCTGGTCCACCTTAAGCGCACTCGCCATGAACGCCATGTTGATGAACTGGCACAAGCCGGGTCGCTATCAGGGGAGCTGAGGGGAAGGCGTTGTTAAAAAATGCTGCCGAGACGGGTTCGGGGCAGAAATGACCCCAAGGGCAAAAAAGATCATCTTGTCGGGAAAAACGGCATGGTTACGGCTGAATTTATTGGTTTTTTGCCCAGTTGGTGGCGTTAAATCGGGCTACGCCATAAAAAATTCAAAAAACTTCTTTACCACTGCCCAATGCATGAGTAAAATTTGTCGGCAATATTTTACACCCCCACTTCCACAACGGTGAGATATTGCCATGCTCAGGATTGCCAAAGAAGCGCTGACCTTCGACGATGTACTGTTGGTTCCAGCCCACTCCACTGTTCTCCCCAATACCGCCGACCTGCGTACCAAGCTCACGTCCGCGATCACGCTGAATATCCCGATGATCTCCGCTGCCATGGACACAGTGACCGAAGCCCGTCTGGCTATCGCACTGGCCCAGGAAGGCGGCATCGGCTTCATTCACAAGAACATGTCCATCGAGCAGCAGGCTGCCGAAGTGCGCAAGGTCAAGAAGTACGAGAGCGGCGTGGTCAGCGACCCCGTCACCGTGCGCCCTGACATGACCATCGCCCAGATCAAGGAGCTGAGCCACAAGAACGGTTTCGCCGGTTACCCCGTGGTGACTGACGGCAACCAGCTGGTGGGCATCATCACCGGTCGTGACGTGCGCTTCGTCATCGATCTCTCCCAGACCGTCGAACAGATCATGACCCAGAAAGATCGTCTGGTGACCGTGCGTGAAGGGGCTCCTCGCGAAGAGGTGGTGGCCCTGATGCAAAAGCACCGCATCGAGAAGGTGCTGGTGGTCAACGGCGACTTCAAGCTCAAGGGCATGATCACCGTGAAGGACTTCCAGAAAGCCGAGCGCAAGCCCAACGCCTGTAAAGACGAGCGTGGCCGTCTGCGTGTCGGTGCCGCCGTCGGTGCCGGTGCCGGCAACGAAGAGCGCGTCGCCGCCCTGGTGGAAGCCGGTGTGGACGTGCTGCTGATTGACTCCTCCCACGGCCACTCCCAGGGCGTGCTGGATCGCATCAAGGCGACCCGTGAAGCCTATCCTGACCTGCAAATCATCGGCGGCAACGTCGCCACTGCCGCCGGTGCCAAGGCGCTGGTGGAAGCGGGTGTCAACGCCGTCAAGGTCGGTATCGGCCCGGGCTCCATCTGTACTACCCGTATCGTGACCGGCGTGGGCGTGCCCCAGATCACCGCCATCTCCGACGCCGTGGACGCCCTGGCAGGCACCGGCGTGCCCGTGATTGCCGATGGCGGCATCCGCTTCTCCGGTGACGTGGCCAAGGCCATCGCCGCAGGTGCAAGCTGCGTCATGGTGGGTTCCATGTTCGCCGGTACCGAAGAGGCGCCGGGCGAGATCGAGCTCTATCAGGGCCGCTCCTTCAAGTCCTACCGCGGCATGGGCTCCCTGGGGGCCATGTCCAAGGGCTCCAGCGACCGCTACTTCCAGACCGACAACGCCGCCGACAAGCTGGTGCCGGAAGGGATCGAAGGGCGTGTGCCGTACAAGGGCCGCCTCAAAGAGATCATCCACCAGCAGATGGGCGGCCTGCGCTCCTCCATGGGCCTGACCGGCAGCGCGACCATCGACGACATGCGCACCAAGGCCGAGTTCGTGCGCATCTCGGGCGCCGGGATGAAAGAGTCCCACGTTCACGACGTGACCATTACCAAAGAAGCCCCCAACTACCGGATGGGCTGATGAAACGGGGCTCTGCGCCCCGTTTTTCCACCCTTTTTTATCCCGTGCTTTTTGTGACAACATCAGCCTGATGCAGGAATAAAATGACTAAAGACATTCACGCCCACCGCATCCTTATCCTGGATTTCGGTTCCCAGTACACCCAGCTCATCGCCCGTCGCGTCCGTGAAATCGGCGTCTACTGCGAGCTGTGGGCCTGGGACGTAACCGAAGAGCAGATCCGCGAGTTCAACCCGAGCGGCATCATCCTCTCCGGCGGCCCGGAGTCCGTCACCGAGGCGGGCAGCCCGCGCGCCCCCGAGTACGTGTTCAACGCCGGCGTGCCGGTGTTCGGCATCTGCTACGGCATGCAGACCATGTCCGAGCAGCTCGGCGGCAAGGTGCAGTCCTCCAACCTGCGTGAATTCGGCTATGCCCAGGTCGAAGTGCTGGGCCAGTCCGGCAAGGCCAGCGCCCTCTTGCGCAACATCGAAGACGCCATTGCCGACAACGGCAATGCCCTGCTGGATGTCTGGATGAGCCACGGCGACAAGGTCACCGAGATCCCCGACGGTTTTACCACCATCGCCCAGACCGCGACCTGCCCCCATGCCGCCATGGCCGACGAAGCCAAGCGCTTCTACGGCGTGCAGTTCCACCCGGAAGTGACCCACACCCGTCAGGGTGCCCGCATGCTGGAGCACTTCGTCAAGGACATCTGCGGCTGCGAATGCCTGTGGACCCCGGCCACCATCATCGACGACGCCGTTGCCCGCATCCGCGAGCAGGTGGGTGACGACGAGGTGATCCTGGGCCTCTCCGGCGGCGTGGACTCCTCCGTGGTCGCCATGCTGGTGCACCGCGCCATCGGCGATCGCCTGACCTGCGTCTTCGTCGATAACGGTCTGCTGCGCCTGAACGAAGGCCAGCAGGTGATGGACATGTTCGGCGATCACTTCGGCCTGAACATCATCAAGGTCGACGCCGAAGAGCGCTTCCTCTCCGCTCTCGCGGGCATCGACGAGCCGGAAGCCAAGCGCAAGACCATCGGCCGCGTCTTCGTCGAGGTGTTCGACGACGAGTCCAAGAAGCTCAAGAACGCCAAGTGGCTGGCCCAGGGCACCATCTACCCGGACGTCATCGAATCCGCTGCCAGCAAGACCGGCAAGGCTCACGTCATCAAGTCCCACCACAACGTCGGCGGCCTGCCGGAAGAGATGAAGATGGGTCTGGTGGAGCCGCTGCGCGAGCTGTTCAAGGACGAAGTGCGCCGTGTCGGCCTCGAACTCGGCCTGCCCTACGACATGCTCTACCGTCACCCCTTCCCGGGCCCGGGTCTGGGCGTGCGCGTGCTTGGCGAAGTGAAGAAAGAGTACTGCGATCTGCTGCGCAAGGCTGACGCCATCTTCATCGAAGAGCTGCGCAAGGCCGACCTCTACAACCAGGTCAGCCAGGCGTTCGCCGTCTTCCTGCCGGTGCGCTCCGTCGGCGTCATGGGCGATGGTCGCAAGTACGACTGGGTCATTGCGCTGCGCGCCGTCGAGACCATCGACTTCATGACCGCTCACTGGGCCCATCTGCCGTACGACTTCCTCGGTCACGTGTCGAACCGCATCATCAACGAGATCAACGGCATCTCCCGCGTGGTGTACGACGTCTCCGGCAAGCCGCCCGCAACCATCGAATGGGAATAAGGGTTAACCCCTCTTCCAGCGTTCACGCAAAACTGTCAAAAAGGCGCCCTTGAGGCGCCTTTTCTTTTTCCAATCGTTTGCGAGAAAATTTTGCTCCTGGCGAGGGGTTGGGGCCCTGTTGCCAACGTTGCCGTGGTGAGTGCCCGAGTCGATCGGCAGAGCCTCATCCATCGCTTCCACACAAGGCGGCAGGCTGTTGTTTATACAGACAGGGGAGGGAGAGCAAACCCTATCCGCCAGATGCGGTGTGCAATGGCGCCGAATACCAGCGGCTTCGATGCCCCATCTTGATGCGCGGTGGTAATGCGAGCCGCTGATGCGCCCCCAAGATGGGGTCATTTCTTGAGCTGGTTTGGGAAACGCCCACCTTCCGCTTTTTCTTGTCTCTCACGCTCGCTAGGATAGCAGTCTGGGTATGGCCTCTCTGGAGTCGCCGATGAACCAGAGACACTGAGTGGGTTAAAGACAGCAAACGGAAGGCTGCCGGGTGGTAACTTGGCCGTGATTCGGGGGGGACCGGCTAAAATCCCCCCCTTAACCAAATGTGGGGGCTTGGTAATGGGCGTTGCACAGCTATGGGTATTTCAATCATGCTACCAATCCAGGTCGGTGCACTCTTTTGTCGTTCAATGTTCATGGGATATCGGTTGGGGATGAATTAAGTGAAAGGATCAGAAGAGAACGTAAACATAAGTCTCCTAGAGGCTGATCCTGGCAGCCTTCCCGAGTTCAAGCTCGCCTTGCAGGATGCCTTTCGCGTGGCGGCAGAGGCAGACTTTGGACACCCACTTGAAGAGCCCATTCCTTCTGATGAAGATATTGAACAGTCATTTCACACCAAGGGGGCCGTTACATACTGGATCATGGCAGCCGAACAACGTGTTGGCGGAGCCGTGCTAGTGATAGACCAGAAGAGCGGTCGCAACTCCCTGTCATTCTTTTTCATCGCGACGAGCCAACAGAGCAAAGGCTTGGGCCTTAAAGCCTGGCATGCGATTGAACACGCGTTTCCTCTCACCAAAGTGTGGGAAACGGTGACGCCATATTTTGAGAAACGGAATATTCACTTCTACGTGAACCGATGTGGTTTCAACATTGTCGATTTCTACAACAAGTACCATCCAGACCCTCATCAGCTCTCACACCATCTTGATGGCAAAGGAGATGACGATGAGATGTTCCGGTTTGAGAAAATAATGGAAGGTGCGAGTGGTGGTAAACGCGAAAGCCAACCCGGCGATTGACCCCGCTTGTTTCGCTCTCCATGCATGCCATGGGGGGGGGGCTTATGGCATCCTACGGGCTTGGTCAATCCGATGAGTGGTGGTCTGGATAGCCATCATGTTCCGTCTCCAATTCAACTAAAGGGGCACTCTTCGCCCCGACCCATCTGACCTCCCCACTTAATATTGCCGGATGGTTATCCAGGGCCCTCAATGGCCAGCTATCTCGTGACTAGGGGGGCCCTTTTCGCCTTATCAAGTAACCCATAAAGGGCCGAATTTACTCATACCTCGCCGCCTTACAGGTGTGAATCGCCTGTTTGCGGGTCTCGCCCCAGTGATAGTCGCCGAGCTTGCCGTTTTGCTGGATGACCCTGTGGCAGGGGATCATCAAGGCGACGGGGTTGACGCCCACCGCCAGCCCCACGGCGCGGGCGGCCTTGGGATTGCCGACGGTGCTCGCCACTGGGCGTAGCTCACCACCCTGGCTGGCGGGATCTGCAACAAAACAGGGGATCTCTGGCCGCCATTCCTTATAATGCCCCTCCTTTATTGCCATCGGGCCGCTGCCCGCTGATGCCGATGGCCGTGAGCCGGCCACCCTGATAGAGACGAATTTATGCATACCCTGGAACAGCTGCGCTCCGGAGCCTTGTGCGGCGCACGCCACCTGAAACTCGCTGAAGGCCTCGCGGTTTTCCCCCCCGAGATCCTGAGCCTCAAGGAGACCCTGGAGGTGCTGGATCTCACCGGTAACCAGCTGAGCGAGTTGCCGGACGCGCTGGCCGAGTTCAGCAAACTGCGCATCATTTTCTGCTCCGAGAACCGCTTTACCGAGTTGCCCGAGGTGCTGGGGCGCTGCCCCGCGCTCACCATGGTGGGCTTCAAGGCCAACCGCATCGCGACCGTCTCGGCCGCCTCCCTGCCCGCCAGACTGCGCTGGCTCATTCTGACTGACAATGCCATCGAGCAGTTGCCCGATGAGCTGGGTCGGTGCACGGATCTCCAAAAGCTGATGCTCTCGGGCAACCGCCTGCGCGAGCTGCCCGAGAGTCTCGCTCACTGCCACCGTTTGGAGCTGCTTCGCATCGCCGCTAACCGGTTTGAGGCCTTCCCCGACTGGCTGCTGGCGCTGCCGCGCCTCAGCTGGCTGGCCTACGCGGGCAACCCCTTCAGCGACCGGCAGGAGCGCCTGCTCGAGCAGTGCGCCTCGGTGGCCGACATCCCCTGGGATGACCTGACCCTGGGCGAGTGGCTGGGGCAGGGAGCGTCCGGCATCATCCATCGCGCCGAGCTGAAGGGGCAGGCACAAGCCGAGGCGGTGGCGGTCAAGCTCTTCAAGGGAGCGGTGACCAGCGATGGGCTGCCCCGCTGCGAGCTGGCGGTGTCGCTCGCCGCCGGTCGCCATCCCCATCTGGTCGGCGTGGTGGGCAGGGTGGGGGATCACCCCTCCGGGATCCCGGCGCTGGTGATGGCGCTGATCCCCCCGGACTTTGTCAATCTGGCGGGGCCGCCGAGTCTGGACTCCTGCACCCGTGACATCTACCCGGACGGCGTGCGCTTCACCCCGGCCACGCTGCTCAACCTGGCGCAGGGGGTGGTGAGCGCCGCACGGCATCTGCACGGGCGGGGCATCCTGCACGGCGATCTCTATGCCCATAATCTGCTGCACTCTGTGCAAGGGCAAGGGAAGGTGCAAGAGCAGGCACAGAGCCGGGTGCTGCTCGGCGATTTTGGCGCCGCCTCCTGTTACGACAGAACCGATGAGGTGCTGGCCGGGCGGCTGGAACGCCTGGAGGTACGGGCCTTCGGCTGCCTGCTGGAGGAGCTGCTGGCGCGCAGCACCGACAACCACGAGGCGCTGGCGGGGCTCGGCGAGCTGGTCGGGGAGTGCCTCTGCGAGGTGCCGTCACTGCGTCCCACCTTTGCCCGCATTGCCGCGCGGCTCGACGCAGCGCAGGCCCGGCTTGTGGCCGAGCCGGTGACGGTATGACCATCCGGCCGGGAGTCACCTCTTTCAAGACTGCGGGGCCACGTCCAGGGCGCTCACGGCGTGTCTTGCAAAAAGGGTGGGGGACGGACGGCGCGGGGCTTGCACCGCCCCGGTGAAGTTGTGATAGTGATGCATCAATGCAGATGACGGGAGAAAGAGGATGGAAGCGGCGTTTTGGCATCAGAAGTGGAAAGAGAACCGGATTGGCTTTCATCAGGCAGATTTCAACCGCTGGCTGCAGTCCTGGTGGTCGGCCCAGCAGGGGGATGAACCCGTGCTGGTCCCCCTGTGCGGCAAGTCCCGCGACATGCTCTGGCTTCGGGAGCAGGGGCATCCGGTGGACGGCTTCGAGCTCTCAGAGCTCGCCGTCACCCAGTTTTTTGCCGAGAACAGCCTGAGTGCCGAGACAAGCGAGCAGGGTCCCTATCAGTGCTACCAGCACGAACACCTTCGCATCTATCAGGGGGATTTTTTCGCCGCCCCGGAGCTTGGCCGTCGCTATCGGCTGGTCTATGACAGGGCCGCCCTCATCGCCCTGCCGACGGCGATGCGCCGCCAGTATGCTGCCCTGATGAGCCGCCTCGTGGAGGCGGGGGGGCAAGTCCTGCTGGTGACTCTCGAGTACCAGCCGGAGCAACAGCTACAGCCGCCGTTTTCGGTGGGAGAGATGGAGGTGCGCACCCTGTTCGAGCGCGACTTCAGCGTGGAAGTGCTGGGGCGGGCGGCGGAGCTGGATCACCCCAGGGTGCTCGCCGGGCAGCTCTCCTATTTCGATGAAGTGGCCTATCGCCTGATCCGTCGGGGTTGAGAAGACGCCCGGCCCCAGGTTGGAGAAAGGTTGCGGGCAGGCGACCTTTTTTACCTCCTTTGACATAGATCAACGTGGGAAATCAGGGGAGTGCCTAAGATGAGGCTGTTTCTCAATCACTGCTGGTGCCGACCGATGCGCTCTGGTTTGAACCATCCGGCCGACCATCAACCCAGTGTCTGATTTTCACGCTCATGTTCACTTTTGGCGGCTCTGGTCGCAATTGTTTATGGTATTTCCAGCCGACCCCCAGGGGTCGGCTTTTTATTGCCCGGATGGCCCCGGACGGAGAGTGGACAAGGGGCCGATTCAGGCCTCGAAGGTGGCGCTGTTGAGCCTGAAGGCCCTGGGATCGTCGATGAACTGGCCGGTGATCCGCTCGTCGTGCTCGTGGCCGAGACCATAGCTGCAGAGGATCAGGCGATCCGAGGTGCGCGATCTCAGCTGGGTGATAAAGCGCACCAGGTCGGCGCGGCTCAGCCTGCCCACCTCCTCGCACACCCGCTCCCGCTGATCGAAGCCCAGATCCTTGTTGCCGATGCTGACCCAGAGCCGCTGGCCGCGGCTGCGCAGGTTGGCGTCCCGCTCGCTCAGCTGGGCCTGCAGGCCCGCCTTGCTGTCTTGCCACTGCTGCTCGGTGAACTCCAGCATGGCCAGGGGGAAGAGGTCGATGAACTCCTCCACCGCGTCCAGCAGGATCTGCGGCCCCGCCACTGGCGACTGGATATAGAAGATGAGGCCGGGATGGCGGTTGAGGGGCAGGTTGCCGGCCCCCACCACGTAACCGAGCTGCTGGCGGGTGCGCAGCTCGTGGAAGAAGGTGGAGGACATGATGTGGTTGGCCAGGGTGAAGCAGGCGAGATCCCGCGCCCGGGTGGTGCGTGACTGGTAGTAGACCAGGAGCGCCGAGTCTTCATGCTCGCATCCCTGCTCGCGAATCAGGGTGCCCCTGTCCTGAATGGAGATGAGGGGGCGGCGGGTCTCCGCACTGGGCTGGCTGCTGGTGCCGAGGTGGCGCTCCAGCAGGGATGCAAGCTCGAGGGCCTCGGCCGCCGTCCAGTCCCCGTGCACCAGGGTTTCAATGTGTACCTCGGCAAAGAGCTGGGAGACGAAGGCGGGCATCTCGCCGAGTTCGACGGTGCGCAGGTGGCGCAGCAGCTGCTCGAACGGCGGGTTGTTCGGCTGCAGCAGGCTGGTGAGCTGGTTGAACAGCTGGGAGATGGGCCGGGTCTTGGACTGGTTCTCCCAGTTGCGGATGAGCTGCTCCTTGATCTCGCTGAAGCGGGCCGGATCCGGGTACCCCAGGGTGCGGTTGCCGAGGATCATGTCGAGCAGCAGCGGCTGCTTGTCGGCAAAGCCGCTGAGGTTGATGGTAAAGCCCCCCTGATGGGCATAGATCTGGTAGCCGAGCCCGGCGAGTTCGGCCGGGTAGGTGAGGGCATTGAGGTGGTCCGTGAGCAGCTCCACCGCGAGCCGTGCCATGGCGATGTGGCGCGGACTCCTGACCGCGTGCTCGCTGTCCATGGAGATGTAGAGACTGCCCTTGGGCACGCCGAACAGATGCTCGTGCAGATGCCAGAGGCGGAACCCGGGCCGGTCGATGAGGCAGGCGGGCATGTCGGCGGCCAGTGCCGGCAGGCGGGCATCGAGACGGCTGCTGATAAAGGGGTTGGGCGCCGGCAGGTGCAGGGCGGGATCAGGCTGGCTCTGCTGCCAGCGGATCTTCTCCGCCTCCGTGATGGTCTGGACGCTGTACGGGGTCTGATACCAGCGGGCCAGGCGATCCGTGCTCACCTCCGGGGCCTGGATGGTCACCCTCAGATTGTGGGGGGTCAGCTTGGCGAGGAAGCGCCGGATGAGGGGCTCGTCAAACTCGCGCATCATGTAGTCGCCATGGAGCAGATCGTCCGGCGCATAGCTGAACAGGTTGAGCACCAGCCCCGAGGCGGTATCCAGCGCCCGGCCCCGCTCCTGGAAGCGGAAGGCGGATTCCAGCACGCTGCGCTTCTCGTCATAGCGCCAGGCCTGGACGCCATCCTGCTCGATGAGTTTCAGATAGCCGAACAGGGCGGCGATGATGTCGTCCACATGGTCAAGCCCGAGGGGCGTCAGGCCGAAGCTCACGCCAAAGTCCTTGAAGTTGGCCCCGCTGATGCCGCCGCCGGCGGCGAGCTGGTTGACCCAGCCCTTCGCTTTCAGCAGAGAGAGCAGGCTGCCTTCCCCTTCGTAGCCGATGAGGTGGCTCAGGAAGGTGAGGGGCTTCTTGTCGTACAGAGCATCCACGCTGGGCAGCGGGAAGGTCAGAGCCAGCTTGCGGGTCTCCTTGACCGGGTTGATCTGGATGCGGATGCCGAGATCATCGAGCCGGTAGAGGGGCGCCGACAGGGCCGGGGGGCCGAGGTGGCGATCCGGAATGGTGCTGAAGAAGCGATCGCACCAGGCCAGCTGGGTCTCGATGGAGGCGGGCGAAATCATGACCAGCGCCATGCGATCCGCACTGTAGTGCGTTTCGTAGAAAGCAATAAGGTCGGAGCGCAGATCCCGCCCCGGCAGATCCGCCAGGGTGTCCAGGTTGCCGACCGAGAACTTGGAGAAGGGATGGGCCGGGTTGACCGTCTCCTTGTGCACCTGATAGCTGCGGCGCACGTCATCCTGCAGCTTGAGGCGATATTCGGAGTCGACCGCGTTGCGCTCCTTGTCCACCCACTTGGGATCGAAGGTGGGGCAGATGAAGAACTGGGAGAAACGATGGAGCCCCGCTTCGAAGAAGCCGTTGTCGATGTCGAAGAAGAAGTTGGTGAACTCGGTGCCGGTCCAGGCGTTGTTGCTCCCCCCGTGGCGGCTCATGAATTGCTGATATTCGCCGGGTTTGGGATAAGTACGAGTACCTAGGAACAGCATATGCTCAAGGAAGTGGGCCATGCCCTGGCGATCGACCGGGTCATCGAAGTGACCTGTGTTGACGGCCAGGGAGGCGGCCGATTTGTCGGTCTGGGGATCGCAGATCAACAAGACCCTGAGCCGGTTTGCCAGCTCCAGATAGTGATACTGCCGATGGTCGTTGGGACTGGCATATGGGCTCATTGGGGCGTGGCTCGCGGTGAATTTATTTGAATTTAAACATGATTATCGACCCCGCTATCTCACGAGGCAAACCCTTTTCTGAGAGGTAGCGCAATTGTTTCCCCCGGCATGGCGGGGTAAGATCCCCCCGCTATTTAAACAGGCCCCCTGGGCGAGGTTGTAATGAAAATCTACATCATGCGTCATGGCCAGGCTGGCATGAACGCAAAGACTGATGAACAGCGTCCACTGACCGAACAAGGCATCGAAGAGTCCATCCATATGGCATGCTGGCTGGCTCCTCAACTCACAGGCTCCCTGAGCCTGGTGATCCACAGCAACTACCTGCGTGCCAGACAGACCTGGCAGGCCATTTCGCCCGAGCTGCCCAAGGCCCGCAAGGTCGAGGAGAGCGGCGAGATCACGCCCTATGGCGATCCGGCCTTCGTGGCGAGCTACCTCACCGCGCTGGCGGCGGAGCACGACAACATCCTCATGGTCAGCCATCTGCCGCTGGTGGGGTATCTGGTGCAGAGCCTCTGCCCGGCTGCGGGTGCGCCCATGTTTGCCACCTCCGGTCTTGCCTGCATCGAGTGGCAAGATGGCAAGGGGGCCTTGCTCTGGCTGGAAGGACCGCATACAATACGTTAAAAGTTAATAAAAAGTTACAAGATGGTTTTTTGGGGAAGAGAGAGTCGATTTTTCCGGTTTTTTATATAAATTTAACGGAATTATTGCGCATAAGCTGCTGTCATACGGATACAACTGCAAGAGGTTGCAAACGATGAGAGTATTCAAGAAGTACCTGCCACTGATGGTGGCAAAACATGTCAAAACCTTCTTCAAGGGGCGTATTTACATCCATGGCAGGGGGCGCTTCGACTTCCAGTCGGGCTTGCTGATGATGCCACTGCAAGCCGACATTCCCCATCGCCAGACGGTGCTCGAGGTCAACGAACTGATTTCGAGGCTCCATATGGACGCTGCCTGAGCCACCCTGGCTTGACCCTTTTCCCCCATCATGCCCGCCCTGTGCGGGCATGATGTTTGATGAGCCTGGGGAAGGCCGGCAGTGCCGCCTTCATCCGGGTTGACGCAACATCGCCGCCCCCGCATCAGAGTGCTTGCTTATCCCGTTTGCCTCTCTATACTCCCGCGAAATACCCGCCTCCTTTCTCTGGATATCGCGATGCCTCTGGCCTTTCTGTTTCCCTTCTCCTGCATGGCCATCTGGGCCGGCAATGGCATCGTCAGCAAGCTGGCGGTCGGCGTACTCTCTCCGGCGGCTCTGGCCTGGTCGCGCTGGATGGTGGCGGCCCTGGTGCTGACCCCGTTTCTTGCGCGCCGTGCCTGGCGGGTGCGTGGCAAACTGCGGGCCGGTTTTTCGAAGCTGGCGGCGCTGGCCCTGCTCGGTATGGTACTCAACCAGACGTTCGGCTATTACGCGGCCCAGACCCTGGGAGCGACCGAGATCGGGCTGATGATGGGGCTGACCCCGCTGATGACGGTGCTGCTCAGCATCTGGCTGCTACGCGAGCGGCCCACCTGGGGCGCCCTGCTGGGGGGCGTCATCTCCCTCATGGGGCTGGCCATCTTGCTGGGGCAGGGGGATCCGAGCCGTCTGCTGACCCAGGGCATCCACATCGGCTTCGTCTACATGCTGCTCTCGGCGGCCACCTATGCGCTCTACAGCGTGCTGCTCAAGCGTTGGGATCTGGGGCTCGACAACTGGTCCATGCTCTATGGCCAGGTGCTGTGCAGCCTCCTGTTTCTTACCCCCTTCTATCTGCTGGTGGACGGGCACTGGCCGGATGGCAGCGCCCTCTGGCTCATCCTCTATGCGGGGATCCCGACGTCGGCGCTCTCACCCTGGCTCTGGATGCAGGGTATCGCCCTGCTGGGGGCAAGCCGCACCGCCATCTTCATGAACCTGCTGCCGGTGATGACGGCGGCGCTCGCCATCACCTGGCTCGGGGAGCGGCTCACCAGCTATCACCTCATCGGCGGCGGCATGACCCTGATGGGGGTTCTGCTGGCACAGTTGCTGGTCAAGCCCGTGGTGGTGCGCCGGCGGGCCAGGCTGGCGATGGCGAGCTGTCAGGAGGATTGAGATAAAAAAGACCGCCCCGAAGGCGGTCTTTTGCTGTCCGGGGCGCGGGTTATTGCGCCGTCAGATAGAGATCCTTGGCATAAACCAGGTCTTGCGGGTTGTGATAGGGGTAGCCCTTGACGTTGGGTTTGAGCAGGCGAGATTTCACGTAGAAGTAGACCGGTGCGATGGGGGCCTCCTCGTCGATCAGCACCTCCGCTTGCTGATAGAGCCGGTTGCGTTCCGCCGGATCCTTGGCGTCATGGGCCTTGGCCAGGAGGGCGTCGTACTCCTTGTTGAACCACTTGCCGCTGTTGGCGCTGCTGCTGGAGGTCATGATGTCGAGGAAGGTGGAGGCATCGTTGTAGTCCCCGTTCCAGGAGTAGCGGCTCACCCCGAAGTCCCCTTCGTTGAGGGCCGACACCATGGTCTTCCACTCCATGTTGTTGAGCTCGGCCTTGACCCCCAGGTTGTGCTTCCACATGGAGGAGATGGCGAGCGCTATCTTCTTGTGCCCCTCGTTGGTGTTGTAGAGGATGTCCACCTCGAGCGGCTTGCCCGGGCCGTAACCCGCCTCGCCGAGCAGTGCCTTGGCCTGCTTTATCCGCTCCTCCTTGCTCATCAGCTCGCTGGCCGGACGCTTGAGTTCAAAGCCGTCGACGCTCGGCGGAGTCAGGCTGAAGGCTGAGAGTTGCCCTTGTCCCAGGATCTTCTCCGTGATGGTGTCCCGGTCGATGGCCAGGGAGAGCGCCTTGCGCACCCTGACATCGTCGAAGGGTTTGCGCTGGGTGTTGAACACGTAGTAGTAGGTGGCGAGCATGGGGGCGCTGACCAGCTCATCCGGGCTCTGGCGTTTGATCTGCTGATACTGCTCCAGAGGATAGGTGGTGTAGTGCAGCTCGCTCGCACGATAGCGGTTGTAGGCCGCGGTATCTGAGACGATCTCGAGATAGACCACCTTGTTCAGCACGGTGTGCTGGTTGTCCCAGTAGTGAGGATTGCGCTCGGCGATGAGGCGCTCGTTCGGGGTCCACTCCTTGAGGGCGAAGGCGCCGTTGGAGACAATGTTGCCGGGCTTGACCCACTCATGACCAAACTTCTCGATGGTGGCCCTGGGGGCCGGGAAGGTGGTGTAGTGGGAGAGAGTCTTCAGGAAGAAGGGAACCGGGGCCTTGAGGGTGATCTGCAGGGTGTGATCATCCAGCGCCTTGATCCCCAGGGCATCCGGGCTCTGCTTGCCCTGGATGACGTCGCCGGCGTTGAGCACGCCAGTCAGCTCGATGAACCAGGCGTAGTTGGAGGCGTTCTTGGGGTCTGCCGCCCGCTGCCAGCCATAGACATAGTCTGCCGCCGTCACCGGCTCGCCGTTGGACCATTTGGCATCGGGTCTGAGCTTGAAGGTGTAGACGGTGCCGCTGGCGTCGAGCTCGTAGCCCAGTGCCCCCGCCGCCTGCAGCTTGCCGTTGCCATCCAGAGTATAGAGCCCCTCGAACAGATCGTTGACGATGTCGCTGCCCGCACTCTCTTCGACCATCTGGGGATCGATGGAGGCGGGCTCGGTGCCGATGTTGCGGACGAAGGTTTGCTGGGCACTGGGCAGCAGCTGGGTGCCTTCAGGCACCTGGGCGGCCAGGGCAGGCAGGGAGAGCAGGGCGGTGATCGCGCCGGCAATGAGAGTCCTTTTCATTGAATATCCTTATGTTTTTTTGCTTCCAAAGCCGAGTCAGTGTGCGGGATCGATGGCGAGATCTCAAGAGGGTGCCGGCAGGGGGGACGGGAAAAGGACCGGATGGGGGTGAACGGCATCGGGTGAGGCAGGGTTGTCTTCTTGCCACGAATTAAGATGCCAAAAGATGTCGTTCGAGACCTCTTTTGGTGCCCGAAAAGTCCGCTCCATAGGGGCTTTCTGGCGATTTAAACAGCGCCTTAATTCGCTGCAAAAACAAAAAACACGCGTTACATTAGGTTACAAAACAACGCTGCCGAAGATCGGCACTTTTTTTGCCGAGATCTGCAAACGTTTTCAACGGCCAACGGAAACGATCTTAAAGGAACAAGAATGCGAAACATGATCACCATGGGCGAATTCATCGTCAAAAAGCAGGCGGACTATCCTACCGCGACTGGCGAGCTGACCTCCTTGCTCAGCTCCATTCGCCTCGCCGCCAAGGTGGTGAACCGGGAGATCAACAAGGCGGGGCTGGCGGACATTATCGGCTCCATCGGGTCCGAAAACGTGCAGGGGGAAGTGCAGCAGAAGCTGGATGTCTACGCCAATGAACGCTTCAAGGCGGCGCTGGAAGCCCGTGGCGAGGTGTGCGGCATGGCCTCCGAGGAGGAAGAGGACTTCGTCTCCTTCGATTCCGAGCTCTCCCGCCACTCCAAATACGTGGTACTGATCGACCCCCTCGACGGCTCTTCCAACATCGACGTCAACGTCTCGGTCGGAACCATCTTCTCCATCTATCGCCGGGTCAGCAAGCCGGGGGCCGGCGTCACCCTGGAAGACTTCCTGCAGCCGGGCAACCGCCAGGTGGCCGCCGGTTACGTGGTTTATGGCTCCTCCACCATGCTGGTCTACACCACCGGCTTCGGGGTCAACGGCTTCACCTACGACCCTTCCATCGGCTGCTTCTGCCTCTCCCACGAGAACATCCGCATCCCGGAAGAGGGCAAGATCTACTCCATCAACGAGGGCAACTACATCAAGTTCCCGGATGGCGTGAAGAAGTACCTGAAATATTGCCAGGAGCGTGACGAGGCGACCCACAGGCCATACACCTCCCGTTACATCGGCTCCCTGGTCTCCGACTTCCACCGCAACCTGCTCAAGGGCGGCATCTACATCTATCCGTCCGGCACCAACTCCCCGAACGGCAAGCTGCGCCTGCTCTACGAGTGCAACCCCATGGCCTTCCTGGTGGAGCAGGCGGGGGGCAAGGCCTCCGACGGTTTCGGCCGGATCATGGATATCCAGCCTACCGCCCTGCACCAGCGCACCCCCTATTTCGTGGGATCCACCAAGATGGTGGAGCGCGCCGAGGCCTTCATGCGGGAGTTCTCTGCTCACGAGGATCCGGCCAGCCAGGCGTGATCCACGGATGATAAAGCTCAGGTAAAAAAACGGGAGCCATCAAGGCTCCCGTTTTTATTTGGGCAAGCAGTCAGCTCACTGGCTGTTGCGGGCGAGATCCGCCAGCAGGCTGTCCACCAGTTTGAGGCGCATGGCCCGCTCCTGGGTCGGCACCTGGAAGCGCAGCCGGGTCGGCCCATCCATCTTGTAGATGCGCGGCTGCTCGGAGAGGAGCCTGACCAGATAGGCCGGGTTGACGCGGGTCTCCTGGGTGAAGTCCAGATAACCGCCGCGCTCGCTCATCTCCACCCGGCGAATGCCAAGGGCGGTGGCGCGCTGGCGGAAGGCAGCCAGCTCCATCAAGGTCTTGGTCGGCTCTGGCAAGAGGCCGAAGCGGTCGATGAGCTCCACTTTGAGTTCGCGCAGCTCCTGCTCGTCCGCCGCACTGGCGATGCGCTTGTACATGGAGAGCCGCATGTTGACGTCCGGGATATAGTCGTCCGGGAGCAAGGCGGGCAGGCGCAGCTCCACCTCGGTGTGCTGGCTCATGAGCTGCTCCAGCGACGGCTCCTTGCCATGTTTCAGCGCCTCCACCGCCTGCTCCAGCATCTCCATGTAGAGGGTAAAGCCCACCGACTCGATCTGTCCGCTCTGATCGTCGCCCAGCAGCTCGCCCGCGCCGCGGATCTCCAGATCGTGGGTGGCGAGCGCAAAGCCGGCGCCGAGATCTTCGAGCGACGCAATGGCCTCCAGCCGCTTGGCCGCGTCCTTGGTCATCAGCTTGGGATGGGGGGTGAGCAGGTAGGCATAGGCCTGATGGTGGGAGCGACCGACCCGGCCCCGCAGCTGGTGCAGCTGGGCCAGGCCCAGGTGATCCGCCCTGTCCATGATGATGGTGTTGGCGCTCGGCACGTCGATGCCGGTCTCGATGATGGTGGTGCACACCAGCAGGTTGAAGCGCTGGTGGTAGAAGTCCGACATCACCCGCTCGAGCTCCCGCTCGCGCATCTGGCCGTGGGCGATACCGATGCGCGCCTCCGGCACCAGCTCGGCAAGATCCGCCGCGCACTTCTCGATGCTCTCCACGTCGTTGTGCAGGTAGTAGACCTGGCCGCCACGCTTCAATTCCCGCAGCACCGCCTCGCGCACCACTGCCGGCTCGTGCTGGCGCACGAAGGTCTTGATGGCCAGGCGCTTGGCGGGCGGGGTGGCGATGATGGAGAGATCCCGCATGCCGGACATGGCCATGTTGAGGGTACGCGGAATGGGGGTCGCGGTGAGGGTGAGGATATCCACGTCGGCCCGCAGCGCCTTGATCTTCTCCTTCTGGCGCACCCCGAATCTGTGCTCCTCGTCGACGATGAGCAGCCCCAGATCCTTGAAAGTGAGATCGGCGCCGAGCAGCTTGTGGGTGCCGATGATGATGTCCACCTTGCCCTCGGCCATCTCCTTCATCACCGCGCTCTGCTCCTTGGCGGAGCGGAAGCGGCTCAGCACCTCCACCCGCACCGGCCAGTTGGCGAAACGGTCGCGGAAGTTGTCATAGTGCTGCTGGGCCAAGAGGGTGGTGGGCACCAGCACCGCCACCTGCTTGCCGCCATGCACGGCCACAAACGCCGCCCGCATCGCCACTTCGGTCTTGCCAAAGCCCACGTCGCCGCACACCAGCCGGTCCATGCTCTTGGCCTGGCACATGTCGCCGAGCACGGCGTTGATGGCGTTGAGCTGATCGTCGGTCTCCTCGAACGGGAAGCCCGCGGCAAACTGGCGATAGGCCTCCCGGTCGTGCTTGAAGGCAAAGCCGGCGCGGGCCGCGCGGTGAGCGTAGACATCGAGCAGCTCGGCCGCCACGTCGCGCACCTTCTCGGCCGCCTTGCGCCGTGCCTTGACCCAGGCCTCGCCGCCGAGCTTGTGGCTGGGCGGATTGTCGGACCCTGTGTAGCGGCTGATCAGGTGCAGGCTGGTGACCGGCACGAACAGCTTGTCGCCACCGGCATATTCCAGGGTCAAAAACTCGGTGGGCAGGCCCCCCGCGTCTATGGTTTCGAGCCCCAGATAGCGGCCGACCCCGTGATCGAGGTGCACCACCGGCTGGCCCTGGGTCAGCTCGCCCAGGTTTCGGATGACCGCATCCGAGCTCAGGTTCTTGTTCTTCTCCCGTGTGCGTCGGCTGCGGATCTTGCCGCCCAGCAGCTCGCTCTCGGTGATGAGGGCGAGGGCCTCCTGCCCCGCCTCTTGCAGCAGGAAGCCGCGCTCGAGCGGGCAGACCAGGATCCCGTGGCGCACGTTGCTCGAGAGGAAGGCCTCGAGGGAGGGGAACTCCCTGGGTTGCAGCGCGATCCGCGCGAGCAGATCGCCGAGCCCCTCGCGCCGCCCCTCGGACTCCACCGCAAACAGGGTGCGCCCGGCAAAGCCTTGCAGGAACTGGTCGAGGGCCAGCAGGGGTAGCTCCTTGCTGTGGTCGAGCTGCAGTTCGGGCAGGGGGGCGAGGGGGAGATCATGCTGGCCCGCGCCACCGTCGCCAGCCGCCTCCTGCAGGCGCACGGCGCCATAGTGGCCGAGGGCGGCGAATAGCTCCTCCACCGGCAGATAGATCTGCTGGGGGGGCAGCAGGGGCCGGGTGTTGTCCCAGCGTCTGTCTTCATAGCGCTGGCCGATGTCGTTCCAGAAGCGCTGGGCCGCGGGGTAGATCTCCCCCACGGTGAGCAGCAGGGTGTTGCCCGGCAGGTAGTCGAACAGGCTGGCGGTGTGGCTGAAGAAGAGCGGCAGATAGTACTCGATGCCGGCGGGCCAGCGCCCCTTGCTCACCTCCTGGTAGATGGAGCCCTCGGCCCGCGACAGCTCGAACTGCTCGCGGAACTGGCCGCGAAACAGCTCGATGGCCCCCTCGTCCGTGGGAAACTCCCGGGCAGGCAACAGGCTCACCGACTTGACCGGTTCGCTGGAGCGCTGGCTCTCGGGGTCGAACGGGCGGATGGAGTCCACCTCGTCGTCGAAGAAGTCGATGCGATAGGGACGGCGGCTCCCCATGGGGAAGAGATCCAGCAGGGAGCCGCGGGCGGCGAACTCGCCGTGCTCCAGCACCTGCTCCACCGCCACGTAGCCCGCCTCGGCGAGGCGACCGCGCAGCTGCTGCAGGTTGAGGCGCTGGCCGCTTTTCACCATCAGGCTGTACTTGTCGAGATAGGCCTGGGGGGCCGTGCGCAGCATCAGGGTGGAGATGGGCACGATGAGCACACCGCGGCGCATCTGCGGCAGTTTATAGAGGGTTTCGAGGCGCTGGGAGATGATGTCCTGGTGAGGGGAGAAGCTGTCGTAGGGCAGGGTCTCCCAGTCCGGGAACAGCAGCACGGGGCAATCCTGGTCAGCCAGCAGGAAACCGAGCTCCTGTTCGAGGCGCAGGGCGCTCGGGGTATCGGCAGTCACCAGCAGGACGGGTCTGTCCGCCTCCCGGGTGAGGCGGGCGGCAACCAGTGCCAGGCTGCTGCCGACCAGCTGGCCGAACGTTAACTTCTGGCCCGCTTTGGCGGGCAAGGCGGGGAGTGTCATTGGCATCATGGCATTCTTTTAAATGTTGGCGTTCAGTTGGCGTTGACGTGGGGGTGGTTAGCGTTGGCGTTCCTGGGCACGCAGCTTGAGCTGCTTCGATTGCACATGGAGGCTGGCGCGCACCAGCAGCTCCCGGTCATCCTCGCGGATCCGCACATAGTCGAGCACCACGTGAGTGCCGTGCTCCCCGGCCTCCCGCTGCTTGACCTCCCCATAGCAGTAGACGGCCGAGGCCTCTTCCCGCAGGAAGATCTTGAGCCGCACTATCTGGTGCAGTGCAGGCGGCTCCCCGTGACCCTGGCGAGGGTGCAGGTAGGTGAGTTGACCGGCGCCAAAGCGCAGGGTGTGGAAGCGATGCTCGGGGTGATCCTGGGCCGCCAGCACATAGCCCATGATCATGTCGATCTTGCGGGACTGCTGGTTGATGATCTCCACCAGATCGTGCATGGACTCGTTCTGGTTACGGATCAGCCGGCTGCTCACCAGATCGATGGAGGTGATGGCAGAGGCGATGCGAAAGGGCTCGGGCAACTCGGCCTCCAGGGCTTCCAGCGTCGGCAGATGAAAGTCGGCCGGCATGGGGATCACATTGACCGGCATGGCATGGGTGACGCTGAAGAACTGTTCCTGCATGGAGGCTATCCCTTGTTGTCATAGTCTGTTTGCCTTTATTATCCGGTATCTTATTTCGTTGGCAACGTAGATATCCTTGAAGACTGGACTTTTTCAGCCACTGTCGCTGGCCATCGGCCTGCGTTACGCAGGCTCGCGACGCAGTAACCGCTTCGTCTCCTTTATCTCCCTGTTTTCCACCTTTGGCATCGCCATCGGGGTCGCCGCCCTGATGGTGGTCATCTCGGTCATGAACGGGTTCGAGGGGCAGCTCAAGGGGCGGATCCTCGGGGTGATCCCCCATGTGGTGGTGACCAATCAGGCCGGGCGCATCGAGGCCGAGCCAGAGGGCCTGCCCGATCTGGCCCGCTTGCCCCACGTGGTGGCCACGGCCCCCATGCTCGACAGTGAAGGCATGCTGCAAAGCCCCGGCCAGCTGACCGGGGTGAACGTACAGGGGATCGATCCTGCTCGCTGGCCCAAGGATGACATCCTGCACGCCCAGATGCTGGGGGGGCGCCTGGACAGCCTGCAGCGCGGTGAATACCACATCGTGTTGGGGCAGGGGGTGGCGAGCCGGCTCAAGGTTTCCATTGGCGACCAGGTACGTCTCATCCTGACCGAAGGCACCCGCTTCACGCCGTTTGGCCGGGTCCCGGCTCAGCGCCTCTTCACCGTCTCCGGCATCTTCGGGGTCGGTGCCGACGTGGACAGCCAGGTTGCACTCATCGCCCTGGGCGATGCCCAGCGCATGCTGCGCCTGACCGATGACAAGGTGGGGGGCATTCGCCTTTGGCTGGACGATCCCTTCGCCGCCGACGAGGTGATCAAGACAGCTCTCCCCGACGGTCTGGAGTGGCAGGACTGGCGCCGCGAGCGCGGCGAGCTGTTCCAGGCGGTGGCCATGGAGAAGCGGATGATGGGGTTGATGCTGGTGCTGATCATCGCGGTCGCCACCTTCAACATCCTCTCCGCCCTGGTGATGGTGGTTACCGATAAAGAGGGGGAGGTGGCCATCCTGCGCACCATGGGCATGAGTGAATCCGGCATCGTCAAGATCTTCATGGTGCTGGGGGCGTCGAGTGGCGTCATCGGCGCCCTGTTTGGCGCTATGGCGGGGCTGGCGCTCTGCTTCGGCCTCAACCCCCTGCTCGACGCGGTGGGGCTCAACCTCTATATGGCGGCCGGTGGCGCAGGTCTGCCAGTCACTGTCGAGCCTGCCCAGGTGGTGACCATCTTGCTGGGGGCCGTGCTGCTGAGCTTCAGTGCCACCCTCTATCCGGCGGCCCGCGCTGCCCGGGTCAAACCGGCCGAGGCATTACGGTATGAGTAGTGCTGTGAATCATTCATCTTCTGTTGTGACATCCGGTGTGATTACCGGCGTAGTTTCTGGTGCAAGTGGAGCCTCCTGTATGAATCAACCCCAGTCCTGCGAGGCGCTGCTGCGCTGCCAGGCCCTCAACCATGTCTACAAGGAAGGCAATCTGGAGACCCAGGTGCTCAAGGGGATCGACCTGTCCGTCGCCCCGGGGGAGATGCTGGCGGTGGTGGGTAGCTCGGGTTCGGGCAAGACCACCCTGCTGCACCTGATGGGGGCGCTCGACAACCCCTCCAGCGGCACCGTGCTGTTCAAGGGGCAGGATATCCATGGCTGGGACAGCCGTACCCAGGCCAGGTTCCGCAACCGGGAGCTGGGGTTCGTCTACCAGTTCCACCACCTGCTCTCCGAGTTCAGCGCGCTGGAGAACGCCGCCATGCCGCTGCTGATCGCCGGTGAGTCGGTGGCCGTCGCCACCGAGAAGGCGAGCCGGATGCTGGGACGGGTGGGGCTCTCTCACCGCCTCCATCATCGCCCTTCCGAGCTCTCCGGCGGTGAGCGCCAGCGGGTGGCTATCGCCCGAGCCCTGGTCAACGAACCCAGCCTGGTGCTGGCGGACGAACCCACCGGCAACCTGGACCACGCCAGCGCCACCGCCGTGTACGAACTCCTGTGCGAGCTCAATCGCGAGCTCGGCACCGCATTCGTGGTGGTGACCCATGACTTGAGCCTGGCTGCCAAACTGCACCGCCGGGTGACGCTGGTGAGCGGCATCATGGCGGAGGTCGCCTGATGTTCAAGCCGCTGCCCCTGTTCCTGGGCCTGCGTTACAGTCGCTCCCGCCGTCGCAACGGTTTCATCGCCTTTATCTCGGCCTCCTCCCTGATCGGCATTGCCCTCGGGGTGATGGCGCTGATCCTGGGGCTTTCCGCCATGAACGGGTTCGAGCGGGAGCTCAAGAACCGGGTGCTCTCCGTGGTGCCCCACGGGGAGCTTATCGGCATGGAGGCCCCTCTGCCTGACTGGCCGAGGCTGCGCGACTACCTGCTGGCCCAGCCGGGCGTCGTGGCCGCGGCTCCGGTCATTCGTCTGGACGGCCTGCTGGAGCACGGCTCCGCCCTCAAGGGGGCGCAGGTGCGCGCCGTATTGCCTGAGCTGGAAGCCAACCTGTCCGATGCGGGCAACTACATGACGGGCCGCGGCCTGCGCGAGTTGCAGGCAGGCGAGCACGGCCTCATTCTCGGCAAGACCATCGCCGACAAGCTGGGAGTCAAGATTGGTGACTCGGTGGCGTTGTTGCTGCCCCAGGGCGGCGATGCCACCGGTATCAAGAATCCGAAGCGGGAGACGCTCACCGTGGTGGGGCTGCTCGAGATCGGCGGTCAGCTGGATGGCGTACTGGGCTTCATGCACCTGGCGGACGCCCAGGCCATGACCGGCATGGGCAGCGCCGTGGAGGGCTTCAGCCTCAAGGTGAACGACGTGCTCAAGGCCCAGTCCATCACGGTGGCTGCCGCCCAGAAGTTCCCGCACTACGTCTACATCAGCAGCTGGATGAGCCGTCAGGGCTACCTCTATCAGGATATCCAGATGGTGCGAACCGTCATGTACGTGGTGATGCTGATGGTGGTGGCGGTGGCCTGCTTCAACATCGTCTCCACCCTGGTGATGGCGGTGAACGAGAAGCGCAGCGAAATCGCCATCCTCAAGACCATGGGGGCGAGCCCGGGCCAGATCCGGCTCACCTTCGTCATTCAGGGGATGGTGAACGGGGTGGCGGGGGCGCTGCTCGGCGCCCTGCTCGGCGGCCTGCTCTCCAGCAAGCTGACCCAGATCCTGAGCGCCATCGAAGGGGTGATCGGCCATCGTTTCCTGAACCCGGACATCTATTTCATCGACTTCCTGCCCACCGAGCTGCACATGCAGGATCTGGTCATCGTCACCAGTGCGGCCATTCTGATGAGCCTGGTAGCGACCCTCTATCCCGCGTGGCGGGCGAGTGGTCTGGTGCCTTCCCGGGAGCTGGGACACTGATCCGGATACCTTCACGGTGACAAATAAAGAAGGGCCCGTCGGCAATGCCGGCGGGCCCTTCGCATTGATGGGGGTCAGTGGGCGTTCAGCTCGTCCAGGGGCAGGGAGAAGCTGGCCACGAAGACATCGATGAAGTAGCGCATGGCGGGGTTCATCCGGGATGCCAGCATCTGTTCGAGGCGCTTGCGTGCCGGTTCGAACTCCCGGTTGCCGACGCTCAGCTCCTCCAGACACTTGGTGTAGGCGCAGAGGGTGTCCGCATCCTTCACCAGGCGGGCCAGCCCCTCGTCCTGGGCGCCGGAGTCGAGCAGGGGGCGAAAGTCCTCCACCAGCTCCGCCGGCAGCATGCCCAGCAGGCGCTGCTCTGCGGCCAGTTCAATCTTCTTGTATTCGCGGGCAATCTCGGGATTGAAGTACTTGACCGGGGTGGGCAGATCGCCGGTCAGCACCTCGCTGCTGTCGTGGTAGAGGGCCATGACGGCGGCCTGGTTGGCGTCCACCTGGCCACCGAACAGCCGGTTGCTGATGAGCCCCAGAGCATGGGCCACCATGGCCACCTGCAAACTGTGTTCGGCGATGTTCTCGGGCTGGATGTTGCGCATCAGCGGCCAGCGGTAGATGAGCCGCATACGGGCGAGGTTGGCGAAGAAGTGGCTGGGCAGCATGAAAGACCTCAACGGGTGACAATGAAAAGGGCAGACCCTAGTCTGCCCTTTTTTCACATCCCTGGCATCGCCCGGGTGTGCATTCTTGTTCAGCGGATATAGCGGCCCGATTCGGCCTCCTGGTTGGTCACTATCATCTGGCCGATAGGGGCCAGGCTGATGAGGGCCAGCTTGAGGTGCTGGATGCCGAACGGGATGCCGACGATGGTGACGAAACAGGCCAGCGCCGAGGCGATGTGGCCGATGGCGAGCCAGACGCCGATCAGCACAAACCAGAGAATGTTGCCAATCAGCCCCAGGGTGCCGGTGCCGATGTCGCTCTGGCCCGTCATGGCCTTGCGGCTCACCGCCTGCTTGCCAAACGGGAAGAAGGTGAAGGTGCCGATGACGAAGCAGGCGCGTCCCCAGGGGATCCCGATGAGCGACACGAAGCAGAGCAGACCGGCCAGCCACCAGGCGAGTCCCATGAAGACGCCTCCCAGGACGAACCAGAGCAAA
Source organism: Aeromonas sp. SrichE-2G (assembly GCF_017939565.1). Lineage (NCBI taxonomy): Bacteria > Pseudomonadati > Pseudomonadota > Gammaproteobacteria > Aeromonadales > Aeromonadaceae > Aeromonas > Aeromonas sp. SrichE-2G. Next base: position 1,124,647 of record NZ_JAGKRG010000004.1, read on the forward strand.
TTGAACAAGAAGCGGAAAAAGGACATGTTGCGGACTCCAGAACCGTAAATTGGCTGTCACCATAGCGAGCCGGGCCGGGGGACGCAATGGCACAGGCGAATTGGTGGACAATTTGGGTCGCAGGAGACCAGCGAACGGACGGCCTGGCGGGTAATGGCGATGAAAAAGCCCGGTTTGGCGTACAAAAAAGTGAGCCAGTGCAAATTATTGCGGATGCAATGCTTGAACTCGGTGCAAGGCCTCCCCATATAGGAGAGAGTCTTGCGCAAATTGTGCCGTCTGTGCCCCGGATGGGGGATGTGCGGCTCGACGCGACCACTGCACGCCGCTATAATGTCGCGTCATATTTTCTCATCACAAAGACAGTCGTTGTCTTTATAAACAGGAAGACTCCGGGCTTGCCCGGGGGCAATAAAGGGTCAGCACACAGTGCTGAGTTGAACGAGGTAAAAGAATGCAAGTTTCTGTAGAGACAACCCAGGGTCTGGAACGCCGTCTTACCATCACTGTACCGGCTGCTACCGTTGACGCCGCCGTGCGTAAAGAATTGAATGGCCTGGCCAAGACTCGTCGCATCGACGGTTTCCGTCCTGGCAAGGCTCCGGTTGCCATCATCAAGAAGATGTTCGGCGCCATGGCACATGCCCGCGTTGCCGATGAAATGATGCAGAACAACTTCATCAAGGCCATCATCGAGAACAAACTGAGCCCGGCCGGTGCGCCGACCATGGATCCGAAAGAGATCAAAGAAGGTCAGGACTTCGAATTCACCGCCACTTTCGAAGTGTACCCGGAGTTCGAAGTTGCCGGTCTGGAGAGCATCAAGGTCGAGAAGCCGGTTGCCTCCGTCAAGGATGCCGATCTGGCCAACATGATCGACACCCTGCGCAAGCAGCACGCTACCTGGTCTGAAACCGACGCCGCTGCCGCCAATGGCATGCGCGTGACTCTGGACTTCGTCGGTTCCATCGACGGTGAAGAGTTCGACGGTGGCAAGGCTGAAGGTTTCACTCTGGAACTGGGCGCTGGCCGCATGATCCCGGGCTTCGAAGACGCCATCCTGGGCAAGAAAGCGGGCGACGAGTTCACCATCGACGTGACCTTCCCGGCCGACTACCACGCCGAAGCCCTGAAGGGCAAGGCTGCCAAGTTTGCCTCCAAGCTGCACAAGGTTGAAGAGCAGATCCTGCCCGAGCTGACCGAAGAGTTCGTCAAGCGTTTCGGCATCGAGAGCGGCAGCGTTGAAGAGCTGAAGGCCGAAGTGCGCAAAAACATGGAGCGCGAACTGGCTCAAGCCCTGAAAAACAGCGTGAAAGAGCAGGTACTGAACGGTCTGGTTGAAGCCAACCTGATCGATCTGCCGAAGGCTGCCGTTGCCCAGGAAATCGACACCCTGCGTCAGCAGGCTCTGCAGCGTTTCGGTGGCTTCCAGGGCGGCAACGCGCCGGAACTGCCTGCCGAGCTGTTCCAGGCTCAGGCCGAGCGTCGTGTACGCGTAGGTCTGCTGCTGGGTGACGTCATCCGTACCAACGAGATCAAAGCTGACGACGCCCGTGTGACCAGCATCATCGAGTCCATGGCCACTGCCTACGAAGATCCGAAGGAAGTGATCGAGTACTACCAGCAGAACGAACAGATGCTGAATGGCGTTCGTAACCTGGCCATCGAAGATCAAGCCATCGACCTGATCCTGTCCAAAGCGCAAGTGACCGAGAAAGAAGTTGCCTTTGACGAAGTGATCAACAAGTCCGGTGCCGCTGCCTAAGATCATTTGACTTAAGGTCAAAACTGTTAAGTATAATGGCTCGTGTGATCTCCACTCGGGCCATTTTATTTTAGGGACAATGCCTTATGTACAAGAACTATAACGATGTGACTGAATCCCCACGCAATGCGCTCATCCCTATGGTGGTAGAGCAAACCGCGAAAGGGGAGCGTTCCTACGACATCTATTCCCGTCTGCTCAAAGAGCGGGTGATCTTCCTGACCGGTCAGGTGGAAGATCATATGGCGAACCTGGTGGTGGCCCAACTGTTGTTCCTGGAGTCCGAGAACCCGGATCAGGACATCAGCATCTACATCAACTCCCCGGGTGGTGCCGTGACGGCGGGCATGTCCATCTATGACACCATGCAGTTCATCAAGCCGGACGTCAGCACTGTCTGCATGGGGCAGGCCTGCTCCATGGGGGCCTTCCTGCTGGCCGGTGGCGCCAAGGGCAAGCGTTTCTGCCTGCCCAACGCCCGGGTGATGATCCACCAGCCGCTGGGCGGCTTCCAGGGTCAGGCATCTGACATCCAGATCCATGCCCAGGAGATCCTGAAGATCAAGAATACCCTGAACGACCGTCTGGCATTCCATACCGGTCAGGACATGGCCACCATCGAGCGCGACACCGACCGTGACAACTTCATGTCGGCGGAGCAGGCCGTGGCCTATGGTCTGGTTGACGGCATCCTGAGCCAGCGCGGCTGAGCAGGGTATCCCGTCCTGTTGTAAACTCAACAGGACGATCCATCCTCTATTGATAAAACGAGGTCGCTGAATGACAGAGAAACGCAAGGGTGAGGGCGACAAGCTGCTTTATTGCTCTTTCTGCGGCAAAAGCCAGCATGAAGTGCGCAAGCTGATCGCTGGCCCTTCCGTCTACGTATGTGATGAGTGTGTCGAGCTGTGCAACGACATCATCCGCGAGGAGATCCGCGAGATCTCTCCCAAGCGCGATGGTAGCGAGCTGCCGACCCCTCATGAAATCCGTGCCCATCTGGACGACTACGTGATCGGGCAGGAGTACGCCAAGAAGGTGCTGGCGGTGGCCGTCTACAACCACTACAAGCGTCTGCGCAGCGGCAGCGAGTCCGGTGGTGTGGAGCTGGGCAAGTCCAACATCCTGCTGATTGGCCCGACCGGTAGCGGCAAGACACTGCTGGCTGAAACCCTGGCTCGTCTGCTGGATGTCCCCTTCACCATGGCTGACGCCACCACCTTGACCGAAGCCGGTTACGTGGGCGAGGACGTGGAGAACATCATCCAGAAGCTGCTGCAAAAGTGCGATTACGACGTGGAGAAGGCCCAGCGCGGCATCGTCTACATCGATGAAATCGACAAGATCTCCCGCAAGTCGGACAACCCCTCCATCACTCGCGACGTGTCCGGGGAAGGGGTGCAGCAGGCACTGCTGAAGCTGATCGAAGGCACCATCGCCTCCGTGCCTCCCCAGGGTGGTCGCAAGCATCCGCAGCAGGAGTTCTTGCAGGTCGATACCTCCAAGATCCTCTTCATCTGTGGCGGTGCCTTTGCTGGGCTGGACAAGGTGATCGAGCAGCGTTCCGTCAAGGGCACCGGTATCGGTTTTGGCGCAGACGTCAAATCCAAGAATGCCAAGGCTACCTTAAGCGAGAACTTTGCCAAGGTGGAGCCGGAAGATCTCATCAAGTACGGTCTCATCCCCGAGTTCATCGGTCGTCTGCCTGTGGTGGCCACACTGACCGAGCTGGACGAAGCTGCCCTCATCCAGATCCTGAAAGAGCCGAAGAATGCGCTGACCAAGCAGTATGCCGCGCTGTTCGCCCTGGAAGAGGTCGAGCTGGAGTTTCGTGATGACGCCCTGAACGCCATCGCGCGCAAGGCGATGGAGCGCAAGACCGGTGCACGTGGTCTGAGATCCATCGTCGAGGCCGTGCTGCTCGACACCATGTATGATCTGCCGTCCCTGAAAGGGGTCAGCAAGGTGGTGATCGACGAGACGGTGATCAAGGGGGACTCCGAACCTCTGATGATCTACGACAATCCCGAGACTCAGGCTGCAGCCTCAGAGTAACTGTCTGATTTTTAATCATATAAAGGGGCTTTTTGCCCCTTTCATGCTTTTTACGGCCAAGGCGATTGAATCTCATCTTTGCGCCCCCATATACTCAGCCAAGCGCTTTGCCAACGGTATAACAAGCCGAGAGGACATATATGAACCTAGAGCGTTCAGAACGCATCGAGATTCCCGTCCTGCCTCTTCGTGACGTGGTGGTTTACCCCCACATGGTCATTCCACTCTTTGTGGGGCGGGAAAAATCCATTCGCTGTCTGGAAGCGGCCATGGAGCAGGACAAGAAAGTTCTGCTGGTGGCCCAGAAGGATGCGTCGACTGACGAGCCAACGGTGGAGGAGATCTTCTCCGTCGGGACAGTGGCCAACATTCTGCAGATGCTCAAGCTGCCTGACGGCACCGTCAAGGTGCTGGTGGAAGGGGGCCAGCGTGCCCGCCTTGAGCGGATGATCGACGATCGCGACTTCTTCGTCGGCGAGGCGCAGTACATCGCATCCGCCCCCATCGAGGAGAAGGATCAGGATGTGCTGGTGCGCTCCGCGATCGGCCAGTTCGAAGGCTACATCAAGCTCAACAAGAAGATCCCGCCCGAGGTACTCACCTCGATTTCGGCGATCGATGACGCGGCTCGTCTGGCCGATACCATGGCTGCCCACATGCCGCTCAAGCTCGAAGACAAGCAGAAGGTGCTGGAAATCGCCTCCGTGTCCGAGCGCATCGAGTTTCTGATGGCCATGATGGAGTCGGAGATCGACCTGCTGCAGGTCGAGAAGCGTATCCGCTCCCGGGTCAAGAAACAGATGGAGAAGAGCCAGCGGGAGTACTACCTCAACGAGCAGATGAAGGCCATCCAGAAAGAGCTGGGTGAGCTGGAAGACAGCCCGGATGAATTCGAAGCCCTCAATCGCAAGATTGAAGAGGCGGGGATGCCGGAGGATGCGCGCGAGAAGGCGCAGGCCGAGCTCGCCAAGCTGAAGATGATGTCTCCCATGTCCGCCGAGGCCACCGTGGTGCGCAGCTATGTGGACTGGATGGTGCAGGTGCCCTGGAAGGCCCGCTCCAAGGTCAAGAAGGACCTGGGCAAGGCGCAAGAGGTGCTGGACGCGGATCACTATGGCCTGGACAAGGTCAAGGATCGCATCCTCGAATACCTGGCGGTGCAGGCGCGGGTTAACAAGCTCAAGGGCCCCATCCTCTGTCTGGTCGGGCCTCCCGGTGTGGGCAAGACTTCCCTGGGGCAGTCCATCGCCAAGGCGACCGGCCGCAAATATGTGCGCATGGCGCTGGGCGGGGTGCGTGATGAGGCGGAGATCCGCGGTCACCGTCGTACCTACATCGGCTCCATGCCCGGCAAGCTCATCCAGAAGATGGCGAAAGTCGGCGTGAAGAATCCGCTGTTCCTGCTCGACGAGATCGACAAGATGAGCTCGGACATGCGTGGCGATCCCGCCTCCGCCCTGCTGGAGGTGCTGGATCCCGAGCAGAACAGCAGCTTCAACGATCACTATCTGGAAGTGGATTATGACCTGTCGGACGTGATGTTCGTGGCCACCTCCAACTCCATGAACATCCCGGGTCCGCTGCTGGACCGGATGGAAGTGATCCGTCTGTCCGGTTACACCGAGGACGAGAAGCTCAACATCGCCAAGCAGCATCTGGTGGCCAAGCAGATCCAGCGCAACGGCCTGAAGCCTTCCGAGATCACCATCGAGGATTCGGCGCTGATCGGGGTGATCCGCTACTACACCCGCGAGGCGGGGGTACGCAGCCTGGAGCGCGAGATCTCCAAGATTTGTCGCAAGGCAGTCAAACGCATCCTGCTGGACAAGAGCATCAAGCATGTTCAGGTCAATCAGGAGAACCTCAAGGAGTTCCTCGGGGTGCAGCGCTTTGACTACGGCAAGGCAACCGACCAGAACCAGATTGGTCAGGTGTGCGGGCTGGCGTGGACCGAGGTGGGGGGCGATCTGCTCACCATCGAGACCACCAACATGCCGGGCAAGGGCAAGCTCACCTACACCGGTTCCCTTGGGGACGTGATGCAGGAGTCCATCCAGGCGGCCATGACGGTCGTGCGGGCCCGTGCGGAGAAACTGCGCATCAACGCGGACTTCTACGAGAAGCGCGACATCCACGTGCACGTACCGGAAGGGGCGACCCCCAAAGACGGTCCGAGCGCCGGCATCGCCATGTGTACCGCCCTGGTCTCCAGCCTGACCGGCAACCCGGTGCGCGCCGATGTGGCCATGACCGGCGAGATCACCCTGCGCGGCGAAGTGCTGCCCATCGGGGGGCTCAAGGAGAAGCTGCTGGCGGCTCACCGCGGTGGCATCAAGCGGGTGCTGATCCCGAAAGAGAACGAGCGGGACCTCGAGGAGATCCCGGCAAACGTCAAACAAGACCTTGAAATCTATCCGGTTCGCTGGATTGACGAGGTGCTTGCACTGGCGTTGCAAGAGAATCCGCAGGGTTTCGAACGCGTTTCTGTCGTGTAAATGTTGATGCGCCGCAAATTTGGTGCATTCGGGGGGTGGTTAAGGCTTGCATGCGCCGGACAACGGAAGTAGCCTTGACCACCGATCGGGTACTCATGATGAGTCGCAAGGCGTGATGTGGCGCGGGTTTGCGCCAGATTGTCACTTGCAACTGATCAGGAGGCTTGTTATAAAACCTCCACTTGTTGTGGCCAGGGAAATCAGCGCCGCAGCGATGTTCGATAAAAGGGGAATATAAGAGTGAATAAATCTCAACTGATTGACAAGATTGCAGACGGTGCTGATATCTCCAAAGCTGCCGCTGGTCGTGCGCTGGATGCTTTCATTGACGCCGTGGGCGAAGCTCTGAAAGAGGGTGACCAGGTTGCTCTGGTTGGCTTCGGTACTTTCGCCGTGCGCGAGCGTGCTGCCCGTTCTGGCCGTAACCCGCAAACTGGTGCGACCATCGAAATCGCCGCCGGTAAAGTTCCTGCCTTCAAAGCCGGCAAGGCCCTGAAAGACGCGGTCAACTAAGCCGGTCGCTGATATCACATCGGCACCGTCCTTGGTCTTTGACCAGACAGGTGAGAGGGCTCTCCCTCATACTGATTGACCAAGGCGCATCGCAATCGGTGCGCCTTTTCATTATTTACGCCCATCGAGTTCGGGAGCATAAGTACAAACATGATGTTGGATAAACTACGCGAAGGGGCGCAGGGCAAGGTAGCCAAGGTTATCTTGGGCCTGATCATCCTCTCCTTTGCCTTGGCCGGCGTAGGCAGCTACCTCAATGGCCCGGCACGTACCGCCCCCGCCACCGTCAATGGCAATGACATCAGTGCCCCCGCACTGGAGAATGCCTACCGCAACGAGCGGGCCCGCATGGAATCCCAAATGGGTGAGGCCTTCAACCAGCTGGCTGCGAACCCCGACTACATGAAACAGTTCCGTCGTGGCGTGCTGGATCGGTTGATCGATCAGGCACTGATCGATGACAAGGCTCGCACACTCGGCCTGCGCGTCAGTGACGAGCAGATCAAGCAGGCCATCGTCGCCATGCCGGAATTCGCCGAAAACGGCAAGTTCAGCAACGAGCGCTACCTGCAGCTCATCCGTCGTGCCGGTATGACGCCGGAGATGTTCCGCGACTCCCTGCGCCAGGACATGGTGCGTCAGCAACTGATGGGCGCCGTGCTGGGCTCCGAGTTCGCCCTCAAGGGTGAAGCCGAGCAACTCGACCGGCTCTACAACCAGACCCGGGATCTGCGTCTGGTGCGCCTGGCCGCGTCTGCCTATGTGGACGGGATCGAGGTGAGCGATGCGGAGATTGAGCAGTTCTACAAGGCCAACAGCAACCGCTTCATGAACGACGAGACGGTCAAGGTCGATTACCTGCTGCTGGACGCTGCTGCCCTTGGCAAGAACATCAAGGTCACCGAGCAGGATGCCCAGGATTACTATGATCAGCATCAGGACCTGTTCCAGCGTGCCGAGCGCCGCCAGGTGGCCCACATCCTGATCCCGTTCGGCAAGGATGAGAAGGCCGCCGAGAAGCAGGCTGACGAGCTCCTGGCCAAGGCCAAGGGCGGCGAAGACTTTGCCGAGCTGGCCAAGGCCAACTCCTCTGACACCTTCTCCGCCAAGAAGGGCGGCGAGCTGGACTGGTTCGAGAAAGGGGTGATGGATCCGGCCTTCGAGAAAGCCGCCTTTGCGCTGGCCAAGGTCGGGGATCTCTCCACCGTGGTGAAAAGCCCGTTCGGCTTCCACGTCATCAAGCTGCTGGGCGTCGAGCCCGCCAAGACCAAACCCTTCGTGGACGTGATGAGCGACACCATCGCCCGCCTGCAGTCTGACAAGGCGAAGGAGCAGTTCTTTGCCGAGCAGCAGAAGATGGCCGACAGCAGCTTCGAGAACCCGGACTCCCTGGATCTGACCGCAGAGACCATGGGCCTCAAGGTGCAGTCCACCGGTTACTTCAGCCAGGCCGATGCTCCGGCGCCGCTCAATGATCCCAAGGTGCTCTCCGTGGCCTTCTCCGAGCAGCTGCGCGATGACAACACCAACTCCGACGTCATCGAACTCTCCGATGGCAAGGCCCTGGTGCTGCACATCATGGGTCACCAGCCCAGAGCGGCCAAACCACTGGCCGAGGTGAAAGAGCAGGTGATCGCGGCCATCAAGCACGACAAGGCGAGTGAAGTGGCGCGCGGCAAGGCCCAGGGCCTGCTGGACAAGCTACATGCCGGCGAGGACATCCAGGCCGATCTGACCGCCCTGGGGCTGAAGGTGGAGACCCACAACGGTGTGGCCCGCTTCGCCCAGGAGATGGATCAGAACCTGGTGGCCCAGGCGTTCCGCATGCCTCATCCGACCGATGGCAAGCCTAGCGTCGAGCTGGTGACCGAAGCCAATGGCGACCGCGTGGTGGTGGCCCTGGACAAGGTCAACGTGACCAAGGAGCCATCCCAGATGGTGAGCCTGCTACAAGGGCAGCTGGGCCAGGGCAAGGCACAGGCGGACTACAAGTCGCTCATCGACGAGCTGCGCAAGGCAGCCAAGATTGAGTACTTCACCGATGTGGAAGCCGCAGTCGAATAAGTCAGACCGGCCCGTCCACCTTGAAAACGGCTCCTATATGGAGCCGTTTTTTTATCTGCACGCGGCAGGAGGGGCGTGCTGCCAGCCCTGGTCGAGGATGAGTAACACCAAGGGGGCTTACTGGTCGGCATCCCAAGGCAGGTTGGCTTGCCAACAGACATAAAAAAACCGGCGCCTGGGCGCCGGTTGTCACTGGGAAAGCGGGGTGGGTTAGACGACGCCCTGGGTACGCAGGTAATCCTCGTAGGTGCCGCCGAAGTCGCGGATGCCATCTTCAGTCAGCTCCAGGATGCGGGTCGCCAGGGAGGAGACGAACTCGCGGTCGTGGGAGACGAAGATCAGGGTGCCCTTGTACATCTCCAGCGCCAGGTTCAAGGATTCGATGGATTCCATGTCCAGGTGGTTGGTCGGCTCATCCATGATCAGGATGTTGGGGCGTTGCATCATCAGCTTGCCGAACAGCATGCGGCCCTGTTCACCACCGGAGAGCACCTTGACCGGCTTCTTGATGTCGTCCTGGGAGAAGAGCAGACGGCCCAGCACGGAGCGTACCGCCTGCTCGTCTTCGTTCTCCTGCTTCCACTGGGCCATCCAGTCGAACACGTTGAGGTCGGTGTCGAAATCCTCGGCGTGATCCTGGGCGTAGTAACCGATCTGGGCGTTCTCGGACCACTTGATGGTGCCGGTATCCGGTGCCAGAGCCCCTACGAGCGTCTTGATCAGGGTGGATTTACCGATCCCGTTGGTACCCAGAATGGCGACCTTCTCGCCCACTTCCAGCATCATGTTGAGGCCCTTGAACAGGGGGCCCTCGCCATAACCCTTGGAGACGCCTTCGATCTCCAGAATGTTGCGATAGAGCTTCTTATCCTGCTCGAAGCGGATGAAGGGGTTCTGCCGGCTGGAGACCTTCACTTCCTCAATCTTGATCTTGTCGATCTGCTTGAGGCGTGATGTGGCCTGGCTGGACTTGGAGGCGTTGGCGCTGAAACGGGAGACGAAGGACTGCAGATCGGCGATCTGGGCCTTCTTCTTGGCATTGTCTGCCAGCAGGCGCTCACGGGCCTGGGTGGCAGCCAGCATGTATTCGTCGTAGTTGCCCGGGTAGACGCGCAGCTCGCCGTAGTCCAGATCCGCCATGTGGGTGCAGACGGAGTTCAGGAAGTGACGGTCGTGAGAGATGATGATCATGGTGCTCTCGCGATCGTTGAGCACCTGCTCCAGCCAGCGAATGGTGTTGATGTCCAGGTTGTTGGTCGGTTCGTCCAGCAGCAGGATGTCGGGGTTGGAGAACAGCGCCTGCGCCAGCAGTACTCGCAGTTTCCAGCCCGGGGCCACTTCGCTCATGGGGCCGTTGTGCTGCTCGATGGGGATGCCGGCACCCAGCAGCAGCTCGCCTGCGCGGGACTCGGCGGTGTAGCCGTCATATTCGGCGACCAGGCCTTCCAGCTCGGCGGCCTTCATGTAGTCGTCGTCGGTCGCTTCCAGGTTGGCGTAGATGGCGTCGCGTTCCGCGATGGCGGCCCACAGCTCGGTGTGGCCCATCATGACCACGTCCAGCACGCGCATTTCTTCGTAGGCGAACTGATCCTGGCGCAGCTTACCGATGCGCTCGTTGACATCCAGGCTCACATTGCCGCCGGTGGGTTCGAGATCGCCGCCGAGGATCTTCATGAAGGTGGACTTGCCACAGCCGTTGGCGCCGATGAGGCCGTAGCGGTTGCCGCCGCCAAACTTGACGCTGATGTTCTCAAACAGCGGCTTGGCGCCGAACTGCATGGTGATGTTGTTGCTTGAAAGCACTGGAATGTCCCGGTTGGTCTGTCAAATGGCGCGCATTATGGCACAGATCCCCCAAAAGTTTTAGCAGGAACTGTGATCTGGCCCCATTGCAGGGGCGAAGGTTTCACGACAAGGCCCCCCTCTGGACTGCGGCGCCTTTCGGGGGGAGCCGAGGGGGCGGCCATGAAAAAAGCCGGCACAGGGCCGGCTTGAAGGCATGGAGTGGATCCTAGTGGGCGGAGGCGCCGGAGGCACCGAGCCCGGTCTGGGAGCGAACGAACTGCGGGAAGAACTTCGCGTGCTCGTCGGAGGCTGCCTGGGACTTGTCGGTCACCGAGAAGAACCAGATCCCGATGAATGCCAGCGCCATGGAGAAGAGGGCCGGGTATTCGTAGGGGAAGATGGCCTGGGCGTGACCCAATACCTTCACCCACACGGTCGGGCCCAGCACCATCAGGGTCACGGCGCTGATGAGGCCGAGCCAGCCGCCATAGACGGCGCCACGGGTGGTCAGGCGGGACCAGAACATGGAGAGGAAGAGCACCGGGAAGTTGCAGCTCGCGGCGATGGAGAAGGCCAGGCCCACCATGAAGGCGATGTTCTGCTTCTCGAACAGGATGCCCAGGCCGATGGCCACCACACCCAGGACCAGGGTAGTCATCTTGGAGACGCGCAGCTCGTCGGCTTCGTTGGCCTTGCCCTGCTTGAGCACACAGGCATAGAGGTCGTGAGAGACCGCGGAGGCACCCGCCAGGGTCAGACCTGCCACGACCGCCAGTATGGTGGCGAAGGCCACGGCGCTGATGAAGCCCAGGAACAGGCTGCCACCCACCGCATCGGCCAGGTGAACCGCCGCCATGTTGGTGCCGCCCAGGAGGGCGCCGGTGGCGTCCTTGAAGTCAGGGTTGGTGCTGACCAGCAGGATGGCACCAAAGCCGATGATGAAGGTCAGGATGTAGAAGTAGCCGATGAAGCCGGTGGCATAGAACACGGACTTGCGGGCTTCCTTGGCGTCGCTCACGGTGAAGAAGCGCATCAGGATGTGGGGCAGGCCGGCGGTGCCGAACATCAGCGCCAGACCCAGGGAGATGGCGGAGATGGGGTCGGCGACCAGGCCACCCGGGCTCATAATGGCCGCGCCGTTGGCATGGACCTTGACCGCTTCGCTGAACAGGGCACCGACGTCGAAGTTGACGGACTTCATCACCATGATGGCCATGAAGGAGGCGCCGGAGAGCAGCATCACCGCCTTGATGATCTGTACCCAGGTGGTGGCCAGCATGCCGCCGAACAGCACGTAGAGCACCATCAGGATGCCGACCAGCACCACGGCAACATGGTATTGCAGGCCGAACAGCAGCTCGATGAGCTTGCCAGCCCCCACCATCTGGGCGATGAGGTAGAGCGCCACCACCACCAGGGAACCGCTGGCGGAGAGGCTGCGCACCGAGGTCTGCTTGAGGCGGTAGGAGGCCACGTCGGCGAAGGTGTACTTGCCGAGGTTGCGCAGCCGCTCCGCGATCAGGAACAGGATGATGGGCCAGCCCACCAGGAAGCCGATGGAGTAGATGAGGCCATCGTAACCCGAGGTGTAGACCAGGGCGGAGATGCCGAGGAAGGAGGCGGCGGACATGTAGTCACCGGCAATGGCCAGGCCATTCTGGAAGCCGGTGATGCGCCCGCCGGCGGCGTAGTAGTCGGAGGCGGAGCGGTTGCGCTTGGAGGCCCAATAGGTGATGAAGAGGGTGGCGGCCACGAAGGCCACGAACATCACGATGGCCGAGATGTTCAGGGGCTGGCGTTGCACCTCGCCACTGATGGCATCGGCCGCCAGCAGCGGGGTGGAGACCAGACCGGTCAACAGCAGCAGAGACTTGCCTTTCATGATTGCACTCCCTTGAGGATCTTGTTGTTCAGCTCGTCGAACTCGCCGTTGGCCCGAAACACATAGACACCGGTCAGCACGAAGGCCGACAGGATGAGACCTATCCCGACCGGGATGCCGCGGGTGATGCTGGAGCCTTCGCTCAGGGGGGTACCGAGCCAGCCGGGGGCGAAGGCAATGAGCAGGATGAACGCCAGGTAGAGCCCCAGCATCAGGATGGAGAGGGTCCAGGCAAAGCGCTGGCGCTTGGCGACCAGCGCCTGGAAATTGGGATCTTGCTGGATCCTCAGATAGTGTTGCTGTTCCATTGCAGTTCTCCGTGACGGTTGTGTCCGCTGTGAATGAAGGTGTCCCTACCGAGCAGCAGGCTGCTCATGTAAGCAAAATGTGAATTAAATGTTATTTTCGGACAATTAGACTTTGGGATAAGCCAGGGGGCCGCCCTGGTGCAGGCGGACAAAGATGAGGGCGGCCGCGATGGCATCGGCCAGGGCGTCGTGGGGGGGCAGGGGGGGCAGCCCGAGGTGGTGGCAGATGGCGGCCAGGTGCAGGTCGATGACGGCGTCGGGATAGCGCCGGTAGAGCCGGTCGTGATAGAGCCGGCTCACCTCCACCCCCTCCTGGGGGAGCCTCAGCCCCCACAGCCGCTGGCAGGCGAGGTTGAGGATGCGCAGATCATAGGGGATGTGATAACCCACCAGTTCGCGGGGGCCGATGAAGGCGAGGAGCTGGCGCAGTGCGGCCTCCAGCGGCATGCCCTGCTGCAGGTCCTGGTGGCGCAGGCCGTGGATGGTCACCGACTGTGCGTTCAGGCTGGGGGGCGGTTGCACTCGCAAGGAGAGCGCCTCCCCGGTCAGCAGGCGATTCCCCTGGATGCGCACCGCCCCGATGGCCACGATGTCGGCCCGCTCGGGATCCAGGCTGGTGGTCTCCAGATCCAGGGCCACCCACTCGTCGGCGGGAGGGGGTCCGAAGAGGGGGGCGAACTCCCCCTGCAGGAAGGCGCGCCCGTACCAGTGGCGGCGCCAGCGGCTCACGATGCCCATGGATGCCTCACTGCCTCAGACGAAAGTGCAAGGTGAGCCACTGCTGGAACTTCTTCACCCGATGCAGGGCGTGGCGCAGCAGATCGCGTTCACCGTGGCCGAGCCCGGCCACGCGCACCCGCCCATCCCCCTCCTGCAGCTGAGCCCGCAGCCGCAACCGGATGAAGAGCCGGAAGGCCTCCGCCAGATCGGCGCCATAGTCGCTGCTGAGGCGCCCCTGGGCGACCAGGGCATCGATGCGCGCCGTGGTCGAAGTCTCCAGGATCCCCGCCTCCAGGGAGAGCACTCGTACCCCGTGCACCAGGGGGAAGAGGCCGCCCCGCTTGAGATCCAGCCCCTCGGGATCCTGCTCCAGCCGGCCAAAGAGGGTGAGGGGGGCGTGGAAGGCGACGGCGGCCCGTGCCATCTCCGCCAGCAGATCCGGCCTATCGGCCAGGTGTGCCCGCAGGGCGCGGGCGACGGGGGCGAGCCGGGATCTCTCCCCGGCGATGGCCTGGGCATCGGCCAAGGTGGCGAGCCAGAGCAGATCCTCCTCGCTGGCCCGCACGCAGGCCAGCTCGATCTCCGTCAGCCACTGCTTCCCTTCCTTCACCCAGTCCGGGTTGCTCACCATGACATGCCCCGGACAGGGGGGATAGCCGAGGCGTGCCAGCAGGGCGCTGAAGGCGGCCAGATCCGCCTCCCGGGTGGGCCAGTCCGAGCTGTCCGGCAGGATCAGGGCATTGTCCTGATCGGTCTTCTGGATCTGCTCGCCCCGCCCCTCCGAGCCCAGCATCAACAGGCAGACCTGCTCCTGCTGCTCTGGGGGGATCACCAGGGCGAAGGCCCTGGCGATCAGCTGTTCGTTGATGGTGGCGATGAGTTTCATCAGGAAGAGGGTGTGGATCCCCTGGGCGAACAGGGAGCGCACGAGCTGCTGCTGCTCCCGGGCCACCGCCTCGAGAGCCGCCGGCGAGTCGGCCCGGGCGATGCGCAGGGTGAGCACGTGGGAGTGGGCGGAGAAGAGCCCGAGTACCTGGGTCAGGTGCAGGATGCCCGCCACCTCCTGTCCCTGCCAGATGACGAGGCGCTTGATGCGGTGGCGCGTCATCAGCAGGAGGGCATCGAACAGATAGCTCTCCAGTGGCAGACCTATCAGCGGAGTGGGGGTCAGCACCGCCAGCGGTGCGGTGAGCGGCAATCCCTTGAGGGTGAGGGCATGGAGCAGGGTCTTGCGGGTCGCCAGGCTCAGGCTGCCGTCGGCAGCGGGGTAGAGCAGGCAGTCGGTGCCCTTGGCCACCATGGCTTCGGTGGCGGCCAGCAGGGACAGGCGGCCGTCGACGATAAGGGGCGCCTGCAGGTGGCCTGGCGCTATGCGCGTCAGGATGAACTCCGCCAGGTTCTGCTGCCCGAGCTGGCCGCGGCGCTCCTGCTCCCGTTGGCGATCGGCCAGGGTGGCGGTGAAGTAGCGGGCGATGTCGGGGTGCTCGTCACACAGGGTTAGAAAGACGGAGCGGGGAATGAGCTGGCAGAGGGTGTCTTCCTGCGCGGCGAAGCGGTGGCGGCAGCGTCCGTCGAACTGGGCACGGACGTCGAACATGTCCCCCTCGCCATAGTCGCCAAACGACTGGTGGGGGGCCGACTCTTCCACGGCCCCCTTGATGATGAGGTAGAGGCCGGTGGGCTCGTCCCCCGGGCTCTGCACCGTCTGGCCGGCGCGAAAGTAGCAGATGCTGAGGTGCCGGCCGAGACGCTGGCGGGCCTCGTCGTCCAGGCAGTCGAACGGCGGGCGGGCAAAATTGAACAACAGTGACATGACAGGCTCCGTCGTGACCATGGGGCCAGTCTGGCAAAGGCGCCGGAGCTGGGCCAGCCGACTTTAGTCGCAGAGCGGCAGAGGCCTTCCTGTACCTGCCGGTAACACTCTGGTAACGTTGTGGTATGACCAGTTCAAGGGAAGAGACGGAGAAGGAGATGGAAAGACCAAGGGTCAAATGGGTGTTTCAGGACGGTATCGCCGAGGTGATGCTGAACCGGGGCGACAAGCTCAACGCGCTGGATCGCGCCATGTTCAGCGCCATCGACGAGACGCTCAATGAGGTATCCCGACAGAAAGGGCTGCGGGCGGTGATCCTGCACGGGGAGGGGCGGGCCTTCTGTGCCGGGCTGGATGTGAAATCCATGCTGAGGCAGCCGGTGGCGGCGCTGGAGATCCTCAAGCGCGAGGCGGACGAGGCGACCAATCTGGCCCAGCGGGTGGCTTATGGCTGGCACCAGCTGCCGGTGCCGGTGATCGCCGTGACCCGGGGGGTCTGCTTCGGGGGCGGGCTGCAGATCGCCCTTGGTGCCGATTTTCGCTTCAGTACCCCGGATTGCCGCTTTTCGGTGATGGAGATCAAGTGGGGCATCATCCCCGATATGAGCGGCAGCGTCACCCTGCGCAACCTGATGGGGATGGACACCGCCATGGAGCTTGCCATGAGCGGGCGCGAGCTGGAGGCTGCCGAGGCCAAGTCGCTCGGGCTGGTGAGCCGGGTGTGTGTGGATCCCCTGGAGGAGGCGCGGGCATTCGCCCGAACCCTCATCACCAAGTCGCCGGATGCGCTGGCGGGCATCAAACAGCTCTACACCCAGGCCTGGGCCCGCAGTGACGAGGCCATGCTGAAGGAGGAGACCCGGTTGCAGAAGCAGATCCTGGGGCGCCCCAACCAGTGGCGGGCTACCCTCAACAGCCTGCTGCACTGGCGTCTGCCGTTCGGGCCGAGGCGCAACGCCCTGTGAGCGGGTGACTCATCTGCAGCAGCAATAAAAATGGCAGCCGAGGCTGCCATTTTTTATCTGCTTGTTTGTCAGGGGATCAGGTGGGTTCGCGATCCGGCTCGAACGGGTGGCCGGATTGCTCTTGCTGCAGGTTCTGCTCGGAGCGGCGGCCGGTCCAGTAGTCGGCGTTCTTGATGCCAAGCTTCTCCGGGTGGAACACGGGATCCAGCCCCATGGCCTTCTGGGCTTCATAGTCCTTCAGGCAGGCGAAGGCGGGCTTTTGCAGCAGCAGGATGGCGCCGATGTTCAGCCAGGCCATCAGGCCGACCCCGATGTCACCCAGACCCCAGGCGAGATCGGCGGTCTTGACGGTGCCGTAGACGGTGGAAGCCATCAGCGCCAGCTTCAGCAGGAAGGTGAGCCAGGGACGGTTGATCTTGCGGTTGATGTAGGCAATGTTGGTCTCGGCGATGTAGTAGTAGGCCACTATGGTGGTGAACGCGAAGAAGAACAGCGCGATGGCGACGAAGGAGTTGCCAAAGCCCGGCATCATGCTCTCCATGGCGGTCTGCACATAGCCCGGGCCTGCGGCCACGCCGGCGATGCCGGTGTAGAGTGCGGCACCATCCGGACCCTGCACGTTGTACAGGCCGGTGATGAGCAGCATGAAGCCGGTGGCGGAGCAGACGAACAGGGTGTCGATGTAGACGGAGAACGCCTGCACCAGGCCCTGCTTGGCCGGGTGGCTCACCGCAGCGGCGGAGGAGGCGTGCGGGCCTGTGCCCTGGGCGGCTTCGTTGGAGTAGACGCCACGCTTGACGCCCCACATGATGGCCAGGCCCAGAATGGCACCGAAGCCGGCTTCCATCCCGAAGGCGCTCTTCCAGATCAGCAGGATCACGCCCGGCAGCTGGCCGATGTTCAGGGCGATGATGACACAGGCGACGATGATGTAACCCAGCGCCATGAAGGGGACGACGGTACTGGCGAAGTTGGCGATGCGCTTGACGCCGCCAAAGATGATGAAGCCAAGCAGCAGGGCGAGACCGGCGGCCGTCACGTTCGGGTCGATTTCGAAGGCGGTCTGCAGGCTGGAGCCGATGGAGTTCGCCTGTACGCCCGGCAGCAGCACGCCGCAGGCGAAGATGGTGGCGATGGCGAAGGTCCAGGCGTACCACTTCATGCCGAGCCCTTTCTCGATGTAGAAGGCCGGGCCGCCGCGGTATTCACCGTTGATCTTCTCCTTGTAGACCTGACCCAGGGTGGACTCCACGAAGGCGGAGCTGGCGCCGAGGAAGGCCACCATCCACATCCAGAACAGGGCGCCCGGGCCGCCGAAGGTGATGGCGGTGGCCACACCGGCGATGTTGCCGGTACCGACGCGACCGGCCAGGGTCATGGCCAGGGCCTGGAAGGAGGAGACACCTGCATCCGTGCTCTTGCCATCAAACATCAGGCGCACCATCTCCTTGATGTGGCGCAGTTGCAGGAAACGGCTGCGCAGGGAGAAGTAGAGGCCTACCCCCAGGCACAGGTAAATGAGCGCTGGGCTCCAAATCACGCCATTGATGGCATTGACGATCTCATTCATGTACAACAACTCCTTTGTTGCGCTGTCTTGGCGAGGTCTGTGCCTCGCTCCCTTAACATTGAAATAGGTGGTGACCAAGGGGGTCACTCAACACGTCACTCAACACATAGTGCAGGACTTTCGACTGGATGGTCCGCGGGATTCAACATATCGGTTTGTACAGGCCCTTCCTAGTGAAAAGTGTTGTTTCTTTGTTAATTTGTGAATTGACATTAACAAACGATGAATGGAACTGGACAAGGTTCGGTACTTACCCATCATCTGCATCTTTTTCAGGTCCAGGGGCCCAGGGGGCATAATGCAAATAGGAGGCCAGGAGTGACAACGAAGGAAAATGACTGCACCATTCGCCCCGCCGAGGGGGAGGATGGGGCCGCGTTGTCGGTGTTGTTTGCCCAGTTGGGCTACCCGAACCCTGACGGCGAGGTGGCCGTGCGCCTGGCCGAGCCCGAGCCGGCCCGGGAGGTGCTGGTCGCGAGCCTTCATGGCCGCATCCAGGGTGTGCTGGTGTGGCATCGGCTGCAACCCATGCACCTTGCACCAGCCTGGGGCCTGATCTCGGCGCTGGTTGTCGATGAGGGTGCAAGGGGTGAGGGGATCGGCGCCCTGCTGCTGGCGGTGGCAGAGCAGCGGGCTGCGGCCCTGGGGTGCTGCCAGCTGGAGCTCTCCAGCAGCCTCAAGCGCGAAGGGGCGCACCGTTTTTATCTGGCGCAAGGCTATAGCGAGCGCCCGAAACGCTTTGTGAAAGCGGTCTGATTGGCAAGAGGAGTCCCAGTGTTCTGGTCCAGGTTGAAAGCGGTATTTGGTGGTGCATCCCCCATGGAGCGTGCGCTCCCGGGGGAACAGGAGTGGCGGCAGGCCCTGGCGGCCGTCCCCATCCTGCAGGGGCTTCCCGCCGGGGAGGAGGAAAAGCTGATCGCATTGGCGCACCTCTTCCTCTCGCGCAAGACGATCACCCAGATCGGGGTCGAACTGAGCCCCCGGCAGCAAGGCGTGCTGGCTCTGCAGGCGGTGTTGCCCATCCTGCATCTGGGGATGGATTGGTATCGCGGTTTCCACGAGGTGATCATCATCCCCGAGCCCGTCACCCGCCGTCAGGAGGTGCAGGACGAGTTCGGGCTGGTGAGCGAGTTTGAAGAGGAGAACGCCGGCGAATCCTGGCCCCAGGGGCCGCTGGTGCTGGCCTGGAGCGAGCTGCAGCAGGATGGGGACTGGGATGGCTTCAATCTGGTGATCCATGAGCTCGCCCACAAGCTCGACATGCTGGGAGGGGATGCGGACGGGGCGCCGCCGCTGCCGGCCGGCATGGATCCACGGCAATGGACCCGGGTGTTGCAGCAGGCATTCGACGAGATGAACGAGCAGCTGGCCAGGGGGGAGGTGACCGAGATCGATCCCTATGCCGCCTCGCACCCCGCCGAGTTCTTCGCGGTGTGCAGCGAGAGCTTCTTCACCGATCCGCTGCGCCTGCGCACCGTCTATCCCGCCGTCTACGAGCAGCTCGCCCACTTTTATGGGCAGCAGCCCGCCGATCGCTTCCCTGCTACCCGGCTGCTGGCGGGGGACACAGCGGAGCAGGAGCCGCTTTAGCCCCCGACGACAGATAGACAAAAGGCACCCGAGGGTGCCTTTTTCACAAGCGATGTCGCGTGCCTGTCAGGCAGCGGCTTTCAGCTGGGCGGGAGCGGCTTTCTTCTGCTCGCCGATGGGCATCACGGTGCGACCGAACTGCTCGTTGATCACGGTGGCCATGGCCAGGTAGATGGCGCTGGCACCGCAGATGATGCCTTCGAAGCCGGCGATGGTGCCGATCAGGGTGCTGCCGGTGAAGTCACGGGCGGCCAGCAGGAAGAACAGCACGGTCAGGGAGGCGAACACGAACTGCTTCACGCGCGGGAAGTTGACGGTACCGACCAGCATGAACAGGGTGAAGACGCCCCACATCAGCAGATACCAGCCCATGTAGGCGTGGGGAGTGGCTTCGGCCAGACCCATGGTCGGCATTACCAGCAGGAACACCAGGCTCCACCAGAAGGTGCCGTAGGAGATGAAGGCGGTGACACCGAAGGTGTTGCCACGCTTGTACTCCATGATGCCGGCGATGATCTGGGCCAGACCGCCATAGCACAGACCCATGGCCAGGATCATGGCGCTGATGGGGAAGAAACCTGCGTTATGGATGTTCAGCAGAATGGTGGTCATACCGAAACCCATCAGACCCAGAGGGGCAGGGTTGGCCAATTTTTCGCTCACGTGGTGTTCTCCAACAATAGAGGTGGGGTTGATAAAAGACGCGCGATTTTAGGCAGCCTCTTGGCCCCGGGCAAGGGGGGAAGGGGTTGAAACGGTAAAAAAATGACACAAAATTTTACGCAGCCAACCATTCGTGGGATTACGGTAGGCAACACGTGAAGGAATAACGTTTTCTTCGTTGCATTTTTGTGTTTTTGACGTCGGAAATGAAACTGGGTAACGAATGGGGCAGTGACCCCGCTGGCAGAGAACGAGCGCTGCGGGACTTGAATGTAATCAGGGTTTGGTACAAAAAAACATCTGATATGCCATCAGACAAGAGATGCTTACCACCATTTCTCTCACCTCGACTCCCAGACAAGCGGCATGCCCTTTTCTGCCGGCCACTCGGAGGCGGACGGGGGAACTCTTGCGAGGGGGTCAAGGGAGGGAAGGGGCGTGGCCGCCAGTAAAAAAAGGGAGTGGCGTCAAGCGGCGAACGGGCGAGGCGCCACCAGGGTTATCGGGTCTCCCAACAAAAAGGGGAGCCAATTTGGCTCCCCTTTTTGGGTCAGTCGTCCAGGGTCAGCACGACCTTGGCTTCCTTGTCCGTCTCCTTTACCTGGCTGTCGAGCACGAACAGGCGCTCCGGTGCTATGCCCTGGGTATCGACCAGGTACTCCTTGGTGTTCTGGGCCCGGCGCATGGCGAGGTTTCGCAGGGACTTGGCGGTGATCAGCTGCTGGTCCCGCAGCAGGATCACCGCCTGGGCGCGCAGGGCCGGACTCTGCTCGGCCAGTTGCAGCCGGCTGGCCAGGGTGTCCAGATCCTCGTTGAATTTGGCCTCATAGGCCTCTGCCAGGGCGCTCTGCATGGCGGGGTCCTGCTCCAGCAAATCGAGATCGACCGGGCTGCCGGTGAGCTTGGCCAGCGCCCGCTCCAGCTTCTGGTGCTGGAGGATGGGGCGCTCCTCGTGGAAGTTGACCTTGCCGCGAATGTTCATGCTGAGCTTGGGCCTGTCCTTGAGGGCCTGCGCCAGGGTGGCGAGCTTGCCCTGCTGGGTCGGGGTCAGGCTGGGATCCCCGGGCAGGAAGGGAAGCTCGTCGAGATCCTGAGGGCCGCCCGTCAGGGAGGCCAGCAGAGAGAAGGGAGAGGTGATGGCTTTGCTGAGGGTGTTGCCGAGCACATCCCAGAAGATGTTGCCGAGGCTGAAATTCGGCTGATCCAGATCGCCCTTCACCTTGAGGTTCATCTTGATGACACCGCTTGAGTCGCTCAGCAGGGCGATGGCAAGCCCGAGCGGCAGATCCCTGGCCTGTTCGCTCTTCACCTTCTCCCCGAGCTGCAGCTTCTTGATGGTGATGTCGTTGTCCCCCTCCAGCCGGTTGCCCTGCAACTTGTAGTTGAGCTTCATGGAGAGCTGCCCCTTGTCGATGGCATAGCCCGCATAGGTGCTGGAGTAGGGGGTAAAGGTGGTGAGCTCCAGGTTGTTGAAGGCCACGGCGACGTCGAGCACGGGATCCTCGATGAGCAGGTTGGCGCCGCCCCGGATGGTGACGGGGGCGTATCTGTCCACCTTGCCGTTGAAGGCGATCTCGGATCGCTGGCCCGGCGTGTTGCTGATGTGGCGGCTCTGGCCCTCAAGGGAGGCGATGTCCACCACGAACTCCGGGCTCAGGCTGCGATCGGCAAAGCGCAGGTTGCCCTGGGCGGTGCGGATCTGGTCGATGAGGATGTGGGGAGCGGGGCCGCTCTCCATGCTGGTCGGCTGGGGCAGCAGCAACTGCTGGACGTTGGTGATCCCCTCTTCGTTTATCTCGATGCGGGCGAAGGGCTTGGTCAGGAGGACGTCGGCTATCTTCACCTGCTGGCGGATGCCGTCATAGTGCAGGCCGCTCAGCTGCAGGCTGTCAATCTGCAGCAGGCGCTGGTTGTCGGCCCGATCCAGCACATTGAGCCGCGCGATGTCGAGCCCGCCGCTGATGTCCAGCTTGTTCAGGGTGCCCTGCTCATCGGTGGCCAGCGCCAGCTTGATGCGGCTGGCAAGTTCCCCGTCCCGCACGCTGATGCGCAGCAGATCCTGCAGATAGGGTTGCGCCAGGGTGAGGGGCAGGCCTTGCTGGCGGATGGCGCCATTCAGGGTGAAGGGGGCCAGCCCCAGGGTGCCGTCAAACGCCACCGTCGTCCTGGTGTCGAGGGCCGCGCTGAGGGCGAGGGGAGTGCTCTGGCCGGGCTGGCTGCCGAGGGTGCCCAGGGTCAGCGCGAGACCGGATATATCCCGCACCAACGGCTTGCCGCTGCTGGATTCGGTCAGCTTGAGGCTACCCTGCTCGATGCGGGTCTGCTTGAGGCTCCAGCGCCAGGGCCTGGCTGTCGTGGCAGAGTGTTTGGCCGCTGGCTTGGTGGATTTCTGTGCTGATGATTTGGCGGGTTTGGGGGCCGGCTGGGGGATCAGCAGATCGGCCAGATCCAGCCGCTGCTGCCCGTCGAGGACGGCGACGAGCGCCGGCGCCTTGATAGTGGCGGCGTCCATCTCCAGGGTTTGCTTGGTGCCGTCGACCCGGATCCCCGTGAGAGCCAGGCGGTTGAAGCGGGCAAACTCGCCCCCCTTGTCACCCTTGAGCTGCCAGTTGGAGAGCGTCAGCTTGCCCTTCGAGAGCTGCCATACGAGCCCCCTTTTGCCCGGGGTGAGGCGATAGGCGATCTCGGCGCTGGCCTCTCCCTTGCCTAGCCTGGCCTTGACATAGGGGGCCCAGAGCGGGGCGAAGGGGGCGATGGCCACCTTGCCGAGGCTGAGCTGCCCCTTGCCGGCCCCCGTCATGATGTCGAGTTCGCCTTCCGCCTTGAGGGGGCTCTTCTGGTTGAGGGTGGCGCTGAGTCGATAGGGATTGAGGGCGCCCTGGGCGCTGGAGAAGCCGGGCAGCGTCAGGTCGAGGTCGACGAGGGTCAGGGGGGGCACCCAGCCGGTGCTGCTCTGCTTACGACTGTCTTTGTACTGGAGTTGTCCCTGGGTCAGGGCCAGCTTGGCGACAGTTACCACCAGAGACGCGGCGCCGGTTGCCGGCTCTGCCGGAGTCTGCATCTGCGCCAGCAAGGGGGCCAGGGCTTCGGTCAGATTGAAGCGAGCCTGCCCCTTGCTGTCAGGGAGGCGAACCAGGTCCAGGCGGGGGGCGGTCAGGGTCGCCTCTGCCAGCACCAAGGCGCGCTGTCGCCAGCTCTCTTTCACCTCGGGAATGAGGCGCAGCCCCTCGAACGACACCAGCACCCGTCGCTCGTCGTCGAGCAGGGTGGTGGGGCCCAGGGTGAGGGAGGGGGAACGCAGCCCGATGTCAATCTCTCCCAGAGTGAGGTGCAGACCGTAGTGGGTGGCGAGCCAGCCAGGCAGATGGCGCTGGATGAGATTGGGGGCTTGCCAGAGCAGTATGGTGACGCAGATGAGCAGGCTGGCGCAGAGATAGAGGGCGTAGCGCAACAGGCGGGCAGGCAGGGGCTTGAGCATGACGGTCTCCATTTGATGCGCATATGGTAGCAATTAATCGCGATGGAATCATGGGAGGGGCTCATGAGGTGCGCCGCACTCTGACCAGGATGGGGAAAGCTTGCACAGCCGTGGTGATGCGCGTTTGCTCCCGCGCACCAGAGGACGTGCTTTGGCCTCAGGGGGGCGGGTGCCTGCCGGCACCTGGGGACGACTGCGGCATAGGAGACTCCGGGGGCGAGATACCCCCAGAGTCTGTCAATCCGCGTCGGTTTTCAAGCCACCCAGGGAGTGGATGCAGCGCTGCTCGGCGGCGTCGAGTTCGGCCATCACCATCTGGATGTCCTCGAGCTGCTGGCGCAGGGAGTGGCGCCTGGCTTCGATGAGCTGGATCATGGAGTGCAGCTGCATCCGGCTGGAGCGGTCCGTGTCGTACATGTCGAACAGCTCGCGGATCTCCGCCAGGCTGAAACCGAGCCGCTTGCCTCTGAGGGTGAGCTTGAGGCGGATCCTGTCCTTGTGGCTGTAGATGCGGGTCTGCCCCTCCCGGGCCGGGGTGATCAGCCCCTCGTCCTCGTAGTAGCGGATGGTGCGGGGGGTGACGTCGAACTCCTGGGCGAGCTCGGAGATGCTGTAGGTTCTCTCCTTGCCGCCGAAGCTGCCGGCTCTCATGGGGTTGTCCTGCATGATCTGGCCTCCAACAGGGGGGAAGGGGGGCATAGGGCTGGCGCCTGGCCGTTCTCGGGGACGGCGCTCACGGGATCATCCTGCATGGGGCGCTCCCTGGGTTTTCTCTTGCCGCTCCGGTGGCGACTGGCGGGCCCTGGCGTGGAGGGCCTGACCGACCCGGGAGCCGTTGGGGCGGCCTAGCAGCTCGCTAACCCACTGGCCGGTGGCCGCCAGCTTGTCCAGGTTCACCCCCGTCTGCATGCCCAGGCCGTGCAGCAGGTAGACCACCTCCTCCGAGGCGATGTTGCCCGACGCCCCCGGTGCATAGGGGCAGCCGCCGAGCCCGGCCACCGAGCAGTCGATGGTGCGAATGCCGCGCTCCAGCGCCGGCAGCAGGTTCGCCACCCCCTGGCCATAGGTGTCGTGAAAGTGCACCGCGAGGCGCCCGGCCGGGACCTCGTGCAACACGGCGTCCAGCATGGGGGCCACGGTGCCCGGGGTGCCGACGCCTATGGTGTCGCCGAGGGATATCTCGTGACAGCCGAGATCCAGCAGGCGCTCGGCCAGGGCGGCGACCCGCTTCGGCTTGGTCGGCCCGTCGAAGGGGCAGGCGATGACGGTGGAGAGATAGCCCCGCACCTTGATGCCGAGGCGACGCGCCTCCTGCACCAGGGGGGCGAAGCGTATCAGGGACTCCTCCACGCCGATGCCGATGTTGGCCCGGGTGAAGCCGTCCGAGCAGGCGGTGAAGAGGCCTATCTCATCGGCGCGGGCGGCGATGGCGGCTTGCAGGCCCTGCAGGTTGGGGACCAGGGCGCCGTAACGGGTCGGCCCCCTGCGGGGCAGCGCCTCGAACAGGGCGGCGGAGTCCGCCATCTGGGGCACCTTTTTGGGGGAGACGAAGGCCCCCACCTCGATGCGCTGCAGGCCGCACTGTGCGAGGCGCTCGATGAAGGCCTGACGCTGCCCCAGCGAGAGGAGGCGAGGCTCGTTTTGCAGACCATCCCGCGGCCCCATCTCCACCAGGCTGACCCGGTCGACGGGGAGGTGGATCTCCTTGTTCATGGCGCGTCTCCTTGCTCGTCTTTCTCATCTTTTTCATCATCGGCGGCAAAGTGCACCAGCAGGGTGCCCTGGCTTACCTGATCCCCCTGGCGGCAGGGCAGGGAGGCGATCACCCCGTCCCGATCCGCTCGCAAGATGTGCTCCATCTTCATCGCCTCCATCACCAGCAGGGGTTGACCCCGGGTGACGGACTGGCCGGCCTCGACCAAGAGTGCTACCACCATGCCGTGCATGGGGGCGATCGCGCCCTTGGCGGCCTCCGCACCCTGATCATGGTGATGCTGGTGGCGCTGATCATCGGCCGAGAAACGGATGCGTTGGCCGGCCAGCTGCAACACATAGTCTCCCTCGGCCAGGGTGTGGAGGGGGTAGCGCTGCCAGCGTCCCGCCTGCTGCAGACGGATATGATCGGCCCCCAGCTCGTAGGCCTGCGCTTCCCCTTGCCAGAACAGGGTACCCGCACGCTCATTCAGGGTCAGCACCCTGACCTCGTCGCCGATGCGCACCGCCGCCGTAAAGCTCCTGGTCGCCCCCAGCCGAAAACCGGGGGCCTGCTGCCAGGGGGAGGGGCCGATGCGGCTGGCCAGCCAGAGGGTGGCCAGCGGCCAGGCGAGGGGGGGGACGGGCTCGGCCGTGGTGGGGATGGGCCACTGGGTGTGGTGGCTCATGGCCAGCACCTCGGGCTCCTGGCACAGGCACAGCAGCAGGGGGCCGTTGTGCACCAGGGGGCCTAGATCCAGCGCCGCCAGGGCGTCGGCCAGCCTGGCGAAGGCCTGGGCCCTGTCATCCCCGTGGGCGACCAGCTTGGCGATCATGGGATCGTAATAGGGGCTCACCTCGTCACCGGCGGCGACACCGGTATCGATGCGCACCCCCTGGGGCCAGTCGAGCCAATGGATGGGGCCGCTCGCGGGCAGGAAACCGGCGGCCACGTCTTCGGCGTAGAGGCGCGCCTCCACCGCGTGGCCGCGCAGCACCACTTCCTCCTGGGAGAGGGGCAGCGGCCTGCCCTCGGCCACCGCCAGTTGCCAGGCCACCAGATCCTGGCCGGTGACGGCCTCGGTGACCGGGTGCTCCACCTGCAGCCGGGTGTTCATCTCCATGAAGAAGAACTCCTCCCCGCACAGCAGGAATTCGACGGTGCCGGCACCCCGATATTTGATGGCCCGGGCGGCGGCCACGGCGGCCTCGCCCATGGCGCGGCGAAGGGCTGGCGCTATGTTCGGCGCCGGCGCCTCCTCGATCACCTTCTGGTGGCGGCGCTGCAAGGAGCAGTCCCTGTCCCCCAGGTAGATGGCGTTGCCCTGCGTATCGGCAAACACCTGTACCTCCACGTGGCGGGCGCGGGGGAGGTAGCGCTCCAGCAGCACCTGATCATCGCCGAAGGCCGCCAGGGCCTCCCGCTTGACCGCTGCCAGGGCCTCGTCAAAGTCCTCTATCTGCTCAACCCGGCGCATCCCCTTGCCGCCGCCGCCACTGGCCGCCTTGATAAGGAGCGGGAAGCCGGTGAGCCTGGCCTGATCACGCAATACCGCCAGGCCTTGATCGGCGCCGTGATAGCCGGGCAGCACGGGCACCCCGGCCGCCTCCATCAGCGCCTTGGCGCCGGACTTGTCCCCCATGGCGAGGATGGCGGCGCCGCTTGGACCGACAAAGCGCAGGCCGCGTTGCTCACAGGCGGTGGCAAAGTCGCTGTTCTCCGAGAGGAAGCCGTACCCCGGGTGAACGGCATCGGCCCTGGCCTCCTTGGCGATACGCAGCACCTTGCCGGTGTCGAGGTAGCTCTCCCGGGCGGGGGCCGGGCCCAGATGCCAGGCTTCGTCGGCTTCACGCACATGCATGGCATGGGCATCGGCGTCCGAATAGAGGGCGATGGTGTGGATGCCGAGACGCCGCGCGGTCTTGATGATGCGCACGGCGATTTCGCCTCTATTGGCGATGAGCAGGCGCTGGATAGGGTGGTATTGAGTCATGTTTCGTCCTTGAAACGGGGGCGCCAGCTCGGGGGGCGCTTGTCGAAGAAGGCCTGGATCCCCTCCTGGGCCTCGAGTCCGACCCGGACCCGGGCGATGGTCTCGACCGTCCTCTCTTCGTGTTGGGGGCCTGGGTGCGCCTCGATGGCAGCCAGCAGCCGCTTGGTCTCCTTCATCGCCTCCGGGCCGTTCTGGCACAGGCGCAGTGCCATGGCGCGCCCTTCTGCCAGCAACTGATCGGGATGGCAGAGCCGGTGCACCACGTTGAGCCGACAGGCGGTGATGGCATCGAAGGGTTCTGCGCTCAGCATGTATCGGCGGGCCTGGCGCGTGCCCATGGCGCGCACCACATAGGGGCTGATCACCGCAGGCACCAGCCCCAGGCTCACCTCCGAGAGGCAGAAGCGGGCATCGTCGCTGGCCAGCACGATGTCGCAGGCACAGACGAGGCCAAGCGCCCCGCCGTAGGCGGCCCCCTGCACCAGGGCCACGGTGGGGAAGGGCAGGGTGTCGAGGGCCTGCATCAGATGCGACAGCACCCGGGCATCCTCGCGATTCTTGTCAAAGGAGCTGGGGTCGAACTCCCCCTGGGCCATCTTGCGCATCCAGTTGAGGTCGGCGCCGGCACAGAAATGCGGCCCCTCGGCCCGCAGCAGCAGCACGTGGGGACGCTCGGCCAGGGGCTGGCCGTGGCAGTGGGCGAGATCGTCGAGGCAGTCGAGCAGCCCCTGCATCAGATCGGCGTCGAGGGCGTTGTGGCGGGCCGGTCGCGCCAGCACCAGCTCGATGAGCGGGCCGTGGCGCTCCAGCCGGAAATGGGCCAGGGGGTCATTGCAGAGCGGGTCTGACATGTTGCACTCCTTACATCCGGAAGATGCCGTACTGTTCCGGGCCACTCTTGGCCCCCTGGCACGCCGCCAGGGCCAGGGCCAGCACGGTGCGGCTCTGGGCCGGGTCGATGACGCCGTCATCCCAGAGCCTGGCGCTGGCGTAGTAGGGGTGACCCTGACGCTCGTATTGCGCGATCACCGGCGCGCGGATGGCGGCCGCCTCCTGCTCGCTCAGCGCCTTGCCTTCCGCGGCCAGTTTGTCCCGGCGCACCTGCACCAGCACGCCGGCGGCCTGCTCGCCCCCCATGACGGAGATACGGCTGTTGGGCCAGCTGAACAGGAAGTCCGGCTCATAGGCGCGGCCGCACATGCCGTAGTTGCCGGCGCCAAAGCTGCCACCGACGATCAGAGTGATCTTGGGCACCCGGCTGCAGGCCACGGCGGTGACCAGCTTGGCGCCGTGCTTGGCGATCCCGTCCCGCTCGGCCTGACTCCCAACCATAAAGCCGGTGATGTTCTGCAGGAAGAGCAGCGGGATGGCGCGCCGGTTGCAAAGCTGGATGAAGTGGGCCCCCTTCTGGGCGCTGTCGCTGTGCAGCACGCCGTTGTTGGCGAGGATCCCCACCTGCATGCCGGCGATGCGGGCGAAGCCGGTGACCAAGGTGGTGCCGAACAGCGCCTTGAATTCGTCAAAGTCCGAGCCGTCTACCAGGCGGGCGATCAGCTCGCGTGCGTCATAGGGGCGCTTGAGGCTGGTGCCCACCAGGCCGTACAGCTCCTCGATGGGATAACAGGGGGGCTCGTAGCCGGGGTTGGTCTCTACCGGCTCATTGCCCAGATGGGTGACCAGGGTGCGGGCGATTGCCAGGGCATGGGCATCGTCCCGGGCCATGTGATCCGCCACCCCGGAGTGGGCGCAGTGAACCTCGGCGCCCCCCAGGGCCTCGGCGCTGATCTCCTCGCCGGTCGCCGCCTTGACCAGGGGCGGGCCCGCCAGAAAGATGGTGGCCTGTTCCTTGACCATGATGGACTCGTCCGCCATGGCGGGCACGTAGGCACCGCCGGCAGTGCACAGTCCCATCACCACCGCCAGCTGGGGGATGTTCTGGGCGGACATGCGGGCCTGGTTGTAGAAGATGCGACCGAAATGTTCCCGGTCGGGGAAGACCTCGTCCTGCATGGGCAGGAAGGCACCGCCGGAATCCACCAGATAGAGGCAGGGGAGGCGCAGCCGCTCGGCGATGGCCTGGGCGCGCAGGTGCTTTTTCACCGTGAGCGGGTAGTAGGTGCCCCCCTTCACGGTGGCGTCGTTCACCACCAGCATGCACAGGCGCCCCGAGACCCGGCCGATGCCGGTGAGGATGCCGGCGGCGGGCACCGGCTCGTCATAGACCTGCCAGCCCGCCAGGGCAGACAGTTCGAGAAAGGGGGAGCCCGGGTCCAGCAGCTGGTTGATGCGCTCGCGGGGCAGCAGCTTGCCGCGGGCCTGATGGCGGGCGTTGTTGGCCGCACCACCGCCCAAAGCTATCTCCTCCAGGCGGGCGTTGAGATCGTCGACCAGGACCTGCATGGCGGCCTGATTGGCCTCGTAGTCGGGGCTGGCCCTGTCGAGGCGGGAGTGGATCCTGCTCATGCATTCTCTCCCATCAGTTCGCGGCCGATGAGCCAGCGGCGGATCTCGGAGGTGCCTGCACCTATCTCGTAGAGCTTGGCGTCCCGAAGCAGGCGGCCGGTGGGGTATTCGTTGATGTAGCCGTTGCCGCCGAGCAGCTGGATGGCGTCCAGGGCCATCTGGGTGGCGTTTTCGGCGGCAAACAGGATGGCGGCGGCGCAATCCTTACGGCTGGTGCGGCCCTGATCGCAGGCGCTTGCCACCGAGTAGACCAGCGCCCGGCTGCTGGCGAGGCGGGTGTACATGTCGGCGAGCTTGCCCTGCACCAGCTGGAAGTCGCCGATGGGCTGGCCGAACTGCTTGCGATCGCGCACATAGGGCAGCACCACGTCCATACAGGCCAGCATGATGCCGAGCGGCCCGGCCGCCAGCACCACCCGCTCGTAATCCAGACCGCTCATCAGCACCTTGACCCCCCCGTGCAGGGGGCCCAGCAGGTTCTCCTGCGGCACGCGGCAATCCTGGAATACCAGCTCGCAGGTGCTGGAGCCGCGCATGCCGAGCTTGTCGAGCTTCTGGGCGGTGGAAAATCCCGGGGTGCCCGCCTCGACGATAAAGGCGGAGATGCCTTTGGGGCCGGCGGCGGGATCCGTCTTGGCATAGATGACGAAGGTGTCGGCATCGGGGCCGTTGGTGATCCACATCTTGTTGCCATTGAGCACGAAGTGATCCCCCTCGCACACCGCGGTCAGGCGCATGCTCACCACGTCGGAGCCGGCTCCCGGTTCGCTCATGGCGAGCGCCCCCACGTGCTGGCCGCTCACCAGCAGGGGCAGGTAGCGCGCCTTCTGATCCGGGGTGCCGTGACGGTGGATCTGGTTGATGCAGAGGTTGGAGTGGGCGCCGTAGGAGAGGCCGACCGAGGCGCTGGCGCGGCTCACCTGCTCCATCACCAGCACGTGGGCCAGATAGCCGAGGTCCACCCCGCCATACTCCTCCGCCACCGTGATGCCGTGCAGCCCCAGATCCCCCATGGCGGGCCAGAGATCGCGGGGGAAGGCGTTGCTCTGATCGATCTCGGCGGCGCGCGGCGCGATCACTTGTCGGCAGAAGGCTTCGACCTGTTCGGTCAGGGCCTGGAGGGTCTCATCCATCAGGACATGCATCCGTGCTCTCCTTGTGCTTGGGTCTTGGTTGTTGGGACTCAACCTTGTTCGCCTGATGCAGGGGGACTGGTCAGTCCATTCGCGATTTAAGTTTACGTTAGCGTAAACGTAAATGAGTTGTTAGTCTAAGGTAAATTCGTTGCCCGCCGACCGCAAGGGGCTCCCTTCGGGTGGGAAACGCAAGGAGCGAACATGATGATCAGCGTGTGCATGAGGGGGGCGGACTTGCGGTGCCCGGCCACTTTCTGCCAACCAGAGGAGAGGGCGGCATGAGCCAACACCATACCCAGTTCGGGGATCTGCCGCTGCATATCGGCGGCGAGCCCTATCCATCCGCGAGCGATCAGTGGATTGAAGTCAGCAACCCGGCGGATCAGAGCCTGCTGGCGCGGGTGCCTAAGGCTACCCCTGCCGAGATCGAGCACGCGGTACGTACCGCCCACGATGCCTATCTGTCGTGGCGGGAGGTGCCAGCCTCCGAGCGGGCCCGGGTGATGTTCAACTACCAGCACCTCTTGAAGGTGCACCACGAGGAGCTGGCGACCCTGCTGGCCCAGGAGACCGGCAAGAACCTGGCGGACGCCAGGGGGGACGTGTGGCGCGGCATCGAGGTGGTGGAGCAGGCCTGCGCCATCGCGAGCCAGACCCTGGGGGAGACCATGGGCAACGTGGCGCGCCGGGTGGACGGCCACTCCTGGGTGCAGCCCCTCGGGGTGTGCGTCGGCATCACCCCCTTCAACTTCCCGGCCATGATCCCGCTCTGGATGTTCCCGCTGGCGGTGGCCTGCGGTAACGGCTTCGTGCTCAAGCCCTCGGAGCAGGATCCCCTCACTCCCATGCGCCTGGCCGAGCTGTTCATGGAGGCAGGGGCCCCCAGGGGCATTCTCTCGGTGGTGCACGGCGGCGCCGAGCAGGTGGATGCGCTGCTCACCCATCCTGACGTCAAGGCGGTCAGCTTCGTCGGCTCGGCCCGGGTCGGGGCCCATGTCTATCGCACCGCCACCGCCCAGCTCAAGCGGGCTCAGTGCTTCGTCGGTGCCAAGAACCACATGGTGATCATGCCGGACGCCAACAAGGCGCAGGTGCTGAGCAACCTGGTGGGGGCCGGGGTCGGCGCCGCCGGCCAGCGCTGCATGGCCATCAGCGTGGCGGTGTTCGTGGGGGGCGCCAGGGAGTGGATCCCGGAGCTCGCCGCCGAGTTCGCCAAGGTGAAGCCCGGTGTCTGGCACGATCCCGACGCCGCCTACGGCCCCCTTATCAGCCCGGAGGCGAAGGTCAGGGTGGAGGGGCTCATCGAGGCGGGGATAGCCGAGGGGGCCGAGTGCCTGCTGGACGGGCGTTTCTGCGACGTGCCCGGCTACCCGGTGGGCAACTGGGTGGGGCCGACCCTGTTTCGCGGCGTGACGCCCCAGATGCGCATCTACAGGGAGGAGATCTTCGGGCCCGTGCTGGTGTGTCTGGAGGTGGGCAACCTCGACGAGGCGCTCGCCCTCATCAACGACAACCCCTATGGCAACGGCACCTCCATCTTCACCGGCTGTGGCGCCGCCGCCCGCAAGTTCCGCCACGAGGTGGCGGTAGGCCAGGTGGGGATCAACGTGCCCATACCGGTGCCGCTGCCGTTCTTCTCCTTCACCGGCTGGCGCGGCTCCTTCTACGGGGATCTGCACGCCTACGGCAAGCAGGCGGTGCGCTTCTACACCGAGACCAAGACGGTGACCGAGCGCTGGTTCGACGAAGACATTCCCACCGGCCCCAACATGACCATACAGCTGCGTTGAGTGGCCCGAACGATCGAGACAACAAGGAAGCAGACAAGATGGATTTTAACCTGACCCCGGATCAGCAGGCGTTCATCGAGGCGGCCGGCGTCTTCGCCGAGGAGGCGCTCAAGCCCCACGCTGCGCGTTGGGACAAGGAGCACGAGTTCCCCATCCCGACCATCAAGGAGGCGGCGGCGCTCGGCTTTTGCGGCCTCTACACCCCGGAGCAGTATGGCGGGCTCGGTCTGCCGCGCCTCGATGCCAGCCTCATCTTCGAGCGCCTCGCCATGGGCTGCACCTCCACCACCGCCTATCTGACCATTCACAACATGGTGAGCTGGATGCTGGGCAGCTGGCTGCCTCCCGAGGTGGCCGAGGAGTGGGTGCCGAGGCTCGCCAGCGGCGAGCTGCTGGGCTCCTACTGCCTCACCGAGGCGGGGGCCGGGTCCGATGCGGCGGCCCTCAAGACCCGTGCCCTGCGCGATGGCGATGATTACGTCATCGACGGCAGCAAGGTGTTCATCTCGGGGGCGGGCAGCACCCAGGTGCTGGTGGTGATGGCCCGCACCGGTGGCGAGGGGGCGAAGGGGATCTCCGCCTTCATGGTACCGGCCGAGACGCCGGGGGTGAGCTACGGCAAGGCGGAAGAGAAAATGGGCTGGAACAGCCAGCCCACCCGGGAGGTGAACTTCAGCGCCGTGCGCATCCCTGCCCGCTACCGGCTGGGGCTGGAGGGGGAAGGGTTCAGATTCGCCATGCAGGCGCTCGATGGCGGGCGCATCAACATCGCCACCTGCTCGGTGGGCACCGCCCAGCAGGCTCTCGACGATGCCCTGGCCCATGTGCAGCAACGCCAGCAATTTGGTCACCCGATCAGCGAATTCCAGAGCGTGCAGTTCCGTCTCGCCGACATGGCCACCGAGCTCGCCGCCGCCCGCCTGCTGGTGCGTCAGGCGGCCGAGAGACTCGATGCTGGGGCGCCGGACAAGAGCGCCTGGTGCGCCATGGCCAAGCGCTTTGCCACTGACGTGGGCTACCGCGTCTGCGACGAGGCTCTGCAACTCTTTGGCGGCTATGGTTATATCCGCGAGTACCCCCTGGAGCGCTACCTGAGAGACACCCGGGTACACCGTATTCTGGAGGGGACGAACGAAGTGATGCGCCTCATCATCGCCCGCCGCCTGCTGGCGGATCCCGGTCTGTCGCTGGGTTAGCCGGGGGAGGCGAGCTTGCCGACCCGGGTGGAGGGATCCACTGACCCTCTCGCCGCCCGTTGTGTGAGCGCGTCGAATGTTGGCTCCATTCAACCCTGTCATCATGGACAGGTTTCAATGACAAGGACGATGCAATGACAAGGATCAGGCTCGAATACCAAGGTCACGTGGCCTATATCACCCTCGACCACCCGCCTGCCAACACCTGGACCCTCGCCAGCCTGCAGGCCTTCCTGCAGATGATGGTGGAGCTGGACAGCCGCCCCGATGTGGTGGCCCTGGTGATCCGCGGTGCCGGGGACAAGTTCTTCTGCGCTGGCGCCGATCTCAAGATGTTCGCCGACGGCAACGTCGAACACGCCCGCGACGTGGCCGAGGCCTTCGGCCGCGCCTTCGAGGCGTTGGCCCGCTTCCACGGGGTCAGCATCGCCGCCATCAATGGCTATGCCATGGGGGGCGGACTGGAAGTGGCGCTGGCCTGCGACATCCGCATCGCCGAGCAGCAGGCCCAGCTGGGGCTGCCTGAGGCCTCGGTGGGGCTCCTGCCCTGCGCCGGCGGTACCCAGCGCCTCACCGAGCTGGTGGGGCCGGGCTGGGCCAAGCGGATGATCCTCTGTGGCGAGAAGGTGAGTGCCACCCTGGCCTACGAGATGGGGCTGGTGGAGGAGGTGGTCAAGGAGGGGCACGCCTGGGAGGCGGCGCACCAGATGGCCCGGCTGGTGGAGCGCCAGAGCCCGAGCGCCCTGCGCGCCTGCAAGCAGCTCATCAACCAGGGGCGAAGCGGCCATCGTGATGCGGCGCTGCCGCGCGAGCGCAGCCTCTTCCTCGAGCTGTTTGAGGATGCCAACCAGCGCGAGGGGGTGGCCGCCTTCCTCGAGAAGCGTGCCCCGCACTGGCACTATGACAAGCCCAGGGGAGAGGCCCATGAGTGAGCCCGTCGTCGTCACGACCCACCCCACCGCAGACGGCCGCCAGATTGGCGTCCTGACCCTGGACAGCCCCGCCTCCCTCAATGCCCTGAGCCTTGAGATGATCCAGTTGCTGCAGGCGGCGCTCACCGCCTGGGAGCAGACCCCGTCCATCGTCTGCGTGCTACTGCAGGGGGCCGGCGAGAAGGCATTCTGCGCCGGCGGCGACATCCGCTCCTTCTATTACCGCAAGCAGGAGGCGAGCGAGTCGGAGCTGTTCGGCTACGCCCGCGATTTCTTCGAGCAGGAGTACCGGCTCGATCATCACATCCACCGCTACACCAAACCCCTCATCTGCGTGGCAGACGGCATCTGCATGGGGGGGGGCATCGGCCTCTTCGCCGGGGCCGCGTTCCGGGTGGTGACCGAGAAGAGCCTGTTTGCCATGCCGGAGGTGACCATAGGTCTCTACCCGGACGTGGGAGCCAGCTGGTTTTTGAGCCGGATGCCGGGGCGTCTCGGGCTCTGGCTCGGCCTCACCGGCGCCCGCTTCAACGGGGCGGATGCCCTGGGGCTGGGGCTCGCGGATCACGCCATGGCAAGCCGTGAGCGGGCCGAGCTGCTGCCCCGCCTTGCGGCCCTCGACTGGTCCGCCGACGCCAGCGAACAGATAGAGGGGCTCCTCGCCGGCTTGCAGCGTGGGCTCGGCCAGGCGCTGCCGGCCCCCGTGATCCTGCCCCATCAGGCCCGCATCGATGCACTCCTGGCTGGCCGCTCCCTGCAAGGGGTGCTGGAGAGGCTGGCGTGCGCCGAGCTGGATGAACCGGCGCTGGCCCAGGCCCGGGCGACCTGCCAGGGGGGCAGTCCCATCAGCCGCGCCATCCTCTGGCGCCAGTTCTGGCAGGCGCGCCGCCAGTCCCTGGCCGAGGTGTTTGCCGACGAGCTGACGCTCTCGGTCAACTGCGTGCTCAGAGGGGACTTCGTGGAAGGGGTGCGGGCGCTGCTCATCGACAAGGACAAATCCCCCCGCTGGCAGGCGCCGCAAGGAGGCGAGGCCTGGCTGGATGCCTTCTACCGCTGGCCCGAGGGAACGAATCCCCTGAGCCCTGCCTGCTGAGGCGCGGGACCCACGAACGGAACATATCAAGGAGCAGATCATGACAAGGATTGGATTTATCGGGCTGGGCAACATGGGGGGGCCCATGGCCGCCAACCTGGTCCGGGCGGGGCACAGGGTACAGGTGTTCGACCTGGTGCCGGAGAGCCTGAGCCGGGCGATCGCCGCCGGTTGCATCGCGACCGCCGATGCCCGGGAAGCGGTGAGCGACTGCGATCTGGTCATCAGCATGCTGCCCGCAGGGGAGCATGTGCGCAGCCTCTGGCTGGGCGAAGGTAGCGGTGAGCAGGGCGGCCAGGATCTGCTGGCGGCCCTGCCGGCGGGCACCCTGGTCATCGACTGCTCCACCATAGACGTGGCCTCGGCCCGCAGGGTGGGGGAGGCGGCGAAGTCGCGCGGCATCCGCTTCATCGATGCCCCTGTCTCGGGGGGCGTGGCCGGCGCCACGGCAGGGACGCTGACCTTCATCGTTGGCGGCGAGGCGGCGGACTTCGAGGCGGCCAGGCCCGTGCTCGCCTGCATGGGGCAGAACCTGTTCCACGCCGGGGCGCTCGGAGCGGGCCAGATCGCCAAGATGTGCAACAACATGCTGCTCGCCATCCACATGGCGGGCACTGCCGAGGCGCTGGCCCTCGGGGTGAAAGAGGGGCTGGATCCCGCCGTCCTCTCCACCATCATGGGCAAGAGCTCGGGCAACAACTGGAGCCTGGAGCGTTACAACCCCTGGCCCGGGGTGATGGAGAATGCCCCGGCGTCACGCAACTACCAGGGGGGGTTCATGACCCGGCTGATGGTGAAAGACCTGGGGCTCGCGATGGCGCTTGCCGAACATGCCCACAGCGCCGTACCCATGGGAGCCCTGGCCCGCAACCTGTTCAACCTGCATGCGGCCAAGGGACCGGACACGCGGGATTTCTCCAGCATCGTCGAACTCTATCGAGATGCGGAGCTGGATCAGACCAAGGCGGGTTGAGCCGGCGCGGCCATCCCCTTTATCCACCCATTTATGGCCGGGCAACCGGCAAGGAGCATCCATGGATATCACGCAGAAGGTCATCGCCATCACGGGGGCGGGCAGGGGGCTCGGCCGCGCCATCGCCCTGAGCCTCGCTGAGCAGGGCGCGGTGCTCGCGCTCATCGACGTCAACCGCGCGGATCTGGAGGTGACCGAGGCCGAGGTGCGCAGCCGTGACGGCCGCTGCGCCCTCTTCGTCTGCAACGTGGCGAGCGAGCCCGAGGTGGAGGCGACCTTCGCCGCCATCGACGAGCAGTTCGGCGTCCTGCACGGCCTCATCAACTGCGCCGGGATCCTGCGGGACGGAATGCTCATCAAGGTGAAGGAGGGAGAACTGCTGGAGAAGATGAGCCTGGCCCAGTGGCAGAGCGTCATCGACGTCAACCTCACCGGCACCTTCCTGTGCGGGCGCGAAGGGGCGGCGCTGATGGCAACCGGCGGGGAGGGGGGCGTCATCATCAACATCTCTTCCATCGCCCGCGCCGGCAACATGGGTCAGAGCAACTATGCCGCCAGCAAGGCAGGGGTGGCCTCGCTGGTGGTGACCTGGGGGAAGGAGCTGGCCCGCCA
This sequence comes from Aeromonas sp. SrichE-2G, assembly GCF_017939565.1. NCBI lineage: Bacteria > Pseudomonadati > Pseudomonadota > Gammaproteobacteria > Aeromonadales > Aeromonadaceae > Aeromonas > Aeromonas sp. SrichE-2G. Next base: position 1,162,194 of record NZ_JAGKRG010000004.1, read on the forward strand.
CGGCATCCGGGTGATGGGCATCGCCCCCGGGGTGTTTGCCACCGACATGACGGCGGCCATGAAGCCCGAGGCCATGGCCCGCATGCAGCAGGCCATCCCGGTGGGAAGCCTGGGGGAGGCGGCGCAGCTGGCCCACACGGTACAGTTCATCCTCGCCAACGACTACCTGTCGGGTCGGATGATCGAGATAGACGGGGGACTGCGGCTCTAGCTCGCCACTCGTTTATGGTGACCACTGCGCCCCGGATCCCGGGGCGTTTTCATGAGCAGTGCCGGCAGCCCGCAGGGATGAATAGCCATGCAGCCTTTTTCCTAAAAACCCCGGGTCACATCATGGAAAAACGTGAAAGATCAACGGGTCTCTCTTAATTTGAACCAGCTCACAGGCGAGGTGAGTGAGTGCTGTAGAATTGCGCGCGGTCAAGACGGTGCGTGATTGGCGCTGCGAAGGATTGCGGTCGGAATAGTCATGCAATATAGTTGCCGCCTTTTTCACGGGGTACGGATCTTTCGCCCCTCCCATGTCGCGCGCTGTATGAATACGGATGCTCAGCCGCCGCCTAAGAAAACAGGTTTGAGATGGACAAGAAACTGGGGCTCGGTGCCCTCATTTCGCTGGTGATCGGCTCCATGGTCGGTGCCGGGGTCTTCAGTCTGCCACAAAACATCGCGGCGCATGCCAGTGCCGGGGCCGTCGCCCTGGGATGGACCATCACGGGGATCGGCATGATCTGCCTCGCCTTGGTGTACCAGAACCTCTCCATGCGCCGTCCGGATCTCGATGGCGGCATCTTCAGCTACGCCAAGGCAGGGTTCGGTGACTTCGTAGGCTTCAACGCAGCCTGGGGCTACTGGCTGTGCCAGCTGCTGGCCAACGTCTCCTACGCCATCGTGGTGTTCAGCGCCCTGAGCTACTTCTTCGATACGCCGGACAATGTCATCTTTGGTGACGGCAACACCCCGATCGCCATCACCCTTGCGTCCCTGCTCATCTGGTCGGTGCATGCCCTGGTGCTGCGCGGCATCCAGGTGGCGGCGCTGGTGAATATCGTCACCACCATCGCCAAGATGGTGCCCCTCATCGTCTTCTGTGTCGCCATCCTGCTCGCCTTCAACATGGAGACCTTCACCCTGGATCTCTGGGGGCAGGGGAGTCCCGAGCTCGGCTCCGTGATGGATCAGGTCAAGTCCACCATGAAGGTGACCCTCTGGGTCTTCATCGGCATCGAGGGGGCCGTGGTGGTCTCCGCCCGTGCCCGCCACCGCAAGGACGTGGGCCGCGCCACCGTGCTGGCCCTGCTGGGCGCCCTGGCGCTCTATGTCATGGTCACCCTGTTCTCCCTGGGGGTCATGAACCAGCCGCAGCTGGCGGCCCTCAAGAACCCCTCCACCGCCATGATCCTGGAAGCCGTGGTTGGCCCCTGGGGCGCCTGGCTCATCAACATCGGCCTGGTGATCTCGGTCATGGGGGCCCTGCTGAGCTGGACCGTGCTGGCGGCGGAAGTGCCTTACATCGCGGGCAAGACCGGCGTCTTCCCGGCCTGGTTCGCCAAGGAGAACAAGAACGGCTCGCCCCAGGTGTCGCTCTGGTGCTCCACCTGCCTGGTGCAGATCTTCCTCATCATCATCTACTTCCAGAGCAGCACCTACCTGGCGCTGGTCAACATCGCCACCTCGGCGGCCCTGGTGCCCTATGTCTTCTCCGGCGCCTACGGGCTCAAGCTGGCGATCCAGGGCACCACCTACGAGCAGCAACCCCATCAGCGCAAGCGTGACCTGCTGCTGGCCCTGGTGGCCACCGCCTACGGCTGCTGGCTGGTCTATGCGGCGGGGGTGGAGTACCTGCTGCTGGTGGCGCTGCTCTACAGCCCCGGCATCTTCATCTACTGGAAGGCGCGCCAGCATCACGGCCTGCGCAGCCTCAACCGGCTGGAGCAGGGGATGACGGCGGCCCTGCTCGGCTGCGCCGTGCTGGCCTTCTACAAGGTGATGGACGGTACCATTCCCCTTCATTAATCGGCACAATAAAGAGATGGCCTGGCGCCATCTCTTTTTTTATGGGTATTGGCGGTCGAGTCGACCGCCAATTTATTAGCGAAGGAAATTTTATGCTGTTTGTGGGGTATCTGGTGTTGGGGGCCTTCGCGGGCATGCTGGCCGGGCTGTTCGGGATTGGAGGCGGGCTCATCATAGTGCCCGTGCTGGTGCTGAGCTTCCACGCCCAGGGCGTGGCCCCGGAGATCATCACCCACCTGGCACTCGGCACCTCGCTGCCCACCATGATCTTCACCGGTTTCAGCTCCCTGCGAGCCCATCAGGAGGCCGGGGCCGTCGACTGGGTGATGATACGGCGCCTCGGGGCGGGCATGTTGCTCGGGGCCTGGCTCGGCGGCATGACGGCAAATCTGCTCAGTGCCAGCACCCTCAACATCATCATCGGCTGTTTCGCCTGGACCATGGCGCTGCAGATGGGGCTCAACTTGAGGCCCAAGGCGGAACGTCGCATGCCGGGACCGGTCGGCACCGGGATCGCGGGCAGCATCATCGGCTGGATGTCGGCCCTCTTTGGCATCGGCGGCGGCTCGCTCACCGTGCCTTATCTGAGCTGGAACTCGGTGCCCATGCGCAACGCCGTGGCGGCCTCCGCCGCCTGCAGCATGCCCATCGCCCTGGCGGGTAGCCTGAGCTACCTCTACGCCGGCTGGGGGAACCCCGATCTGCCCGAGTGGAGTGCCGGCTACATTTATCTGCCGGCCCTCGTCGGCATCGTGCTTACCAGCACCCAGTTCGCCCGGTTCGGCGCCAGGCTGGCACACCGGCTGTCACCCGCACGACTGAAGCAGGCCTTTGCTCTCCTGATGCTGGTGGTGGGGGCCAAATTCATGCTGTTTAGCTGAACCCTTGGCCAGATTGTTGAAAAATAAGGCGAACGGCTCGCGCTGTGGCAGAAAGCCATTGCATTGACAGGCCAGTTTGCCTATTCTCCTCGCCGGTGGTCCTATTGGTCCTCTCGCATTGATAACCCGTCGACCTGGTCAGGACCGGAAGGTAGCAGCCAAGGCGGGGGACTCGAGTGCCGGGATGTGGCTGGTAGGGCCACCACTTGTTTTTGGAAATCAATAAGTTACAGCTAATCACCCCCTTCAGACCTCTTGGTAATCCACTTTGTGTGGATGGATCAGGAGTCTTCTCTGTGAATCTCTGGCTCAGTCCCCACGGCATCTGGTATTACCGGAAAGTGACCACGCTCCCCTGTGGTCGTCGTAAAGAGATCAAAAAATCCCTGCATACCCGAGACAAGCCTTGTGCACGCCAGAAGGTGACCCAGCTGCTTTCCTGTCTGTGTTCCAGACCCAAGTCCAATCAGTTGCCTGCAGACGCCACAGTCGACCGACAAGAGCAATCAGCAGCCCAGCCGATGACACCGGCGGTCAAACCGCTTGCTCCGCTTCTGTCGGTCTTGAGTAACCGCTATCAGAGAGAGAGGGCCCTCTCCTGGGCACCCAAAGAGCGAAAGAACCAGAAAAACTATCTCGGTTCCTTTAATCGAGGCACTCGGCGACAGGCCAGCCGCAGGCTACAGAAAGGCTGATGTGGTCAAGTTCAAGGAGAGGTCGCTGAACTCCGGCAAGAGCCCAGCCACCATCAACAAGTATCTGCAGAAGCCGGGGAGATTCAGATGGTGATTCAGGGGGGGAATTCAGCTCACAAACATCAAAAGTCTCATCATTGATGCAACAAGATCGTCAGCCAGTATCGAAAATGAGGATACCCAGCACAGGAAACGCTGTGGCAGATTTTCGTTAGCCCATTGCACCGCCTGTAAACGATTCCGCACACCTATCTTCTTGAATATTCGATAGAGATGAGACTTGGTGGTGTTTTCACTAATATAAAAACTCGTTGCAATATCATGATTGGAGTGGCCCAGACACAACTGGTTCAATATTTCCAACTCTCTCTTGGTCAAGAGACAGTTGGAACTTGACGCTAAGGCACAATTTTTAATTTGCTTGCGATATAAGTCAGCCAACATATCACGTGGTATCCAGAGCTCCCCCAGCAGAATTTTCTTGATCCCACATGCCAAGCATTGAGGTAAGTCTGAGGAAAAAAAGACCCCAACACAACTGGGCCATTGCAGCATTGACCATATATCGACATGTGGTTCTGCATTTAACAACGCTACAATGTGTTTCTGGTTTGTGGTTTGACTGTAAGCCTGCCATTCAATTAACTCTTTTCCCTTGATGGTAGCCATGTCAATCAACCATAAAACGGCCTGAGCTAAAGCATCTGGTGGGCATTCTGGAGAGGGGCTGGTATGAATGCATTGGACGGTAATTTTTAACTCTTGGGACAAATAGCTAGACAACATACTGGTCTGCAGTGATGGCTCTGCTACAAGGAGTAAAGTGATGTCCCTGTCCTTCATCTCCTGTATCTGCTGCATCTGCATATGCATATGCATCTCCGGCATCATTTTAACGTAGCCTCATAGCCAAGAATAGGGATAAGCATAGACCATCACTGCATGGAGTGAGCAACAGGAGATATCGCTTAATTTTGTGCGAACACGTGAATAGAAACGGTACTGTTCCCGACTCGTGTTAGAAAGTCTTTTGACTTCAACAAGGAACGTCTAATGGGGTTCATTAGAGTTCATTTCAGCCGCCAAAGAACCATGGCAATCTGAAATTAGGTGCCATTCGGATTACAAGTCATGACACATCTATCTTCATAGCTACCTTAAATAATATCAAAAAATGGTACTAATATGTTTTTGGAATAGCGCCTTCCTTGCAGCCCTCTTCGGCGTTTAGAGGAATAGCCATTTCGATGGTGCCGCTCCTTTGACGGTGTGGGCATGTTTCTCGTCGTCCCTATGTTCGTCCATATCGGAGTTGAGTGCAGTCTCGACGGTGAGTTCGGGCAATGGCTGGCTCAGGCCTCCCGGGAACCTGTTCGGACTAGATGTCTTTGGCCTGCCAGCAGTCAGTGCTTTGAGTTTCTCTTGGACTATTTGCTGACTCACGAAGGTATCTTTTTGAAAAAGTTAATTATTATTGTGTGGTTACACGATTGGGTTTACAAACTCCAGGCATCCGTATCAGCCATTTGGGGGCTTGTTTTGTTTGATGACTAGTCAGAACGTCCCGGTTGGACTGAGTTTCCTTCCTTGAATGCTACTGTTCGAAACAGTTTTTAAACTCGAGCGAACATTCAAACCCAAAAAATGTCATCAATGTTTCAAGTAGATGTTTTTATTGGTGTTTGTAAATTAGGGTGTGGGGGAGGAATATGTAAATTTCAGTTTTTCAGGTTATTGCAAGCCTATCAAGCTAGGTTTCATGCATCATAATGTTAAAACTAAAGTATGCCCTTGGTATTAACTGCGTGGAGATTAAATTCATCACATTTCATGATGGCAGCATTTGAATAGTGCCCCAATAATCAAACGCGTAAGATGTTGACAATATGGATGCGGGAAGCATATGGCTAGTAGCAAGATTGATGTACTGTTATAGCTCTAATTTGCAACTGAGTTGTGACATCAGCATCAATCATCGTTTTCATGACTTAAAAATATTTAAAGAGCCACCGGGTTGTTTTTAATGGTGGTGGGCCAAGTTATTTCAAATTTGGCTGGCTGCTGGCTTTGTATTGATTTAGGTAATGCCGATAGAAATTATTGGTAGACATACATTATGTCGCAACATTGGCATATTGGATGCTTTGCATTAACTATTTCACCTTGAGTTGAAAATGGTTTCAATTCGATGATGGAAGGTGCTTGTTCTCACCTCCCGTCAAGGAGTGAGTTATGTCACCTATTTCTTGCTTTCACAGCGTCAAGAGAAGGCTGGGGGCCAATTTGCATGCCCCGTAAAGACCAAAAGTCAGCATAAAAATAACATGGGCGCTTATTACAGGAGCACAGCCAAATGATTTGCCCTCCTTATCTTACCAGCTGTTATCAAGTAAGGAGACTCACAAGCTGTGTATGCCAACCGGTAACAGCGCATGGGTAGGATCTTGTTTCCTTTCCTGGCTTTTACCAAATGAGTCAGAGGGTATTATCATGGCTGATTTGAGCAAGTCAGATCTAGAGTTCATCCTCCTGCAGATCCAGATCGCCGAGGCCCACGCGGCGGGCGAAGACCTGCAAAACCTGATTCCGAATACGGAGTTGCCGTGGGGGTTGCGCACGATCACCGGGGAGTTCAACAACCTCCTTGAGGGACAAGAGGACTTCGGCAGCGCCGACAGCACCTTCCCACGGATGCTCCCCGCAGAGTTTCAGAACGAAAGCGATGAAGTCGGGTTTGACGCGGACGGGCCCGGGCCCGCAGGGGCGGTGACGAACACAGACTACGGTGTGACGGGGAGTGTCGTCGATTCCGATCCGCGCATTATCAGCAACCTGATCGCCGATCTGACGCCGAACAATCCGGCGGCCGTCGCCTTGGCTGGCAGTGCCGGAGATGATGGTATCTTCGGTGACGACCCCAGCACGGCCGATGTCGACGAGAGCCTGGATGACGTCCTGAACGATGGCGTTGAAGTCGTGTGGGCCACGCGGGAGGACGGCACGGCGTTCAATACGTTCTTCTTCGCGAACGAGGCTCCCGACCTAGGCCTGAGCGCCGGTTTCAACCAGTGGATGACGTTCTTCGGCCAGTTCTTCGATCACGGACTTGATTTGGTGACCAAGGGCCAGAATGGCAACGTCTACATTCCGCTGGCGGCGGACGACCCGCTGGTACTTGGCGCAGACGGTGTCGCGGGGACGGATGACGATCTGCCGGAAGCGCAGCGCTTCATGGTGGTGAGCCGCGCAACGCTCGAGGGTGGTGTAGTCGGCGAAAACATCAACACGACCTCGCCGTTCGTCGATCAGAACCAGACTTACTCTTCTCATCCGTCGCACCAGGTCTTCCTTCGCGAGTACGAACTCGACGCGAACGGTCGGCCGGTGGCGACCGGCAAGCTGATCGTCAACCGTGACCTTGGCGAGGATGGAAAATACGGCACGGCCGACGATATCGTGCTCGGCGGCATGGCTACCTGGGCGGTCGTCAAGGCGCAGGCCCGAGACATCCTCGGTATCAACCTGACAGACGCCAACTACAATAATGTACCGCTGCTCGCGACCGACCAGTACGGCATGTTCCAACGCGGCCCCAACGGCTTGCCGATGGTGGTCATGAGCAATGGTGACCTGGTCGAGGGGAACATTGATGCACCGATCAGCCTGGTCGGTGCTGTCCCTACCGGCCATGGGTTCCTCGATGACATCGCGCACAACGCGGTGCCGGTGTTCAGCGCCCCGGGCGTTCTCGCCCCGGACGCCGATAGCCAAGCCGGTAATGGCGTTGCCTTCGACCCCTTGACGGGGCGCAATCTCGAGTACGACAACGAACTGCTCGACGCGCACTACATCGCCGGCGACGGCCGCGTGAACGAGAACATCGGCCTGACGGCCGTGCATCACGTCTTCCACTCCGAACACAATCGACAAGTCGACGAGATCAAGCAGACACTGCTCGACTCCGGCGACATAGACCTGCTGAACGAGTGGTTGGCTACCCCGGTAGTGGAGATCCCGGCGGATCTGTCGACGCTGGTGTGGAACGGCGAGCGCCTGTTCCAGACGGCCAAGGTCGCGACCGAGATGCAGTACCAGCACCTCGTGTTCGAGGAGTTCGCGCGCACGATCCAGCCCAATATCGACGCCTTCCTCGACTTTAATGACACCATCGATCCGGCGATCGTCGCCGAGTTCGCGCACACGGTGTACCGGTTCGGACACTCAATGCTCGACGAGACCGTCGCCCGGCTAGATCCCAACTTTGCATCCAGTGAAATCGGGCTGATCCAGGCTTTCCTGAATCCGCTGGAATTCAATGAGAACGGCACCCTGACCCCGGAAGAAGCAGCAGGTGCGATTATTCGCGGTATGACGCGTCAGGTGGGCAACGAGATCGACGAGTTCGTCACCGAGGCGCTGCGTAACAATCTGCTCGGCTTGCCGCTGGACCTGGCGACGATCAATCTGGCTCGTGGAAGAGACACTGGCATTCCATCGCTGAACGAGGCACGCAGAACCTTCTTCGAAGGGACCGGTGACGCACAGCTGGCTCCCTACACAAGCTGGGTCGATTTCTCGTTGCACATGAAGAATCCGGTCTCGCTGGTCAACTTCATTGCGGCTTATGGCACGCATGAAACTATCACCAGTGCCCTTACGCTGGCGGACAAGCGGGCCGCAGCGACGGCATTGGTGTTGGGAAATGGCATCCTCGACGAAGCCGACCGGATGGCGTTTCTGCACGGCACGGGCGTTTACGCTAGCACCCTTGGTGGCCTGGAAAACGTAGACCTGTGGATCGGCGGCCTTGCCGAGGACAATGCGCCGTTCGGCGGCATGCTAGGTTCAACCTTCAACTTCGTGTTCGAGACCCAGCTCGAGGCCCTGCAGAACGGTGACCGCCTGTACTACCTGCACCGGTTTGCGGGAACGCACTTCCTGACAGAGCTTGAAGCAAACTCCTTCGCCAAGCTGATCGCCCAGAATACGGACGTCGATCACCTGTCCGGCCTCGTATTCCAGACCCCCGGCTTGACGCTCGAGGTAGATGAGGTGCGGCAGTTCAACGAAGGCCTGGGCAACGATGATCCAACCTGGGACAACCCATTCATTCCGCTGGTGGTCCGTGACAATCCGTCGACCCCCTCGGACGAAGACAGCGCCAACAATTACCTGCGGTACAACGGTGACCAGCACGTCGTACTGGGCGGTACCGAAGGCAACGACACACTCATTTCCAGCGAGGGTGACGACACTATCTGGGGCGACGGCGGCAACGATCGGATCGAGGGCGGATTCGGCAACGACATGATCGAGGCCGGCGCCGGCAACGACATTATTACCGACGTCGGCGGTGACGACGTGATCAAAGGGGGTGACGGCCACGACGTGATCCACGGCGGCCAGGGCCTGAACCTGATCATCGGCGGTAGCGGCAACGACTTCATCATCACTGGTGACGATGTCAGCGAAACCTTTGCTGGCGAGGGCAACGACTTCATCCTCGGCGCCCGGCTCGACGCCTTCCCGAACGGCAATGAAGGCGACGACTGGCTTGAACGCGGCCTCCAGGACGGCGCGGCCGGCGACATGTTCGATCCGCTCGAGCGGGACGAGACGCGCGGCAACGACGTGTTCCTCGGCGATGGCGGCTTCGACGAGACGTTAGGCGAGGGCGGCGACGATATCGTCGTCGGCAGCGAAGGGCCCGACAAGTACACACTCGGTTCCGGCTATGACTGGGTCACCTATAAAGACGGCCGGTTCGGCGTTTATGCCGACATGTTGAACAATGGTGCCGTCGCCGGTCCGTTGCCACAGTCCCTGGCTGGCACGGCGCAAGTCTTTGCGTTCACTGAGGGGTTGTCGGGGTCGTCGCACGGCGACATCCTGCGCGGCGATCACGAAGACGCCCTGACCCTCCCCGGCAACGGTGCGCAAGGCAGCGTGCTGTCGCAGATGGACCTGATCAGCGGCCTGCGAGCCTTGATCGGCACGGCGGCCATGCCCGGCGAAGACGGTATTGCAGGCAATGCCGACGATGAGTTCGGGTCGGGTAACATCATCCTCGGTGGTGAGGCGAGTGACATCATCGAGGGGCGCAGTGGCGACGACATCATCGACGGCGACCGCTGGCTGAACGTCCGGATCAGCGTGCGCGAGAACGCCGACGACCCCAATTCGGAGATCGCCAGCTTCAATTCGATGCAGGCGCTCGTGCCGTTGATGATGAATGGCACCTATAACCCGGGCCAGCTGGTGATCGTGCGCGAGATCCTGGACGACGACAATGCCTTCGACACGGCAATGTTCTCGGGCAACCAGGATGAATATACGATAACGACCGATGCCGTCTCCGGCGTCACGACCGTGGCGCACACGGGCGGCACGACGCTCGACGGCGTAGATCGCCTGACCAACATTGAACGCCTGCAATTCAACGACAGTTCGTTGACGCTAAGCGGTACCAACTCAAACCCGGTGGGTGAGGTGACGGTCACGGGCATCGTCGCGGTCGGCCAGACCCTGACGGCCTCGATCGCGGGTGTCACCGATGCCGACAGCCCAGACGGCATCACCGGCCGCGTCACCTACTTCTGGCAGTACGAACAGGTCCCCGGCAGCGGGCTGTTCGTCGACATTACGCCGGAAGGCGGTGGCCAGCCGAGCGAGTTCGGGCCGACGTTCGTCGTCCGCGCTGACCTCGAAGGTCTCCTGCTGCGCGTCAAGGCGCACTACCAGGACGCTACCGGTGTATACGAGACCGTGTTCTCGGGGCAAACAGATGCCGTGGAGCCCGGCACGCCGCCAGCACCGCCCGCGCCGCTACTGAGTGAACAGAACGGCGTCGTCAGTGAAGGCGTGCACTTCATCGGCTCCGATCTGCAGTTCATTCTGGATCAGATCAAGATTGCGGAGGCGCATGCCGCAGGTGCGGACCTGGCGTCGCTGCTGCCCAACGCCCGCATGGCGCTCGGCTTGCGCACGGTCGACGGCTCGTTCAACAACCTGCTGGAGATCAATGACCAGGACGCGATATTCGGCGCAGCCGACAACACTTTCCCGCGCATGTTCCCCGCGGAGTTCCGCGACGAGGGTGACGACGGGCCGTTCTTTAACGTCTCGAACAACAACTACGGGACGACCGGGAACGTCGTCGATGCCGACCCGCGCATGATCAGCAACCTGATCGTCGAGCAGACGGCGAATAACCCTGCGGCCTATGCGTTGGCGTACGACCCGGGCGCGGATGGCGTGCTCGGCACGGCGCTCGACCGAGGGGATGACGTCCTGAGGGACGGCGTGGGGATCGTCCAGGGCACGCGCGCGGATGGCTCCACGTTCGAAACGTTCGTCTTCCCGAACGTTGCGCCCGACGTCGGCCTCAGTGCCCCCTTCAACGCCTGGATGACCTTCTTTGGCCAGTTCTTCGACCACGGCCTGGATCTGGTTACCAAGGGGGGTAACGGCAATGTCTACATCCCCCTGGCGGCGGACGATCCGCTGGTGCTTGGCGCAGACGGCATTGCCGATACAGCAGACGACCTGCCGATCCAGCAGCGCTTTATGGTGATGAGCCGCGCGACGCTCGAGGGCGGCGTGGTCGGCGCAAACACGAACACGACCTCGTCGTTCGTCGACCAGAACCAGACTTACTCGTCGCATCCGTCGCACCAGGTCTTCCTTCGCGCGTACGAACTCGACGCCGATGGCCATCCGGTTGCAACCGGCAAGCTGCTCGTCAACCGTGACCTCGGCGACGATGGAAAATACGGCACGGAGGACGACGTCGTGCTCGGCGGCATGGCTACCTGGGCGGTCGTCAAGGCGCAGGCTCGCGACATTCTCGGCATCGACCTGACCGACGCCAACTACAACAATGTGCCGCTGCTCGCGACCGACCAGTACGGCATGTTCGAGCGCGGCCCCAACGGCTTGCCGATGGTGGTCATGAGCAATGGCGACCTGGTCGAGGGTAACCTTGATGCACCGATCAGCCTGGTTGGCGCAGTGCCTACCGGTCACGCCTTCCTCGACGACATCGCACACAATGCCGTGCCGGTGTTCAATGCCGCGGGCGATCTCGTTCAGGACACCGACGCCCTTGCCGGTAATGGCGTTGCCGTCGATCCCTTGACGGGGCGCAATCTCGAGTACGACAACGAACTGCTCGACGCGCACTACATCGCCGGCGACGGTCGCGTGAACGAAAATATCGGCCTGACTGCCGTGCACCATGTGTTCCACTCGGAACATAATCGCCTGGTCGACCACACCAAGGAAGTGATCCTCTCCACCGGCAACGTCGATTTCCTGAACGAATGGCTGGTTACGTCGGTCGATGCGATCCCGGCCGATCCGTCCACGCTTGACTGGAACGGCGAGCGTCTGTTCCAGGCCGCGAAGTTCGGCACCGAGATGCAGTATCAGCATCTGGTGTTCGAGGAGTTCGCACGTACGATCTCGCCGAACATCGATGTATTTATCCCGGGCTTGCAGAACTACCAGACCGAGATTGATCCCTCGATCGTCGCGGAATTCGCGCACGTCGTATACCGCTTCGGGCACTCGATGCTGACCGAGCAGATCGACGTGCTTGACCCGCAGTTCCAGCAAGTCTTTGTCAGCGAGGAGGGAGATCCCGCCCCGATCGGTCTGATCCAGGCGTTTTTGAATCCGCTCGCCTTCGCGAGCATCGACCAGGACGCGGACGTGGCGGCGGGGGCTATCATCCGGGGCATCACCCGCCAAGTGGGTAACGAAATCGACGAGTTCGTCACCGAGGCGCTACGCAACAACCTGCTTGGTCTCCCGCTGGACCTTGCTGCGATCAACCTGGCCCGCGGCCGCGACACCGGTATTCCATCGCTGAACACGGCGCGGACACAGCTCTATGAGGCGACGGGCGACAGCGCCCTGGCCCCATACACGAGCTGGGCCGACTTCGTCCAGCACATCAAGTATCCGGAGTCGCTGATCAACTTCATCGCGGCCTACGGTACCCACTCAACCATCACCAGCGCGTCGACGCTCGATGAAAAGCGGGCCGCAGCAACGCTGCTGGTGTTCGGTGGCACTGACGCACCGACCGACCGGAATGAGTTCCTGAATGGCACGGGGGCGTACGCCGCCGACCTCGGTGGTCTGAACGAGGTAGACCTGTGGATCGGTGGTCTGGCCGAGGAGAAGATGCCGTTCGGCGGCATGCTCGGCTCTACGTTCAACTACATCTTCGAGACGCAGCTCGAGGCGTTGCAGAACGCCGATCGTTTCTACTACCTGGAGCGCGCGGCGGGCCTCAACTTCATCACCGAGCTCGAAAACAACTCGTTTGCGAAGATGATCATGGCAAACACCGATGTCACGCACTTGCCGGGGCTGGTCTTCCAGAACAACCTCGTGCTCGAGGTGGACCCGTCAGCACAGAACGGGGCGGACCCGACTAACGGCAATCCGTTGTCGCCGCTGGTGATTCGCAACAATCCGGCCACCCAGGGTGCCGACACGAATTACCTGCAATACACAGGTGAAGACCACGTGGTGATTGGAGGCACCAATCCAGGTAACAACAGTAATCCGACCGGAAACGACATCATCATCTCCAGCGAGGGTGACGACACCATCTGGGGCGATGGTGGCAACGACCGCATCGAAGGCGGTCACGGTAACGACCAGATTCGCGGGGGGGCCGGTGACGACATCATCACGGACATAGGTGGTGACGATAACCTGCAGGGCGACGACGGCAACGACGTCATCCACGGTGGCTCCGGCGTCAACCTGATACTCGGCGGCTTTGGCCAGGACTTCATTGTGACCGGTGAGGATGCCAGCGAGGCCTTTGGCGGGGCGGGCAACGACTTCATCCTGGGGGCCGACACAAACGAGCAGGACCTTGGCAACGAAGGCGACGACTGGCTGGAAGGTGGACTGACCGACGGCTCGCCGGGCGACAACTTCGACCCGCTCGGTCGTGACCTCATCATCGGCAACGATGTGTTCATCGGCTCCGGCCTGACGGACATCATGAACGGCGAAGGTGGCGACGACATCATGTATGGCGCCTCTGGGCCGGGCGACAAATACCTTGGCGCATCGGGCTTCGACTGGGCGACGTTCGACCTCTCGCCTGACGGCGTCAGCATGAACATGGCCGTCCGGGCGAACCTCGCGGGACCGATCCCGATCGCGGCCGGCATCAACGCCCGCTTCTCGTTTGTCGAGGGCCTGTCAGGGTCTCACCAGGCCGACCTGCTGCGCGGTGACGACGCAGACTCTGTCTCGATTGCGCTGGCCGGAGCGCAAGGCAGCGTGCTGACCAACTTCGATCTGATCGATGGCTTGCGCGACTTCGTCGGCTCGGCTGCGGCCATCGGCCCCAATGGTGCCAGCTTCGGTGCCGGTAACATCCTGCTTGGGGGGGGCGGCAGCGACATCATCGACAGCCGCGGTGGTGACGATCTGATCGATGGCAACCGTTACCTGAACGTTCGCATCGCCGTGAGCAATCCCGGGCCAGGTGTGGCAGCGTCGTACGACAGCATGGTGCCGCTCGTGCCGCTGATGTTGAGTGGCGCGGTGAACCCCGGGCAGTTGAGCATCGTCCGCGAGATCGAGACCAGCAATGCCGGCGTCAACGTCGACTCTGCAATCTTCTCGGGTTCGGTGAACAACTACCTGATCGACCAGATCGAAGGTGCTGACACTGCGACGACGGACGACGACGTCTACCTCGTCACGGACACGAACGTCGGCCTGGGTAGTGATGGGAGCGACAGAGTATCAGGGATCGAACGCCTGATATTCTCGGACTTTGTGACGAACCTCGTCGACACCAGCGCGATCAACGCGGCTCCCGAGGGCAATCTGGCCGTCACCGTCAACCTCGCTGGTGCGACGCCAATGCTGAGGGTCTCCGCGGCGGGGGTGACCGATGCGGACAACGTGTCTGATACCAACCCGACCGGCGCGATCCTCAGTCCCATCACCTTCATCTGGCGTCAGGAGGTGAACCCGGGGTCAGGTGTCTTCCGTGACGTGGTGGTGGCAAACGGCGTTGGTGAGGATCCCCTGACAGGAGCTGAAGTCCCGCTGACGTCATTCGCGCCAGGAGGCGGGGCAATCCAGGTACTGGCGGTCTACGAGGACGCCCACCACGTGCTCGAGCCGCTGTTCTCGACGCCCATCAACGTGATCATCGGCACGGAAGGTAACGACGTCCTGATCGGGACCGCGGCCGATGACCTGATCTTCGGATTGGGCGGCAACGACACGATCAGCGGCCTGGACGGTGACGACTTGATCGACGGAGGGGACGGTAACGACACCCTGGACGGCGATGCCGGTAACGACACCCTGAACGGTGGTGACGGTAACGACACCCTGAACGGTGGTGCCGGCAACGACACGCTGAATGGTGATGCCGGCGACGATACGCTCGACGGTGGTGCAGGGGCGGATGTGATGGCGGGGGGGATTGGCAACGACACCTTCCTGGTCGACGACCTGGGCGACACCGTGAACGAGGTCGCCAACGAAGGCACCGACACCGTTCGCACGACACTCAACACCTTCTCGCTGGCCGCATTGCTGGCGGTCGAAAACCTGGCGTTTGATGGCACCGGCGACTTCGTCGGCATCGGCAACAACCTCGACAACGTGATCGACGGCAGCACCGGCAACGACATGCTGAACGGTGAGGGGGGGGACGACACGCTGAACGGTGCGGGCGGCAATGACACGCTTGATGGTGGCACGGGCAACGACACGATGGCTGGCGGTGCCGGCAACGACATCTACGTCGTCGACTCGGTGACCGACGTCGTGACCGAAGCGCCAGGCGGCGGTACTGATACGGTTCAGACGAGCACTCTCGCCGCGTACACGCTGGGCGCCAACGTCGAGAATCTGACGAACACCGGTAACGGTACCTTCACCGGTAACGGCAATGGTCTCGATAACGTCATCAACGGCGGTGGTGGTGTCGATACGCTGAACGGTGGCGCCGGCAACGACACGCTAAACGGCGGTATCGGCGACGACATACTGAATGGCGGTATCGGCAACGACATACTGAACGGCGAGGCCGGCAACGACACCCTGAACGGTGATGCAGGCAACGACACCCTGGACGGTGGTGCGGGCGTCGACGCGATGGCGGGGGGGATTGGCAACGACACCTACATCGTCGATGCGGCGGGTGATACGGTGACCGAAGCGGCAGGGGCCGGTACGGACACGGTCCAGACCAGCACCCTTCCCACATATACGCTCGGCGCCAACGTCGAGAACCTGACGAACACCGGCAACGGCCCGTTCACCGGCAACGGTAACGTGCTCGACAACATCATCACCGGCGGTGGTGGGACAGATACGTTGAACGGTCTGGATGGCAACGACACCCTGAACGGCGGTGCAGGCAACGATGTGCTGAACGGCGGTGCTGGCAACGACACCCTGAATGGCGGTGATGGCAACGATGCGATGGTGGGAGGGAGCGGCAACGACACCTTCCTGGTCGACGACCTGGGCGACACCGTGACCGAGGCCGCCAACGAAGGCACCGACACCGTTCGCACGACGCTCAACACCTTCTCGCTGGCCGCATTGCTGGCGGTCGAGAACCTGGTGTTCGCCGGCACCGGCAACTTCGTCGGCACTGGCAACGACCTCAACAACGTGCTCGAAGGTGGTTCCGGAGACGATGCGCTGAATGGCGCGAGCGGCAACGACACGCTGAACGGCAATGCCGGCAACGACATGCTGGACGGCGGAGCGGGCAACGATGCGATGGCGGGGGGAGGCGGCAACGACACCTACATTGTCGACTCGGCTGCGGACACAGTGACCGAAGCCGCCAACGAAGGCACCGACACCGTTCGCACGACCCTCAACGCGTTTTCGCTGGCCTCATTGCTGGCGGTCGAAAACCTGGCGTTTGTCGGCACTGGCGACTTCGTCGGCACCGGCAACAACCTCGACAACGTGATCGACGGTAGTACCGGCAACGACACGCTGAATGGCGGAGCTGGCAACGACACGCTGAACGGTGATGCCGGGAACGACACCCTGAACGGTGGCACGGGCAACGACGTGATGGCGGGTGGGGTCGGCAACGACACCTACATTGTCGACTCGGCTGCCGACACCGTGATCGAGGCCGCCAATGAAGGTATCGACACCGTTCACACGACGCTCAACGCCTTCTCGCTGGCCGCATTGCTGGCGGTGGAAAACCTGGCGTTTGCCGGCATCGGCAACTTCGTCGGTACCGGTAACGACCTCAACAACGTGATCGATGGTGGTGCCGGCAACGACACGCTGAACGGCGCGGGCGGCGACGACACGCTGAATGGCGGTGCCGGCAACGACACCTACGTCGTCGATTCGGCTAACGACGTCGTCACCGAAGCGGCAGGCGGCGGTACGGATACGGTTCAAACGGGGACTCTCGCCACCTATACGCTGGGCGCCGACGTCGAAAACCTGATCTACACCGGCAACGGCCCCTTCACCGGTAACGGCAACGGCCTTGACAACGTCATCACTGGCGGTGGCGGAGCCGACACGCTGAACGGCGGTGCCGGCAACGACACCCTAAGCGGCGGTATCGGCGACGACACGCTGAACGGGGGGACAGGCAACGATACGATGGTTGGTGGAGCGGGCAACGACATCTACCTAGTCGACTCGGCTACCGACGTCGTGACTGAAGGTGCAAACGCCGGCACGGACACGGTGCTGACGGCCCTTGCTACCTATTCGCTTGGCGCCAATGTCGAGAACCTGACGAATACCGGCAACGGAACGTTCACCGGCAACGGCAACGGTCTCGCCAACGTCATCACTGGCGGTGGCGGTGTCGACACGCTAAGCGGCGCCGCCGGCAACGACACGCTGAACGGCGGTGCCGGCAATGACACGTTGAACGGCAATCAAGGCAACGACACGCTGAGCGGCGGTGTCGGCGCCGATATCCTGAATGGTGATGTCGGCGACGACATACTGGACGGCGGTACCGGCAACGACACCATGAACGGTGGTGCCGGAGACGACATCTTCCTGTTCGGGCAGGGCAGCTTCGGCGCCGACGTGATCAACGGTTTTGATGCCACCGCGGGTGGTGGCCAGGATCTTCTCAACCTCACCGGGGCTGGGGTCACATCGGCGAACTTCCTCGATCGCGTGGACATTGTCGACCTGGGGGCAAACACACAAGTCACGGTCGAGGATGCCAATGGTGTGGCTCTCGGGACGATCCTGCTGAACGGCGTGAATGGCAATGGCCAGAATGTCATCACCATTCAGGACTTTGACTTCACGAGCTAGGAGACGAGTCGTACAAGCAATCAGTTTTCGAGGCCAGGGAACCGGCCAGAGAAAGCACAGAAGGTGCATCGGAGCCGCCGCCCCCCAAGCCTGTCGGGCGGGTGCGGCGGCACCGGAGCGGGGGGACGTCACCATGACCAGGGGTGATGGCACCACCATGCTAGAGGGACTAAAGAGCCAGTTACTATTGACAGACTTTAATCTGTAAATACCCAAGATAGCTGCCGCTATAAGGAGATAGGGTATGGCAAGCCAGCACCCGTCGAAAGAATTGAATAATGCCTTGGAGGGTACCAAGGGGGCCTTTATTCTACTGATGTTTTTTGGCTGCATTATTAATTTGTTAATGCTATCACCGGCGATCTATATGTTGCAGGTATACGACCGGGTGTTGGCTAGCCAGAATACGACAACCCTGCTGGTGCTGACATTATTGATCATTGGTTTATATATCCTGATTGCGATGCTGGAATCTTCCCGTGCCAGAGTGATGACCCGATTTGGCAATCGACTGGATGTCATGTTAAACCAGTTGGTGTTTAATGCAACATTCAAGAAGAAATTAGAAACTGGAGATAATAATCCAGCCCAAGCACTGACGGAACTGTCGCAAATTCGCCAGTTTCTTTCCGGCAACAGTCTGTTCGCATTGATGGATGTGCCATGGACGCCGTGTTATCTATTGATTGCTTTTATCGTCCATCCGTTGTTGGGTTATCTCTCAGCTGGGGGCATATTGATTCTCTTTAGCCTGACACTGGTGACTGAGTTTTCGACCAAACGTCAGATCCAGCAAGCGAATGAATTGACCGTCGACAGTACAAGCAAACTCAACAAACAATTGCAGAACACCGATGCCATTGAAGCGATGGGGATGCTGCCCAAGCTGAAACAGCGGTGGCTGGAGCAGCATAAAAAAGTGCTGATATTGCACACGCAAATCGCGGATAAGACCACGCGACTCAGCAGCCTTGGGCGTTTTGTTCGGGTATTGTTACAGTCCATCGCACTGGGTGCCGGTGCCTTGCTGGTGATCGATGGCGAAATCACTCCCGGTCTGATGATCGCGGCCTCCATTATCTTGGGGCGTGTGCTCAATCCGGTAGAGCAAGTCATCGGTAACTGGAAGCAATTTGTACAGTTTCGTAGTGCATGGCGTCATATATCAGTGCTGCTGCAGGAGTATCCCGCTCCGAAGGAGGTACTGACCCTGCCTCGGCCGGTGGGCAATATTAGTATGGAAAGTGTCTTTGCCGCCCCACCTGGCAATCATACTCCCACGCTGTGCAATATATCTTTTCATCTCGAGGCCGGGGATGTGCTCGGTATTATCGGGCCTTCCGCATCAGGAAAAACCTCACTTGCCAAGTTGCTGGTTGGCGTATGGAGTCCGCTATCCGGCAAAGTCAGATTAGATGGTGCGGATATAGCGTTATGGGATAAGTCACTGCTCGGTCCGTCACTGGGTTATTTACCACAAGATGTCGAATTGTTTGATGGCAGCATTGCCCAAAATATCTGCCGTTTTGATGCAATCAATAGTGAGCTTATCGTTGCCGCCGCACAGCTGGCAGGTGTACACGAAATGATATTACGGTTGCCACAGGGTTATGATACCCCCCTGGGAGCCGGTGGACATCAGTTATCAGGCGGGCAACGACAGCGTATCGGCCTTGCGCGTGCGGTCTACAACGATCCTGCGTTTATCGTCCTGGATGAACCAAATTCCAATTTGGATGATCTGGGGGAGGGGGCCTTACTCAGAGCCATCCAGATTCTGAAAACCAAACAAATAACCACGGTAATTATCTCTCATCGGCCAACCTTGCTTGGTATTGTCGATAAGGTACTGCTACTAAGGGATGGTGTCATACAAGAGTTTGGCGGGCGGGAAGAAGTATTTGCTAATTTAAGGAAGGCCAACATATTGAAGCCTGTTGCGATCAATCAAGCATCAGTAGCACCAGCAGGGGAAATCAAGAAGGAGGCAACAATATGAACCCACCCATTGTTCATCTGGCTGATCAACAGAACGTAGCCTCTGAAAATATGGTCGACACCAACATCTGGTCGCCACTGCTCGCTGGATTCATCACAGTATTGTTTGGTGTTGGGGGATTTCTGGCCTGGTCGATGCTGGCGCCATTGGATGCGGGGGTCGTCGCCGATGCCACTGTCACTGTGTCCAATAATCGGAAAACAATCCAGCACCTGAGTGGGGGGCGAATTATCGATATTCATATCAGTGAAGGGACAATCGTACATAAGGGACAACCTTTATTAACTCTGGATAAAACCCAGATTGAAATGAAGCACAGCACACTGAGTGCGCAATATTTAGTGGCCAAGAGTATCGAGGACCGCCTGCTGTCAGAGCGGGAAAATCGGGCTGAAGTGTTGTTCAGTGAAAAATTGACCAAGGCATTCTCGCATAATCAGCGATTGAAAGAAGTCATGACGTTACAAGCAGAGTTATTCGAAACAAGGAGGCATGCTGTTCAAGGTGAAATTGCCATGCTTGATGAGAGTCTGAAAGGCGTTGAGCAACAGATTGGTAGTCTGAGTAAGGTAAGAGATTTTCGCGAACGCCAACTGACGTTGATCAATAAAGAGTTGGGTGCTGCTCGCAGCTTGAATGCAAAGAAATATTACCCTACAGCACAACTACTGGGGGTAGAACGTGAAGCCGCCGAGCTTTCTGGCAAGCTGTCAGAAGATATTCTGGAGATCGGGAAATTAAAAAGCCAACATAATGAATTGAAGTTGAAGCGTTATCAATTACATCATGAGTATATTCGTGATGTTGAGTCAGAGTTGACCCGTCAACAAAAGGAAATTGCGACGCTGGAGGATGAATTGATTGCGACTAAGCATGAGTTGGATAATGTAATCATTCGTTCACCTATAGATGGCGTCATTCTTGATATGAAGGTAAGTACTATAGGTGGGGTGGTACAACCCGGTGAACAATTAATGGATATTGTGCCAGCAAATCAACCGTTACAGATCAATGCCATGATCCCTGTTCATGCCATCGATAAATTAATACCTGGCATGCCGGTTGAAATACTCTTTCCTGCCTTGAACCATGCATTGTTACCTTCCATTCCTGGTGAAGTGTTGACCGTGTCTGCCGATCGACTCGTGGACAAGGTAACGCAACGACCCTACTACCTGGCAGAGGTTCAAGTGACAGAAGAGGGAGTACGGCTGCTGGGCGTCTACCAGATCAAGGCTGGCATGCCCGCAAGTGTGACGGTGAAAACCGGTGAGAGGACGTTCATGAACTATTTGTTAAAACCTTTCCAGGCGCGATTACAATTGGCCTTGAAAGAAATTTAAATTAACGGACTGACATTTAATTCGATTCAGCCCATGACTGATTGTGCGGGGGCCCAAGCCCGGGTACATACATCCGAATCAACAACACATTAGCAAGGTTGACTTATGAATATTAAACATCATGACGTTGACACAAATGAGGTGAGCGTCTCAAACTATCCAGTTGACAGTGCTGCCGTGGTAGATGATCCGTCAGCATTGAAATCAAATAAAAAAATGACCAGAAGGGATTTTTTGCGATCGACAGGTATTTTATATGCGGCATCGGCAATGATAGATACCAAGCACGCCCGTGCCGGAGATGATGACGATGAGGATAGCCCCCCACCCCCTGTGGTACCCCCCAGTCCGAGTACAATACCTTGGACGATCCACTTGCCTACAGAGATAAACTATCTGGCCCCAACCCGGAATATATCCCCGGCACCAACCAAAGTTTGTAACAAGATAGGTAGGCTTGTTGAAGCCGGGCGCGAACCACATCAATTATGGGAGTATTTTAATTCAAAATACAATTTAATGGATTATACCTACGAGATTTATGCCGTGCAGTTTGATGAATGGACATACAATGAAGCATACCCCAAACAGCGGCATTGGGGTTATCAGGCTGATCCAGATGTTGCAAAGCTCAATCAATATGACCTTCTGAAATATAAAATCATGCCAAGCGTAGTGGTGGCAGCTAAATATGGCCAGCCAATTATTTGTCGAATTCATAATAATCTACCTCTGGATCATGATGGCTTTGGGACTCCCGAGATATCCACCCATCTGCATAATCTTCATACCGCCTCCGAGAGTGATGGTTATCCAGGTGATTACTATAGTGAGGAAATCGCCGGCCCCACGTTATCGTATGGTCCCGGAGTATATAAGGATCATCTATATGCCAATCTTAAGGCTGGTTTTACCGATTTGGTAAGATGGAAGGATGGTAAGGGAGATCCTACAGAGGCCTTGGGTACTTTGTTTTATCATGACCATACTGACAATTTTACGGCACCCAATGTATATCGTGGCTTGG